>NZ_PNYA01000002.1 GCF_002879885.1 Trinickia dabaoshanensis
ATATATCGAAGTGTTTTACAACCGCAGTCGTCGTCATTCGTCACTCGGCTTTGTTTCTCCGGAACGCTTTCTTCAGGACTGGATCAAGGCTCAGCAGACCAAGGGCGCGGCGGCATAACCCGAGACCTTTGGAAGGCGAAAAACCGAGGGAAGCTCATCTGGCTCTCCAATGCTCTTCAGGTGGGAGTTGTTTTGCAGACCGGCCTGGACTGGAAATCCGGGTGGCCCACTATGCGCCATATTGCCGTCGAAGTGCGCGTCGCGACTGTCCGGTAACGAGAAAGCTCGGAGGCCGCTTTTGGTCGATTTCGCGCATTCGCCGACCCTGGGTCGCCTTTCGAGCGAGATCGACCTTTGCAGCATCGCGCCGCACGCCTCAGCTACATCCGTTGCGGTTGGTGCGCCCGCTTGATCTGAGCCTCTCGCAAAGGATCACGCCGGCCTGACGCCTCCGGAACTACCGTCGTCCGCACGCTCCACCGACCGCGCCAACGATCGAGCGCATCGATGAACGGACGGCGAGCGTGGGCCGCAACCACCCGCAGCCTTTCGAGTGGCGTACGCACGCCTAGCAGACGCTCGTCGCGCTCTCGGGCATGCCGATCCCGTCGGTCTCGCCACGCCTCGCGCAACGCCCGTGTCGCCCTCACGAACCGGTGCGACATCGCCGTCGCAGCTTCTCGCTCCCCGATCTCGGAGCGTTGCTGCGCGATGGTGGTGTCGCGCTCCTGCCGCTTCTCGTCCAAGCGCTGACGCTGCGCCCGCGTGGCGAAATCGATGGCGTTCCGCTTGAGCCGTTCGCGGGCGAAGGCTTCCGCCAGGCCCTTGAAGTCCATCTGGCCAGCGTAGAACCGGAACGCCTGCTTCGACCGCGTGAACGCAACGAGGGCCGCCGCCTTGTCCAGCATGCGCGCGTTCGCCAGCGCACCCACCCAGGCCAAACCTTGGCCCTGGGATTTGTGAACGGTGACCGCGTACGCATGCGACAGGTGGCGCTCGTCCTCGGTGTTCAAACGGATGGTTCGGCCGTGAAGCTTGGCGATGTCGGAGTATTCGCGCAACACAAGATCGTAGCCTCGCCCGTCCTTCGCCGACTGGATCGATTCGATCGTCGCCGTCGTGCCGTTGATCACGTCCAGTCTCGTATTGGCTGCGCCGAAACGGATGCGGTCGCCCTTCGACAGTTCCAGCACCTTGTACTCGCCGTTCGACTGGATCGTCTTGACCGCATAGCCGTCGCGCAGCAGGCCCCGCTGCTTCAACCCGGACCGGACCGCGTCGTTGAGCGCCGCCACGTCGCTGCGCGTCGAGCCGAGGATCAGTTTCTCCGACGGTGGCAGCAGCTCGCCCGCGCGGGCCAGGAACGCGCCCGGCCGGTGCGGATCGGGAATGTCCGCCGTCGCCCGGGCGTCGAAGTAATCGTCGACCAAGCGGTGCATCGCGGCGACCGAATCCTCAGCCTGCGCCACCTGGCCACGGTCGCATAGCCGTTTGAAGACAGCGGCCGCGTCGATAGTGCCGCCGGCCATTGCGTCGCCGAGGATTTTGCGGTCCAGTCGTTCGCGCTCCCGCTCGAGCCGGTCGCGCTCGGTCGATGGGCCTGACGGCAGGGTTTTCAGCTTCGCCTCGATCGCTTCGATACCGATGATGTCTTGGGCGTTCTGGCCGTAGAACATCGATGACGTGACTCGATCCTCCCGGTCGCGCTGCCGGCGGATGCGGGTCAGCAAAGAGCGGCCGACGACTTTGACCTCGGCCTGCATCGGGTTGCCCGCGCCAACCGGCGCCAACTGGTTCCGATCGCCCAAGCCGATCAGCTTGACGACGGCGCCGTCCTTCTCCGCCGCGGCGACGTGCCGCTTGAGTCGGTACCAGCTCCGGCTATCGACCATGCCGATCTCGTCGACGAAGATCGCGCAGCGCTTCGGCAACGGCATGCCGCGGTCGAGCCGAGCCAGCAACGACGTGATCGACGAACTGGCCATGCCGGATTCGGCCTCCAGCTTCTTCTGCGCGGCGTTGGCGATGGCGGCGCCCAGGCACGTGTAGCCTTCCAACTCGAACGCCCGTTTGATCGCTTCGCTCGTGTAGCTCTTGCCCGTGCCGGCGCGTCCCTCAATGATCGCCACGGTTCCGGTGCCCATCGTGACCCGTTCGATCGCCGCCCGCTGTTCCAGGGACGGCGCCCCCTTCTTCGCGGTGAACTCGGCGATGGCGGCCTGTACCGCCTCCGCGTTTAAACGGACGGCCTGGTTGCTGACGCCGGCGCGGCTGTGCGCGTCCATCCAGAGTTCACGGTCGATCTGCCGCTGCGACGTGTAAAGGGCTTGCCCGTGGTCGTCGGTCTTGTCGAGCGCCACGAAGCGATTCGAGGCCAGTTGCGCGTCAACCGCTTTCTCGACGTCCCCGGCGGACATGACGCCCACGTATTCCAGGGCGACGCGCTGGATCACCGCAGCCCGCGTGAAATAGACCTCGTGCGCTTCGAGCTGATCCGTGATCGCGTCCAGGCTGGCGCCGCCCACGTTCGACGGCAGCCCCTTCATGTCCTTCGCGTGGCGGTAGCGCAGCGCTCCGCGCGTCCGCAGGTCGTCGAGGCGGTCGGACCAGTGTTTGGTCAAGTCGTCGTGCGGCGGGCAGTCCTTGTCGTTGCGCGAGCGCTTCGCGGCCGTCAGCCGATCCGTCCCGTGGCTTTCCGCGTATTCGTTGATCTGCTCGGTGCGGCGCGAGAGCTCGGCCAACTCCTCGGGCGTGGTCCCGACGACGCCGAAGCTGATGTCGCCGGTTGGACGATCGTCTGCGTCGACCATGACCTGCTTCTCGATGCCGTAGCCAAGCTCGGCAAGGCCCTTCGCCAGCTCGGCGCGGTAGATCGCGCCGGTCGCCATCTGCAACCGCATGAGCTGATCCGTGTTGAATGTGCGCCAGACGCCGTCGTCGCACAGCACCGTGTTGAACAGCAACGTGTGCGTGTGAAGCTGCGGGTCGATGGTGACGGCCTTGCCGTTGCCAAGCACCAACGCGTGGGTATGCACGGCCGGATCCGCCTCGACGGGGCGGGCGTCGAAATGCGTGAACGACGCGGCGACCATCCCTTGGATGCCGATCTCCTCGTGCCCTTGCTTGCCACGTCGACTCGTACACGACCGCTGGTAAAACGCGATGCCGGCCGCAGCGGCGGCCTGCTGCACGCGCAGGATCTCGCGCTGCTCGTCGACGGTCGCCTTGGCGTACAACGCCGACACGGCTTTCGGCGCCGAAAACGTCACGTCGGCCCCCACCTCATGACTGGCCTTGCCTGCGTTCTGGCAAAGCTTGGCCTTGCCGTCCGGGCCGAACCCTGCCGCCAGCTTGCGGACGATCGAGAAATCGATACGGCCAGCCAGGCCGAGCGATTCGGCGCCAGCCCCGCACCACTGCGTCGCATCGTGGAGCTGGCCGTCCTTGCCTTGGTAGTAGCGATACGCCCCGCCCTCGTGCTCCAAGTAATCGAGGTGGTCGCCGCCCTTGCGATCGTGGCCACGGGAATCGAGCGGGGTGACGCGAGCGGTCATAGCAAACCTCGAAGCGGTTGATCTCGATCCAGGCTATCAAAGCCCGTGGCTCGGACAAGCCACACAGCATCCGTCGATAGACCGCTTGTCGCAAATCAACGCCCACCCTATTGCCCTTCCTCTCTCGTTTTTTAGGTTGACCCGATGGCCGTCCGGCCGCTTCGCACGAGGTCCACCTATGCGCTTGTTCATCGCCGAAAAGCCCGCCATGGGCAAAACCATCGCGTCCTTCCTGCCCGGCCCCCGTCACCCGCGCGACGGCTACGTCGAAGGTCCGGATTGGCTCGTGAGCTGGTGCGTCGGCCATCTGCTCGAGCAGGTGCCGCCGGAGGATTACGACCCGACGTTCAAAACCTGGTCATTCGACACACTGCCGATCGTGCCGACCGAATGGAAGCTGAAGCCGTCGGCCGACAAGGTCGAGCAGGTCAAAACAATCAAAGGGCTGCTGGCCCGCTGCGACGAGGTCATCAACGCTGGCGACATCGGGCGCGAGGGCCAGGGCATCATCGACGAACTGCTGATCGCCCTGGGCAACACGAAGCCTGTGAAGCGCCTGCTGCTCCCGTCGCTCGACGAGCCGACGGTGAAGCGCGAGCTGGCCAACCTGCATGACAACACGCGGTTCAAGCCGCTGTACGACGCGTTCCTCGGCCGGCAGCGCGCCGACTGGCTGATCGGCATGAGCATGACGCGCGCATACAGCGTTTTGGGGCGCCAGGCCGGGTACGGTGGTGTGCTGTCCGTCGGACGCGTACAGACGCCGACGTTGGCGATCGTGGTGCGACGCGACCGCGAGATCGCCCAGTTCGTGCCAAATACGTTCTGGACGGTGCAAGCCCAGTTCGCCGATCCGGCCCGACCGGACGTGCCCTTCTGGGCGAAGTTCAGCGCCCAGCGTGCCGCCGGTGCGGCATCCTCGGACAGTGCCGGTGACGACGACGACGGCGACAGCAGCGACGAGCCGACCGGCGACCGGTTCGTCGACCAGGCGGCGGCCGAGCGCGTCGTCGCCGATGTGAAAGGCGTCGGTCGAGCCACGGTCGTGCGCTACGAGCGCAAGCCGGCGAAAGAGCCTGCGCCGATGCCGTTCGAGCTGACCGGGCTGCAAAGCGCCCTGAACGCGAAGGACGGCCATTCCGTCACCGAGGTGTTGCAGGCGGCGCAATCGCTGTACGAGAAGAAGGCGATGTCGTACCCGCGCACGGACTGCCCGTGGCTGGCCACGGCGCAGTTGGCCGATGCGCCGGCTGTGCTCGCGGCGGTCGGGCGCACGGTAGCCGACCTGGCCGGGTTCGCGCAGCAAGCCGACCCGACGCTGGTCAGCCGTGCCTGGAACGATGCGAAGCTCGGCGAGCACCACGGTCTCATCCCGACCGGCACCGCTCCAGATTGGGCATCGCTGTCGCCCGTCGAGCTGGCCGTCTACCGCGCGGTGAGCGAGCGCTACGTCGCGCAGTTCATGCCATTGTGCGAGGTCGACAAGGCGGTCGTTGAGGTGGAAGCGGCGGGCCACCGTTTCGTTTCGCGCGGGCGGGTGGTGCGCGTGGCGGGATGGCGTGTGCTGTTCGGCGCGAGCGAGACGCCGGCCGACGCGCCGACGCTGCCCCAGCTTCAGGAACGCCAGGCCGTCGGCGTCAACGATGCGAAAGCCGACCAAGGTCGCACGTCCGCACCGCCGCGATTTACCCAAGGCACGCTGCTCGACGCGATGCGGCACGTGCACCGGCTGGTCGACGATCCCGAGGAAAAGAAAAAGCTCCGCGCCCTGGACGGCATCGGGCGCAGCGCGACGCGCGCAGCGATCATCGAAACGCTGCTGAAGCGAGGCTTCATCGTTCAGACAGGCAAGACGATCTCGGCCTCCCCGCTGGGGCAGATCTTGGTCGAGGCGCTGCCGCCGACGCTGACCGATGCCGGGCTGACGTCGCGTTGGGAAAAGCTGCTGGACGGCATCGCCGAGGGCCGCGTGCCGCTACCGGTGTTCGAAGCGAAGATGGTCGAGGCGCTGCGCAAGCTGGTCGATTCGGCCAGGGCCGCCAAGCTGCCGCCGCCTCCGCCCGGGTGCGAAGCGAAACCGCGAGCGTCGGACAAGCCGGTGCCGAAGGACGCGAAGCCGTGCCCGAAGTGCGGCAACGGGCACATGGTTCAGAAAACCGCGAAGGCCAGCGGCAAGGCGTTCTTTGGATGCACGGCTTGGCCGGCTTGCGACCACAAAGAATGGAAAAAATAGATGCTCCGGAGATTTTTCACGGCTGAATGTTGTTGGCGCTGGCCGACCCGAAGAGGACTGCCGAACAGCGGGAAAGCGGCCGTTTAGTCAGCCATCCGCCGCCGCGTTTCTTCGTCGCAAAGACTCACGGTCTGTCGATTCTCATACCAGCGTACATTTCCAACATGGATGCGATGACCCCTAGAACGCCTTCTGGAACCTCCGCGAGGCAGATCGTCTTCCAGCCGTGCGGAATCTCGCCAAACGGTTGGCATATTGCTGCGTGCGCGCGGAATGCCACATAATGACGCAGCGGATCGCGACGGAACCGTTCAGGTCGAAGGCGGTGCGGGAGGCTGTTCCATGCGAGCGAAAGTCGACGAACAGGCGCACCTGCTTAGCGCCAACAACCGTCTCCGCTACGCCGTGTACCTCATTTCGGTCCAACAAGCGCGGGTGGAGAACCTGACGGCCGCAGGACTAAATGCGGCTTTGGCGGAGGATCTCCTATGTCTGATGAACGCTATCCTTCGGAACTTCATCCGTCATCGGCAACTTATTCTCGACTCGATTGAGCGCGGCCATCAGTGATGGCTTGCTCGCCGGAATGCTCCAGCGCGAAGTTGCTTTTTCCGCAATTGCCTTTGACGGAAATAGGCGTCGCAGGCCACAGCGGAACCTTGCCGCACCTGCGAGGCGGGCCCGGAGCCCAAGGTGAAGGCTGCCCTAGGGCAACATGCTCTCGCTCCGAAACTACACCGCCGCACCCGGCCTGCGCGAATGCAACTGGCGCGTCGTTATTGCGAGATTGATTCGATCGGTCAAGAGGCCGGCAAGCAGGCGGAGCGTCCCCTGCTCCTGAGCATCTAACACCCGCGGCGAACGGTCGATCACGCAAAGGCTCCCGAGGGCAAAGCCCTCGACGTCACGAAGAGCCGCTCCGGCGTAGAACCGAATGTGAGGCGGCCCGACCACCAACGGATTGCGTTGGAACCGCTCGTCTTCACGCGCGTCATGCACGGCGAAGAAATCGTTCGCAATCGTGTAGTTGCAAAATGCCCAGGCTCGCGGCGTTTGTCGCGCCTCCAACCCAAAGTGAGCCTTGAACCACTGCCGGTCCTGCGTGAGCAAACTGATAAGACAAATCGGGGCATGCAACGTGCGGGCCGCAAACTCAGCGATTTCGTCGAACTCGGCCTCGTAGCGTGTATCGACGAGGCCCGCACGACGAACCGCCGACAACCTACCTGGCTCATTCGGAGGTAATGGGTAAGGCAGCTCCGGAAGGTCACATTCGGCGGCCGCTGCCGAATCTTCCAAAAACGGAGTGCGGACCAGATGAGCGACGTCATCCGCGGCCGAGGCGCTTTCGTGCGCCACGAGGCAAAGCCGCGGATGCGCGATGAACGCTTGGAGATAGCCGCGTCCGATCGAATCGCAAACCGCCACGACCCGCATATGCTCGAGCGAAGGATCGTTGAGCAAGTGCCCCACCATCGCGCCACGGTCCCACGCTCCGGCGAGCACTTCGAGCACGCAGACCGTCGGTAACAGCCGCCCGACCGCAACGAGCGACGACAGGGTGTCGGCGGTCCGTTCAATAGTGACCCCCTGTATCGCCGAGAGCTTTTCATGACAACAATCGGCAACCTCGGAGCCGGCCAGCAACAGCACTGATACGCGCGGGCATTCCCGCGCCGCTCCCTGCGCCAGTCGATCTCTGAGCTCGAGCACCGCACTTTCGCGCACACGGCGATGCCCGCCGGGGGTCTTCCAGGCGTCAAGAATGTCGCTCTCGATCCAGTTTTGCGCCGTACGCACCGAGACACCGAGAAGGCGCGCAGCTTCGTGGGTCGTTAACACAGGGTCTTCCACAGGTGTCTCCTTTTTGTCACCAAACCGGCAAAATCGGAATGTAGTATACCGCAATCGCATGGACCAGCGAGCCGATTCGCGCCTAATTTGAGGGATGACCTCGGTTTTCCGGGCGAACCGCGGCGTTTAATCGGAAAATTCGGAAAATTCAGAAAACGTTCGTCGACCCGCTCGACACGTTCTTTCACGGGGTAATGATGGAAAAAAGACCAATATCGGTGCGATCGACGCTGGCGTACGCCTTTGCAGTCCTCGTATTGCTCGTACTTATTGTGAGCGGTCTAGCGCTCTCACAGCTCAGCGCCGCAGACAAACGCTTCAGCTCTTACGTCAATGGCGTCGCTCGACGCGCACAGCTCGCCGCGCGCATACGCTCGAGCGTCGATGAGCGTGCGATCCTGGCCCGCGACTTGACCTTGGCGCAAAACCCGGACGACGTCCCGAAGGAACACGCCCAGGTCGTGAAAGCGCACGAAGACGTCCAGCACACGCTGAGCGAGCTCGAAGGCATGGTCGCGAATGTTCGTGACGACGGTGGTCGCGCGCGAGCCTTGGTTGAGCGAATTGCTTCTGTGGAGCAAGACTACGGTCCCGTTGCTCTCGATATCGTCGACGATGCCGTCAATAATCGGCGCGAGCAGGCGACGACGAAAATCAACCAGCGGTGCCGGCCCTTACTTGCTGCTCTCATTGCTGCAACCGATGAATACGGCGAATACACGCGCGTTCGGGGCGAGCAGTTGGTCGCCCAAGCAGAAGAGAATTACGCACGCCAACGGCTCCACTTGATCGCTATCGTTCTTTTCACAGTCGTGGTCGCCGTCTTGTCAGGCGTCGTCATCACGCGAAAGGTGCTGCGCACACTCGGAGCAGAGCCTTTCGAATTATCGGAGATTACTAAGCGTATTGCCGACGGAGATCTCAGCCACATTCCGCGAGCGGATGCGGCACCTTCGAGTAGCGTATTGGCATCGATGTCGGCGATGCAGCAAAGCCTTGTCAGATTGCTGGGCCAAGCACGACGTTCGGCGGACAGCATCACTTCCGGCACGCGCGAGATAGCGGCCGGAAATATCGACCTTTCGTCGAGGACCGAACAGCAAGCTGCTGCTTTGCAGGAGACAGCATCAAGCATGGAGGAGTTAACCGCCACCGTCAGCCGGAACGCCGAAAGCGCGAGCCGCGCCAGCCGCCTTGCGAGCGAAGCGTCAGGCATCGCAGAAAAAGGCAGCCAGGCGGTTGGCCTGCTTGTCGACACGATGTCGGAAATCAGTGCCAGCTCAAACAAAGTCGCCGACATCACAAGCATCATTGAAGGAATCGCTTTTCAGACGAACATTCTCGCGCTCAACGCTGCGGTGGAGGCGGCCCGTGCCGGCGATCAGGGGAGAGGATTCGCGGTGGTGGCCAGCGAGGTGCGCCAGTTGGCACAACGCTCGTCAAGTGCCGCCAAGGAAATCAAGGAGCTGATTGGTGCCTCGGTCGGCAAGATCCAAGACGGCGCTGCGATTGCCGACCAAGCCGGCGGGACGATGACGGAAGTCACCCAAGCAGTGGCCCGCGTCAACAGCATCACCGAGGAGATCGCGGCGGCATCGGCAGAGCAAAGCCGTGGCATCGAGCAGGTTAATCTGGCAATCACGCAGATGGATGAAGTGACGCAACAAAACGCGGCACTCGTCGAGCAAGTCGCTGCGGCGTCAAAAGCACTTGATGACCAGGGACGCATGCTCGCCGACTCCGTGGCCGTTTTTCGGCTGGACGCAGAAGGGTGACCTTCGATATCCGGTGAGGGGACGCACCGTTTTCGCACGTTAAGACCGCAACTAAAGCAACTGCTCGCCGTGCCGTTAACTGAGTAACCCGGGCCAACGGCACACGCTATCCGGCGCTGTGTGCCTTCGGCTCCTTTAAACGGCCGAGAGAGCATGTTTGAAGCAATCCCGCCGTCTTCTATACGCTCGGTTCCGGCAGGTGTACGGCCTAACACTCGTTACTCCCCGATCGACGCCTAATCGACACACCTGGCGGATGCACCTCCTCGGAGGTGCCTGACCGCTGGTGCCGACGCTTCTGCGCAATGCAGCAAGAATCGGCCAACGAGGGTTTTCAGGATGAACAAACTTCCGTCGCCGTCACTCCCTTCGCGAGGGTGCAGTGCGTGCAAGCAGGGGAATGCGTTGTCAATGGACATAGGCTTCGCGTTCCAACCTATAGTAGACATGAGAGACCAAAAGCCTTTCGCATTCGAGGCATTGGTGAGAGGGGCAAACGGCGAACCGGCAAGCGCGGTGTTGTCCCAGATGGACGAACAGAACAAGTACCCGTTCGATCAGCGATGCCGACAAGTGGCCATCGCGTCAGCGGCTGAACTGAAGCTGGACGCACACCTATCGATTAACTTTATGCCGAATGCCGTTTACCGGCCCGAAGCATGCATCCGAACGACGCTGACGGCAGCAGAAACACATGGCTTTCCGCTCGACAAGATCATCTTCGAGACTGTCGAAGGAGAATTCATCGCAGATCGGACGCACATCGTCAACGTCTTTAGATCGTACAAGGAATATGGTTTTCTGACTGCTATCGACGACTTTGGCTCGGGTTACTCGGGGATGGCCTTGCTCGTGGATTTCCAGCCTGACATCGTAAAACTGGACATGTTTCTGCTTCGGAACATCGATCAAGATTCGGTGCGCCAACGGATCGTCAAGGGGATCTTGTCCATCGCTAATGACTTGGGTATTCGGGTGATCGCAGAAGGCATTGAGACAAAGGGCGAGCGCGATTTCTTCTTGGCCGAGGACGTGACACTCATGCAGGGTTATCTGTTCGCAAAACCGGCGTTCCGCCATTTGCCAGAACTCGATAAAACCTCGTTTATGTAGACCGCCTTGCTCCAGGACCGAGCACAATCCTCGATGTCGGGGTGAATCCGGTTCTTGCGATCGACACCCGGCTTTGTAAGCTGTCCACAGAAGCCCCTGATCTGTGGCTACCCTCGCATTGAGGCAAGCTGATCGGTCATCAATCCAGCAGCACCGGCCGAAACTGCACGGCCTGCTTCGGCGGCCTCGGATCCGAAGCTCCGCCCGACGCATCAAGCGCCTTCACGCCGGCCGTCACGGTTTCGACCAGGTGGTCGCCTAGCGCGCCTGCGACCACATCCGCTGCGGTGGTCGCCACCTGCTCCGCAGCCACGCCAGCGATCTCGGCCATCGGATCACCGCCCTCGCCCATGTCCGGCGGACTGTTCGTCACGCCATCGAGCTCGTCGAACATCGCCTGGTACTCCGCGTCCGCTGCGGTGACCGTGACCACGGTCTCGACGCTGGTCGCTGGTGCGGCTTCCACCACCCGAGGTGTCGCCAGGACCGATGCTGCTGTGACCTCGCCGTTGTCGTGGTCGGCGACAACCTGCGTGGCCGGCGCATGAGGCGCGGCGGTGATAGCGCTCACGCCCTCCGCGATACCGGCCGCCAACTCTGCGAATGCCGTACCGCCGCCTGCCGACATGGCACCATACGGCTTGCACCAATCCGCCTCGACGTAGAACGGCCGGACCTTCGGCAGCACGACGCCCGGGAACGCGAGCAGCTTGGCCTTGCCGTTGCGCAGCACGATCGCCCGGATCGCGAAGCCCTTTGGGTTTTCCTTCGTCTTCGGCACGTCGATCTTGCCCAGGGCCGTCAGCTCCGACGGGTCGATCAACGCCCGCTTGCTTTCGCTGTACGCGGTGGTGCTCGACGTTCCTCCCGCGGACAGGCTCGTGTTCACGTTGACCGTGCCGACCAACCGCTCGCCGATCAGCCGAGTCATACGGTCGCGCGTGTCGCCGGGGCCCAGACGGCACACGACGTTCGTGCCGACCATCGATTCGAGCGAACTGGCGAAGTTTTGGTCGTACGTGCTGTGGATCTGCGCCTTGTCCTGAAAGCCGAGAATGACCATGCAGCCCTTGCTGCGCCCCACTGCCGTCAGCGCTTCGACCGCGAGGCGACCGATCGAGGTGAACTCGTCGATCACGAAGAACACGGCGCGGCCCTCGTTGTGGCTGTTGTCCGTGTCCTCGACGTTCATCATCTGCGTCTGCGCGACGTTGAACAAGACGGAGATGTACGCCTTGGCCAAGCTTTCGTCGCGACCGTTGCGCAGGATCAGCATCGGCTCGCCCTGGTAACGGTCGTCCAGGAACTCGCGCATCGAGAAGCGCGGGCGCTCCGGACCAACGTCGCCCCATGCGAGCGTGAGCTGCGACACGACGGTGAACGCCTGCCCGACCGCGCCGAGGATCGATTGCGTGCCCATGTTGTCAGCGTCGGCGATCGTCTTCGCGATGACCGGGTTGTGCTGCTGCACAAGTTTGTAGAGCTGCCCGTGGGGGTACGCGCCGCGCTCCAGCAGCTGGTGCCAGCCCCAGCTCATGCCGAAGTCAGCGTACAGCGATTCGAGGATCGCGTAGATGACGCCGGCCGCGCCGTCGTTCAGCCACTTGTTTTTGTCGCCGTCGAACGTGGGGCTCAGGATGCTGGCCATCGCGCGCCGGGCCGACACGTCGACCAAGTCTTTCGCGATGTCCCAAACCGCCGAGCGCGCGTCCCAGGGCGAGACGATGACGCCGTCCGGGTAGCGCTCGGTGAAGTCGCCCTTTCGGTCGTAGAGCAGCAGCTTCGTTTTCGGCCGCTCCGGATCTGGCCGGATGCCCAGCTCGGCGTTGAGGGCGGCCACCAGCCGGCGCAGCTCGCGTCTGGTTTCGGCGTCCGATTTCTTGAACCGGCTGCGCCAGGATTTGACGTCGGTGGCCTGCGGCTCCGCGGTCTCGCCCTTCTGCAGCGCTATCGCCCGCAACGGTGCGAGCAGGCGGTTTCGCTGCGTGTCGGTGGTCGACGCCGACTCGAGCAGCGCGGCGATGTCGCGCCACAATTGCCGGTGCTGGATGGCGACGATCTGCCGGAGCGTGCGGTGCAGGATCTGCGTCTTACCGCCACCGACGCCGCCGGAAATCAGCACGTGCTCCGTCATGTTGTCTTTCGACAGCGCCAGGGACGGGTGCAACCAGATGTACGGCTTGACCACGTTTGATTCGAGCTGGGCCGCCCGTTCGGCCTCGGTGCCACGCAGCAGGCGCTCGCCCGCAACGTGGATCAGCCGATCGCGCGGGCGCAGCGCCAGCTTTGTGATGTAGGTAGCGACGGCAAGGGCCAGCGAAGCAGCGAAGAGCAGCCGGCCGTAGAACATGGCGAACGGCAACTGCTGGACGAGCGACGCGTACGCCGACACCTGCGCGCCGAAGAACCGACCGCGCGACCAGAGCGAGAACGGAATCTCCAGCCAGAGCTTCAGGTGAAGCGGCAGCGGCACGACCTGGCCGTTCGGTCCGATGTACGCCGTGAACGCGTCGCCGAACACCGGCAGCCGATGCCAAAGGCCGCCGACGAGCGCGAGGGCGAGAACGACGAACGTCAGCGTCCCAAGCACCAGCGCTTCGCCGACGTAGCGGACCGGCGTGCTGGGCGGAAGGTTTTGCGGCAGTGGCCCGAACCAGTGAGTCCAGACCGAGGTGTCGGACGGATGCGATGCTTTGCTCATGGGCGTGCTCGAACGTTGATCCTCTTTCAACGTAAGGGACGCAGGCCCCCTGAACCATCGTCACCGCCCGATGTGCGACGACCGGTCTAGCGAACGCGACGGCAAGACGGCACGGGGAGCTATGCCCTCGACACACGCGCCGTTCGCGCGTGACACTCGGCCAACACCCTTCCCCGAACCCAGGCTGCGTCTATCAGGCCCCCAACAGTCGTTGGATAACGGAGAGCAATTTCGCTGGGTCAACGGGTTTACCTAGGTAGGCATCAAAACCAGCGTCCCTCGCGCTCACTTCGTCTTCTTTGCGCACGTGCCCGGTGAGAGCGACCGCAGGTACATTAATACCCTGGTCGCGCAAACGTCTCATAAACGTGTAGCCGTTTTCCCCGGGCATCCCCACGTCGGAAACGATGGCGTCCGGGGTAACGGTTATCAGCGTCCTGTCAGCATCCTCCGCCGAGCTTGCGGTGTGCACGGTGGCGTCACCCAGCTGCAACACCATCGCCAGGGCTTCGCGCGAGTCCGCGTCGTCCTCGACCAGAAGCACGGTTTTCCCTTTCAGGGCAGATCTATACAACGCGCTCTCCAACGGTGGCTCTGCCAGCAGCCGCTGACCCGGCAGCGGCAAGATCACCGTAAAAGTGGATCCCTGGCCCAGCCCGGCACTGTCGGCCGTTATATCGCCACCGTGCATGACAACAATACTTCGCGCAATGGCAAGGCCGAGCCCGAGCCCTGCGGAACCGGCGGTCGTGGCACCACCGATCTGGACAAACGGCTCAAAGATGTCATTCAGTCTGTCCGGGGGAATCCCGGCGCCAGTGTCTGCGATGCTGATACGGACAGCGCTACCGCGAGTTGCTACGCAGGGCACGATCGTTCCGCCCTGCTCCGTATGCTTTATGGCGTTGCTGAGCAGATTGCCGAAGACTTGGCGGATCCTCGGACCATCGCCAAACACTTCGACCTCATCGGCAACCAGGTCGGCAATGAGCACACCCTTCCTCTCTGCGACTGGGCGGATGTCTTGCAAAGCCGCTTTCAGACAGCCGGCGATCCCGACGTTCGCCTTGTTCAAAACGAATTTTCCACTGCTGACCCGGCTCGCATCGAGCAAGTCATCGACCAACCGAGTTTGGGCCAAGACGTTGCGACGGATAATGATCATGCCGTTTCTAACGAAACTTGGGTCGTCCGCGCCTTGGGTCAGAAGGTCCACCCACGCCAGGATCGATGTGAGTGGCGTCCTCAACTCGTGGGACACGGCAGCAATGAACGCGTCCTTCGCATCGTTCGCGGATTGCGACGCGAGTCGCAGCATGCGCTCGTTGGAGATCAGCGCATTACGCTCCGCCTCCAGTTGCTTTTGCGTCGAAATGTCCACCGTTATGCCGTCGAACCTGATCGGACGTCCGCCCTCAAACGTCGTGCTACCCTTTGCCCTGATCCATCGGACGTCACCGCCGGGCGAGACGGTCCGGTATTCGACGTCGTAAGGCTCGCCAATTCCTACCGACGCGTCCACTGCGGCCCGAACTCGCTCTCGATCCTCCTGATGAATGGACCGGTAGAACAGATCCATGTCGATCGCATCATCGGGTGTATCCGCCGGTAGCCAGAAATGTTGCTTACAACGAGCGTTCCAATAAATCCGGTGAGCGGGCAAAGGAACGTAGAACGTACCGATTTTGGCGGCCTCCGCAGCACGCCTGAGCCTATCCAGCGTCTCTGCTGGTGACTCCAAATGCGGACGCAACTTGTAATCGGTCATATCCGCTCGCTGGCCGTTGATAGGGCGATAGGAAATACTGGTGGCACGGACCACTCGTTCGTGCCACGTTGTCTAGGGTACGGATTCATCGACGGCTCCGCGCGCCAAAAGTTCGCGGCCCGGCCCCGTTTTTCAAGAAGAGTTTCGATCAAAATAAAAGGCACCGGCGCACGCATTGCGCCGGTGCAAGCGGTGACTTCTCAATTGCGAGGTGGCCACCTGTATACCGTACGCTCCCGGGGAAAGAGCGCACTGGCAGACATCGCTAGTATCTCTCTAAACCGGAACAACCAGCGCAGACCAGTATCAAATTTCCCGCACCATCGAATCGCCAACCTATCGGCGCTCTACTTGGCCGCCTCGCCTGTTCGAGTCAGAGGAGCGCAATGACGATCGGCAGTCAGCGGTAAGCACTGCATTGATCCGGATAGCGGCACCCGTGCGGGCATGGACTATGGAGACGATCGCCGATTTCGAAGCATGTTCTCTAGCTGCCCTTTTGCAGCCTCGAACGCCCCCCGAAGAGCGTCGATAGGGTCAAGCGCGGACGTGCGTACCGGCCCCTCGTCTTGAACAGAACCCGTCGACAGAAACACGCAGGCGCGGTAACGTTTCGTCCCTTCCTCGTCCTCCAACTCCACCACCACTTCGCAGTTTTGCAACAGGTTAGCGTACGGCGACAGCATAACAAGGTATTCCGCTGCGGTCCGCACCAATTCAGGCTCGGGGGTAAACCCGATCCATTTAGCCATCATTCCAATGCCCACGTTTGGCTCCTTAGCCGATCCCCGTGGCGGTCGTCGTCGTTTTGCTTACGACGGACATCTTGGTGGATGCAATGCAACGGCCGTTTGACAGCGATCAAGCCAAATCGCATAAAGTTCGGCGTTTGGATGAAGCCTGAGGCCAGGAGAGCCACCGGAACTGAAAGAGGGACCAGCGGGCCGAGCCTGCCTTCGTGCGTTCGTGTCGTTCACCGAGCAGCACAGCCGTCGCCTGAATGGCAGCGACCCGGTACAGCGCGAAGGAGAAGCCTGAGCGGTTGCGCACTATTTCAACCGGATGCCCTGCCAAGTCCTGTACCAACGCGTTTTTCATCGCACTGGCGCGCGCACTCGGACCGTTGCCGCGCATGTTCGACGTCGCCCCGCGGCACATTCCCCTTCGACAGCGCCGTCGATGCGACCATTTTGGCTTCCGACCGTGCTTCTGTCTGCGATAGCACCGACCGATCAATCCGCCAGACCGTTCCCTCAGGCGCTTTGCCCAAGGCTTGGATCGACACCGTCGCCGCCGCGTTCGTCAAGTCCAAAACCTCCTTGTTGCGCGTCCCGCGGGGCAGGGCCTGTAACGCGTCGGCGATCGCCGCGCGCATCTCCGCGAAGATCGCGGTAACGTTCGCCTCCACGGCCTTTGATCGGGCATGTTGCATCTCCTGGGTTTGCTGCTCGTTTTGTTCCGTGCTCATGCTGGGTCTCCGAGTGATAAATGGCACGCAGGTACCGTCTCGTACGCACAGAAAAATGCAAGGTCTGCGGCAACCGCTCGTCGGAAATCGGCGTCAGGCGTCGCCGCGCACATCGTCCATCGTGAGTGCGCTGTCGACGTACAGCCGTTCCACCGTCGTCCGCCACTCGTTGTACGCCTTCGTCGTACCACCGCTCGGACCGTTCACGGCGATCGGACGCTGGGCAGCGCCGGCGGCTCGTTGATACATGAAGGCGGAACCTGCGCCGATCGCACCGACGCACGAGAGCGCTTCAAGGAAGCCGTCGATGCGGCACGCCAGGGCATCGATCTCGCGCTCATAGGCACGGGCGTCGATGAAGTCCTGGCCATGAATGCACTTGGCTTGCAGTCGGCGCAGCGTGTGCAGCAAGCGGATGTCGGTCGATACCTGGGTGAGCGCGGCCCGGGTTTGCTCGGACTCGGTTTTCGGTACCGGGGGCACGATCGGACAGAGCAAGGGATTAGGATGAGCAAGCATGGGAGCCTCCAGTTTGAAACGTTGAATGAAGTCGGGAGAACGCATTACTCGATTGGCAAGCCGATGGCCGCATTCAGGTTGGCGACGACCGCGGCGGAAATCTGATCGCCCCACCGCTCCATCGCGGTCTTGATGGCGTCCCGGTGCAGCGCATGGTCGGCGGCGAGGCGTTCCCCAATGAGCTTTTCGATGTCGCGCCCTTCGATGTGAAGCATGACCGCGCGACGAAGCTGGTCCGTGATGGTCGAGCCGTCGATGTCGGCGAGGTTTTGCAGCGCGTTGTACGTGTCGAGCGGCACGCGCAAGGTTAGGTTTTTCAACGGGATGCGCGCCATGCGTTTGCTCCGGCGTGTTGATGACGATTCCAGTCAACCAGAGCCAGCGCGGAAAGCAACGCCTTCGCGTGGCCTTCTCGCCGAAAGCGGACGGACGGTCTACCAGAAGGCAACGCCTTCGCTTGTGGTGGTCCAGCTTCGACGTGTTTCGGTCGAGCGTGGCGAAGGCAGAAATAACGTTAACGGGAAGGCAGCGGGCAGCGCCACGGGGCAAGACTTCCCGAGAGCAAAACGTAGCAGAGCGCAGTGCACCGCCAGGTGCAGAGGGTATATGGTGTAGATCCCTGGTCTTTGACGTTGGCTTTGACCGGGTTTCAGTTTTTTCTGCCGCCCAATCGCTCGCGCGCAGCCCTGCCACTGCGGGTCGTGCGTCGCGCCCAGCGGAGCCATTCTGGTTTTTCCAGCGGCGAATGCCGCCCTGCCATTCCTCATGTTCTCACCGCCCACCGCTCATCGCCGCGCGGGCGGAACCGCAACGTCGGTCGCGCTGGTAGCCCGCACGTCGGTACATCGCTCTGCATCGTTGCCAACTGCCTCCCGTCGCGCCAAGGTGTACCGCGAGACCGGCGAACGCCCCGGTTCCGAAACGGAGAGGAGCATGACTCAGACCATCATCCAAGAGCATCCCGATGCTGCACCGCTGACCGCTGTGTTCATCGACGTACTGAAGCAGACCAAGCGATTCCGACCGATCATGCGTCCCTGGCGTCGAAAAGACGCGCATGGGGACGGCGACCTGCGTTGCATTTACTGCAAGGGCCTCATCGCCGCGCAACGGGACATGACCGCCGGCCGGAGGCCCGCCTGCGCTGCATTGGTCATCCCGGCGCAGAGCGGCGGCTGCGTTTCCGGTTACGACAACGTGGTGCCCTGCTGCATCGACTGCCGGGCCGTCAAAGCCGCGCGCGATCTGCTGGAGTGGCGCACCGACATCGACGACGAACTACGGGCGAGGCGCCTGCGCGCGCTGCACGCTTCCTTGAACCACGTCGTGCCTTTGACGGCTCGTACCGCGGCCGGTGCGGAGACCGTGCTGCGCAAACGCTGGGAGCAGCCCCGCTTCCGCGTGCTCGGTAACGTGTTCATGCAATACGGCTTCCTCGCCTGGCCGGCCGGATCGCTGCCGTCCACCCAGGGCGACGGCCTGATGTTTGTCCTTCAGCGTACCTTCGGCGCCGTCGACGTGTCGCCCGACCGGGTGTGGACAGTCTTCCGCTTGCCGCGCGAGTCGTGGCACGCGGCGGCCTGGTTGTTCATCGAAGCGAACGCGCTGCTCGTCAAAGTGGATCTGCCGCCGACGATGGCGATCCGGTTTCCCGCGTGGGATCCGATCTCACTGCCCGACGAGCATCATGGTCGCTGGTGGGTGACGCTGTCGGCCGACGTCTGGATTGAGGACGTCGTGCGCTACTGGAAGCGGATGGCCCTGGCCCGCCGCGCTGCTCGCGCAGAGATAAACGAATGACCGATCTGAACGTCGACGAGCTGTACGCGGATGTCATCGCGTCCGCCTCCCCGACCGGCTTCATCCGAAAAACGCTGCGCGACCTCGTGGGAAAAGTGAAGACGGACGATGTGTTCGTGCCGCACGACGTCTCGCTGAACGTCGTGCGGTCGGATCGCACCGCTCTGCTCTACGTCGAACCGAACGAGGGATGGGCCGCGCTGCTGATGCGCACTGTGTCGGGTGAACGACGGAGGGAGATGGCGTTTCACTGGCCCGAGGCGGGCGTCTGCCGGATCGGGCCGCACCGTATCGCGTTCTCCATACCGGCGGACATCGACGAGGTAGCAGTGGAACTGGAACGGGAGGGTTGGACGATCATGCCGGTCATCCCTGGCTGGATCACGCGTGCCAACGTCGTACCGCTGGATCATGAACGGTTTCGCGGCGAGGCGTTCAGGCACGCGGTCACGCGAAGCCCGTTGTCATCAGAACGCAAAGGGGAAATCAAGAGGCGGCAACAAGAGCGCAGCACGGAACAACGCGGAAAGTTTTAGCAGATCTTCGGGCTCGTAGCGCAAGTCGTACGACTGCGGGTGCGGCACCGTTACAAACAAACCAAGCGCATCAGAACTCCCCTCGACGGGGAGCCAATCGATCCATCCATGGGCTGCGATAAATCGACAATCCTCCGATAAAGCAAGTTCGTATGATGGTGTACGGCAAAGGCCGGCGGCAACTCTCAGACCTAGGAAAAACGTCACCCGATCGTCGAAGAGGCCAGCATCGGACTGCTGCTGGAGCGTGGTCGCCGCGCCATCCGAATCGAACACGGAGAATCCGTCCCTGCTCCTTCCCGGGTGGGTCTCGAATACGTTTCGCATCTCAAACGAGCGGTTCAGCTTGTCGGTCTCTGCCGCCGATCCGAATATGAGAGTTGCCAGATTTCGGGTGCTCTTTGCGTCTGCAGACCAGGAAACAGTCGGAGCCTGCGGCGATGGCGCTTCACCGAGGATGAGCGGCCGGCGACCAAACGAATTGGTGCGCATGTAAACCCACGGATCCCATGAAGTGATTTGCTCGGTCATTTAAGGCAGTCAATCGTCAACGAAAAAGCGAGTACTTGCGACAACACGCAGCGCGAGCATGACGCTCGCGCGACACGCTAATCTGGATTGAGCTTCTGCGTATCTAGGACAGCGGCCTTCGCTTCCAGCAACCCCGCCTCCGATACGTCGAAACGGCGAAGCCAGGCATCACTGCTCGGCTTCGAGTTGTACACCGGCGCGTCACCGTTGACGGTCCCGCGCTGAAGGATGGAGACGGTATCCGCCTGGATGTCGCGCAGCGCCGCGTTGAGCACCACATACGCCGGAGGCGGTGCGATCGGCTCACGGTCCCCTTGCGGTGTCCCAGCCTGTGGAAGCACACCCGCGCGAATCAGCAAACCTTGCGCGCAAGGCGTCAGGTTGAACCAATCCTTCGGTAACTCGGATTGCAACGCTGAAAGGTCGCCGACGCGCTTTAACATTCCGTCATCGATGAGCGTCAGCCAATCCACCGTTTTGATGCGATCAACGAGATCGCGGAGCTTCGTCGCGAGCGGGTCACCGACGTCAATACCAGGCCCGAGTTGCTGCGACATGAAGTATTCGCTGCTCTCGTTCTGCTCCCGCCCTGTCGGCGGCAGGTTCACGGCGTACCCGGCGTGGCCATGGACGGCGTTCAACAAGTTGGCGAACGTGCCAAAGAGCCTCGGCATAAGCTCGGGATCTGCCTTAACCAGAGGAACCGGCAGCGAGAACACCAGGACATCAAGCCCTCTCGTGCCCATCGCCGCCTGCCATTTCTCAAGGCAGAATACCGTGAACTCGTATAGCGCTGCTTCACGAATGGCATCCGCGCTCGAATACACGAACGTGAACGATTCGTCCTCGCTAACACTGCTCGCGAGCGACGCTACCGTAGGAGCCTTCGCCATCTTGATCGGCCGCTTGCCGTCCTGGCAGAACCAGCGGAGCGCATCGGCCGCAACGGCGCTGTACTGCTCGAAGCACGTTGTCAGCGCGCGACGAACATCGCGGCTGTATCCACCTTTGAAGTACAAGACCCCGCGCACCACGAGAGCGGCGCCCACACCGTCGTGCGGATACCGCGGCTCGAACACCGCGTAGGGAAGCGTGCCGGCACGCGATGGATCGCTTGCCCAGGCTTGAAGTTCCTGATTGTTCATAGGCTCACGGTGCAAAAACAGGGGGTAGCGCAGGCGGAGGACTACGCAAAAACGATTGCAGTCCCTTCAAAAACAAATCGCCCGCTTGCTCGGAAATCGACGATTGCGCTTCTGATTGCTGTGCGTCATCGTCGCAACCGCAGTCCTGGGGATTCATCGCAACCACCTTAGCAGGATCGCCCGCAATGCGCTCGTAGGCATCGCGTTGCGTCTTGGTGAAGCTGTCGTCCCCGAACTTAATTTCGACCACGGATTTCAGGTTGTCTTGCGTGGGTGGCAACGAAGGGTCGTTCACAATGACGACGTCGGGCCGACGTATGTTGCCCACTCCAGGCGTGTAATCGGCCAAGCCGCCGGGCCAATATTTCTGGATCCAGCCTGGCAGGTAATCGTGCGTCTTCGTCGCGATACCGGAGTCCATGATCGGCGCCGGCGGCACACGGCTCATGTCGTAGTTCACCTCGGCCTTATAAGGGCTCTGATGGTCCGTGAGCGCGTCCATCGCTCTCAATCGCCCGCTGACGCACTGCTGCTTCAACGTTTGGCCCTCGCTTCCGATCGAGGGCATCGCGTCGCACTTGCAGATCGCCGAGCAGATCACTCGCCGGTCCTGCGGATCCAACGTGTTCGGACGCAACCGCACGGTGTTCGTTTGCCCTTGCCCCGATCCGACTGAGCCCGAGCCGGAACCCTTTGCATAGTCCGTCATGCGTTGCCCGTTGATCCCGGGTGGTCGAAGGTGAGCGAGGAGGTGGCATGGCTTTCGAGCCAGTCGGTGAAGCCGTTCGCATCGGTGCGGCCCGTGATGGTCTGGCCAGCCGTCGATGTGACCGTATACGGGTGGTTCGCGATCGGCTGCCCAGTGCTGTCGTCGAGCACCTGAAACCGGCCCTTGTATGGCCCCTCTTGCGCGGAGTCGGCCAGTTGCGATACCACACGCTTTCCGCCTCCCACCGGTGCACCGGTTCCCGATGTCGGTGACGCGGTGCATCCGCGCGATGACGCAATGAGCGTTGCGCCGCAAGCAGTCTTATCGCCTTCTGAGGCGACAGGGCGGCCATCGAAACTGACGCCGAGGTTCTTGACGCTCACGATCGGAAAAACGCCGCCGCAACGTGGGCACGACGTCATATCGCCCAGCAGCGCGATCGCTTTGTCGTCCGACTTGTTGGCTGGCGAACAGGCGAGCACACGCCCGCCGTGGGAGGTCGTATCGTCCTCCCGAATGAATGCGAAACTCATTTTGAGTACACCCTCGGATTTTTGTGGAGCAAATATATCATCCGAGGAATCGATTGGACTACCTTATGACGATGACGAGACGTCTTGCAGGGATCGTCGGCCCCCGACCAACCGGAGCGTGTGTCGGGCTTGCCTCCCGACGAGTCGCGTTTGAAAGTGCCGTAGCACCGGTGATACGAACCGCGTTACTGTTTCACCATATCGGCGAATCTACGGCTACGGGCGGCCGCGCAGCTTCATAAACTGCTCGACGTCGGACAGCTTGAAGCGCGTCCGTCCCGCAACGATCGTCGGCGTGATACGGCGACGCTGGAGGTGATAGTACAAGCCACAATCACTTTGGTAGCCGGCGAGTTCCGCAGCGTCCTGAATCGACAGCGTTTCATCGAACTGTGCCTTCAAGCGTTCGACTGCTGCACGATCGTAAAACACCGAACGCGTGCCGACCTTCGGCGCGATGCCGGCGCGCTTCATGAGTGCGATACCGCCCTGAGAGCTGTCGTAACCAAACAGGTTCGCCACTTCCATGGCCGTCATCCACGCTGCTGGTGCCGAATGCGTCGCGGGCACCGACACGTTCGGCACGACAACGGCCGATTGCACCAGCGCAGCGTCGGGCAGAACGGACGACGACGGCACTTTCACGGTCGGCGGAGCAGCCTTCGCAGCGGCGCCGTCTACGACGCCGCGACGAGTATCGACAACCGAAAGGTTGAAAGCGGGCAGCTTCGCCAACAACGGCATCAAGTTGGCGAGTTCGGCGTTGGTGCACTGGATTTCCATGTTGTTCTCCAAAAGGGGGAAAAGACGTTTGGTGGGTGTGTTGTCAGGGTTAAATCGCTTGCTCGAACGTCTTGTCGTTGCTCGCCTCCTCATCTACGTTGCTCGTCACCGTCTCCAGGTTCGGCGCGTCCGGCAGCACCAGCTCGTTGCCCCACGTCGTCCAGCCGGCACGAGGGGCCCGGGCGAACAGCTCGAGCTTCGTGCAGTCGCCGTACACCCGGTCGATTTGCTCGCTGAACCAGGCCGGCTTCTCGCTGTGCGCGAAACGCTGCCCCTCCGTCGCGTGCCACGACGGGATCTTCTTCACACGGGGTTGATGGAGCGCAAGGCCGCGGCGCCCGACCAGCAACATCTCGTGGCAGCTGATCACCGCACCGTTTCCGATCACGTGCGAATCCTTCGCCCACACAATGTTGTGCACGTACTCGAACCCGAAGTGCTTCATGACGTCGAGCGCTTCCGGCAGCATCGCGTTGACGCACCACATGAAAAAGACGGAATCTTCGGCCGCAAGGCGCCCGATCGGCATCGCCTTGATCTCGTTCAGGGACATCGTCGGGTAGTGATGGCACGGATCCGCCATCCCATCGCTCGACTCGCTGTAGCGCCACGGGAAGTCGGCTTGAATCACTTGGAAGGAACCTTCAGCGAAGTCGTTGAGCTGATGAGCGGCGATCGGATTGCTCGCGACCAGTTGCTTCGCACGCTCACGCTTGGGCTTGAGAACCTCGTCCTTGTACAACTCGCGCTGGACACGGCCGATGCCCGACTCGACCATCCGCTCGATCAACGCTGCGTCGCCTTTCGACGCCTTCACCAGCTTTTCCGCGACCGACACCGGGATGGCGCCTTCGGCCACCTTGGTGATCAGCGCATCGCAGCCGGACGCGGCGACGGTCTTCGCGCGCAGCACCGAGTCGCTCGACACCCCGGCGTCGGCCGCCGCTTGGGCGATCGTGGGTGCCGCTGCGGCGTCATGCTGGTTGCTGCCGCGCGTACGGGTCGCACGCGCTGCGGCCATCAGCGCACGGGCGCCGGGGGGCAGTTCCTTGCGCATGGCGTTGCCGTGATGCGCGTAAGCGGCCATTTCGTCGTCGGCCAGTTCGCCCAGGTCGCGGATGCGCGGCTCGATGCCGACGGCCTGGCATGCGGCCAGCAGATCGCGACCGTCCAGCACGAAGGCACCGTTGTGCGCGGTGATGATGTCGTTGACCTGGCCGATTTCGCGCAAGCTCTGCTCGAGCGCGGTGCGTTGCTCGTCGGTCGAAGCAGGGTTGAGCTTTTGGATCGCGTCGAGAATGGGCGTTGCGATCAGGGATTGAACTGCGGTTTGCTTCGTCATAATGGCTCCGTTGGTTGTGGGTGCAGCGGAACCGATTTGACGATTTTAAAAATCGCTCAACCACCCTACCTTAACCCGGAAAACGCAGAAAGTCTGTGGGGCTGGGATGACGAAACGGTGGGGTTGCAAAGCCCGCCATCACCGTGCCTGCGTTGTCCACGGCCGCACCGGTTTGCAACGCGAGGGCAACCCCACGGCTTGCCCGACGAGCGTTGTGAACGGGAGCCGACAGGCGGGCGGTGGGGAACGTAGATCTCCGAGCGAACGATCGGAGGTGATCCGATCAAGCGTCGGCGATGTGGCCGTGCCGCTTGATGCGGCGTCCAGTCTCGGCCTCGTAAGCGACCAAAGCAGTCGTGACCGCAGGGATCCGGGCTCGGGCAACGCTGATGCGCTCGTCGACGAAGCGGTCGCGGATTTTGATGCGAGCGAGCGTCTCGGCCATCCGAGCCTGGCTCACACCGACTCGGTCTTTCAGGTTTTTGTGAGCAAGCTGGATCAGCGTCTTAACGTGGTCGCCGTCCAAGCCCTTCACGGTCAGCAATCGATGCGGTGTTGCACCGCGAGCGCACGGCAGCGCCTCGATCGCCGTTACGCGTGCGATCGGTACGAGCAGCTCACGGGAGACGCGCACGAACAGCGCCGGGTAGACGATCTCCATGACGTCGAGCGACGTCTGCGCACGAACGAGCAAGCCATCGGCGAGCAGGATGAATACGTCCTTGCCGTCGGCGATCGCGACCAACACTTTCTTCAAGACGAACCGTCGTCCGTCGAGCGGGACTTCGGTGCCCAGGAAACCAGACGGGCGCAGTTCGACGAGCGGCGGTAGATTCCTGCGGAGACGGGGACGGCCCATGGATGCGTTTCGGACGAACGGACGATCAGGGCATTGTACGCATGGCAGCCACACCCCAGCATTGCACATGCCGCGCACACTTGAGTCGCAGGTTGCATGTGCGCGACTGAGCCAATCACAGTGGCCTATTATTTGGGGATCTTCATTTGCATGGAAGGAAGCAGCGATGAGCGCACGCGACCAGGCTCCCCCGCGCCGAAACTACTATTCCGTCAGGAGTGGCAAGCGACCTCCTGGCGAGGGGTTCAGTCTGGTTGATTTCAAGCGTTTCTTCCAGGCGGCTTTCGACAGATTGTGTGAAGACGGCTTGTTCCAGGAATGGTTCGGCTATTCCTGCGTAGATGCCGGGGATGTGGAAGGCAAGGCTGGCAAGGACATCAATTTGTTCGTCTTTCGCAAGCTACGCACAATGGAACTCTGGCCGGTTTGGGACAAACTAGGCGCGTATTCGGAGGACGATCTGTTCGACATGATCGAATTTCTCCACGATCACGCCTCCAAGGGTATCGATGGGGAATACCATCAGTACAACCAGTGTGGATGGCACTACACCAAGTTTGACCCACGAGCCGGCCGAGAAATCTTCCGCCAGGAGATGAACGACATCCTGGCGGACTACGGGCGTGGCTTTGAGCTTTCCACGAATGGCGAAATCTTGGCGTTGGCCGAGGATGAGTTTGCGCCGATGCTCTCCGCTGAAATCCCACATCCCGATAGCACAAACGTCAGAGATCGGATCGAAGCCGCCAAGCTCAAGTATCGCCGCCGTGCCCTCGCTGAACGGAAAGACGCTGTGCGGGATCTGGCCGATGTGCTTGAGTTTTTAAGAACCGAGGCCAAGTCCGTTTTGAACTCGAAAGACGAGGCCGACCTGTTTCAGTTGGCCAACAACTTTGGCATTCGGCATCATCGTAAAGACCAGAAAACCGACTACGATTCGTCGATTTGGTTAAGCTGGATGTTCTATTATTACCTTGCAACGATCCACGCCTGCATCCGCTTGATTGCGAAATCTAAGGCCGTCGAGGCGAGTACCGCGCCTGCCCGTAAGCCATAGTGGTCGTTAGGCGCTCATCGCCGGCAAATACCGCGCAAAGTGCCCCCTCTGGTGCCGCGGCACAACCAGCTTGACGCCCATCGGATCCTCCGTCGGCGCCAGCTCGTCGAAAATGCGGTCGAACTCGGCCTGCTCGAGAATCAGGTGCTCGACCTCCGGAACCTGGCGCCGCGCAACCTCCACCGGTTCGGGCAGGCCGTCGACCACAAGTTGTCGACGCTTCGCTTCGCCG
The DNA here is from genome assembly GCF_002879885.1 of Trinickia dabaoshanensis. Lineage (GTDB taxonomy): Bacteria > Pseudomonadota > Gammaproteobacteria > Burkholderiales > Burkholderiaceae > Trinickia > Trinickia dabaoshanensis. The sequence goes on from NZ_PNYA01000002.1 coordinate 26,513, forward strand.
CAGCCGCGCGGTAACACGTGGAACTCTTTGATCAGCGAACGGTTGACGACCAAGTCGCGCCGTACGCGCAGCAGCTCGGACGGGAAGATCCGCACGAACTCGCTCAGCGTCCCGTCGCACAGGTGTTCCTGACCGTCCAGCGTCTCGATGCATGAGAGCTTGTCGCACGCGCGGATGGCTCGAATCTGCCAGGGTGCGATTTCGTAAATGATCTCGCGCTTGCCCACCCGCCGGTAAATCTTCCCCCCGCGGAAGTTGACGAACGGGCGCTTGCGGATGTCGTCCGCGTACATGGGATCGTCCGCGACCGAGGCGGCCTCGGGCTCGCTGGCGATGTCCTCACGCGCCGCGCGGACGCGCTCAGCGATGTAGCGGTCGATGTTCGCGGCAGACAGGTCCATGACGATCTCCGAGAAAGCGGGTCGGCGCCGTCGGTCAATGACCGAACGTGGCGAAGAACGTATCGACGGCGACGACGAACGTGAAGCCGCCGATCAGGACCAGCGTCGTGACGCCGACGGCGAGGCTCAGCGCGGCTTTCGTGCCTTCCCGCTTCACGGCGCGGTCGTGGTCCCAGATCGCGTCGAAGTCCGTGCCTGCCGCACCGGCGTGTTCGAGGCGCCAGGCGTTCTTCAGCGCAACACGGCCAGCGCGGACGAAGTGGAGCCCGACGGCCCAGGCCATCGCGACGAGCAGCAGTTGAAACGTGGTCAGGTGATGCATGGTGTGCTCCTTATCCGCCCCGCGGGCGATGAACGTTGGGCCTCAAAGAGCCGCCGATCGGCTCCGTGCGCCGCCCTGAAAGGGTCGGTCAGCGCGCGGAACGTGGCGGCTAACATGGCCCGAGGTGGTCATCGACGTCCCGCCGTGTTGCGGAAGAGCACATCGTTCCTGCCCCACCGATTCACGTCGAACGTCGTGTTGGTCATGCTTTGCCATCGGGCACCTCGCTGCCCCACGCGAGGGCTGCGAACACTACGAAAGCCAAGCCAAGGGCGAACGTGTCGTGCAGCCCGACGCGGAGTGCGCTGGCGAGCGTCAAGCCCGCGATCGCGAGCGGCCGGCAGTCCAGCCATGCAGCGTGAAAGCCACGGAGTTCATCGATCACTTGATTGAGAAACGTCATGCCGACCTCCGCCGTTTGCGTCCGAAGTGCTTCTCTGTACGCTACCAGGTACGTTAGGCAACGCAATATTTTTTCGATCTTTTTTTTGGATGAACGGTCTACCGATCATTGGCTCAGTTCGGACAGGGCTGCCAGGATGTCGGCTGCGGCACCGTCGGGTTCGCGTGCGCGGCGGCACGTCAACGTCGATGGTTCCGCCTGCCGGACGAACCAGGGACACGGCCCGATCGCCTGCGGCGAGAGCAGCCAAGCGGCGAACTCTGTCGCCGTGATCGAAAGATGATCGTTCAAAAATTTTTACGCCGGAACATATTGCATTTTTTCTCGAACAAGGTAGTACTAGAGGCGTAAGCAGCGAGCCACGTTCCGCCTCAACGCTCCCCCCAGTGCCCGCCTGACGTGCGGGTCGGCGCAGTACCAGACCATTCCGGTCTGCTACCAAGGAGCCATGATGACGAACACTGCAAATAACGCTGTCCCGAAACTCACGAAGCATCAACGTGCCTGGCTGACCATCCCAGCCGATCGCCAAACTCCCGCCATCAAAGCCCTGGCGGACTACGAGCGTGGCGGAAAGCCGGCCGGCAGCTACGATAACGCCAGCCGTTGGTGGCCGGACAAAGAGTTCGAATGCTGCGCGCTCATCCGCAGCCCGAGCCGTGCTTGGCCCTTCTCGAAGCTCAAACACTGCCTGTCTCAGGCGCATAAAGAAGCGCTGCATGGGGCGGAACACCGCGACGTTCTCGCCCTACGCCGCGTCCTCGACGAGCACGCCCCGGCGATCAACGCCGGCCTGCCGCTGGTGACCAACGAATCGCTCGATTGGCTCGGCACGCTGGAAGCGCAGGCGCTGCACGAGGTCGCGGCGAACAGCGCGGACGCACCGCTTCTGTCGCGTCAACATACGCGGCTCTGACAAGCGCCCGGCGCTTACCGGCCACGGCCCGCCATCACCGGCGGGCTTACACGTTTGGCGCACCAACGGGCATGTCACTGCACACGCCACCCGTTGTTCGTTTTCTGCATCATCGCCTCGTCGTTGACCAGGGCGGTCATGCCGGGCAGCTCGGGGAAGTTGTCCCGATCGACCCAGCTCGGCAAATCGTCGTAACGCCACGTGAATTTGACATCGGTCATGCCCTCCGTGTCCTTGTTCGGCACGGTGAACTCGTTGACGTCCTGCACCTCGCGTGTGCCGACGCAAAAGCCTTTCTTCGGATCCCACGCCTTCGCATCCTTGCCCTTGTCCGTCAGCGTGATCGTCAGCGCCATGACGGTCACGCCGTCGCCTTCCTGCACCGGCGCGCTCATCACGGTCGCGACGCCGGAGCGGTTCACGCCGTCGAGAATGCCGCGTTGCGTTTTGTCCATGCCCGCGATCGGGATGCGGATCGGCCACTGAACCGCTTGGCTGTTTTCAACGTTCCAGCACGCTTGCTGCGGCTTTTCTTTGAAGTACGCGGCAAGGCCGTCTTTCAAATCGCCTTTCGACGGTCCACCGCTGCACCCGGTCAGCGCTGCGGCCATGGCGATCAACGCACCATATGCGAGGGTTTGCTTTTTGCTGTTCATGACGACTGCCTCTATGGCCTTGTTTTTTGGCTTTTAACGGAATCCCTGCATGTCCATCGCTGCGCCAAGCCGGTTGTACCATTGCTCAGCGCCACCGCCGGTGTGAAACGACACGCGGTGCTGCGGCCGGTCAAGGTCGGTCGTGTTGATCTGCACGTACGGCTTGCGGATGTTGTTCGATGTCGATACCTCGACGGTTCGGACTTGGTCGAAGCGGATGATCTGCGGCGCACTAAACCAGCCGGTTTTGATCAGCAGTTGACGGCTGTTCGGATCCAGCTCGAGCCGGAAGCGGCCGAATCCGCAGGAATGACGGTGCGTTGGGTTGAACGACATGATGTTCTCGTTGTTGAAGTTGATGTTGTCTTGACGGGCAGCGTCGATCACGATTGCATTCCACCCTGTTCGAACTTCCAGATCCAGATGCGGTAGTCGTAGAACGCGCTGCTCACGACGCTCATGAGAGTGCTATCACCCAGCGGCACGTAGCCGGAGACGTATGCGATCCGCGCGTTGATCGCATCGAGCCGAGTCTGGAGCGGATTGCCTTGAAACATCGGGCCGGTCGACACCAGCTGAACGCTCAACGGGCGAAGCGGCGGGAGCGGGCCGCGGGTGCGCTGCTCGCCGGTGTTCGCCACGTTCAGCGGTGCGCGCGTCCCGTCGATCTTGTCGATGATGCCTTGCGTGTTGAGCGTGCCCGCTTGGCCGATCGCATCTTTCACGACGATCGGCACGTCGCAGATCTGGAACGTCTCGTCGTGCGAATGCCTGGCGTTCGACCAGATCGTCGCGCGGATCTTCCAGCACGGCAGATTTGCGCCGTAGGTCAAGTAATCCAGGGCGACGCGCGGGTATGGAATCTGGCCATAGTTCGCCCGCTGCTGGTTCTGCCCCGTGAAAAGCCCCGACAACGAATTGCCCCCGCTGATCGGCGTGTAGACCGGACCGCTTGCGCTGGCGTTCGCGCTGCCGGCCGATCCACCGCTCAGGCTCCCAAGCGCCTGGTTAAACGCGGCGTTGGCTTTGTCGACCGCGGCGTTCAGTCCGTTTGAAACATCGGCGCAAGCGGATAGGCACAGCAGGGCGGAAGCAGCGCCCAAACGCCGCAGTGCATGACGGTTCATAGCGAAAGTCCTTTCCGGTCACGGCAGATAGGCGTCGAGCCGTGCATGCAGGGTTGCTTCAAGGCTGTTGGCTCCGTCGGCGACGTGAAGCAACAAGGGCGTGTTGTCCGCGTTCTTGAAGGTGGCGTTGAACGTGGTGTGGAACGCCGCCGTGACGCGCTGGTCGACCGCTCCGCCGGAGTGGTAACACGTGTTGTACGTGCCGGCCGGCATGCCGTCCGTGAGGTATGAAGGCTCACCGATGCCCGACGGGATCGGCGCCTGGCACGCCGCGATAGCATTGGCCTTCACGGTCGATAGGAAGGCCGGGATGTTCTTCGCGCCGAAGTTCAGGCCACCGTTGCCGCCAAGGATGTATTGCGTCGTCGCTTGATAAGCGGGATAAACGTTCATGTCCGACACGCCGGCTGCGGTGATCAAGTCCTGGCTGTCGACGTAGCCGAGAATCGTGGCTTTCGAGGGGAGCGGCGCGCCGACCGCGGCCGTGGCCAAGCCTTCCGCGAACCAGCGTTCGAGCGCGCCCTGGGCGACGGGCCCGAGCAGCGCTTCATGCGCGACGTGCATGAGTTCGTGCGTGTAGAGCGTGCCGTAGCTCGCCAGGCTGGTTGCTCCGGGATACCTCGAATCGAAATTGGGCGAGTCGGCGCTCATCACCTGAAAAACATCGCGCGCGCCCTGCCCGCTCACCCCGGTCCCCGTTTCGCCGATGCTCGCGCCCAGCGAGCTATCGACGCACACATTGATCCGCGTGCCGTCGTAGCCGACCGTGCCGGTGCTCAAACCCAGGAACGCTTTGTCCGCGGCGATGCCCTGCTCCGCCAGGTCGGCCGCAAGCGCTTGCGCTTTGTCGCTGACGCCGGTCGTCGCGTAGACAACCGTGTTCGGCGTGACATAGACCGTCGTGCTCGTTTCGCCAGCGACGGCGCAGTTGGCTTGGAGGTACGTGTTGCCGGCCGAGAACGGCGTGCCGTAGTTCTGGACCTTATCCGCGGCGATCGACGCCGGGACCGTATACGCGGCGAGCAGCGCTTGGCCGTTCGACTGGCTCGACGACGTTGTCGATGTACCGCCCGACGATCCTCCGCCCCCACCGCCGCAGGCGGCAAGCGAAGCAGAGAGGGCTGCCGCTGCCAGCGTCTTCATATTTCCCATATAAATCCCCGATGTTGTGGGCCGAACCCCAAAAGATGCAAAATCCGTCATGAAACTCCTCCAACCTGCATTTTTCATCATTCTAATGACTAAAGCAACGCCTGACACTTCACGTCATCAATGATGCTTTTTGCAGGTGTGACCGTGGGTAAGGGTGCGAAGCAGCGAAACGGACGAGCGTTGATCGACGGGATTGGTCAACGCCTGGCCGATCGTCGTCGGGCGCTGGGATTGACGCAGGCCGTGCTGGCCGAAAAAATTGGCGTTGCCGAGGAGACCATGTCGCGCATGGAAAGCGGCAAGGTCGCGATTTCGCTCGAGCGGCTGGCGAAGTTTTGTGACCTACTGGATTACCCGATCGAGGAACTACTGCTACAGGTATCGGAAAACCCAGAGGATGAAGCGCGAGCGCTGATCCGGTCGCTCAAAGATCTGCCCCAACCCGAGCGCGCTTTGGTTGTAAACAACGCGCTAAACTTGGCGTCGCTGCTTCGGAAAGGCCAGCACCGACGCTGACCGATTCGCCGCACACCGCATTCGGCCGCCCTCGCTTCGGCGCTCCGTTCCTCGCTTTGAATCTCTCCAGCTCCGCCCGCGCGAATCGCCGTCGCCCGCGCTCGTTCAACGTGAATGGCAACTTTCCGGCGTTCGCCAGTCGCCAGACGGAGATCGGGCTCGCGTAGCCCAGGAATCGGGCTGCATCGCTCGCGCCCAGCTCCGGCGCCTCAAGCCGTACTTGCCGAACCGCTTCTTGCCGCTTCTTTCGCTCGCTCCTGACCCTGTCGAGGTTTCGCGTTGATCGGGCCAGCCATCGGAATGCGTCAACGTCTGCCTGGCGGAACCGTCGACGCCCGCGGTGATCCCGCTCGCACGGCAAACGCCCATCATCGACCCACCGCTCGACCGTCGCCCGGGTCACTCGAAATCGCTGGACCACGTCGCTGATGCGGAGCCAGGCTGCGTGCGGGTGCGCGGCGGCGTAGGCTTCGACCGCGTGGCGCGTGAAGACGAGGCGCGCCCCGATTTTTCGAAACGGAACGCCAGCGCTCCTCAACAGCAGGCTGGCCGCACCGGGCCATCGGTGCCCGACGATTTGCGCCGCCTGCGTGGTCGTCAGTTCGTCGGCGCCGATGGTGGTCTCGGCCGCCCGCCTTGCCGCGAACGCGTCGAGGTCTGCCTCGTTGAACGTTCTGCTGCAAAAGCCTAGGGGTTGCTCAACGTGGCACGGCAGGTCGCCGCGCACCGCCCATTGGCGAGCGGTTGGATAGGAAACGCCCAGCCGACGTGCGGCCTGGGCCATCGTGAGTGAGTAGGTCTTTTCCATCGCGCTCTCCGATTCCGTGTTCGTACGGACAAGCCCGCCGTCAGGCGGGCACGGAGAGCCGGTGCGGCGCGTTGGCTATGCGGCCTCGGCCCAGGTCGCGTCGTGCGCAACGGCGGCCATCTCAGCGACGTGCAAACACCGGCGCTCGAGGTCGTAGGCTAAGCGCTCGCCGTCGTCGCCGTGGGCGTCGATGAGCGCTTGCCGGGCACCAGCTAAGCCGGCTTCGTCGTAGCCTGGTCGGTCATGCGCAGGCACAACCGCCCCGTCGAAGCAGCGGACATACGAGACGCCGAAGTCGGCGCCGTCGATGGTCAGCAGCAGGTTCAAGTAGTACGTGCGGTCGAACGGGTCGAGTCCCATCGCTCGTTCGTCGATGAAGTGCAAGCGCACGTTGTTGAGAATGTCGGTGCGGGTTTCGCGAGTCAGGGTAGCGGTCATGGTCGGTCCTCGGTGGAGTGTGCGGCCCGGTCGCGTGCCTGGCCTATGGATTCAATCTCTCGTACCTTCCGCGGCTTGGCAATATCGAAACCAGCACTCCGAATAAAAAACTTTTTGCCAATAACACGAGAGGCGACCTCGCGTAGCTCTCGTCCTTCCTGCTGACGACGGTAGGACGCTATGCGATCCCACATGCGTTCGTCCGAATCGAACACCCAGACGTGGCCGCACTCGCTGTCCGGTAGTGCGATCAGTGTGGTGTTTTCCCATTCAGCACGATCACCTTCCGTCGCAGGGTAATGCTTTTCAAAATCGCGAAGGAAGGCCGCTTTGTTGTGAAAGCCGTTTTCCAGGTATCGATAAATCCCGTCGACCCCGCCCTGGCCGTCCTGGTTGGCGGCGCAGGCGACGACTTCAATCACGCGCGGATCCGTGTCCGGGAAATACGTCCGCATCGCGTCGAGGAAATCGCGGTCGTTGTACACAATGTCGCCGTCGAATCGATTGCGGATGTCGTCGAGCGGAATAGGAACTGCGGTCGTGGTCGTCATGGTTTGGCTCGGAAGCGCGGGGTCCTTGATGAGGCGGATGTTTCTCCATCCGATGACCCAGCTTCCCGTACCTTCGGACCTTTAGCAATATTCTGACTGTCATTTTTTTAAGCGCTAACACTGGTCGTTGTTGCGAGCTGCGGGTGCCGCATGAGCGGTATGCGTCCACGCCGCGGAACCCCTACCGGATCTGGGCGCAAGCGCCCGGTCGGCTGCCTCCGGCCTAGTTGCGGTGCGAGCGGATCGGCCGGCCGCAGGGCGCATGCACCACAGCACAAAACGCGGCGATCCGCGCATGCCTCCGCTCACCGGCGCATCGCGTCAGCGACGAACCCGCCGCGTTCTCCCTGCAACACGTCGCCGATGCAATGCCGGATCGGGGCCCGGCTTCAGCCACCGGCGAGGTTCCGGGTGAGTGTGCTTTTCCGCCAGGACGGGTTTTGAAGTTGCCTTCGAGGCCGGCCAAACGCACCGAGTGACGCGCCCGCAAAGCGACCGTAAGCCCGCGATGGCAAGGGTAGCGGCAAGGGTGGCAAGGGTGACGGCAAGCCTGCCGGCGATTTACCCTTGCCACGGAAACCCACGCCCAGCAATGCTTTCCGGCCGATGCCTTCATCTGGCAAGGGTGGCAAGGGTAGGTGGAGGTTTTTCTCGTGCATGCGCGCGTGCGCGCGCGTACATAAACTTGAATTCACCCTTGCCACCCTTGCCAATTGAGAAAAACACCCCACAAACCCATGCCCATCAAGGCTTCGAGGTGGCAAGGGTAGAGGCGTTTTACCCTTGCCGCTACCCTTGCCACCCTTGCCACCTCCGCGATCGGCATCGGGCTGGCAACGCCCGGGCATCTTGCATCAACGCCTTTTCCATCAAGGCTTTCGGCCTCATCAACAAATCTGTCTACGGAAGTTGACTCTGGCGAACGGTACGGTAACGTACCCCTACGGCACCTCGAAGCGATGCCGTGAACGTTCCCACCCGGGCCGCGAACGCGGCCAGCCCGAATCCCGGCAAATCGCCGGGATTTTTGTTTGAGGAAATCCGCCATGACCGTTTGTCAAACCATCACGGACCGTTCGCCGTTGCGCCGCAAGCGGGAAAAGTCCGCGGTCGTGAGCTTCCGCATGGCCGAGCGCATGCGCGCCGAGTTCGAAGCTGCGGTGTTCGCGCGTGAGGTCCAGCCCGCCGAAGCGCTGCGCGGGCTCGTGGCCGAGTGGCTGGCCAACCCGCGCCCGGTCACCGCGTTCATGGCCCCGGCACCGCTCGAGTAAGAAAGCCGCGCAGGTTATGCGCGGCTTGATCAATCGCTTCACGTTCCAGGCAAAGCGATTCCGGCTTCCTCATCACCGGGTACACCAACACCATTCATAAAGCATCCCGGCCTCTTGTCAACTTTGCTCACGCACGAGGTCTGCTGTGTCCTTCCAACCCATGAACGTCGGCACGATGCCGACCAACGTGACGCCGTTGCCGACGGCGAAATCGCGGAATGCCCGCCCCCGGCGCTCCAAACCGGCCCCCGGCGCCGGGTCGCTGTCGCAAGCGATGGACGCCGACGCCTCGGTCGAGATGCAGTTTGCCGCGTCGCTCGAAGACGACCCGGATCTCATCACTGGCGGCGAAAACGACGAAACGCTGTACCGCTGGACCGGCGTGTATTGGGAAGAGGTGTCCGAGCGCAAGCTCGTCGGGCGCGCGATGGAGTTTCTCCGCGATCACGAGCAGAAAGCGTTCAGCAAGCGCGAAGCGCGCTCGATGGTCGAGAGCGCGATGGCGTACCTGGTGATGTTCAAAGCGTTGCCAGAACCGGCTCAGGGCGACGCGAAGGTCACGTTCGTGCAACTGCGAAACGGCGTGCTTGAGCTGCGCAACGACGGGCAGCTCTTGGCCCATCGGCCGGCCAAACGTTTCGGCACGACGTTCTGCGTGCAGGCCGATCTCGACTGGAATCGGGTCGACCAGGATGGCGCGTATCACCTTCGGCCGGTCGATCCCGCGAGCAAGTTCGGCGGGTTCCTGCATCGCATCGCCCCGCGCCGTGATCTCCAGGACTACATCGCCGAAGCGCTCGGCTCAACGCTCACGACGCACAACTGGCAGAAGGCGATCTGGTTGCACGGCAGCGGCGGTAACGGCAAAGGCACGCTCTCGAACATCATCGCCGCGTTCCACGCCAAGGTGGCCGCCTTCGACCTGGAAAACCTCGACAAAGACTTCCTGACCGGCGACCTGGTGAACGCGACGCTCGTGCGCGTGGACGAATCGGAGACCGTCAACGCGAAGAAGTTCAAGTCCTGGGTCGGGCGCGACCCGCAGCAGATCAACCGCAAGAACAAAGACCCGATCCAGATCCGGCCCAAGGCGACGTTCCTACTCTCGATGAACGAGACGTTGCGCGCGCACGATCATTCGGTCGGGTTCCGTCGTCGCATCTGCGCGATCCCGATGACGGCGACCTTTCACAACACGTCCGGCACCGACACCGATTGGCACGAGCAGGTGACGGAAAATCCGGCGGAGATGGTGGTGGTGCTCGACTGGCTGTTGGCCGGCGCGGTGTCGCTGATGAAACGCCGCCGCTTCATGTCGTCGGACGAAGCGCCACCGGAAGTCCGCGCGCTCGAAATGCAGATCCAGGACGACACGGACCCGCTGGCGCGCTGGGTGCATGAGCACGACGTTCGCGTCGACACGAGCCTCCTGACCGGCAAGACCGCGGCGTATCAGGCGTTTCGCGAGCAATGCCAGGCATGGGGCTTCAGCCCGAACAAGATCGTGCAGGACCGGATGTTCTGGATCCGGCTGCGCGCCCTGCTGCCCGGCGTGAAGGACGAAACGCACATCCGGCACGAAGGCGGGCGCGTTCTCGCCGTCCCGCTGCACGTCGACGGCGTCCCGTCGCTGCGCAGCGGGCGCTAACGCCCTTCCCCATCCACTCACGAGGAGCCCACCATGGCCACCATCACCGAACGCCACGTGTCCGACTTCGACCTGATTCTCAGTTGGGCCCACAACCAGCGGGTGCGCGTCGATCCGACCGTGTGGACCGGCAAAGGGTCGATCTACGCCCATTACTGCGACCAGTGCCGCGCGTTTCGCGCCGGGCCCGAACCCGAGTCCGCGTTCTGGCCTCGCTTGCACGACGTCTTGCAGCACGATTCGAACCGCGGCCTCCTGATGCTGGACCATCAAGGCGCGGGGGCGATTCACCTGGGCGTGGACGGCGTGAGGCCGCTGCGACACCTCACGGCGTACGACGATCCGTACGCGCCGCTGTCGATCGCGGTCGTCCCCAGCGGACGATGGTGAGCGAACGAGCCCTTCACGCGGACAGGTGATGATCGCCTCTACGGGGGCAGGAACGATCGCAGGGCCGCATGTGAACGAACGAATGGGTTTGCAGCACATCCCGTCGCATTGGTTACAGATCCTCCGCGCCATATAAGCGACCGCCTTCGAGCTCCGCGAGATAGCACTCGAGGTTATCAGCGATCTTTTCAAGAACCTTGGGCAGATACGGGACCAAGTCGGCAAACCGAATGTCGTCACCATGGGGGCCGCCATGATAGTAACGACAATGAGCCAAAAGCGCTTCGCATTCCTCTTGCGGCAACTGATGCAGAGGGTCTCGATCGTTTTAGTCGTGAAGGTTTGAGAGATGAATGAATGCGCAACCAAATCTATAGACCGACCGAGTCCAACCTTGCAGGCTCTGCGCGAGATCAATCATTTCTCTATCGGTTACAGACGCACGGGAACCGGGTTGGGACCATTTCTCTCCGCCGACCGATGCATCAATCAGTCTTGTTCTGCGCTCGATACCTTGCGTGAGTAAGTAGATCACCCGAACCATCGAATCAAGCTCCTGGCGAAGCACCGCAATCATTTGGCCAGCAAGGCCCTCGCGTGCCAGGACTCGCATGGCGCGTTGGTGCTCTTTCGAGCGATTGCGAACTTGCCGCAAGAAGATTGGCAAACTTTCCATCGCGATCCTATCGTAGAGATGAGCGGGAGCGGAGGCCTCCTCGGTACGACACCAGCGTACATCTCGCCCCCGGACAGCGGCTCAAGAGTAATACACAGTCCCGCTCTCGAGCGCTTGGCGCATTCCCTATCGTTTCGCCGGTCGTCAAACGTGGCCGACGACGGCCAAGCATGCTCCACTTGCTAGACCGCCCATCGGCCATTCCCGCCATCCCATTGCTCACCGCCCTCGCTCCGCTAGCTTGAGAAAAGCCGATCTCCATCGGCGTCCTCACGCTCGGAGCCTCGGCTATGATCACGCTTCCCCACTTCTCGTTCTTCCGTGCTCGCACGTCGTCGCTGATCGGGCTGCTCGGCCTAGTATCCCTGATGCTGCTTTTCGCCGCAGCGCCTGCGCACGCGGCCGACTTGTTCGCTCCCGTGCCGGGCGACATGTCGATGAAGCTTTTCGTGAAGCCGCTGTTCGGCCCAGTTGTTGATGGAAGCTCAAGCCCGTTGAGCGGGATCCTCGGCGCGTTCAACGCCGGCGTTCTGTTCCTCGGCGGCATCTTCGCCGGCTACACGATCATCGCCGGCACCATGTCCACGGCACACGACGGCGCGCTGCTCGGCAAGAAGTGGAGCACGATGTGGATCCCTGTCCGCACGAGCGTTGGTACGGCCGCGATCCTTCCCACGATGAAGGGCTTCTGCGCAGCCCAGGCGATCGTCGTGTGGCTCGCAATCCAGGGGATCGGTCTCGCCGACATGGTGTGGTCGCAGTTCGCCTCAAACCCGCTGGGCTCCGACGGCCAGGTCTACACCGGCGTCGACATGACGTCGAACGTGCGCAAGCTCGCGACGAGCCTGCTGCTGGCCAACGTCTGCGCCGAATCCGCCAACCAGGCGATCGAGAAGGACCGCGCTTCGGGCGGCATGGGCGCTCGGATGTTCGGGTCGATGACCTTCGGCCCGACGCCGTTCTCGAACACGTCGTCATCGGGCCAGGTGCAAACCGGTTACACGTACGGCGAGACCAGCGACCGGCTCGGGCTGCAAGCCGCGTGCGGCTCCGTCACGTTGACCTTGTCGGCCCCGCCGTCGAAAAGCGGCATCGAGCCAACGGGCCAAACCCAGGAACAGCTCGTCAACGTGCAGAACGTTACGGCGACCGTCGAGAAAGCGCACCAGACGGCCCTGCCCGCCCTGCAAGCAGCGATGGACGCCCTGGCGAAGCAGATCGTCGATCCGAACAGCAAGGTTTCAGCGCAGCAAGCCGCGGCGGCCATCGACGTCGGCGTGAACGCCTACGCCCAGGCCATCGCCAAGATCGGCAAGGCCGCCGCAGCGCAGCAGGTTGACGCCGATTACATCAACGCGATGCGCGCCGACGGCTGGGCCTACGCGGGCCTGTATTACGTGAAGATCGTCAAAGCCCAGTCCGACATCGCTGCGGCGATCAGCGCAATCCCAGCTTCCCAGGGCATGTCGAGCGCGAGCCGCGCAGCGCTGTCGCTCTTCGTCGACGACATCGACGTCAATCTGAACAAGGCCAACGACATCCTGGCGGACGCCGCCCGGCGCGACGCCACGGGCCTGGCGCAGAACAACGCGGACGGCGGCAGCGGGGCCGACCGCATCATCGCGTGGTTTGCGACCGGCAAATCGGTCGTGGACTCAACGCTCAGCGGTGGCGGGCAGGTGAACGCGAACCCGCTGCTCGCCGCGGTCGAGCTCGGCCACTCGATGATGTGGTGGGGCGAAGGCGCGTTCACCGCAGCGTCGTCGGTGTCGGTGCTCGGCGTCATCCCGCGCGTCAGCAACGTCATGCAACTGGTTTACACGCTCATCTCCGGCCCGTTCGCCCTAATGTTCTCCGTGCTGGTCGGCGGAGGTGCCATGCTCGCGGTGTATCTCCCGATGATCCCGACGCTGATGTGGTACACCGCGGTGTTTTCCTGGGTGGTGACGCTGGCTGAAGCGGTGATCGCCGCGCCGATCTGGATGTGCATGCACTTGCATCCCAGTGGCGAAGAAACGGGGAAAGCGGCCTCTGGCTATTCGCTCATCCTTTCGCTGACCGTGCGCCCCGCCTTGATGGTTTTGGGCCTTTGCATGGCGATCGAAATCCTGCCCCTGGCCGGCGGGTTCGTCATGGGCACGTTCGCCATCGCGTTTCACATGAGCGTGACGTCGGGCCACTTCGCCGGCCTGTTCATCACCCTGGCCGGCTGCGTCATGTTCGTGACGACGATGGTCCTGATCATCCGCAAAACCTTCTCGCTCATCCACGTCATCCCGGACCAGATCTTGACGTGGATCGGCAACGGCGCCGGCCAGCTCGGCTCGACGATCAGGGAAATGGACGGGACCGCGCACAACAAAATGGTGGCTGCGTTTGCGCACACGACCAAGATCGCCGGTGCCGCTGGCGGCGGGTTGGGCAACGCACTCGGACGGGATCCGAACGGCAAGGGCAAAGGTGGCGGATCGACGCCGGACCGTGATGCGGGCATCGCCGTTGGGCCGCGGGAGCCCGAGGTCGAAGGTCCGGCTGGCAAAAAAGACGAGGCGAAGGGCAAGCCGGGCCAGGATGCCGCGGGCGATGAAGGCAGCCTTAGTTCGGCACGGCGGGCGGCGAAGGCGGCGGACGGAGGCGCGGCGGACGGAGGCGCGGCGGGCGCTCGTGGCGGCGCGGCTCCGGCCGCGCGTGAAGCGGACGCTCGGGACGGGAAGCCGCAGGACAGTGGAGGTCCGACGGCAGCGCCCGAACCGCAGCCACCGGAGGAGAAGCCGACTACGCAGGAACGCGTCGCGCAAATGATGGAACGCCCCGCCACTGAGCGTAGGACCACGCTCGCGGAAGACCTGGCGGCATTTCAAGCATCACTGGAAAGCCAGGCGGAGAGGGGTGGGAAGGAAAACAGGCGCACTTGACCCATGGCACAAGACAATCAACTGCGGCGACTCGATGTTAAGGTCATGCGAAGCCAGCTTCAGGTGCCTGCCATTCTTTCCGTCGATCCAAGCATGAGAGCAGCCAAAAATTGTGGGAAATAGGCATTCTCAGAAACCCTCACGTGGTGCTAATATTCCGATCATCATAGGAGCAACGTTAGCCATCAAGAGAGAGCTGATACTTATTTTTACAATGCTAACTAAGATCATTAACTTTTTCTCGGCCGCGGGGTGGCTAGCTAACGCTTTTAGCATTGGCATACCATCGACGATGTTTTTGGGGGTAGTTTTTGGTTGGATTAAGTTTTTTCGAAAAAAATCCAACCTCGACTCGCTCTTACCAAAGGGATTTGCCACCACCTGGTCCATCGATAAGGTCGGCAGCTTAGCTCAAATCGCTATTGTCGACGATCAGATCAGCGATTTTCCCGCAACCGAATTGCGACGAGGAGGCTTCCAGATCAAGACATTCAAACAAGTAAAACTGTCAGATATCGATAAACTATCGAGCTTTGATATCGTTTTTCTTGATATGAAGGGCGTAGTTAAAGATGACCCAGAGTACGGAGGGCTAAAGCTAATTGAGAAGTTGCGCAGCTCGAATCCCTACCAGAAGATTTGCGCGGTATCCGGTCAAACCTTCGATCCGACCGCAACGCGTTTCTTCAAGCTAGCAGACGACTACAAAAAGAAACCCCTGACGGCGCACGAGTGCAAAGAGGTGATCGAACAGTTTGCCGGTGAGATTTTCGATCCTGAAAAAGTGCTGGAGCATGGTCGATTGGCTTTCGATCGACTGAGGCGGAAAACGAGGATTAATGTAGTCGAAGCTGTGCGCAAGTTCACCGTCTCGGGAAATGGACGTGACGTTGGCGCCTTGCGGAGTTCGTTGCTTGAAGAGGGGGTCAACGAACATGACTGCAGTGCGATGTTGAAGCTTGCGAGGATGATTGCACGTGAAACTGATTAGTTTATTGGGCTCAGGGGCGGTTCATCTACCTTGGCCCACGATAATGGATGGGGGCTCTGTCAGTGGTAGTCGACTTGACGAGTCGGATATCTGCCGGCGGAAGTGCGGCGAGGCTCGGCAATGCGTCGGGGACGATGTGCCAGGTGAGCATGTGTGCGAGCACGGACTGACTTACTTCGTGTGCAACGTTGCGGATGAACGTATCACAGTTTATGGCGTTCGCGGCCCAAACAACAAGACGAAATTCAATCAATATCTCAAAGACGGGTTGAAAGGGCGTTCAGTTTCTCAAATAGATCTGGACTTCTGGTTGAACTCACTGCGACGACTTCGCGCTCAGATTGAAGAAGATTTCTTGCAGCGGCAGGCAGAGCTATTGGATCCGTTGCATGACCCCATAAGACTGGTAAAGCAAATTGGAACAATTGCAGAACGCCTTGTCAGACAACATTCTGGTGGAGCAGGCGGACTCGACCAACTGCTCGAACACGTTTCTCCCGAATTAAAGTCCCTGATCAAATCATCTGACCTCCTGACAGATTCATTTGAGTTACTCTCGATATATTTCAACCCAGACGCAGCGACCTACGGGAAAAAGCATCCGGTTAGCGTGCACGGCTTACTCAAAAAGCTCGTCTCAATTTTTAGAATTGAAAATAACGATGGCAGCGGAAGCGTCAGAATTTATCTAGAGGGCGAGTGCTATAGAAATGCTTTTGTGTATGACAGCTTCAAGCTTGTTCCATTTGCGCTACTGTCAAACGCCGTTAAATACAATGTGAAAGGTTCGATCGACGTTTCTATCTTGGACCATGGGCACGGCGTTGAGGTGTCGGTCTGCACAGTGGGGCCACTGATTGAGCCTATCGAGATAGAGGCGATTTTCGAAAAGAGAAGCCGCGGAAAATGGGCAAAGGAGTTGAAGGACGGTCGTGGTGTTGGCCTGTATCTGGCAGCGATTATCGCCAAGGCGCACGACTTCCGCATAGATGTTAGCAGCAAATCGACCGGGGAAAAAAAGGGAAAAATCCCACTTGCGACCAATAAATTTTCGTTTGTTTTGCCATATCAAAACCTGGCGTGAGCGGCTTAGGCTTTGGCGCAATTGCATAACCGTTAACTCGCCCTCCGCGGGCCCCAGAGGCAATTGACGGGCCGGCTTGCTCGGCCTAGGGTTGCCGTTAGAGCGACGGGCGCTTCGTCGGTGAATGTCAGAGACTAGCGCCACGGGGTCGTTGGTCACGTCCGACGGCCTGCAAGTGCGTCCCGAAACCTCGCGGCGCCATCTAGCGGCTGAAGATCTAATCCCCTGAACCGGCGGCACTCCCGCGCAAACGGGATGGCATCAGCGGCGGTTGTGGTAACGCTTCCAATGCTTTCGTCGGCCCGCGCAAACGATTTCCAATCCACCGCATTGGCCAGTTCGTGGGTCCGTCGAGACCCACGCAGGTCCAAAGCGGAGCGCCGTTCGAGTCACGGCCAACGAAACGCGCCGGTTGCAACCCATCTTCCCACTCGCTGCATCCGGTGGGCGCCGGCTCCGGCACAACCCAGTAGTACCTGCCGACAACAAGTTTATTCCGTGCAACCATAGCTCCCCCGAGTCGTTGATAAGAACCACCGCCGAAAGCATAGGCGTGAAGCGACGCTGCAAAGCCTGGAATCCAGCACACGCAGGCCTTTTTCGCGATCACTCCCCACTATCTGAGTCCTCGGCCAACCTTTGACGATTAGGGACGACCGAGACCCTCACGGTAGACCGCTCATCGCCCCTCTCCTCTCTCGCATTGCCCGCGCCTTTTCCCCGCCGTAACGTCAATTGAGCCCTCCTTCCTGGGCACCATTGACGGAGTACGGCATGGGACTGAAAACCTGGGGCATCAAAGCCGCGAAGGCACTGCGCAGCGATGCCGGCGCCCTCCTCGGCGAGCGGCAGCACCGCGAAACCATCGAGAGCCTGCGCGGCGCCGCCCGGCAGATCTTCACGCCGGCGCCGCGCGCACAGTGGTCGAAGCTCTCCGATCCTCCGAACCGCGCGGCGTTCGCGGCGAAGTACCACGCCGTCGGCTTGAGCGAGGCCGACCTGTCGGCACGGCACGCATCGTTCGCCCGTTCCGCCTGGGTGTGTGCGGTCGCCTTCATCTTTCTCGTCACCCTGCTCGCCTGCGCCGTCGTTCAGCGCGGCGCCGCGTCCCTTCCGCTCATCCTCAGCGGCCTCTTCACCGCGTCGATCGCCGGCGCGCTGTGGTTCCGCTACGCGCTGTGGTCGTTTCAGTTGCGGCACCGGTATCTGGACGGCGTGGCGATCTTCTTGCGCTCGCCGAGCGAATGGATCCCTCCCGCCTCGATGCCGGTGGTGTCGGTGATCGACGAGGCCGGCCGGTCGATGGTCGTCGTTGACGAGACCGGTCGCCGCGATCCGGGCCAGCACTGAGGGGGCGACATGATGAAACCGTCTCTCGCCCTCGTTCTTGCGGTATCGGCCCTGGCCAGCGCTCCGGCGTTCGCCGCCCGCGCGTGCAATCCGCAAGTCGAAGCCAACATCAAGGCGGAGCAGTCTGCGGCGATCGCCAAGGACGCGTCGGACGCTGCCGCGCCTCTGCACGACTTGCAGCAATCGCCGGTCACCTCGGCCAGCGGCGGGGCGTTTGGCTGCGTGTCGTCGATCTGGCCGACCATCAACACCGGGTTTCACTTGCCGACCATGGACCAGATCATCAACGGTGTGATGACAACGGCCATCCAGAAAGCATGTACCGCTGCGAGGAATGAGATCGCCGGCGCGACGAGCGGCATCAACGCGACGGCGCAACAGGTCACGGGCCAGATCAACACCGCGACCGCAGGCGTGACAAACAGCATTCCCGGCATGCCGTCGATGGGCGGCTCGGTCGGCGTTACGACGGGCGCTGGCGGCGTCACGGTGAACGGTGCCCCGTCCGGTGCCGTGAGCGGCCAGGCATCGGCGCCCGTCACGTCCGGGTGGAACACCATCCGCTCGCTGTTCTGATTGGAGGTCGCATGAAATCACGGTTCTCGTTGCGCGCAACTTTCGCTGCCCTGCTTGCCGCCGGTGCGGTAAGCGCTGCTTCGCCCGCCTACGCGACCGACGTCGTGTGGGATCCGGGCGTCAACACCACGCTCGTCACGGGCTTCACGTCGACCAACTCCGGCCTGAGCGGAATCATCGGCGAGCTGCAATCGATCCTGAGCTACTTGATGGGCTCGACCACCGGCGGCAACGGCCTGGTCGAAACCATCGCGTCGATGAACGACAAGTTGGCCCATGCGAACGCGACGGCCGATCAAAACTGGGCGATGAACGACACGACCGATCGGCGTCGGCGCGCGGAAACGATCGTCGCCCAGCGCCGGATCGCTCGGGCGGACGACGTGGGCGGCTGCGAAGAAACGACGGCCGCCGCCGGGCGCGGCGCCGGTTCGGCCGCGACCCTGGCGTCGAAGCTGTCGATCGACGCGGACATCGAGGCGAAGATGACGGAGAACCAGAACGGCTTCACCGAAAAGGCCGAAGTGCTGAACCGGGCGAACTACTGCTCGGCCCAGGACGTGACGAACAAACGGCCCGGCTGCTCGGCGGTTGGGCCATTGCCGGGCGCGGACATCGAGCTCGGGACACTGACGACGCCGCCGACGAAAGACGCGTCGACGCCGACCAACGTAACGCTCGCCTCGGGCACGCAACAGGACGCGGCCAAGGCCGTGATCCGCAACGTGGTGTCGCCCATCCCGCCGCAAGATCCGCCGCCGTCGGCCGCAGCGACGCCGCTGGCTGCGGAGTATTTCGCCGAGGCCAACGTGTTCCGCGCGCGCCTCTCCGCTGCTGCGGACGCGTTGAGCAACATCGCTTCGATCCGATTTGCGAACCAAGCCCTGGCTCAGCAGACGGTCAACGGCGAGACGGTCGGGCAGACCTGGAACGATCCCGCGACGAAGGCGAAGTTCGCCCAGCTCTTCCCGGGTCAGCCGTTTCCGGCCGTGCCATCCGAATGGGAGCTCCTGCGGTACGACGTGTACAGCCGATGGGCGGACGCAACCGGGCCCGACAGTTGGCAGAGCCGCGTGGCCACGATGACGCAAGAAGAGACCGGACGCGAAACGATCCGGCTCTTGGCGGAGATGTCGCGCATTCAGATGCTTCAGGTCGAGCGGCAGGACGACACGAACAAGATCCTGGCGGCGTTGCTGTCGAGCGACCTGGATCCGCAGACGCGGCAGCAGCTCGAAGAACTGCGAAAGACGATCCACTGATCAATCGGCACCCCGTCGCACCGCCCGGCCTGGGTCGGGCGATTTGCTTCATGCGCCCGCTCACATTGGCTCAATGGATTATTGGCACCGATGTGTCATGGCACAAATGGGCCGAGCCTCCACTCGGTAGACCTCTCGTCCGGCATGCCCATCCGGGCGTTGCCGCGCATGGCGTTCTCCGCAATGGTGAATACGACGACTCCACCGAGGAAACCGCCATGACCTCCAAACCGCTCCTAGCTGCGATGCTCGCCAGCCTCGCGTTGCTCACCGCCCCCGCACACGCTCAACGGTTCACGGAACACTACCGGTACCAAACCGCGACGGCGAGCGGCTGCACAGCGCTCTTCCTGCACCGACAAACGTACGACGGCGGTATCGCCGGCAACGCCATCTCTGGCTACGGCTGGTGGATGAAGCTTCAAGACACGTGCGGCGGATACAACGACACGGCAAACTTCGCGGCGATGGGTTACTGCACGACCGGAATTGTCTACGATTCGGCGCGGTGCTCCGTGAGCGGGGTCGTGGTGCGCACCTGGCGCGTACATGCCAACTGCGGGCGCGAACTGCTCGCACAAATGGACGGCGCGGCGTACACCGGCCAGGCAAGCTCAACGTGCGTGGGCGTCCCGACCTCTTGAAGAGGGAGCCACGGCGACGCGGAGCATCAAGATTGAGGAGTTAGCAACGCGCGCAAAAGCTGCTCACGCAGCGCCGGATCTTTAAGAATATTTTGGATTTGCTCGGCCCCGATCGATGCAGCCGGCCCCGCTGGTGCTGGCTCGGCTACTTCCGGCTCCTCGATCAACCCGGCCAGCCGCATCAACCGGCGTTCGCGCGCTTCGTACAACGGGCGCAAGAGTTCGACTTTTTCCTGGATGTAATGCCGGAGCGTCACGTCGTCACGTGCCTGGGCGTGGTTCATCGCCACCTTGACCATCGCGACGTCGCCGGCCGTGTCCCGCGCGAGTTCCGTACCGAACGTCCGCCGGAGGTCGTGCAGCCCCACGCGCAATCCGCTCGCTGCGTTGCATCGGTCAAGCAGGCTTCGCACGTCGACAATGTGCTTGCCCCGTTGCCGAGACGGAAACACCCAGTGCTCAGGCTCTCGCGCTGTCGCGACCACCGAGCCGCGCGGCAACAAGTTCTTTTCGCGCCGCTGCCGCAGCAGCTCCGCGATGAACGGCGTCAACGGGAACACATGCTCGATCTTATTTTTCGTCAAGGTGCCGCGGAACGTCACACTCTTCTCTTCGAAATCCACGCAGTCCCACGTCAGCTTTTGGGTCTCCGTTCGGCGGCCGCCCCACAGCAGGACGCAAAGCAGGTAGTCGGCGGCAACATTGACGGTCAGGGCAGGGTCCGCGTGAAGCGTCCCGAGAGTTTTTAGCCACTTCTCACCGGACGTCTTCGTCGTCGGCAATACGGTGGTGCGAGCCCGAGCCTGGGGCAATGGGTTCCGCCTGCGGTAGATCGAAAACGGTGTAGCGCGCTTGTCGAGCAGCCCATTGACATCGCTGAGCGCCGCATGGTTATACGCTGCGCACAACGTGCGGTATATCTTGTTACCGCTGCTGATATCACGGAGGTAAGGGGATAGCTGTGCTTTCACCGGATCATCCCGGTCGAACTCCGGGTTGGGCGCGTACCAGTACGCCAGGCTGCGACCCACGATCTCGGGCGTCACTTTATCGAACGGGGTGCACCACAACTCCGTGTCGGCCATCCACCTTTGAACCTGCACCCAATCCTTGTACGTTTTCGGCGCGACCTGGCTCTTGCGTTCGTCCATATAGGCTTCGAAAACCAAGCCGAACGTCCGCTTCTGGCGAGCCTTGGCCGCGTCCGTTCGCTCCTTCTGCTCAGTGATCTCGAGCAGCGGGTCCACGCCGCTGCGCATCAGGCCGAGCCAGATGCCGGCCCTCTTACGAGCTTCAGTAACGGTGTGAAGCTCCTTGCGGTAGATCCCCAACGCTCGCTTCACCGATGTGCTGCCGCCCATCTTCCGCTGCACGAAGAACGATATGGCGTTCTTCGAGACCCGCACGCCGAACCCTTTCATCTCACTGTCGCGGACGAGGTAGTCGACGCCTCTATGGTTCGGTTCAGTGACGAGCTTTCCTCGGGCATCAAGGCCGGTCGGAACGGCGTCGAACTGGAGCTGGTCCAGGACATCCTGGGTGATTTTTATTTGCATGTCGAGCGCACTGAAACGAGCCGATTGAGTGCTCGGATTCTAGCATCGCGTGGCTCCGCCATGGCTCCCATGGCTCCGGAAATCACCCGCCATGGCTCCCCGCTTATTCGGCCTTATTTTCCCTTTCGAGAACGAGATCAACGGTAGAATAAGGCTTTCAGGCCGATCGACGTGTGATCGCCGGGCCACCAAAACCGGAAAATATTGCAAAACCACGAACTTTTAATCCGTTGGTCACTGGTTCGAATCCAGTACGGCCTACCAAGAAAGTAAGGGGTTGCGTGTGAGCGCAACCCCTTTTTCTTTGCCGACTGTCAACGACGTGCCGACCGCGTTAACGTATGGGTTCGGCGGTATCGTGCGTCAATTGCCTCTATTGACCGTGGCCTCGATCTCGGCGGTATCCCATTTCCCACGGCGCATGGCGTCAGCCAACATCCCCAAGGTCAACGGTACGAGCGCCGGCCGGCGAAACCGTTTTGAAAACAGCCCCAGGAACGATGAGAGTAGCTGCTGACCTTCCGGGCCGAAGTAGCGTCTATACGGAAAGCCCTGCGCCTGCACGTTAAACGTCTCCGCCCACTTATCGATGAATTCGACGGCGTCGAGCCCTGTTAGGCCGAGGTCTTCCTCAAGGCGCGATGTTGGCTGTAAGTTCAGTCGACCGCCAAACAGAGGCCGACCCAGCTCTTCCCGTGCGAACTCCTCTAGGCGCTCCCAAGTTGTATCGTTCATAGGGACAGCCGATCATCCGGTTTCGCAAGGCGGTTGTTGGTCACCACTGTATTACGCATGATCATGAACGCGTCTCGCGCTAAGAACAGTTCGCCGATGACCGGTATCGTTCGGCCGACGAATGCGCCGAGATTGCGCGTAAACGCGATTCGGACGCCGCTAAGCCCAACCTTAGTAATCATCGGCAGCCGAACGCGCACCTTGAAAGGCAACAGCTTACGAGCAGTTAGCGAAGCGACCGATGTGCCCTCGGTCGCACCGGCACTTTGCCTGGTACGGGCACGTCGGCCTGACCGAGCAACACAGCGGACGCGGCAGCTAAGTCATCAAAGCCGAGCTGCTTTCGAGTCTCATCGAGTGCCACGTAGACAAACAGGTCAGCGGGCGTGAGATTTTGGTGGATTCCGTATGTGTACCGGTTATCGCTCATTCTTTTCTCCGTTCACCTCGCGTGGGACGCTGCTCTCTCAGCGTTTGGAACCCCGCGCGAAGCCGGTACTTTACATGAGCGGGACATGGGCCCGCCGGGACGCATACGTTAGTCGGACGAATCCTTTTCGTCGTCCTGTTTCTCTTTCCATCTCGCGCTCTCTCTGTCGGTGAGAACAGCCGGAACGGTTGAGAGAGGATGACCATCTCTCAAGTTCCGGAACGGCCCTCGGAATAGCCAGATGCTGTTCGCCGGCACCGCGTGTGCCGGCTTTTTTCATGCAGCGGCACGCCAGCGGCGCAACGCGATATTCGCGAGCCACACGAGCACGGCAGCCACTAGCATCGAGGCCGCGATGATGACCAGCAGACCGACCGTTTCGATATCGTCTGCGTTCCTGATGGTATCCATGCCCAAAGCCCGCATCACGAACGCAATCGACGCCGGCAGCACCGGGAATTCATAGGGTAGACCGTCAATCCAGCGTGAAAGCAGGAGACCAAGCACGAGCGTCGCAATGATATTTACGCCGTAGCGGACCCACTTCATTAGCGGACCTCCACCGTACCGTAAGCTTTGACCGTAGTGCCCTGCACAGCGAGCGTCGCGCCGCACGCCGTTGGCGAATGTTTCATCATCGATCTTGCCATCGGCACGATACAGCGCGAACCATTGGCATACCCCCCCATGATGGTGTCGAATCGGGCAGCCTGCCACAGCCGCCGTTGCGAAAGCAAGGCGGTCTACTAAAGTTGACAGGGCGCGATCTGTATCTTCGTCACCCTCGGTTTTCATGAACCCGCCCGAGTCCGCAACAGGGCCTGATCCTGCACCGGCTCGCATTCATAACGTTCGACCCGCCCCACCGCATCGAGAAACGCCTCGTCGTGCGAGATCAACAGCATCGCCCCGGGATACGCAGCCAGTACCTCGATCATGTGACCGCGCATCGTCGTATCGAGGTTGTTCGTCAACTCGTCGAGTATCAGCAGATGCGGCGGATCGGCCGCGATGCAAGCCAACGAAAGCCGCGCTTTCTCGCCGCCCGAGAGCGTGCTCGTCGGCGCCTCCACGGACGCCGTCTGGCGGAAGAGAAACGACGCCAAGTGCGTACGCAGGTCCGCCATCGACCACTCCGGCACCACCCGCGCAAGCGTTTCGAGCACCGTCGCGTTCGGGTCGAGATTGTCGTAGTGCTGATCGACGTAACCCATCTTGTCCTTGGCCGGGGTGATCCAATCGCCATGCAGCCGCAGCCGCTCGTCGCCGAGGATCGCGCGCGCGAGCGTGGACTTGCCGCTGCCGTTTCGGCCGACGAGTGCGACACGGTCGCCATGCATCATCGTGAGATGGATGCCGCTCAGCAACGGCTCGCCGTCGTAGCCGACCGCACCGTCGCCGATCTGCAATACGCTCTGCCGCGATCGCGCACCGCCGTCGAGATGGAATCGTGGCGTGATGATCTCGGGCGGCCGCAAGCTGGCCAGCTGCTCCGCCAGTTCGCGCTGCTCCTCCCGGATCTCCGACTGCTTACGGCCGGCCGTCGTGTTGCCGCGGCCGAGCTTGGTCGGTGACTTGACCGTCGCCCATTTGCGGTCCTGGATGCTCTTGATGCCGCGCTGCCGCGCATGCGCCGCCCGCTCCTGCTCTTGCATCAGCGCATCGTGCGAATCGAGCTTCGCCCGCTTGATCGCGGCCATCTGCTTTTCCAGTGCGCCGCGCTTCAGTTCCTGCTCCGCGAGGTAGTCGGCATAGCGGCCCTCGAACACGTCCACGTGCTCATGCCCGATGTGCCAAAGAAGGTCGCACGTCTGGTTCATCAGTTCATGATCGTGCGTCACCATCACGATCGTGCCGTAGTAGTTTTGCAGCATGCGCGACAGCGAACGGCGATTGCCGGCGTCGAGGTGGTTGGTCGGCTCGTCGAGCAGCAACAGATCCGGCGCATCGGCGATCGCCCGGCTCAGAGCGCGGTTCACGCGCTGGCCTCCGCTCAATCCGCCCTCCTCGTCTTGGATCTGCGCGACATAGCCGATCTTCGAATCAGGCGCGATCGCCACGCTGCCCTCGCTCGGCTGCAGTTCACCGAGCAGCATGCGCAATAGCGACGATTTGCCTGCGCCGTTCTCGCCGACGATCGCGATACGTTGTCCCCATTGCACGACGGTGCTGAACTGCCGGAAGCAGACCTTATGCGGGAAGGTCAGGTCGACGCCTTTCAGTTCGATCAAATGCATAGGCGTATCTCCTGTGGAAGGTTCCGGCGACATCCGCGCCGCGAAAATGCAAAAAACATAAGTGCAAAAAACATTAGGCAAGAACGGCGTCGCGCGGTTCGACGAGGGCCGACTCTACGAGGCGCAACACGTCGTCCGCGTTCTGTCGAATAAAGAAATGATCGCCGTCGAACCAGTTCACGTCGCACGCGGCCGTCGTCTCGGCGCGCCACCCCTCGACCTGCCCGGGCCGCACATGGGTATCGCCACGACCGGCCAGCACGGTCAACGGCACATCGAGCGCGGGTAGCGGCCGATAGACGTAGTTCGACACCAGCTCGAAATCGGCGCGTATCACCGGCATCACGAGCTCCATCAGCTCGCGATTGTTCAAAACGTCGACGGGC
Source organism: Trinickia dabaoshanensis (assembly GCF_002879885.1). GTDB lineage: Bacteria > Pseudomonadota > Gammaproteobacteria > Burkholderiales > Burkholderiaceae > Trinickia > Trinickia dabaoshanensis. The sequence goes on from NZ_PNYA01000002.1 coordinate 51,954, forward strand.
GTGCCGTTGTAGCGCCGCAGCGCCGCGACGAGCGCATCGTCGTCCATCAAATGCAGCGGCTCGGTATCGCGCTCGGATGAGGGCGAGCCGCAACCGGACACCATCAATCGAACCGGCATGGGCAAGCCGAGCGTACGGCATCGCCGCGTGAACTCGAAGGCCAGCAATGCGCCGAGGCTGTGGCCGAAGCATGCGAACGGCATATCGCAGTATGGACGCACGGCATCCAACGCCGCATCGACGACCTCGGCCGGCGACAGCATCGGCGTCTCGCGCAGCCGTCCGCCGCGCCCCGGCAACTGTAACGGACATACGTCGATCCGCGGTGCGAGCTTCGCCTGCCACGGCAAGAAGTCGGCTGCGCTGCCGCCCGCGTACGAAAAACAGAACAGCCGCCACTGCGCATCGGATCGAGGCGGACGGATCAACCACGGTGTCGGATAAGTCATCGAATTCACTCCGGTTCGGTGAAGAGGCGGGCGGGCCGCTCGGATCGAATACGCTCCGGCGCCGGCCGCTTGAGCATCGACAAGGCGATCGACGAGCACGGTAGTTCGGGGGCGAAGACATGCCGCGTGCTCTTGTAGGGCAACAGCCGCTGTGCACGCATCACCTCGCGGAAAATGCGGGCGACATCGTACGGCGCGCCGGTGCGCCAGTCCGACACGGATACCTTCGGATCGTCGTAGTCGAGCAAGATGCAAGGCACGTGCGTCAAATCGAGCAGGCCCGCCGCATGTCTGCGATGGTTGCCGTCCATGACGATGCCCGTGCGTTTCTCGACCGGAATCGGCGCGCGCCAGACGCCTTCGCCGGCGATCGAGCCGGCCAGCGCCACCGCGGCCCGCTCGTCGATTTCCTCGGATGCGCGAAGAAACGACAACGGTCGAATTTCAATGTCGTATGCCATGAGCCACCTGGGATGCCTGCGTCGCGCCGCTCAGGCCGGCGCGCATTGAAGAACCGCGCTTTGGCCGGCGCCTTGACGGCAACGCACGAGCGTGAGGCCAGCGGCTTCGAGCAGTGCCTCGTATTGCCCGAGCGTGCGCTCGCGCCCGCCGCATACCACCATCATGTTCAGATCCATCCAGCGCCCCGGCGCAAGCGATCCCTCCTCCGGCACCGGATACTCCTGGATCAGCAGCACGGCGCGCTCGTCCATCGCGGCTCGGCAGGTTTCGAGAACGGCGCGAGCGCCGTCTGCATCGAAGCGGTGCAAGATCTGCGATAGCAGATACACGTCGCCGTTCGCGGGCACGGCGCTGTGCCACACGCCCCCGACATGCAGGCTCCGGCCATCGGCATCGTCGTGCAAATGGACGGGCTGTGGACCGAACAGCGTGACGCGCAGCGCCGGAAACCGGGCAAGCAAGGTGGGCAGCATGCGGCCGTCGCCGCCCACGTCGACGAGATGCCGCGTCGATGAAAAATCGTAGGCGTCCAGCAGTGCCGAGAGACGTCCCGCCGAATCGTGTTCCAGGTACTTGCCGAGTTTTCCGTCGACTTCGGATTGGCGCTCGAGGTACGAAAAATAATCGGTGTCATACAGTGCGCCGAAGCGCGGCTCTCCCGTTTTGACGCACGTATAGAGTTCGGCCCAAGCCCGATAATGTTCGTCGCCGTAGATGCAGGCGGCAAAGTCCTGTGAATCGGGCGCGCCGCTGATCAACAAGCGCGACATGTCGGTATGCGCGTAGGTGTCCTCCCCTTCCTGACGGAACACGCCGATCGTTTCGAGCGCCCGCATCAGCCGGCGCAAGCCGTCGGCATCGCACTCGGCCCTGCGCGCGAGCTGGCCGCAATCGAGCGTCTCGTGCGCGAGCAGGTCGGCAATGCCGAGGCGCCCCGCCACGTGGATGGCCTGGGCGATCTGGTACCCGTAAATCCACTGCCGCAGTTGTCTCACATCGTCTTGCCGCATACGGTTCCCCATTCAATTCGACGCGCGCGCCGCCGCGACGGCCGACGCACCCGAAGTCTTTCCAAGAAAACGTGCCAGCATCAGCACCGCGCCGATCGCGATCGCGCTCGGGAATCCCACGTTGATGCCGAGCAAGCCGAGCTTCATCGGAAAGGCCAGCATATACGCCAGCGGCAGGCCCACGCACCAGAGCAGCGCCATGTTCGTCCACATCGGCACCCATACGTCGCGCACGCCGCGCAGCGCGGCGAGCAACTGATTGCGCGCACCGTCGACCAGTTGGGCGAGCGCGGTCACCATCAGCATCGTGCGGGCGAGCTCGACGAGTCCGGCGTTGCCCGCGCTGTCGACGTTCAGATACAAGCCGATCACGGAAGCGGGCGCGAGCACGTACACGAGCGCGATCGCGCATAGCACCGTCGATACCACGAAGAGTCCGGTCATGCCGATCTGGCGAGTCGACTCGAGTTCGCGCTTGCCGGCCGCGATGCTGATCAGGATCGAGCTCGCCTGCCCCACGCCCATTGGAATCATCAACGCGACCGTCGAGCACTGGATCAAAATCTGCTGCACGCTGAGCGCGCCGACGCCAAGCCAGCCGACCATGATGTTGATCACGCTGAACGCAAACAATTCGCTGGAGAACTGCAACGTGATGGGCAGGCTGATGTGCATAAAGGCGGACAGTCGCGCGCGGTCCCACCAGCCTCGCTTGGCGAACAAACGATAACGGGCGAAATCTTTCGACAGCCAGACATAGCCCGCCATCGCAAGCATCAACAGCCAGTTCACGATCGAGATCGCGTAGGCCCAGCCCACCATGCCCAGCGCGGGCAGCCCTAGGCGGCCGTAGATCAGCGCGTAACCGAGACCGAGCGTCAGCGCGAGATTGAGCACGCTGAACGCGAAGACCAGATAGCCCTTGCGCACCGGAAAGAAGATCTGGTGGCAACTGGCCATCAGCAGCGACGGAATCACGCCCCAAGACATCGCTCTCAGGTACGGGCCGACGAGCGGCAGCACTTCCCGCGGCTCGTCGAGCCGCGTCAGCAAGGCGGGCAAAGCCAGCAGCACGAGCGCGGCCAGCGCGCCCACGGCGATGCTGACGAGCCAGGCCTGCCTCACCTCCGGGCCCACCTGATCGGGACGGCCCTCGCCGAGCAGGCGTCCGACCACGATGCCGACCGCGAGCAGCGGCGACATGGCGACGACCGTCACCGTGTTGCACAGCGCGGTGACGAGCGCCCCCGCCGCCAGTTCGTGCACGCCGAGGCGCGCAATGAACAGCATCCCGATGAAATTGACGCCGATGTACAGGATGCGCACACCGAGAATCGGCGTGGCGAGCCTGACGATTTCACTGCAATAGAAGAAACGGTTGTTCTGCATTTTTCCCTTTATGTTCCGGCTCTCGCCGCCCTCGAAACGATCGCGGCGCGAGGCCGCGCCGATCAGTCGATCCAACTGCCGTTCACGAATCCGCGATAGTCGTGCGGAACGAACCAGAGCAACAAAATGCTCAGGCGGCCGTCGGCGAGCCTATCGCGCCAATGGGGCATCTGCGGATCGATGACGTGACCGTCGCCCGCCTGAAGCATGGCCTTGTGGATCGCCTTCGGCGTTTCGACGTAGATGGGCCATGCTTCGTCCTTGTTGCCTTCCGGCCGCGTCTCCACGGGAAGCGACATGACCCATGAAAACGCCTTCACGTCGTCCTTGTGACGCGGCAACGTGGCGCCCGATTCGTAGATCGTCAGCGCGTTGTGCCCGGGCTTGACCGGCGAGGGCAGCACTTGGTTCAACAAAGTGCTGATCTGGCCTTGCAAGTAGAACGTGAATTCGTCGCGATGGATCCAGAATCGCTCCTCGGTCTTGCCGTTCGCGCGGTCGAGCAGCAGGAACTTGCGTTCCTTCATGAAACGCAGGTACTTGCGGCTCATCGCCAGTTCGATCGGCGGCAAGATGCCTTCGAACGTGAAGCAGCCGTTCTCGTCCACTTGCTTGCCGACTTCGCGCAGACGCTCGGCCCACGCTGCTCTGGCCTGCGCCGTGCGCGCGGGATCGTGAAGCACGCCGCAATAGACGAACAAGCGCCGCGTCGCGGCGTCGAGATCGGCGGCCTGCCGGCTGGAATCCTTCAACGCGCGCAGGTCCCGCAATTGCGCGTCGGTCAGCCAGTACATCGAGACGATGTCTCTCACCGGATCGCGCACCCAAATGCTCGGCTTGCACGAATCCGCCCACGCGAGGTTCGGGATCTGCGCGCGCAGTGCGTCGCCCATCTCGCCGCTCGAAAAAAAGATGTCGTGGTTGAGCCGGTAGTCGGTCGCGGCGCCGGAGCAATCGGGTAGGTAGGGCCGATAGAACGCCGGCAACTCCGAGAGCAGCGCGTCGTCGAGCCGGCAGTGCTCGCCGAAGAATCGCTCCAAATACGGTTGCTTGGCCTCCGGCGTCACGAGGCCATGCTTTTCGATCCGGCTGCGCAAGCGCCCCGGCAACGCCAGGAATGCCGCCTCGCTGATGCCGTTCCGGACGATATCGAATACCTTGTCGGCGAAGCGTCCCGCCCACGCCGGCAGCACGACCGTCTCGCGCAGATAGTCGTTGCCGCGCTGCGAATAAAAGGCCATGAAGACGAGCGACGCAACGTAGTACCGATGGCCCTTGAAGGCGATCGAACGAAACCGGCCCGCATTCAGGACACTGAAGTAACGCTTGAACATCTGGCGCGGCGCGAGGCCTCGAGCGGGCCGCAAGAAACCATAGTCGATCAGTTGCTCGAACAGGAAAGCGGGATACTTCGCCGCCTGGCTGTCGTTCAGGCGCCCTCTCGACAACCGGATCAGCAACTCGCACATCTGCGGTTGCTCGGCGATGGCGAAGGACACGTACTTCGAGCGCGTCGCATGCGTCGTGTAGTTGCGAAACCCCACGATGACCTTGCACAGGTCGTTCACGATCCATTTCGAGTTGGGTTGCATGGTGCCGTATTGCATCAGGCATTCCTCCAGATAGATTTTATGTTGTCCATTAGCAGCCGCGAGCCGCCGAGCGCATGACGAAAAACATGAACGCGCCGCTTCCATCGCCGCGGCCGCGCAACCGTCCCCGTCAAATGCCGCTCCATACCGTCCAGCAAATCCCCGATCAATGCGTCGTGGACCCAGCGCACGACGCAGTGCCACATGCAAAAGTGGTAGAGGCTCAGACGCAGGCGCGTGAAATGCGTGACGGTCGTGCCTCCGCCGCCGGCCTCGATCCGCAATCCGTGCACGCCCTCGAACCCGGCCGGCGATTCGAAGCGGAACACGACCTCGCGGCCCGGCCGATAGGCCACGACCCGATAGCGCGTCGCGCCGTGACCGCCCAGAGCGCCCACCGCGAGCGGGCCGTCGAAGGCGTCGCGCGGCCACGCCGCATGCGGCCAGCATGGCGAGGCTGCCTCGTCGAAACGGTCCAGCAGCGCACCCGTCTCTTGCGCCGAACAGGCGATGAAGGTCTCGTGCACGCTGACGACGTTCGCGTTCTCAAACTCGTTGTTTGCGGGGATCGCTGCCGGCATCGGTCAGGCCCTCCTCGTTGGCCGGGGACGCCATGCGGCGGTCCAGGCGTGACTGGAGCGCATCCGCGAGCGCAACCAGATCGTTGAAACCGGTCAGCGCGCGCGCGGCCGCCAACACGTCGCGAAACGCGCCATCGCCCGGTAGCCGGCCGGGGCGATCGCTCACCGCCGTCAGCCACCTGAGCGCCAACTCATGAAGCTCCGCGCCGAGTATCCGGAACGCGATGCGGCAACCCGGCATCGAGCGCGACGGCTGCAATTGCGGCGCAACCGACCGAATGGCCGTGCGCCCCGCTTCCTTGACGACGCACAGCCGCAGCGGCCGCATCAGCGCATGGCCGCCCATCGTGACCGTATGCATGCCGTCGATCGCGTAACCGGTGCCGCTATGGCCGGCGCCCGGCAACCAATACACGACGGCATGGCGCGCGTTGAAGAACGCGATCTCCCGTCCTCGATAGGGCGCCAGTTGCGGATGCGTGAAATCCGCCAGCAGGAAACCAGGCTCGGTCGGATGCGGCGTGACGTTGGGAAAGGGCCGCGGATCGTACCGGTACATCTTCTCGAACAGCAGATAGAGCGGTTCGTCCGCAAACGCCAGCCATTGGTAGCCGGCCTGGCGAACTTTGCTGAGAACGTAGGCGAGCATCGCGTTCCCTCTCAGTCGCCAGCAACGAGCGTGGCCAGATGCCGGATCGTCGGCTGCCGGTAGAACGCTTGCAGCCGCACCTTGCGCCCGAAGGAGCGCTCGACCCTCACGAGCATGTCGATCACCTGCAACGACTGCCCGCCGAGCAGGAAGAAATCGTGCTCGATACCGATCTCGGCATGCTTGAGGACATCGCGCCAGATATCGACGAGGCTCGCCTGGATCGCGTTGGACGGCCGCACCGGAGGATCGACGCGCTCGAGTTCGTCGCCGGCTACCCGGCGCGCATCGATCTTGCCGTTCTCGTTGACGGCGATCGTCGGCACGATATGCAGCGTATCCGGCAGCATGTAGGCGGGCAGGCTGTTGCCGAGGAACTCGCGCAGCTCCGCGCGCCCGACGTGCCGCTCGACACCATCGGCCAGCCTCAGGTCGCGATGCACCGCCCAGATCGACGGGTCGTAGTAGCGTGCGCAGCCCGCCTTGAGATCGACTTCGACCGGTTGCAGGAGATCGGGAAGCACACAGGCGCCGTCCGCTTCGAACGTGACGCCGGTCCAATCGCGCCACTGCTCGAGCGTGCCCTCGACGCATTGCGATTTTTCCGCCGCGCCGAGCGTGCGCGCGCCGAGGCGCTCGTGCACGCGCAACCAAAAATCGCGCGGCTCGCCGTTGGCATCGCGCGATTGGGCCCATGCGTGGACATCGACCCCCGGGTGCTCGAGCATCCCCACCGGGCGAACCGGGGCGAGAAAGTAGTCGAGCCCATGCATCTTGGCTAAGCCGCGGAATCCTTGCACGATCCGGTTGCTGAGCCCCTGCCCCTGGAAATGACCGGCGACGATACCGGCCAAGCCGAGAATGGCATTCGGTGCCACGCCCTCCTCGCGCTGGCGGAACGCGCGTTCGACGGCCTCGTCCCACGCTTGCGGCGCCGATTCGTCGCGGCCGTCCCAATACAGCGGCACGCCGTTCGCGACGCATGCGACGCGGTTCTCGTCGTCCAGCAGACAGAACTGATACGCGGGGAACTCCGCGTAAAGCCGCTCCCAGTAGCGCGTCAGCGTCGGGCTGCCGGCGAAGTAGCGCGGCCAGGTGTCGTGGTGGATCAGGTTCATGTGCGGGCGCAGGCCCGCGTGCTGCGCGCAGGTGAACTGGCGATAGCGCCGCCCTTGCGCTTCGAAGACGTTCAATGCGCTCTCGCGCAGTTCGACGAACGCGCGCAAGCTGCCGCCGCCGTCCTCCTGCCAGACCACCGCCGCCTTGGCCACGGCCGGATGGCGCGCGAGCGCGCTCTCGACGTCGTCCAGTTCGATGCGGTTGCCGCGCACTTTGACCTGCTTGTCGAGCCGGCCGATGTAGTGCAGGCGGCCGCGATGGTCGAGCTTGCCGAAGTCGCCGGTGCGATACAGCCGCAGCGCCGGTCCGCCGAGCGGGGGCGTCCATTCGAAGAAGGCGGCGGCGGTCGCGGCCGGCGCATTCCAGTAGCCGGGGCTCAGGCCCGGTGACGCAATGCAGATTTGGCCCGGCACGCCAACCGGCACCGGTTGATCGCGGCGATCGAGCACGAACACTTGCACGTTCGGCAGCGGGCGGCCGATCGGCGTCATGCTGCCTTGCGCCGGCTCGTCGCAGTCGAACCAGAGCGCATCGACCGTCACTTCGGTCGGGCCGTAGTGATTGCAAAGCCGGCAGCCGAAAGCGGCGCGGGCCCGCTCCCGCACCTCGCGGCTCAGCGCCGCCGCGCCGCAAATGATGAGCCGCAGCGAGCCGTCGTTGGCCGGGCGTGCCTCGCGGGCCTCGGCCAGCGCGTCGAGCATCAACGGGACCGTTTGCAGCACGCTAATGCGTTGCGCATGGATCCATTCGAGCGCTTGTCGCGGCGCCTTCGCTTGGCCCTGCGGCCAGCCCACCACCACGGCGCCGCTCGCGAGCGGCCACAGGGTGTCGAGCATCGAGGCATCGAAGGTCGGCGAGGTCCAATACAGCATGCGATCGCTGGCCGACAACGCGTAGCGATCCCGAGTCGCCACGACCAGGTTATGCAGTCCCCGGTGCGCGATCGGAATGCCCTTCGGCCGCCCCGTGGTACCCGAGGTGAACAGCAGGTAGGCCAGATCGTCGGGCGCGGCGTGGCACACGAGCGGGAACGTGTCCACGCCGCCGTCGATACGGCTCACCGGCAACACCGTCACGCCGAGCACGCTCGCGCTGTCGAGCAGTGCATCGGAGGCCAGCGCCAAGCGGAACCCGACCTGCGCCGCCACGTCGGCCAACCGGTCCGCGGGCCAGCCTTCGTGCAACGGCACATAGACCGCGCCGAGCGACATCAGCGCGAGCATCGTCGCGATCTGCTCGCCGCTCGCCTCCATCAGCACGGCGACGAAATCGCCCCGGCCGACCCCGGCCTGTTGCAACGTGTGCGCGAGCCGCGCCACGCGGCGCGCCAGCTCGCCATAGCGCCAGCGCGCGTCGCCGGCCTCGATCGCCGGCGCGTCCGGCTGCCGCTTCACTTGCGCGAGGATGAGGTCGATCACCGTCTCGCCGTCCTCGCGCGGCGCCGCCGTGCGATTGAAATCGACGAGCATGCGCTGGGCCGATTCAGGCGCCAACAGCGTATAGCGATCGAGCGGCTGGGCCGGATCGGCGATGACCTGAGCGAACAATCCGCCGAGGTCGCACAGCATCCCCTCGACGGTCTCCCGATCGTAGAGATCCGTGTTGTAGGTACAGAAGAACTTGACGTCGCTACCCACGGGATCGAGGCCGATCGCGAGGTCGAAGCGCGCGCCGTGATTCTCAGCGGCGAAGACTTCCTTCGCATACAGCTTGCCGCTTCCGACAGGAATGCTGACGAAGTCGGACTTGTCGTTCTGAACCCCGGCCATGACCGAGAACAGCTTCGGGCGCGACAGATCTTTCTGGTGGCTCAGTTGCTCGATCATCGACACGCACGGATAGCGATGATGCTCGAAGGCGCCGAGCACGGTCGTCGACACCTGATCCAGCAATGTCGCGAACGTCATCCCGTCCTCGATCCGGCAGCGGATCGGCATCGGCACGGCGAAGCAGCCCAGCAACGCTTTGTCGCGGCTCTCGCGGCCCGCTATCGGGCAGCCCAGCACGAAGTCGGACTGGCCGCTCACGCGATGGAAATACAGATCGAGTATGCCCAGCAGCAGCATGAACAACGTCACGTTGCGGCGCGCGCAAAAGCCGTTCACCTCGCGCGCCAGTTGCCGCGGCAGCCAGCTCTTCACCGTATCGCCGCGGTACGTTTGGATCGTCGGACGCGGCCGGTCGGTCGGCAACTCGAGCGGCGCCGGCAAATCGGCGAACTGATCGAGCCAATATTTTCGGCTGCGCTCGAGCTTACCGCCGGCGAGTTCCGCGTGAATCCGGTCCGCATAGTCGAGGAAGCTCGAGGACAGCGCGGGCAACACCGCTTCGCGTCCGTTACAGCGCGCGTCGTAAAGCGCGACGAACTCGCGAATCACATTGAGCGTGCTCGTCTCGTCCCAAATGATGTGATGCACCGTGAAGATCAGTTGGTGCTCGGCTCCCGGATAGCTCACCAGATGAAGCCGGAACAGGTTCTCCCGCTCGAAATCGAACGGCCGCAGCGCGAACTCGCGTGCGAGGCGCTCCTGCTCGGCGGCGACCGCGTCGGGCGCGAGGCCGGTACGGTCGATGAACAGCGTATCGGCCCCGAGCCGGATCGCCTCGCCCAGAAACTGCTTCGGGCGTCCGTCGGCATACGCCATGCGGATGCGAAATACGTCATGGCGATCCATCAGCGCCTGCCAGGCATGCCGGAAGCTGTCGCGGTCCACGCCGTCCAAGAAGAAGTGGTTGAAGCTGATGTTGTAGACGGCACTATCCGGATCGAACTGGTACGCGTACCACTCGGGAATCTGGCTCGGCGCCAGATCGTGCAGTTGCACTTGCCGCTCGCAAACGGAATGGGTCATACGGAGGCCTCGACGGTCGACGATTCCACCAACGTCCTGATGGTGGGATGCGCAAAGAGTTGATTCAGCGACAGTTGCTCGCCCAGCACCTCCCGGCACTGATTGACGAGTTCGACGGCCAACAGCGAGTGGCCGCCCAACTGGAAGAAGTTGTCGTCGATCCCGACGCGCTCGACCCCGAGGATGGCGCGCCATAGATCGCTGAGCCGGTGCTCGCGCGTGTCGCGCGGGGCAACGTAGGACTGGTTCGCGCCGGCCTCGAACGAGGACAGCGGCGGCAACTGTGCCCGGTCGATCTTGCCGTTGGGCAGCAAGGGCAACTCGTCCAGCACGCAGATGCCGCTCGGCACCATGAAATCGGGCAACCGCTCGGCGCAGAACTGCCGCAATGCGCCGGCGCTCGGTGCGGGGCGATCGCGTGAGAGGACGTAAGCGGCGATGCCGATCTCACCCGCCCAATCGGGGCTGCCCATCACGAGGCATTGCTCGACGGCCGGATGCTGGTGCAATACCGCCTCCACTTCGCCCGCCTCGATGCGGCAGCCGCGGATCTTGAGCTGAAAGTCGGTGCGGCCCAGCAGTTCGAGCGAGCCGTCCTCGCGATAGCGGCCCACGTCGCCGCTCCGGTACAACCGCGCACCCGGTACGGTCGAGATCGGCGACGGCACGAAGGCGGCACGCGTGCGCGCCTCGTCCATGAAATACCCCGGCCCGACACACAGTCCGCCGATATGGATCTCGCCCACCACGCCGATCGGCGCGAGCCGCATTTCCGAATCGAGCACGTACAGTTCGGCGTTCGTGATCGGCCGGCCGATCGGCAGATAAGCCGGCGTCCCATCCGGCACACCGTCCAGACACAGATGCGTCACGTCGTCGGAACACTCGGTGGGCCCGTACGCGTTCATCAATCGGGTGCCGGAGAACAACGCGAACCATCGCTCGGCGAGGCTGCGCGAGAGCGGTTCGCCGTTGCTGATCATCCAGCGCAATGCCGGAAGCTGCCGCGCCGCGGCGTTGCGCTCGGCCTCGTCGAGCAAGATCTCGAGATGCGAGGGCACCGTTTCGACGATCGTGACGTCGCGCGAGCGCAGTTCGGCGAGCAGCGGCGCGGGGTCCCAGGCATCGGTGCCCGTCAGCACTTCGGTGCGGCCGCCCACCAGCAGCGCGACGAGACATTGCCATACCGACACGTCGAACGTCTGCACCGCGATTTGCGCGACCACGTCCGTTTCCCGCAAGCCCAGATCCTCGACCTTGGCCAGCAGATGGTTGATCATGCCGCGATGCGCCACCATCGCCGCCTTGGGCTCGCCCGTGGAGCCCGACGTGAACAGCAAATAGGCGAGCGCATCGCCGTCGAAGGCGCGGCTCGCTTGCCAATCGGCCGGCAGCGCGGCCAGCGCCTCGGGCTCGAGCGTGAGCACCGGTATGCCGCCCGCCACGGCTTCGGCCGCCCGCGTGTGCCGGACGTCGGCGAGGATGAGCGCGGGCCGCGCCTTGGCGAGCATCGTCGCGTTGCGCGTCTCGCTCTGCTCCGGATTGAACGGCACGAAGGCCGCCCCGAGCTTGAACGATGCCAACATCGCGGCGACGTAGTCCACGCCGCGCTCCATGTACAGCGCGAGGCGATCCCCAGCGGCGACACCGGCATTCGAGCATGCATGCGCGAGCCGGTTGGCGCGCTGCGCCAACTCTCGATACGTCAGTTGCGCGTCGCGATGCCGAACCGCCACCGCATCGGGCTGTTGGGCCACGCGTGCCGCGAAGCGCTCGAGCACGCCGTCGGGCATCGCAGCCTGGCGGCCGCGGCCGGACCAATGCAGCAGCCGCGCCGTTTCCTCGGGCGTCAGCATGCGCAGTCGTCGAATCGGCTGCGCCGGGTCTTCGACGATGTCGTGCAGCAGCGTCACCAGATGGCCGGCCATGCGCTCGGCGAAATCGCCGGAGAACAGGTGGCTGTTGTATTCGATGAGCCCCGGCATATCGTCCGCGCCCTCCTCCAGCGAGAGCGTCAAGTCGAACTTCGTGAAGCTGCTCTCGCCGGCCATCGCCTCGGCGTCGAGTTCGCCTAAACGGAAATTGCGCCGCAAGGGCTGCTGCAACACGAATTCGACTTGGAACAGCGGACTGTGGCTCGCACTGCGCTCGGGCCGCAAGCGCTCGACCACCAAGTCGAACGGGACGTCCTGGTTGGCGAAGGCTGCGAGCGTCGAGCGCTTGACGTCCTGAAGGCAGTCGATAAAGCGCATGTCGGGCGTCACCCGGTTGCGCATGGCCAGCGTATTGACGAAAAAGCCGATCAACGCCTCCGTCTGGCGCGGATTGCGGTTCGCGACCGGAGAGCCGACGACGATATCGGTCACGCCGCAGTAACGCGAGAGCAGCACGTTGAATGCCGCCAGCAACAACATGTAGGGCGTTGCGCCATGCAGGCGTGCCAGCGCACGCACGCGCGCGGCGAGCGCGGCATCGAGCGCGAAACGGTGCACGCCGCCCTCGTAGCGCTGACGCGGCGGCCGTGGCCGCTCGAGCGGCAGCGGCAGCAACGCGGGGGCATCGTGCAATTGCGCCTGCCAAAAATCGAGTTGCTTGGCGATGCGCTCGTCGCCGAGCCAATGCTGCTGCCATTGGCTGTAGTCGGCGTACTGGATCGGCAACTCGGCCAGGCGCGGTACGGCACCTCGGCAATAGGCCTCGTAAGCCGCCGAGACCTCCGCGGTCAAGACGCCGAGCGACCACCCATCCGAGACGATATGGTGCAACGTCAAAAGCAGGATGTGATCGTCGTCGGCGAGCTTCAGCAATTGGGCGCGCAGCAGCGGCCCGCGCGTGAGATCGAACGGCCGGTCGGCCTCGTCGCGCATCGATCGCCGCGCATCGGCCAGGCTCGCTACCGGCACGACCGGCAGCGCCGTGTTGCTCACTTCCCGGCAGACCAGCATCGGCTTGCCGTCGCGCTCGAGGACACTACTGCGCAGCACCGTGTGCCGCTCGAGCAGCAAGCCGATGGCGCTGCTGAGCGCTCCGGCGTCCAAGCGTCCGCGCAGCCGCAGCGCGCACGGCATGTTGTAGAGCGCGCCCGCACCCTCGATCGTTTCGTGCAGCCACAGGCGCCGCTGCGCGAGCGAGAGCGGCGCATCGGCGCCGCCGCTCGCGCGGCGCGCGATGACTGGCTGCTTGGCCGACGCCTTGCGGTTCAGCAAATTGCGCTCGAGCTCTCGTCGTTTCTCGTCCGGGCTCATCGTCCCGAAGTATCCGGTCGTTTCCATGTGTTCTCCTGCCGGCACCGGCATACCGATGAAGGGCCGGGCCGCTTGTCTGGATGTGCTTCAGTGGTCCGCGGCGCGCTCATGCCGGCGTACCGGCCATCGCTTGATAGGGACGCGGGAAGAAATCGCCGACGACCAGCGCGTCGCCCGGGCCGGCGGCTTCCAGAATGTCGCGGGCCACGGACAAATCGAGCACGCCCATGCCGAACGGCGAATAAATACGCGTGCGCCGCGGATCGGGCGTGATGCGCCCTTCGATGGCGTCGGCGATGCCGCCGTCGATGAAGTCGTGGTGACCGGCCTGGCGCGCCGCCACGTCGAGCGACGTATTGGCCTTCAGGCAATGGGAAACGTCATCTGCCACGTTCTGAGCGGCCAGCACGATCTCCGGCGCCAGGTCTCGCAGCGACAGGTGCAGCACCGTCGGCGCGTGCTCGAACCAGGCCGGCGCGTAATCGCCGGGCGTGACGGCCGACGTGGCGAACAGGATCATGCCGCTGCCTCGCAGCGCCGATCCGGCCTCGTGCACGGCGCCCGTCAGGCCGATCGCGGCGCACTTGTCCAGGAACAGATGCGCGCGCTCGTCGGACAGGTCGTGCACCGCCAACTCGCCGATCCGCCATCCCAATGCGGCCAGCATGCGCACGGTGCGATAGGCGACCACGCCGCAACCGACCACGGCGAGGCGCTCGATCCGGCCCGGCGTCGGATGCAAGCGCTGCGCGCCGACCGCCGCCGAGGCCGCGGTACGCGCGGTGCTGATGAGGCTGCCTTCGAGGCAAGCGAGCGGGTAGCCGGTGCGGCGGTCGTTGAGCACGAGCATCGCGGAGGCGCGGTCGCGGCCTTGCAAGACGTTGTCCGGAAAACTCGACACCCACTTGATGCCGGCAATCGGCCGTTCGTCCTCGAGCACGGCCGGCAACGCGATGATGCGATTGCGGTCGCTGTCGGCAAAGCGCAGGAAATAGCTGTCGGGGTTCAGCGCGCGGCCGTGCGCATGGTCGAGATAAACCTGCTCGACGAGTTCGAACACGCGGTGCGGATTGGCATCCAGCCACTTCTCGATATGGGCTGCCCCGATGATTTTGAGTGCGGGGGTGCTATGGGTTGTCAAGGTGTGCTCCGATCGGAATGAGTGTGTTCAGGCCGAGACGCTGGCCGATTGAGTGCGGATGGATGGGGTGGGCGCGGCGTGCAGCGCCGGGTAGCGGCTTGCAACCCAGTCCGGGTTGTAGACCGTATCGACGTAGCGATCGCCGAGGTCGGGCGAGATCGCGACCACGCAGGCGCCCGTCTCGATGTGCTCGGCGTACTGCCGCACGCCCGCGAGCACGGTGCCCGACGATCCGCCTAGCAGCAGCCCGCTTTGCGCGAGCTGGTGGCACGCCCGCACGGCGTCCTCCTCGCGCACCATGATCAAGTCGTCGAAACTCGCGTGGCGGCGGATCTCGGGCGGCTCGCTCGTGCCGAGGCCCGGAATGTGCCGCTTGCCGGCCGGGTGGCCGAACGTGACGGAGCCCACGCTATCGACGGCGATGATCTTGGCCGCCGGCGCGTGCCGGCGCAGGTAGCGCGAGACGCCGCCGAGCGTGCCCGTCGTGCCGGCGCCCACGAACACGTAGTCGGGTGCAGCGAATTGCTCGAGGATGGCGGGGCCCGTCCTTTGCACGTGGGCCTCGATGTTGTCGAGGTTGCCGTACTGGTTGAGCCAGACGAGATCATCGTCTTCCTCGAGCATGCTGCGGATAAGACGGATGCGACTACCGAGAAATCCGCCGTTCTCGTCGCGCTGATTGACGACGATGAGCCTGGCGCCATAGGCCTCGATCAGCCGGGCGGTTTGCGGCGAGATGTTCGGATCGCTGATGCAGGTGAAGGGATAGCCTTTGATCGCGCACACGACACTGAGCGCGAGGCCCAAGTTGCCCGACGAGCTCTCGATCACCGCGCGGCCGGGCTTGAGGCGGCCCTTGCGCTCGAGTCCCGCGATCATCTGCAGGGCGGCCTTGATCTTGATCGAGCCGCTGACCGAAAAGCCCTCCAGCTTGACGTGCACCGCGGTCTGCGCGAGCCAGTCGCGCAGTTGCAGAAATAGGTCGTCGAACACGAGTTCGACGGGCGAGGTGATGATCATCGCTACCCTCTTGGTATGGGTGGATCATTGCTGCGGCCGGATCGCGGCCGCCGCCGTTTCAGACCAGGCCGCCGCTGGCTTCCATTTCCTCGAGCTGCCGCTGCCGGAGCAACTCGGCCGTTCCCGCCACGGTCGGCTGGTCGAATAGGTCGTCGAGGTCGAGCGCGATGCCGAACGTCTCGCGGATCTGCGCGTTGAGCTGGGTGGCCAGCAGCGAATGGCCGCCCAGGTCGAAGAAATCGTCGGTCGCGCCCACGTCGGCGACGCCCAGCAGTTGCGACCACATCGCCGCGAGTTCGCGTTCGAGTTCGCCGCTCGGCGCTTGGTAGGGATTGGCCAGAACGGGCCGCGGCTGCATTGACGCGCCGGCGGACGGTTGCGCCGTCGCGGGCTCGGTGTGCCGCGGTCCGGGGGCGTCGATCCAATGCCGGACCGGCTCGAACGGATAGGTCGGAACGGCCACTCGGCGCAGACCTTCGCCATGAAAGCGTGCCCAGTCGAGCGGCGCGCCCGTCTGCCACAGCGTCGCCGCCGTCGCGGCCAATTCGCGCCGATAGGCGACGGCGTTAACGGCCGGCGGCGAGCCCAGTGTCAGGGCCGACGCGGCGGGCGGGGTCGCCCACACGCCCTCGGTCATATCGAGCAGCGTCGCGCCGCTCCGGTCGGTGGCGGCCTGCAATGCGGCGGCGAATGCCTCGTGCCGTCTCGGCGCGAGCCAATAATCGCTAGAGGCCAGCACGCTCGGCCCGGCTTCCTCGCCATCGACAGCGCTGCGAAAGCGCGTTCCCGCGCCGGCCCAATCGAGCGCGGCCAGCGCGAGCGCCCAGTCGCCGCCGGCGCCTTCCCGGCGCGCGCGAAGCAGCCGCACCGCCGCGCTTGCATCGAGCGCGCCGCTCAGACACGCGGCGACGAATTCGCCGATTTCGTCGCACACCATCGTCTGCGACCGCAAGCCCCAGTACAGCCAGAGCGACGCCATGGCGTGCAGCGCGGCGAACGCGGCGGCCTGCGGTTCATGATCGGGCGAATGCGGATCGAGCAGCGCAGCCGGATCGATGCCGAGCGGCTGCAGCATGGACTCGAGCGTGCTTCGCACCGTGGCATGCGCGGTGTACGCGGCCCGCGTCGCGTCGAGCAGCGCCGGCCCGCCGTCGCGCAGCACGAACACCACGCCGCGCGAGGCGGCGGCAACCGCCGGCGCATAGCGCAGTTGCGCGATGGCTTCACCGCGGTCGGCCGCGGCAAGCGCGAAACGGTGGGGATAGACACTACGGCCGATGTTGGCCGTATAACATGCATCGGCCAGCCTGTCCCCGGGAATCGATTCGAGGAACTCGGCCCACTGCTGCCGTTTGCGGGCCAGCGCTTGCGGTGTCTTCGCCGACAAGGTCAACACGAGCGGCGCGCTGTCCGCCGCGGCTCGGCGCGCCGGTTCGTACGATTCGAGCACGGCATGCGCGTTGGTTCCGCCGATGCCGAACGAGCTGACGGCCGCGCGCGCCGGCTGCCCATCGGCCGGCCACTCGCGCAGGCTATCGTTGACGACGAGCCCGCTCTCCTCCAAACGCACCTTGCGCGTGAGGCGCGTGAAATTCAGCGAAGCGGGAATCCGGCGATGATGCAGGCACAACGCGGCCTTGATCAGACCGGCCACACCGGCGGCCGAATTCAGGTGGCCGAGGTTGGTCTTCAGCGAGCCGAGGTAGCAGGCCGGATCGCCGGGGCCACGGCCATATACTTCGGCGAGCGCGGTCAACTCGATCGGATCGCCGAGCGCGGTGCCCGTGCCATGGCATTCGACATAGCCGACCTTCCCCGCATCGAGTTCCGCGGCCGCCAGCGCGCGGCGCAATACTTCCGCCTGGCCATCGACGCTCGGCGCCGTATAGCCGACCTTGCCCGCTCCGTCGTTGTTGATCGCCGTGCCACGAATCAGCGCATAGATCGTGTCGCCGTCGCGCACGGCATCCTCGTAGCGCTTGAGCAGCACGAGCGCCACGCCCTGCCCCGCCACCACGCCGCAGGCATTCGTGTCGAATGCGCGGCAGTGGCCGTCGGGCGAGAGGATGCCGTCGGGGCGGTACGGATAACCGGCCTGCTCGGCCGCCTGCACCGAGGCGCCGCCGGCCAGCGCCATGTCGCACTCGTACAGCAGCAAGCTGCGGCATGCGAGGTGCACCGCGACGAGCGACGTCGAACAAGCGGTATTGACGTCGAGCGCGGGCCCTTTCAGATCGAGACGGTAGGCGATCTGCGTCGCCATCGACGAATTGGCGTACAGCAGTTGCACGGGATCGCCGGCCGCCACGACCTCGGCGTTCGGCAAGATGTTGTTCACGAAATAGCTGCTGACGTCGGCCCCGACGAACACGCCGGTTTCCACTTGCATCTGGTCCGCCGCATAGCCGCCATGCTCGAGCGCGCGGTAGGCGCCTTCGAGCAGCAAACGCTGCTGCGGATCCATGAGGCTGGCCTCGCGCGGGGCAATGCCGAAGAACTGAGCGTCGAACATCTGCCGCCCCGGCAAGCGGATACCGGCCTTCACGTAGTGCGGATCGGCGAGCAGCGCCGCGGGCACGCCTTGGGCCAACAACGCGTCGTCGCTGAAATGCTCGACGGCCTCGATCCCGTCCTCGAGCGCGTGCCAAAACTGCTCGGGCGTATCGCCGACCGGCAGCTTGCAGGACATGCCCACGATGGCGATCGCGTTTTCGATTGGCGTATTCATTACGACTGCTCCTTTCTGAATTGGCGTTGCAGGCGTGAGCGCTGGCCCGCTAGGCCGGCTGCACGGCGCGTGAGGGCATCGTCGGTGCGGGCCGCCGCCGGCGGCGCGGACAATCGCCCGGCCATCGCATCGATGGTCGGATAACGGAAGACGTCGACGATCGGCAGCTCGATGCGGAACACCCGGCCGATCTCGTGCTGCAACTGCATCGCCAAAAGCGAATCGCCGCCGCAGTCGAAGAAGTTCTCGTGAGGACCGATCCGGCCCGAACCGAGCAGTCCCCGCCAGATTTCCAACAGTTGCCCGCTGACCGCATCCGACGGTTCATAGGCGTCGCCCGAAGCGGGGACCGACACCGGCGGCAACTGCGCCGTATCGATCTTGCCGTTGCGGTTCAGCACGAACGCCGCCACCGGGACGATATGGGCCGGCACCATGAACGCGGGTAGACGCTCGCTCAGCGAGGCACGCAAAGCCGCGGCGTTCCGGCCGCCGCGGACATAGAGCGCCAGTTGCTTGCGCTCGCCCGGCACGACCACCGCAATGCACTGCTCCACATCGGGGCAGCGGCGCGCGGCGGCCTCGACTTCTCCGAGATCGACGCGGAATCCATTGATCTTCACGGTGCGGTCGAGACGGCCAAGGCAGTCGAGCTCGCCGCTCGGCAGCCAGCGCGCGGCATCGCCCGTTCGATACAGACGGCGCGGACGCGGCGTCGCATCGCCGGCGTCGGGCAGCGCGAGTTCGATGAAGGCCGCGGCCGTGCGTGCATCCTCGCCGAGATAACCGCGCGCCAGCCCCGCGCCGGCGGTATAGAGTTCGCCCGTCACGCCGATCGGTACCTGCCGCATCGCTTCGTCGAGCACGTAGACCTGCGTATGGGCGATGGGCTTGCCGATCGGCACCCGCGTGGCCGTCAGACTGGCTTCGCCGACTTCGTGCACGGTCGTGAACGTGGTGTTCTCCGTCGGGCCGTAGCCGTTGCACAGATGCCGCGGCCGCCCCGCCGGGCAGTGCCACACGGCCGATACCGTGGCGGGATCCATCGCATCGCCGCCGATCACGAGATAACGCAGGCGATGGAAGATCGCGGCGTGACCGGTCAAAACGTATCGATCGAACAGCCGCGTCGTCAAAAACAGCGTGCCGACGGCTTCATCGAGCAGGAAGCGGCCGAAGTTCGCGCCGTCCAGCAGGATGTCCGACGGCACGAGCGTCAACGTCGCGCCGTTCAGCAGCGCGCCCCACACCTCGAGCGTGGCGGCGTCGAACGATAGGCTGGCCGCTTGGGCGACCGTCTCGCCGGGCTGGAACTCGATATAGCCCGCATCGACCACCAGACGAACGATGCCCGCCTGCTCGACCATGACGCCCTTGGGCCGGCCCGTCGAGCCCGAGGTGTACATGACGTAGGCCAACTCGGAAGCCGACGGCATCGGTTGCGGCTCGGCCGTCTCGATCGCGCCGTTCGCCTCCGGCCAATCCGGTAGCGCGAGCGTCATCGGCGCGAGCCACGCGTGGCCGGCCAGCGCGGCCGCACTGCCGGCCACCATGACCGGCTTCGCATCGGCCAGCAGGCGTTCGATGTGTTCCCGCGGATAAGCGGGATCGAGCGGTACGTACGCGGCGCCCAACTTCACGATGGCCAGCATCGCGGCGATCGTGGCCGGCTCCCGGCTCGCCAGCAGACCGATCCGTGCCCCGGTCAGCGCGCGGCCATGCCGCTCCCGCATCGCCGCGGCGAGGACATCGGCCCAGCGATGCAGCGCGCGATAGCCGAGTTCGCGTCCGTCCGAGCGCAACGCGACGGCGTCGGGATACCGGTCGGCGATGGCCTGCGCGCGCGCCGCCAAGCTCTCGCCCGCCACGCGGCCGCCGCCGCCCAGCCATTCGCGCGCGGGGAAGATCGCCGCGAGCGCGCCGGCCTCGGCTGCGCCGGCCGCGAAGCCGCAAAGCCAGCGCAGCGCGTCCATGAAGAGCAGGCCGAAGCGTTCGACCTTCGCACGGGACAGGCGGTCGGTGCGATGCACGAGCTCGACCTGCAAAGCACCCGTTTCCGGATCGATGCCGGTCTGGCTGACGAGCGCGAAATTCGTTTCCTCGTAGCAGTAGCCTTGCGCGACCGACAGCCGCTCGAGTTCGCCCAATTGGCCGAACACATGGAAGTTGACGAAGTTGAACAGCGTGTCGAAGAGCGGCCCCCGGCGAACCTGTCGCTGAATATCGCCGAGCGGGAAATTGGCGTACGGCTGAATCTCGGCCTTGTATTCGACGAGCCGGCGCAATACGTCGCCGGGATTCGCGCCAGCCTCGAAGGTCAAGCTGCATGCCGCCGTGTTCAGGAACAGGCCCAGCATGCGATGGCCGGCATCCTCGGCAAGGCGGCCGTGGCTCGCCATGCCCGTCGACACGCTGCGTTGGCCGGTGCCGCGGCTGAGCGCGAGCAGATGGGCAGCTAGCAGCACGACATCGATCGACACCGAATGGGCCGCCGCCGCACTCGCGGCCGCCCGATGCAACTCGGAGTCGATCGGCAGGCGGTGCCGATTCAATTCGCCCGCGTCGGCGCTCGCGGCCTCCGCGGCCAGCAACGTGGCGTCCCGGCCCTCCCAGTGCGCGAGCCAGAAATCGAGCGCGTCGCGATCCTGCCGCAACCGCACTTCCTGCGCCACGTAATCGCGGAACACGTACTCGGGTCGGGCACGCGGAGGCAACGCGCCGCCAAGCGCGGCGTCGTAGTCGCTAAGGAGGGTCGTCAGCAGCGTCGCGACGCTCCAGCCGTCGAGAATCGCATGGTGGCAGCACAACGTCAGATGGAAGCCGTCACCGAGCGTGTGGACGGTGATGCGCCACAGCGGCGCAACGTCGAGATCGAAGCCGCCGCTCAGCTCGCCGGCGAAGAAGGCATGGAGTTCGGTGTCGATATCTTCCCGGGTGGCGCTCTCGATCCGGCATACCTTGAAAGGCAGCGGCACCGTCTGCTTGACCTTCTGCCACGCGCCGTCCGCGTTGCGCAGGAAGCGCGTTCGCAACACCGGCTGCTGCTCGACCAGCCGCTCGAGGGCGGCGGCGAACGCGTTTTCCTCGAACGGTCCACGCACGCGGCACGACATGAGGTCCAAATAGGCCGAGGAGCCCTCCCTGAACTGGGAGTGGAACACCATGCCTTCCTGCAATGCGGTGAGCGGGTACGCATCCTCGTCGCCGGCCTCGCGGCACGATGCGGCATGCGCCGGATCGAGCAATGCGAACGGCGCCAGCGCGCGGCGATGCGGCACCTCGCCTACCGGCTTCAGGACGGCCGCCAATTGCGCGATGGTCGGATGGCGGAACAGATCGCGCGGACTAAAGCTATAGCCCGCCTCGCGCACGAGCCGGATCACGTCGAGCACGCGCAGCGAGTCGCCGCCCGCGACGAAGAAGTCGGCGTCCGCCCCCA
Organism: Trinickia dabaoshanensis; assembly: GCF_002879885.1. Taxonomy (GTDB): domain Bacteria; phylum Pseudomonadota; class Gammaproteobacteria; order Burkholderiales; family Burkholderiaceae; genus Trinickia; species Trinickia dabaoshanensis. Next base: position 73,630 of record NZ_PNYA01000002.1, read on the forward strand.
ACCGCGGCTGACGCAGTACTTGCTCCCACACGCGCGCCAGCAGGCGCTCGGTATCCGTTCGCGGCGCGACGTACGCCTGCTCCCGCGTGGCCGGCGCTTGCGCTTCGAGTTCCCGCAAGGCCGCCACATCGACCTTGCCGTTCGCCGTCAAAGGCAGGCTCGGTACGTGCACCAGCCGCTGCGGCAGCATGAATTCGGGCAGATCCTCGCGCAAACGCGCGCGGGCGACGCCGGCGTCGAGCGGTTCGGCCGCCGCGTAGTACAGCACGATGCCGTCGCGCTCGCGATCGTGGACGGCCAGCGCGTTCGCGACCTGCGGCAAGCGCATCAATGCGGCTTGCACTTCTCCGAGTTCGATCCGGAAACCGCGAATCTTGACCTGATGGTCGTTGCGGCCCAAGTATTCGAGATTGCCGTTTTCCAGCCAACGCGCCAGATCGCCGGTCTTGTACAGACGCGCGCCGCCGAGCAGTGCGGTATCGCGAATAAACACGCGCTCGGTGAGTTCCGCCTGATTCAGATAGCCGCGTGCGACGCCCGGCCCCGCGATATACAGTTCGCCGGCAACGCCCACCGGACACAGCCGGCGATGCCCGTCGAGCACGAGCGCGGTCAAGTCCGGCAACGGCCGGCCGATGTCGTTGCAGCCGGGATTGACGAGGCTCGCTGGCAGGACCGGCTTGAAGCTCACGTGCACCGTCGTTTCGGTGATGCCGTACATGTTGATGAGCTTCGCCGCCTCGCCGTATTTCTCGAACCACGGCCGCAGCGTCGCCACCTGCAACGCCTCGCCGCCGAAAATGACGTACCGCAGCGGCAAGCGGCCGGCGTGCCGTCCATCCTCCTCGATCAACCGCACGAACGCGCTCGGCGTCTGATTCAACACGCTGACGCCGTGCTCGCGCAGCAGCGCGCGGAACTCGTTCGGGTCGCGGCTCGCCTCACGCGTCACGATCAACAGCCGCGCGCCGTAGCGCAACGCGCCCCATATCTCCCAAACCGAAAAATCGAAGGCGTAGGAGTGGAATAGGCACCAGCAATCGCGTTCCGAAAAATCGAACAGCGGCTCGCTCGTCTCGAGCAATCGGACCACGTTCGCATGCGTGAGCAGCGCGCCCTTCGGATTGCCGGTCGAGCCCGACGTGTAGATCACGTAGGCCAGTTGGCGCGGATCGACATGCGGCAAGACTTCGTCCGCCGGCGTGGCATGGGGCTCGTCCAACAGCACGCGGCATTCCGGTGCCACGTACTCGTGCAGGGCACTGCGCTCGAGGTCGCCGCGCGTCGAGACGATCAAGCCGATCGCGCTGTCCTGCACCATGTACTTCAAGCGCGCGGCCGGATAGGCCGGATCGAGCGGCACATAGGCCCCGCCCGCTTTCAGGATCGCGAGCATCGCCACGACCACGGACGGCCCGCGCTCGAGACACAGCCCGATCAATGTTTCAGGCGGCATCTCGCGGCCGTGCGCTCGACGGAAGCCGGCGCGCAATCGCTTGGCCAGTCGATCGCTTTCGATATCGAGTTGCCCGTAGCTGATCCGCGACGATCCGGTTTCGAGCGCGACGGCGTCGGGGCGAGCCGCAACCGATCGGCCAAAGCAGGTCACGAGGCTGTCGGCGCCGATCGCATCGGCGGGTGTGGCGGGCGCCAGGCACGCGGCTTCGGCCGGCGTCACGATGTCGTAGTCGCCGACCGGCATCGCGCCGGCCGTCGCGGCTTGCCGGGCGAGTTGAACGAAATGGCCACCCATCCGTTCGATGCGCGCGCGTGTAAAGCGCGCTTGGGGATACTCGATGCGGCCGAATAGTCGCCCCGTGTCCTCGCGTACGGTCAGGAGCAGGTCGTAGCGCGCGACGTTGTCCTCCACTTCGACGAACGAGCAATCCACGCCGTCGAGCCGCAACGCATACTCCTCATTGGCGTTTTGCAATGCGAACACCACTTGCAACAGCTTGTGCGACGGTCCCTCCCGACCGTCGGCGCTGGTGCGCAGCGCTTCGAGCGGCACGCCCTGATGAGCGAGCGCGGCTCGGCTGTGGCGGCTGAACCGCTGCGCCTGCGCGGCAAACGGCGCGCCGTCTTCGAGCGCGATGCGCAGCGGCAGCATGCTCGTAAAGAGCCCGACCACCGCCTCGTTACCGGCTCGCCGATTCGCGGCCGGCACGCTGATGACGAGATCGGTCTGCTGACAGTAGCGCCGCAGTTGCAACGCGAACACCGTGTAGAGGCAGTCGAACAGCGAGACGCCGAGATTCGCGGCCAGCGCTTTCAGTTGCGCGGTCAGATCCGCATCGATCTCGAAGCCGTGATGCGCGCCCCGGAAATCCCGCTCGCGCGTCGCCGGAAAATCGGCAGGCAGATCGAGGCCCGCGTACCCTGCGAGGCTCTCCCGCCAGAAGTCCAGCGACGTTCGATAGGACTGCGAAGCAAACCATTTCGCCTGCTGCTCCACGGCGTGGCTGTAGAACTGGTGCGGTTCGGGCAGGCTCGCGGGCGCGCCGGCGAGTTCGGCCCGGTACAGTTCGGTGAGCTCGCGGCTCAGCACGTCGAGCGACCAGCCGTCGGCCACGATGTGCGGCAAAACGAGGACCAGCAGATAGTGGCCGGGGGACGGTTGGAGTAGTTCGATCCGGCGCAGCGGCGCGCAGGTCAAATCGAACGGCGTCGAAACGATCTCGCTCAGGACGCCCTCGAGCGCTTCCGGCGCAACGTGCCGCGGCGTCAACGCTGCCATGGGCACCGGTTCGACGCACTGCACGAGCTCGCCATTCTCGTCGCGTATCCGCACGTTCAACATGTCGTGACGCGGCACTAGGGCACCCAGCGCGCGCGATAGCGCCCCGACATCGAGTCCGCGGTTCAGACGCTGCACGACCGCGAGGTTGAAGCTATGCCCTTTGCCGTCTTCGTAGCGGTCGATGAAATACAGATGGCGCTGTTCCAGCGACAACGGAAACCGCGCCGCGCGCACTTGTTGCGTGCCCGTGAGGGCAGGCGCGGCCGCGGCGATATGCGCGGCCAGCTCGCGCACGGTCGGCGCGCCGAGCAGGTCGCTGAACGACAGATCGACCGCGAAGGCGTGGCCGGCCGCGATCAGCATCTGCGCCGCTAAGAGCGAATGGCCGCCGGCCATCATGAAGTGATCGGTCACGCCGATCGCGTCGTTACCGAGGACACGCCGCCAGATCGCCAGCAGTTCGCGTTCGCCGTCGGTTTGCGGCTCAACCGCTTCCGCCCGCGGCGGCACCGTCGGATCGGGCAACGCCTTGCGGTCCACCTTGCCGTTCATCGTCTGCGGCAACGTATCGAGTACCTGGAACGTGCGCGGAATCATGTAGGCGGGCAGGCGCTGGCGCAACGCGGATCGCCAGGCGTCCTCGTTCGCCGTTTCGCCGGGCTCGAGCACGAGATAGGCAGCCAACTCCACTTGGCCCGGCACCCCGACGGCGCACACCACGGCCTGTTTCACACCGGCCAAACGGTTCAGCGCATGCTCGACTTCACCGAGCTCGACGCGGTGCCCCCGAACCTTGACTTGGAAGTCGAGCCGCCCGAGGTAGATCAACTCGCCCCGCTCGTTCCAGCAGACGCGGTCGCCGGTGCGATAAAGGCGCTCGCGCTCGCAGCCCGCCGGCGTCGACTCGGGGAATCGCTCGGCCGTCAAATCGTCGCGCCGGTGGTAGCCGCTGCTGACCCCGCCCCCGCCGATGTATAGCTCGCCGCACGCCCCCCACGGCAGCAGCGTCCCGCTCTCGTCCATCACATGGCAACGCGTGGCGCCGATCGGCCGGCCGATCACCGCATAGTCGGCCTCGTCGCGCAGCAGTAGCCGGCTCGACCAGATCGTCGTTTCGGTCGGGCCATAAACCTGATAGACCGTCCCCGCGGTGCGCAGCAGATAGCCGGCCAGCGTCTGCGACAGCGCCTCGCCGCCGCATAGCGCCGTCAGCGCCTCGGGCTCGGCGGGACGCCAGTCGGCCATCGCCAGCAGCGACCAGAACGAGGGCGTGCCCTGTACGACGGTCGGACGGTGGCGATCGAGCGCCGCGCGCAGCGCGCCCGCGTCGGCCACTTCCCGATCGAGCAGCAACAGGCTCGCGCCCGTGCCCAGCGCCATGAAAAGTTCCAAGCCGAAGATGTCGAAGCCGACCGCCGTCGCGCCGACGACGCGATCCTCGATGCCGATGCCGAGCACGGCGGCGAAATCGGCGATGGCATTGCCCAGCTTGCCGTGTTCGATGCGCACGCCCTTGGGCTTGCCGGTCGAACCGGAGGTATAGATGACGTATGCGAGCGCCTGCGCCGGCGGCGTCGCGAGGCGCTCGGGCCCCGGCTCGCCGCCGTCCAGCAAGTCGTCGCCCACGCCGACGAGGACGGGGCCCTCGAGCCCGCCGGGCATTGGCATGTCGGTCAGAAGCGCCGTCATGCCGCTTTCGGCGCACACCTCGCGCAGCCGCTCTTCGGGCATCTTCGGATCGATCGGCACATAGGCCGCGCCCGCGCCGAGCACGCCCAAGATGCACAGCACCGCGAGATCCTTGCGCGCACAACGAACGCCGATCAACTGGGCCTCGCCGCCACGCACGAGATGGCGCTCGAGACGTTTCGCCACGCGCGCCGATGCCCGCAGCGTGTCGCGATAGCTGAGCACGCGCCCGTGATAGTGCAGCGCCGGCCGGTCGGGATACGATTGCGCCGCGCGGCGGAACATCGCCATCACGCCCTCTTGGCCCACGGCGCCGTCGGGCTCGCCCTGCGCCATCGCGCGCAGCGCGTCTTGCATGGCGGGCGACAGCACCGTACCCGCATCGATGGCGCGCTCGGGCTCGGTCAGCATGACCGACATCGCCCAGCACAGGCTTTCGGCCAAGCGCGCGATGAACGACGCGGCAAACGTATCGAGCCGGTAATCGATACGGAAGCGGATTCGATCCTCGCCCGGCTGATAGGCGACGCTCAGATCGCCCGTCACCTGGCGGCGCGCGAGCGGCAGCGGCCGCAGCGAACCGGTGCCGAGGGGCAACGGCACATCGTCGAAGTAGGCTTCGATGACGCTCACGTTGAAGAGGTTTTCCTCCGTCAACGCGCGCTCGCGCAGTTCCCGAACCACCTCGGTCAGCGAGAACTCGCTATGCGCGCGCGCCTCTTTGCGCAGCCGGCGGATGTCCTCGACGAGCGCGAGCAGCGACCGGCCCGCCGACACATCGAGCGGCAGCGGCACATTGTTGACGAAGCAGCCCATCGCATCGCGTGCGGTGCCGGGCCGAGAATCGACGGGATAGTTCAGCACGAGCGCGCGCTTGCCCGCATATCGCCCGAGGACGACGCCGGAAACAGCGGCGATCACCATGAACGGCGTGCATCGCTGCGTCTTGCAAAATTGGCGCAGGCGATCGGCTTCGATACCGTCGAGGTCGAAGAAGTACGATTCGCCGTCGGCGCTCGGCAGCTCGGAGCGAACCTGCCGCGGCAAGTCGACATGCAAGCTGCGCCCTTGCAGCAGTTCGCACCAGTACGCCACGTCCTCGCGATTTCGCGCGAGGTCGGCCGGCTCGTCCGGGGCGGCCGAAGGCGGCGGCGGCAGCGGCTCGCCGGCCGTGTAATGCAGGTAGGCGCCGCGCAGCAGCTCGACGAACCGCATGGCCGACTTGGCGTCGGAAACGATGTGATGGAAGTTCAGAACGAGGACTCGGCGGCCTTGCGCGCGCAGCAGGGCAAAGCGAAACAGCGGTCCGCGCTCGAGATCGAAGCCGTGTGCGAGCTCGCTTTCGACGAGCGCCGCCATCGTCTCGTGCGACCCGCCGTCGATACGGCGCAGGCCCCACTCGACGTGTTGCTCGAGACACTGCACGATCGCGCCGTCGCGTTCGATGAAACGGCTGCGGCATCCCGGGTGGCACTGATTGACGAAGTAATCGAGCGCGGCCGTCAGGGCCGCTTCGTCCAATTCGCCCTCGAGCTCGTAGATCAGCGGCGTGTTGTACATCCGGCTGCCGCGATCGAGCGCCCACTCGAGATAAAAGCGCTGCTGATATCGATTGGCTCGCACCTCGATCATGATCCGATCTCCTCCGTGCGAATCTCGACGGGCTGGCTCATGGCAAGCGCGAAGTGAAATTCATGTTTGAACTCTCCATTGGTGACCTGCCAACGGCATCCCTCGACCAATTCGGCCAGCAGGACCTTCAGCGACAGCCGCGAGAACATCTGCCCCGTGCAGTTGTTGGGACCGCTGGAATAGACGAGGAACGGTTGCCGGTAGCGTTCCGGCTGCTCGCGAAAGCGCTCTGGCCTGAATGACTGCGCGTCCGAGCCCCACAGTTCCGGCAGACGCAGCACGTGATAGACGTCCGCGACCAATTCCGAGCCCTTCGCGACGAATCGGCCGCCGACCATCGCATCGCGCGTGGTGGCCCGAAATAGGAACGGCTGAGCCGGATGCAGCCTCAGCACCTCGTGCACGCATGCATGCAGCAAGGTATCGTCGCGACGAATGTAATCGGCGTAGCGGCCCTGGAAACCGGCCGCTTCATCCCGCAGCGCGCGCTGATAGGCCGGATGGCGTCCCAGTTCGTAGACGAGCGCGGCGAACGACGGAAACGGGGCGATGTAGCCCGCGAGCACGGCGCCGTTCAAACCGGTGGCGAACGCTTCGTCCTGGATCGATTTGTAATGCTCGTCGATATAGCCTTTGAGCCGATCCGTGTATTCGGTGGTGGTCAAGAGACCGGGATCGTTGCCGATCTTGGCCACGAGCTTTTGTTTCAGTTGCTGGAAGCGCGCTTCGAAACCGGCGGACTTGCGGTACACCATCGATTCGCCCAGCAGGCCGACCTGCTCCTCGAGCAACTCGGCCACGCCGTCGAGGCTGCCTTGAAAGTTCATCACCGCACGCAGATAGACTTCGACCGTGTACTCGCTCAGATCCGAATTGACGAGAAGCGGTCCGTGCGTCTCGCGCCACGATTGCACGAGGCCGCGGCTCAGGCCGCGCATCACTTCGATATGGCGCTCCGGATTGCTGACCAAATGCGCGATGATGTTGCGCTTTTGCTTGGCGTCCTGACGTTCCTTGCTGATGCGGTAGCGCCCGAGCGCATCGGCCACCACGTGCAGCTGGCGGCCTTCGCCGATCAACTCGCCCTCACCCATGCGCGGATGGCGCATCAAGTCGCGAATCTCCTCGGCGCCGATGAGGAAGTAGTAATCGCCCGCGAACGTGGACAGCGGCAGCACGCGCCGCAAGCTGCCGTCGCGCGCGCTCGCTTGCTTGGCCAAGTACTCGTATATGCCGTCGCGCCGGCTCAGCGCCCGCGAGTGGCGGGACCTCGACAGCCAGCGGCCCGGCGCGCCGAACCAGCGAAAAAACCGGTGCGCCCGGCTTTGCTGGGTCGTGGCCGGCATGATCAACGAATCCGCTGCGCGCGGCTCTTCGGTAGGATGCCTATTGATCGCTTCCATGCTTCGCTTCTCGAATGGGGTGAATGGGCTCGAACGGTCAGTGCTGAAGCGCGTCGGCGAGACGAGGCTCCCGGTATCCGCCCAGCACGTGCTCGATGCGCGCGGCGACGGCGAGCGCCACGTCTTCTCGCCAAGGCTTCGCCACGACTTGAATGCCGATCGGCAAGCCGTCGGCGCTCTGTCCGACGCGCACCACGACCGACGGCCAGTTCACGAGGCTGTAGCACATCGAGTAGCTGAAATCGCGGATCTCGGGATAGGAACGTCCGTGCGGCTTGGCGACCGTGGCCGCGACGGGACACAGCACGACGTCGTACTCGTCCATGAAACGCAGCATCGCTTTGCGGCATTGGTCGAACCGCACCCAACTCCAGCGCAACTCGGTGACCGACATGCGGCACCCCTTGGCGAGTTCGTAAAACTCGAGGAGCAGCGGGGACGGCGTCTTCAAATCGAGCTTGCGGATGAGATCCGCCAGCCATTCGCCCTCGTCGCCGCCCAATAAAATGCTGTTGGAGAGCAGTTCATCCATTTCGGGCAAGACGTCGGGCCGGCGCTCGGTCACCGCCGACACCTCGGCGCGCAATGCCAGCGCCGCGTCCGCGACCGCGGCGACGACATCGCGCGACGCCGCCGAGATGCCGTCGTCGGTGTAGTACGCAGCGCGGATCGCGCGCAGATCGACCTCGGCCGGATCGCGCCACGGCACGGGCGGCACGTGCGGATCGAGCCCGTCCGGCCCCGCGAGCAACGGGGCCACCGCGATCAGATCGGCGACGTAGCGCGCCATCGGGCCGAACGAGATGAACTCGCTGAACAGACCCATCGTGTCGATCGGCACATGGCCCGTGAGCGGCACGCGGCCCTGCGTCATCTTCAGCGTGGCGATGCCGGTGTTGTGGGCCGGCACGCGCAGGCTCCCGCTCGCATCCGAACCGATGCCGAGCGGCGATCCGCCCGCCGCGATGATTGCCGATTCGCCGCCGCTGCTTCCGCCCGGAGAACGCGATAAGTCGAAGGGATTGCAGGTGCGGCCATAGAGCACGTTATCGGTCTCGTAGCCGATGCTCAGTTCGGGCGTATTCGTGAGACCGAGCACGATGGCGCCTTGTGCGCGCAGCCGTGCCACCACGCTCGCGTCCGCCTCGCTCGGCCGATTCAGAAGACCGGGGCATCCTTTGTCGGGTCGATAGCCTCGCACGTCGCACGTGTTCTTGACCGTGAACGGCACGCCGAGCAGCGCCCGGTCCTGCAAGCGCCCGAGATTGGCGTCGATCTGCGCCGCCTCGCGATACGCCAGTTCCCGGTTGCTCTGAACGAGCGCGTTCAAAGCGGGGTTGACGGCGTCGATCCGGTTATAGAACGCGTCCAGCACATCGACCGACCGCAACGCGCGCGATTTAACGGCTTGGGCGATTTCCGATACGCCGCAATCCAATATATCCATGCCTTCCTCTAGGAAGTGACGGCGGGCAAGCCGCCATTGAAAGCCGCATGCCTAGGGCCGCGCGACGTCAGCCCAGGCGCTCAAGCGCGCCCCGTTCGGGCGCCGAGTGCCGATCGGGCGCGCGCATCGGCAGCCACGCGGGCGCCGGCTCGATATCGAGGGCGTCGAGCGTCTGCCGGTCGATCTCAATCCAGAACGGCAAAGTGGGCTTGCCGTCGATCAATTGAGGCGGAGCGGCGCGCTGCACGTTCACGCCCATGCGGCGCAGCAGCCGCTCATTGCCGAGCACCGAGAAGGCGATCAGCCGGCGCGCGCCGTGCGCCCGGGCGACTCGCACGATTTCGGCCATCAGGTTGCAGGTGTTCTCCCATGCGTCCTTCGCCGACAGCATTTCCGAGGCAGGCATGCTGATCGCGAAGCGCGAGAGCTCCCAGACATCGGCGGCACGAGGAAGCGCCGTATCGCCCATCAGACCGGGAAAGACCTCGCCGAGCAGATAGGGCTCATTGGTCGGCAATAGACGAGCGCAACCGTGAACGGTCCCGTTGCGATCGTGGGCGATGACGTAGAGCGTATCCGCGTGATCGAAACCATCGGATTCCAACCCGTCGTTTGTCGACAAAGGCCAGCCGAGTTTCTGAATGAAAACCGTATGACGATATTGCGCAAGCCGATGCATCGTCTCCGAGCTCAATTCAGCGCCTGTCCCTGACAAAAAACGCAACATAGCGGTCACTCCTCCGTTTTTGTTGGCGCTATTGAATCGAATATCGAGTCATCGAAATAGCTGCCCGAGTGGGCAGGGTTGGATGAGCCGAAATCAAAAATACGCAAACACGTAGGCCGCCAAGCGGCGAGGAGGCGACTTCGACATGCGAAGCCGGACACGCAATGAAAAAACCGAACGTTTAATCAGTTCGATCGACGCCGGTCTTGAATCGCTTAATAAATGCGAATGCGAAGTGGGAGGAGCGGACTTACACCGCGAATCAGACGGATGCGCGCCGGAGCTCGACCTCCCTATTGACAGCCGCCTCGAGCGCATCGCGGCGGATGCCGGAAGACAGCCAATCTTGCACGGCCTCGCGGCTGCATTGCGCGCCGTAATCGATGCCGCGCGTGTCCAACAGCATGACGTTGGTGTTCACGTCGGCCGGGCCGATCCTGATATCGCCTTGCCCGGCCGTGACGTACCAGGCGCAGCCGACACTGACGACAGGCTGCACATCATCGCAGACGAGTTCGTAATAACCCGCATTCACCGCCGGAATCCCTGCATCCCAGAAATCCGCGAGCAAATCGGAATCCCAGAGGCACATCAGTTGATGAAACCGCAATGCGCAAAAGGCGGGTAACGTCAACCGCACATATCCGTCGCCCTGCTGTGTTAACATGGTTCGCTTCATGGCCTCGAGCCTTTTTTGCCCGACACGATGCGTCTGGCATAAATGGAATTCCATTCCCGTTGACGCATCGGACCGAAACCGATAGGTCACACACGTTTTCTGAACATATTTACCGATGCATGTGATATCTCAGAGCCACGCAGAAATTATTACTTCACCTTCCTGATTCGCAGAATGTACCGGTCTTTCTGTACCATTCTTCCGGGCATTGATCAACACTTGGATCTCGACAATGGATGCATGGAGAGAGGATTATATAAATTCATTTGCCACCGCAAAATCCGAATCCGAGGTGTTCAGCGAATTGGCCAATGCCGCTCATGAACTGGGCTTCGAACATTGCTCGTTCGGTATGCGAGTGCCATTCCCGATCAGCAATCCGCGCTACGTGCTTCAGTCGGACTACCCCAATGCGTGGAAAGAGCGTTACGTGAGTCACAACTATTTCACGATCGATCCCACCGTCCGTCACGGGCTCACGCAGTCGCTGCCTTTGATTTGGCAGGCCGACGGCCAAACCGAGAGCGCCGATTTCTGGGAGGAGGCGGCGCATCATGGGCTGCGTTACGGATGGTCCATGCCGGCGACGAGCCGAAACGGGTCCATCGGGCTCGTAACGATGGCCCGCTCAAGCGAGCCCATCGAGGGCCGCGAGTTGATGTGCAAAGAGTATCGAATGCTGTGGCTCGTCAATGCGGTGAACTGTGCGATGAGCGCCTATCTGGCCACTCAATTGGCGCCGGAGTATGGCGTCGAGCTGACGTGCCGCGAGCGCGAGACGCTGAAGTGGTCGGCAACGGGCAAGACCTACGTGGAGATCGGCATGATCATGTCGGTCGACGAACGAACCGTCAAATTCCATCTGGTCAACACGATGCGCAAGCTCAATGCGACGAACAAGACCGAGGCCGCGGTCAAGGCGGTCATGCTGGGGCTGCTGTGGTAATTGAAAACGGGCAACAGCGCGTGGCGACCGTTGCCCTCATCGTTGCCAGCGCATTTGCGCCGGCAACCGCCGCTCAATGATCCGGGCTATCGCTCGAATCGTCGGCTTTCATCAGCGCACTCTCGGAAGCCATGAACACGCCGTTGACCGTCGCCGTCGCAAAGACGATCGAGCGCGAGCCCATGACGTAGTACCCCGTTCCGCTCACCGGCGCCGCGGAGCCCACGTTCAGCGCGAAACTCGCGGCCGCATCGGTGAGAATGAACGAGGCCGGCGATGCAGGCGTCCAAGTCGTAGCGGTTAGCGTCGGCGTTCCCGTCGGCGTATTGCTCGTCGCAAATTCGAAATCGAATTCGCCCTTCACCGAAGCCGGGCTCGACATCGTCCATCCCGAGGCGCTCGGCACGACACATTCGCCGAGCACACCGCCCCCGACGCCCGGCACGAAACCGCTCAAGCGAATCGGTTGCCCCGCCGCGCAAGATACTCCCGCGCTTTCGCTGCTCGAGGCCGGCACCGTCACGCCGTTCCAGACCGGGGCTGCGCCGCTCGCCGCCAAAACCGCGGAGAAATTCGTCAGCACGTTCGTTCCCGCGTTGAGCCCGCCGCCCTGCAAGGCGAACGCGCTACCGCCCGTTACGAGCGCACTCGGCACGGCGCCGAGCTTGCCGCGCAATTGGTAAGTCTGCACACCCGATTTGATCGTGAGCTTGACCAGCGCGCCGCGCACGACACCCGTCACGTTGCCGTCGGTCGAGCTGATCGTGCCGTCGCTCGCAACGGTCAGTGTCGTATCGGCGAACACGCTGGGCGCGGCAGTGCTCGTCGGCGCCGCGGCAACGTTCGATGCCGTCAGATTCGCGCCGAGCCCCGTTTCCGCCACCAGTGCTTGCAACTGATAGGCCCCGGCGGGAACCACGGACGTGCCCGACTCCACCACGTCGCCCGTGCTCAACTGCGGCCCGAACACATCGTCGGACGCGATCGCTTGCTGCAGGGTCGTCAGCGCCGTCGCGCAATTTCCGCCGAGCGCGGCCGCCGCCGATGCGAGCGTCGTCGAATTGCCCGAGGTCAAGTTCGATGCCGCGGCGATGGCCGCCGCCAAGTTGGTCGTCGAAGTGATGCTCGCCGAAGGCGTGCACAGTTTGTCGCCCACTGCCTTGATCGCCGATGCGATGACGAGAATATCGCCGCGATAGGTGTGCAGCGTCGTGCCGTATGCGGCGTGTGTCAGATTGGCATACGCCCCGCCGTTCACCTGCGCGTAGACCGCGAGCGCCGCCGTCGTAACCGGCGTGACGTCGAGGTCGGGCAACTCGGTCGAGCTCAGCGTACCGGCGGCCGCGAGCGAGGTGGCCGTCCCTAGATAGCTCGACAGAACGAGAGACGTCTGGTTCGGGTCGGTGGCGTTCGCGAAAACCGGCGCGCTCGTCGCCGGCAACGTCACGCTGCCCGTGAACGAGCCGTCGGCGCCGGCGGTGACCGTGCCGATTACCGTCGCGCCCGCATCGCCTTGCGGCGCACCCGACGTAAAGACCACCTGCGCCCCCGCGATCGGGCTGTCGATCGCCTTACCCGTCAGCGAGGCCGCCGCGGCAACGGGTGTCGATGCGGTCGCACCGGTCGCTCCGCCTCCGCCCCCGCAAGCCGCGAGCGCCAGTACGAGCGCCGCCAGCGGCGTCCATCTAAGATGGCGGGCGGCCGCACCTTGCGGAACCTTCACCACCAAACGTTTGCGTGAACGCGCGAATCGAATAGTCGTTGTCATAGAAGCCGCCCTCCTAGTGCGGTTAAAAGGGGTATCGGCATCCGGAGCGTAAACTTCAATCCATCCGATCAATAATTTTCTGATGAATTCTTAATGAATTTTTTTCCATCTACTCACGCTCATAAAAAGCGCCACGAGGTCCTCATTTTAAGCTATTTGCGCCAACCATCCCTAGAGAGAAAAGTGGTTTTCGGACAATCAACCCGCGTTTTTTACATACGCATTTTTTTAAACCGTTCAATTGCTAGTATTTTCTCCGCGCTATCGACCGCGCGACAAGCTCGAGCGCGTCACGCTCACAGCGTCTTCAATCAATTCCCCAAAATATCGATCGCTACGCGGAGTTATTCATGCGGTTGTTCTCTCGGTTGCTTGCCGCCGTGGCGGCTTGCGCGTCGCTCTGCGTGTGCACGGTTGCGACAGCCGCGCCGCCTGCCGGCCATAGCGTCCGCCCTTTCTCCACGCCGGCCACGTGCGGCGGCCCCGGCTACGTCGCCTACGGCTCCAGCCCGATCACACTAACCGCCGGCTATTCGACGTACAGCATCTACAACCCCTCGACGGATGCGTACGATCAGGTGAACGTGCGCGCTTACGACGGATGCCCGACGGGCCCGACCATCAACGTCTCTCCGGGCCAAACGCTGAAGGTGCAATTGAAAAATACGTTGCCGGCGGAATCGGCCACGACGTGTCCGCCCGACGCCGGCCACGATAGCCCGCATTGCTTCAACACCGTGAACTTGCATCTGCATGGGATGCACGTCTCGCCGTCCGGCAATAGCGACAACGTATTCATCAGCATCGCGCCCGGCGCCTCGGCCAATTACGTCTATCAAATCCCGGCAGATCATCCGTCGGGGACGTTTTGGTATCACTCGCACCATCACGGCTCGACCGCGATCGACGTCGCCAGCGGAATGGAAGGCGTGTTGATCGTTCGCGGCCGGCGCACGGCCGCCGATCGAGCGGCCAATGGCGGCATCGCCGATATCGACACGATTCTCCACAATCGCGCGGGTGGCGCGTTTCCCGAACACGTCTTTCTGTTTCAACAAATCGAATACGGCTGTTTCGCGAATGCCCAAGCCTCGGCGCCGCTCGCCGATCCCGTGACCTTCGCGTGGGTCTGTCCGTCCGGCAGCGTCGGCGAGTTGCGCAATTACACGAATCAGTTGAACTTCGTTGCCGATCCGCGCCCGGGCCACACGGGTCGCAAAAACTCGACCTGGGAGATATCGGGGCGCTACACGCAGATCAACGGTGTGGTCCAACCGATGTATCCCACCGCCACCACGTTCTTGCCCGCGGGCCAGATTCAGCGCTGGCGTCTCGTGCACGGCGGCGATCGGGACACCATCAATCTGAAAATCGTGCAGGCCAACTTGACGGCCGTGGGCGGCGCAGCCCACGCTAGCGCGAGCACGAAAGAGATCGATGCCGCCGCTCGGGCCGCCCGCGCGTTGTTGGCGGGCCCGCATACGCGCGCGCAAACCGCCACAACGCTCGACCAATTGTGCGGCGGCGAAGTGGTGAAGCAAGTCGAAATCGCCGACGACGGTTTGACCCGCAACGCCATGATCGAGGAAGACGTCGCGACGCTGAACCCCGGCTATCGGCGCGACGTGCTCGTCGCATTTCCGCAGCCGGGCCTCTATTGCATACTCGACGAAGCCGCGGACGTCTCGTCGACGATCGCCTACCAACCCGGCGCCGACAAAGTGAAGGATCGCCGTTTGCTCGCCTTCGTGCGCATCGGCCCCGGCACGAACGTGCCCGATTACACGCCGGACGGCCTCGGCCACTCGAAATACTGGCAATACGTACGCAATTCGCTCGTCGATGCGAACAGCGATCTGCCCGCCGGCGTGCTCGCCGATTTACGCACGCTCGACACACACGTCTACGCACCGGAGCAGCCGCTCGCGGGCCCGATCAACAAGCAAGTGCCGATGCTGATGAACGTCACCGCGGCGAACGGCAAGCCGCAGTTCGTCATGAACGCCCAGCTATACGATCCCGCGCGAATCGACTACACGGCCGTGCTCGGCACCACGGACGAATGGCGCATCGCCGCGGGCAGCAACGGCGCGCACGTCTTTCACATCCACGTGAATCCGTTCGAGATCGTCGATATTCTCAACGCGAAGGGCGTCTCCATCTACGATTCGAGCGGCAATTGCACCGCACAAGAATTGGCTACCGGAGACGCGGAGTACTGTACGCTGCGCGGCGTTTTTCTTGATACGGTGTTCATCAAACCGGGCTATACGATCGTCATGCGCACGCAGTACAAAGACTTCACCGGCGAATTCGTCATGCACTGCCATGTGCTCGATCACGAAGATGGGGGGATGATGGGGAACGTCGCCATCGTCTCGCCCACCACGGCGCTGATCTCACATGTGACCGAGCCGCTCGCGCGCGCGAAGGCGGACGTCGCGGGATTCGTGGACAAATTGCGCTACGGCAGGCAACGCTCCGCCGAACTCGCATTCACCGCGCCGATATGCGGCGCCGGCGGCGCGCAGGCCATCGCGGCGAAGTAACGACATCCATCGGGGCGCGCGGTGCGGCATCGTCAATCGCACATATCCTGCATGTGATTTCGCCGATGGGTTTGCATGCCTTCTCGCTCTATGCTTTCGCACGTATGCCTAGCCGGGCCCTGCCGCGCGGACGAACGCGCAGCGCGGCGCCAGGAAATGGAGAAGGTATGAGCAATCGCAACGAGCCATTCGGCGAACACCCGCTCACCGCGTGCGTCGCGCCTTGCGGGGCCGAGCCGTCCCGCGCGCGGCCGGCGGCGTTCGCGCCGCTGACCGCGCGCGAGTTCGCAGTCTTGGATTGGCTGAAGGAAGGTAAGACGAATGGCGAGATCGGCGCGATCCTCGATATCAGCGAACGCACGGTCAAATTCCACGTTGCGAACATTCGCGAGAAACTGAAGGCGTCCAGCCGCAGCCACGTGGTCGCCCTCGCCTACTCCCACAACCTGATCAAGCGCTGAACGCTTTGAGCGAGCCGGCGTCCTGCGTTTCCTCGAGCGCCCGCATGAAGTGACGCACGCCCGCGCTTTGCGCGCGTGCACGCCACAGCAGATGGATATCCACGCCCAGCGGCAGCCAATCGATCCGCTTGAACGCCACGCCGGGCGGGCTCATCCGCCGCATGCTCGATTGCATGACCGCGGCGCCGAGCCCCGCGCTGACGAGACCGAGCGTCGTCGACACCTGTGCCACCTCGAATTGAATATCGGGTGTAAAACCCGCCGCGGCGCACGCGGCGAGAAAGCGCTCGCGCGCGGCCGGATTGATCGACTTCGGCAGCGCGATCCACGGCATACCGTCCAGATCGCTCGGCATCACCTCGTCTTTGGCGGCCAACGGGTGGTCGTCGGCGAGCGCGAGCACGAACGGCTCGCTCGTCAGCAAACGGCTCGTCAACGATTCGGTGGGCTGCGGCAAGTTGTAGACGAACGCAATATCGATCAGCGAGCGTTCGAGCGCATCGATCTGCTCGCCGGAGCGCATCGCCGCGAGCTTCAAGTTGACACGAGGGTGCGCCGCGCGAAAACGGCGCAGCGCCGCCGGCAGCCGCCCGTTGTGGATGATGCCCTCGCAATAGCCGACCGACACCGAGCACGCCTCGCCTTTGCCGATTTGCCGAGCGCGTTCTTCGACGCGTTCGGCGCGGCTCAACAAATCGCGCGCCTGCTCGAGAAAGTCCCGCCCTGCCGGCGTGAGCCTCACGCGCTGCTTGATGCGTTCGAATAGTTGCAGCCCGAGATGATCCTCGAGTTGCCGGATCTGGCGCGAAAGCGGCGACTGCGAGATGTGCAGCCGCTCGGCGGCGCGCGCCACGTGCTCCATTTCAGCCACCGCCACGAAGTACCTCAGTTGCTGCAACTCCATGATTATGTCCTTTTTGGCATCAACTATGACCAATTAAGTCTTGGACGGCATTATATCCGGTCATTAAGCTTCGGTCCTGTGATTCGTGCTCATCGCGCCTACCGGCTCGGGTCGACCGAGCGTCCGGGGCGGAACAACCAACGACCTGTAACCATGGAAACGAACGTCATGAACCCATCGCGCAGCGCCATCCCTCGAGGGGTGCTGCTCGTCACGCTCGTGCTGCTCAGCGCGAGCGGACTCGTCGCATCCGATATCAACCTCCCGGGCATGCCGCTCGCGGCGCGTGCGTTCGGCACGCCGATCTCGGCGCTGCAACATACGTTCAGCGTCTACATCGTGGGGCTCGCGCTCGCGCAAGCGCTGTACGGCCCGCTTTCCGATGCCTACGGCCGGCGCCGCCTCGTCATCGGCGGCATGCTGCTTTACGCGGCCGCATCGGTGGGCTGCTCCCTCGCGCCGAACGTCACGGTCTTCGGCCTCGCCCGCATCGTGCAGGCGCTCGGCGCGGGTGCCGGGATGGTGATCGGCCGAGCCATCGTGAGCGATATCTTCGATGCGAAGAAAGCCGCGCACACGTTCACGACGATCATGCCGATCGTCGGCGCATCGCCGGCGCTCTCGCCGCTGATCGGCGGCTATATCACGGCCTACGTGTCGTGGCGCGCGCCGTTCCTGTTCACGGCCGCGCTCGGCATCGCCGCGGCGCTTTTGCTCGCCATCTACATACCGGAGACGGTGCCCAAGGCGAATCGCCACAGCAATATCGCGCGCACGTTCCGCAGTTATCCGATGCTATTGGTGCAGCCGCGTTTGTGGTCCTATGCGCTCATTCTGTGCGTGGGCTACGCGGTGTATCTGGGGTATCTCGCCGCGTCGCCCGTGCTGCTCGTCGGCATGGGCCTGTCGACGAAGACGATCAGTTATTGCTATATGAGCTTGTCCGTCACGTATATCGTCGGCAATCTGACGTCGCGCCATTTCGCGAAAACGCATGGCATCGATCGGCTCATCGGCGTGGGGCTCGCGATTCTCGCAGCCGGCGCCGCATCGCTGATCGCGGCGAGTTTCGGCCGTCCGACACCGTTGCCGATGATCCTCGCGATTTCCGTCGTCACGCTCGCGAACGGTTTCATGCTGCCGCTGTCTTTCGCCGGGGGCGTGACGAGCTTCCCCGACAACGCCGGCGCCGCATCGGGACTCATGGGCGCGCTGCATATGATCGCGGGTTCGCTCGCCATCTACCTCGTCGCGGAGTTGCCGGGCACGGTCGCGGCCCTCGCCGGGTTCGTCACGGCGGTCGCAGCGATCGGATGCGTGGCGTTTCCGGTGCTGCGGCGCACGCGCGGTTGGACCAATATGCGCGCGACGGTTAGCTGAGCCGCCCGCCCTCGTTCACTTGGCGGCGCACGAAGTCGATGTGAGTCTGCATCGCCGTGCGCGCCTCCTCCGGGCGACGCGAGCAAATCGCGTCGCACAGCGTGCGATGCTGCAGCAGCAACAGCGCCGAGGCGTCCTCGCCCTGCTCGCGCAAGCCGGTGCCGTTGATCGCGATATGCTCGCGCAGCACGCTCAGCACCCCCGCGTGTAGATGCAAGAACATCGCGTTGTGCGAAGCCTTTGCAATCGCCTCGTGCAGTTTCGCATCGGCCTGCGCCTCGCCCGCCTTGTCGTCGTCGCGCCGCGCTTTCTCGAGCGTGCGCATCAGCGATTCGATCGTTTTGATCTCGTCTTTCGACGCACGCATCGCCGCAAAGTAGGCGGTGGCGCCCTCCAACACCCGGCGAAACTCCAAGATGTCGTCGCGTAGCGCGGGATGGTCGGCAACGAGTTCGCCCCAGGGCGACGCCACCCCGGTGCGCAACCGATCCGTCACGTACACGCCCGCACCCGGACGGCTATGCACGAGCGAGCGAGCGGCCAACCGCTGGATTGCCTCGCGAATCGTATTACGTGAAACGCCATAGCGCTCGGCGAGCGCACGCTCCGCCGGCAGCCGCGCGCCGGCCGCGAACGTGCCGTCGAGCAACGAGGTCTCCAACGCGCGCATCGCGGCTTGCACGCGCGATCCGTTCCCCATGGTCTGCTTCATCCGACTCTCCTTGCCGCCATCGCTTCGCGGCGCCCGTCTCGTCGCATTGGTCCAACCAATTTGTGACCTGTTGCGATTGCGGCAATTATGCGCTCAACGCCGTCGACGAAAAGCGGCTTTGGAGAGAGACATGCCGCAAAGGCAAAGGCACTACCCACTGCATCGGCCCACGGATGTCTACCTGTTCGCCACGTGCCTCGTGGATCTGTTCGTTCCGCAAGCGGGGCTCGACGCCGTCCGATTGCTCGAGCGGGAAGGGCTGACCGTGCACTACCCGAAAGGGCAGAGCTGCTGCGGGCAACCGGCTTACAGCAGCGGCAACCCCGAGCAGGCCCGCGCGGTCGCGCGCGCGCAACTGGACTTGTTTCCCGAACCTTGGCCGATCGTCGTGCCCTCCGGTTCGTGCGCCGGCATGATGCGTCATCACTGGCCGAAGCTGTTCGAGGGCGATGCCACGCATGAAGCTCACGCTCGGCAACTCGCTGAACGCGTCTACGAACTCGCCGAATTTCTCGTTCACGTCCTCGAAGTCGACTTCGCCGGTCAGGTAGACGGCACGCCGGGCTCGGGGCCGCTTCAAACCGAGCGCGTCGTGCTGCACACGTCGTGCGCGGCGCGGCGCGAGATGGGCACACGCGAACACGGTGTCGCCCTGATCGATGCGCTGCCCGGCGTCACACGCGTCGATCACGAGCGCGAAGCCGAATGCTGCGGCTTCGGCGGCACGTTCTCGCTCAAGCATCCCGACATCTCCGGCGCCATGGTGCGCGACAAGGTCGCTTCCGCCTGCGCCACGGGATGCGAGCGGCTCGTCACGGCCGACTGCGGCTGCATGCTCAACATCGGTCATGCGGCCGAGCACGAAGGCGCGCCGCTCGCGGTCGAACATCTGGCCAGTTTTTTGTGGCGGCGCACGGGCGCGGACAAAAGGCCCACGCACGCGAACGACGCATCGGCCCCGAGCGCGACGCGATCGTCGCCCCTCGCCGAAGCCATCGACGCCAAGTCAGTCTCCCAAGCGCGAGGCCGGTAAGCATGCTCACTTCCCGAGAACTGATCTTAGGGCGGCTGCGAGCCGCCGCCGCGCGCACGCCGAAGCTCGATGCCGCATCGCTCGATCGTCGCGTCGACTTGCATTACGCCATGTGGCGTCCGCTCGCCGAGGCAACGCTCGAGCAACGCGTGGACGCGTTCGAACGCGCGCTTGGCGCCGCCCATGCCGAAGTGTGGCGTGCGAGCGAGGCGGCCTGGCCGGCCGACTTGGCACGCCGCCTTGCCGATGCGGGGGTGCGCCGCTTGCTGCTCGATCCGGAGCGCGCCGAGGGCGCCGCGCTGGCCGCCGCGCTGCCCGGCAGCATCGAGGCTCTCTCCTTCGCGCGACCGATCGAAACCTGGAAGCGAGAACTCTTCGATACCGTCGATGCGGGCTTCACGCTCGCGCGTTCGGGCATCGCGGCCACCGGCACCCTCATCGTCGAACCCGACCGCGGCTCGCCGCGCACGATGTCGCTCGCGCCGCCGCTGCACGTCGCGCTCGTGCATGCCGATACGCTGCACCGCGACCTGCACGAAGCGGCTCGCGCGGAGCGCTGGCACGAAGGCATGCCGGCCAATTTAGCGCTCGTGTCGGGCCCGTCGAAGACGTCCGATATCCAGCAAACGCTCGCCTACGGCGCGCACGGCCCGCGCAGGTTGTGGGTCGTCATCGTCACGAAGGAGCGCGCTTCCAGCGCCGCCACGCCGCCGGAGCATCGCCGATGAGCACCCAGCCCCTTCATTTCGTCGCACCGGGCGACTTCAAAACGCGGGCGCGCGCGGCACTCGACGATCCCGCGTTACGCGCGAGCTTTCGCGGCGCGATGACGTTCTTGCAGGACAAACGCACGGCCCAATTTCCCGATGCCGACGAACTCGAAGCATTGCGCGATCTCGGCCAGGCGATTCGCCAAGACGCGCTCGCGCGCCTGCCCGAGTTGCTGACGCAGCTCGAGCGCAATCTCGTCGCGGCCGGCGCGCAGGTGCATTGGGCGGCCACGGCCGAGGAAGCGAACGCGCTGATTTTGGAGATCGCGCAAACGCACGGAGCGAAGCGCGTCATCAAGGGCAAGTCGATGGCGAGCGAGGAGATCGAGCTCAACCACTACCTGGCCGAACATGGCGTGAGTTGTACCGAATCCGATCTCGGCGAATTCATCGTCCAGCTAGCCGACGAAAAGCCCTCGCATATCGTCATGCCGGCGATTCATAAGACGAAGCGGGACATCGCGCGTCTGTTCGAAGCGCACATCGCCAATGCCGAATACACGGAAGACGTCGATGCGCTGATCCAGACGGGAAGGCGCGCGCTGCGCCACGCGTTCGTCGACGCCGACATCGGTCTATCGGGCGCGAACTTCGCGGCGGCGGATACCGGCACGCTATGGCTGGTCGAAAACGAAGGCAACGGCCGGCTTTCGACCTCGGTGCCCGACGTTCATATCGCGATCGTCGGCATCGAGAAAGTCGTGGCCAAACTCGAGCACATCGTGCCGCTCGCGAGCCTGCTCACGCGCTCGGCCACGGGCCAAGCGATTACCACCTACTTCAATCTGATCTCCGGACCGCGCCGCGAAGGCGAACTCGACGGTCCGCGTGAGATGCACGTGGTGCTGCTCGATAACGGCCGCACGCAAGCGTACGCGGACGAGGAGTTGCGCTCCACGCTGCAATGCATTCGTTGCGGCGCCTGCATGAATCACTGCCCCGTCTATACGCGCATCGGCGGTCATGCCTACGGCACCACCTACCCAGGCCCCATCGGCAAGATCATTTCGCCGCACCTGCTCGGTCTCGAAGCAACGGCGGATCTGCCGACCGCCTCGTCGCTCTGCGGCGCTTGCGGGGAGGTCTGTCCCGTGCGCATTCCCATCCCGCAGTTGCTGATCCGCTTGCGCACCGAGGCCAATCGCGCACCGGACGACGCCGTCGCGCACCCGCTGCGCGGGCAAGGCGCGAACTACACGCGCCGCGAGCACCTCGTATGGCGGTTTTGGCGCGGGGCATTCGCGCACCCGCGCGCTTATCGGCTCTTTCGCTGGGCGGCCACGCGTTTCGCGGCACTCACGCCGTCGCGGCAAATGGGATGGACCGATCACCGCACGCCGCTCAAACCCGCGCCGCAAAGCCTGGCCGACTTGCTGCGCGCGCGCGGCCAACCCGAATAAGCGACCCGCGCGGGCCACGCCCGACAGCAGGCACCGATTCACGCTCAGGCCGCGCGCCACGCGACGCGGCCGGGCACCGCTTTGTTCTTGCATTTACGGAGGAGACCGATATGCAGATGTGGAGCCAAACCTATACGCCGCTCGGCGGGCTGGGGCTGTCGTCCCTGGTCGCCGGCATCCCGATCGTCTTTTATTTCGCGGCGCTCACCGTCTTGAAGTTCAAGGGCCACGTCGCGGCCGCGATCACACTCGCGCTGGCGCTCGTCGTCGCGATTCTCGCTTACGGCATGCCGGCGCCAACGGCGTTCGCGGCAGCCGGTTACGGATTCGCCTACGGCCTGTGGCCCATCGCGTGGATCATCGTGACGGCCGTGTTCCTCTACAAGATCGTCGTGAAGACGGGGCAATTCGAGATCATTCGCGCATCGGTGCTCTCGATCACCGACGATCGACGGCTGCAAATGCTGTTGATCGGCTTTTCGTTCGGGGCCTTCCTGGAGGGCGCCGCGGGCTTCGGCGCGCCGGTCGCGATCACCGCCGCGCTGCTCGTGGGTCTCGGCTTCAGTCCGCTGTACGCCGCGGGGTTATGCCTCATCGCCAACACCGCGCCGGTCGCGTTCGGCGCCATGGGCATTCCGATCATCGTCGCGGGACAGGTGACCGGGATCGACGCGTTCCATGTCGGCGCGATGGCGGGCCGGCAATTGCCGCTGCTCTCATTGTTCGTCCCGTTCTGGCTCGTGTTCATCATGGACGGCGTGCGCGGCGTCAAGCAAACGTGGCCCGCGGCGCTCGTCGCCGGAGGCAGCTTCGCGGTGACGCAATACTTCACCTCGAACCATATCGGGCCCGAGTTGCCGGACATCGCGTCGTCGCTCGTCAGTCTCGTTGCGCTGACGGCTTTCCTCAAGGTGTGGCAGCCGCGCTCCGCGGCGCAAACCGAGTTCGCCGCGACGAGCGGCGGTGCTGCCGCGCTGTCGGGCTTCGGCGGCGCGCCCGCCGCCGGCCGCCTCGCCGCTACGAGCCGCCAACGCTCGCCGTACACGAGCGCTCAAACCCTGCGCGCGTGGGCACCGTTCGGTCTGCTCACGATCGTCGTCACGATCTGGAGTCTGCCCTCGTTCAAGGCGCTCTTCGCCGCGCACGGCGCGCTCGCGGGGACCGTTCTTTCGCTGCACGTGCCCGGACTCGACCGCCTCGTCTTCAAGACGGCCCCGATCGTGAGCGCCCCGAAAGCCTTGGACGCCGTGTTCAAGCTCGATCTGATCTCGGCGGTCGGCACCGCGATCTTGCTGACCGCGCTGATCTCGGCCGCCTTGCTGCGCGTGCGCCCGAGCGTCGCCGCGCGCACGTTCGCCGAAACCATCGCCGAACTGCGCCGCCCCATTTTGTCGATCGGCCTCGTGCTCGCCTTCGCCTTCGTCGAAAACTACTCGGGCATGTCCTCCACGCTGGCGCTGCTCTTGGCCGGGACCGGCGCGGCGTTCCCGTTCTTCTCGCCGCTGCTCGGCTGGCTCGGCGTGTTTCTGACGGGCTCCGATACGTCGTCGAACGCGCTCTTTTGCTCGCTGCAACACACGACGGCGCATCAGATCGGCGTGTCCGACACGCTGCTCGTCGCGGCCAATACGACCGGCGGCGTGACCGGCAAGATGATCTCGCCGCAGTCGATTGCCGTTGCCTGCGCCGCGACGGGACTCGTCGGCCACGAGGCGTCCCTCTTTCGCTTCACGCTGCGCCATAGCCTGTTCTTCGCGGCCGTGGTCGGCGTCATGACGCTCGTGCAGGCTTATTGGCTCACCGGCATGCTCGTGAACTGAAGCCGCGCGCCGCGGCGCGCTCGTACGCCGGCCACAGCCGGCGTACGATGCGCTTCAGCACCAAGCATGCTCGCCCTCGGCGGACACGACCGTGCATTGCAAACCGTGCGCGCTGCCGGCCCGGTCGATCGCGGTTTCCAACTGCGTGAAGGGATACGCGCTGACATCGATGGCATCGAGCGACAATTGCCCCGACGCCACCAGCGCGACGAGCGCTAAGAAATCGGCACGCGAATACATGAAGTTGCCGAGCAGTTCCCAGTTGTTCAGCAGCATCTCGCCGTAGGGAATCGGCAGCGGCGCCTGCATGCTGCCCATCAGCACGAGCCGGCCATTGCGGCGCAAACTGCGCAGCGCCGCGAGCGTCGCCTGCGCATCGGTCGCCTGCCCCACCATATCGAACGCGAGGTCCGCCGCACCGCCCGCCGCCTCGCGGATCGCGGCAACGTCTTGCGCGCCATCGCCCGTCAGCACGACGCGCTTCACGCGTCCATGCCCGAGTTCGACGAGCGGTGCGAGCGCTTGCGCGCGCCGGCCGAGCGCCACCACGCGGCTCGCCCCGAGGGCCAGCGCGGCGAGCACGGCGGCCGAACCGAAGTAGCCGCTCGCCCCGTTCACCACCACGGTCTCGCCGGCTGCGAGACGCCCGCGGCGCAGCCCGCCGAACGGGACGGAGAATTTGCCCAGCGCGGCGAGCCGGGTCGATGCGACCTCATCCAAACCATCGAGCGCGACGATCGTCGACGCGGGAAACTCGGCGAGTTCGCGCAACGTGCCATGCGGAAAATCGGCAAGCATCGGCGCGCTGCCGGCGCTGATCGCGGTCAATCCGATCAACACCTGCTCCGGCTCCTGCACGGTTTCGTCGGCGCGCCAATACGGCATCACGGCCACCCGTTGACCTTCCCGGAATCCGAACACGCCCTCGCCCACGGCTTCGATGCGAGCGATGCCGTTCGTCCCCGGCGAAAACGGCCCGGGAGGATAGCCATACGGCAGCTTCCCTTCGATGTAGGCGCGCGTGTAGCTCAAGAGCGGCACCGCCTCCATGCGCAGCAGCACCGCGCCGCGGCGCGGCCGGGGCACCGGTTCGTCGCGCAGGGCCAACGGCTTACCGGGTTCGTCGAGCATCCAAGCTTTCATCGTCGTTATCTCCGTTTGAGTTCGTGACACCGATCGGGATCGGACGATTGAACTGTAGCGATGGGCAACGTATTCTTGAAATCAATTAATGGAATCCCACCCATCAATATGATTGATCTCAGAGGCATCGACCTGAATCTTCTCGTTTCGCTGCACGCATTGCTCGAGGAGTCGAACGTCACGCGTGCCGCCGAGCGGCTGCATTTGACCCAGCCCGCGGTCTCCACGCAACTGGCACGGTTGCGGCAGATCTTCGGCGACCCGCTATTGATCCCCGCGCCGAGCGGACGCGGGATGACGCGCAGCGTCCGGGCGACCGAACTGATCGCGCCGCTCGCCGCCGCGCTCGCGCAACTCGAAGCCGTGGTGCGCCGGCAGCCGTCGTTCGATCCGCTCGTCGATACGCGCCGCTTTACGATCGCCGGCAGCGATCAAGCGGTGGCCGTGCTCGGATTCCGGTTGATGCAATCATGGGCGCAGCGGGCCGGGCCGAGCGTGCAGCTTGCTTTCGTGGCGTCGGAGCATTCGAGCAGCATCGAGCGTTTCGAGCGAGGCGAGATCGATCTGCTGATCGGTTCGGAACGCGGCGTGCCCGCCTGGGCCAAGGCGCGCAAACTCTACGACGAGCGCTTCGTCTTCGTGCAGCGAAAGGGGCACCCGCGCGGCGCGGCGCCGCCCGACCTCGACGCCTATTGCTCGCTGGATCACGTGCTGGTCTCAACGAGCGGGGGCAGTTTCTTCGGATTCATGGACGAACACCTCGACGCCTTGGGCCGGGCGCGCCGTGTCGCACTCTCCGTTCAGCACTTCACCGTCGTGCCCGAATTGCTCGCCCTCAGCGATTACGTCGCGACGCTGCCGTCCCGGCTCGTCACGCGCTACCGCGACAAGCTCGACGTATTCGACTTGCCGTTCGACGCGCGCGGCTTCGCGATGTTCGCGGCGTGGCACCCGCGCAGCCAACTCGATCCCGCGTGCGTATGGCTGCGCGAGGCACTCGTCGACGTGGCCGAGCATTGGCCGCACTAATGCGGGCGCGCCTCAGCGCTTGGCCGAGCGCAGCAACGCCGCCGCGGCGAGACCCAACGCGATACCCGCGTAGACGCGCGTCATCGAGCGCGGCCCCAGATGCGCTTCGAAGCCCGGCGTGAGCCGCTTGGGCACGAAATGGTAGTCGACGATATAAGCCGTCGCCGCCGTCCCGGCCGCGGCCGCGAGCACCGCGGCAGGATGCTCGCGCGGCGCACGCGGGGCGATGCGCTCGAACATCAGGGCCCAGAAAATCGCCGCGGCTTGATGGATGCCCAAGCCCAATAGCGTGTGACGCACGCTGAAGCCCACTTCGCGCGGCGCGCGCTCGGGCCAGACGCAATGCGTGACCGCATTGAGCGGCGCATAGGCGGTGGTGCCTTCCCGCCGCGCGCAATACGCCGCGGCACCGGCTGCGCAGAGGCCGGCCACCGTGCCCGAGGCGGCCGCGCGACGCAAATCCAGCGCCCCGCGCGATGCCGCCGCCACGCGCGCGGCGCGCCGGCCCAGCTTGAGTAAGGTCAATGGCTTTCTCATCGCTCCCTCGACTGTTGCCGCGCAACCCATCGCGGTTTGCCGCCGCGTCCGCATCCTTGCGCATTCGTCATGAAAATCTCCATCGATGCTTAACGCTCCAAGCATCGATCGTGCCGTCGCAAGCAAATCGGCCATGCCGCCGGCCATCGCCGCTCGCGCACCGCACGCACGTCCGAGCGGGAACGAACGATGCTGATGCCTTTTCGATTATCGCGGTTTCGCATTCTCGTTCGGTCGCGTCGCCGCTTTCGAAATTATTTCGGACTGCTGACGTTTCACCGGACGATTCGACGAGGGCACATCCATGGCAGACGGCAACTCCTGCACGCTCACCTACGACGGCAAAGCACTGAACGGCCGTCCCGACCAACCGCTCGTCGAGTTCCTCGATGCGCATGGCGTGCATTTGCCGCATGTCTGCTATCACCCGAGCCTCGGCGCGCTGCAAACCTGCGACGTCTGTTGGGTGGAGCTCGACGGCGAACTCGTGCGCGGTTGCACGGTACAAAGCCGCGACGGTCTTACGATTCTCGCCGACAGCGAGCGGGCGAAAGCGGCGCGCCATGAGGGCCTCGATCGGCTGCTCGCCAAGCACGAGCTCTATTGCACGGTCTGCGAGCACAACACCGGCGACTGCACGCTGCACGACACCGTCGCGCGGATGAACCCGCCGATCCAGCGTTATCCCTATCAGCGCAAGCCTTACGAGAAAGACGAAAGCAGTCCCTTCTACACCTACGATCCCGATCAGTGCATTTTGTGCGGACGCTGCGTCGAAGCGTGTCAGAACGTCGAGGTCAACGAAACGTTGAGCATCGATTACACGATGGAGCATCCGCGCGTCCTCTGGGACGGCGGCAAGAGCGTGGACGAATCGAGTTGCGTCAGTTGCGGTCATTGCGTGACGGTGTGTCCGTGCAACGCGCTGCTGGAAAAAACGATGCAGCCCGATGCCGGTCCGTTCACCGCGATGCCCCAATCGCTGAAGCGGCCGTTGATCGATCTCGTCAAGACCCTCGAGAACACCATCGGCGCACCGCCCGTCACTGCCGTCTCGGTCATGGACATGCATTGGCGCCAGCCGGAGATCAAGCGCACCAAAACCGTCTGCACCTACTGCGGCGTCGGCTGTTCGTTCGAGATGTGGACGCGCGAGCGGCATTTGCTGAAGGTTCAACCGATGGTGCAAGCCCCGGTGAACGGCATCTCCACCTGCATCAAAGGCAAATTCGCCTGGGATTTCATCAACGACGAGAAGCGCCTCACGACGCCGCTGATTCGCGAGCACGGACGCTTTCGTCCGGCCAGTTGGGACGAAGCGCTCTCGCTCGTCGCGCGCAGGCTGCTCGAGATTCGCGACCGGCATGGGGCCGACAGCATCGGCTTCATCGGCTCGAGCAAGGCGAGCAACGAGGAAGCGTATCTCACGCAAAAGATCGCGCGGCTCATCATCGGAACGAATAGCGTCGACAATTCGTCGCGCTACTGCCAAAACCCGGCCACCATGGGGCTCTTTCGCACCGTGGGCTACGGCGGCGATGCCGGCACCATCGCCGATATCGAGAAGGCAGACCTCGTCGTCATCGTCGGCAACAATACCGCCGAGAATCATCCCGTCATCGCCTCGCGCATCAAGGCGGCGCATAAGCATCGCGGGCAGAAACTCGTCGTCGTCGATACGCGCCGTCATGAGATGGCCGAGCGCGCCGATTTGTATTTGCGACCGAAGGCGAGCACCGACCTCGTATGGGCCTCCGCGCTGTCGCGCTACATCTTCGACCACGGTATGGCCGATACCGAATTTCTGGCCGGTCGCGTCAACCGCGTCGACGAATATCGCCGCTCGCTAGAGCCGTTTACGCTCGAATTCGCCGAACGCATTACCGGTATTTCGCAGGCAGAACTCGTACGAGCGGCGCATATGATCGGCGAAGCCAAGAGCGTGTGCCTGCTCTGGGCCATGGGCATCACGCAGCACAGCCACGGCGCCGACACGAGCACCGCGCTGTCGAACTTGCTCCTCGTGACCGGCAACTACGGACGCCCCGGCACGGGCGGCTACCCGATGCGCGGCCACAACAACGTGCAGGGCGCGAGCGATTTCGGCTGTTTGAAAAACGTCTATCCCGGATACGAGAAGGTGACCGATCCGGCTATCCGCGCGAAATGGGCCAAGGCGTGGGGCGTCGAGCCCGAGCGGCTTTCGGACAAGATCGGCCAGGATAACTTTCTGATGGTCGAGGAAGCGGCGCAAAAGCGTATCCGCGCGATGGTCGTGATCGGCGAAGAGACGGCCTATTCCGATGCCGACTCGGAAAACGTGCACAAGGCCTTCACCGAACTCGACTTCTTCGTCGTGCAAGACATCTTCTTGAGCCGCACCGCGCAGTTCGCCGACGTGGTCCTGCCGAGTTGTCCGAGCACCGAGAAAGACGGCACGTTCGTGAATACCGAGCGGCGCATTCAGCGCTTTTACGAAGTGATGCCCCCGTTAGGCGAGAGCCGGCCCGATTGGCGCATCTTGACCGATTTGGCCGCACGTATGGGTCACGATTGGGGTTACACGCATCCGTCGCAAATCATGGACGAGGTGGCCGGCGTCGCCGAGATGTTCAAAGGCGTGAGCTACGCGCGCCTCGAGGGGTGGAAATCGCTCGTCTGGCCCGTCAACGCCGACGGCAGCGATACGCCGCTGCTTTATACCGAGCGCTTCCATACCGACGACGGCCGGGCCGTGCTTTATCCGCTTGAATGGAAAGCGCCCGCGGAACAGGCCGACGACGAATACGACTTACTCGCCGACAACGGCCGCATGCTCGAGCAATTCCAATCGACGAATCAAACGGGCCGCGGGCCGCGCATCTGGCGTGAGGCACCGAACTGGTTCGTCGAAGTCAGTCCGGAGCTCGCGCAAGCGCGCGGCATCGCCGACGGCGACTGGGTGCGGCTCACCTCGCGCCGCGGCTCGGCCGACATGATCGTGCTCGTCACCGACCGCGTGCGCGGCAATACGCTGTTCGTGCCGATTCACCAAGGCAAACCCGGCATCAACGAAATGACGGGCGAGCACCACGACCCCGACGTCAATACGCCCGCGTACAAGGAACTCGCGGTCAAGCTCGAATGTCTGCCGCGGCCGAACGGCGGCGCGCCGCTGCCGAGCAACAACTATCGCAACCACACGCGCACGCCGAACGCCGGTATCGACGCCACGGTGAAATGGGCCCGCGACGACTATGTCGAACCGCCCCTGCGCTCCCCTCATCCGGAGAGAAGCTGATGGCCGAACGCATCGATTACGAACCCGACCCGCCGAAGATCGAACCGGACGCGCACGAGGCGCTCGAGCGCCTCGTGCAAAGCCTGCACGAACATGGCCTGCTGCGCTTCGCGAACGATCTCGTCCGCGCGAAGACGCCCGTCGCGCAAGTACTCGTCGACGGACTCGCCAAGCCCGGAACGTTGAACGCGATTCAAAATCTGTCGATCGTGTTGATGGCGCTCTCGCGCATCGAGCCGAACCAGTTGTATAAAACGATGTTCGCGTTGACCGACGCGCTCAAATGCATCGGCGCTTGGCAACCCGATGCGGACGGCGAAGGGCATACGGCGCCGGGATTCACGGGCGCCTACAAGATGTTGCACGACGATGCGCTGTGGCAAGCGCTCACGCCGCTCATCGAAGCGATGAAGGCGTTTTCCGCCGGGTTGGAGCGACCCGTCGATAAACCGATCTCCGCGTTCACGGGCAAACCGAGTTCGGCTTAGCGTCGGGCGGCGAACCGATGGCGGCCGCGCGCGGCCGCCTCACCGTCGCATCGCGCAGCGTTATGCGCCGCTTTCGCGCCGGAACACCGAGGCGAGCCACTTCAGGCCGCGCCAGGCGAAACTTTGCCGCGAGCCGCCGATCGTCGCCTCGCCGACGATCTCGCGCGGCCACGCCTCGTTCGCGGGACACGCGTCGATGCGCACGCGGTACGTCGCCGTGAGCGGCACGAGCTGATGCGTGTTCGGCTGCAGTTGCACGGGCAGCGGCCCGCCGTAGACGCTTGCGAGCGAAGGCGTATCGAGCGTGCCGACATTCACGCGATCGACGGCCGCCACCGTGCAAGTGAGCGCGCCCATCTCCGGCACGGAAGCCACGAACGTCACGCGATCTCCGGGCGATACGCGCGCGGCATCGTCTTCGCCGACGAACGCTTCGCCCTTCACGCCCACCGGTCCCACCACATCGAACACATGCTCGCCGCGCGGCAGCCAGGTGCCGGGAGCGAGTGCCTCGTCGGTTTGAACGATACCGTCGAACGGCGCGCGCAGCGTCAACTGTGCAACTTGCGCCGTGAGGCCGGCCACCGTTTCGCGCGCGGCATCCCAACGCCGCTGCAAGGCCACACCCTGCTCCAGCAAACGATCGTCGAACGACTGCTGCTCGACCTGCCAACGCAGCAGCGTCTCGTCGGCCTGCGCCGCTTGCAGCTTGTGCGCGAGATCGGGCGAGGACAGCACGGCCAATACTTGTCCCGCGCGCACGCGCTGGCCGTCATGGGCGATCGGCGCATCGCTCGTCGCATAGGCCGCTTCCGGCGCATAAAGCCCTTGGGCGCGCAGCGGACCGAGTACGGCCGGGGCGCCCACGCCGCCGTGCCAGGGCAGCACGAGCAAGCCGGCGAGCAGCGCGCCGACGAGCGCCGTGCGCCGCGTCTCGCGCCGCCATTGCAATGCCGCGCGAGCCTGCCAGCACGCGGTCACTTCACGCACGATCGGCCGCGCGATGAACCATCCGAACTCGACACAAAACAGCGCAAGGCCCAACGCCTTGAAGAACGCGTGATAGACGACGAGCGCGATCGAGAAAAAAACGGTGAGCCGATAGAGCCAAGTCGCGAACGAAAACGCGATCAAGAAACGCCGGCGCCCAGGCGCGCACGGTTCGGGCTGCGGCTCTCCGAGGCCGAACAAACGTTCGCGCATCCACCAGCGCCCGAACGCGAACGCGCGATCGTGCAGGTTCGGCATGTCGAGCCAATCCGAGAGCAGAAAGTACCCATCGAAGCGCATGAACGGGCTTGCATTGATCGTCAGCGTGCCGATCCACGTCGTCGTGGCGAGCAGAAATGCGCCGGCTCGCATGGGTCCGTCCGGTAGAACGCTCCATGCCACCGTCGCGAACGCGGCCAGCGCCAATTCCGTCAGCATGCCGGCGGCGCCGATACGCAAACGCTCGGCGCGGCCCGGCACTTTCCATGCCTCGGTCGTATCGGTGTAGAGCACCGGCACCATCACGAGCAGCGCCACGCCCATCGTCGGCACGCGGCAGCCGTAGCGATGCGCCGTGAACGCATGGCCGAATTCGTGAAGCACCTTGGCGCACCCTAGCGCCAGGCCGATCGCCAACAGTCCACGCACGTCGGCGTACCCGTGAAACGTATGGACGAACTCGTCCCAACGGCGCGAGACGAGCACGAGCCCCGTCATCGCCGTGAGCGCGACGACGATCCAAAACGCGGGCCGGTACGCGATTTCCGCATAGCGGGCGAAGCGCTTCAAGAACGGCATCGGGCGCCATAACGGCACACGGATCATCAAGTAGTGCTTGAGCAGCCACATCGCATGCGAGAGCTTGCTCGCGGCGGCCGCGCTCGCGAGCCGCCCCGTATCCGCGGGGCTCGCAGCCACCAGCAAATGCTGCCGATGCAGCATCCGCACGAGCGACTCGAAATCGTCGAACGTCAGATGCAGCGTGGTTTCGGCATTGACCGACGCGACGATCGCGTCTCCATCGTCGAGCGCCCAGCGCGAGAGCATCTCGAACGCGGGCCAGCCGATCTGAAAGAAGCGATTGCCCGCGGGGTCGTGCAGCATCCAAGTAGGCGCGCCGTCCGGCGTCGCCGCGCCCGGGGTCAAGCTCAGTTCTTGGCGAAGGGAAGGAAGGCGCGGCATCGCGGCGCCTACCAGCCGAGCCACTGCCGGATCGTCGCCAGCGGGCGACGCAGCAGATAGTAGGCAACCGGCACCCAGCGGCCATGAATACGCGCGGTGCCCATCACGCCGAGCGGCGGCTTCACCGCGCCGGCGAAGGTGGCCTTCACGCGGTAGGCGACCACCCCTTCGGGCGTCGGCTCGGCGCGATACGCCACCGTGTCGATGCGCGCGTCGTAGGCGGCCAGCGGCGAGCTTTTCGGATAGAGCGTGAGCGTCGCGCCGGGGACGACATCGACGTTATCGGCAACAGGCACGTAGGCCGTCAATTCGACGCTGGCCGGATCGGCGAGCAGCATCACCTTCTCGCCGATGGACACCGCCTTGCCGTTCCAATCGTTCGGATCGGAGAAGACGGCCACGCCCGCACGCGGCGCGTTCACCCGCACGCGCGCGAGTTCGCGCGCCGTGTAATCGAGCTCGATCGCGCTTTCGTCGAGCTTGCCCTTGCGCAGCGCCATGTCGAGCCGGTCTTTATCGTCGGTCACCGCAAGCTGCGCGGTCTGCCGGTATTCCTCTTGGGCCGTCGCGTAGTTCTTGTTCGCCAGCGCATAGCGCGAAGCCAGCGTCGTGGAATCGAGCGCGAACAGCGGCGCGCCCGCCTCGACGCGTTGATTGGGCTGCGCGAACAGCCGATCGATCACGCCGTCGAGCGGCGCGCGTACGACGAACGGATCCTTCGCGGTCACCTCGGCCGGTGCGAGCACGGTCAACGGCACCGGTACGACGAGCGCGAGGACGAGCGCCGCCAGCGCGCGGCGCCGATGCTTACCGGCGCGCAGGGTGAGTTTCGCGCGCTCGAGCCACGAAGCACGCGGCGCAAACGCGGCGAGCGCGTGCGACCACACGCGTGCCAGCTCGGCGAGCAACGCTTCGTCCAACTGCGTCCACGGCTGCTCGCGCGCAAAGACCACTCCACCGAGCGAGCGACCGTCGCGATCGCCAAGCGGCACCCACAGCGCGTGCGTCGGCCACCAGTCGTTCCAATCGGCGGCCAGCGCCTCGGGCAAGCCATCCGCGGTCAGCGCTTGCGGCCACATGCGCGGCGCCGCGCCTGCCGCAGCGGCGGCGTCCGGCGCTTGCGTCTGCGTTTGGGTTTGGGTTTGGTTTTGCGCTTGCCTCGACGCCGCATCCGCATCGATCGATCGGCGCTCGAGCACTCGGCACACTTGACCGAGCCACTGCACGTAGGGCGCGCCCGGATCGCTCTGCGGCAGTCCCGAGACGGCAGCGACCGCGCCCGGCAC
The DNA here is from genome assembly GCF_002879885.1 of Trinickia dabaoshanensis. Taxonomy (GTDB): domain Bacteria; phylum Pseudomonadota; class Gammaproteobacteria; order Burkholderiales; family Burkholderiaceae; genus Trinickia; species Trinickia dabaoshanensis. The sequence goes on from NZ_PNYA01000002.1 coordinate 107,625, forward strand.
GGGCGCTCTCGCCCGCCACCACGCCGCCTGGCGGTAGGGCACGAGCGAGAGCGATTCGTTGACGATGACGAAGCCGAGCGTTTCTTCGTTCTGCGCTTCGCGCGCGCGTGCGGACAGTTGCCAAAGCACGGCGAGCGTGCCCGCCTCGATCTGCTGCGGAGCGTTCATGACGTTTAGCGGCCCGCGCCGGCGAAGCTCGCCCAACCGCTCATGCCGGGCAACAATTCCGGCGCGCGGTTCGCGAGGGCGGCGGTCACATCGACCGTTTGCGTCACGGGATCGACGCGCGCCCCGATTCGCGCCACCGTGGCCGGATACGTCTTGCCGACTTCATCGACATTGACGCTCAACGGATGGCCCGGCTTGAGCCACGCGAGCCATTTCGACGGCACGATCATCTTCAGTTCGAGATGGCTCGTATCGACGATCGTCAGCAACGGTTTGCCGGGCTCGGCGAATTGTTGGGCCGCCGCGCTGCGCTTGACCACGCGTCCGTCGAAAGGCGCGGCGATACTGCATTTGCGGACCGTCGCTTGCATGTAGGCCACTTCGGCCGCGCTTGCCTTCGCCTTGGCCTCGGCTTGCTGCACGTCGATCTCGCCGATCGAATGCAACTGCGAGAGCCGATCGTCCACGCGCTTCAGTTGCACGGCCGCCTCGGACTCGGCTTGCGCCTTGTGAAGCTGCGCCGCGTACAGCGAGCAATCGAGCGAGACGAGCGTCTGCCCCGCGCGGAAGGCGTCGCCGTCGCGAAACGGCATCGAGGCGATCTTCGCGCTGATCTCGCTCGACAAATCGACTTGATCGCGCGCGACGAGTTGAATGCGGATACGGCCGTCGTCCTGCGCATGGTTCGATGCGCTCGATGCGCTCGCCGGGGCCGCCGGCGCCGCGGGTGCCGGCGTGTGCGGTGCCGCGGCTTGCGGCGCCGCGGCCCATGCGCTTTGAAACACCATCACCAGGGCCGCATAACGAAGCCCTGTCCTGCACCATCGATTCATTGCTTTTTGACTCCATCCGCGCTGCCGAACGACGCCCAGCGCGCTTGCTCCATCGAAATCGATTGCTCGATCGTCTTCAAATCCCCATTACCGTTGCCCACGCCCGCCGGTACCGGGTCGAGGCCGAGCGTCGCCAGCAATTGCCCGTAGGCGCTCTCGAGTTCGCCGTAGCTTTGATACAGGCGCAACTCCGACATCATCGCAGAAGTGGCCGCCCGAATCTCCTCGAGCTTGCCCTGCGCATTGGCGACCGTTGCGTTGTGCGTGTGCTGCAAGATCTGCGAATCGACGTCGCTCAATTGCTTGAACAAATCGAACTGACGTTGTTTGGCGGACAGCTCGGCGCTCGCCACGTGCACTTGCGTGAGCACGGCCATCGACAAAGCGAGCTGCTGCGCGCGCGCCACTTCGTGCTGCGCATCGGCCGCGCCGCGAATGTTCTTCGCGTTGAGCAGGTTCAACAAGTTCCAACTCACGTTCACGCCCGCCGCGCGCCACGCATGAAACATCAAGAAACTGTTGCTGTCGTAGTGCGATCCCAGTTGCAACTCGATACCGGGCAACAGCTTGGCGATCGCCTTGTGCGTCTCGTTGACGCTGATGCGTTCGTTATAGCTCGCCTCGACGAGTTCGGGCCGGCGCTCGAGCGCCGTCTCTTCCATCTCGGACATCGGCATGGCGAACGCCGGCACCGCGAACCCTTGCGGCGGCGCAAGCTTGAAGTCCGTGCCCGGGGCGATGTTCATCAGCGAAGCGAGCCGCGGCTTCGCTTCGTCGAGCTGATCGCGCACGGCTTCGAGCTGACGCATGATGTCGAGCAGCGCATGCTGGTAGGCGAGCGTATCGAGCGGCGAACGCAAGCCTTCCAATTGCGATTGGCGCGATTCGTCGAGCGCTTGCTGCGCTTGCGCGAGCAACGGCTTGATGCGGCTCGACAGCCGCTCGGCCCCCGCTGCTTCCCAATACGCCTCGCGCACCTGCTGCATCATCAACTGCACGACCTTGCGGCGGCGTTGCTCCACGACGAGCACGCGATCGGCCTGCTCTTTCGCCTCGAAGTAGCTGACGCCGAAATCGAGGATGTTCCAGGAGAACGAGAGATCGGCCGTGCGATCGTTCCTATCGCTCGAATACGACGGCGGCAGCGACTGCCCGCGCGTGAAGTAATCCTCGGAGGACGACACGAGCAAGTTGTTGCGATAGGTATAACCGGCTTGAGCGGTCAGCTTCGGCAACATGTCGAAGCTCGCGAGGTCGAGTTGCTTTTGCGCGAGCGCCTCTTCCATCATCTTCAAGCGATGGTCGAGGTTGTAGCGAATCGCGCGCGCCATCGCCTCTTCGAGTGTGATGGGCCCCGAAAGCTCGGGCTGGTTCGCGAACATCGCGCTGCGATCGGCATGCGCCGTTTGCGCGCGCTCGGCATCGGTGAACGGCACGGGATGAATCGCGCAGCCCGACAGCCACAGCGCGGCCACGGCAACACCGATCAGCGATCGGCGCAGGGAACGGGCGGTGCGCGTCGATTCGGGCCCGCATGAGGACGAACAATGGAGTTCGGCGATGGTCGTTTGTGCGCTCATTGATATGGATAGATGACGGAAATTCATGGTCATACGCGGCGCACGGCGCCGCCGGGGCGCGCGACGTGAAGCGCCGCGCGCGCCTGGGCGAATTGCTGATCGAGCGACGGTTTGCCGACGGGGCGCGCGGCGCGTGAAGCGAGCGGCTGCCCGGCTCCGCGATCGGCGTGGCCATTCGAGTTCGCGGACGGATGCGCGTTGCGCTGATTCGGATGCGCAAGGCCGTGCCCCGCGTCACGCGCATGCGGCGCAAGCACGACGTCTCGCCGGGCGACATGACCGGCCGCATCGCGTACCTCGACGACGATGCGCACGTCTTGCACGCCCGCCGGCACCTTGCCGCGCAATGCCCCGCTCGCCGCGTCGTAGTGCAGCCAGCCCGGCAGCGAGCGGCCGTCGGCGAGCCGCACGGTCACGTCGCCCATCCCGCCGCCCATGGACTGCGTGGGCGGCAAGAGCGTGGCGACGTCGATCGAGAACGGATCGTGCTGCGGTACCGATAGCGCCAATTCGGAGAACGACGTCATCGACTGCGGCGCCGGTGCCGGTGCGAGCGCGGCGTTGAGTGCGCTCGCGTCGAAGCGCGACACGGTCGCCCGGTCGAGCGAGAACCCCGTCGCGGGCGCGCTCGGATCCGAGAACGTCATCGTCGGCACCGAGGGCACGGCACCGACGGTGCGCGTGGTGCTCAATTCGTCGAGCACGTCGGGGGGAGCCGTGTTGTCCGAACCCGCGGCGTGCGATTCCGGGGTAGGCGATGCCACCGTCGTCGCGGGCGTGACGGGCAAGGCTGCGACCGGGGTGCCGCCCGACGGCCCCGCGACGATCGTGACCGTGTTCGTCGCGGCGGTGCTCGTCTTCACGCCATCGCTGATCGTGTAGCTCAGCGTACGCGTACCGGTGGCGCGGAACTGCGAGTTCGAATAGGTGACCGACTGCAACGCGCTTTGCCACTGCGCGAGCGTCGCCGAACTGCTCGTCAGCGTGAGCACGCCGGTGCTCGCATCGTAGCTCGCCGTGAAGCCGCCCGGCACCGAGCCGCTCGCGAGCGCGAGCGTGTCGTGCGCCGTATCGAAGCCGCCCGTGATTTTCACTTGGGCGGACGTGAGCGTCGCCGTCGCATCGCGATCGCCGACGCTCACTTGCGGCGCCACGGCCACCGGCGTCGAACCGACGGCTTGCGACGTGAACGTCGCGTTGCCGCCGATCGCGAGCGTCGGTGTTTGATCCGTGTCGGTCACCGTTATGCTGCGCGCACTCGCATCGCTCGCCGTGCCGTTGCCGTCCGTCACCGTGAAGCTGATGGTGCGCGTCGCGTTATCGGGCTTGACCGCCGTATCGGTATAGGTGACCGATGCCAGCGCCGAGCGCCATTGCGCGAGCGAGGCCGTGCCGCCTGCCGAGCTCAGCGTCAAGACACCTGAGTTCGCGTCGTAGACGGCGGCGATGTTGCCCATCGTCGCGCCGTCGTTCGCGAAAGCCAATACGTCTTGCCCGGGATGAAAGCCCCCGGTGATTGCCACGCTCGCCGACGAGAGCGTCGTGCTGGCGTCGGCGAGCGTCAGGCCGGGGGCGACCGCGACCGGCGTCGAGGTCGTGTTGTCCGCGGCGACGAACGAGGCAGCGCCCGAGTCGAGCGTGACATGAGGTTTGTCGACGAACGATACGGTCGCGTCGGCCGCCACGCTCGTCTTCGTGCCGTCGCTCGTCGCGAACGACACCGTGCGGTTGCCGAAGTGCGTGCCGCTGCTCGAGAACGTCACAGCGCTCAAGGCGTTCGCCCATTGGGCATCCGTCGCCGTCGCGCCGGACGACGTGAGCGTGAGCACGCCCGTCGCCGCGTTGAACGTTCCCGAGATATTCCCGAACGCCGCCGCATTCGTGTTCGTGAACGACAACGCATCCTCGCCGCTGTGGAAATTGCCGGTGATGGAAACCGTGCCCGACGATTGCGTCGCATTGTCGAGATCGGTGACGCTCACGTTCGGATTGACGATCGTCCCGGCTGCGCCGGTTACATAGCTCGCCGTGCCGCCCGTCGTCGTCACGATCGGCGTTTGATCGGTATCGGTCACCGTCACCGTGCGCGTTGCCGTGTTGCTCGTGTTCGCGCCCGTATCGATCGCCGCGAAACTGATCGTGCGCGTCGCGGTGTTCGGTGTCACCGCCGTGTCGGTGTAAGTCACCGCATCGAGCGCCGCCTGCCACTGCGCAAGCGTCGCCGTCGCACCCGAAGAGGTCAGCGTCAGCACACCGGTGCCGGCGTTGTACGAAGCGGCGATGTTGCCGAACGTCGTCGCGTTGCTGTTCGTAAAGGCGAGAACGTCCTCGCCGCTATGGAAGTTGCCGGTGATCGCCACCGTCGCCGAAGCCAACGTCGGCGCGCCGCCGTCCGTGAGGCTCAAGCCCGAATCGATCGTCACCGGCGTCGATGCGGTGTTATCGCCCGCAACGAAGCTAGCCGAACCCGAATCGGTCGTGATCGTCGGGGGGGCCAGCAAATCGACCGTATGCGTTGCCGCCGCGCTGTCGGTCGTGCCGTCGTTCGTCACGAACGAGATCGTACGATTGCCCGGCGTCGCAGTGGCGCTCGCCGAGAACGTCACGGCGGACAGCGCGTTCGCCCACTGAGCGTCGCTAGCCGTCGCCCCCGAAGAGGTCAACGTCAACACGCCCGTTGCGGAGTTGTACGAGCCGACGACATTGCCGAACGTCGCCGCGCTCGTGTTGACGAACGTGAGCGTATCGCCGCTGTGGAAACCGGTCGTGATCGACACCGTGCCCGACGATTGCGTCGTGTTGTCCAGGTCGCTGACCGTGATGCCACTGTTCACCGCAACGGCCGAGGTGCCGCCGACATAGTTCGTCGTGCCGCCCGTCGTCGTCACGATCGGCGTTTGATCGGTATCGGTCACCGTCACCGTGCGCGTCGCCGTGTTGCTCGTGTACGCGCCGGTATCGGTCGCCGCGAAACTGATCGTGCGCGTCGCGTTGTTCGGCGTCACCGCCGTGTCGGTATAAGTCACCGCATCGAGCGCCGCCTGCCACTGCGCAAGCGTCGCCGTCGCGCCCGAAGAGGTCAGCGTCAGCACACCCGTGCCTGCGTTGTACGAAGCGGCGATGTTGCCGAACGTCGTCGCGTTGCTGTTCGTGAACGCGAGGACGTCTTCCGCGCTATGGAAGTTGCCGGTGATCGACACCGTGGCCGAGGCCAGCGTCGGTGCCGTGCCGTCGGTCAAGGTCAAGCCAGAATCGATCGCGACGGGTGTCGATGCGGTGTTATCGCCCGCGACGAACGCAGCCGAACCCGAATCGGTCGTGATCGCCGGCGGCCCGAGCACCGTGACCGTGTCCGTTTTCAACGCACTGGTCTTAGTGCCGTCGCTGACCGCGAACGAGACGGTGCGGTTGCCGGGAGTCGCACTCGCGCTCGCGGAGAACGTCACGGCGGACAATGCGTTGGCCCACTGCGCGTCCGTGGCCGTCGCCCCCGAAGAGGTCAACGTCAACACGCCCGTTGCCGAGTTGTACGACCCGACGACATTGCCGAACGTCGCCGAGCTCGTGTTGACGAACGTGAGCGTATCGCCACTGTGGAAGCCACCCGAGATCGATACCGTGCCCGACGATTGCGTCGTGTTGTCCAAATCGCTGACCGTGATCCCGCCGTCGATCGTCGCCGCCGAGGTGCCGCCCACGTAGTTCGTCGTGCCGCCCGTCGTCGTCACGATCGGCGTTTGATCGGTGTCGGTCACCATTACCGTACGCGTGGCCGTGGCGCTCGTGTTGCCCCCACCGTCCACCGCCGTGAAGCTGATCGTGCGCGTCGCGTTGTTCGGCGTCACTGCCGTGTCGGTGTACGTCACCGCATCGAGCGCCCTCTGCCATTGGGCGAGCGTCGCCGTGGCACCCGACGACGTCAGTGTCATCACCCCCGTGCTCGTGTTGTACGAGGCCGTGATGTTTCCCATCGTCGAGCCGTCGTTCGTGAACGCGAGGACGTCTTCGGCACCATGAAAGTTACCCGTGATCGCCACCGTCGCCGAGGACAGCGTCGCGGCGCTGCCGTCGGTTACGGTCAAGCCCGAATCGATCGTCACCGGCGTCGAAGTCGTGTTGTCGCCCGCGACGAACGCGGCCGAGCCCGAGTCGGTCGTGACCACCGGCGGCGCGGTCATGTTGATCGTATCCGCCGCCTGCGCGCTGTTCTTCGTTCCGTCGTTCACTTGGAACCAAATCGTGCGGTTGCCGTACGTCGTACTCGTGCTCGAGAACGTCACCGAACTCAATGCGCTGGCCCATTGCGCATTGGTTGCCGTACCGCCGATCGACGTGAGCAGCAGCACGCCCGTTCCGGCGCTGTACGACGCCTGGATGTTGCCCATCGTCGAACCGTCGTTCGTGAAACTGAGCACATCGCCGCTTTGGAAACCCGTTGTCACGGCCACCGTGGCCGAGGTCTGGGTCGAGTTGTCCCGGTCGCTCACCGTGACGTTGCCGTCGATCGTCACGCCCGACGATGCGCCCACGTAACTCGTCGTGCCGCCCGTCGTCGTCACGATCGGCGTTTGATCGGTATCGGTCACCGAGACCGTGCGCGTCGCCGTGGCGCTCGGATTGCCCGCGCCGTCCACCGCCGTGAAGCTGATCGTGCGCGTCGTCGTGCTCGGCGTCACCGCCGTATCCGTGTACTTCACCGCATCGAGCGCGCTTTGCCATTGCGCGAGCGTCGCCGTGGCACCCGAGGACGTGAGCGTCATGACACCCGTTGCCCCGTTGTACGAGGCTGTGATATTGCCCATCGTCGAGCCGTCGTTCGTGAACGAGAGCACGTCGTGGCCGCTCGAGAAGCCGCCCGTGATCGCGACCGTGGCCGAGGCCAGCGTCGTGGCGCTGCCGTCCGTCACGGTCAAACCCGAATCGATCACCACCGGCGTCGATGTAGTGTTGTCGCCCGCCACGAACGCGGCCGAGCCCCCGTCGGTCGTGATCGCCGGCGGGGCCGTCATGTTGACGGTGTGGGGCGCGGCCGTGCTCGTTTTCGTGCCGTCGCTCGTCGCGAACGAAATCGTGCGGCTGCCGTACGTCGTGCTCGTGCTCGAGAACGTCACCGCCGAAAGCGCTTTCGTCCATTGCGCGACGGTGGCCGTCGCGCCGGCGGAGGTCAATGTCAGCACGCCGGTCGCGGCGTTGTACGAGGCCGAGATGTTGCCCATCGTCGAGCCGTCGTTCGTGAAGCCGAGCGTATCGCCGCTGTGAAAGCCAGCGCTGACCGATACCGTACCGGAGGACTGCGTCGTGTTATCCAGATCGCTGACCGTCACGCCGGCATCGACCGTCACGGCCGACGATGCGCCGACATAACTCGTCGTGCCGCCCGTCGTTCCGACGATCGGCGTTTGGTCGGTGGCCGTCACGGTCACGTTGCGCGAAACCGTGCTACTCGTGTTGCCGAGGCTGTCCACCGCCGTGAAGCTGACGGTGCGCGTGAGCGCATTGGGTGTCACCGCCACATCGGTGTACTTGATCGAATCGAGCGCGCTGCGCCATTGCGCGAGCGTCGCTGTCGAGCCGGCGGAAGTGAGCGTCAACGTACCGGTGATCTGGTTGAACGAGCCCGCCGTGATGTTACCCATCGTCGAGCCGTCGTTCGCGAACTGGAGGAAGTCTTCGCCGCTCGTGAAGTTGCCGGTAATAGTGACGGTCGCCGATGACAGCGTACCGGTGGCCGAATCGGTCACCGTCAACCCCGAATCGACCGTGACCGGCGTCGATGCGGTGTTGTCGCCTGAGACGAATGCGGCCGAACCCGAATCCGCCGTCAATTGAAGCGGATTCACGACATTGACCGTATCGGTCGCCGCGGTGCTGGTTTTCGTGCCATCGCTCGTCGCGAACGAAATCGTACGGCTGCCGTACGTCGGGCTCGTGCTCGAGAACGTAACGGCCGACAGCGCATGCCCCCACTGCGCGTCAGTGGCGGTCGCACCCGCGGAGGTCAGCGTCAGCACGCCCGTCGCCGCGTTGTACGAGGCCGAGATGTTGCCCATCGTCGAGCCGTCGTTCGTGAAGTTCAGCGTATCGCCGCTATGGAAGCCCCCGCTGATCGAGACGGTGCCCGACGATTGTGTGGTGTTGTCGAGATCGCTGACCGTCACGGCGCTGTCGATCGTGACCGCCGACGACCCGTCGCCGTAGGTGGTCGTGCCGCCCGTCGTATGGACGATCGGGGTTTGATCGGTTGCCGTGACGCTGACGTTTTTTGTGGTCGTATTACTCGACGAGAAGTAGGCGTCGCTCGTCAACGCGAAGCTCATCGTGCGTGTTGCCGTGCTCGGCGACACTGCCGTATCCGTGTAGGTCACCGCACGGAACGCGTTCTGCCATTGTGCGATCGTGGCGGTGCCGCTCGACGTCAGGGTCAAGACACCGGTGCCGCTGCTATAAGAGGCGCTGATATCGCCGTAGGTCGTGGAATTGGTGTTCGCGAACGCCAGCACGTCCTGGCCGCTCACGAAATTGCCCGTGATACTGACCGTACCCTGCTTCGCAGTGGTCGCATCGCCATCGGTCAAGGTGATTGCGCTGTCGATCGCAACGGGAGTGGAGGCGACGTTGTCGGCTTCGACGAACGACGTGCTGCCGCCGCTAGCCGTCACGACCGGCGGCGACGACAGATCGACATAGGTGAAGTTGTTGAGTGTCGGCGTCAGGAAAAAACCGTCCGTCTCGCGAAGCCTCAGGCTGGTGATACCGGCAAATCCCGCATTGCTCGAAAGATCCACATGAGTCGTGGACCCATTGATTGCCAACGATGCGACAACGACACCGGACGAATTGAGCCCCTCGACCGCTACCGCTCCACCGAACGTGTCGACATCGAAACTCTGGACGGCCATCTTGTCGCCGCTCGTCAACTTCATCGTCATCGACGTCAATTGCGTGCCCTGCACATTGCCGAACAGCACCCCATCGGTCGGACCCGTGGTCAACGGCGGCGTGCCGCCTTGATTGGTGGTTGTACTGTCGACGGCAAACTCGACAGACTGATCCATCGTGTATGTGAAGGCACCGAGCGAAAACGACGTTACGCCCGTCGCGCCGCCAGGCGTAACGTAGCCGAGTTCGCTGTCATAGGTTTCATCCGTCACCGCCAACACGGCGCCATATTGCTGCTCGGACGCCGTCGAAAAAATCACCGGCGTATGCACGGCGCCCGCGTCGTATTCGAGCGTCCAATCGCCACCGAGCGAACTCGCGCCGGTGGCATCGGTCGATGCGGCCACGTTGAGCCCGCTAATCGATGCGATCTGCTGCACGAACGCCTTGCCGTCCGCGTTTTGGGCGACGTCGCAACCATAGATCAGGAAGTCCGCGCCCGGCTTCACCGCCGCGCCGATTTGCGCAAGCTCGGTGCTATACGCCGATAGATCGCCCTCGTTGAGCCAGGTGCTGCCCACCTGCACCTGTCCATCGGCCCCGTGCGACACGAGATGAATCGCGCTGACGCCCGGATGCTGCTGCACATACTGCTCGATTTGCGCGAGGCCGTCCTTCGTCGAATCGAGGATGACGTACTGCGTACCCTGAGGTAGACCCGCGATCAGCGTCTGATAATCGGAAACGTTCGAATTGATGAAAACGACTTGCGTATCCTGCCCGGAGGCCACGGCATCGGTAAAACCGTGCACCGCGCGCATCGCGGATGTGTCGCCGGTACCGGCGACGGATGCCGTCGCGACCTCTCCTTGCCGCGGCACGACGATCGCGCCCTGCGCGCTCACGCCATGGTCGCCGGCCGTGGCCGCCCCGTTCGTCGCCGTATAACCGTGCACCGCCCGCATCGGCCCGGTGGAGCCCACCGCACGCCCGGCGGCCGCCGCCATCTCGCTTTGCACCGCGAAGCTCGGTGCCGCCGCGGGCGCCGTCGCCGCGTCGCGTGCGGCAGGCATCGCGGCACTCGCCTGATGATGCGAAGCCGCGACGGCCGCGCCGATGGACGCGGCCGAGGCGTCGTAGACGATGCGCGGCTCGAGCGCGACGATGAGCGGTGCCGGCGTCACGGCCGTTGCGCGATGCGCGCTCGGTTCGGGGGCGCGCATGGCGGCGAAAAGCTTCGAGAGGCTGGCGGCGAATTTCATCGCTTGATGTCCTAAAAGCCGTGCCGCTTGCGCGGCACGCAATCGTTACCCGCGCGAGGGGTAGACCCCTTGCAGCGCGATGATGAAATTGATGCCGAGATACGGATTGCGCAGCGAGAACGGCAGACCGCTGCCCGCGATGCTGTTTTGTACCGCGGGAGCGGCGCCTTGCAGGCTCACGTTGAACGGTGCAAGCGTCGTGTTCGGCGTCGCGGTGCTGTAAAGCGAGCCCGGGTGGCCGCTCACGCCTATCGGCCCCAGCACGGACGTATTGCTCGGCGATGCGCCTTCGCTGCCGGTCGTCGTCGTCGCCGGAATCGAGATCGATCCCGTTACGGCACCGCCACCCGACACGGACGCCGTATGCGTGTGCTGCGGCATGTTGGACACCGTCAGCGTCGCGTTTTCCGTCCCGGCCTTTTCGCCGATTTCAACGGCCGACAATCCCAACCCCTGCCCCATTCCGACGGGCGTGCGGCTTTGCAGATCCGGCAATTGGAACGTCGACTGACCGTTACCGCCGAACGATGTCCCGAGCAACGCGAACAGCGCGTTGTTTTGCGAAATAGACATCGTCTGGCCCTGACACAGAGCCCAACCGTACGGGGCGTAGTTGAAGCCCACCATACGAATTTCACCCAAAAACGGATCACTCATCGAACGCCTCCTGTCGTGAATTGAATCAATGCATCAAGCAACATCGCGCGAGTCCGCCGCTTCGGCGAACGCGTCCGCACGGCAATGCACGACGATCGTGACCGTCGAGCGTCCGTCATCGAGGGGTCGCGTCGGCGTGGCAAGCAATTGCCACGAACGCCCCGCCGGCGAATCGATGCGATAAACGTCTTGCGGCAGATACACGCCGGCCGGCAACTCGAAGGTCGCCGAGTAGCAGACATAACTGTCGTTCATGGGAATGCCGGCAGGGGCATGCGCGAGGAGCGCTTCGAGCGCCGCGCCGTTGGGGGCGACGAAGGTAAAGCGTTGCCCGATGGCTTCGAGCAACTCCGCATGGGAAGGAATGGACGACAAGCAAGCCCCCGGCTCTATCGAACTGTGTATCGCGGGCGGCTACGCCGACCGTGGTTTCTCGTTTCACTACTTATTCGCGCGGCTGTCCGAGGGCAATCCGCCTTTCCTACGCTCGGCGCTACGTTGCACCGTCTGACGCATGAACTCGCACCGGCATCCCTTGCGCGCCATCGAAGGCCGTGCCGGGACGCTGCATCCGCAAATACACGCCGTTCTCGCCTGCAGCCTCGAATCCGAGCCTGCGATACAGCGCTTGCACGGCGTTATCCATTTCGACGTACAACACGATCCGCATCGCCTTCGCTGCCGCATGCGCGACGAATGCCTGCATGAGCCGCGTCCCGATACCCGCACCGCGATAGGCCGGCAACAACGCGATATCGATCAAACGCGCTTCGCTGCCGGACCAGTCGTGATAAAGCCGGCCGATAGGCTGCCCGTCCAACTCGATTACATCGAAGCAACCGTTCGGATAGTGGCTGCGGTAATACGTGTCCTGCATCGAAAACTGTTCTGCCAACATTTGCGCGATACGCTGCGCGCTCCATCCCGTGCGTGCGAATTCTTTCGCGCGCGTGCTTTCGAACACGCCGTAAAGAAACGCGCGATCACGCTCGAGCACCTGACGCAAGCGCAAGCGATCGTCCACACCTCGGATGCCCCGCGGCTTGATAGCCGCGTCTTGTTCAACGCTATCGGTCAACTGAAATCTCGTCTATTTCGGTAGGAGAAACCAGCCGACTTGATCCAAGCCGTGGTCCATCGGCCCGTGAAAATCAACAATTGTTAGTAACAGCCTTGACGATAGGGATATTAGTCTAGAGATACGTCACTAGCAATCGCACCGATTGCGCGATCACTACGGGGATACCCCGATCGACATCCCGCACAAGGCACGGGAACTGGTTGACACGCGGGTCGCCGCGAGAATGGAAATGAATGGATGGTTCTTGATAAAACGGGGCACCTGCCCCGTTTTATATGGCCGCAAACGTTAGCGCGATACCCGCGCCGATTAACGCGTACGGATTATCCGCGCGGGAAATGCTTACCGAACGTTCAGAAAAACGCGCCATTTCCAGCTCTATTTCAACCGTAACGCTACTGCTTCACCGACGACACGACGTGCCCCGAACTATCGACGATATCGACCGAGCGCTTCTTGCCGCCCGCCTTCGCGCCCGCCGCAAGAGCCGGCTCGTCGACCGGCACCGGCAAAGCCGCGTCGGGAGAGGCGAGGACGAGCGCGCCTTCCGTGCGCGAACGCACGGCCTCCGAATACGCCGAGGCCAGCCATGTCGTGCACGCGCTGAGCCCTTCCCAACTCGCGCCCGCGTTATTGGCGGCGGTCTCGGTAGCAATCGCGCTCAAGTGCTGCCAGTAGGCCACCGTCTTTTTGAAGCCGGCTTGTGCTTGCGCGGTCGGCAGCGTCACGATCCACGTGAACGAACGCGTATCGATGGCTTCCCGCGCAATGCCGTGCTGCTCGGCCAGCGTGGTTTTGACCGTTTGCAGGTTCAGCCGCGTCAGGCGCTCGAAACCGTCGAACGTTTGGTTGGCGATATCGGCCATCGATGCAAACGCCGCTTGCGCCGCGGAATTCGCGCGCGAAATATCGCCCGAAAAGTCGATTGCAGGTGAGCTCATCGGTTGACTCCATCGGAAAGAGAAACGGATACAGGAACGAAACAAGCCGCCGCGTCAGCCATTCTTCGCTTGGGGATTGCCCACTTTCTCGGCGAATTCGGTGAGTTTCTTGTCGGTGGCCTTTTCTTCTTCGAGCGTTTCCTTGAGCAGCGTCACGGCCTCTTGGCGGCCGAGCTGCTTAGCCAGCGCGCATAGCGTGCCGTAAGAGGCGATCTCATAGTGCTCGACTTTCTGCGCCGCGCCGATCAAACCCGCATCGAGCACCGGGCCCTTTTCGATTTCGTCGATCAGTTCCTCGCCCTCTTCGATGAGGCCCTCCATCGCGGCGCACTTCATCCGTTTGAGCCGAATCCCGCACTTCTCGACCACTTGGTCGATCCGCTCGACTTGGCCATGCGTTTCCTGCAGGTGCGTCTCGAACGCCTGCGACAGTTGCTCGTTCGTCGCCGCGCGCGAGAGCTTGCCGAGCGCCTTCGTCAGTTGCTTCTCGGCGCTGTACATATCCGACAGGGCGTGAATGAAAAGATCTTCCAACGTTTTGCGTGCCATGGTGAGCGTCCTTTATGTCAAGAGTAAGTGCTGCCCGATGCGGGTGCGCCTCGCACGTGAGCGCCGGGTCCGCCGCACTGCCGCAACGCGCGTGCCTTGGCTAGGGGCGCCGATGGGAACGGGCGTTGCTGCCGTGCTCGGCGTTCCTCGAAACCACACGCTGCGGACTCCTCCTCTCCAAGCGGACCTCTTCGGCCACACCAAGGACAACGAACATGCGAGCTCTTTGTTGGCACGGCAAACACGACATTCGCTGCGATACGGTGCCCGATCCCGTTATCGAAGACGGGCGCGACGCGATCGTGAAAGTCACGACCTGCGCGATCTGCGGCTCCGACCTGCATCTGTTCGACGGACTGATGCCGAGCATGGAACACGGCGACGTGATGGGACACGAATTCATGGGAGAGGTCGTCGAGGTCGGCAAAAACAATCACACGCTGAAACCCGGCGACCGCGTGGTGGTGCCCTTTACGATCATCTGCGGCGAATGCGATCAATGCCGGCGCGGCAACTTCTCGGTCTGCGAGCGCAGCAACCGCAACAAGGCGATGGCCGACAAGGCGTTCGGTCACGCCACGGCGGGTCTCTTCGGTTATTCGCATTTGACCGGCGGCTACGCGGGAGGCCAAGCCGAATACGTACGCGTGCCGTTCGCCGATCGAACGCACGTCAAAGTGCCCGAGGGACTCACGGACGAGCAGGTGCTGTTTCTCGGCGACATCTTCCCCACGGGCTGGCAGGCCGTCGTTCAATGCGACGTGCAGCCGACCGATAGCGTGGCGATCTGGGGCGCGGGGCCGGTCGGGCAGATGACGGTGCGCAGCGCCTTGCTGATCGGCGCGCGGCAAGTGATCGTCATCGATCGCGTGCCGGAGCGCTTGGCCATGGCGGCGTCGGCGGGCGCGGTGCCGATCAATTTCGACGAGGAAAGCGTGATCGAGCGGCTGAACGAGCTCACGCACGGCAAAGGCCCCGAAGTGTGCATCGACGCGGTGGGGATGGAATCGCACGCGGGACGCTCGCTCGATTCGATGGTCGACCGCGTCAAGCAAGCCGTGATGCTCGAGACCGATCGCCCTCACGTGCTGCGCGAAATGATCTACGTGTGCCGGCCGGCCGGCACGATCTCCATCCCGGGCGTCTACGGCGGGTTGCTCGATAAGATTCCGTTCGGCGCGGCGATGAACAAGGGCCTCACGTTCCGCATGGGACAAACGCACGTCAATCGTTGGATGGGCGAGTTGCTCGAACTGATCGACAACAAGCGCATCGATCCGTCGTTCGTCATTACGCATACCGCGCCGCTCGAACAAGGGCCCGGACTATACAAAACGTTCCGCGACAAAGCGGACGGCTGCATCAAAGTCGTGCTCAAGCCCTAGGACGCCGGCCCGCGGTTGACCCGCGTCAACCGTCCTCACCCCGAATCGACACACAATTGACGCCGTGCGCAGCGATGCTGCGTACCGACGGCCCGGCTGGCCCGGCCGCAATCGAACGCGTTGCCGAAGAGGAGTGAGTCGATGTCCGCGAAACGCCCGCATCAATTGGCGGCGCTTGGGGTGCCGCTGTTCTGGCCGATGGCGGCCGCCGCCGCGATGGTCGAGGAAGGCGCGGCCCTATACGCCAAGAATCTCGCCTTTCTGGCCGAGGAGGAAAAGATTCACGTCGAACTCCGGCCGCAGCTTGCCACGCCCAATACCGTGCGGCTCGACCTGCGCACGATGACCTTGCGCGACTACTCGGCGAGCGCCGCGCCGGACTCGGGCGACACCCTTGCCACGATCGTCGATGCGCCGTTCGCGGGTCACACGGCGATGATCGCCGACTACCAGCCCGGCCAGAGTTTGATGGCCACGCTGCGGGCCAGCGGCGTCACGCGCCTGTTCTTGACCGATTGGAAATCGGCCACGCCGGACATGCGCGACCTCGAGATCGACCAATACCTGGCCGAGCTCAACGTGTGCGTCGACGAATTGGGCGGCCGGGTCAATCTGGTCGGCCTATGCCAGGGCGGCTGGATGTCGGCCATGTACGCGGCGCGCTTTCCGAACAAGGTCGCGTCGCTCGTGCTGGCAGGTTCGCCCATCGATACCGATGCGGGCGACGGACCGGTCAAGCGCATGGCGCACACCTATCCCACTTCGTTTTACGAGGAACTGGTCGAACTCGGCGGCGGGCTCATGCGCGGCGAGTACATGCTGCGCGGCTGGAAGAACATGCATCCCGAGCAGCATTACATGGCCAAGCACATCGATCTTTACGAGCACATCGACGATCCCGCCTATCTCAAAAAAGAAGAGGCGTTCGAGAGCTGGTACGAGAACCCGATCGATTTGCCCGGCCGCTGGTATCTTCAAGCAATCGTTCAATTGTTCAAGGAGAACCGGCTCGCCAAGGGCACGTATGTCGCGCTCGGAAAGACGCTGGATCTGCATGCAATAGACTGCCCCGTCTACCTGCTCGCCGGCGAGGCCGACGACATCACGACGAAAGAGCAAGTGTTCGATGCCGAGAAGTATCTAGGAACGCCGCCGGCGCACATCACGAAACGGCTGGTGCCCGGCGGACACATCGGCCTGTTCATGGGCTCGCGCACGCTCGCGCATGCGTGGCCCGCGATCGGCGCTTGGATTGCGCAGGTACGTTAGGCGCGCGCCAACCGCCACCCGTTAGGCGCGTCCGGGAGCACCAACCTCGAGGCGGGTGCTACCGCGGTTGCCCATTCGCACTGGAACTCGGGCAAGCGGGATCCCGGCCCCAGTGATCGGAACACACCCGCCAGCGGCAAAGCTGCGCCTCGAAGAAATTCGACTTGTCGCACTGCTTGATCTGCGCCGCCAAGCTGACCGGGCGCGCCTTCGCGCCGGTCGCTTTCGCGCCGCTGCTTTCGGCGGGGGCGTGCGCATCGTACGGCTTGGTACGGGCGACAAGGACGGCCAGCAAATCCGCGTCGGGGTCGTCGTGCGCCGTGGAGCCGCGACCCTTCGGATGTTTGACCGGGCCCGCATGCGCGGCCGCTTGCTTCTCGCGGCGATTTTTCGCATTTTCGCGCTCGGTGCGCGCCGGCGCGGCGGCACTCTTCGTAACGGGCTTCGCACCGGACGCCGCAAGCCCGCCGGCTGCCGAAGCCTCTTTACCGGCCGGCGCCGCGACGCCGCTCGCTAGCGCGCGCGATAACGGGTCCGCTCCCACGCCGCTTGCAGCGGACGCCGGCGGCGCATCGGCGATGATAACGGCCGCCTGCGGTGTCGATGCAGCGCCTTGCACGGCCTGCGCCGGAGCAGCCGCCGCGCTCGCGGCAACCGCCGCATGGGGCTTGCCGGCACCGGCGGCCGAGGCGAGAACGGCGGGATGTCCGCCCGTCTGGCTGCGCTGCCACTGCCACGCGCCGAGCGCACCCGCGCCGACGATAACCGCCAACGCCGCCGCAAGCAGCGGTTTTTTGTTCGAGCGGCGACGGGGGGGCTTTTGCGCGGACACGCGCCCTTCAAGGCTCGCGAGGATGCGGGAACTGCTGTCCGGGACACCGGGCGCCGTCTCGGAAAGTAGGCTCGGGCGCCCTTTCGAAGTGGTTTCCGGTGCATTCATTCAGTATCTCGTTGAATCGTAGTTTAATTCGCCGTGATAATAGGAATCCGGCCTCCCTTGGCAAGCAGGCCAGATTCTAAGAGCAAGCATTACAAAATACAATTTATTTCCCCCCGGGGCCCATCTTGATTGCCGTCGCACTCGCCGCTTATTTCGCCGTCGCCGTAACCGTCGCAGCCTTGTTCCTATTGCCCGCGGCGCGCGGCGCATTCGTTTCCGCCGCGCTCGCATTACAAAGGCGTATGTCACGCCGGACCTCCCAGGGAATGTCCCATCTGCGCACCGGCATCGATAAATCAGTAAGAATTTCACATAGCGCGCTCGCCGACACGAAAAAAATACTGATTCGGCGACGCTTGATGATTTTGATTACGGCAGGTATCCTTGCGGCGCCTCCATTGATCGCAATTGCATTGCGCGGCCGCCAATTGTTTCAGTTCGATGGCGATACCCGCGTGCCGGACGAGAAAATCGCCGCATTGCTCAATGGCGAGCAGCTCGTTCCACCGCCGCCGTTGCCGCCCGAGGTCTTCGAGACTCGAGAAGTCGAACAGGTCCGTCCGGCACTGCGCGACGCCAGCCGCGATTGGAATTTGCTTGATGCCGATTTCAGAACTCGCCTACTGCTCGTGTACAAGATCATGCGCGAGCAGTACGGGTACGAAATGGTGCTTTTGGAAGGTTATCGGAGCCCGGATCGACAAAACCGGCTCGCGCAGTTGGGGGGCGTGACCAATGCGGCCGCATATCAAAGCTATCACCAATACGGGCTTGCCGCCGACAACGCCTTTTTGCGCGACGGCAAGGTCGTCATTTCCGAAAAAGACCCTTGGGCCATGCACGGCTATGAGTTGTACGGGCAAACGGCCGAGCAAGTCGGCTTGGTATGGGGCGGCCGATGGAAATTGATGGATTTCGGCCACGTTGAATATCACAAACCCGGATTCGTCTTAGGGCGCAAGAATACCGGTCAGACCGCCGGGCAATAGACGAACATCGATCGCCACGCGCCGACATGCACAAGCCTCGCGCCACGAAGCGCCGGGCCATTCGACTCAGAACGCCAAGTTAAAGCCTTATGCAACGCTTCCTCAATGCGCTGACCAGCAAACGCACGATGACTGTCCTCGGGGTGATCGTCGTCGCGGCGGTCTTATTCGGCGCCGCCCTCTGGTTCGACCTTCCACTCGCCTGGCCGATCGCGGCGATGGCCGTCATCCTCGCGCTGTTGTTTTGCGTGTGGCTCGCGCGGCGCATCGCGGCGCGCCGGGCGAGCAGCAAGCTCGGCGACATGCTCGAGCAGCAAGCCGAAACGGGTAAGGCACCGCAAGCGAGCGGCGCCAAGCCGGCGGATCTCGACGTGCTGCGCACGCGCCTGGCCGAAGCCGTACGCACGATCAAGACATCGAAGATCGGCCAGGTATCGGGCGGTGCGGCGCTCTACGACCTGCCGTGGTACATCGTCATCGGCAACCCGGCGGCCGGCAAGAGCAGCGCGGTGCTGAACTCGGGGCTGCAGTTTCCGTTTGCCGAAAAGAGCGATGCGATCGTGCACGGCATCGGCGGCACGCGCAATTGCGACTGGTTCTTCACGACCGAAGGCATCTTGCTCGATACGGCCGGCCGGTATTCGGTCCACGAGGAAGACCGCACGGAGTGGCTCGGTTTTCTGAATCTGCTCAAGCGGTATCGGCCCAAGGCGCCGATCAACGGGATCATCGTGACGGCCAGCATCGCCGAGCTCACGAGCAGCCGGCCCGACGCGACGATCAACCTCGCGCGCAGCCTGCGCCAGCGCGTTCAGGAGTTGACCGAGAAGCTCGAGGTGTTCGCGCCCGTGTACGTGATGTTCACGAAGGCCGACCTCATCACCGGGTTCGCCGAATTTTTCAGCGGCGGCGAGCGGCACGAATACGACCGCGTATGGGGCGCCACCCTGCCCTATCAGCGCGACGAGAAACGGGACGTCGTCGCCCTGTTCGACGAACGTTTCGAAGAGCTTTACGAAGGTCTGAAGGAAATCAGCGTCGCGCAGATGTCGATCAATCGCGGCACGATGCTCTCCCCGGGACAGCTCAGCTTTCCGCTCGAATTCCTCGCGATCAAACCGGCGCTGCGCGTGTTTTTAGCCACGCTGTTCGAAAGCAACCCGTTCCAATACAAGCCGATCTTGCGCGGCTTTTACTTCACGAGCGCCCTGCAAGAAGGCGAAACGAGCAGCGCCGCGGCGCAACGCATCGGTCAGCGCTTCGGTCTCGCCGTCGACGGTCTGCCCAAGCCGCAAGCCGCCGCCTCGAAGAACGGCTTTTTTCTGCGCGACCTGTTCTCCAAAGTCATCTTCGCCGATCGCCAAACCGTGCGCCAATTCGCGAGCCCCGCGAAAACGCGGATGCGCTACGGCACGTTCTTCGCGTTCGTGGCCGTGCTTGCGCTCGCGCTCGGCGGCTGGACCTGGTCGACGATCGGCAATCAGCAGCTCGCCTCGAACGTGCAAGCCGACCTCGACAACATCGTGCGTCTGCAAAGTAATCGCAACGACCTGCAATCGCGCTTGCAGGCAATGGACATTCTCGAGGATCGCATCGAGCAACTCGAGCAATTCAAGCGCAAACGGCCCGTGTCGGTCTCGCTCGGGCTGTATCAAGGCGATCGCATCGAACAGCGCCTGCTGACCGAGTACTACCGCGGCGTGAAGCAGTTGATGCTCGACCCGGTCTCGCAAAACCTCGGCTCGTTCCTGAAGGAAGTGGACGCCCATCCCGACCAGCTCGCCCCGCTCACGCATCCGCCCGAATCGGGTGCGATCCCCGTGTCCGCGCGCGCCGGCGGCAACAGCGCCAACGGTGTCATCGGTGCCAACGGCAATGCGGCGCAAGGCGGTTTGTACAGCGACGCTTCCCCGACCAATGTCGAAGACGCCTACAACGCGCTGAAAACGTACTTGATGCTCTCCGACAAGCGCCATGTCGAAGCCGCGCACCTCACGGATCAACTGGCCCGCTTCTGGCGCGGTTGGCTCGAAACCAACCGCGGAAACATGTCGCGCGACGAGATGATCCGCAGCGCCGAGCGCATGATCACGTTCTACCTCTCGCGCGTGTCGGACGACGACTGGCCGATGATCGACGCGAACCTCTCGTTGATCGATCAAACGCGCGAGAACCTGCGTCGCGTCGTGCGCGGCATGCCGGCGCGCCAACGCGTCTACGAGGAGATCAAGGCACGCGCATCGACCCGCTACGCGCCGATGACGATCGCGCGCATCGTGGGCGAGAACAACGCGAACCTCGTCGGCGGCAGCTACGCGATCCCGGGCACCTTCACGCGCGAAGCCTGGTTCGGCTACGTCAAACCGGCGATTCGAGATGCCGCCACGAAGGAGCTGCAAGCGAAGGACTGGGTGCTCGGCACCTCGTCGCAAGACGATTTGACGCTCGAAGGCAGCCCCGAACAGATCCAAAAAGCGCTCGTCGGCATGTACAAGACGGAATATGCGCAGCATTGGCAACGCTTCATGCAAGGCATCGCCGTGCGCGATTTCGGCAGCTTCGGACAAGCCGTTGACGCCATGAATCGCTTGGGCGATCCGCAAGACTCGCCGATCCGAAAAGTGCTCGAAACGGCCTACGACCAAACGTCCTGGGACAACCCGGCGCTCGCCGCGGGCCCGTTGCAAAAGGCCCAAAACGGCGTGACGGGCTGGTTCAAGC
Organism: Trinickia dabaoshanensis; assembly: GCF_002879885.1. GTDB lineage: Bacteria > Pseudomonadota > Gammaproteobacteria > Burkholderiales > Burkholderiaceae > Trinickia > Trinickia dabaoshanensis. Next base: position 128,879 of record NZ_PNYA01000002.1, read on the forward strand.
GACTGTTCTCCTCGAAGCAGCAAGCGGCGCAAAACGCCGGCGTGGACGTCGATTTGAATCTCGACGGCTCCACTTCCGCGGGCCCGGTCGGCATCGCGTTCAGCGGCCTCGCACGGATCGTCGCGAAGCAAGAAAATGCGTCGCTGCTGGGCGGCTATATGGAGACGCTGTCCAAGGTCCGCACGCGCTTCAACATCCTGAAGAACCAGGGCGATCCGGGCCCGGGCGCGCGCGAGCTCATGCAGCAAACGCTCGACGGCAACGGTTCGGAACTGGCCGATTCGCTCAAGTTCGTGGACGAACAAATGCTCACGGGCTTGACCGACGATCAGCGCAAGTCGCTGCGTCCGTTGCTCGTGCGGCCGCTGATGCAGGCATTCGCCGTCGTCATCGAGCCGGCCAGCAACGAAGTGAACAAGGTATGGAACGCGCAGGTCTTCCAGCCGTTCGAGACGTCGCTCGTGAATAAGTATCCGTTCTCGAGCGGGGCGAAGGTCGAAGCGGGCGCCAGCGAAATCGCTCAAGTGTTCGGCCCCGACGGCGCGATCTCGAAGTTCGTCGGCACGACGCTCGGGCCGCTCGCCGTGCGCCGCGGCGATACGCTCTCGCCGCGCACCTGGGGCGGCATGGGGATCGCGCTCTCGCCCGAGTTCACGAACGGCTTCGCGCGCTGGGTCGCACCGCTCTCGGGCGCGGCGGCGGGCGCGGGCGGCGGTGCGGCCGAACCGCAGACCGTGTTCCAGATCTTGCCGCAGCCGGGCCAAGGCACGACCGAGTACACGATCAACATCGACGGCCAGCAACTGCGCTATCGCAACACGCCGCCGCAGTGGACGAACTTCGTCTGGCCGAATCCGCAGGGCTCGCCCGGCGCGACGCTGACCGCCACCTCGTTCGACGGCCGCACGATCGAGCTCGTCAACGAGCCCGGCCGCTACGGTCTCGAGAAGCTGATCAACTCGGCCAAGCGCACGCGCAACGCCGACGGCACGTTCGCGCTGTCGTGGACGCAAGGCAGCGTGACGGTTGCGCTGAGCATGAAGATCATCAGCACGTCGCAGCCGTCGAGCGGTGGCGGCGGTGCCCCGCAGCAGGCAAGCCTGGCCGGCGTGCGTCTGCCCGAATCGGTCGCCGACGCAGCCGCGGCGCGCACGGCCGCCGCCGCCGCGGTGGGCGGCTCGGCGCCGGCCGCGCAATCGCAAACTCCCACGGCCGCCGATGCGGCGCTCTCGAACCCAGCAACAGGAGCCGCGCAATGACGCAATCCGTGCAGGCGCAACTCGCCTACTTCGGCAAGATTCCTTCGCGCGGGGACTTCGTCAAAAGCACGCACAATCCGCAGTTGCTCCAGACGCTCGACCGTTGGGTCGCGCAAGCGATGGAGCTGCTCGCCGAAGACCCGCGCTGGAAGATCGTGTATGAAAGCGCGAAGCCGATGCATTTCGCTTTTCTCGGCTCGCAAAGCCGGTTGGCGATCGCCGGCCACTTGATGTCGAGCCACGACGTGTCGTCGCGCCGTTTCCCGCTACTCGCGGCCACGGCGCTCGAAGTCGAACGCCCCCTCGCCTTCCTCGCGCGCAGCCCGCTCGCATTCGCGCGGCTTTGGTCGCGTGCGGCCACGCAGATGCGCACGCTCTACGATTGCGAAGAGCCCGGCGCCGCGCTGCAAGCGCTCGGCGACACTCAGGTGCCGATCGACGTGGGCGTCGCCAATTCGCACGAAGGCACGTTCTCGGATTTCGTCGAGCATCAAACCCTGGCCGGTCTCGAGCAAATGCTGCTCGCAAGCGGCCACCCGGTGCGCCTGCGCGGCGCGATGCTCGCGCTCGGTTCGTTGCTCAAGCCCGTCATGCTCAGCCACGCGCCGAATCTCGAACGCGGGCTCACCTTGCCGCTGCCGAACGACACCTTCTATCGCAGCTTGGTGGCGACGTTCTGGCTCGAGCTGATCGCGCCGTTCCTCGCGCAAGCCGATTTCGAGATCGCCATCTTCATCGGCACGATCGCCGAGCGCGAACGGCTCGTCATCGGTTTCAACGGCGCATCGGCCAAAACGCTGCACAGCGTGATCGATCCGCAGGCCTACGCAGCGCACAACATCGACATCGACGATCCCGAATGGGTCGACGACCACGCTCAGAACGAACATGGAATCAGCAAGCTCGTCAGCTATCTCGAACAGCCGGAATTGTCGCTGCGAATCGCCGTGGACACCTTCCGTGAAGTATTCGTCGGGGCATGACGCGATGACCGGCTCCTTGCATTCGTCTTCCCAAGCGCGGCCGCGCCGCTTCGTATGGCGTGCCGCCGCGCTCGCGTTCGCCGCGGCGGCGTCGTTCGGCGCGCATGCCGACGACGGCGCGCCGGCCACCGTCACGCCCGTGGACGCGGGCGGCGCGCACGTTCGCACGGCGGCGCTGCCGCCGCCCACGCAATTGGCCTCCGCCGATACGGGCGCACCCGGTGCGCCGACCCATATGCCCGCCCCGGCCGACGCCGCGCCGGGTCAAGTCGTCGCCAGCGGCAAGGTGCCGGACGAAGCCACGCACAGCGCGGTACTCGCGCGGCTGCGCGAGACGTACGGCGCGGCCAACGTCGTCGATCAAATCGAGGTGGGCAGCGTGTCGACGCCGCCGAACTGGAGCGCGAACGTTCAAAAGCTGCTTGGCCCGCAACTGAAGCAGATCAGTAAGGGGCAACTGAAAATCGACGGTACGCAGATCGACGTCAAGGGAGAAGTGTCGAACGAGGCGCTCCGGCAACAGGTCGCGAGCGACATGGCCACCGCGCTGAATCCGACTTACACGATTCATAACGGGCTGCGCGTGAGCGCATCGGAACAGGGCCTGCTCGATTCGACGCTTGCCAACCGCACGATCGAATTCGAGACAGGCAGCGCCACGTTGACGCCGGAGGGCCGCGCCATTCTCGATCAAATGGCTGGCGTGCTCGTCAAACTGCCCGGCAAGACGGTGGAGATCATCGGTCACACGGACAACTCGGGCAACCGCGCATCGAATATCGCATTGAGCCAGGCACGCGCCGATGCGGTAAAGGGCTATCTCGTCACGAAGGGCGTCGCGCCGCGATCGATGGCGACGATGGGCGTGGGCCCCGATCAACCGATCGCCTCGAACAGTACCGACGACGGGCGGGCAAGGAACCGGCGGATCGAGTTCCGGGTGGGGCAGTAACGGAAATTTACCGCGCAACGCCCGTCGCCGGATATTGCTGACGGGCGTGCAGCACACGAAGTACAAGGACGGCTGTGCCCGTGACGCGATAGATGACAACGTAGTTCGGATGCGCAACGACCTCGCGCGTATTTGCCACGCGCCCGGCGCGGAACAAATTGGGATGTTCGGCCAGGGGCAGTACCGCGTACTCGATAAGACTCTTGATACGACGTGCGGCAGACGGATTGCGTTCAGCGATAAAGCCGATGATCGCCGCAAGATTGCGGCGTGCGGCCGGAAGCCAGACGATAGGCAGCAATGGGGAGATCCGGTCAGGTCGGCTTTGTCGGGCCGTCAGGACAGTTTGGCTGCCAGCTTAAGCTCTGCCTCGCGGATGATGGTTTCCATGTCGGCCATCACCTCGTCATGGGGAATGAACACCGCGCCAGGCGCATCGGCCTCGCGCAGCGCAGCCTCCACCTCCGCACAGAACCAACGGTCGTGCGCCTCGGCCTCTTCGACCGTAGCGAATTCCGATTCGATGGGAGAAAGATTGGTAGGCATAGGGCGTAGCATACACCCGTCCGGCGCACGCGTTGCCCCGTACACGCCGTTACCGCGATACGCTCCGTCCATGAATCGCCCCCTTTATTGAGCACAACCTAACCGGTACCAGCCGCATATATTGGCAGCGCCCCGACAGAGCCTCACCGTTTTGCTTGCGATATAGGACCAAGTCACGCTGATAGCGCTCCAGTACCGGCCGCGAAATCGTGCCCTCTTCGATTCGCCTCGGTGCACACGTGCCGAGCTCAACTCTCCTCGTCAGGCTTCACACCCAATATTTCGCGAATATGCGCGAGCGAGCCGTCGTCCTTCACGACGGAAGCAATCCATTCATGCAGCGGCATGTCGGCCCAGTGCGCCGCCTTGTCGGCAAGGTAAGCGGCCGGGCTGTGCGGCTCGGTCGCGCGTAAGAACCGTGCGATGGCGCGCAATTGCGCGACAGCCTCGGCACGGCTCTGGATCGCGCCGATGGGATGAACGACGGCAAGCGTGGCGTTGTTCGCGGGCATCGAAGTCTCGAGAGAGGGGGCCGTTTTGAAACTGGGCTCGGCACGGTCGAGGGTGCCCCCGCCCGGTTGCGATGAGGATGGCGGTTGGCTGGGAGCGGGGTCGATCTTCGCGCCGACGTCGCGTGCGAAACGCTCCGCCAAGTCGAACACGTACTCGTAAGCGTCTTTCGCTTGCCGAAAACTCGGCGCCGACGTTCCCGCACGGGCGTCCAGCGCTTGTTCGAGCGCGAGCATCGACGCCTCGAACGCCTTCAGATCCGTGAGCAGCGCCTTGTAAAACGCCGGCGGCGTCGCCCGCTTGGCCGCTTCGATCTGCTCGAGCGAAGGCTTGCCGCGCGAGAGTTCGTCGGCATGATCGGGATCGCGGCGCACGGCTTGGGCTACATTGCCCGCCACCTCCCAATCGAGCCCGCCGAACTCACCCGACGACGATTGTGTGAGCGGCACCTCGCGCAGCAGTTGCGACGTCCGGCCCACGAGCCAACTCACGTTACCGAGCCGGTATTCGGTGTCGTCCCCTTCGGGCAGCGGATGCACGGTATCCCAATAGCGCTCGGCCAGCGCGGCCAGCAGCGTATAGCCTTGCGACAGGCCCGCCAAGCCCTGCTTCATCGCCAACGCTTCGGTGAGCCAAGCCGCTAACCGCAAATCCTTCGTTTGGGTCCTGAGCAACTGCGACGAGCGCTCGATGACGAATCCCCAATCGGCTTCCTTGATTTCGGTGACCCACTCGCCCTGATCGAGCGAAGGATCGTCGAAGCGGCGCGCCTGCTGGATCGCGTCGAAATCGTTGGAGAACAGCAAGTCCTCGCCGCAGGGCGATGCCCCGTCCAGCGGCGCAATGAGTGGAGCGATATCGATCGGCATATCAGGCTACCTCGTAGTCGAATTCGCCCGATTCGACCGCGCGCACGGCGATGCGCTCGATGCGCTCGCCGCCGGCAAGGCGGCCGAGCACATGTTGCGCAAGCTCGGGCAACAGCGTTCCGTTCAGGATATGGTCGACGTTGCGCGCCCCTGAATCCACCTCCGTGCACCGCGCGAGCACCGCATCGACGAGCGATTCGTCCCAGGAGAATTCGGCGCGATGATTGGCCGCCACGCGCGCGCGGATTCGTTCGAGCTTGAGCTCGATGATTTCGGCGAGCACGTCGTCGGAGATCGGGTAGTACGGCACGACCTTCACGCGCCCGAGGAACGCCGGCTTGAACGCCTTGTACAGTTGCGGCCGCAACAGCTCGGCGAGTGCATCGGCATCGGGCAGCGCGTCCGGCGCCTGATTCAGGCAAGCCTGCATGACGGCCGAGGCGCCGACGTTCGACGTGAGAATGATCAGCGCATGACGGAAATCGATCTCGCGCCCCTCGGCATCGTCGAGCGTGCCCTTGTCGAATACCTGGAAGAACATTTCGAGCACATCGGGGTGCGCTTTCTCGATTTCGTCGAGCAGCACGACGCTGTACGGATTGCGCCGCACGGCCTCGGTCAGCACGCCGCCTTCGCCGTACCCGACATAGCCCGGCGGCGAGCCCTTCAGGCCCGACACGCTATGCGCTTCCTGATATTCGCTCATGTTGATCGTGACGAGCTTGCGTTCGCCGCCGTACAACAAGTCGGCCAGCGCCAGCGCCGTTTCGGTCTTGCCGACGCCGGACGGCCCGACGAACAAGAACACGCCGCGCGGCTTGTTCGGATCCTCGAGGCTGGCGCTAGCCGTGCGCACGCGCTGTGCGATCGCATCGAGCGCGTGGTCTTGGCCGATCACGCGCTCGGCCAATAGGTCCTTCAAGCCGAGCACCGTGCCGATCTCGTCCTTCACCATGCGTCCGAGCGGGATGCCGGTCCAGCCGGCGACGATCTCCGCCACGACGAGCCCATCGACCTGCAACGGCACCATGGGGCTCGCCTGCTGAAGCGCCTGAAGCTGCGACGTCAACGTGGCGAGCTCTTCGCGCAACGCGGGCGCGTCGCTGTCGGACGTTCGCTCGCCGGCACCGCTCGCGGCCTCGGCGAGTTGTCCGCGCAGCACGCCGATCCGCTGCGCAAGCGCACGCTCTTGCTCGTAGCGCTCTTCGTCGGCCGTGAGCGATGCCACGTCGGCGTCGCGCGCCGCACGAAGGTTCACGAGCCGCTCGTCGTGCGCGGCACCGGCGGTACCGCTCGCGCTCTCGCGCTCGAGCGCGGCGATCTCCGCATCGATCCGCTCGATGCGCTTGCGCGTATCGTCGATGACGGCCGGCGTCGACCCCTGCGCGAGCGCCACTTTCGCGCAGGCCGTGTCGAGTACGCCGATTGCCTTGTCGGGCAGTTGCCGACCGGTGATGTAACGGTGCGACAGGCGCACGGCCTCCGTGATTGCCTCGTCGAAAATGCGCACGCCGAAATGCGCCTCCATACGCGGCGCGAGGCCGCGCACCATCGCGCACGCGAGTGCCTCGCTCGGCTCGTCGACCTTGACGACTTGGAAACGCCGCGCGAGCGCCACGTCTTTCTCGAAGTACTTGCGGTATTCGGCCCAGGTCGTCGCCGCGATCGTACGAAGCTCGCCACGCGCGAGCGCCGGCTTGAGCAGGTTGGCCGCGTCGTTCTGGCCGGCTTGGCCGCCGGCGCCGATGATCGTGTGCGCTTCGTCGATGAACAGAATGATCGGCGTCGCGCTCTTCTTCACTTCGTCGATGACGTTCTTCAAGCGATTCTCGAACTCGCCCTTCACGCTCGCGCCGGCTTGCAACAGTCCCATATCGAGCACGTGCAACGCCACGCCGACGAGCGGCGCGGGCACGTCGCCCGCCGCGATACGCAGCGCCAGCCCTTCCACGACGGCCGTTTTACCGACCCCCGCCTCGCCCGTCAGAATCGGATTGTTTTGACGGCGGCGCATCAAGATGTCGATCGTCTGGCGAATTTCCGCTTCGCGGCCGATCACAGGATCGATCTGCCCTTCCCGCGCGCGCTGCGTCAGATTCGTCGTGTAGGTGTCGAGCGCGGGCGTCTTCGACGGCGCCGCGCCGATCGCTTCGTCGCCGGCGGGCGCGCCCGGGCGAGCCGCGGCGCCGGTTACGGCCTCCGCCTCGTCGGAGCCCGCCGTCGCTTCGGCGAACCGATGCTTGAGCTCCTCCGTCGGCACGCGCGTAAGCACCGGGGACATCCGTTCGGCGAATTGCGAGAGCTCGGGCGAGGTCAGCAGCGCGAGCAGCAGATGTCCCGAGCGAATCCGCGCCGCTTGCGTATCGAGCGAAGCGATCAGCCAGGCTTGCTCGAAAAGCGAAATCAAATGCTGGGAGAACACCGGCGTGCGCGTGTTGCCCGTCTTGAGCCGCTCGAGCCCGCGTTCGAGATCGGTGCGCAGCACCTCGATGCTCAGACCGCTCGCGCGCAGCACGACCGAGAGATCGCTCGCTTGTTGTTCGATGAGCGCAAGCAGCAAATGCTCGAGATCGACTTCGTAATGGCCGCGCGCCAGACAAAGGCTCGCGGCGCGCGTCGCGGCATTCAGGCAGAGCGCGTCGAGCTTGGCGATCAGGGTCTTCAGGGGAGTACTCATGTCGGATCGATTCTCGCTTGTCGGATCAATATCAATGGATGACGTTCAGTTCGTAGCGCGCGTCGTCGCGGTCGCGTTCGGCCGGGCGCGTGCATAAGAAGGCGTCGTAGCCAAGCCGAGCGCCTTTGCCCAGGCGGCTCATGCCCACTTCCTCGCGCGCCAGCACGAGCGACACCTCGTATTCGATGGTGATGCCCGCGAGCAGCATGAGCATGCGTTCGAGCGCGATGGCACGCCCCTCGCCGGGCAGGAACGCCTCGTAATCGCGCTTGTTCAGCGGCCCCACGACGATGCGCACGCGCATGTCGCGCTGCCAAACGCGTTCGCCCGCGAGCGCCGTCGCGCCGAGCGTCGCGTTCTCGCGGCCGAGCACGGTGAGCCGCGGCGCGGGCACGGCATACCACTTGCCCGCGAACTGCTCGACTTGCACCGGCGCGCGGAAATAATCGGTCAGCGTGCGCGCCAAGTACGCAGCCGACATCGGCCGGTGCCGCGCCGGCAACGCATACCCGGCGATCGCCTCGTCGATCAGCGCGCCGCGCCCCTCCTGCAGATGCGCGCGCGTCGCGGCATCGGGCGTCCCCGCCAACGCGAGCAAAAGCGGCAGATAACGCTCGTCGCGATCGAGTTCGTAGTGAAACGGAAGCCGGTACTTCTTCCATGCCGCATAAAACAGCGCCGTGGCACGGTTCGAGAAGACGTCGAAGAACTCCCTGGCCGCGTGGTCGCGCTGCACTTGCGCGCGGCCGATCAACTGCTCGGTATAGTGCAGCGGCAGCGCGCCTTGCCCACCCAGCAAACCGAAGAACGACGGCGTCAGCTCGATGCGCTCGAGCTTGCTTTGCGCCAGCGCCGCGCGCACCGCATCGCGCCCGGCGAGCGGCTCGCCCGCCTCGTCGTAGGGCACCGCATGTTCGATCTCGCTCGGCGGAAACGTCAGCGCGAGGCTGTTTCGAAAGGCAACGCCGGTCCGCGCGTTTTCGCCGGAGACGTGCGCCTCGCGCTTCGAGAACCACGTCTCGAGCACACGAACCGCTTGAAAGAACTGGAACCGGTAAGGCTCGTCGAGCAGCCGCTCGACTACGCCAGCGTCGATTCCGCGCTGCGCGGTTTGCATCGCATGATCTCCTCGCCGGTGCGGCCGGCCACGGCCACGAGTTGGACGAAACTGTTCAACCGGACGAACAGGCCGAAAAACGTGTCGAGCACGCGCACGAACGTGGCGAGGCTCGTGCCCACGTAGTGCGCTTCGTCGAACGTCACGCGAATCTCCACGCCGCGCACGAACGTCGCATAGGGCCGGCCCGGCAGCCAGTGCACGGCCGGCTTTTGCTCGATCCCGACGATGCCCGCGATATGCCGGGCCGACACGGCCGTGCGCCGCGCGTCGTACAACGCGAGCAACTCCTTGAGCGGTGCGAGCCCGTCCACCAGCGAGACGTGATTGAGCGCAAGGTGCGACACGAGGCGCCAGCCCATCGACGCGCCGCGCGGCACCCGCACACTCGGACTCGGCCGCGACAACAAGCTGATCGGGCCCGTCGTGACCTCGGGCTGCGCGAAGAGATCGCCCCCTTCGAGGCCGATCGCCAAGCGCGCCGGCAAATCGCGATTCGTGCACGTGAGCGCCAGGCTCAGCGTATCGGTGCGCGCTTCCAGCGGCTCGAAGTCGGCATCGACGATCGAAATCTCGGTCTCGTAGCCGGGACTGTTGCGCGCGACCCAATCGTTACGGCGCGCGAACCAGTAACGGCCGGCGCGGGCCGCCTCATCGTGGTGAAGCGCGTAGAAAGGCCGAAACTCGGTGATGGTTTGTCCGTCCGCCCGCGTCTCGACGCGGCGAACGCCGTCGATCGAATAGACCTCGTAATCGCTCGCATGACGCGCGTCGGCCACGACCGGATAGGAGAGCGCCTCGTGACTCACGTGTATCGGCTCGCCGCGCTGCGCGAACAGGTTGACGACCGGCGTGCAAAACAAGCGCACGTGGTTCACGCTGAGCGATTCGACGAGCCGCTCGATATGCGGCTCCTCGCGCAATTCGCCGAGCGCGACGTGCAACGTGAGCCGCCGGCAGCGTCCGGCCATGCCGACCATCGCCGCCAGATCGAAGTCGATGAAGTCGAACTTTTCGGGGAACGCGAAGTATTCGGTCAGGAGACGATAAGCCGGATGCGACTTCGCCGGATAGTCGATCAGCGCATCGGCCTCGCCGAATCCCGCGGGCTCGATCGGGACGGCGGCAAGCGCCCGCCACGCGCGGCTTTCGGGCGTCTCGACATAGGCGCCGAGCGTCTTCATGAACAGACAATCGGTCAGCGCGGCGATGAACGACTGCTCACCGTGCAAATAGGCCCGCAGCGTCGGCAAATTCAATGCGCCGAGCGAGCCTTCCGGCAACGTGGTTTCGAACGTGAACGAGAGCAACGCGGACGCATCGCCCGGCAGCGTCACGGCACCGAGCGGCACCTCGGCGAGCGGCGTATGGCGCGCGCGCACCAGGCGCAACGGCGCGAGCGTCACATCGTAGGCGGTGCGAAACCGGCATGGTACGCCGCGGATTTCACGCGAGGTCAACGGCGTGCCGCGGGCAATCGACACCGGGGCGAGCTCGCGCGGCGCGCTGAATTGAGCGATCGAGCAAGACGGAAACGGGCGCAGATAGTGCGGATAGAGGACTTCGAGCAGCGCCTCGGTGAATTCGGGGCGATCGTCGTCGAGCTTTTTATTGACGCGCGCCGAGAGCAACGCGAACGATTCGATCATGCGCTCGACGTGCGGGTCGTCGCCCTGCTCACCCGCCGGCGCCAGCCGCGCGGCGATCTTGGGATACCGGCCGGCGAAATCGAGCGAGTATCGGCGCAAAAACGCGAGCTCGCGCTCGTAGTAAGGCAGCAACGCTTCCATCAATGATCCCCGGGCGCCCTGAGAGAAAAATGTCTGATTTCAGGGCACTTGTGTGCGCTCTTATCGACTAGCCGAGTCCCAGTTCGCGCACTCGGGAACGACCCGCGTCCGTGGCGCGGCGCGAGCGCGTGACCGAATACTGAAGCGTGGAGGCTTGCAGCATCGCGTCGAAGCTGACCGGCTCTTCGGCCGGGTGCACGACGAGCCTCGCGCGGATGACGAAGTACAGCGCATTCGTCGATTGCTCGTTGACTTCAAGCGACACACGAACGTCTTGCAGGCGCGGCTCGTGCCGCGCGATCGCCTGCTCGATGGATTCGCAGATGAACGTGCGATCGTAGTGGCTTGCCAAGCTCAGCCCCGCGAAATCGTTCAATCCGTAAGTCAGCACCGACCGCTGACACTCGGGCAGCTTCGCGAGCGTCTCCTCGGTCATGACGATGCGGGTATTGAGCAACGCCTCGACGTCGCGCGCCACGCGCCCCTTCAACTCGTCGAGCGACCACTGGCGCATCGCCGCGGGTGCGGGCGAGCGAGGATCGTCGTCGAAAAGTTTATCGAGCAAGCTCGGTTCGAAGCGCTTCATCGGGCAGCGTGCTCAGGTCGATCGGTAGTACGGACCGCCGCTCGCTCGAAACGGGCAGCGAGCGGCGTATCGGTCCCGGCTTAGACCGCGTAGGTCTTGTCGTTCTTCGTGAGGCTCCACGCGCCTTGCGCGTTACCGCCTTGGCCGCCGCCAACCTTCTGCTGCGTGTACTTCCATTGCACGGCGGCGTACTTCAGCGAGAACTGCTCCGTCGGCAGACCTTCGCCGACGACGCTCGGCGTCACGCTCGAAATGATGACGTACTTCATCTTGATTTCGAGGTACTTGACGCGGTTGCCTTCGCCATCCGAGCGCATGAAGTCGACCGTCACTTCGTCGAACGTCGTACCGCCCGATGCGTGTTGGTACAGAAGCGGGCTCACGACGTCGATGTCCTTCGTGAACACCATGTCGCCGTGCTCGCAACGCTCCGCGGTGCCACCGCCGGCCGTCGATGCAGTCGCCGAACGCGGCTGGACGATCGAGTGATTCCACGTGCTGATCTCGATCCAGTCCTTGTGGTCCTTATCGGCCGATTCGCCCTTGATGGCGGGATTGCCAAACTTCAGATAGACGTCTTTCATGACTTGCTAACTCCCAGGTAGCGGTTTATATGCGGCCGCGGGCCTCATCGGCCCGGGCCGCGGTCGGAATGGTTTTTCGGTTATGCGCCGGCGGCTTTCGGCAGATCCGCCACGAGCCGCAGCGAGATCGACAACTCGTCGAGTTGGAAATGCGGCCGCAAGAAAGCGACGGAGCGATACGAGCCCGGCTTGCCGGGGATCTCGGACACTTGAATCGACGCTTCACGCAACGGGAACTGCGCCTTCTGCTCTTGCGTTGCGTTATCGTCGAGCAGCACGTACTGTGCAACCCAACGATTGAGGAACTGCTCCACGTTTTGCGCGGATGCGAAGCTGCCGATCTTGTCGCGCATCATCGCCTTCAGGTAATGCGCCACGCGCGACACCGAGAAGATGTACTGCAACTGTGCCGACAGCACCGCGTTCGCGTTCGCGCTGTCCGTGTTGTATTTCTTCGGCCGTTGCACCGATTGCGCCGCGAAGAACGCCGCGTAATCGGAGTTCTTGCAGTGCACGAGCGGAATGAAGCCCAGATCGCTGAGTTCCTTCTCGCGCCGGTCCGTGATCGCGATTTCCGTCGGGCACTTGAGCGCGATTTCGCCGTCGTCCGTCTTGAACGTGTGCGTCGGCAAGTCCTGCACGAGCCCGCCGCCTTCCACGCCGCGGATCGCCGCGCACCAGCCGAAATCGTCGAACGCCGCCGTCAGACGAGCAGCGAAGGCCCACGCGGCATTGCACCACAGATACTTGCTGTGGTCGGAACCGTCGACGCTTTCGACGAAGTTGAACGTATCGGCGACGAGGCCGTCCTTCGGATGGAACGGCAGCCGGCCCAAATAGCGCGGCAGCGTCAGACCCACATAGCGGGAGTCTTCCGACTCGCGGAACGACTTCCACTTCGCGTATTCGACCGTATCGAAGATCTTGCCCAGATCGCGCGGCTTACCGAGATCCGAGAACGACTCGAGGCCGAGCAGCTCCGGCGAGGCCGACGTGATGAACGGCGCGTGCGCCGCCGCCGCGACGTGCGACATCTGTTCGATGAAGTACATGTCCTCGGGCTGGCGCGTGAGCTCGAAGTCGCCGATCAGCGTGCCGAACGGCGCACCGCCGAACGTGCCGAACTCTTCTTCGTAGACCTTCTTGAACAGCGCGCTCTGGTCGAACTCGGAGGCCGCCTTGAAATCGCGCACGATCTCGCGCTTGTTCGCGTTGAGCACGCGAATCTTGATCGTCGAGCCCGTGTTGCTCTCTTTGCACAGGTAGTTCAGCCCGCGCCACGTGCTTTCCATGCGCTGAAACTCGGGCGCATGCATGACCTCGCTGAGCTGCGCCGACAAGAGGCGGTCGAGTTCGGCGATGCGCGCATCGATCGTCGCGGACAGGTTGTCGGACACGACGACCGTGCCGTCCATCACCTGATGCACGAGCTCGCCGATCAAATCCTTCGCGCGCGCATGCTCGGAATCGGATTTCGCAACCTTGCTCTTCTCGACGATGTCGTCGAGCAGCGACGTGCTGGCGCCCGCTTGGGCGGCGCCGACGGGAGCCGTAGCCGTTTGTTGATTCATGCTGACACCCCGATCCGGTTATTCGCCTTGCTTGTCTTCACCATCGCCGCGCGCGCCGGTTTCACCGGCCAGCGCCTGCAACTGCTGCGTATTCGCGAGCACCTCGCTCAGCAGGCTCTCGAGCTTGTCGTTGCTCGCGAGCTTGTTGCGCAGATCGGCCAGCTTCGAGCGCGCTTCGAGCAAACGGCGCAGCGGCTCGATTTGCTCGACGACGGCGTCGGGTCCGAAATCTTCCATTGAGCGGAAACGCAGATCCACGCCGAACGAGCCGCCCGCGTCCGTCAATTGATTCTTGACCTGGAACGCCGCGCGCGGCTCGACGCCTTTCATGACGTCGTCGAAGTTGTCGCGGTCGATGCTGACGAACTTGCGGTCGCGCAGCTTCGGTTGTTCGATCTCCGACTGCCCGCCGAGGTCTGCCACGACCCCCACGACGAACGGCAGTTCCTTGACCTCGATCGCGTCGCCGCGCTCGACTTCATAGGTCAGCTGCACGCGCGGCGGCCGCACTTTTTGCAGACGTTTTTGGATGCTTTCTTTCTTCGCCATCGATGACTCCCCGAAGCGACTAGGTCAAAAAGGGCCGATCAGCGAAGCGCACTGAAGGGATCGGATGCACCGCCGCTCTTGGCGGGCTGAGCCGGTGCGGCACTCTTGGCCGGCGGCGCGCTCGGCGGCGGCACGGCCGCATCGCTCTCGGCGGCTTTGTCCGCGGGCTTTTGGGCCGCAGCGACGGGGCGGCGCACATAGCGGCGCTTCTTCGCGACGGACTTCTTCTCGACTTCCTCGGGGAACAACGTGCTTTCGCCGAGGGTGTCGCGCAGTTGGTGAGCGAGCACCGCGGCGTCCGACTTCGCATCGCCGGCGAGCGCCGCATCCTGCCGCAACTGGCCGAGCGACTCCGTCGCGACGCGCAGACCGCTCACCGCCAGCACGCTCTTCGCGTCGCGATCGCTTTGATCGCGCGACAGCGCTTCTTGCGCCGCCACGATGGCCTGGCCGTAATGCGCTTGTTGGAATTGGATCTGGGCGATGCGCGACCATGGCTCCTCGCGCGTCGGATCCATCTTCGTCAGTTGATCGTAGAGCGCGAGTGCGCGCGACTGATCGCCGCCCTTGGCCACGGCATCGGCGTCGGAAAGCGCTTTGTTGAACGCTTCGGGCGATGCGGGCGCACCGGAATTTTGCGTCGCGCAGCCGACCAGCGCGGCGCACACGAGCACCGCCGCGGAAAATTGAGAAAGTCGTTGTTTCATCATTCTTACTTACTGCCAGGCAGCTTATTAATTCTCGGGAGGGAAACCGCAACTTTGCTTTGCGGCGAGTGCGCGCGTATAGTACCGGCCAATTTTCGATAATTCAACTAGGCCGCACCAAATGAGATTCCTCTGGCTTTGAATACGGGGCAATATCCCAGATAGATCGATTGAGGATGTCGAAATAATTTCCGAATCCAATACGTTAAGAAATGTGAAGTGGAAAAAATTTCCGCCCCTTGTATTCCGGCGGATTCGAGATAGACAAACTTGTACGTCACAACCGATCGCCTTGGCAGCGTCGGATTGCCAACCGCCACTCGAACGCGGTTGAATGGAAAAATGCTTCAACTTGCACGGGGTGCCGGCGTGGGTCGTAAAGTTCGCGGATTTCATTTTTGGTCGCGCCTCGCATGGCCGCTTGCCGTGTGCGCGTTATTGGGCGGCTGCGCCGCCGGCGTTTCGGTGCTCGGCGCCGCGGCTTCCACGGCGCTGCAAGCCGCCGGTATCGGCAAACCGCCGGTGCCCGATTCGCAGAAGCCGCCGCGCGATATCCCGCTCACGCTTGCCGCCGCGAACAACCTGAACGCGGCCACCGACAACCATCCGCTCGCGCTCGTCGTGCGGCTTTATGCGTTGAAGGACCCCACCTCGTTCCAGCAGGCGCCGTTCGATACGTTCACCGATCCCGCCAAGGAGAAAAGCACGCTCGGGGCCGATTTGCTCAGCGTCCGTGAGGTCACGCTCATTCCCGGACAGCATTACCAAATGACCGAAAAGGTGACGCGCGAAGCGCAAGCGTTCGGCGTCGTCGCATTGTTTCGCGACCCGGCCCTGCAGCGTTGGAAATTCGCCTTCGACCCAGCTAAATCCGAGAAATCCGGCATAATGATCGGCCTTCACAACTGCGCGATGACCGTCACGAGCGGCGCAGTCATCTCGCCCGATCCGCAATTGCCGATGCAAGCGCTCAATCTGCTTTCGTCCGTCAGTTGCGGCTAGGGAACCGGTCAAAGACCCGTTGTGCGGCGAGTCCAACGCCTGTCGCGGCGGCCACGTGCAATTTATGAAAACCTGATAGTGAAATCGAGATGAGTTATTCGGCGAAATTGCTTTGGGGCGAGGGGCTCTTTCTGCGGCCCCAGCATTTCCAACAACAAGACGCCTATCACGAGGCGCGGGTGTTCGAATCGATACGCGCCATTCAGCCCTTCAACTGGGGCTTGCGCAGCGTGCGGTTCGACGCCGACGCATTGGCGAACAATCTGCTGCGTCTGTCCGAACTCTCTCTCGTGTTTCCAGACGGCACGCTCTTCTCGGCCCCGCTGGCCGACGAACTGCCGCAGCCGATCGCGCTCGACACGCTGCCCGAGGGCGTCGGCGAGTTCATGTTCTATCTCGCGCTGCATCCGCTGCGCGAGACGGGCGGCAACTGCGCCGACGAATCGACGGACGCCTTCGTGTCGCGCTACGCGTCCAAGCAAGCGAGCGTTCCCGATCAATTCACCGATGCGGCGGTGGCCAACCTGACGTTCCTCAAGACGCGCGTGAAGCTGATCAGCCATACCGAGCCGCGCGCGCAATTGCACGCCGTGCCGCTCGCACGGCTGCGGCGCACGGCCACCTCGGGGTTCGAGATCGACGAGTCGTTCGTGCCGCCGTGTTTGGCCGTGGAGGCATCGCCCATTCTCCACCAGCGCCTTCGTCAACTGATCGACGCACTGCAAGCGAAAGTGAGCGCGCTGTACGGCTTCCACCGCGAGCCGACGAAAAACATCATCGAATTCCGCTCGGGCGACATCGCCTCGTTTTGGCTGCTGCACACGGCCAACGGCGCCGTCGCCTCGCTCGTGCATTTGCTGCAGCAGCCCACGCTGCACCCCGAGCGCCTGTTCCAAGAGTTGCTGCGCTTGGCCGGACAGTTGATGACGTTTTCCAAGCGCTATACGCTGGCCGAATTGCCGGCCTATCGGCACGACGATCCCGGCGCGGGCTTCGCGCTGCTCGATACGATGGTGCGCGATCTGCTCGAAACCGTCATTTCCACGCGCTACTTCGCGATCGCGCTCGACGAGGTGCGTCCGTCGTTCCACGTGGGCCGGCTCGATTCGGGCAAGATCGACGAAAAGACCACGTTCTTTCTGGCCGTCTCGGCCGACATGCCCGCCGTCGAACTCGTCGAAGCCGTACCGGCCCGCTTCAAAGTGGGCGCGCCCGACGACGTGGACAAGCTCGTGCTTTCGGCGATGCCGGGCGTGCGGCTCGTCTACACGCCGCAAGTGCCGCCGGCCGTACCGGTGCGTCCCGGCGCTTGCTATTTCGCGTTCGAATCTCGCAGTAGCCTCTACGACCGAATGCTGCAGGCACAATCGGCGATGATCTATGCGCCGTCCGGCATCAACGACCTCAAACTCGAACTTATCGCGGTCACGTCATGAGTCAAATGCCTTCGCTGTTCGGCGCCAATGCGCCGTCGTCCGCGCCGCCCTCGGCCTCGACCGAGGCGAACGTCCAAGCACGCTCGTTGCGCGACTTGCTGTACGACGGCTTTTTCATGGTGTTTTTGCTCAAGCAAGGACGCGAACCCGACGATGCGGGCGAGTTCAGCGCTCGCGTGCAGGCGTTCCTCGCCGATTTCGAACGCGGCGCGAAAAAGCTCAATGCGCCGGCCGACGACATCTACGCCTCGAAGTTCGCGTTTTGCGCGGCGATCGACGAAGCGGTGCTCGCCTCGGGATTCAAGATCCGCGCCGAGTGGGAGCGCCGGCCGCTGCAGCTCGTTTTGTTCGGCGAACAGTTGGCCGGAGAGAAATTCTTCGAGCTGCTCGAATCGTGCCGGGCGCAAGGCGCGGCACGCCTGCAATCGCTCGAGGTTTTCCATCTGTGCCTGCTGCTGGGCTTCCAAGGCAAGTACTTGCTCGAAGGACCCGAGAAGCTCTCTTATTTGACGGGCCGGCTCGGCGACGAGATCGCCCAAATGAAGGGCAAGCGCGCCCCGTTCGCGCCGCATTGGACGCTACCCGATCAGATCGCACACCGGCTCAAGCACGAATTGCCGCTGTGGACGATCGGCGCCGTCTTCGCGCTCGTCGCGCTCGGCGCGTATTTCAGCCTCAATACCTACTTGCGAGGCTCCACGATGCGCGCGCTCGCGCCGTACTCGCAACTGATCCTGCCTGAAGCGCAATCGGCCAACCTGACCATTTCGCTGCCCTAAAGCGAAAGCGGGGCAGCCGCACCGCCTGCCCCGCTTCGCTCGCCACACGTCCTATCTCAATCAGAATCCCTCGAGCACGATCTTGCCGCGCGCGCGGCCGCTCTCGATCAGCGCGTGCGCCCGCTTGAGGTTCGCCGCATCGATTTTTCCGAAATGATCGCTCAACGTCGTACGCAGCGTGCCGGCATCGATCAGCGCCGCCGCGCGATCGAGCAGTTCGTGCTGCGCGATTTGATCCGGCGTATCGAACATCGAGCGCGTGAACATGAACTCCCAATGCAGCGAGACGCTCTTGCGTTTGAGCTGGCGAACGTCGATGAGGCTCGGATCGTCGATGAGCGCGACGCTGCCCTGCGGCTTGATCGCCTCGACGATTTGCGGGAAATGCGCGTCGGTGTGTGTAAGGCTCGCGATGTGATCGACCGTGCCCACGCCGATGCGCGCGAGTTCCTCGGCCAGCGGCTTGGTGTGGTCGATGACGTGATGCGCCCCGAGCTCGCTGACCCACTTGGCGGTTTCGGGCCGCGAGGCCGTACCGATGACGGTCAGTCCCGTGAGTTGGCGCGCAAGCTGCACGAGAATCGAACCCACGCCGCCCGCCGCGCCGATCACGAGCAGCGACCGGCCCGCCGGCCCGGCGCCTTCCGGAACCCGCAATCGATCGAACAGCAGCTCCCAAGCGGTGATCGTCGTCAGCGGCAACGCGGCGGCGTGGGCGAAGTCGAGCGATACCGGCATGCGGCCGACGATGCGCTCGTCGACCACATGCAGTTCACTGTTCGTGCCGGCGCGCGTGAGCGAGCCCGCGTACCAGACCTTGTCGCCGGGCCGAAACAGCGTCACGCCGGCCCCGGCCGCGCGCACGACACCGGCGGCATCCCAGCCGATGACTTTCGGCTGTCCCGGCTCCGGGGCGACACCCCCGCGTATCTTCGTATCGACCGGATTGACCGAGACGGCCCGCACCTCGACCAGCAAATCGCGTGGACCGGGCTGCGGATCGGGCAATTGCACGTCCACCAGCGATTCGGGATCGTCGATCGGCAAATTACGGAAGTAGGCGACGGCTTTCATGAGCGGGGCTCCTTGGCTTGGATGACGGGGCAGCGGCGGCAAGGGCGCCGCTGCGATGCATGCGATGCCCATCATCGACGCTTGCGCGCCGCACAAACAGTGCCTATGCGCTTTTACAGTTTCGTCGCCGCGATGAAAATCGCTTCGACGTGCATCGCGGCCATCGCCGGGCTATCCCGAGCTTCAAGCGCGGGCCTGCCTTGCCGCTACGGCGCCAGCACCGATTGCACGCACTCGTCCACGCTGAGTTCGTGAAGCGCGTCGCGCGGCAATGTTTCATCGGCCGCCCGGCTCAGCACCTCGAGCACGCGCGGTTTCAAGCGCACGAGCAGGAGCCGCTGCCCATGCGCGCGCAATTCCGCGGCGAAGATGCGCAGCGCCTCGATCGCCGTGCCGTCGACGTCGGGCGTCTCCTCCAAGCTGAGCATGACCGTCGCGGGCGTGCTCGCTTGCGCGGCGATGAGCTTGCGCACCTCGCTGAGCACGCGGTCGGCGTTCGCGAAAAAGAGCGGCGCCTCCGGTCGCAAGATCATGATGCTGTCGACAGGGCGGGCATCCGCATGCGTCGATAGATCGACGAAATCGTGGCTGTCGCGCAAGCGCCCGAGTACGCTCACCATCGGCTCGGAAAAATCGCGCAGCGTCAGCAGCAAGCTCACGCCGATCGCGACCAACAAGCCGTGCAGCACGCCGAGCACGAGCACGCCGGCCAATGCGGCAATCGCGGTGAGCCGGTCGCGACGCCAGACCCAGTAGGGGCGAAACGCGTCGGGATGCAGCGAATGGCTCACGGCATAGATGACGATGGCCGCGAGCACGGGCTCCGGAATGCGGGCGAGCTCGGGCCGCAAGAAGGCGACGATGAGCCCGACGACGATCGCCGCGACGAGCCCGGCCCAACGCGTCTGCGCGCCCGCCGCCTCGTTGGCCGACGTGGCCGAGTAGCCCGCGCCGACGGGCATGCCTTGCAACAGACCCGACACGACGTTGGCGCCGCCGAGCGCGACGAGATCGCGATTGGCCGACATCTCGTCGCCGTGCTTGAGCGCGAAACTGCGAATCGACCCGTACGACTCCGCGTAGAGAATGAGCATCAGCGCGAACGCGAGTTCGGCCGTTTGAACCCACTGCGTTCGCGCGAATGCGGGCAGCCCGACGTGTACGTCCCGCACGTCGATCGCGCCGACGACGGCGATGCCCCACCGATGCCAATCGATGAAATACCCGGCACCGATGCCGAGCACGATGACCACGAGCGTCGCCGGAATCCGCGCGCGCCGGCCGAGCGCGAACAAGATCGCGAGCGCTGCGCCGCCCAAGGCAACGCTGTGGACGTTCCACGCGAGCGCCTGCCGCGCGAGATCGAAAGCCATGCGCGGCACGTCGCCGTAATGCGACGATACGCCGAGGATGCTCGGCAACTGTTTGACGACGATCGTGAACGCGAGCCCGAACGCGAACCCGCGCAGCACCGGCTTGGCGACGAAATCGGACATGCCACCCAAGCGCGCGAAGCCCGCCAGCGCGAACAAAAAGCCCGTCGCCGCGACGAGCGCGGCGGCATAAGCCAGTTGCGCCGCGCCGCCGCCCGCTTGCGCGTTGACCGTGGCCGCCAGCACCGCCGCGGACGAGGACGTGGAGGAGACGATGGCGAACCGGCTGCGCCCGAGCAGAGCATAGACGGTCAGACCGGCGAGCAGCGCGACGAGGCCCGCCTGCGGCGGCATGTTGGCGATGCCGGCATAAGCGACGGCTTCGGGCAGCAGCAAGCCGGCGATCGACATCCCCGCGAGCACATCCTTCAGGACGCGCTGCGCCGGCGGTTTGCGCGCGCCGGGCCGCGCATATTCCGACGGGTCTTGCAGATGCGCCGCCGCGGCGTGCCCCGTATCGATCGTCATGGCATCGAACGTCGGATTACCGGACCGTGCTCGCGCCCGACCAGCCCGGCAAGTAGCGAGCCTCGGCGTCGTGCGCACAGGCGAGCGCCGCGTCGAGGGCCTTGTCGAAGTTTTTGCGAATGCGCTTCTCGGCAATCCGCGGGCGCAGATAATCCGCCCATAAGAACTCGCTGAACGGCGTCGTGTCCTTGGCAAAGCCGCCGACGCGGCGCAGCTCGCCCGCCAAGCTGCGATAAGGGTCGTCGACGAGTTCGGTCAAACGGCTCGGCAACCGGTCGTAATCGTGCCGTGTGTCGTCGGGGCCGAACGGATGCACCCACTGGAAGTGCTCCATCATGCGCCAGAAGATAACCGGGTCCAACCAAGATAGATCGCGCAGCACGATCATCTGCACGCGGCGCTCGCCCTCCTCGATGAGCGCCAAACCGAGGTGGTGGTGATCGACGACGAAGTACTGTTGGCCCGGACCCAATACGGCCGGGAACCAGTGCGTGGAAATCGCCTGTGCGCGGGCCTTCTTATCGAGCGACTTCCAATGCGTGCGCTTGAGCTCGACCTCGTGATAGCCCACGGTGATTTGCGTGGGCCGCAACGCGTCGAGTTCGGCCGGTATGAGGCGAACGTCGCTAGTCGGACCTTGCATGACTCCCCCTCCTCGTTACCTCGCTACCTCGTTATGAACCGCTTTTCGGTGGCGCCTTCCCCCGGACAACCGGCGCCCGCCCGCTCGCTCAACGGCTGCCGCCGTTCGATGCGATGTGGCCCGACGACTTCTTGCGCAAGAGCTTGTACGCCGCGGCCAGCGCCACGGGCACGATCGCCGCGCCCACACCCACGAGCACGATCAAGTTCAAGTACTGGCGAATGAACGGGATATTGCCGAAGAAGTACCCCGCCAGCACGAGCAACAGCACCCACAGCGCGGCCCCGGTCACATTGAAGAATTGGAACCGGCCCATGCGCATGTCCGAGACGCCGGCGACGAACGGTGCGAACGTACGCACGACCGGAATGAAGCGCGCGAGCACGATCGTCTTGCCGCCATGGCGCTCGTAGAAGTTGTGCGTCTTTTGCAGCGCGGCGCGATCGAGAAAGCGCTCCAAGATCGGGATGTGCGTGTTGAACACCTTCGGCCCGATCGCCCGGCCGATCAAGTAATTGAGACTATTGCCGCCGATGGACGCCACGAGCAGCAGCGCGATCAGCGACGGCAAGCTCATCTCGCCCGTCGCGCAGAACGCCCCGCCGATGAACAGCAACGAATCGCCGGGCAAAAACGGCAATACGACCAACCCCGTCTCGCAAAAGACGATCAGGAACAATACGGCATAGACCCAAGCGCCGTATTGATGGACGAAATCGCCGAGAAACTTGTCGATGTGCAGAATCAAGGCGACGAAATGAAGCAGCGTGTCCAAAGGCAATCCTTCCTAAAGGTCAAAACGAGCGAAGCGTCGCACGGTCGAACTCGCTTCCCGCGAGCAAGCGCCGACACCCTCGCGCCATGATACAGAAACCGCGCGGCCGGTCTCGAAACGGCGTGGCAAGCCTTGCCCACCGCGGAAATCGGCCGATGGCAAATCGCTATAATGGCGCCATGTCCCAATTCCCCGAATCGCCGGCCGCGAATGAGCGCGCCGCGGCGCCGATTGCGCCGGTGCGCCGCGCGATCGCCGCCCTACCCGATCAGCTCATCAGCCAAATCGCCGCGGGCGAGGTGGTCGAGCGTCCCGCATCGGTCGTCAAGGAATTGCTCGAAAACGCACTGGACGCCGGCGCCAAGACGTTGCGGATCATGCTCGATGCGGGCGGCGTCAAACGCATTTCGATCACCGACGACGGCTGCGGCATCCCGCCCGGCGAGCTGCCGCTCGCGCTGATGCGCCACGCGACGAGTAAAATCCGCTCGCTCGCCGAACTCGAAGCCGTCGCCACGCTCGGGTTTCGCGGCGAGGCGTTGGCCTCGATCGCCTCCGTGGCCGAGATGTTCATCACGAGCCGCACGCCCGACGCGCCGCATGCGACGCGCATCGACGCGCAAACGGGCGTACTGGCCCCAGCCGCAGGCGGCGTGGGCACGACGATCGAAGTGCGCGAGCTTTACTTCAACACGCCGGCGCGCAGAAAGTTCCTCAAAAGCGAGCAGACCGAGCTCGGCCATTGCGTCGAAATGATCCGTCGCGCGGCGCTCGCACGGCCCGACGTGACGATCTCGGTCATGCACAACGGCCGCGCGCTCGAACACTGGAACGCGAGCGAGCCGCCCGCGCGGGTATCGAAAATCCTCGGCGAGGCGTTTGCCACCGCGCATCTGCCGCTCGAGCACGACGCCGGACAGATCGCGCTGTACGGTTGCGCGGGGCTGCCCACGGCCAGCCGCGGGCGCGCCGACCAGCAATATTTCTTCGTCAACGGCCGCTTCGTGCGCGACAAGCTGCTCACGCACGCGGTGCGCGCAGCTTACGAAGACGTGCTGCACGGCGACCGCTATCCGTCGTATGTGCTCTTCCTCGATCTGCCGCCGGAAGCCGTCGACGTCAACGTGCACCCCTCGAAGATCGAAGTGCGTTTCCGCGATTCGCGCTCGATTCATCAGTTCGTATTCCACGCGTTGCAGCGGGCGCTCGCGCGGCACGCCGGCGCTTCGCCCGAAACGACGGCGCTCGGTCACGCGGCGCAAATCGAGCCGCTGCCCATCGCGCAAGACGGCGCCGCCACCGGCGCGCTGCCGGGCGGCGCGTCGATTGCCGCGGCCAGCCGCGGCGGTACGACCTGGATGCGCGATTCACGCATGGTCCAGGGCACGCTGCCGGTTGCGCAACCGCTCGCGCTTTACGACGCGTTGTTCGGCCGCAAGGACGGTGCACGCCCCGAGGACGGCAAGCACGAGAGCACGAGCGCATTCGAAATGCGCGATGGCGCGGCACCCGCCGCGGCAGGCGGATTCGCGGCGAGTCCCGCTCCGATGGCCGCCGATCTCGATCATCCGCTCGGCTTTGCCATCGGTCAGATCCATGGCGTCTACGTGCTCGCGCAAAACGCGCGTGGGCTCGTCATCGTCGATATGCATGCCGCGCACGAACGGATCCTCTACGAGCAATTCAAGCGCGCGCTGGCCGAGCGGACGATCGCCGTGCAGCCGCTCTTGATCCCTGTCTCGATGACGGCCGATGCGGTCGAGATCGGCACCGTGGAGGAAGAACGCGACGCGCTCGATACGCTCGGCTTCGATCTGGCCGCGCTCTCGCCCACGACGCTCGCGATCCGTGCCGTGCCGGCGCTGCTCAAGGATGCCGATCTGCCCGCGCTCGCGCGCGCGGTGCTGGCCGATTTGCACGCATACGGCGGCTCGCGCGTGCTGACCGAGCATCAGCACGAGTTGCTCGGCAC
The DNA here is from genome assembly GCF_002879885.1 of Trinickia dabaoshanensis. GTDB lineage: Bacteria > Pseudomonadota > Gammaproteobacteria > Burkholderiales > Burkholderiaceae > Trinickia > Trinickia dabaoshanensis. Next base: position 153,161 of record NZ_PNYA01000002.1, read on the forward strand.
GCTGGCGTGCCATCATGCGGTGCGCGCCAACCGGCGCCTCACGCTCGATGAGATGAATGCCCTGCTGCGCCAGATGGAGGCGACCGAACGCGCCGATCAGTGCAATCACGGCCGGCCGACTTGGTATCAACTGACGCTCGGCGATCTCGACCGTCTTTTCTTGCGCGGGCAATAAACGCGTGAACGAGTCTCATCGCATCGCGGTCGCTTGCCTGCTCGGCCCGACGGCATCGGGCAAGACCGCCGCGGCCCTCGCCTTCGCGGCTAGGCATGCTACGGAAATCGTCAGTGTCGATTCGGCGCTCGTCTACCGTGGCATGGACATCGGCACGGCCAAGCCGACGCTCGCCGAGCGCGCGGGCGTGCCCCACCATTTGATCGACGTGCGCGATCCGACCGAAGCGTACTCGGCCGCGGATTTCCGTGCCGACGCGCTGCACGCGATTGGAGAAATCCTGGCGCGCGGCCACGCGCCGTTGCTCGTCGGCGGCACGATGCTGTACTACAAGGCACTGACACAGGGCCTGAACGACTTGCCGAGCGCCGATGCCGAGGTGCGCGCGACGCTGGAAGCCGATGCCGCGCGCGATGGCTGGCCCGCGCTGCATGCCCGGCTCGCCGGCGTCGATGCGGCCACGGCCTCGCGCCTCGCGCCGAACGACGCGCAGCGCATCCAACGCGCGCTCGAAGTGTTCATGCTGACGGGACAGCCGATGTCCGTTTTGCTGGCCGCGCCGGAGCGCAAGGACGAATCGACGCCGTACCGGTTCGTGCCGATTGCGTTGGAGCCGAGCGACCGGGCCGTGCTGCACGCGCGCATCGAACAGCGCTTCGACGCGATGCTCGCCGCGGGTTTCATCGACGAAGTGCGGGGCCTGCGCGCGCGCGGCGATCTGGATCCGAATCTGCCGTCGATGCGCTGTGTCGGCTACCGGCAGGCATGGGAGTATCTGGACGGCGCGATCGACTATGCGACGATGCGCGACAAAGGCGTTTTCGCCACGCGCCAGCTCTGCAAGCGGCAACTCACCTGGCTGCGTTCGATGCCCGAGCGGATCGTCATCGATTGCTGCGCGCCGGATGCGACCGAAGAGGCGGTGCGCGCGCTCGAGGCCGTCATCGCACAAAACGAACGGCCATAAAAAAACCGCCTGGCTCCATACTCGATACCAAGCGGTTTTTTGCACTTCTTCGCCGGCAACGCGGCTTTGCTATACCTCAGACCACCACCGTCTGAGCCTCGCCGTCCTTGCTAGCGCGCACGGTGCCGATCTTCCACACTTGCTCGCCGGCCGCCGTCAATTCGCGCACAGCCTCGTCGGCCGCATCGGCCGCCACGATCACGGCCATGCCGATCCCGCAGTTGAAGACGCGGTGCATTTCGGCATCGGCGACACCGCCGTGCTGCTGCAGCCACGTGAACAGGGGCGGCATCGGCCACGCCGAAGCTTGCAGCTCGGCGGTCAGCCCCTCGCGCAACACGCGCGGAACGTTCTCGACCAAGCCGCCACCCGTGATGTGGGCCATGCCCTTCACGGTGATCTTTTGCATCAGCGCGAGCAGCGGCTTCACGTAGATGCGCGTCGGCGCCATCAGCGCATCGGCGAGCGAGCGGCCATGAAAATCCGCGGACAGATCGGGGTTGGCGCGCTCGATGATCTTGCGCACGAGCGAAAACCCGTTCGAATGAATCCCGCTCGAGGCCAAACCGAGTACGACGTCGCCCGGGGCGATCGCGGCCCCATCGATGATCTTGCTCTTTTCGACGGCACCCACGGCGAAGCCCGCGAGATCGTATTCGCCGTCGGGATACATGCCCGGCATTTCAGCCGTCTCACCGCCGATCAGCGCGCAGCCGGCCAGCTCGCAGCCTTGCGCGATGCCCTTCACGACCGTGGCGGCCGTGCCGACGTCGAGCTTGCCGCAGGCGAAGTAATCGAGGAAGAACAGCGGCTCGGCGCCTTGCACGAGGATATCGTTCACGCTCATCGCGACGAGATCCTGGCCGACCGTATCGTGTTTGTTCAGATGAAAGGCGAGCTTGAGCTTGGTGCCGACACCGTCGGTACCGGAGACGAGCACGGGCTCGCGGTACTTCTTCGGCACCTCGAACAGCGCGCCGAACCCGCCGATACCGGCTAGCACGCCTTCGCGCATCGTCTTTTTCGCGAAGGGCTTGATGGCGTCGACGAGCGCATCGCCTGCGTCGATGTCGACGCCCGCGTCGCGATACGACAGACCCTGGGCGCCGGCGTTGGCGTCCGAAGCGGATTTCGGTTGATTCATGGGGAAGAGCGAGAAGGTCGGTAAAATGCGATTTTAACCGATGCAGACCGGGACACGCCTTTGTCGCAGAATTCAACGATTCTCACGCCCTACCAACGTCAGGCCCTCTTCTGGGGCGCGGTCGCGCTCGGCCTCGGCATCCTGCTCTGGCTGCTCAGTCCCGTCCTGACGCCATTCCTGCTCGGCGCGATTCTCGCGTACATCCTCCAGCCCGGCGTCGCCTGGCTCGTACGCCATCGCGTGCCGCGCGGCATCGCGGCCCTCCTGATGATGCTCGTGTTCGCCATCATCGTCTCGCTGCTCGCGCTGCTCGTGTTCGCGGTCGTGCAAAAGGAAGGGCCCGAGTTGAAAGCGCAGATTCCGGGATTGATCTCGCATCTGCACGACTGGGTGCAACCGAAGCTCGCGCTATGGGGCTACGGCGATATTTTCGATTTCTCGAGCCTGCGGGATTTACTCACCAACCAGCTCGAAGGCAGCGCGCAAACCGTCGCGCTCGCGGCCTGGAAGTCGCTGCGCACGAGCGGCAACGTCATGATCACCGTGGTGGGCGACGTCGTCATGGTGCCGCTCGTGCTGTACTACCTGCTCTACGATTGGAATACGATGCTCGCGCGCCTCGCCTCGATGGTGCCGCGGCGCTGGCTGCCCAAGACGCTCGAGCTGGCCGTCGAGATGGATCGCACGCTCTCGCAGTATCTGCGCGGCCAGTTGCTCGTGATGGCGGTGCTCGCCGCGTTCTACGGCATCGCGCTCACGATCGCGGGCTTCGAGATCGCGCTGCCGGTCGGTATCTTCACGGGGCTCGCCGTATTCATCCCGTATGTCGGTTTCGCGACGGGCCTCGCGCTCGCGCTGCTCGCGGCGCTGTTGCAGTTCGGCAGCGTCTACGGCTTCGTGGCCGTGGCGGTCGTCTACGGGATCGGGCAAATCCTCGAGAGCTTGTTTCTCACGCCGCGCCTCGTCGGCGAGCGCATCGGCCTGCATCCGCTCGCGGTCATCTTCGCCTTGCTCGCCTTCGGCCAGTTGTTCGGCTTTTTCGGGGTGCTGCTCGCGCTGCCCGTGAGCGCGATCTTGTCGACGGCGCTGCGCGAGGTGCGGCGCGGCTATCTCGCGAGCACGCTTTATAAGAATTGATCGTTTCTCGTTCTCACATCGTGACTGTGCATCGCCAATTGACGCTCGACCTCGGCACGCCGCCGCCGTCGACGTTCGAAAACTTCTTCGCCGGGGCCAACGCGGAACTCGTCGCGCGGCTTGCCGAACTCGAGGGCGCGCTGGCGGCCGGCCCGCTCGCCGACCGCACGTTCTACGTTTGGGGCGACAGCGGCAGCGGCCGCAGCCATCTGCTCTCCGCGCTCGTGCATAGCGCGGCGCCGGGCCGCGCCTCGTTCCTCGGCCCGCAAAGCGCTTTGACGGCATTCACGTTCGATCCGAACATCGCGATCTATGCCGTCGACGATTGCGACAAGCTCTCGGGCGCGCAGCAGATCGCGCTGTTCAACTTGTTCAACGAAGTGCGCGCGCATCCGACGAGCGCGCTCGTCGCCGCCGGCAACGCCGCGCCGCTCGGTCTCGCCGTGCGCGAGGATCTGCGCACGCGCCTGGGCTGGGGCCTCGTGTTTCACCTCGCCCCGCTACCCGACGAGCGCAAGAGTGCCGTGCTCAAGCACGCGGCCAAGGAGCGCGGCATCGCGCTCGCCGACGACGTGCCCGCCTATCTGCTCACCCACTTCCGGCGCGACATGCCGAGCCTCATGGCATTGCTCGACGCGCTCGACCGTTTCTCCCTCGAGCAAAAGCGCGCAATCACGCTACCGTTGCTACGCACGATGCTCGCATTGCCGGCCGGCGAGGCCCCATCCGAAGGCTCGCCGGCCGCGCCGAGCCGCTTCAAGTAAAATGCGCACTCATGACGAACCTCGCACTCTTCGACCTCGATCACACGCTCATCCCGACCGACAGCGACCACGAATGGGGCCGCTTCATCGTGAAGCTCGGCATTGTCGATGCCGAAACCTATCTGCGTGACATCGACCGCTTCTACGCCGACTACAAGCGCGGCCAGCTCGATATCCACGCGTATCTCGAGACGATCCTCGCTCCGCTCGCCCATCGCTCGCGCGCGGAGCTCGCCGCATGGCACGAGCAGTTCATGCACGAAGTGATCAAGCCCGCCCTCACGCCCGTCGCGTTCGAACTCGTGCGCGAGCACCAGGACAAGGGCGACCTGTGCTGCATCGTTACAGCGACGAACGAATTCATCACGCGCCCGATCGCCGATGCGTTCGGCGTGCCGATGCTCATCGCCTGCGAAGTCGAGACCGTCGACGGCGAGCCGCACTCGCCGTTCACGGGGCGCGGCACGGGCACCCCCAGCTACCGCGAGGGCAAGATCGTACGCGTGGAGTCGTGGCTCGCGTCGCTCGGCAAGAGCTGGGCCGACTTCGAACACAGCTACTTTTACAGCGATTCGCACAACGACATCCCGCTGCTCGAGAAGGTCACCGATCCGATCGCGACCAATCCCGACGCCACGCTGCGCGCGCATGCGCAAGCGAAGGGCTGGCGCATCCTCGATCTTTTCCAACCGTCGTGATCAAGAAACTCATCCGCAAGCTGCTCGGCCAAGACACGGATACGGCCGCTACCGCGAGGGACGATTCCCTCGCCGAAGAGGCCGTCTGGACCGACCAAGCCGCCAATCAAGCGGCCGGCGAAGCCGCACCCAAGCCGCGCCGCAAGAAAGCGCGGCCCGAGAAGCGCGCGAGCGCGTCCGGGCCCGACGTGCCGGTCATTTTGTCGTCCGACATCCACGGCATCGACCCGTCGCTGATCTCGCGCAACGCCGTGCGGGTGACCGACACGTTGCAGCAGGCCGGCTACCGCGCGTTCATCGTGGGCGGCGCCGTGCGCGACTTGCTGCTCGGTATCGCGCCGAAGGATTTCGACGTCGCGACCGATGCCACGCCCGAACAAGTGCAGCGCCTGTTCCGGCGCGCGCGGCTGATCGGCCGGCGCTTTCAGATCGTGCACGTGCAGTTCGGGCAGGAGATCATCGAAGTCTCCACCTTCCGCGCCCTGGTGGACGCCCCGAAGGAAACCCCCTCGGGGGGCGCCCCGAAGGAAGCCCCCGCCGAAGATGCCGCGCCCAAGCGCCTGCGCCGCGACGAGCTCGATCGGCGCACGCACGCCGTCGACGCAAGCGGGCGTGTGCTGCGCGACAACGTCTGGGGCGAGCAACACGAAGATGCGACGCGGCGCGACTTCACGATCAACGCGATGTACTACGACCCGGCCACGCAGACGGTGCTCGACTATCACAACGGCATGGGCGACGTCCGCGCGCGCTTGCTGCGGATGATCGGCGACCCGGCCACACGCTATCGCGAGGACCCGGTCCGGATGCTGCGCGTGGTGCGCTTCGCGGCCAAGCTCGGGTTCGAGATCGAAGAAGCCACCCGCGCGCCGATCGAGCCGCTCGCCGATCTGATCCACAACGTCCCGGCCGCGCGTCTGTTCGACGAAATGCTCAAGCTGCTGCTCTCGGGCCACGCGCTGGCGTGCCTGAAGCAACTGCGCAAACACGGCCTGCATCATGGCCTGCTGCCGCTGCTCGACGTCGTGCTGGAGCAGCCGCATGGCGAGTCGTTCATCACCCTGGCGCTCAATAGCACCGACGCGCGCGTGAAGGCAGGCAAGGGCGTATCGCCCGGATTTTTGTTCGCGACGCTGCTTTGGCACGACGTGCAGCAGCGCGCGCAGCAATATGAAGCGAACGGCGAGTTTCCGGTACCCGCGATCCATCACGCGATGGACGACGTCCTCGAGATGCAAACCGAGAAGCTTGCGATTCACAAACGTTTCTCGGCCGATATGCGCGAGATCTGGGGCTTGCAGGCGCGTCTGGAAAAACGCTCCGGTCGAAGCCCGCTGAAGCTCATCGAACACCAAAGATTTAGAGCGGGTTATGATTTCCTCTTATTACGGTGCGAATCGGGTGAGCTCGATCCCGCGATCGGCGCGTGGTGGACGTCCTTCCTAGAGGGCACCCCCGCCGAACGCGAGACGCTGCTGTCGCAAGGCGGTCGCGAGCGCGGCCCGCGCAAGCGGCGCCGCCGCGGTGGACGCAGCCGCAAGGGCGGCGAAGGCGCGGACGCCGATACGGTGGACGCACCGAGCTCGCAAGAGGACTGAACGGGCGGCGGTACGCCGCCGAACGTCGAGTCAGGAAGTCGTAGGAAGCTATGCCATGACGGTTGCTTATCTCGGTCTAGGCGCGAACCTAGGGGATGCTCGCCAATCCCTGAAGGATGCGGTCGTCTGCCTCGCCCAGCAGCATGCCATCACCGTGCTCGCGAAATCGAGCCTGTACCGCACCGCGCCCATCGATGCCGGCGGCGACGATTACTACAATCTGGTCGTCAAGCTCGAAACGTCGCTGGGCGCTCCGGCGCTGCTCGCGCTCTGTCATCGGGTCGAACATCACTTCGGCCGCGAGCGTCCCTTTCGCAACGCGCCGCGCACGCTCGACATCGATATCGTCCTGTATGGCGATTCGCGCATGGACGAGCCCGATCTCGTCATCCCGCATCCGCGCGCGTTCGAGCGCGCATTCGTGCTCGTGCCGCTCGTCGAGATCGATCCGGAAATCGCCATTCCCGGCCATGGCCGCGCCGATGCATTGCTGCCCGGCGTGGCCCATCAGCGCATCGAAAAAGTGAAGACCTGCTGCTGTCCCGTCGCCGACGCACTGGCGAACGCGGCAAAGAAAGCCGTGGGCGGATGCACGAAGAGCCGTGCCGCATCGAGCGAGGCGGAAGCGTCCGCCGCAAGCCACGGCGGTAAGTCCTGATGTCGATGAACGCGCCGCCCGTCACGGTGACAGCGCCCGATCTGCGCGCGCCGCATCGCTACATCGCCGTCGAAGGTCCGATCGGCGTGGGCAAAACGTCGCTCGTACAGCGACTCGCCGAGCGCTGGCCGATGCGCCCGCTGCTCGAGCGGCCCGAGGCCAACCCGTTTCTCGCGCGCTTTTACGGCGACATGACCCGCTACGCATTGCATACCGAGTTGCAATTCGCCGTGCAGCGGGCCGAAGAAGCCCGTCAAACGGCCGATCTGCTCGCGCGCGGCGGCGCCGTCGTCACCGATTTTCTGCCGCAAAAAAGTACGATCTTCGCGCGCCTCACCCTCGATGACGACGAGTGGCGCCTTTACGAAGGGCTGGCCGGGCGTATAGCGCCTGTCGATGCGCCCGTTCCTGACCTCGTCATCCAATTGCAGGCGAGCCCCGCAACGTTGCTCGCTCGCGTACAAAAGCGCTCGCGCGCCGACGAAGGGCGCATCACCGAAACTTACCTGCGCGAGCTCGGCGACGCTTACGACCAATTCTTCTATCACTACGACGCGAGCCCGGTGCTGACCGTCAATACCGAGCACCTCGACCTGCTGGAATCCGACGCGGATTTCGCCCTGCTGCTCGAGCACATCGAGACGATGCGCGGGCGCAAGGCAAGCTTCGTCAAAGCGCTTTAATATCCGCTCCGGCAGCGCGCTCGCGCTCATCATTCTTTTCGTATGCGAGACTTTCGATGACCTATTTGCAGGAATCCAACCGGCCGAAGATCACCGTGCCGAAACTGCAAGCGATGCGCCAAGCGGGCGAAAAAATCGCGATGCTGACCTGCTATGACGCAAGCTTCGCCTCGCTGCTCGACCGTGCCGGCGTGGACGTGCAGTTGATCGGCGATTCGCTCGGCAACGTCGTGCAGGGTCAAACGACGACGCTGCCGGTCACGCTCGCCGACATCGCCTACCACACGGCATGCGTCGCGCGCGCGCAACCGCGCGGGCTCATTGTCGCCGACCTGCCGTTCGGCACCTATGGCACGCCCGCCGATGCGTTCGCGAGCTCGGTCGAGCTGATGCGCGCGGGCGCCCAAATGGTCAAGCTCGAAGGCGGCGAATGGTTGGCCGAGACGATCCGTTTCCTCGTCGAACGTTCGGTACCGGTATGCGCGCACTTGGGGCTCACGCCGCAATCCGTGCATGCGTTCGGCGGCTTCAAAGTGCAAGGCAAGACGGAGGAAGGCGCGCAGCAGTTGATGCGCGATGCGCTGGCCGTGCAGAACGCAGGCGCTCAATTGATCGTGCTCGAAGCCATCCCGCCGGCCGTCGCCACGAACGTGACGAACGCCGTCGCGATCCCAACGATCGGCATCGGCGCCGGCGTGGAGTGCTCAGGCCAAGTACTCGTTTTGCAGGACATGCTCGGGATTTTTCCCGGCAAGCCGGCCCGCTTCGTCAAGGATTTCATGGCGGGCGCCCCGAGCATCGGCGCCGCCATCGAGGCTTACGTGAAAGCCGTCAAGGACGGCTCGTTCCCCGGCCCCGAGCACGTCTTTTAACTGTCGCATCCGCCCGCCGCCGCGGTCCAAGCGATCGGGCGGCGCGTGTTCCGAAGGCCGGATTCATGCGTTGCGGATGATTCGAGCAGGCAAGGCGCCGCGCAGTGCATTGCAGACGACGATCTCTTGCGCGCGCAAGAGATCGGCTTGCGTCAACGTTCGCTCGCGAGCACCCATCGCCGTATCGTCGAGTAAGACTTGCCGCATCACGCCGGGCAGCAGTCCCGCCGACAGCGGCGGCGTGTACCAATCGCCGTCCAGCTTGACGAACACGTTCGAACGCCCGCCCTCGGTCAATTCCCCACGCTCGTTGAAGAACAGCGCATCGAAACCGCCAAGGGTCTCGGCGAGCCGCCATGCGCGGTCGTAGTCGGCGCGCGACGTCGTTTTATGACGCAGCAGATACGCGTCCGAGCGCGTTGCCGCGAAGCCGTGCTCGGGCGCCAGCACCACCCCGACCGGGGCAAGCGAATCGTTTGGCGACTCGTTCGCGTGCCGCGCGTCGGTAAGGCGGCGCACCGCTGCGAGCGGTCCGCCCGCGATGTCGGACTGGCCACCCTTGCTCAACGCGAGCCGCACGCGGTGCGCGACGCCTGCCGGCAAGCTCGCGCAATGCGCGGCGAGACGCTCGCGCAGCGCAGGCGCGTCGAACACGAAGTCGAGTTCGGCGGCACTTGCGCCGAGCCGGGCGAGATGCCGCTCTAGGTAGCGAACGCCATCCTCGCGCGTGGCGTACATCGTTTCGAACAATTGCAGGCCGGGATCGGCGCCGGTCAAGAACTTCGCCTTGAGCCGGCACTCGGCGTATTCGTCGAGCGCCACGCTGTCGAGCACGATGCCGCCGCCGACACCCATGGTTCCGCGCCGCGTCGCGCCCGCATCGGCCGGCGCGTCGAGCGTGAGCGTGCGGATCGCGACGGATAGGCAGAAATCGCCGCAGCCGCCAGCCGGCGACGGATCGATCCAGCCGATCATGCCCGTATAGAGTCCGCGCGGCGTCGTTTCAATCTCGTCGATGAGTTGCATCGTCCGATGCTTCGGCGCACCCGTGATCGATCCGCACGGAAAGAGCGCGCGCAGGACGTCCGCAAACGACGTGCGTTCGATCAAATCGGCTTCGATCGTCGACGTCATAGCCCAAATCGACGGATACGGTTCGACCGAAAACAAAGCGGGAACGCGGACCGAGCCGGTCTTCGCCACGCGCGACAAGTCGTTGCGCAGCAGATCGACGATCATCAGATTTTCCGCGCGATTCTTCGGATCCGAGCGCAAAAACGCCGCTGCGCGCGCATCGTCATCGGCCGACGCACCACGTGCCGTCGTCCCCTTCATCGGCCGCGTGCGCAGGCGCGCTCCGAGCTTTTCGACGAAAAGCTCGGGCGAGCACGACAGGACCCACTCATCGCCGGGCAACGCGATCAACGCGCCGTAACGCACCGGCTGCCGTTCGCGCAAGCGCCGGTATAACCCGACGGGCGATCCGAACGCGTCGAACCCGAGGCGATACGTGTAATTGATTTGGTAGGACTCGCCGGCGCACAACGCTTCATGCACGGCTGCGATCGCCCTCACGAATTCGTCGCAGGTCACGCTTTCCACGACATTGGCCGCACCGGCGACCGATGGCGGGGGCAGCGGCTCGCTACTTCCACCGTCCGCGCACGATCCGCTGTCGAGTGCCGCCAGCCAGGCATCGACCTGCTCGCGCGAGCGCTTTTCGCAATGCGCGAACAACAAAAAACGCAGCGGGGCGTCGCCGCCACGCTGCGTGAAATGGATTACCGGCCGCGCCGCGGACAGCGAAAGCCGCCGCTGGGCGAACTCGAGATCTCGTCCGAACTCGTAATCGCCGAGCACGACGGCATGCAAGCCGCCGCGCATATCGCGCTCGAGTTCGGCGCAAACCTCATCGAGCGCTTGCGCATTCGTGCAAACGTGCTCGCGCACGAAGCCCGTATAGAGCCGGCTCGCCGGCGTCGTCGCGCTCGCCTCGCAGTCGTCGAGCAGCACGAAAGGCGCGCCGCGGTCTTCTACCTTCATCTACCCATCCGTCGGCGCGCCCGCCCGGTACCTCATGACGAACGCGCAGCCGATCGGCCCGTCGGCCGATCAATCGAAAAAGCTCTTTACCCGGTCGAACCAGCTCTTGCTTTGCGGGCTATGACGCGAACCGCCTTCCACGAGCGCCTTCTCGAACTGCTTGAGCAAATCTCGTTGCGTGTCGGTGAGCTTCACCGGCGTTTCGACTTGCACGTGCACGTACAAATCGCCCGGCACGCTCGAGCGCAAGCCCTTGATGCCCTTGCCGCGCAACCGGAACGTCTTGCCCGATTGCGTGCCCTCGGGCACCGTGAACGTCGCGCGGCCCGCAAGCGTCGGCACCTCGATCTCGCCGCCGAGCGCCGCCGTCGTAAACGGAATCGGCATCTGGCAGTGCAGATCGTCGCCGTCGCGCTCGAACACCGTATGCGCCTTGATGTGAATCTCGACGTACAGGTCGCCCGGGGGCCCGCCGTTCACACCCGGCTCGCCGTTGCCCGACGAGCGGATGCGCATGCCGTCGTCGATCCCGGCCGGAATCTTGACTTCGAGCGTCTTCGTTTCCTTTACCTTGCCCGCACCGTGGCAGTTCAAGCACGGATCGGGAATGTAGGTGCCGCTGCCGTGACACTTCGGACACGTTTGCTGGATGCTGAAAAAGCCCTGCGACATGCGCACGGCGCCCGAACCGTTACAGGTCGGACACGTTTCCGGCTTCGTACCGGGCTTGGCACCCGAGCCATGGCAGATTTCGCACGACACCCAGCTCGGCACGCGAATTTGCGTTTCGCACCCGTGCGCCGCTTGCTCGAGCGTGATCTCCATGCTGTAGCGCAGATCGGCGCCGCGATAGACCTGCGGACCCGCGCGCCCACGCGCCGCGCCGCCGGCCGCTTGGCCGAAGATGTCGCCGAAGATGTCGCCGAACGCATCCGCGAAGCCGCCGAAGCCCTGCGCGCCGGCGGCACCCGCCATATTCGGATCGACACCGGCATGGCCGTACTGATCGTAGGCCGCGCGCTTTTGCGCGTCCGAGAGCATTTCATAGGCTTCCTTCACCTCTTTGAAACGCTCTTCGGAATTCTTGTTGTCGGGGTTGCGGTCGGGGTGGTACTTCATCGCGAGCTTGCGATACGCCTTCTTGATCTCGTCGTCGCTCGCATTCTTGGCAACGCCCAGAACCTCGTAGTAATCCCGTTTCGCCATCGGTTCACCGCCGGTTCGCGCGTTGTCGCGCGACCGCTCCTTTCGCAAACTGTGGAGTCTTGCGACTCGTTAGACAGGCGCCGCCATACCGGCTGCACCGGTCTAGCGTCCCGCCCTCCATAAAACAAATGTGCCCGGAGAACCCGAAGGCCCGCCAGGCGTCGATTCGGCCGGTCGTTTCGTAAGAAACGCCGGCCGCTTCACGGCGCGAGAACGCAACCGTCGGTCAGTCCTTCTTCACTTCCTTGAACTCGGCGTCGACCACGTCGTCCTCGGGCTTGCTCGTGCCCTGACCCGCGCTCGCACCGGCCGCACCGGCCGACGCACCGCCGGCCGCCGCGCCCGCCGCGCCCGCCGCGCCTTGAGCCTGCATGTCGGCGTACATCTTTTCGCCGAGCTTTTGCGATGCCGTGGCCAGCGCTTCGATCTTCGCTTCGAGCGCGGCCTTATCGGCCGAGCTGCTCTTGAGCGATTCCTCGAGATCCTTCAAGGCCGACTCGATCTTTTCCTTTTCGGAAGCGTCGATCTTATCGCCATATTCGGTCAACGCCTTCTTCGTGCTGTGCACGAGCGCATCGCCTTGATTGCGTGCATCGGCCAATTCGCGCAGACGGTGATCTTCCTCGGCGTTCGCCTCGGCGTCCTTCACCATCTTCTCGATCTCGGCTTCGGACAGGCCCGAATTCGCCTTGATGGTGATCTTGTTTTCCTTGCCGGTCGCTTTGTCCTTCGCGCCGACGTGCAAGATGCCGTTCGCGTCGATGTCGAACGTCACCTCGATTTGCGGCACGCCGCGCGGTGCGGGCGGAATGCCTTCGAGGTTGAACTCGCCGAGCAGCTTATTGCCGGCCGCCATCTCGCGTTCGCCTTGGAACACCTTGATCGTCACGGCCGATTGGTTATCGTCCGCCGTCGAATACACCTGCGAGTGCTTCGTCGGAATCGTGGTGTTCTTGTTGATCATCTTCGTCATCACGCCGCCGAGCGTTTCGATGCCGAGCGAAAGCGGCGTCACGTCGAGCAGCAGCACGTCCTTGCGCTCGCCCGAGAGCACCTGCCCTTGGATCGCGGCGCCCACGGCGACGGCTTCGTCCGGGTTCACGTCACGGCGCGGCTCCTTGCCGAAGAACTCCTTGACCGTGTCTTGCACCTTCGGCATACGCGTCATACCGCCGACGAGAATCACGTCGTCGATGTCGCTGACCTTCACGCCGGCGTCCTTGATCGCGATGCGGCACGGCTCTACCGTCCGCGTGATCAGTTCTTCGACGAGCGCTTCGAGCTTGGCGCGCGTGATCTTCAGGTTCAAGTGCTTCGGACCCGATGCGTCCGCCGTGATGTACGGCAGGTTGATTTCGGTCTGCTGGCTCGACGAGAGTTCGATCTTCGCCTTTTCGGCCGCTTCCTTCAGGCGTTGCAGCGCGAGCACATCCTTCGACAGGTCGACGCCTTGCTCCTTCTTGAACTCGCCGATGATGTAATCGATGATGCGCTGGTCGAAGTCCTCGCCGCCGAGGAACGTATCGCCGTTCGTCGACAGCACCTCGAACTGCATTTCGCCGTCGACGTCGGCGATCTCGATGATCGAGACGTCGAACGTGCCGCCGCCGAGGTCATACACGGCGATCTTGCGGTCGCCCTTTTCAGCCTTGTCCAAACCGAATGCGAGCGCGGCCGCCGTCGGCTCGTTGATGATCCGCTTGACTTCGAGACCGGCGATCCGGCCCGCGTCCTTCGTCGCTTGGCGCTGACTGTCGTTGAAGTACGCCGGCACCGTGATCACGGCTTCCGTGACCGGCTCGCCGAGGTAGTCCTCGGCGGTCTTCTTCATCTTGCGCAGCACTTCCGCCGAGATTTGCGGCGGGGCGAGCTTCTGGCCATGCGCCTCGACCCAGGCATCGCCGTTGTCGGCCTTCATGATCTTGTAGGGCATGAGGCCGATGTCTTTTTGGACTTCCTTTTCCTCGAAGCGGCGGCCGATCAGGCGCTTGACCGCGAACAGCGTGTTCTTCGGGTTCGTTACCGACTGGCGCTTGGCCGGCGCGCCGACCAGAATCTCGTTGTCGTCCATGTAGGCGATGACCGAGGGGGTCGTACGAGCGCCCTCCGAGTTCTCGATCACTTTCACTTGGTTGCCTTCCATCAGCGCCACGCACGAGTTCGTGGTGCCGAGGTCGATGCCGATAATCTTGCCCATTTTTCCTGATCTCCGAAATATTCGATCGCTTCGACGAGACGGCGCTCTATTTGCGCAACCGCCCGTTCAATTCAAACCTGCACTCAACATGTGTGCCGACACGCCATTTTCAAGACCCGCACGACACCGCGCACCGCACCGGCAAACCGCTTTTTGGCGATTTTTTTGCCCGCGCCGCGTCTAGCGCGGCCAGCGGCGGCTTCCCGCATCCCGAAAATCGACGGCCCGGTGGCGTCGAGGGCGGACGCGCTCATCGCTAGCGTGGTTTCTTACCCAGCCGAGCCGCGCGCGCCCGGTTACTTCGGCTGCGAAACCGTCACGAGCGCGGGACGCAGCACGCGATCGGCAATCACATAGCCTTTTTGCAGCACGGAGACGACCGTGTTCGGCTCCTGCTCGGCCGGCACCATCGAGATAGCCTGATGGCGGTGCGGATCGAATTTTTCGCCCACCGGGTTGACGGCCACGACGCGGCCCTTTTCCATCGCGCTCGTGAGCTGGCGCAGCGTCAACTCGACGCCTTCGCGCAGCTTCGTCGCGTCGCCGGACGTATCCGCCAGCGCGGCTTCGAGACTGTCCAAGACGGGCAGCAGATGTTCGGCGAAGCCTTCGATCGCGAACTTGCGGGCCTTCGTGACGTCCTCCGCGGCGCGGCGGCGCACGTTTTCGGTCTCCGCCTTCGCGCGCAGGTAGCTTTCGTTCAGCTCCGTGATCTTCGCCTGCGCCTCGCCGAGCGCGTCGGAACCCGCCGCGGCTGCGCCCGGCTGCTCTTGCGCCGCGACGTTCTCAGCCGCGCCTTGTTGGGCGGCCTCTTCCGAAGATTGCGGTTGCTGGCTGGCCGAATTGTCTTGCGTATTTTCCATGTCGCTGAAAATCGTCCAAAAAGTGAAATCGATGCGACGGCTGGCCCAAACGGCATCTGGCGGGCCGCCGGGCAATACGGACTGGAGCTGGCCCGATCCGTTGCCGAAAAACGACGTTGCCATCGCGCGTCGCGAGGGAAATGGGGGCGACCCGAGGCCTTTCAACCCCTTGCCCGCCCATTTTTTGCACCGCCGGCGCAAAAACGGAAACGAACGGTAACACCGGTTACGGCCCAACCGTCAAAACGCCGTTGAGCGCCATCGTGGTTTGCCCTAAACTGACTTCATGCGTTTCGCGTCCGGAAAAGCCGGGCGGCAAACGCCGCGTTGCCCCATCCGACCGCTTCCGTCCGTAACCCCTTTCTCCGCGTGAGGGAGTACCGTGAAACTGACCTTTGCCATCGCGGTGGTCGCTCTGGTACTCGTCGCGGGCACCACGACCATCTGCCTATCCGGCGCCGTGACCGACTGCACGACGGAATACGGCGGCGCGCATGCGGCGT
This sequence comes from Trinickia dabaoshanensis, assembly GCF_002879885.1. Lineage (GTDB taxonomy): Bacteria > Pseudomonadota > Gammaproteobacteria > Burkholderiales > Burkholderiaceae > Trinickia > Trinickia dabaoshanensis. Next base: position 168,669 of record NZ_PNYA01000002.1, read on the forward strand.
TCGATTCGCTGTTTACTCCCCACCCGAAAGCTTGTCGATGACGCGCCGGTCGCGTTTGGTCGGCCGTCCTTGCAGCGCGGCCGCCGGCTCCCGGTAAGTCCGGCGCCGCTCGGCTTCCACCTCGCGTTTGGCCCGGCTCTCGGCCGTCTCGGCATAGAGCGTTTGCGCGACGCTCGCGGGCCCACGTACCTCGCACACGCCCAATACCTGGACTTCCCAGACGATTCGCTCGATCTCGACCACGACTAGATCGCCGACGCGGACCTCTTTCGCCGGCTTCACGGCCGCACCGCCGATCCGCACGCGCCCCTTTTCGACGGCATCGGCGGCCAGCGAGCGGGTTTTGTAGAACCGGGCAGCCCAGAGCCATTTGTCGATACGCATGCGCGCACCGGGTTCGGTCGAGATCTTATAGTTCATCGCGGCATTGCCAAGAAAACAGAAGAAGCCGGCACCCGGGCATGCAGGCACGCAACGAGCCTGCCCGCGCCCGGCGAAGCGGCGACTCGGGTCACATTCCACCCGTTCATGCCGCGACGCCCGCCGGTACGCCTTCGAGCACCGGCCAGCCTTGCAACTGTTGCGCGACGATTTCGCCGAGCGCCGAGATCCACGCTTGAGACGCATTGAGGCAGGCGATACGATGAAACTCTTTCCCGCCCGCATGCAAGAACTCGTCGCGCACTTCGAGGCCTATCTCCTCGATCGTTTCCAGGCAATCGGCCGTGAACCCGGGGCAAAAAACGTCCACCCGGCGTACGCCCGCGGCGCCCAGTTCGCGCAGCGTGGGAGCCGTATAGGGCTGCAGCCACTCGGCCCGGCCGAAGCGCGACTGGAACGTGATCAAACATTCGGTGGGCGTGAGACCCAGCGCCGCCATCAGGAGCGCGGCCGTCGTACGGCATTGGTCGTGGTACGGATCGCCGAGATCCAGCGTGCGCTTGGGCACGCCGTGAAAACTCAACACGAGCTTGTCGCCTGCCGCGAAATCGGGCTGACCGTGCGCCGCCCAGTACCGCCGCACCTGCTCGGCTAGCGCCGCGATATAAGCCGGGTGGTCGGCATAGTGGCGCACGGTACGCACTTCGAGCTGATTGCGCATACGGGCCAACGCCGCGAACGCGGCATCGAACGCCGTTGCCGTGGTCGAGGACGAATATTGCGGATACATCGGCATCAGCAAGACCCGCTCGGCGCCCGCCAGCTTGAGTTGGCCCAGCATCGCGCCGATGCCGGGCGTGCCGTAGCGCATCGCGTAATCGACGAGGACGCGGTAGCCGTTCGCATGCAGCAACTGACGCACCGCCTCCACTTGCTTTTCGGTATGCACGCGCAGCGGCGAGCCCTCGGGCATCCAAACCGACGCGTATTTTCTCGCCGACGAGCGGCCGCGCAGCGGCAAGATCAGTGCGCGCAACAGCGGCTGCCACAGCAGCGCGGGAATCTCGACGACGCGCGGATCGGACAGAAATTGGGCCAAATAGCGCCGCACGGCGCGCGGCGTCGGCGCGTCGGGCGTGCCGAGATTGATGAGCAGCACCGCGACGCGATGCGAGGCGGCGGGCTGCGACGGCAACTCGAGATCGAAACGCATGAGCAATAGGGAGCGCCCGTGGGCGTAGCTTGAGCGCGGCACGAGGCCCGCGCCGCTTGGGTTGACGTGAGGGCCATTATAGCGGCGCCCCCGGCACCGGCAGTTCGGCCGTCCGGCCAATGGCGCCGGCCAGGTGACGGGCGCACGATACAGATGCGCGCCGCGGCTCGCGCGGCTCAGGGCTAGTTCCGAGGCTGGCTCGACGCTAGCTCAGGGCCGAATCAAGGCTGGCTGAGCGCCGTGGAGAGCAAGCGGGCGGTGATATCGACGATCGGAATCACGCGGTTGTACGCCATCCGCGTCGGCCCGATCACGCCGAGCGTGCCGACGATTTTGCCGTTCACCTCGTACGGCGCCGTCACGACGCTCATCTGCTCGATCGGCACGAGCGTGGATTCGCCGCCGATGAAAATCTGCACGCCTTCCGCGTGGCTCGAGACATCGAGCAATTGAAGGAGGCTCGTCTTTTGGTCGAACACGTCGAACAGCTTGCGCAAACGCGCCATATCGGACGAGAGGTCCGCCACTTCGAGCAGATTGCGCTCGCCCGAGATCAGCACGGTCTCGCTCTCGTCGCTTTCCTCGGTGCTCGCGGTGACGGCCGCATGCATCAGCGCCGTCATGTCGCCGCGCAATTGGTCGATTTCCTCGCGCAGCCGCCGGCGCACTTCGTCGAACGAGAGCCCACCGAAATGCGCATTGATGTAGTTCGACGCTTCGATCAGCTGCGACGGCGAGTAGTCGCGCTGGGTCGCCATCATGCGGTTTTGCACGTCGCCCTCGGGCGTCACGACGATCAGCAAGATGCGCTTGTCCGACAGGCGCATGAACTCGATCTGCTTGAAGACGTGGCTGCGGCGCGGCGTCATGACGACGCCCGCGAACTGCGAAAGGTTGGACAGCACGCTCGCCGCCGCCGCCACGACCTTCTGCGGCTCGCCCGGCTTCAACGTCTTGCGCACGGCGCGTTCGACGGCTTCGTCGTCTTGGATCGGTTCGACGGTCAGCATGGTGTCGACGAACAGCCGATACCCGCGCGGGGTGGGAATGCGCCCAGCCGACGTGTGAGGGCTTGCGACCAGCCCCAGCTCCTCCAGATCCGACATGACGTTGCGGATCGTCGCCGGACTCAACTCGAGCCCCGAATAGCGCGACAACGTGCGCGAGCCGACGGGCTGGCCTTCGGCGATATAGCGCTCGATCAGCGTTTTGAGGAGAGTTTGTGCGCGGGGTTCTAGCATGACGCGAAATTTTAGCCAAACAACGCGCCCCCCGGCGAGCGCGTGCAAGCGCTCGAGCGTGCGCATGCGCCCGGCGCGACGAGCATGCCGGCGACACGCGACACGTGCCGGCGACGGGCGCGCCTGGCCGCCGGCGTCTTGTCGGGACACCGCCATTCTAGCGACAAATCGCTGGGACCGGACGGCCTAAGTCGCGGCGCCGATCCAGGGCAAACCACGACGACGGTTCTTTTCGACACCCACCTATGGTGTAATGCCGGCATGGAAATTGGCAGCCAATTCAAGACCGTGGCCCTCGTGGGGCGCAGCAACACGCCAGGCATCGGCGAGCCGCTGACCGCGCTCGCCGCCTGCATCGAGAAACGCGGCTTTCACGTCGTGTTCGAGGCCGAAACCGCCCGCGACATCGGCGTGACCGGCTACCCCGCGCTGACGCCCGCCGAGATCGGGGCGCGCGCCGACGTCGCCGTCGTGCTCGGCGGCGACGGGACGATGCTCGGGATAGGGCGGCAACTCGCGCCCTACCGCACTCCGCTCATCGGCGTGAACCAAGGGCGCCTCGGCTTCATCACCGACATCCCGATCTCGGAGATGAGCCAGCGCATTTCGCAAATGCTCGCCGGCAGTTTCGAGCGCGAGGAGCGCTCGCTGCTCGAGGCGCGCATCATGCGCGATGGCGAGCCCATCTACCATGCGCTCGCGTTCAACGACGTCGTCGTGAACCGCAGCGGCTTTTCTGGGATGGCCGAGTTGCGCGTCTCGGTGGACGGGCGGTTCATGTACATCCAGCGCTCGGACGGGCTCATCGTCGCCACGCCGACCGGCTCGACCGCCTATGCCCTATCGTCGCAAGGTCCGATACTGCATCCGCAGTTGCAAGGCGTCGTGCTCGTGCCGATCGCCCCGCACGCGCTGTCGAACCGGCCGATCGTGCTGCCCGACAGCTCCAACGTCAGTATTCAGATCATCGGCGGGCGCGACGTGAACGTGAATTTCGACATGCAGTCGTTCACCGCCGTCAAGCTGAACGACACGATCGAGGTGCGCCGCTCGCGGCACACGGTGCCCTTCCTGCATCCCGTCGGCTACAGCTACTATGCGACGTTGCGGCAAAAGCTCCACTGGAACGAGCACCCTTCGGACGAGCTGGGCGATGCCGCGGCGCCGTAGCCCGGTTGCCCGCTTCGCTTGCCGGTCCTGCACGAAACGCCGTTAATACGATACCCATGCTCCGCCACCTCTCGATACGCGACTTCGTCATCGTCGCCGCGCTCGACCTCGAATTCGACCGCGGCTTTACCGTGTTCTCCGGCGAAACGGGCGCGGGCAAATCGATCCTCATCGATGCGCTCGCCCTCACGCTCGGCGCGCGAGCGGACGCCGACGTCGTTCGCACGGGCGCCACGCGCGCCGATTTGACCGCCGAATTCGACGCCAGCGCGCACGTCACCCAATGGCTCGACGAGCACGCGCTCGGCGGCGAGGAGCCGGCCGGCGAAAGCCGCGTGCTGCTGCGCCGCGTCGTCGATGCGAACGGGCGCTCGCGCGCCTTCATCAACGGCACGCCGGCCACGCTCACTCAGTTGCGCGAGGTGGGCGAGATGCTCGTCGACATTCACGGCCAGCATGCGCATCAACTGCTCATGCGGCCCGACGCGCAGCGCACGCTATTCGATACGCATTCGGGGCTGACGGCGATCGCGGCCGGTGTCACGCGCGCCCATCGGGCCTGGCGCGACGCCCAGCAAGCGCTCGAACTCGCCACGTCCCGCGATCGCGAGCTCCAACTCGAACGCGAGCGGCTCGCGTGGCAGCTCGCGGAGCTCGACAAGCTCGCCCCTCAACCGGGCGAGTGGGAGGAAATCAGCAACGAGCATCGGCGGCTCGCCCACTCGGCCAACTTGATCGAAGGGGTGCGCGGCGCGCTCGACGCCCTCTCGGAGGCGGACGAAGCCATGATCGGCCAACTCGGCTCGATCGTATCGAAGCTGCGCGATCTGGCCGAAATCGATCCGCAACTGGGCGACGCGCTCGCCGCGCTGGAGCCGGCCGAGATTCAATTGCGCGAGGGCGCCTACTCGCTGACCCACTATGCGCAGCGGCTCGAACTCGACCCCGATCGGCTCGCGCAAGTGGAGCAGCGTCTGGATGCCCTGCATTCGCTGGCCCGCAAGTTCCGCTTGCAGCCGGAGACGCTGCCGCAAGAGCACGAGGCGCGCCGCGCGCAACTGGCGGCGCTCGATGCGGCCGCCGACCTCGATGCGCTGACGGCAGCCGTCGAGAAAACGCGGCAGGCCTACATGACGGAAGCCAAGCAGTTGTCGAAGGCGCGCGCCAAGGCCGCCAAGGCGCTCGGCGCGGCGGTTACGACCGGCATGCAGGAATTGTCGATGGCCGGCGGCAGCTTCGAAGTCGCGCTCGTGCCGCTCGCGGAGGGCGGCGCCCACGGTCTCGAGCAGGTCGAGTTCCGCGTCGCCGGTCATGCCGGGGTGCCGCTGCGGCCGCTGGCCAAAGTCGCGTCCGGCGGCGAACTGGCTCGGATCAGCCTTGCCCTGGCCGTGATCGCGAGTGCTGCCAGCCTCACGCCCACGCTCATTTTCGACGAGGTCGATACGGGCATCGGCGGCGGCGTGGCCGAAGTCGTCGGCCGCTTGCTGCACCAACTCGGGCGTGACCGGCAAGTCCTGTGCGTCACGCACTTGCCGCAAGTCGCGGCGCGCGGCGACCACCATTTCCAAGTCGCGAAGGCCTCGGCCGCGAGCGGCACGACGCTTTCGACGGTGGTCGCGCTCGATCCCGCGAGCCGCATCGAGGAAGTCGCCCGTATGCTGGGCGGGCTCGAAATCACGGCGACGACACGCCGGCATGCCAAGGAAATGCTGGCTGCCTAGCGGGAAGCCGCCTCACGAGCCGAATACGCGCCGCCAGAGTCCCAGCACGGTCTCTCGCTCTTGCGCGACGCGCTCGTGCGGCACGCAGGCCTTTTCCATGCCGTCGAGCCGTAACCGGTGCTGCAGCTTCCGATAGGTTCGATAAGCCGAGCCGACCGCATCGGCTTCGTCGGCACTCATGAGCCCGAAGCGCGCCACCTCGCGCAACAGCGCGATGTTGCCGGTATTGCGGATCAGTTCCGGGTCCTGCGCGGCGTGCAGCAGGACCCAGTATTGAACGATGAATTCGATATCGACCATCCCGCCGCGATCGTGCTTGACGTCGAACAGCTCGCTGCGGTTCGGATGGCCCGCCGCGACGCGCTCGCGCATCGACACGATCTCCGCCGCCAGCGGTCCGCTTTCGCGAGGCGTCGTCAACACGCGCTGACGAATCTCCTCGAACGCGCGCCCGATCTGCGCATCGCCCGCGCAAAAGCGCGCGCGCGTGAGCGCTTGATGCTCCCAGACCCAAGCCGTATTGGCCGCGTCGCCTTCGCGCAATTGATAGCGCCGGAACGCGTCGAGATCGGTAATGAGCAGGCCCGATTCGCCGTTCGGCCGAAGCCGCAAGTCGATATCGAACAGCGTCCCGGCTCCCGTGGCCGTCGTCAGCCAGGTAATGAGGCGGCGCGTAAAAGTCGAGTAGATATCGGCGGCCGCGTCGTCCGGGTCGTCGTAAAGAAAGATCAGATCGAGATCGGACGCGTAGCCGAGCTCTTTGCCGCCCAACTTGCCGTAAGCGATGACCGCCACGCGCGGCACGTCGCGATGGCGCTTCGGCAACTGCTGCCAGACCGCGTCGATCGTCACGTCGAGGACCGAATCGGCCAACTCCGAAAGGCGATCGCTGACCTGCTCCACCGTCAGACGGCCCGCGAGGTCGATCAGCAAAATTCGAAAGACTTCGGCCTGATGCGCGTGGCGCAACAAGTCCATCTGCTGCTCGACGCCGTCGGCCGCGGCCAAGCGCGAACGCAGCGACGCCCGGAATTCCGGCCAGTCGAAGGGGCTGCCGATCGCTTCGTCGTCGAGCAATTCGTCGAGCAACTGAGGGTGGCGAATCAGATAGCCGGCGGCCCAACGCGACTGGGCGAGCACGTCGAGCACGCGTTCGAGCGCGGCCGGATATTCGTTGAGCAGCGCGAGATAGGCGCCGCGGCGGCCCACGGCCTCGAGCAGGTCGATCATTCGAGCGAGCGTGGCGGCGCGCTTGGCCGGCGCATCCATGGCCGCCACGGCGTCGAGCGCGCGCGCCGCGATCTTGTCGAAACGTTCGCGGTTGCGCTCCGGCAAACCTTGGTAGCGCGCCGAGCGGCGCACCGCGCTCAAGCGCGCGTGCACCTGCTGCGCGTCGTCGAAGCCGGCCGCGCTCAAGCGCGCGACCGATTGTTCGTCGGCCGCTTCGTCCTCCAACGCGCAGTTCCAAATCTCGCCGGCGTGCACGGCCGGCTGGCCGTTACCCTCCGAGCCCTGGGCGTGCGCGCCGGCCTTGTCGGCGAAGATTTGATCGAATTGCGCCTCGACGCGCTCGCGATGGCCGTCCAAGACGGCCGCGAGCCCGGCGAAGTTGGCAAAGCCCAGCGTCGCGGCAAGCCGCGCGCGCTCCTCGGCATCGACCGGCAACGCGTGGGTTTGCGCGTCGTTGCGATACTGGAGCCGATGCTCGAGCTCGCGCAAGAACCGATAAGCGTCCGAAAGCTCCGCGCACACAGACGGCGCGATCAGACCGCGCGCGGCCGCATGCCGGAGCACGGCGAGCGTCGGCCGGATTCGAAAGCCCGAATCTTGGCCGCCGCGAATCAATTGAAACACTTGCGCGCTGAACTCGATCTCGCGGATGCCGCCACGCCCGAGCTTGATATCGTCGGCCTTGTCGGGCCGCATCGTGGCACGGCGCTGCGCTTCTTCGCGGATCTGCCGATGCAGCGAACGAATCGCCTCGATCACGCCGAAGTCGAGATAGCGTCGATAGACGAACGGCTTGACGAGCGCATCGAGTTGCTGCGACAGACGCCGCGCCGCGTCGCTGTCCTGCTCTGACACGAGTCGTCCCTTGATCCAGGCGTAGCGCTCCCATTCACGTCCTTGGACGTAGAAGTATTCCTCCAACATGCCCAAGCTGCACGCGAGCGGCCCCGAATCGCCGTTCGGGCGCAGCCGCATATCGACGCGAAACACGTACCCGTCCGGCGTCGCCTCGGCCAAGGCGCCGATCAGCCGGCGGCCGAGCCGCGTGAAGAACTCCTGCGTCGAGATGGCGGCGCGGCTGCCGCCCGCGGTCTCTCCATCGTCCTCGTAGACGAAGATGAGGTCGATATCGGATGAAACGTTGAGCTCGCGGCCGCCCAGCTTGCCCATGCCGACCACGCCCAGTGTCAGGCGATTGCCGTCCGCGGCGCGCGGCTCGCCGTAAAGGGCTTCCAATTCGCGGGAAAGCACATCGATCGCCCGCTGAATCGCGGCCTCGGCCAAATCGGTCATCGTGGCCGTTACCTCGGCGACGTCGGCGTGCCCGGCCAAATCGCGCTCCATGACCGCGCAGAACACCTCGGTGCGCAGCCGGCGCAATGCACTGCGCAACGTCTCCTCGCCGATCGGCGCGCCTTGCTCCGCCCCATCGAGCTGGCGCCGGTCGGCGATCAGCTCGCGCAGACGTATATCGATGCGCTCACGCGTGATCGGCGACTCGGCCAAGGCGGCGATGCGCGCCGCCAGTTCGGGACGCGCGGCGATCGCGCGGGAGGCATAGGAAGAATAGGCGGAACTCAGCAGTGCGGCGGCAGTCATGGATAGGCGTGGCTCGCTTGTTGCGACAGTAACGGCGGCCGCTGTGATACATTTCGTCGTCCGAGACGCCAAACTACCACATCCCCGATTCGCCGCCGCAGTATGTCCGACAGCAAGGAATCCACTGAACCCGCCGTTGCCGGACAAGCGCATCACGAACACCGACGCCTGCGCCGAATTTTGAAGTTCGCGCTGGCCGTCGCGTTTCTCGTCTACTTCGTGGTTGCCGCCCTTTTTATTGGCCTGCGCTATCTCGTCTTGCCCCGCATCGACGATTTCCGCCCGCGCATCGAGACGCTGGTCGGCGAGCGGCTGCATGCCGATCTGCGCATCGGCAAGCTCGCGCCGCATTGGGTCGGCTTCGAGCCGGGGATCGACATCACCGAGCTCGTCATTCGCGATCGCCAGGGCAACCCTGCGCTGTCGGTGCCGCATGCCACCGGCACGCTATCGTGGCGCTCGCTGCTGACCGGCAAGCCCGTGCTCGGGCAACTCGTGATCGACCGGCCCGATGTGCTGACCGAGCGCAGGGCCGACGGCACGCTGTGGGTCGGCGCCGTGCAGGTGCCCACGACGCACACGGGCAACGATACGTTCTCGACCTGGCTGCTTTCGCAACAGGCGATCGTCGTGCGCGCGGGCACGCTGCGCTGGCGCGACGCCCAGCGCGACGCGCCGGAACTGGCACTGCACGACGTGCGCATCGCGGTACTGAACGAGGGCCTCGTGCATCGCGTCGCGCTGCAGGCGCCGGCGGAGGGTACGCTGCTCGAGGGGCCGCTCGACTTCCGCGCGCGCTTCCGTCATACGCCGCTCATGTCCGTCGGCAAGCCTGAAAATTGGACCGGCGAGGCCTATCTCTCGACGGGCCCCGTCCGATTGCCGATGCTCGGACGCTATGTGAAATTGCCGATCGCCACCTACGCCGGCAACGTGGACAACGCGATCTGGGCGCGTTTCTCGGGCGGCCATATCCGCTCGGCCCATGGACGCCTGGAAGGATCGAATATCGCGCTTCGGGTGCGCCCGACGCAACCGCGGCTGGACATGCCCGTCGCGCGCTTCGGCTGGGCGGTGCAAATCGAGGCGCAGCGCGACTACCGCATTCGCTTGACCAATCTGCTGGCCGAACTCGCGCAGCCGCCGCTAGCGGACGGCACCCCCGTCTCGCGCACGCTCGAGCTCACGACGCTGACGGGCCACTACCGCGTGCCGACGGTCGAACACGGCCAATTGATGAGCGTCTCGGGCGATCGAGTCGACCTGGGCGTGCTGGCCGAATTCACGCGCGCGTTGCCGGTGCCGCGCCGCTTCCTCGACGAGCTCGTTCGCTTCGATCCGCGCGGCATGGTGGCGAATTACACGATCGCGGTCGAGCGCGCCCGCCCCCGGGATGCGCTTGCCGCCAGCGAGGAACGCGTTGCCGGCACCGCGCCGGTCGTGCGTTACCGCTTCAAGGCGGATCTGCAAGGCATCAGCTTCGCCGCGCAAGAGCCGCCGCCCGGTCTATCCGCGGCGGGCCACCCGCGCGCGGGCCTGCCCGGGTTCGAGAATCTTTGGGGCAACATCGATGCTAACGAGCGGCAAGGCACGATTTCGCTCGATACGGTCAATGCGGCCGTCACGATCCCCGGCGAATTCGACGATCCGCGGCTCAAGTTCGACCGGCTTCGCATGCGCGGAAACTGGAGCGTGAGCCCCACGCGCGCACCGGGCGAGGCGCACAAATCGTTTTCGGTGACGGTGCCCGAGCTCAGCATCGCGAACGCCGACACCGCCGGCTCCGTCGCGGCTACCTACACGAATCCGGGTCACGGACGAGGCCAGCTCGACTTGAGGGCGACCATCGCCCGAGCGAAGGTGCCGATGATCCCGCGCTATCTGCCCACGAGCATCGGCGAACATTTGCGCCACTATCTGGCACACGGCCTGCAAGACGGCACGGCCCACGATGCCACGATCGAAGTCCACGGGAGTCTCGACAAGTTTCCCTACTCGCGCGAACCGGACGCGGGCGTCTTTCGCATCGCCGCGCCGTTCACGGGCGGCAAGTTCGACCCCTCGCCCTATCCGGCGAAGACGCTCAAGAACGGTACGCCCGACGTCTGGCCCGCGATCGACGGCATCGACGGCGTCTTCACGCTCAAAGAAAACAAGCTGCGCTTCGACATCGCCCGCGGGCGCTACAAGCGTGTGGCGATCACCGGCGTAGCCGGCCGCATCGACGACCTCGGCAGCCACGCCTCCGACCTCGTGATCGCCGGCCAAGCGCACGGCCCGCTCGCGGATCTGCTCGATTACGTCAACAACAGCGCGCTGGCCGGCATGTCGGGACACGTGAGCGAGAAAGTGCGCGCGAGCGGAGCAGCCGGTCTCGCGCTGACGCTGACGGTCCCGCGTACCCAAGAGCCGCACGTCGGAGTGGCGGGCGCCGTGACGCTGGACGGCGATACCGTATCGGCGCCGCAACTGCCGCCGCTCGAAGCCCTTGCCGGCCAGGTTCGGTTCACGAAGCGCTCGCTTTCGTTCGAGCGCGTCTCGGGCCGATGGCTCGGCGGCGAGGTGCATGCCAGCGGAGCGCTGCGAGAAGACGGCCGCTACGCGTTCGACATCGCGGGCCGGATCGCGGCGGACAGCGCCCGGCAATTGGATCTCGAAGGGCCGGCCGCAAAGGTGCTCGCCCACCTGTACGGCGCGGCACCCTACTCGATCGCCTTGCGCGGCAACAGGGAAGGGTTGCCCACCGTATCGGCCACGTCAGACTTGAGCGGCCTCGCCTTGGACTTGCCCGCCCCGCTCGGCAAAGCGCTCGGCACGCCGATGCCGTTCTCGCTGGAAGTGAAGCCGCTCGAATCGGGCGAGGGCCCCGAAACAGCCGCGGGCGACGTCATTCGCGCGCGCGCCGACATGCAACTCGGCCCGCTACGCGCCGCTTATATCGTCAACCGCGGCACCACCGACGCGGGGCAATCGGCAATTTCGGTGACGAGCGGCGCGATCGCTTTGAACGAACCGGTCCAGCTCCCGCCGCAAGGCGTCAGTGCCGCGCTGAGCGCCGACACGTTCGACGCCGACGCTTGGCGCGCTTTCTTCGGCGAATTGCGCACCGGCGCAGCGCCGCCGGAGAGCATGGCGCCGGTCGAGCGCGGACAGCCGCGCCCGGCGCAGGGCACGCCCTCGCGCGCCGCTCAGTTTCTGCCGGCTCGCATCGCGGCCCGTTTCAAGACGCTGAAGCTGATGAACCGCCAGTGGTCGAACGTCGCGATCGACGCGACGCACGCCGCCCCGGAGTGGAGCGCCGATCTCGCGTCCGACGAAGTGGCGGGCAACGTGTCCTGGCGCCCCGGCGAGGCGGATGCGCCGGGTGGCCAACTGCGCGCCCGGCTGACCAAGGCGTCGATCCCCGTGACCGTCGGGCACGACCTGCTCGGCCAGCTCACGCCGAGCACGAACACCTCGATTCCCGCGATCGATCTCGTCGTGGACGATTTGACGATGCGCGGCCACCCCATCGGCCGGCTCGCGGTCAATGCGCGCAATTTCGTCGAAGACGGTGTGCCCGTCTGGCAGGTCGACAAGCTCGACATCTCGAATCCGGCCGCTCATTTGGTCGCGACCGCCAATTGGCGAACCTCGCGCCGGCTAGGCGCCGGCGCCGACGCGGATACGCCGCGCCGTACGATCGTCGACTTCAAGCTCGACGTGGCCGATGCCGGCGCACTGCTCGAGCGTTTCGGGCTGCCCCGCACGGTGAAGGCGGGATCGGGCTCGCTTCAGGGCAAGGCCGTATGGCGCGGGGGCCCCACCGCCATCGACTATCCGACGCTCGACGGCAATCTGACGATCGATCTGAACCATGGCCAGATTCTGAAAGTCGATCCGGCCGTGGCCAAGTTGCTCGGCGTGCTGAGCCTGCAAAGCATCACGCGCGTGCTCGCTTTGAACTTTCGGGACGTCATCGGCGAGGGGCTGCCCTTCAAGAGCGTGACGGGTACGGCCCGCGTGCGCAACGGCGTCGCGCGAACGGACGATTTCCGCGTCGTCACGGCGCCGATGCGCGCCGACCTGTCGGGAACGGTCGATCTCGCGCAAGAAACGCAGGACTTGCACGTGGTGATCACGCCGACGCTTTCGGCCGGCTCCGCCGTGATCGCCGCCACGGTCGTCAATCCGCTGTTCGGTCTGGGCGCGCTCGTGGCCAACGTCGCGCTCTCGCAGTCGATCTCGCACGCCTTCGCCCACGACTATTCGGTCACGGGCTCGTGGTCGCACCCTCTCGTCGAGCGGGTCGCGGCCGATCGCGGTAAGATGGCTGCTCCGGCCGAGGCGACGGACAAGTAGCGCACGGGCTGGGCCATGGGCCCGGCAAGGCGCTGCGCCTCCGACGATCGGCAGCACCTCGATATCCAATTCATGAGCGATCGACCTGTCCACACGACACCGTTTCGCGTCGCCGCGCTCCAGATGGTCAGCACGCCCGAGCGCGAGCGCAATCTCGACGACGCCGAGCGCCTGATCGCGCAGGCGGCGGCCGACGGCGCCGGGCTCGTTTTGCTGCCCGAGTATTTTTGCTTCATGGGGCACAAGGACGCCGACAAGCTAACCGTGCGCGAGCCGTACGGCGACGGCCCGATTCAGCGCTTTTTGGCGGAGAGCGCGCGTCGCCACGGCGTATGGGTCATCGGCGGCACCCTGCCGCTGACCGTTACCGACCCGCACGATTGCGCACGCGTCCTCAATACGACGCTCGTGTTCGACCCGAGCGGTCAGAACCGCGCGCGTTACGACAAGATTCACCTGTTCAACTTCGAAAAGGGCGCCGAATCGTTCGACGAGGCGCGCACGATCCGCCCGGGGAGCGAGGTTTGCACGTTCGACGCGCCGTTCGGGCGCGTGGGCTTGTCGGTCTGCTACGATCTGCGCTTTCCCGAGCTGTACCGGCGCATGGGCGATTGCGCGCTGATCGTCGTGCCTTCGGCGTTCACCTATACGACGGGCCGCGCGCATTGGGAGATGTTGCTGCGCGCTCGCGCCGTCGAAAACCAATGCTACGTGCTCGCCGCGGCTCAAGGCGGCACGCACGAAAACGGCCGTCGCACGTGGGGCCACAGTATGTTGATCGACCCGTGGGGCGAGATCTTGGCCGTGCGGGACGAAGGCCCCGGTGTCGTCGCCGGCGACATCGACCTCGCGCGCATCGACGAAGTGAGGCGCAGCCTTCCCGCTTGGCGCCATCGCGTACTCGCTTAACCTTTTTCGCATCGAAACGACCGCATGAACCTGATCGAACCCGGTATCCGCAATCTCGCGACCGCGAAAGACGTCCTGCTAACGCCCTACGGCCTCGACGAGGCGCGCTTGACGCGCACCCTCGCCGATATCTTCACGCACCGAGTCGATTACGCCGACTTGTACTTCCAAGCCACGCGCAGCGAAGCGTGGAGCCTCGAGGAAGGGATCGTGAAGTCGGGCAGTTTCAGCATCGACAAAGGCGTGGGCGTACGCGCCGTCGCGGGCGACCGCACCGCATTCGCCTACTCCGACGATCTGTCCGTCGAAGCGCTCACGCAAGCCGCGCATGCGACGCGCTCGATCGCCAAAGCCGGCGGCGGGAAACAAAAGATCAAGGTGGCCACCGCGCTCAAAGGCGTGGCGGGACGCGACCTGTATCTAGCGGCCGACCCGCTGGCCTCGCTCGACGCCACCGAAAAGGTCAAGCTGCTCGAGCGCATCGAGCAGATGGCACGCAGCCGCGACACGCGCATCACGCAAGTGATGGCGGGTTTGGCCGGCGAATACGACGTGGTGCTCGTCGCCCGTAGCGACGGCGCGCTCGCGGCCGACGTACGGCCGCTCGTGCGCGTATCGGTCACCGTCATCGCCGAGCAAGACGGCCGGCGCGAAATCGGCAGCGGCGGCGGCGGCGGACGCTTCGACTACGGCTACTTTACCGACGACATCCTGGCCCGTTACGTCGACGATGCCGTCAAGGCGGCGCTCGTCAATCTGGAAGCCCGCCCGGCCCCGGCCGGCGCGATGACGGTCGTGCTCGGCCCGGGCTGGCCCGGCGTCTTGCTGCACGAGGCGATCGGCCACGGGCTCGAGGGCGACTTCAACCGCAAGGGCTCGTCGGCATTCGCTGGGCGCATCGGCGAGCGCGTCGCGGCCAAGGGCGTGACCGTCGTGGACGACGGCACGCTGCCGAATCGCCGCGGCTCGCTCAATATCGACGACGAAGGCAATCCGACTCAATGCACGACGCTGATCGAGGACGGCGTGCTCAAGGGCTACATCCAGGATACGTTGAACGCGCGGCTGATGAAAATGCCGGTGACGGGCAACGCCCGGCGCGAGTCGTACGCCGCGTTGCCGATGCCGCGCATGACGAACACGTACATGCTGGCGGGCGACAAGGCGCCGCAAGAGATCATCGAATCGGTCAAGCACGGGCTCTATGCCGTGAATTTCGGCGGCGGCCAGGTCGACATCACGAATGGGAAGTTCGTGTTCTCGGCCTCCGAGGCCTACATGATCGAAAACGGCAAGGTCACCTACCCCGTCAAAGGCGCGACGCTGATCGGCAGCGGCCCCGAGTCGCTCAAATACGTCAGCATGATCGGCAACGACATGGCGCTCGATACGGGCGTGGGTGTATGCGGCAAGGAAGGCCAGAGCGTCCCCGTCGGCGTGGGTCAACCGACGCTGCGGATCGACAATCTGACGGTCGGCGGCACGATCTAATTTGCGCGGCGATGCATGTTTCTTGCATCGCCGCGTCGTTTTACGCGGAGATTCCGCATTGTTTAGGCCCACAACTTGCCGCCCGCGCCTAACCGGCGTATAAAGTGGAACGCACCTTTTAACGAGCCTCATCCCTGCCATGTCGCCGAAGTTTCATTTTCACTTTTACTTCTTTTGGCATCTCAGTCCGCTGGCGGATCGAGAGGGGTGTTAGCGCGTAACGCGAACCCGAATTCCCGAAAAACCGCCAGCGACCCTGGCGGTTTTTTTTCGCCACCGCAGGTCGAACGAGAGGCGAGCCCCGTACCCGATGAGGAGAAGCACAACATGCCCCCGCACAATACCGATGATGTCCGTATCCGCGAGTTGAAGGAACTCACGCCGCCCGCGCATTTGATTCGCGAGTTCGCGTGCACCGAAGCGGTCTCCGATCTCATCTACGGCACGCGCCGCGCGCTGCATCGAATCTTGCACGGCATGGACGATCGGCTCATCGTGATCATCGGGCCGTGTTCGATCCACGATCCGAAGGCCGCGCTCGAATACGCGAGCCGCCTCGTGCAGGAGCGCAAACGCTTCGCCGGTGAACTCGAAATCGTGATGCGGGTGTACTTCGAAAAACCGCGTACGACGGTGGGCTGGAAAGGCCTCATCAACGATCCGTATCTCGACAACAGCTTCAAGATCAACGATGGGCTGCGCGCCGCGCGCGAGCTGCTCGTCGGCATCAACGAGATGGGGCTGCCCGCGGGCACCGAATACCTGGACATGATCAGCCCGCAATACATCGCCGATCTCGTCTCGTGGGGGGCGATCGGCGCTCGGACCACCGAGTCGCAAGTGCACCGTGAGTTGGCGTCGGGGCTGTCGTGCCCGGTGGGCTTCAAGAACGGCACCGACGGCAACGTCAAGATCGCGGTCGACGCGATCAAGGCCGCCTCTCAGCCGCACCATTTCCTGTCGGTCACGAAGGGCGGCCACTCGGCCATCGTCTCGACGGCCGGCAACGAAGACTGCCACGTGATTTTGCGCGGCGGCAAGGCGCCGAACTACGATGCGGCCAGCGTGGACGCGGCATGCGCCGACATCGGCCGCGCGGGGCTCGCCGCGCGGCTGATGATCGACGCCAGCCACGCCAATAGCTCGAAGAAGCACGAGAATCAGATTCCCGTTTGCGCGGACATCGGCCGCCAAGTGGCCGGCGGCGACGAGCGCATCGTCGGCGTGATGGTCGAGTCGCACCTCGTCGGCGGCCGCCAGGATCTGCAGCCGAACTGCACGTTGACCTACGGCCAAAGCATCACCGACGCCTGCATCGGCTGGGACGAAAGCGTCGCCGTGTTGGAAGGGCTCGCGGACAGCGTCAAGCAGCGGCGCATCGCGCGCGGCAGCGGCAACTAATCGAGCCAAACGAACGGCCGGCTGCCCGATGGGCACCGGCCGTGCGAACCTCTCGACGCTTTCAGCGACTTCGATCAGGCCAAAGCGCCCGATCCGAACACTTCGCTGTGAATGCGCGCCGGATCGACGCCGAGCGCCACCAGTGCGTCGCGCTGCGCCTGCATGAAAGCCATCGGCCCGCACAGGTAGTAATCGGCATCGGGCAGAACGGCTTGCTCGGCGATGCGGGAGAAGTCGATCCGGCCTTCGAAGTCGTAATCGACGCCTTGACGGTCGGTTGCGCCCACCTCTTCGTAGAACACCGCGCGCGAAACGTTCGCATTCGTCGCCAAGGTTTGCGCGAGCCATTGCTTGAACGCATGGACCTTGCCGTTACGGCAAGCATGCACGAAGGCCACGCGGCGCGTGCTGCCCTCGGCGGCCAGCGTCGAAAGCATCGACATCATCGGCGTAATGCCGACCCCGCCCGAAATGAGGACGACCGGCGTCGACTTCGTGCGATCGAGGCGGAAGTCGCCCATTGGCGCGGTGACTTCGACGATGCTGCCCTCTTCCACGCCTTCATGCAAAAGGGTCGAGAGACGGCCGGCGGGAACCGCCTCGTTGCCGGCTTCGCGCTTGACCGAAATCCGAAGCCACTTGCCGTGAGGCGCATCGGACAGGCTGTACTGACGGGGCTGATCGACGCCGAGTTCACCCACGTAACGCTTCACGGTCACGTACTGGCCGGGCTCGAAACCGGCCGCCTGGGCACCATCGGCCGGCGTCAGATAAAACGACGTGATCTCGTCGCTTTCCACGACCTTGCGCGAGACGATGAACGGACGATATCCGCTCCATGCCGCGTTGTCGTAGAGCTTGGCTTCCGCGCCGATCATGATTTGCGCGAGCTGAGCATAGGCTGCGCGCCAGGCCTCGAGCGTCGCTGCGTCGACGGCGTCACCGAGCACCTCCACGACCGATGCAAGCAGGTTTTCGCCGACGATCGGGTAATGTTCGGGGCGAATGTTCAAGCTGGCATGCTTGTGCGTGATCCGGCCGACAGCCGATCCAAGCGCGCCGAGGTTATCGATATTGGCGGCGTACGCGTAGACGGCGCGCGCGAGGACATCGGCTTGGCTTCCGCTCTCTTGGTGCGTTTGATTGAACAGATTGCGCAGTTCGGGGCGGTTCGCGAACATGCGACGATAAAAATGCTTCGTGATCGTCGCACCGTGCTCGGCGAAGACGGGGGCGGTGGCTTTGACGCGGGAAATTTGGTCAGGCGTAAGGGCGGAGGTCATCGTTTCGGCGTTCCTCGTTAAGATGCATCAAGAATACATGTTAACAAAGCCCGCACCCCATACGACACATTGTCGCAGGGCAGCACGCCGTGAACGGTGCGGCCGATCTGCTTTTAGGCCCCGGCGGTGCGTTTGATCTGCTGCAGCCGCGTCAGGGGACGCGGCGCTGGGGTTGCCAAAGCACGTCGCCGCCCCCACCCGCCCGATTCAGTACCCGCGACAGCACGAACAGCAAGTCGGATAAGCGATTGACGTACCGGCGCGGCGCATCGGCGAGCGGCTGGGTATTGCCGAGCGTCACGATTGCGCGCTCGGCCCGGCGGCAAACCGTCCGGCACACGTGCGCCAGCGCGGCGGCGCGCGTGCCGCCCGGCAAAATGAACTCTTTCAGCGGCGGCAAATCGGCGTTGTAGCGCTCGAGCCAGCCATCGAGCCGAGCCAAATGCGCATCGCCGATCACGGCATGGCCGGGAATGCAGATCTCGCCGCCCAAGTCGAACAAGTCGTGCTGGATGGCGGTTAGTGCCTCTTGCACGTCGGCCGGCAACGGCTCGGTGAGCAAGACGCCGATGTGCGAATTGAGTTCGTCGACATCGCCCATCGCGGCGACGCGCGCATCGTCCTTGGGCACGCGGCTGCCGTCGCCGAGCCCTGTCGTGCCGTCGTCGCCCGTGCGCGTGGCGATCTTGCTCAAGCGGTGGCCCATGTTTGTCGCTCCTCGTATCCATTGATGGCGCATTGGCGCTTTGCCGCCGCCGACCCATTATAGGCGGGCGTGAAAGCGCCTCGAATCGCCGCTCGGCTAGGCCTTCCGGCCAATTCTGACGGCCCGGCGATCGGCGTAGAATGAACGCAAGCTTCGAACGGAGCGCTTGGCCCGGCGTCGTTTCCGCGCCGCGCGCCGTCCGTTCGATTACACCGACATACGAATGCGCGATACCTCGATAAACGCCTCGCGCTGGGAGACGCTATCCGTGAACCACCCCGTGCCTCCGGCCGCCGTTCGCCCCCGCCGGCCGTTTCCCTCGGAACTGCTGTCCGCCTTGCAAGCGCAATTCGGTGAACGCGTCTCCACCTCGGAGGCCGTACGCGCGCATCACGGCCGCGACGAATCCCCGTTCGATCCGCAATTGCCCGACGCCGTCGTCTTTGCCCAAAGCACGGAGGAAGTGCGCGCGATCGTCGAGTCGTGCGCCCGCTATGACGTGCCGATCATTCCCTACGGCAACGGCTCCTCGCTCGAGGGGCAGCTACTTGCCGTCGAAGGCGGCGTGAGTATCGACTTGTCGGGCATGAACCGCATCGTATCGATCGCGGCGCAAGACATGACGGCCACCGTCGAGGCCGGCGTCTCGCGCAAGGCGCTGAACGAAGCGCTGCGCGATACCGGCCTGTTCTTCCCGATCGATCCGGGCGCCGATGCGAGCTTGGGCGGCATGTCCGCCACGCGCGCGTCGGGTACGAATGCCGTCCGTTACGGCACGATGCGCGAGAACGTGCTGGGGCTCACCGTCGTGCTGCCCGACGGGCGCATCGTCAAAACCGGCACGCGGGCCCGTAAATCGTCGGCCGGCTACGACCTGACTCGGCTCTTCGTCGGCTCGGAAGGCACGCTCGGGGTCATCACCGAGGTCACCGTGCGGCTCTATCCGCAACCCGAAGCGGTATCGGCGGCGGTCTGCGCGTTTCCATCGATGGGCGAAGCCGTGCGTACCGTCATCGAAACGATTCAGCTCGGCGTGCCCATCGCGCGCGTCGAGTTCGTCGATGCGCTGGCCATTCGCGCCATCAACCGGCACTCGAATCTCACGCTGCCCGAATCGCCGACGCTTTTTTTCGAGTTTCACGGCAGCGAAGCGGGCGTGCAGGAACAAGCCGAGCGCGTCGAAAGCCTCGCCGGCGAGCACGGCGGCAGCGGCTTTGCCTGGGCCACGCGGCCCGAGGAGCGTAGCCGCCTTTGGAACGCGCGCCATACGGCCTTTTTCGCGATGCTCCAATTGAAGCCCGGTTGCCGCGCCGTGACGACCGATGTCTGCGTGCCGATTTCGCGCCTCGCCGATTGCGTGGAGCAAACCGAACAAGACTTGCTCGGTTCGCCGTTGCCCTGCCCGATCGTCGGCCACGTGGGAGACGGTAACTTCCACGTCGCGATGCTCATCGATCCCGCGAAACCCGAAGAGCTCGAGGAAGCGGAACGCTTGAACCGCCGCGTGGTGCAACGCGCGCTCGAAATGGGCGGCACTTGCACGGGCGAGCACGGCATCGGACTGCACAAGATGGACTTCCTGCTCGACGAGCATGGTCCGGCGGCCGTCGGCGCCATGCGCGCCATCAAGCACGCATTCGACCCGCGCAATCTGATGAACCCGGGCAAAATCTTTTCATACTCGGCCTAACGCGGCCAACGGGGGAACCTATGGAAGCCGTTGTCTCGCCATCCGCCGATGTGCGCGCCGAACGCCAGCGCGAGGTCGTCCAAGCGTTGATGGCCACGCTGCCCGCGCACTGCCTGCTCTATCGCGACGAAGACACCGCGCCGTACGAGTGCGACGGCATGAGCGTCTATCGACAGTTGCCGCTTGCCGTCGCGTTGCCCGAAACCGAAGCGCAGGTACAGCGCGTCTTGCAGATTTGCCGCCGTCTCGGCGTCCCTGTCGTGCCTCGCGGAGCGGGTACGGGGCTATCCGGCGGCGCCACCCCGATCGCGCACGGCGTCGTGCTCTCGCTCTCGCGGTTCACGAAGATCGTCGAGGTCGATCCGTATGCACGCACGGCCACCGTGCAGCCCGGCGTGCGCAATCTGGCCGTGTCCGAGGCCGCCGCGCCTTACGGGCTCTACTACGCACCCGACCCCTCGTCGCAAATCGCTTGCACGATCGGGGGCAACGTCAGCGAAAACTCCGGCGGCGTGCATTGCCTGAAATACGGTTTGACCGTCCATAACGTATTGCGGGTGCGGGCCGTCACGATGGATGGCGACGTCGTCGAATTCGGCTCGCTGGCACCGGACGCGCCCGGGCTCGACCTGCTTGCAGTCATGATCGGCAGCGAGGGCATGTTCGCCGTCGTGACGGAGGTCACCGTCAAGCTGATCCCGAAGCCGCAAACGGCTCAGGTGGTCATGGCCAGCTTCGACGATGTCGTCAAGGGCGGTGAGGCCGTCGCCGCCATCATCGCGGCCGGCATCATTCCGGCCGGCCTGGAGATGATGGATCGCCCCGCCACGCGGGCCGTGGAAGCATTCGTCGGCGCGGGTTACGACATCGATTGCGCGGCTATCTTACTGTGCGAGTCGGACGGCACGCCCGAGGAAGTCGCCGACGAAATCGTGCGCATGACCGCCGTGCTTCGCGAGCACGGGGCCACGCGGCTGCAGATCTCGCGCACGGAGTCGGAGCGATTGCGCTTTTGGTCGGGCCGCAAGAATGCGTTTCCGGCAGCGGGCCGAATCTCGCCCGATTACTACTGCATGGACGGCACGGTCCCGCGCCGCAGTATCGGTCCGCTGCTGGCGCGCATCGAAACGATGGAGGGCAAATACGGGCTGCGTTGCATCAACGTATTCCATGCGGGCGACGGCAACATGCATCCGCTGATCCTATTCAACGGCAACGACGCCGACGAGCTGCGCCGGGCCGAGGAATTCGGCGCCGAGATTCTCGAAACGTGTGTCGAGTTCGGCGGCACGATTACGGGCGAGCACGGCGTCGGCATCGAAAAAATCAACTCGATGTGCGTGCAGTTTTCGCCGGCCGAGCGAGACGCATTCTTCGCGGTCAAGCGCGCGTTCGACCCGGCAGAACTACTGAACCCGACGAAGGGCATTCCCACCCGGGCGCGCTGTGCCGAGTACGGCAAGATGCACGTGCGCGGCGGGTTGCTGCCGCATCCCGAGTTACCGCGGTTTTGAAGCGCCGCCGGGCTCGCGCGCACCCACGGACTTACCCCTAGGCGCACGCGCGGCCGCTTGTCACTCCGCCCTCCGCCAGTACAATCTCTAACGAACCCAACCAGGCATGACTTGCTAAAAGCCGGCTCCACCGGATGAACGACACGACGAAGCGCGAAGCCATGCAGGAAGAGGACATCGTGACCTACTGGTCCGAACGGATCCGTGAGGCCACGGCCGAGGCGCGCCCGCTGCGTTTGCGCGGCGCCGGCACGAAGGACTGGTACGGCCAGCAACTCCAGGGCGAAATACTCGATACGCGTGCCTACCGGGGCATCGTCGCCTACGATCCCGCGGAACTCGTCATCACGGCGCGCTGCGGCACGCCGCTCGCGGAGATCGAGGCAACACTGGCCGAACGCGACCAAATGCTCGCCTTCGAGCCGCCGCATTTCGGGCGCGCATCCACGCTGGGCGGCTGCATCGCAGCCGGCATCTCGGGGCCGCGCCGGGCGCAAGCGGGAGCGGCGCGAGACTTCGTACTAGGCGTCACGTTGATGAACGGGGCCGGCGAGGTCCTGCGCTTCGGCGGCCAAGTCGTCAAGAACGTCGCCGGTTACGATGTCGCGCGGCTCATGGCCGGCTCGCTCGGAACGCTCGGTTTGATGCTCGATCTGTCGATCAAGGTCATGCCGCGCCCCGCGATGGAAGCCACGCTCAAGTTCGACATGAACGGCACCGACGCCGTGCGCAAACTCAACGAATGGGGCGGGCGGCCGTTGCCGATCACGGCCAGCGCTTGGCGCAACGGCACATTGGCCGTGCGCTTGTCGGGCGCGGAAACCGCGGTCAAGGCGGCCCGCAACACGATTGGCGGAGAAGTCGTCGATGCCGTCGAGGCCGAGCGTTTCTGGGAGGGCCTGCGCGAGCAAACCGATCCGTTCTTCGCCTCGATCCCGCCCGATTCCGCCTTGTGGCGCCTCGCGCTGCCCTCGATCACGGAACCGCTGCAACTGCCCGGTGCCCAGTTGATGGAATGGGGCGGCGCCCAGCGATGGTGGATCACCGATACCGACGCGCAAACCGTGCGCATCAGCGCCAAGCAGGCGGGCGGGCACGCGACGATCTTCCGGGCGGGCCGAGGCTTCGACCGCAGCGTGGGCGTCTTCACGTTGCTGCCGACGCCGCTGATGAAGATACACCGCGGGCTGAAAGCGGCTTTCGACCCGGCGCGCATATTCAACCGCGCTCGAATGTACCCCGAGCTCTAATGCCGATGCCGGCGATGACGCTAGAACGGCGCGACGCACACCGGCCGGCCACCCGACGGAGCGAAAGCTAAGAGGCAACAGCGACGCAATGCAGACTCAACTCGCAGACTTCATCCGTAACACGGCCGACGGCGACGAGGCCGATGCGATCTTGCGCAAATGTGTGCATTGCGGCTTTTGCACGGCCACGTGCCCGACCTATCAGCTGCTGGGCGACGAATTGGACGGCCCGCGCGGGCGCATCTACCTGATGAAGCAGATGTTCGAAGGCGGCAGCGTCACGCGCAGCACGCAGTTGCATCTGGACCGGTGCCTCACCTGCCGCAGTTGCGAGACGACGTGCCCGTCCGGCGTGCAGTACGGGCGCCTCGTCGAGATCGGGCGGCAGCATGTCGAGCAGACGGTGCCCCGGCCGTGGCGTCAGCAGTTGTTGCGCAGGGTATTGGCAAGCGTGCTGCCCAATGGCGCCCTCTTCGTGCCGGCCATGCGGCTCGGACAACTCGTGCGCCCCTTCCTGCCGCGCCGCTTGCGCGACAAGGTCCCGCCTCGCCAGCGGCTGCTCGAATGGCCGAGCTCGTCGGCACAACCCGTGGCCGCCGGCGCGACCGCCAAGCCGCTCGAGGCGCGCCGTATGCTGCTGCTGGCGGGCTGCGTACAACCGGCGATGCTGCCGAACATCAACATCGCAACGGCACGCGTGCTTCACGCGCTCGGCATCGAAACGTTGATCGAGCCCGAGGCCGGCTGCTGCGGGGCGATCAGACTGCACTTGGGGTACCGGGACGAAGCGCTCGACGACGTGCGGCGCAACATCGACGCCTGGTGGCCGCACGTCGAGAGCGGGGTCGAGGCGATCGTCATCAACGCCTCCGGCTGCGGCGCGACAATCAAGGAGTACGGACACCTGTTGCGCAACGACCCGGCCTATGCGGAGAAAGCGCAGCGGATCACCGATCTCGCGCGCGACGTCGTCGAAGTCCTGGGCCCGTTCGAAACGGAGTTGGCGGGACTCGCTCGCCGCCGTGGCGTGCATACGGTCGCCTACCATCCGCCATGCACGCTCCAGCATGGGCAGCAGATCCGCGGCGCGGTGGAGCATCTGCTCGCCACGCTCGGCGTCGAAGTACGGCTGCCCGTCGATAGCCATTTGTGCTGCGGCTCGGCCGGCACTTACTCGATCACGCAACCTTCGATGTCCTATACGCTGCGGGACCGAAAGGTGCAGAACCTGGAAGCGCTCGAGCCGCAGATGATCGTCTCGGGCAACGTCGGGTGTATCGCGCATCTGCAAAGCGGGACGTCGATGCCCGTCGCGCATTGGGTGGAGCTCGTCGAGCATTTGATTTACGGCTGAACGCGACGGGACGCCGGGGCTGGCCGCCGGCTAACCCCTGCCCGGCCCGCGCCGTATAATTCGCGACAGACTCCGTGCTCTCGCTCACGCGCATCCTATGTCCCCTATCGAAGAGAACTTGCAGGCGGTCCACGCCCGCATCGAACGCGCAGCTCATGCGGCCCATCGTTCGCCCGGCTCGGTCCATCTGCTTGCCGTCTCCAAGACGTTTCCCGCCGCAGATGTCCGCGCCGCCTTCGACGCGGGTCAGCGCGCCTTCGGGGAAAACTACGTCCAAGAATCGCTTTCGAAGATCGAGGCGCTAGCCGATTTGCGCGCCCGGATCGAGTGGCACTTCATCGGACCGCTTCAGTCGAACAAAACCCGCCCCGTGGCCGAGCAATTCGATTGGGTTCATTCGATCGATCGCCTCAAGATCGCACAGCGCTTGTCCGAGCAGCGGCCCGACGCGTTGCCGCCTTTGAACGTCTGCCTGCAGGTGAACGTAAGCGGCGAAGCATCCAAGAGCGGCGTGCAGCCCTCCGAGGCGCTCGCCCTCGCGCGGGCGATCGCCGAGTTGCCGAAGCTGCGGCTGCGCGGCCTCATGTCGATTCCCGAGCCCACCGGCGACAGCGAAGCGCAGCGCGAGCCGCACCGGATCTTGCACGCCCTGTTCGACACGCTGCGCGCCGAAGGCCTCGCGCTCGATACGATGTCGATGGGAATGTCGAGCGACTTGGAGGCGGCCGTCCTCGAAGGGGCAACCATGGTCCGGATCGGGACCGCGATTTTCGGCAAACGCGATTACTCGCATTGATCTTTCATTGATCTTCATTGGTCTTTTCCCGCCCCGATCGGTTGCACCCGTGCGGGTTGCACCCAACTGAATCGCGCAAGGCAGCGGTCTATAATCAGCCGCTGCGTCCACTCCCAACGAAATCATGAAGATCGCATTCATCGGCGGCGGCAACATGGCCGCGGCACTGATCGGCGGGCTGATCAAGCGCGGCGTCGCGCCGGCCGACCTCTACGCCATCGACGTCAACGAAGACGCGCGCGCACGCACGCACGAGCAGTTCGGCATCGCAACGGCGGCCTCGGCCGACGAAGCATTGCGCGGCTACGACGCCATCGTGCTCGCGGTCAAACCGCAGGTGTTGAAAGCCGTATCGGCCTCGCTCGCACCCCACCTGTCGACACAGCTCGTCATCAGCATCGCCGCCGGGATTCGCGGCACCGACCTTTCGCGTTGGCTCGGCGGCTATACGCGCGTCGTGCGCGCCATGCCGAACACCCCCGCGTTGATCGGACAGGGCGTCACGGGATTGGCCGCGCTCGCCGGCGTGGACACCGCGGGACGCTCACTGGCCTTGCAAGTGCTCGATGCAGTCGGCACATCGGTGTGGTTCGACGACGAAGCGAAAATCGATGCCGTTACCGCCATCTCGGGCAGTGGTCCCGCCTACGTCTTCTATTTCATCGAGGCGCTGCAAGAAGCGGCTCGCCGTCTCGGCTTGAGCGACGACGAAGGCCGTGCGCTCGCGCTCGGTACGTTCGCGGGCGCGGCGCAATTGGCCGTGCAATCGTCGGAAAGCGCATCGGTGTTGCGCGAACGCGTGACGTCCAAGGGCGGCACGACGGCCGCGGCGCTTGCGGCATTCGATGCGCAAGGCGTGAAGGAAGCGATCGTAAAAGGTGTGCTCGCGGCGGACGCGCGGGCCAAGGAAATGGGCGACGAGCTGGGCAATCAGTAAGCCGGTAGGTTTCGCGCATCGAATCGGCCGACGCGGCTGCAACGCCGCGCCGGCCTCGAACGCGCATCGCGCGCGTTCCGCGTTAGCTGGCGAGCATTACTGCCAGCCGGGATGCGATGCGCGGTAGTAGTCCAATGCCGCGGCACGTTCGCGCTCGGCTTCGCGGGCCAACTGTTCGGCGCGTGCGAGGTGACCGCCGAATTGGCCGCCGTGTTCCGCTTGAATCACGTGCATTTCGTCGATTGCGCGCTGCAAGTCGTGCGTCGCAGCCATGGCTTTGTTGTGGAGCTCATCGGCAAACGCCGCATTGGCGACCAGAAGGGCGCAGGCAAGTACGGAAAGCGTCTTCATTTTCATAGGTAAGGTTCTCCGAAAAAAGGGTTGTGCCCTTGAGACGGATAACGCTTCTCGCGCTGGACGCGCGCACCGACGATCGCCACAAACGTGTAATTTTGCATTACATGCCGCTGAAAAGCGCATGCCGCTGAAGGCGCATGCCGCTGAAAGTGCATGCCTTCGATAGCGCATGGCGCCGATAGCCGGACCTCAGAAATTCAACACAGCGTAGTGCGCGGCAATCCCCGCGAACAGCACGCCGCCTAACCAGTTGTTGTGGCGGAAGGCCGCGAAGCATGGCATCCGTTCGCGGTTTCGAATCAGGGTGTAGTGATAGAGCGTGCAACCGAGCGCGGCTGCCCAGCCTGCCCAATACAGCCAGCCGAAATGCAATGCGAGGCCGAGCGCGAGATAGATACCGAGCGTGAGCGCATAACAAAACATCACCGCCGCGACGTCGTAGCGGCCGAAGGTCAACGCCGACGTGCGGATGCCGATTTTGATGTCGTCGTCGCGATCGACCATCGCATATTCGGTGTCGTAGGCCACGGACCAAAACACGTTCGCCGCGAGCATGATCCACGCGATCGCCGGCACGTGGTCTTGCACGGCCGCGAATGCCATCGGAATCCCAAAGCCGAACGCAATGCCGAGATAGGCTTGCGGAATCGCGAAGAATCGCTTCGTGAACGGATAGGTGCCCGCGACGAACAGCGCCGCCACCGACAACTCCTTGGTCAGCGCGTTCAGCGGCAAGATCAGCAGGAACGATACGATCGACAAGCTCGCGGCAATCGCAAGCGCTTCCCATGCCCGGATCTTGCCCGAGGTCAGCGGACGCGATTCGGTGCGCTTGACGTAGCGGTCGAAGTCGCGATCGGCGTAGTCGTTGATCGCGCAGCCCGCCGAACGCATGAGCACGGTGCCGATCGTGAAGATGATCAGCAGCGAAACCGATGGCCGCCCGTTCGAGGCGATCCATAGCGCGTTCAGCGTGGGCCAGAGCAGCAGCAGGCTGCCGATCGGCTTGTCCATGCGGATCAAGCGCAGATAAAGCGGAAGGCGGGCGAAGATAGGGGCGTACATAAGCAATGCGGCGCAAGCGAAAGACGAACGCCGTATTGTAGAGCCGAAAGACAAAGGGCCTCCCGAATCACCGGGAGGCCCTCGCTAGCGCCGCGCGCGGCATGTGCGCCGCGCGGCACTCGCGCCCATCGAGCCAGCATCAAGCCAGCATCGAGCGCAGCATCCAAGCCGTCTTTTCGTGTGTCTGCAGGCGTTGCGTCAACAGATCGGCCGTGGGCTGATCGTTCGCCGCGTCGGCAGCCGCGAAAATCTCGCGCGCCGTACGCGCAACGGCCTCTTGCCCTTGCACGAGCTGGCGAATCATCTCTTCGGCGGCGGGCACGCCGTCGGCCTCGGGGATCGAGGAGAGTTTCGCGAAGTCTTTGTAGCTGCCCGGCGCGTGGACACCCAGCGCGCGAATACGCTCGGCGATCGCATCGACGGCCAGCGCGAGTTCGTTGTACTGGCCTTCGAACATCAAATGCAGCGTGTTGAACATCGGACCCGTCACGTTCCAATGGAAGTTATGGGTCTTCAGATAGAGCGTGTAAGTATCGGCAAGCAGTCGCGACAGCCCGTCCGCGATCTTCTTGCGGTCCTTGTCGCTGATGCCGATGTCGATTTGCACTGCGGCTGCGGTATTTTTCTTTGCCATGGCGAGTCCTTCCAAGAATGAAACGGCCGAACCTGTCGGCAGCGGTCGCGCTAACATCGGAGCGAACGGAGCCGACGCAATTCAGTAGGGGACGAACGACCGCCAGTGTAGCCCACGCAAGTGAAACGGTGCCACTTGCACGGTGCCGCACCTACCGAGTGCACCGCGCCGGGCCCGGCGGACCGCCGGCGCGAGCACGATCCTCACCTCACATCACTTCGCGCGCGCCGCCCGGCGGCGCTCGATCGCGGCCGCGACGCCGTCGCCGTAGGCAGCATCGGCTCGGCCGAAGTGCTCGAGCGCACGGGCGACGATGTCCTCGGGCACGCCTTCGATATGACGCGCGATGTTCTCGAACAGCCGTTGCCGTTCGCCTTCGCCGAGCAGGCGAACGAGTGCGCCGGGCTGGCTGTAGTAATCGTCGTCCTCGCGATGATCGTAGCGGTCGATCGTGCCCGCAGCGAGCGGCGGCTCGGCCGCGCTGCGATCCTGCGCGAACGTGCCGAAGCGGTTCGGCTCGTAGTTCGGCGCGCCGCCGAGGTTGCCGTCGGTCCGCATCGCGCCGTCGCGATGAAACGCCTGATGGAACGGGCATTTGGGCGCATTCACCGGAATCTGATGATGATTGACGCCGAGCCGGTAACGCTGCGCATCGCCGTATGAGAAGAGCCGTCCTTGCAACAAGCGATCGGGCGAGAAGCCGATGCCGGGCACGACATTGGCCGGCGTGAAGGCTGCCTGCTCGACGTCGGAGAAATAGTTGCCCGCGTTCCGGTTCAACTCGATCACGCCGACGTCGATCAGCGGATAGTCCTTATGCGGCCATACCTTCGTAATATCGAACGGGTTGTACGGCACGTTGGCGGCATCGGCTTCCGGCATTACTTGAATGCGGAAATACCACTTCGGGAAGTCGCCCGCTTCGATACTCTCGATCAAGTCGCGCTGCGCGCTTTCGCGATCGCCGGCGATCACTTGCGCGGCTTGTTCATCCGTATAGTTTTCGACGCCCTGTGCCGACTTGAAGTGAAATTTGACCCAGAACCGTTCGCCCCCTTCGTTCACGAACGAGAACGTGTGCGAACCGAAACCGTGCTGCTGGCGGTAGTTGCGCGGAATCCCGCGGTCGCTCATGAGAATCGTGACTTGGTGCAGCGATTCCGGATGGCGCGTCCAAAAATCCCACGCCGCGATATTGCTGCGCAAGTTCGTGTACGGGTCGCGCTTTTGGGAATGGATGAAATCCGGGAACTTGAGCGGATCGCGAACGAAAAACACAGGCGTGTTGTTGCCGACGACATCCCAGTTGCCCTCCTCCGTATAGAACTTGATCGAGAAGCCGCGCACGTCGCGTTCCGCGTCGGCCGCGCCGCGCTCGCCCGCCACCGTCGAGAAGCGGATGAAGAGCGGCGTTTCCTTGCCCACTTCGCTGAACAACTTCGCCTTCGTGTACTTCGAGATGTCGTGCGTGACGACGAAACGGCCGAACGCGCCCGATCCCTTCGCGTGCACGCGGCGCTCGGGAATGACCTCACGATCGAAATGCGCGAGCTTTTCGAGCAGCCAGACGTCTTGAAGGGCGATCGGGCCGCGCGCGCCGGCCGTCAACGAGTTTTGGTTGTCGGCGACAGGTGCGCCGGCGGCGGTCGTCAGTTTGCGGTCGGTCATCGTGTGATCCTCAAAGGGAAGAATCGTTTATCGGTTGTTGTGATCGGCTCGGTCGTGCCACGGCATCGATGCGGCAATCCGAGCGCGGAAATGCGGTTGGACCGAGCCGCTCAGGCGGCGAGCGCGCGATCCGCGAGCAAGGAGAAGACAGCGTTGCGCGAGCGGCGCAGCACGGCAGCCAGCCGCCCACTTGCGCGTGGCCGCGACGGCGAGGAAACGACTCGGGCGATGAGTTGGGACATGACTTTCTCCAGGTTGGGCGCGATCGTGCAATCGGCGCGATCCATGGAGAGAAGGATAAAGAAAGCTATCGAATAACTGTATTTAATTGTTTTTATCTATTCGATAGCCCCCGCCGAGGTGAGCCCTCGGCGGGGGAGCCAAGCTCAGTTGACGACGGCCGGCATGTCGAGCTTGCTGACGCCGGGCAGCTCGCAAGAGCCGATCGCCTCGCTGATGGCATCGATAGCCGGCATGCGCGTAAAGCTCTTGCGCCAAGCCAGCACCACGCGGCGGTCCGGCACGGGCTCCTCGAACGGCACATAGCTGAGCAACCCCGCGTCGGGCCCGCCCGCGTGCGCCCGCACCTCGGGCACCGACATCCGCGGCAGCACGGTGATGCCCACGCCGCTCGCCACCATATGCCGAATCGTCTCCAGCGAGGAGCCTTCGAACGTCTTTTGGATACCGTCCGCCGTCTGCGAAAACCGCATCAATTCGGGACATACGCCTAGCACATGATCGCGGAAGCAATGGCCGTTGCCGAGCAGCAGCATCGTTTCTTGCTTCAGATCGTTCGCATCGATCTTCTTGCGCGACTCCCATGCGTGCCCTGCCGGCAAAGCCACGACGAACGGTTCGTCGTAAAGCGGGCGCACCATCAGCCCCGTTTCCGGGAACGGCAAGGCCATGATGGCGACGTCGATCTCACCTTGCTTGAGCAGCTCGATGAGCTTGAGCGTGTAATTCTCCTGCAGCATCAGCGGCATCTGCGGCACGGCTCTGATCATCTGCTTGACGAGCGTCGGCAGCAGATACGGCCCGATCGTATAGATCACCCCCAAACGCAGCGGCCCCACGAGCGGATCCTTGCCTTGCTTCGCGATTTCCTTGATGGCCAGCGTCTGCTCGAGCACGCGCTGCGCCTGCGTGACGATCTGTTCGCCGATCGGCGTCACGCTCACTTCGCTCGTGCCGCGCTCGAAAATCTGCACGTTCAGTTCGTCCTCGAGCTTCTTGATCGCAACCGACAAGGTGGGCTGGCTGACGAAGCACGCCTCGGCGGCGCGGCCGAAATGCCGCTCGCGCGCAACCGCGACGATGTATTTCAGTTCAGTGAGCGTCATTGGGGGACCAATCAGGACATTGAAATCGATAGGTTTATCTTATACACCCACGAAAGCAATTCGCCAACTGGGCTGCGTGTCCTGGCCCGCATGCCGGCTCGGATCGCCCGTTCGGAACATCGGCCGTCGCCGTTTACGCCTTCAAGAATTGCTCGCGCCCACCGAGCCAACGCGCCAAATGCTGAAGGACGACGTCCGGGTACTCGGCGATGAGCCGCGCCGCGGCTTCGCGTGCCGGTTCGATCAGCCAGGCGTCGTTTTCCAAACTGGCGAAGCGCAGCATCGCCGCTCCGGACTGCCGCGCGCCCAGAAATTCACCGGGGCCGCGAATGTCGAGATCGCGCCGGGCGATCTCGAACCCATCCGTGGTCTCGCGCATCGTTTTCAGACGTTCGCGCGCCGTCAGCGAAAGCGGGTTGCTGTAGAGCAGCACGCAGATGGAGGCGGCGCTGCCGCGCCCCACGCGCCCGCGCAACTGATGCAACTGCGCGAGTCCGAAGCGTTCGGCATGCTCGATCACCATCAGCGAGGCGTTCGGCACGTCCACGCCCACCTCGATGACGGTGGTGGCCACGAGCAGTTGCACGTCGTTGCGCGAGAACGCATCCATGACGGCGGCCTTCTCGGCCGGCGGCAAGCGCCCATGCACGAGGCCCACGCGCAGCTCCGGCAGCGCCTGGGCAAGCGTTTCATAGGTCTCGATCGCGGTTTGCAACTGCAAGGTCTCGCTTTCCTCGATCAGCGGGCAGACCCAATACACCTGCCGGCCCGTGAGCGCGGCTTCGCGCACGCGGGCGATGACCTCGTCGCGACGCGCGTCGGAAATCAGCTTCGTGACGATGGGGGTGCGCCCCGGGGGCAATTCGTCGATCGTCGAGACGTCGAGATCGGCGTAATAAGTCATCGCGAGCGTGCGCGGAATCGGCGTGGCCGACATCATCAGTTGATGCGGCTGGAACGGCGCACCGCCCTCGGCCGCGCGGTCGGCCTTGGCGCGCAACGCCAGCCGCTGCGCGACGCCGAATCGATGCTGCTCGTCGACGATGACCAGCCCGAGACGCGCGAATTGCACCGTGTCCTGAATGATCGCGTGCGTGCCGATCACGAGTTGAGCCGCCCCGCTCGCCGCCGCTTCCACGGCCGCGCGCTTTTCCTTCGCTTTCAAACTGCCCGCGAGCCAGGCCACGGTGACCCCGAGCGGCTCGAGCCAGCCGCGCAGCTTGCGCGCATGCTGCTCGGCGAGGATTTCCGTGGGCGCCATCATCGCCGCCTGGTAGCCGCAGTCGATCGCTTGCGCGGCCGCCAACGCGGCCACGACGGTTTTGCCGCTGCCCACGTCACCTTGCAATAGTCGTTGCATCGGATGGGGCGCGCCGAGATCCGCCTCGATCTCGGCGACGACGCGCGCCTGCGCGCCCGTCAGTTGGAACGGCAAGGCCGCCGACAAACGCTCGACGAGCGTATGCGCCCCCGCGCCGCGCGGCATCGAGGGCGCCGAGCGCGCACGCCGCTCCTCGTGGGCGCGTTTGAGCGAAAGCTGCTGGGCGAGCAATTCGTCGAACTTGATGCGGGTCCAGGCGGGGTGCGTGCCGTCGATCAATGCCGATTCGTCGGCGCCCGCGCTCGGGTGATGGAGCACACGCACGGCCTGCGCGAGCGGCGGCAAATCGAGCGGCCGGCAATACGCGTCGGCCACGGGCGCGGGCAAGATCTCCGGCAGCGGCGTGCGAGCCAGCGCGTTGTCGATGGCTTTGCGCAAGTACGCCTGCGATACGCCCGCCGTACTCGGATAGACGGGCGTCAACGCTTGCGGCAACGGCGTATCGTCATCGACGGGCCGCACGGCCGGATGCACCATCTCCAAGCCGAAAAAGCCCCCGCGGACGTCGCCGCGCACGCGCAAGCGCACGCCGAGCGCCATCTGCTTCACCTGCGAGCCGTAGAAGTTCAGAAAACGCAGCGAGAGCTCGTCCCCGTGCGCGTCGCGCAGCTTAACGACGAGTTGCCGGCGCGGCCGGTAGGCGATCTCGTTGTCGACGACGATACCTTCGGTCTGCGCCGTCTCGCCGGGCAGCAACTCGCCGATCGGCGTGAGCGTCGTTTCGTCTTCGTAGCGCATCGGCAGATGCAAGACGAGATCGATGTCGCGCGTGAGGCCGAGCTTGGCCAGCTTGTCGGCCGTTTTCACGGGCTTGGCCGCCGGTTTATCGGCCGCCGGCCTTTTACGCCGCGTCGCGGCGCCGCCCGTCGCGGGCTCCGCCTGGGCTGCGTCGCCGCCGTCGCCCGCATCGAGCGAGCGCGCGGCGGACGCGGCTTTACGCCGCCTTCCCGCGGGTGCGAGCGGCGCGGGATCGTCGGCGGGATCGGTCGGACGCACTGGGGGCAACGGCATTCCTCTGCTGGCAAGTACAATAACGGTTTATTTTCCACGAACGGCATGCGGGGCCGGTCAGGCATCGCGCTTCGCGATCATAGCGGCTCGCGGGCCGCCCTGACGATCCCCCTCGCCGATCAACGCAGCATGTTCACGCTTTCCGATTTCGATTTCAATCTGCCACCCGAGTTGATCGCGCAAACGGCGCTGCCCGAACGCAGCGCGAGCCGCCTGCTCGAAGTCGATACGAGCGCCGCGCCCGCGCGCCTCGTCGACCGGCGTTTCGCCGAGCTACCCGAGTGCCTGGCACCCGGCGATCTGCTCGTCTTCAACGATACCAAAGTGCTCAAAGCGCGCTTCTTCGGCCAAAAGGCGAGCGGGGGCAAGATCGAGGTACTCATCGAGCGGCTCACGGGCGCGCGCACCGCGCTCGCGCAGATTCGCGCGAGCAAGAGTCCGGCCCCGGGCACCGTACTCACGCTCGCCGACGCGTTCGACGTGACCGTCGGCGAGCGCGTGGAGCCGTTCTACACGCTGCACTTTCCCGACGAGTGCCTCACGCTGATCGAGCGTTATGGCCGGCTGCCGCTGCCACCCTATATCGAGCACGATCCCGACGCGGCCGACGAAACGCGCTATCAAACGGTCTTTGCGCGCAATCCGGGCGCCGTTGCCGCACCCACGGCCGGTCTGCATTTCGACGAAGCGGTGCTCGCGCGGCTCGAGGCACGCGGCATCGAGAGCGCGACGCTGACGCTGCACGTCGGCGCGGGCACGTTCCAGCCCGTGCGCGTCGAGAACATCGCCGAGCACAAGATGCACAGCGAGTGGTATCAACTGCCGCAAACGCTCGTCGATAAAATCGCCGCCACGCGCGCGCGCGCAGGACGCGTCGTGGCCGTCGGCACGACGTCGATGCGGGCGCTGGAGGCGGCCGCGCGCGACGCCGCCGCCGCGGGCCGTCCGCTCGCGGCCACCTCGGCGGAAACGGATATATTCATCACCCCGGGCTATCGTTTTCGCATCGTCGACCGGCTCGTGACGAACTTTCACCTGCCGAAATCGACGCTGCTCATGCTCGTGAGCGCATTCGCCGGGGTGGATGCGATCCGCGACGCCTACCGGCACGCGATCGAGGAGCGCTATCGTTTCTTCAGCTACGGCGACGCGATGTTGCTGACGAGAGCCGAGAGTTAGCATCGCGCCCGGAGCGCGCCCATTTTTCATGCTTCCCGGGGAAAACCGGGAAGCGATTCCCCTGCGCCGGACTTGCGATCCGGAGTTGGCGCTTTAGCGCCTACTCTGGTCTCATGCAGAGCAGTCCGGTAGCACTTGGAGCCTATCGATGACCGCAGGTCATACCCACGATCACTCGCCGTCCCCCGAATCGGGCTTGCCCGGTCTCAAATTCGAACTGCTTAAAACCGACGGTCTCGCTCGCCGCGGCCGCGTCACGCTCAATCATGGCGTGGTCGAGACGCCGATCTTCATGCCGGTCGGCACCTACGGCACCGTCAAGGCGATCGCGCCGCGCGAACTCGAGGAAATCCAAGCTCAGATCATCCTCGGCAACACGTTCCACCTGTGGCTGCGCCCCGGCTTGGACACGGTCGCCGCCCATGGCGGGCTGCACGGCTTCATGGGCTGGCGCCGGCCGATCCTGACCGATTCGGGCGGCTTCCAAGTGTTCTCGCTCGGCGATCTGCGCAAGATCACTGAGGACGGCGTCACGTTCGCCTCGCCCGTGAACGGCGATAAGCTGTTCCTCTCGCCCGAAGTGTCGATGCAGATTCAAAAGGTGCTGAACTCGGATATCGTCATGCAGTTCGACGAATGCACGCCCTACGCGACCGACGGCGTCCCGACGAGCCGCGACGATGCGGCCGCCTCGATGCGCATGTCGATGCGTTGGGCCAAGCGCTCGATCGCGGAGTTCAACCGGCTCGGCAATCCGAACGCGCTATTCGGGATCGTGCAAGGCGGCATGTTCGAGGATTTGCGCGACGAATCGCTCGCGGGGCTCTCCGAGCTCGGCTTCCACGGTCTGGCGGTGGGCGGCCTGTCGGTCGGCGAGCCGAAGGAGGACATGATGCGCGTGCTCGAGCACGTCGGCCCCAAGCTGCCGGCCGACAAGCCGCATTACCTGATGGGCGTCGGCACGCCCGAGGACCTCGTGGCCGGCGTGGCCTCCGGCATCGACATGTTCGATTGCGTCATGCCGACGCGCAACGCGCGCAACGGCTGGCTCTTCACGCGCTTCGGCGACATCAAGATCCGCAACGCGACGCATAAGAATTCGCTGCGCCCGCTCGACGAAAGCTGCGGCTGCTATACCTGCCGCAATTTCACGCGCGGATATTTGCACCATTTGCATCGCGTCGGCGAAATTCTCGGCGCCCAGCTCAATACGATCCATAACCTGCATTACTACTTGGAACTCATGAGCGAAATTCGAGAAGCCATCGAAACGGGGACGTTCGAGGCATTTCGCCGCCGTTTTCGAGACGAACGCGCGCGCGGCGTCGATTAGCGCGCGCGGCGGCATCGTGGGCGGCCCGCGCCCGCGCTGGCGCCAATGGACCGGGGCCGGCGGGTGAGGAAACCACCCAGCCGGCGCGCCGGGCGCCGGTGGTAAAATACGCGGCTATTTTTCGATCGCCTTCGATCGTTCAGATCGTCATTTATGGAGAAACCAACGTGTCGCTGATTTCCAACGCATTCGCGCAAGGCGCAGCCGGCGGCGGCGCCGAGTCGAATCTGATGAGCTTTTTGCCGCTCATCCTTATGTTCGCGGTGCTGTATTTCATCATGATTCGTCCGCAGATGAAGCGCCAAAAGGAGCATCGCAGCATGCTCGCAGCGATGGCCAAGGGCGATGAAGTCGTGACCAACGGCGGCATGGTCGGCAAGATCACGAAAGTCGGCGAAGCCTACGTCGGCATCGAAATCGCCGAAGGCACGGAAATCACCGTGCAAAAGGGCGCCGTCACGACGATCCTTCCGAAAGGCACGATCAAATCGCTCTGACGCGGCCAGCAAGCTGCCGTGCCCGGCCCAAGGCGGCGCGGCGCGCCTAGCGCGTCACGCTCCGTCGGCAGCCCGGTAGCCGCAGGCCACGCCCCACGCCAACCCACCCGTTCGGCTCCCCCATGAATCGCTACCCCCTTTGGAAATATGTCGTGATGGCCGTGGCGCTCGCCATCGGCCTTCTGTACACATTGCCCAACTTTTTCGGCGAAGCGCCGGCCGTGCAGGTGCTCAGCGGCAAAGTGACGGTCAAGCTCGATACCGCCACGCTTTCGCAAGTGGAATCCGCGCTTGCCGCCAATCACATCAAGCCTGACGAAGTCACGTTCGACAATGCGTCGACGAACGCCAACATCCGCGTTCGCCTGAAGGACACCGACACGCAGTTGCACGTCAAGGATCTGCTGCAAAAGACGCTCAACCCCGACCCGAACGATCCGCAATACGTCGTGGCGCTGAACTTGCAAAGCGCGTCACCGCGCTGGCTCACCGCCTTGCACGCATTGCCGATGTACCTCGGTCTCGATTTGCGCGGCGGCGTTCACTTCCTGATGCAGATCGACATGGCGGGCGCGCTGAACAAGCGGCTCGACTCCGATGCGTCCGATGCCCGCACGTTCTTGCGCGACAACGGTATCCGCGAAGGCGGCGTCAATCGCGTCGGCCAATCGGTCGTCATCGATTTCGCCGATCAAGCCACGGCGGACAACGCGCGCACGCAATTGACGCGCAACGTCACCGAATTGCAATGGACCACGAGCACGTCCGCCGCGGGCGGCGTTCAAGTCGTCGGAGCGTTCGCGCCCGCGCAACTGAATGCGGTCGAGGAAGCGGCGGTCAAGCAAAACATCCAGACGCTGCACAATCGCGTGAACGAACTCGGTGTGACCGAGCCCGTGATCCAGCAGCAAGGCGCCGATCGCATCGTCGTCGAGCTGCCGGGTGTCCAGGACACCGCGAAGGCCAAGGAAATCATCGGCCGCACCGCCACGCTCGAGGCGCGCTTGGCCGACCCGGTCAACACGCATCCGGCGCCGGGCGAGGCCGTGCCCCCCGGCGACGAGCTCTTCACCGAAGGCGCGCAAACGCCGGTGCTGCTGCGCAAGCAAGTGATTTTCACGGGCGACAGCATCATCGATGCTTCGGCCGGCTTCGACGAACATCAGCGCCCCTCGGTCACCATCCGCTTGAACTCGGCCGCGGGCCGCGCCGTCGCGAGCGTGTCGCGCGACAACATCGGCAAGCCGATGGCGATGGTGCTGTTCGAAAAGGGCAAGGGCCAAGTGCTGACGGTCGCGACGATCCAGTCAGAACTCGGCGATCGTTTCCAAATCACGGGCCAGCCCACGCCGCAAGCCGCTTCCGATCTCGCGCTGCTGCTGCGCGCGGGTTCGCTGGCCGCGCCGATGGACATCATCGAAGAGCGCACGATCGGCCCGAGCCTCGGCGCCGACAACATCAAGAAGGGCTTCGATTCGGTCATCTACGGCTTCGCCGCGATCGCCGTCTTCATGGTCGCCTACTACTTGCTGTTCGGTGTGGTGTCCGTTATCGGCCTGTCGGTCAACTTGTTGCTGCTCATCGCCGTCCTGTCGATGCTGCAAGCCACGCTGACGCTGCCGGGTATCGCGGCTATCGCGCTCGCGCTCGGGATGGCGATCGACTCGAACGTGCTGATCAACGAGCGCGTACGTGAAGAATTGCGCCACGGCGCACCGCCGCAGTTGGCCATCCAAAACGGTTATGCACACGCCTGGGCGACGATTCTCGACTCGAACGTCACCACGTTGATCGCGGGTTTGGCCTTGCTCGCATTCGGCTCCGGTCCCGTGCGCGGTTTCGCGATCGTGCACTGTATCGGCATCTTGACGTCGATGTTCTCGGCGGTGTTCTTCTCGCGCGGCCTCGTCAACGCATGGTACGGCGGCAAGAAGAAGCTCAAGTCGCTCGCGATCGGCCAAGTGTGGCGTCCGGCCGGCGCGGAAGGCGTGGCTTATGCGCAAGTGACCACCGATGCCGACGACAGCACGGATACGATGCGCGCGGCCAAGGCCGTCGCCGTGCAACCGAAGGCCAAGGGCGGACAAAACGGTACGAAGCCGGTCCTGCGTAATCGCGCGCGCGAAGGTGCTGCGTCGCGCAAACCGGGCGCGCCCCGCTAATCGGTTCGCGAGAACCCGGAGACCAGACCATGGAATTTTTCCGTATCCGCAAAGACATCCCGTTCATGCAGCGCGCGTTGCTGTTCAACGCGATTTCGTTCTTGACGTTCTTCGCGGCGGTGTTTTTCTTGCTCCATCGCGGGCTGCATCTGTCGGTGGAATTCACGGGCGGCACCGTCATCGAAGTGCAATATCCGCAGGCCGTGCAACTCGATCCGTTACGCAAGACGCTCGATACGCTCGGCTACGGCGACGCTCAGGTGCAGACGTTCGGCACCTCGCGCGACGTGATGATCCGGCTGCCGCTCAAGCAGGGCCTCACGTCGTCGCAGCAGAGCGAACAAGTCATGGCGGGACTCAAGACGCAAGACGCCTCGGCGCAACTGCAACGCGTCGAATTCGTCGGCCCGCAAGTGGGCAAGGAGCTGGCCACCAACGGCTTGCTTGCGCTCGCCTGCGTCGTCGCCGGCATCGTCATTTACTTGTCGTTCCGCTTCGAATGGAAGTACGCGGTGGCCGGCATCATCGCCAACTTGCACGACGTCGTGATCATTCTCGGCTTCTTCGCGTTCTTCCAATGGGAGTTTTCGCTGTCGGTGCTCGCCGCGGTGCTAGCCGTGCTCGGGTACTCGGTCAACGAATCGGTCGTTATTTTCGACCGGATTCGCGAGACCTTCCGCCGCGAACGCAAGATGACCGTGATGGAAGTCATCAATCACGCGATCACGAGCACGATGTCGCGTACGATCATCACGCACGGCTGCACGCAGATGATGGTGCTCTCGATGTTCATCTTCGGCGGCCCGACGCTGCATTACTTCGCGCTCGCACTGACGATCGGCATCTGCTTCGGTATCTATTCGTCGGTGTTCGTCGCGGCAGCGCTCGCGATGTGGCTCGGCGTGAAGCGCGAGGATCTGCTCAAGGATACGAAACCGCGTCACGATCCGAGCGATCCGAACGCCGGCGCTCAAGTCTAAGCGGCTCGTTCGTCAAAGCTGTGCGCCATGCCCTGGCGCGCAGCACACGGCGCGCATGCGGTCGATTCCGCTGCGCGCCGTTTTTGTTTGCCGGCGCGACCTCGCACTCTCACTCGGTGCGCATGCGAGCGAAGCGCTAAGCGCCGAATCCACCCCACCGCGCGGCACGTTTCAAAATCGAAACGTTTCGGTCCGATTCCCTCTCCTATGCGCGCCCCTCGCAGCCGGCAGGCCCAACGGCGCGGCGCGGCATGCGGATTGCTTCAAGCAGCCGCATCGATGCGCAATGAATGGAAGCCGCCATGAGCACAGAACCCGGGACGGTGACGCCGCTCCCGCCTCGAACGATTACGACGCCCACGCGGCAGCAGCGAACGAACGCGATTCGCTCAGCCGTCGATCAATTCGCCGCGCGCGTGAAGCTGACCGAAGCGGAGCAGCACCTGCTCGGCCTCGTCATCGACGAGGCCCTGCAAGCGGCCGCGCCCGGGCCATCGAGGCTGGCGGGCGCGGACGCGTCCAATGAAACGACGTTGCCGACGTCCAACTAGTGCTTATTGCGGCTGATAGTTGATGAACGCCAGCGATCCGTCGGCCGCGAGCATGAACAGCCCGTCGCTCCCGTTATTGACGATGCCGGACATTTGCCCGGTGAACATGGCATTGGCGGTGCCTACCGGCTGAATGTTGTTCGACCAGAAGTTGTTCGCCGTCAGTGCCTCGGCCACGAGATACACTTGTCCGCTGGGCGTCGCCCAAGCGAGATTGGCCGTGCCGTTGTTCGATAACATGACCGGCGCGGCATTCGAGATCGGGTATTGCTCGCTCGTGATGTTGTTGATCGGCCCCCACTGCGGGAAGCTCGGCGGCGCGCAATAGACGAGCGGGTTTTGCCCCTGTCCCGCGTTCGCGTTGTATCCGGCGTACGCCGCGTTTTGCAGCCGGCTATCGAAATTCGCCGCCGGACCGTTGGCGAATTGCGGCGCCGGCTGCGGCGGCACGGTCGTGCCGACCACGGTGAACGGGCTCCAAGAGTCGTAACCGCCGCCCGCATATTGCGTCGATTGATACATATTCGGCTGATTGCCGATCAAGACGGCCTGCAATCGCCCGCTGTTCTGCAACAGGAATACGGGGAATTCGATTTGCGACGCGTTGAAGCCGCTGCCGAGGTGGCTCCACGACGACCACTGCGGGTTGCTCCCCACGGACGTTTCCCAGGCATGCCAGAGATTGCCGTTCGTATCGAGCGCGAACGCTTCGAGCCGTGCATTCGTGTTCTGCACGAGTTGAACCGGGCCCGTGAAATTGGTGCTGGACGGCGCGCCCGCGATCGCCACCCATGGCGTGTAGATGCCTTGGAACGGATTGATGTAGCTGATCTGGATCTGCCCCGTCTGCATACGGGCGATCACCGCGATCGATCCGTTTTGAGACAGCGCGGCCGCGGGACTGTAAGTCAACGTACCGCCCCAGGTCGACCACTTCCCTTTGGTCCCGGTCGAGTCGACCTGGCACATCCCGAGCCGGTTATCGAAATTGCGCGTAAACGCAAACAGCGAACCGGAGTAATACACGGGCGTCGGCAAACCACGAAACTGCCCACCGAGATTCGCCCATTCCGCCGTCGGGCTGACGGACAGCCGAGCAAAATCGGTTTCTTGAAACTCGTTCGTCGATAGAGGTGTGGACATGTTCGCTCCTGATCTCCTTGGTAACGTGCGGCGTGCTTCAGCCTTCGTCTCGCCGCACGACGGGCGGTGGCGGGCGGCATGCGCTCGCCCATGAAACGGCTGACACCAACGTGAACCAATCGCGTTTTGCTTTTTTGATTTTTGATTGAAGCACCGGCCGCGCCCTCCGGGTAGGACGCCGATCGGCTTGAAACGCTCGCGACCCGGCCCTCGCGAACCCTCGCTCGCGTCAGATGCGAACGATGTATATCGGGGGCCGAATTGAGCTTAGTGCATGCATGTGCGCACGGAAGCCGCACCTATCTAGGTTGATAGGTG
Source organism: Trinickia dabaoshanensis (assembly GCF_002879885.1). Lineage (GTDB taxonomy): Bacteria > Pseudomonadota > Gammaproteobacteria > Burkholderiales > Burkholderiaceae > Trinickia > Trinickia dabaoshanensis. The sequence goes on from NZ_PNYA01000002.1 coordinate 210,521, forward strand.
CTCCGGTCGTGGCGAGGGGAAGTGAAGCAGGCCGCGAGAACGATGCAACTCGCGGCACATCCGGCTAGCGCAAGCCGAGCAACCGGCGCGCCGCGGAGAGCGCGACGAGACTCACGAGCGCGGCGAACATCAGGTAAAAACTCGGCGCCACCTTCTGCCCCGTCTCACGAATGAGCCAGGCGATGATGAACGGGCCGAAACCGCCGAAGATCGTGACTGCGATGTTGTAGGCGAGCGACATGCCCGTCGTGCGCGTCGCGACGGGAAAAATCTCGGACAGCAGCCCGGGCAGCGCCGCGAAATAGCCGGTCACCAAGATACCCATCGCCACTTGCACGGCGATCAGGGTGCCGGCGTTCGGCGAGGCGACGAGCCAGGCGAATGCCGGATAAATGAGCACGAGCATCAATGCCGCCGAGCCCAGCATGAGGCCCGTGCGCCCGATCTTGTCGGAGAGATGACCGACGATGGGCGAGCCGATCATTTGAATCATGCCCGTCAGCACCACGGCGGAAAACGACACGGACGCCGGCAGCCCCAACTGCTTCACGCTGTACGTCGGCATGAACAGCACGAGATAGGTCGCCACCGTGCCGAGCACGACGATCCCGATCGCAATCACGAGTCGCGCCTTATGGCCGGCGAACGTATCGCGCAGCGGCGACTCGGTCGGCTGCGCGGACAAGAACTCGGGCGTTTCGTCCACGTTCGACCGAATGTAGTAGGCGATCGGGCCGATCAGCAAACCGAACGCGAACGGCACGCGCCAGCCCCACGACATCAGTTGATCGGGGGTGAGCTTACCGGTGAGCACGCTGCCGAACACGGCAGCCAAGACGGTCGTGAGCCCTTGACTCGCCACCTGCCAACTGGCAAAAAAGCCGCGCCGCTGCGGAACGTGCTCCGCCAGGAACGCCGTCGCGCTGCCGAACTCTCCGCCTGCCGAGAACCCTTGCATCAGGCGCGCCAACACGAGAATCAACGGCGCCGCGATACCGATCGTCTCGTAGGTCGGCAGGACGACGATGATGGCCGTGCCGATCATCATCAACAAGATCGAGAGCGTGAGCGCCGCCTTGCGGCCGGCGCGGTCGGCATAGGCGCCGATCACGATCGCGCCGAGCGGGCGCATGAAGAACGAGACGCCGAACGTGCCGAGCGTGAGCAGTAGCGACACGGTATCGTTGCCGGCCGGAAAGAACAGCTTGGCGATCACGACGGCGAAAAAGCCGTAGACGACCAGATCGAACCACTCGAGCGCATTACCGATCGAGGTTGCCAATACCGCGCGCCAGACGTGCCCGCGGGAATTCATCGATGCTGCCGCCAACGTTTCGCTCATGCCAGTCTCCTGTCGTGGTGTGCGGAGGAAATCCTCGACCAAGGCGCCCGTTCATCGCGGACACCCTTTGTTGGATTAGATGCGCGCGCAACCGTATGCAGCCGGATGGCGGCCGGCGCCCAGTATCGCCCGCCACCGTGCCACATGCAACGTACGCATTCTCAGCGGATGAAAAAAACCGCCCGAAGCGACAGGCTCGCGGGCGGTTTTTGCTTCGATTCCGGCGACGAGGCGACGCCTCGTCACGACGCTTATTGCTTCACGCCTTCGGCCTGAATCTCCAGCTTCGTGTCCATGTTGAAGCCGTATTGCTTGCCGAAGTCGAGGCCGAACTCGTCGCGCTGGAAATCGGCGCGCGCTTCGACGCCGCAGACTTCGCGCTTGAGCATCGGGTGCATCATGCACTTGAACGATTCGATCGTGAGGTTCACCGGCTTGGTCACGCCATGCAGCGTCAACGTCCCGATCACTTCGACGGGCTTATCGCCGTCGAACTTGATTTGCGTCCCCTTATAGACCGCTTGCGGATACTTGGCGACGTCGAAGAACGCCGGCGTTTGCAGGTGTTCATTGAGTTTGTCGTTGCCCGTATCGATCGATGCCGGATCGATCGTCACCTCTAGATTGCCGGTCTTGTTTTCACGATCGAGCGTCACGGTGCCCGTCGTCTTCGTGAACTTGCCGCGCCAAACCGACAACCCGCCGAAGTGATCGGCGGCAAAGCTCGGATAGGTGTGGCTCGGATCGAGTTGATAGGTAGCGGCGAACGCCGGCGTGAGCGAGCCGATCGATGCGGCCGCGACGGCGGCGGTGATGAGAGTGCGAATGTTCAATGGATTCTCCTTGTTAAAAGCCGCTTATGACTTCTTCGGTACGACGATGTGAAATTTGATTGTGACTTCATCGGCGACCGTCGACGTATCTTTCCACTCGCCGGTACCGACGTCGAACTTCAAGCGGCTGATGGGCAGCGTGCCGTCGAACGTTTGCGCGGCGCCTTGCTGGCCGACCGTCATCGGAAACGAAACGTTTTGCGATTTGCCTTTGATCGTCAGCGTGCCCGTGACGGTGTACTTGCCGGCGCCGGCCGGCGCGATCGTCGACGAAACGAAGGTGGCCTTCGGGAACGTCTTGGTGTCGAACCAATCCTTACCGCGCACTTGCTCGTTGTAGCTGTCGTCGCCGAGGTCGTAGCTGCCGACGTCGACCGTGAACTGCGCGCTGCCCGCCGCGGGCTTGGCCGGATCGAAGCTCACCTTCGCGTCGAACTTCTTGAATTTGCCCTCCACGGGCACGTTCATCTGCTTGGAGGTGGCGGTAACGCTGCTTTTCGCGGTATCGACTTGCGCGAATACGATACCCGAGGCGGCCATCGAAGCGGCCGTGAACGCCGCGAGCATGTAACGGTAAAACGAAGCTTTCATTTTCATCCTTGCCGGTTGACGTCTTTCACTTCTCTTGCAATCGTCTGAAATCGAGGTGTCGTGGCTTCGCTTTCAACCATGGAATCATCCTGGCGAGCAAACCGTCTCGATCGATCCATTGGTGCTTGAGCGCGGCGCCGACATGCGCCAGTACGAGCGCAGCCAAGGTCCAATTCAAAACCAGGTGCGCCGTTTTGAAGAGTGCTTTGAGCGCCGGGTCGGGCGCGATCAGGCGCGGCAACGGAACGATGCCCAGGTACACGACCGGCACGTTCGAGGCCGAACTGAACAAATAACCCGTCACCGGAATCGCAATCATCAAGACGTACAGCAGCACGTGAACGAAGTGCGCCGCGGCCCGCTGCCATGGCGCCATCCCGGCGGGCAACGGCGGCGCACGGTGGGTGGCGCGCCACATAATCCGCAAAGCCGCGAGCGCGAACACGGTCACGCCGATCCACTTGTGCCACGAGACATAGCGCAATTTGGCCGGCGTGAAGCCGTGGATGCTCGTCATCACCCAGCCGAGCGAAAAGCCGCAAATCATCAAGGCGGCGATGAGCCAATGCAGGCCGATCGCCGTCGAGGTATAAGCCTCGTCGGAAAAAGAAATCGAATCGCGGTGTCTCATCGCCGTGCCACGAAATTGAATCGACGCCATGCTACCGCAAGCCGCCGGTTCTTGCGGGGGCGCGGGCAGGACCCCCGGCGGCGCAACGTGGCGCGAAAGTTGCCCCAACCGTCGCGGGAGGCCGTCCGCGCTCCGCTCCGCCATTCACCCGCCGCATGAGCGGATGGCACCCCATTTGGTAAGATGGGCGCGGGTTTGCGGGGTGTCCGCCCGGAATTTGGGCGCCGAATCGATTACCGCGGTCAGTGAAGTCGAATGCAACGCCTATGAACCGAAACGACCTTATTGCATGTCACGACTGCGACGCACTGTTGCAAAAACCGCGTGATTGCGGAAAGGGCAGCCTACGCTGTCCGCGTTGCGGCGCGATCTTGCACCGCCCGAGCGCGATCCAGCTCGAGCGCATCACCGCGCTGACGCTCGCGGCCTTGTTCACGTTTTTGATCGCCCAGGCGTTCCCCATCGTCGAACTGGATTTGAACGGCGTGACGTCGCAAACGACGCTGATCGGCGCGCTAGTCGCGCTATGGAACGAAGGGATGGAACTCGTTGCGATCGCCGTGTTTTGTTCGACGTTCCTCTTTCCGCTGATCGAGCTGACCGCCCTGCTTTACGTGCTCGTGCCGATTCGGGCCGGCGTGGTGCCGGTGGGCTTCAATCTCGTGCTCCGGGCGATTCAGTTCGTGCGGCCCTGGGGCATGATCGAGGTGCTCATGCTCGGCATTCTCGTCACCATCGTCAAAATGACGAGCCTTGCACGCGTGATTCCGGAGGCTGCGCTGTTCGCGTTCGGCGCGCTCACGCTCATGCTGGCCGTGGTCGTCATGTTCGATCCGCGAGCCCTATGGGATATCGCCGACGGCATTCTCGCGCGGCAGCGCCACGGCGTGCCGCCCCCGCCGCCGGCCTCGCCCGCTACGCCGGCCCCCAGCGGTCACGGCCAACCCCGATGAAATACTTGAGCGCCGCCCGTGCGGGCATGATCGGCTGCCATGCCTGCGGACACGTGCAAGTGCGCGCGGCCGGGGTGGGCGCGCGCGCGCGCGGCCGGCCGGCGACGCAGCCGCAGCCGCAGCACTGCGAGCGCTGCGGCGCGACGCTTCGCGTGCGCCGCCCCGACAGCGTTTCCCGCACATGGGCCCTGCTCATCGCCGCCGCCATTCTCTATATCCCGGCCAATCTGCTGCCCGTGCTCCACACGCGGTCGCTGTTCGGCAACGAGGACGACACGATCATGAGCGGCGTCGTCTACTTTTGGGTGTCGGGCGATTGGCCGCTCGCCGTGATCGTCTTCGTCGCCAGCATTCTCGTGCCGATGCTCAAACTGTCGGTGCTCGCCCTGCTCGCCTGGACGACGCAGCGGCGCTCCGAGTGGCGCCCGCTCGAACGCACGATGCTCTATCGCATCGTCGAGCGCATCGGCCGCTGGTCGATGCTCGACGTGTTCGTCGTCACCTTGACCGTCGCGCTCGTGCGCTTCAAATCGCTCGCCGTCATCACGGCGGGCTGGGGCGCGCTCGCCTTCGCCAGTGTCGTCGTGCTGACGATGATGGCCGCGCTCCAATTCGATCCGCGCCTGATCTGGGATTGCGCGGACACCCGTACTTCACACGCTCCTGGACGAGACCATGACTAGCCCGCAAGGACAGCCTCCCTCCGCGAACGGCGGCCCCCCGCAGGGTCCCGAGTTGCCGCCCGACCTGCCCGAGCCCATCGCCGCGCCGCGCTCGAGCTGGCTGCCTTCGCTCGTCTGGCTCGTACCGCTCATCGCGGCGCTCGTCGGCATCGCGCTCGTCGCCAAATCCGTGATCGCCCGCGGGCCGACGATCACGATCAGCTTCTCGACGGCCGAAGGCCTCGAGCCCGGCAAGACGAAGGTCAAATACAAAGACGTGGACATCGGCTCCGTGAAGACGATCCGGCTTTCGCGCGACCACTCGCGCGTCCTGGTATCGGTTCAGCTCACGAAAGAAGCCGAGGATTTCGCCGTCGAGGACACGCGCTTTTGGATCGTGCGGCCGCGTATCGGCACGAGCGGCGTCACAGGGCTCGGCACACTGCTGTCCGGCGCCTACATCGGGGTGGACGCGGGCCGCTCGCACGAATCGCAATCCGACTTCGTGGGACTGGAAAAGCCCCCGGCCGTCACCGGCGATCAAAAAGGACGCCGTTTCTCGCTGCACGGCGCCTCGCTCGGATCGATCGACATCGGCTCGCCGATCTATTACCGCCGTGTGCAGGTGGGCCAGGTCGTCGGCTTCTCGCTCGATCGCGACGGCACCGGCGTATCGATCGATGTCTTCGTCGATGCCCCCTACGACCAGTACGTCGGCATCAATTCGCGGTGGTGGCACGCAAGCGGCGTCGACCTGCGCCTCGATTCCAACGGCCTGAAGCTCAACACGCAGTCGCTGGCGACCGTCATCATCGGTGGACTCGCGTTCCAATCGCCGCCCGGCGAGCCCATCGGCACGGAGGCACCCGACAACACGGTATTCAGCCTGGCCAGCACCGAAAGCGACGCGATGCGCGCGCCCGACGGTCCGCCGCTCACCGTCGTCATGAACTTCAATCAGTCGCTGCGCGGGTTGTCGGTCGGCGCGACCGTCGACTTCCGCGGCATCGAACTCGGCGAGGTGACGGGCATCGGCATCAAGTACGATCCGAAGGCGCGCGACTTCACGATGCCGGTCACGATGAACTTGTACCCCGATCGTCTCGGCAGCCGCTTCCGCGAATCGATCGAGCACGGCGGCCAAGAAGCGGGCAGGCAGTTGCTGCGCACGCTCGTCAAACACGGGCTGCGCGGCCAGTTGCGCACCGGCAACTTGCTGACGAGCCAACTGTACGTCGCGCTCGATATGTTCCCGAAAGCCGCGCCGGCCACGTTCGACGCCGAACGCAACCCGCTCGAGCTGCCGACGGTGCCCAACGCGCTCGAGGAACTGCAGGTGCAGGTGGCCGACATCGCGAGAAAGCTCGATCAGATTCCGTTCGATCAAATCAGCAAGAATTTGAACGGGACGCTGCAAAGCGCGAACGGCCTGTTCAAGCAACTCGATACCCAGCTTGCGCCGCAGGCGCGCGAGACGCTGGCGGCCGCCCAGCGCACGTTCGGCGCGGCGCAGTCCACGCTGCAGCAGGACTCGCCGCTGCAATCGGATATGCATCAGGCACTGACGCAACTCACGCAAACGCTGCAAACGCTCAATGCGCTCGCCGATTATCTCGAGCGTCACCCCGAATCGCTGTTGCGCGGCAAAGCCAAGGACCAGACCCAACCATGAAGCGTCATCGATTCGCTCCTCGCCGCCGGCCGCTCGCATCGATCGGCGCGTATGCCGCCTGTGCCGCTTGGCTCGGCGCGGCGCTGCTCTCCGGTTGCGCCTCCTCGCCGTCGAGCCGCTTCTACACGCTCGGCGGTCCGAGCCAGACAGAGCGCGCGCCAACGGCACCGGCCGCAAAACCGCCGGCGTTCTTGATCGAAGTGCCGGCCGTCGATGTCCCCGCCCAAGTCGCCCGCAACCAACTCGTCGTGAGCGAAAGCGCGACGCGCGTCGATGTCCTCGAACAAGAACGCTGGGCATCGCTGCCGGCCGATGAAATCCGCCGCGCGCTCTCGGCGGATCTGGCCGCGCAGCTCGGCACGTTCGACGTTTTCGGCTCGCCGCATCCGGAAAACGTGCCCGTTTATCGCATCTCGGTGAACGTGAGCCGATTGGAGTCGTGGCCGGGTTCGCGCACCGTGCTCGACTCCGTCTGGAGCGTACGCTCGCTGCGCACGCAAACGCTCGTGACGTGTCATACCGTGCAACGCGAGACGGTGGGCGCCGGATACGATGCGCTCGTGGCCGGGCATCGCCGCGCGGTCGGCGAGTTGTCGGATTCGATCGCGTCGGTCGTCCGCGCGCTGGCGTCCGGTGCGCGTGCGCCGGCGCCCGGCGGGCTCGATTGTTCGACCGGAAGCAGCGGGACCGAAGCGAGCCACGGGACGCCATAACGGGTTGGCGCCCGCCGGCCGCGTACAATGACGCCTTTGCACGCTCGGTTTTCTTCCATGTCCTCGCCCACGCCGTTTGATTTCTTTGCCCCCTGCCCGCGCGGGCTCGAAGCCCCGCTCGCCGCCGAGTTCGCCGAGATCGCGCAACGCTTGGCCGGCACCGCCGACGCCCAGCGCTTCGAGGTGGGTGCTCAAGTGCCTGGCGGCGTTCATTTTCGCGGCGGTTGGGCTGCCGCGATGGCGGCGAATTTGCACTCGCGCATCGCGAGCCGCGTCCTGCTGAAAATCGCCGAGCGCGCCTATCGGGGCGAGCAAGACATTTACGCGCTGGCCGCCGAACAACCGTGGGAGCGCTGGTTTTCGGCGAACGAAACGCTGCGTGTCGATTTGACCGCGATCAAGTCGCCGCTGCGCAGCCTCGAGTTCGCGACGCTGCGCGTGAAGGACGCCGTTTGCGATCGGCTGCGCAGCGTGAGCGGCGCGCGTCCGAGTATCGACACGGCGCAGCCCGATGTGCGCGTGTTCGCTTTTCTCACCGCGACGGTGTGCACGCTCTACCTCGATACGTCCGGCGAACCGCTGTTCAAACGCGGCTGGCGGCTCGACAAAGGCGCCGCGCCGCTGCGCGAAAACCTCGCAGCCGGCATTTTGCGTCTGGCGGGTTGGACGCCCGGCACGCCGCTTTACGATCCGATGTGCGGCAGCGGCACCTTCATCGCGGAAGCCGCGCAAATCGCACTCGGCGTCGCGCCCGGCGTGGAGCGCCGTTTCGGTTTCGAGAAGCTCAAGCAATACGACGTATCGGCCTGGCAGACGATGAAAGTGGCCGCGCTCGACGCCAAGCGGCGGGCCGGCACGAACAAGACCGATCTGCCGATCTTCGGCAGCGACATCTCGGGCGACATGCTCGAGAAAGCCCGCGCGAACCTGGCCCGGGCGGGCGTGCCCTCCCTCTGGCTCAAGCAACTGGACGCGCGCGCGATCGTGCCGCCGACGGGCGAACCCGGCATCCTCGTCGCGAATCCGCCCTATGGCGAGCGTATCGTCGTCCGCGGCCCGCGCGGCGAGGTGCGCGAGCCCCGCCATGCGAGCCGCGAAGCGGGTGCCGAGGCCTTCGGCCGCGCGCAGCCCGACGCCCTCGACGGCGAATTCTTCCGCGCTTTCGGCGACGCGCTCAAACAACGCTTCACCGGCTGGCGCGCGTTCGTCCTGACACCCGACCGCGCACTGCCGGGGCAAATGCGCCTGCGCGAATCGGCGAAAACGCCGCTTTTCAACGGCGCGCTCGAGTGCCGCCTGTTCCGCTTCGACTTGGTCTCCGGCAGCGTGAAAGCACGGCCGGGCTCGCAAGAGCCGCAGGGTTGAGTTTCTTTCTTTCGTCGAGGGCCAGGCAGTTCCGGCGATATGGCCGCTACTGCCGATACGGTCGAATGTTTGGGCTTCGGGCGGTAGGCAGTGCCGCGCGAAAGCCGGCGATGGGGCGCACAGGCTGCTGACAGAACGGTGTCAGCAGCACTGCCGCACACTGTGTCTCACGCGCTATCCGGCGCTTTGACCTGCTTGTCCTTGCCCCCTCGACGGAGACTGCCATGACTGCCACTGCCACTGCCAACCGCACCCTTTCCTGGTTTGAAATTCCGGCGATCAATTTCGAGCGCGCCGTACGTTTTTACGAAGCCGCGCTCGACCAGCCGATGCGCCGCGAGCTCTTCGGCGGCGTGCCCATGGCCGTCTTCGCGAGCGACGAAGACGCAACCGGCGGGGCGATCATTCACAACCCGCGCGAGCTGCGGCCGTCAGTGACGGGCGATGGCGTCACGATCTATCTGACCGCCGAACCGACGTTGCAAGCCACGCTCGACCGCGTCACGCCGGCCGGCGGCAAGATCGACGGTTCCATCGTCGAGTTGCCGAACGACATCGGCTACATCGCGTTCTTCATCGACCCTGAAGGCAATCGCATCGGCTTGCACTCGCGCCATCTGCGCTGATCCTCGCGTTGATACACTTGCCGCCATGACCCGACGCGCCGATCGCCTCTTCCAGATAGCCGAGTTGCTGCGCGGCCGGCGCCTGACCACGGCGCAGCAACTGGCCGAGTGGCTTCACATTTCTCAGCGCACGGTATATCGCGACGTGCGCGATCTGCAACTATCCGGCGTGCCGATCGAGGGCGAGGCGGGAATCGGTTATCGGCTGAGCCGCTCGGCGAGTCTTCCACCGCTCACGTTCACGGCCGAGGAGTTGGCGGCGCTCGCGGCCGGGGCGAGGATGATCGAGACGTGGGGCGGCGCGGCGCTCGCGGGCGGCGCCCGCAGTGCGCTGGCAAAGGTGGCCTCGGCCATGCCTGCCGAGAAGCGTGCAACGCTCGATCGTTTGGCTGTTTTCGCGCCGTCGTTCCACATCGACCGGGCGTTTTCGGAAAAGGTCGATACGCTGCACCGGGCGGTGGACACGCGGCACGTCGTGCATTTCGCCTACCGCGACCGGCTCGGTGCCGATACCGAACGGCGCATCTGGCCGTTGAGCCTCGTCTACTGGGGCGGACGCTGGACCGTGGGCGCTTGGTGCGAGCTGCGCGGTGATTTCCGCAATTTCGACATCGCGAACATGACCGGCGTCGCAGAGCTCGAACCGTTCCCCGACATGGAAGGACGACGGCTCGCGGATTATCTGCGCCGCGTGGAAGCCCCCTCCGACAGAAAAGCCGCCGCACCGCGCCCCTCGGCCGATCGGTAGGGCGCGTCGTTCCTTCCGTCCGGTTTCTAAATCGAGACCGTCTCGCGCCAACTAATAAGCGTAACGTCGAACATCTCCTGGACCCGAAATACGGCAATGCCGTAGGATGTCGATGTATACCGTTGTCGAAACCGAAACGTTCGTGCGTTACACGGCCGATATTTGGCGCCAACACGAACGCGATGCGCTCATCTACTGGCTTGCACACAATCCGTCGTCGGGCGACGTCATTCCCGGTTCGGGCGGGCTGCGCAAAATTCGCTGGAGTCGCAGCAGCATGGGCAAACGCGGCGGCGCTCGCGTTATCTACTACAACGTGTTGAAAGACGGGCAGATTTGGCTATTGATGGCTTACACGAAATCGAAGTTCGATAGCCTGCCGGCCGCGTTCCTTCAAACGCTACGTGAGGAGGTTGAAAAATGGACCCGGAACTAGAGCAATTCCAAGCCGATCTTCTTCGATCGGTGCAGGAGATGAAGGCGGGCAAATCGGCCCGCATCACCAAGGTGGAGCCCACGATGGCGTCGCTCGCTCGCGCCAAGATCGGGCTTTCGCAGAGCGCTTTTGCTGCACTGCTCGGCGTGTCGGTCAGAACGTTGCAGGATTGGGAGCAGGGCCGCCGCGAGCCGACGGGGGCAGCCAAAACGTTGTTGCGCGTCGCGGTCGCGCATCCAGACGCCTTGCGTGACCTGCACCCGGCCTGAACCGGCTGCAACAGGCCACAATAGGCCACAACAGGCCACAACAGGCCGGCGCAACGAGATCACCCGGACCACGCTGCGCCGCACCGGCCGCCGCGCGAGCAGCGGCCGACACACCGGCATCACTCCACCGCCTTTACCATATCCTCGATGACCTTTTTGGCGTCGCCGAACACCATCATCGTCTTGTCCATATAGAACAGTTCGTTGTCGAGCCCCGCGTAACCGGCCGCCATCGACCGCTTGTTGACGATGATCGTGCGCGCCTTGTATGCCTCGATGATCGGCATGCCCGCGATCGGCGATTTCGGATCGTTCTTCGCCGCCGGGTTGACCACGTCGTTCGCGCCGAGCACGAGCACCACGTCCGTCTGACCGAACTCGTTGTTGATATCTTCCATCTCGTAGACGAGGTCGTACGGCACTTCGGCTTCCGCCAGCAACACGTTCATATGGCCCGGCATCCGCCCCGCCACCGGGTGAATCGCATAGCGCACGTCCACGCCCTTTTCGATGAGCTTGTCGGTAAGTTCCTTGAGCGCATGCTGCGCGCGCGCCACCGCCAACCCGTAGCCCGGCACGATCACGACCGACTCGGCGTTGCCGAGCATGAACGATGCATCGTCGGCCGAACCCGACTTCACGGGCCGCTGCTCCGCCGCGCCGCCGCTCGCTTGCGCGCCCGGCTCCGCGCCGAAGCCGCCGAGCAGCACGTTGAAGAACGAGCGATTCATCGCGCGGCACATGATGTACGACAGGATCGCACCGGACGAACCCACGAGCGAACCGGCGATGATCAGCATCGCGTTGTTCAGCGAGAAGCCGATACCGGCCGCGGCCCAACCCGAGTACGAGTTCAGCATCGAGACCACGACGGGCATGTCCGCCCCACCGATCGGGATGATGATCAGCACCCCGAGCGCGAAGGCGATCAGCGTCATGATGATGAACGGCAGCCACGACTGCGTCAGAAAGAAGATGACGCCGAAGCCGAGCATGCCCAAAGCAAGCATCAAGTTGATCAAGTGCTGGCCTGGATAGACGACAGGTGCGCCTTGAAACAACCGGAACTTGTACTTGCCCGAGAGCTTGCCGAAGGCGATGACCGACCCCGAGAACGTGATCGCGCCGACGAACGTGCCGATGAACAGTTCGATGCGATTGCCGTACGGCAGGAAGCCGGGATCGGGCGCATCGGGCGGCACGAGGCCGAACGCGGCCGGTTCGCTCACCACGGCGTACGCGATCGCCACGGCCGCTAGACCGATCAGCGAGTGCATGGCCGCGACGAGTTCGGGCATCTTCGTCATCTCGACACGGGCGGCGACATAAGCGCCGATCGCACCGCCCACCACGAGAGCGGCGAACAGCAAGCCGAGGCCGAGCGCGAGATTCGAGCCGAGCAGCGCCGCCTGTTTGACGATCAGCGCGATCGTGGTGAGGATCGCGATCGCCATGCCGGCCATGCCGAAGACGTTGCCCGCGCGCGCGCTCTTCGGATTGGACAGTCCTTTGAGCGCTTGAATGAAGCAGACCGAGGCAAGCAAATAGAGCAGCGTAACGACGTTCATGCTCATTTACGCACCCTCCTTTTTCGCTGCTTTTTTCGGTTCCTTCTTCTTGAACATCTCGAGCATGCGCCGCGTCACGAGAAAGCCGCCGAATACGTTCACGGCCGCGAGCAACACCGCGAACGTGCCGAAGAACTTCGCCTGGCCGCCCACCGTCAGCCCCGTGGCCAGCATCGCCCCGACGATGACGATGGCCGAGATCGCATTGGTCACGGCCATCAGCGGCGTATGCAACGCGGGCGTCACGTTCCAAACCACGTGGTAGCCGACATAGACGGCCAACACGAAAATGATCAGATTAATGACGGTGTGATTGATGATTTCCATCGCATCGCTCCTGGTCCGTTATGCCGCTTTGCGGGTGACGGCGCCGTCGCGGGCGAGCAAGGTCGCCGCGACGATGTCGTCGCTCACGTCGATATTGAGCAGCCCTTCCTTCGTCACGATCAGCTTCAGGAAGTCGAACACGTTGCGCGCGTAGAGCGAAGAAGCGTCGGCAGCCACCATCGCCGGCAAGTTCGTATGGCCGACGATCACCACGCCATACTTGGTCACCACCTTATCCGGTTCGGTCAACGGGCAGTTGCCGCCGCGCACGCCGGCCAGCCCCGCCAACTCGGGCCCGCGCCCCGCGGCCAAATCGACGATGACCGAACCCGGGCGCATCGCCTGCACCGTCTCGCTCGACAGCAGCGTCGGCGCATCGCGGCCCGGGATCAGAGCCGTCGTGATGACGATGTCGGCCGCCTTCGCCCGCTCGTGGACCTGCGCCGCCTGGCGGGCCAGCCAAGAAGGCGGCATCGGCCGCGCATAGCCGCCCACGCCTTCGGCCGCGTCGCGCTCCTCCTGCGTTTCGTACGGCACGTCGATGAACTTGGCGCCGAGCGATTCGATCTGCTCTTTCACGGCCGGGCGGACATCGGACGCCTCGATCACCGCACCGAGACGCTTGGCCGTGGCGATCGCCTGCAAGCCGGCGACCCCGGCACCGAGGATCAGCACGCGCGCGGCTTTGACCGTGCCGGCGGCCGTCATCAGCATCGGCATGAAGCGCGGGTAGAGATCGGCGGCGAGCAGCACGGCCTTGTAACCGGCGATGTTCGCTTGCGAGGAGAGCACGTCCAGGCTTTGCGCCCGCGTGGTGCGCGGCGCGGCTTCGAGAGCGAACGCGGTGATGCCGGCCGTGGCCAGACGCGCCGCGTTTTCCGCATTGAACGGCTCGAGCATGCCCACGAGCACCGCACCGCGCTTCATCAGCGCAAGTTCTGTTTCGGTGGGCGATTGAACCTTGAGAACGAGATCGGCGCTAAACGCCGCATCGGCTTCGACTAGCTCCGCGCCGACCGATGCATAAGCGTCGTCGGTGAAGCTGGCGGCCGCTCCCGCGCCGCGCTCGATGGTGACGCGATGGCCCGCTTGGACGTACTTCTTCACCGTCTCGGGCGTCGCGGCTACGCGCGCTTCGTGCGCGCGAGTTTCGGCTGGCACTCCGATGTGCACGTTGTATCCTCCTCACCTGCTCGTGATTGACGCGCGGATGGGCCGACGTTGCCGGGCGCACCCATCGTTTAAATACGATTACAAGGCTGCAAGGGGGCGCGCGCGCCGAACCGGTCGCACGCCGAGTGCCACTTTACCCGAAGTCGCCCGGAACGACGAAAATGAGTGCCATAAAGCGAAGCGAATGCGCGACGCGCGTGCAAAACGGGACCACGGCAGCGCGCCGAGGCCGCCCGAGCCCGCGGCCGGCATCGCATCGCGCCAACCGGTAAAATGGCGGCCATGAAACAAGAACGCTGGACGCCGCGCGTCACCGTCGCCGCCGTCGTGGAACATGAGGGCCGCTTTCTGCTCGTCGAAGAGCACACGTCGGAAGGTCTGCGTATCAACCAGCCGGCCGGGCATCTGGAGTCGGGGGAAACGCTCACCGACGCCGTCGTGCGCGAGACGCTCGAGGAAACGGCGCTCGTCTTCGTGCCGCAAGCCCTGGTCGGCGTCTACATGACGCATATCGACCGGCCCGACGGCACGGGCGCCACGTACCTGCGCTTCACGTTCTGCGGGCGTCATACGGCGAGCGCCGAGCCGCGCGCGCTCGATGCCGGTATCGTGCGTGCGCTGTGGCTGACGCCCGAGGAGTTGCATGCGTCGCGGGCACGTCATCGCACGCCGCTCGTCATGCGTTCGGTCGAGGATTACCTCGCCGGCCGGCGTTTTCCGCTCGACTTCGTGCACACGCACTCGGTCGGGCCTCCCAATGGCAAGTAAAAGCAGTCGGTCATTCGTTCAATGAGTAAGCAAAGAGTCGTAGTGGGCATGTCGGGCGGCGTCGATTCGTCGGTGACGGCATGGCTGCTCAAGCAAGCGGGGTATGACGTCGTCGGCCTATTCATGAAGAATTGGGAAGACGACGACGACAGCGAATACTGCTCGACCCGGCAGGATTGGATCGACGTCGTATCGGTGGCGGATCTGATCGGCATCGACGTCGAGGCGGTCAATTTCGCGGCCGAATACAAGGAGCGCGTATTCGCCGAGTTCTTGCGCGAATACTCGGCCGGCCGCACGCCGAACCCCGACGTACTGTGCAATGCCGAAATCAAGTTCAAGGCCTTTCTCGACCATGCGATGGCGCTCGGCGCCAAGACGATCGCAACCGGCCATTACGCGCGCGTGCGCGAAATCGACGGCCGCTTCGAGTTGCTCAAAGCGACGGATTCGACGAAGGACCAGTCGTATTTCCTGCACCGGCTGAATCAAGCGCAGTTGTCGAAGACGCTGTT
The DNA here is from genome assembly GCF_002879885.1 of Trinickia dabaoshanensis. GTDB lineage: Bacteria > Pseudomonadota > Gammaproteobacteria > Burkholderiales > Burkholderiaceae > Trinickia > Trinickia dabaoshanensis. The sequence continues at coordinate 225,713 of NZ_PNYA01000002.1, forward strand.
TCCGCTCGGCGAGATTCCGAAAACCCAAGTGCGCGAGATCGCGGCATCCATCGGGCTGCCCAACGCCAAGAAAAAAGACTCGACCGGCATTTGCTTCATCGGCGAGCGCCCCTTCCGCGAGTTTTTGAACCGCTACCTGCCGACGAAACCGGGTCCGATGAAAACGCCGGACGGCAAGGTCGTCGGCGAGCACGTCGGGCTCGCGTTCTACACGCTCGGTCAGCGCAAAGGCATCGGCATCGGCGGCAGCAAGGCGGGCAGCGGCGAGCCGTGGTTCGTCGCGGGCAAGGATATGGCGGCCAACACGCTGTACGTCGTGCAGGGGCACGATCACGAGTGGCTGCTCTCGCGCACGCTCGTCGCCGGGAACACGAGTTGGGTGGCCGGTGCCGCGCCCGAACCGGGCGCGCGCTTCGGCGCGAAAACGCGTTACCGGCAGGCGGACGCGGCCTGCGCGTTCGGCCCGCTCAACGCGAGCGGCGACGGCGAACGCTTCAGCCTCACGTTCGACGAGCCGCAATGGGCCGTGACGCCGGGGCAGTCCGCCGTGCTCTACGACGGCGACGTGTGCCTCGGCGGTGGAATCATCGAATCGGCGCAAGCGGGCATCGGCGGCGGCGGCGGCGCAACGTCGAGTGCGGCGGCCGCCTCGGCTGGCTGAACGACGCGGCGCTGCTCGGCGCTGTTCGGCGCCCCCCGCCGATCGTTCCCGATTAAACTGGCGCATCTTTTCGACCACGGCAACCTCCGCACCCGCGGCGTTCGCCGTTTTGGAGTGCGTCCATGTTTTCCCGTCGTTATTTCGCCGTCTGGTGTGCGTTGGTGCTCGCCCTCGCCTGCGCCGTGCTCGCGGCCCGGCACACGATTGCCTGGCCTTGGCTGCTCGTGCCGGCCGCGTTGATCGCGCTCGGCCTATTCGATCTGCGTCAAGAGCGTCACAGCATCTTGCGCAACTACCCGATCGCCGGCCATCTGCGCTTCTTTTTCGAATTCGTGCGTCCCGAGATTCGCCAGTACTTCGTCGAGGACGACACCGAGGAAAAGCCGTTCTCGCGCGCGCAACGCAGCATCGTCTATCAACGCGCGAAAAACGAACCCGATAGCCGCCCCTATGGGACCGAACTCGACGTCAAGGCGGTCGCGCACGAATGGATCAGCCATTCGCTGGCCCCCACCAAGCTGCCCTCCCACGACTTTCGCATCGTTGTCGGGCCCGATCGGCCGCAGCCGTACTCGATGTCGATCTTCAACATCTCGGCCATGAGCTTCGGCTCGCTGTCGGCGAATGCGATCCGCGCCTTGAACCTCGGCGCGAAAAAAGGCGGCTTCGCGCACGACACGGGCGAGGGCTCGCTCTCGAAATATCACCGCGAGCACGGCGGCGACATCATTTGGGAAATCGCCTCGGGATACTTCGGCTGCCGCAACGACGACGGCACGTTCAGCGCCGACAAGTTCGCGCACCAAGCGCGCGATCCGCAGGTGAAGATGATCGAGGTGAAACTCTCGCAAGGCGCGAAGCCCGGCCATGGCGGCGTGCTGCCGGCCGCGAAGGTCACCCCCGAAATCTCCGAGGCCCGCGGCGTGCCGATGGGGCAAGACTGCATCTCTCCGGCTTCGCACAGCGCGTTTTCCACGCCGCGCGGCCTGCTCGAATTCGTCGACCGGCTACGCACGCTCTCGGGCGGCAAGCCGACCGGCTTCAAGCTGTGCATCGGCCACCCGTGGGAATTCTTCGCGATCGCGAAAGCCATGCTCGAGACGGGCATCGTGCCCGACTTCATCGTCGTCGACGGCGCGGAAGGCGGCACGGGCGCCGCGCCGCTCGAATTCACCGACCACATCGGCGTGCCGCTGCAAGAGGGCCTCTTGCTCGTGCACAACACGTTGGTGGGCGTCGGCTTGCGCGAGAAGATCCGGATCGGCGCGAGCGGCAAGATGATTACCGCATTCGATATCGCACGCACGCTCGCGATCGGCGCCGATTGGGTCAACTCCGCGCGCGGCTTCATGTTCGCCGTGGGCTGCATTCAGGCGCAGACGTGCCACACGGGACGCTGCCCGACGGGCGTCGCGACGCAAGACGCCGTGCGCCAGCGCGCGCTCGTCGTGCCCGACAAATCGGAACGCGTGTTCAACTTCCATCGCAATACGCTGCACGCTCTGCAAGAAATCGTGCAAGCCGCGGGGCTCGCGCATCCGTCGCAGTTGCGCGCCCATCACATCGTGCGCCGGGTCTCGTCCCACGAAGTGCAGTTGATGTCGGAGTTGCTCAAATATCTGGAGCCGAACGACCTGGTCAACGGCAACTACCGGTTTTCGCTCTATGAAAAATGGTGGCCGCTCGCGGATAGCGATTCTTTCTCGCCCAAAGCGCTCGCGCCGCTCGAAGCGGCGTGAGCGTGTGCACACTCGAGGGCGGCCGAGCCGCTAAGCGGGCTGCGACTCGGGATGGGTATCGATAAAGGACTGGCGCTGCGATAGCTTGGCGAAATGCTTCTCCAGATTCGGATATTTCTCGCGCCAATTGAGCTCGGGCATCCGGAAATCGAGATATCCGAGTGCGCAGCCGACGGCGACGTCGGCTAGCGAATAGTGATTGTTGGCGCACCAAGGCTTGCCGGCGAGACCTTGCGACATCGCCACGAGCCCCTCTTCGATCTTGCGCCGCTGGCGCGCGAGCCATCCGTCGTTGCGCTGCGACGCCTCGCGCTGCGTGCCTTCCAAGCGAATGAGCACGGCGGCGTCGAGCATACCGTCGGCGAGCGCCTCCCAGCAGCGCACTTCCACGCGCTCCCGGCCCGACTGCGGGATCAGCTTGCCCACGGGCGAGAGCGTATCGACATACTCGCAAATGACCCGCGAATCGAATACGGCTTCCCCGTCTTCCATGACAAGGCACGGCACCTTGCCGATCGGATTGAACGTATGAATGGTCGTATCTGGCGACCAGACATCTTCGAGCACGAATTGATAGTCGATCTTCTTTTCAGCGAGCACGATCCGCGCCTTGCGGACGAAGGGGCTCGCAAGCGAACCGATTAATTTCATCATCTGCCTTTCTCTCAAGAAAACACCGGGCCGCCCGGAAACGGGTTCCGCGTCCACCGCGTCGTGCGCGCGGCACGCCCACGCCATGCCGGCAACGGCTTCAGGCGCGGGTCGATTCGGGGGCCTTTGTAAAGTGCGAGAAAGAGTATAACGTCGCCGGCGCCAGAAACGGCGTATTGGCACCGCCATCATATCGGTCGGACAAGCCGCGCCGATGCGAATGATGTCCGATTGAGCAGTACAATCGCACGATGAATACGCCGACCGAATCCCCCATCGCCGTCTCCGTCCATCAAGCCCGGCGCGAGCGCCTGCTCGCCGCCATGCGCGCCGCCGGGGGCGGCGTCGCGCTCGTGCCGACGGCGCCCGAAGCGCTGCGCAACCGCGATACCGAGTACCCGTATCGACACGACAGCTATTTTTATTATTTGAGCGGGTTCGCCGAGCCGCAGTCGTTCATCGTCCTCGATGCGACCGCGCAGGCCGGCGAGCCGGCATCGATCCTCTTTTGCCGGACGAAAGACGCCGAGCGCGAAACGTGGGAAGGGTTCCATTACGGCCCCGAGGCCGCGCGCGAGGCGTTCGGATTCGACGCCGCGTTCCCGATCGAGGAGATCGACGCGCAAATGCCGCGGCTCATCGCCGACGCGCCCGCGTTGTTTTACGCATTCGGACGCACGGGCGAGTTCGACGCTCAAGTACGGCGCTGGCTCGACGCGGTGCGGGCCCAAGGCCGCAGCGGCGTCGCCGCGCCCGCCCGGCTCGTGGACATCCAGCCCGTGCTCGACGATATGCGCATCGTCAAGGACGAGCACGAACTCGCGATCATGCGCCAAGCCGCGCGCATCTCGGCGCAAGCGCACCGGCGCGCGATGCAGGTATGCCGGCCGGGCATGCGCGAATTCGAGCTCGAGGCCGAACTGCTTTACTCGTTCCGCCGCAACGGAGCGCAAGCGCCCGCGTACGGTTCGATCGTCGCCGCCGGCGCGAACGCCTGCGTCTTGCACTACCCGGCCGGCAACGCGATCGCGCGAGACGGCGATCTGATCCTCATCGATGCGGCCTGCGAACTCGACGGCTATGCATCCGACATCACGCGCACATTCCCGGCGAACGGGCGCTTCTCGCCCGCGCAGCGCGAACTGTACGAGATCGTGCTGGCCGCGCAGCAGGCGGCGATCGACGCCACGCGCGCCGGCGTGAGTTTCGAGGCGCCGCACGATGCCGCCGTGCGCGTGCTCGCGCAGGGGCTGCTCGACACCGGCATCGTCGACCGCAATAAATTCGGGTCGGCCGACGACGTCATCGCCGAACGAGCCTATGCGCGCTTTTACATGCACCGCACGGGTCATTGGATCGGCATGGACGTGCACGATTGCGGCGATTACCGCGAACGCACGGCGCTGCCCGATGCGTCGGGCGCGTTGCCTTGGCGTACGTTGCAAGCGTCGATGGCGCTCACGATCGAGCCGGGCCTGTACGTGCGCGCCGCGCCCGACGTGCCCGAGGCGTACTGGAATATCGGCATCCGGATCGAGGACGACGCGATCGTCACCGAGGACGGATGCGTACTGATCACGCGCGACGTGCCCGTGGAAGCCGACGCCATCGAAGCGTTGATGCGCGATGGCCGGCAACCGGCGGCAGCTTGATGCCATGAGCGAAGTTCGTCCTTTGCACGGCCCGCACGAATTCGACGTGACGATCGTCGGCGCGGGCCCCGTCGGTCTCGCGCTCGCCGCGTGGCTCGCCCGGCGCAGCGCGAGCGCCTCGCTATCGGTCGCGCTCGTCGATGCGCGCGATCCGGAGGCGGCGGCCGGCGATCCGCGCGCCATCGCGGTCTCCGAAGGCAGCCGTATGCTGCTCGAACCGTTCGGCGCGTGGCCGGCCGACGCCACGGCGATCGAACGGATTCACGTCTCGCAGCGCGGGCGCTTCGGGCGCACGCTGATCGAGCGCGACGAGCACGGGTTGCCGGCGCTCGGCTACGTGGCGCGCTACGGTTCGATCGTGCATGCGCTGGCCGGTACCGTACGGCGAACGGGCACGCATTGGTTCACGTCGTGCCGCGCGCTGCCGCCGCACGTCGATCCCGGCGCCGAGTTCGTCACGCTGCCCATCGAAAGCACGCACGTTCAGCGCACGCTCAGCACGCGCGTGCTGATCAATGCGGAGGGCGGGCTGTACGGCGAGGCGCATGCCAAGCGCCCGACGGCCGAGGCGAACGCGGCGGCGCCCACGCGGCTCGCCGGCGAGCGCGATAAGCGCGAAACGCGGGACTACGGTCAAACGGCCATCGTGGGCACCGTCACGGTATCGAAGCCGCAACCGCATGTCGCGTGGGAGCGGTTCACCGAACAAGGCCCGATAGCCTTGCTGCCGATGGGCGGCGTGCGCGGTGCCGATTACGCGCTCGTCTGGTGTATGACGCCCGCCGAAGCGGCGCGCAGAGCCGCGCTATCGGACTGCGCGCTGCTGGCCGAACTCGGCGCGGCGTTCGGCGAACGCATGGGCCGCTTCGAATCGATCAAAGGGCGCGCCGCCTTCCCGCTCGGGCTCGTCGCCGCGCAAACGCTCGTCGATGGCCGCATCGCATCGATCGGCAACGCGGCGCAAACGCTCCATCCGGTAGCCGGACAAGGATTGAATCTCGGCCTACGCGATGCGCATGCGCTGGCCGACGCCCTCGCCCACGCAGGTGCGACGCCGGAAGCGCTCGCTCAATTCGCACGCCGCCGCGGCTTCGATCGCCGCATGACGATCGGCGCGACCGATACGCTCGCGCGGCTCTTCACGGTCGATTTCGGCCCCCTCGCGGTGCTGCGCGGTCTCGCGCTGACGGCGCTCGAATGCGTGCCGCCCGCCAAGACGGCGCTCGCGCGGCAAATGATGTTCGGTCAGCGTCGCTGACACCCGCGCGGCGCCCGTTGCCGGGCGTTCGGGCACCGAATGCGCCGTTCGTACCGATCCCAAACGCTCCGGGCCGGCGGTTAACGGTAAAATGCGCGTTTCCCTGGTCGCCTTCCCGCGCCCGTGCCCGATCGGCGCGGGCAGCCGCTCCATTCGATGATGCCAACGCTCGGCTCGCACTCTCTGCGCAACAACCTGTTCGTCGCCCCGATGGCGGGCGTGACGGATCGGCCGTTTCGCCAGCTCTGCAAGCGGCTCGGTGCCGGTTATGCCGTCTCCGAGATGGTCGCGTCGAATGCGCAGCTTTGGAAAAGCGAGAAGACGATGCGCCGCGCGAACCACGCCGGCGAGGTCGAACCGATCGCGGTCCAGATCGCGGGCGCCGATCCGGCGATGATGGCCGAAGCGGCGCGCTACAACGTCGAAAACGGCGCGCAGATCATCGATATCAACATGGGCTGCCCGGCCAAAAAGGTCTGCAACGTCGCGGCCGGCTCGGCGCTCTTGCAAAACGAGCCGCTCGTCGTGCGCATCGTGGAGGCCGTCGTGGGCGCCGTCGGGACGGGACCCGGCGCGGTGCCGGTGACGCTGAAGATCCGCACGGGCTGGGACCGCGAGAATCGCAACGCGGTGCGCGTCGCCCGGCTGGCCGAGAGCGCCGGTATTTCGATGCTGACGGTTCATGGCCGCACGCGCGCCGATCTTTACCACGGCGAAGCCGAGTACGAAACGATCGCGGCCGTGAAAGCGGCCGTGCATATTCCCGTGGTCGCGAACGGCGACATCGATTCGCCGGCGAAGGCGCGCGCCGTGCTGGCTGCAACAGGCGCCGATGCCATCATGATCGGGCGCGCGGCCCAGGGGCGCCCATGGCTCTTTCGCGAAATCGCGCATTTCCTCGCGACGGGCGAGCTTTTACCGCCGCCGCGCATCGCCGAGATCCGGCAAGTGATGAACGAGCATCTCGAGGATCACTATGCTTTTTACGGCGAGTTTACGGGCGTGCGCACGGCACGCAAGCACATCGGCTGGTACACTCGCGGCCTTTCCGGCGCCAATGCGTTCCGGCACCGGATGAACACGCTCGATACCACACGCGAGCAGTTGCTCGCCGTCAATGCCTTTTTCGACGAGCAGCAGGCGCTGTCGGACCGCCTCGTCTACGTCGACGAGAACGCGGCGGGGCCTACCCCGGCCGAACCCAACCCGGCTGGGCCGAACCGCAACGAACCTTTAGCAGCATGAGCAAGCACAATATCGAACAATGCGTCCGCGACAGCCTGGGCATGTACTTCCAGGACCTCGACGGCGCCAATCCACACGACGTCTACGACATGGTGATGTCGTGCGTCGAGAAACCGATGCTCGAGGTGGTGCTCGAGCGGGCCGGCGGCAATCAATCGCTGGCCGCCGAATATCTCGGCATCAACCGCAACACGTTGCGCAAGAAGCTGCAGCAGCACGGCTTGCTGTAACGCGCCACCTCAAGTTCCTTTTCGGCCATCGTTTCCATCATGATCAAGCAAGCGCTCATTTCCGTCTCCGACAAGTCCGGCATAGTCGAATTCGCTCGTTCGCTCTCGACGCTCGGCGTCAAGCTTTTGTCGACGGGCGGCACCGCGAAGCTGCTCGCCGACGCGGGTCTTCCGGTTACCGAAGTGGCCGATTACACCGGTTTTCCCGAGATGCTCGACGGGCGCGTGAAGACGCTGCACCCCAAAGTGCACGGCGGCATCCTCGCCCGCCGCGATCTGCCTGAACACATGGCCGCGCTGCAAGCGCACGACATTCCGACGATCGACTTGCTCGTCGTGAATCTGTACCCGTTCGTCTCGACGGTCGCCAAGGACGAGTGCACGCTCGAGGATGCCATCGAGAACATCGATATCGGCGGCCCGACGATGCTGCGCTCCGCAGCGAAGAACCATCGCGACGTGACCGTCGTCGTCGATCCCGCCGATTACGCCGCGGTGCTCGACGAAATGCGCGCGAACGGCAACACCGTGGGCTATAAGACGAACTTCCGGCTCGCGACGAAAGTGTTCGCGCACACCGCGCAATACGACGGCGCGATCACGAACTATCTGACGAGCCTGACGGAATCGCTCTCTCACTCGTCGCGCAACACGTACCCGACCACGCTGAATCTCGCATTCGAGAAAGTGCAGGACCTGCGCTACGGCGAAAACCCGCATCAAAGCGCCGCGTTCTACCGCGATATCGCGGTGCCGTCAGGTGCACTCGCCGGCTATCGTCAATTGCAGGGTAAAGAGCTGTCGTACAACAACATCGCCGATGCCGACGCGGCTTGGGAATGCGTGAAGACGTTCGATGCGCCCGCCTGCGTCATCGTCAAGCATGCCAACCCGTGCGGCGTGGCCGTGGCCGAAAATCCCGCCGAGGCGTATGCGAAGGCGTTCCAAACCGATCCGACGTCCGCGTTTGGCGGCATTATCGCGTTCAATCGCGAAGTGGACGAAGCGGCGGCCCAGGCCGTGACCAAGCAATTCGTCGAGGTGTTGATCGCCCCCTCGCTGACCGAGTCGGCGAAGCAGGTGCTCGCCGCCAAGCAAAACGTGCGCGTGCTGGAAATCGCGCTCGGCGCGGGCAGCAATGCCTTCGACTTCAAACGGGTCGGCGGCGGTCTGCTCGTGCAATCTCCCGATGCGAAGAACGTGCTGCCGCGCGATTTGCGTGTGGTCACGAAGCGTCACCCCACTCCGCAAGAGATGGACGATTTGATGTTCGCCTGGCGCGTGGCGAAGTTCGTGAAGTCGAATGCGATCGTCTTCTGCGGCAAGGGCATGACGCTGGGCGTCGGCGCGGGTCAAATGAGCCGCGTCGATTCGGCGCGCATCGCCAGCATCAAGGCGCAAAACGCCGGCCTTTCGCTGCAAGGCTCGACGGTCGCATCCGATGCGTTCTTCCCGTTCCGTGACGGCCTCGACGTCGTCGTGGCGGCGGGCGCTACCTGCGTAATCCAGCCGGGCGGTTCGGTGCGCGACGACGAAGTCATCGCGGCCGCCGACGAGCACAACATCGCGATGGTCGTGACGGGCGTGCGCCATTTCCGCCATTGACGCGAGCTCGCGTCGCCACGTGAAGAACCCGGCTACGGCCGGGTTTTTTATTGGTACGCATAATGCATTGTCCAAGCGCCAATCGGTCTGATTTTTGCGCCTAGCGCGGGCTACGACGCCTACGCTGCTGTCATGCTCAGCGTTTCCTCCGTGACCGGAGCAGACCGATGCACTACCCGCTAGTCGATCCTGAACGTCTTACCGAAGCGCATCGCATTTTCATCGCGCAATTCGTCCGCACGATCGCGCTCGTCTCCTCGTGCAGCGGAACGATCGTGGGCGCGAAAGACGTTCGCTCGCGATACCTCGCGGCCAGCGATGCGTTCGGGCGCATCGTCGGTTTAGGTTCCGGCGCCGAGGTAGCGGGCCGGCTCGATTGCGACTTGCCGTGCGAAGACGTTGCACAATTTGCCGAGTGCTATGTCTGCTCGGATCGCCGGTTGCTCGACCGCACGCACGTGGGCGCGACGCAAACGGTTCTGAATATTCATCGCTACGCAACGGGCCTCAAAGCGCTCGTATTCGATAAGTCGTTGCTGAAACACCACCCCACCCGGTCCATCCTCGGCATCGTCTATAAGCGGGTACGAAACGAACATCAAGCGGTTCACGGCGCTATTTCCCACCTACTGGACGCATTTCGGCTTCGGCTGCAGTATCGAACGCGTCGACCATCCGGCGATCGACGGCTTAGGAAGACTCTCGCTGCTCGAGCACGAAGTCGCGTTTCTGCTTGCGCTGGGTCTCGATACCGAAGCAATCGCTCACTTCCTGCCGCGCCTGCGTCCGGGCCCGGGTGTCGATGTGGACGCCGCGCTGTTCGGTCTCGCCGATAAAGCAGTCGCGGCCGGCGTGTCCGTCGCGGATCTACGCGAGTGCCTCATCGAAGCGCACGTTCACCAACGCATGCCCAAGTCGTTTTTCGCGAAGGTGGTCGGGGTGCCGATCTAGGATAAGGTTCTCAAACCGTCAACTTAGGAGTTGCTCTTGCGCCCCTCCCCCGCTCTTGGCCCCAACGCCTATTTCATCGGCGTCGCCGGTAGCCGACATTCGCTGGATACGCCGGCGCTCTTGCTCGACCGTGCCGCACTCGAGCGCAACATCGCGAAGATGGCAGCCATCGCCGAACAGCATGGCATCGGCCTGCGCCCGCATGTGAAGACGCACAAGTCGGCCCGCATCGCGCAGATGCAGATCGAAGCGGGTGCGGTAGGCGTGAGCTGCGCCACGCTCGGCGAAGCGGAGGCCATGGTCCAAGCCGGGATACCCGGCGTACTCGTAACCTCGCCGGTCGTCAGCACGAACAAGCTGCGCCGGCTCGTCGCGCTCGCGGAGAAAGCGGGGCCGCGCCAATTGATGGTCGTCGTGGACGATGCTTGCAACGTCGCCGAACTGGCGGTGCTTGCCGCCCGGCTCGCCTATCCGCTCGACGTGCTCATCGATTACCAATGCGGCTATCACCGCACTGGTGTGCCCGACGAGGACGCCGCGCTCGCACTCGCGCGCACGATTGCCGAAACGGGCTCACTGAGGCTGCGCGGCATCCAAGCGTATGGTGGAAACCTGCAACATATCGCCGCGCGCAACCAGCGCGAGGACGCCGCCGCTCAACTACGCGAAACGGTAGCGAAGCTCGTTCGCGCGCTGCGATCCGCGGGCATGCCGATCGAAATGGTCACAGGGGTCGGCACCGGCACGCATGAATCGGACGCGGGCGGCGGCGTCTTCACCGAAATGCAGCCGGGCTCGTATGTATTCATGGACGTCGAGTATGCGCAGGTTCTAAGCGACGAGACCCGCGGCGCCCCATTCGAAACCGCCTTATACGTGCAGAGCACGGTCGTGAGCACCCGAGCGCCCGCGTGGGTTACCGTCGATGCCGGCACGAAAAGCTTTGCCACCGATAGCGTAGCCCCCGTCGTGGCGCGCGGCGTGGATGGGCCCGCGCAATACGCGTTCTTCGGCGACGAACACGGCAAGCTCACCGTCGATGCGGAGCATCGTCCCCCGCTTGCCGCTCGGATCGAATTTACGACGCCGCATTGCGATCCCACGGTCAATTTGTATGACCGATATCACGTCGTGGACGGCGACACGCTCATCGATATCTGGCCGATCGACGCGCGCGGCAGGCTCTAAAGGCGCGGCCGAGCACGAGCCATTGCCTCCCGGGTCATCGCCCGGTCATAGGCGTGGGCGTCGGTTCGATGTAGTATCTCGGGCACTTCGTCCGGTTTTTGTTCATGAGAATCCTCGGCATCGACCCAGGCTTGCGCGTCACGGGCTTCGGCGTCATCGAGCAAGTGGGCCAGCGGCTCACCTACGTCACGAGCGGCGTTATCCGCACCGCCGACGGCGATCTACCCTCGCGTCTCGGCACGATCTTCGACGGCGTGTCGGCATTGATCCGCCAACACGCGCCCGATCAGTCGGCCATCGAGAAGGTGTTCGTCAACGTCAATCCGCAATCGACGCTGCTGCTTGGCCAAGCGCGCGGCGCCGCGATTTGCGGGCTCGTCTCCGGCGGCGTTCCCGTTGCCGAATACACGGCGCTGCAATTGAAGCAAGCGGTCGTCGGCTACGGGCGGGCGACGAAAGAACAGATGCAGCAAATGGTCGTGCGCCTACTGAGTCTTTCCGGGGTGCCAGGCACCGACGCCGCCGACGCACTCGGTATGGCCATTTGCCATGCGCATGGCGGCAACACGCTCGATACGCTCGGCGGCATCGCCCCCGCACTGGCGAAGAAGGGACTGCGCGTGCGGCGTGGGCGGCTCGTCGGATAGCATTGCGCTCGTCACACGAAACGCGCGGTGCTACAGTGCGTGCTCGCCTTCGGCCCAACTATCGTCACGCTCAATCCCCGCCATGATCGGTCGCATTGCCGGCATCCTGCTCGAAAAGAATCCGCCCCATTTGCTCGTCGACTGCAACGGCATCGGCTATGAAGTCGATGTGCCGATGAGCACCTTCTACAACCTTCCGTCCGCGGGCGAAAAGGTCGTGTTGCTCACGCAGCTCATCGTGCGCGAGGACGCGCACTTGCTCTACGGCTTCGGCACGGCGCAGGAACGCTCGACGTTCCGCGAGTTGCTGAAGATCAGCGGTATCGGAGCGCGCATGGCGCTCGCGGTGCTGTCCGGCATGAGCGTGCAGGAACTGGCGCAAGCCGTCACGCTGCAGGACGCCGCACGGCTCACCCGCGTCCCGGGCATCGGCAAGAAAACGGCCGAACGGCTGCTGCTCGAACTGAAGGGCAAGCTCGGCGCGGATATCGGTGCCGCGGCGGCAGGCGTCTCGCCGTCCGATCACGCCTCCGACATCCTGAACGCGCTGCTCGCCCTCGGTTATTCGGAGAAGGAAGGGCTGGCGGCGATCAAGAACGTGCCGGCGGGTACCGGCGTTTCGGAAGGCATCAAGCTCGCGCTCAAGGCGCTTTCCAAGGCGTGAACCGGCGCACCGCGCGATAAGCGCCCCGCCCGGCGCGCGGTACAATGGCACGCATGATCGAAACCGACAAGCTCGCCAGCGAGCGCATCATTGCCGCCACCCCCGCGTCGTCGCACGAAGAAGCGTTCGAGCGCGCGTTGCGTCCGCGCCAACTCGATGAATACGTCGGGCAGGAAAAGGTGCGCGGCCAGCTCGAGATTTTTATCGAAGCCGCCAAACGCCGCTCCGAAGCGCTCGACCACGTGTTGTTGTTCGGGCCGCCCGGGCTCGGCAAAACGACCCTCGCGCACATCATCGCGCGCGAAATGGGCGTCAATTTGCGTCAAACGTCGGGGCCGGTGCTGGAACGCGCCGGCGACCTGGCCGCGCTGCTGACGAATCTCGAAGCGAACGATGTCCTTTTCATCGACGAAATCCACCGGCTCTCGCCGGTCGTCGAGGAAATTCTGTATCCCGCGCTCGAGGATTATCAGATCGACATCATGATCGGCGAAGGACCGGCCGCTCGCAGCGTGAAGCTCGATTTGCAACCGTTCACGCTGGTCGGCGCAACGACCCGGGCCGGGATGCTGACGAATCCGCTGCGCGATCGCTTCGGCATCGTCGCTCGGCTCGAGTTCTATGACGCGGAGCAGCTTTCGCGGATCGTGCGCCGGTCGGCGGCGCTGCTCGGCGCACAGATCCATCCGGACGGCGCGCTGGAAATCGCCAAGCGCTCGCGCGGTACGCCTCGGATCGCGAATCGTCTGCTGCGGCGCGTGCGCGACTACGCCGAGGTCAAGGCCGACGGCGCCATCAGTGCGCGCGTGGCCGATGCGGCGCTGGCGATGCTCGATGTCGATCCGGTCGGGTTCGATCTCATGGACCGCAAGCTGCTCGAAGCCATCTTGCACAAGTTCGACGGCGGCCCGGTCGGCGTGGACAACCTCGCCGCGGCGATCGGCGAGGAGCGCGATACGATCGAAGACGTCCTCGAGCCGTATTTGATCCAGCAAGGCTTCTTGCAGCGCACGCCGCGCGGACGCGTGGCAACGCTCGCGGCATACCGTCATTTCGGCCTTTCCGCGCCGGACGCTCAGAGCCCGGTGCGCAATTTGTGGGACGACGCGGGCGGCGCGTAAGCGTCCCTGCGGGCTTGGGGGAGCGATGTCCGAACCGGCTCAGCGAAGCGGCGACGGGCGGGACACAGCCGATCCCGCATTCATCATGCGCCTTCGGCAACGGATCTCGCAGGGCGTGCTCAGCATGACGAGCGGGAGCGGACCCACGCTCGATTACTCGAATCCACCCGGCGATCCGGGGCTATTCGGCCCCGACGCGGTCTGCTGGCGCGTCCATGCCGATTTCACCTCCATGATGATCGGCGGCATCAGCGCATTGATGCTGCAGGCGCTGCACCCCTTGGCACTCGCCGGCGTCTGGGACCATTCGACGTTCCGCACCGACATGCGCGGCCGCTTGCGGCGAACCGCCACCTTCATCGCGGGAACGACGTACGGCGCGCGCGCCGATGCCCTTGCGCTGATCGAGCGCGTCAAGCGAATCCATCTCTCGGTGACGGGTGTCGCCCCCGATGGCCGGCCCTACCGGGCCAGCGATCCCGCCTTGCTGACATGGGTGCATGTCGCCGAGGTATCGAGCTTTCTGGCGGCGCACCTGCGCTATGTGAACCCGTCGCTATCGCCCGCCGAGCAAGATCGGTACTACGGTGAAGTCGCGTCGATCGCCAAGATGCTCGGCGCGAGCGACGTGCCCGAAACACGCGCGCAAGTGGCTGCCTATCTGGCGTCGGTGCGCCCCCAGCTCGAAGCAGGGCCGCGCACGCACGAGGTCGTGCGGATATTGCGCCACGCCGCGGCACCCGAAGGTGCGTTGATGCAACCCGCGGTACGGTTGGTATTCAATGCGGGGGTCGACTTGCTGCCCGATTGGGCGCAACGGATGCTCGGTTTCACGGCGCTCGCCCGGCTGCAGGCGGCGCTCGCTCGGCCCGGTGTGCGCCTCGTGGGTCCCGTCATTCGATGGGCGCATGTGAATGCCGTCTCGAAGCGCGCGCGACGGCGCGCGAGTCCTTCTCAGGACGCTTGACGGCCGCGCGCCTTCCCCAGCCCGTCGTCGTCGCTCGCGCCGTCCAAATGCGCGACGTCGGCCCACTCGAGCACGGTAGCCGTGCCGTCTTCACCGAACCGAACCGTATTGATGCTCGTGTTGAGCAACGGATAAGTGCGCGGCGCATCGAGTGCGAGGCCGTGCGCGTAGCGATAGACGCAATCGAGCACCCCCCCGTGCGTCACACAAGCGATGCGGCCGCCCGGGTGTTTCGCCACGATCTCGCCCACGGCGTGCACGATCCGATGATAGAACGCACGCACCGACTCTCCGCCGGCGGGCGTAAAGCTCGGATCGCGGGTCTGCCAGTGGGCGTACTCGTCGGGAAAGCGCTGCGCGATCTCTTGGCTATCGTGCGCCTGGAAAATGCCGTAAGCGCGCTCGCGCAAGCTCTGGAGCAGACGGGGCACGAGTCCGAGTGCCTCGGCGGTCGGCTGCGCCGTTTGCTGCGCGCGCTGCAGATCACTCGAATAAATCGCATCGAGCCGCGCACCGTCGCGCGCCTCACGCACGAAGCGCTCCGCGAGACGCCGGGCTTGCTCGACTCCGGTATCGGCGAGCGCAATGTCGATATGCCCTTGGATGCGCTTGATGCGGTTCCAAGGCGTCTCGCCATGTCGGATGAATAGAATTTGCGTCGGCATCGGCAAATCGAAAAGATCAGGGGCGCGTTTGCAGCCAGAACGTCACGGGGCCGTCGTTGATGAGCGACACCTGCATCATCGCGCCGAACTCGCCCGTCGCAACGATCGGATGGCGTGCGCGCGCCGAGGCGACGAAGTAGTCGAACAGACGCTCGCCCTCTTCGGGAGCCGCCGCCGGCGTGAAGCTCGGCCGCAGGCCGCTCATGGTATCGGCCGCCAGCGTGAATTGGGACACGAGCAGCAAGCCGCCGGCGCGCCCCGCCCCATCGATGTTCGACACCGGCAAGTTCATCTTGCCCGCCGCGTCGCTGAACACGCGATAACCGAGCACCTTCGCAAGCAGCTTGTCGGCGCTCGCTTGCGTATCGCCGCGCTGCGCGCACACGAGCGCCAGGAGTCCCGGGCCGATTTCGCCCGTCACGCGCTCGCCTACGCGCACGCTCGCCTGGGCGACACGTTGGATGAGGGCGATCATCGGACTGCTCCGTTACGGCCGCGGCGAGCCCAGGTGGTCGAGAAGCGCACGGACACGAGCCGCCCTTATGCCGTGAGCGTCACGCGCGCGAATCGGCGTTTGCCGACCTGCACGACGTATTCGCCGGCCTCGACCTTCAGGCCTTTATCCGAAATGACCGTGCCGTCGATACGCACGCCGCCTTGTTCGACGTTACGCAGCGCGTCGCTCGTGGACGCGGCCAGCCCCGCTTGCTTGAGCAGTTGGCCGATCGCCAGCGGCGCGCCGGCGAGCGTGACCGAGGGGATATCGTCGGGCACACCGCCTTTCGCCCGGTGATCGAAATCCTCGAGCGCGCGTTCGGCATCGGCCTGCGAATGAAAGCGCGCGACGATTTCTTGTGCGAGCAGCACCTTGAAGTCGCGCGGGTTGCGTCCTTCCTGCGCCTCGCGGCGGAAATGCGCGATTTCGTCGAGGCTGCGGAACGACAGCAACTCGAAATAGCGCCACATCAGCACGTCCGAAATGCTCATGAGCTTGCCGAACATGTCGGTCGGCTTTTCGCTGATGCCGATGTAGTTGTTCTTCGATTTCGACATCTTTTCGACGCCGTCGAGCCCCTCGAGCAGCGGCATGGTCAAGATGCATTGCTGCTCCTGCCCGTACTGCTTCTGCAATTCTCGACCGACCAGCAAGTTGAACTTTTGGTCGGTGCCGCCGAGTTCCAGATCGGCGTTCAGCGCCACCGAATCGTAGCCCTGCATCAACGGGTACAAGAACTCGTGGATCGAAATCGGCACACCGCCTTGGAAACGCTTCGTGAAATCTTCACGCTCCAGAATACGCGCCACGGTATAGCGCGACGCCAGCTTGATCATACCGTCCGCACCGAGCGGCATCGACCATTCGCTGTTGTAGCGGATTTCGGTTTTTTCGCGATCGAGCACGAGCGCGGCCTGCTCGAAGTACGTTTTGGCGTTCGATTCGATCTGCTCTCGCGTGAGCGGCGGGCGCGTGGCGTTGCGTCCGGAGGGATCGCCGATCAGCGAGGTGAAATCGCCGATGAGGAAGATGACCGTATGGCCGAGGTCCTGAAGCTGGCGCATCTTGTTGAGCACGACCGTATGCCCGACGTGAATATCGGGTGCGGTCGGGTCCAAGCCCAGCTTGATCCGCAGCGGCGTGCCCGTCGCCGCGCTGCGGGCGAGCTTCTGTGCGAACTCCTCTTCGATCAGCAGTTCATCGGCGCCGCGCTTGGCGACGGCGAGCGCGTGGCGCACCTCGTCCGTGATCGGAAACGGCGAGGCGGGCTTGGAGGTGGACTCGGTGCTCATTGTTGAGATCGGTAGATCCGGCTGGCGGATGGTGCAAAAGCCTCAATTGTCCCATATCTGACGCGGCGGCTGACGCGTTCGTGCGGACCCGAGCGTGGCGGCCCGTTCTCGCGGATAATCGGTTCGGCGAGTAAGGCGCGCACACGCCTTCTTCGGGCCGCAGCCGGCCCGCAACCGAGACGAGGAACCACAATTGGCCGCAAACGCGACTGAGAAAGCTGCCGTCGGCATCTACTTCGGGCTGATGTCGGGCACGAGTATGGACGGCGTCGACGGCATCGCCGTCGAGTTCCAGGCGGACGGCCCTCCGCGCGTGCTGGCGGATGCCTTCGTCGGTTTCGCCGACGGTCTGCGCGACGCGCTGTTCGCCCTGCAGCAACCCGGCGAGAACGAAATCGAGCGCGAGGCCCTTGCCGCATCGGCGCTCGCGGCGCGCTATGCCGTATGTTGTCACGAGTTGCTACGCAGTGCGAACATCGCCCCCACGCACGTCCGCGCGATCGGCGTGCACGGTCAAACGGTGCGCCACCGCCCGGAAAAGGGCTACACGCGCCAAATCAACAATCCCGCGCTGCTCGCCGAGATGACGCACATCGACGTCGTCGCCGATTTCCGCAGCCGCGACGTCGCGGCCGGCGGCCAGGGCGCCCCGCTCGTGCCTGCCTTTCATGCGCAGGTTTTCGGGGCTCGGGACGAAACGCGCGTCGTCTGCAATCTCGGCGGCTTCAGCAATATCACGGTCTTGCCGCCTGCGCGCGTGCGCGCGCCGAGCCGTGAAGCCCGTGAGGCGGGCGGCGGCGCCGACGGCGAGTCGGTGCGCGGTTTCGATTGCGGCCCCGCAAATGTATTGCTCGACGAATGGGCGCGGCGCCACCTCGGCACCCCTTACGACGAAGGCGGCCGATTCGCCGCGAGCGGCACGGTGCATCAAGCGTTGCTGAACGTGCTGCTCGACGAACCGTTTTTCGAACAGGCGCCGCCTAAGAGCACCGGTCGAGATTTGTTCAACGGCAAGTGGCTCGACGCCAAACTGGCCGGCTTCGAAACGCTCGCCCCCGCCGACGTCCAAGCGACGCTCGCCGCGCTGAGCGCGGTGAGCGTCGCACGCGAAATCGAGCGGCACGCGCCCGGTTGCCGGGCCGTCTACGTGTGCGGCGGCGGCGCGCGCAACCCGGAACTGCTCAAGGCGCTCGAACACGCGTTCGAGCGCAGCGGCGTCAGCGGCGTGCCGGTCATGACGACGGAAGCGCTGGGCGTTCCGCCGCATCATGTCGAGGCGTTGGCGTTCGCGTGGCTCGCGATGCGCTGCACCGAACGGGCGGCAGGCAACTTGCCGGCGGTCACGGGCGCCGCGGGCGAGCGCGTGTTGGGCGCGATCTATCCGCGTTAAGCACGACGGGACGGGACGCGGCGAGCAAGGCGGAACCCGCGCTTCTCGCCGCCGGGTACCGCATTATAGAAAAACGGGGCCAAAAGGCCCCGTTTGCCGGTCGGACCGATCAACGCGATACGGTTCGATCTCGAACCGCCCGCGCGGCCTCAGTCAGCGATCCTTTATACCGAGAACGACGAACCACAGCCGCACGTGGTGGACGCGTTCGGGTTCTTGATCACGAACTGTGCGCCGTTGATGTCGTCTTTGTAGTCGATCTCGGCGCCCACCAGATACTGGTAGCTCATCGAATCGATCAACAGTTGCACGCCGCCCTTGTTCATGACGGTGTCGTCCTCGTTGATCGCTTCATCGAACGTGAAACCGTACTGAAAGCCCGAGCAGCCGCCACCTTGCACGAACACGCGCAGCTTCAGGTCGGGATTGCCTTCTTCGTCGATCAGTTGTTTCACTTTGTCAGCCGCCGCGTCCGTGAAGACGAAGGGGCTCGGCATTTCAGTCACGGGGGTATCGGTGACGGCGTTCATTCGAACTCTCCAAAAAAGCTTCTAGCGCTATTGTATGGCCCTTCGGCGACTCGTGCTCTGTCCGTCTTTGGTAACCCTATGAATGCAATGGGTTCTCGCGCACGATTTCGGGCCGCCCACCGGCGTTCATCCAAGCGGCCGGCCGCAAAAACGAAAAAGCCGCCGTGCGCATGCAACGGCGGCTTTTTCGATGGCGCACCGCGTAACGCGCGGCACGCTTCGAAACGATTAACGCTTCGAGAATTGCTTCCGGCGACGTGCCTTGTGGAAGCCGACCTTCTTACGTTCGACTTCACGCGCATCACGCGTCACGAAGCCGGCGTTCGACAGAGCCGGCTTCAGGGTGGCGTCGTAATCCATCAGCGCGCGCGTGATACCGTGGCGAACAGCACCGGCTTGGCCCGTTTCACCGCCGCCCGACACGTTGACTTTGATGTCGAACGTCGTGGCGTGGTTCGTGAGCTCGAGCGGCTGACGCACGATCATCAGCGACGTTTCACGCGAGAAGTAATCCGCGATAGGCTTGCCGTTGACGACGATGTCGCCCTTGCCTGCCTTGATGAAGACACGAGCGACGGCGCTTTTGCGGCGGCCCGTACCGTAGTTCCAGTTACCGATCATGTGGGCTCCCCTTAGATCTCGAGCGCCTTCGGCTGTTGAGCCGAGTGCGGATGCGTGGCTTCTGCGTAGACCTTCAGCTTCTTGATCATCGCGTAGCCGAGCGGGCCCTTCGGCAGCATGCCCTTGACCGCTTTCTCGAGCGCGCGGCCCGGGAAGCGTTCTTGCATCTTGCCGAACGTCGTTTCATAAATGCCGCCCGGGTAGCCCGAGTGACGGTAGTACTTCTTGTCCGTGGTCTTGTTGCCCGTGACCTTCAGCTTGCCGGCGTTGATGACGATGATGAAATCACCGGTGTCGACGTGCGGAGTGAACTCAGGCTTATGCTTGCCGCGAAGACGGCGTGCCACTTCGCTGGCGACACGGCCGAGAACCTTATCCGTCGCGTCAATCACGTACCATTCGCGCGTCACCTGTTCGGCTTTAGCGGAAAACGTCTTCATGATCGATCCAAAAAATTGACTTGCCCTTCGTATTTTTCCTGCTTGGATGTGGCGCATCGAGGCACCGTGCAGGCTCTCCCTGTTCTTCTTCCGCGGGCATGAATGCGGAAAAGCCCTGAATTATAAAGGAATTTGACAGCGCACGTCAAAGGCGTTCTCACCGGCGCGCGGCAACCGCCGAGGAGCGCTTCGAGGGCGGGGGAAAACATGCCTGGCGCCCGATTCGAACCGCCGCGCCTCATGCGCCCGCTATGTGGGCCGGGCCTGGGCCGGGCCGCGCCGGCCGAAGGCAAAAAAAAGCCCGAACTCTAGGCTCGGGCTTAATCCACCTAAGGAGGAGGGTGGAGGAGACATGCGGAGATTGTCGAAAGCGACAATCAATGAAGCGCATTGTACAGAGCGAGCGCGCACTAGGCAAGAAAATTTGCATCGCGAAAAGAGATCTCATAATGTGAGATATGCTTGTCCATTGCGATGGAAAGGCGGCCCGACCCCGCTCGGGGGCCGGGGCTACAATGCCGATCCATCGAAGATAAACTCGGAAGAACGGGAGCGACGCTATGGAATGCAAAGTGAGCTGGATGGGGGCCGACGGCATGGCATTCGCCGCCGAGACGGGCAGCGGCCATCTGGCGATGATGGACGGGGCGCCGGAAGGCGGCGGGCGCAATTTGGCTCCGCGGCCGATGGAGATGGTGCTGCTCGGCACCGGCGGATGCACGGCCTACGATGTCGTGATGATTTTGAAGAAGAGCCGGCAGGAAATCGCGGGGTGTTCCGTGACGCTCAAGGCCGAGCGCGCAAGCGAAGACCCGAAGGTATTCACGAAAATCCACTTCCACTTTACGGTGACGGGCAAGAACCTGAATCCCGCCACGGTCGAGCGCGCGATCAACCTATCGCACGACAAGTACTGCTCGGCCTCGATCATGATGGCCAAGACGGCCGAACTCACGCACTCTTTCGAGATCGTCGAAGCTTGAACACCATCGGAGGCGGCCCGCGAGCCGCCTTCGAGCCGCTGGCCGGAAGAAATCATCGCCGGTCACGAGAGCGGGGATCGATCTCGCCAAATAACGTAAAAAGCAAAGCAGGCCGGTAAGCCGGATTCTGTGCACTTGCGACGCCTTACGGCGCCGCAAGCGTGGCAGCCATTCCTCTAGGCGCGCCATTGCTGACGCGCTCGAGCTTCCTACCCGCAAGCGAGACGGGGGCCCCGCCCTGCGCCCGAAGGCGCGCGCCTGCCTATTTGGAATTGCTCCGGGTGGAGGTTGCCGTGCCGTCTGCGTCGCCGCAGCCGCGGTGCGCTCTTACCGCACCGTTTCACCCTTACCTGATCCCAGCTTGCGCCGGGCCATCGGCGGTTTGTTCTCTGTTGCCCTGTTCCGCGTGTTGCCACGGATGGCCGTTAGCCATCACCCTGCCCTATGGAGTCCGGACTTTCCTCGCCCTTCCCGGCGCAAACCGGGAAAGCCGCGACTGCCTGGCCTACTTTGCTGACGTGCAGTTTACCATTGCCCGCCTCACCGCGACCGGCGCCGCCCCGAACGAAACACCTGTGCATCGTCGTAAAACAGCGGATCGGCATTCGCGGGCCAAAATCCGGGGACGCCCAGCACCGGCAGCGGTGCATAGCGGCGAGTGTCGAGTTCCTCCTCGGCGAGCGAGGCGGCGACCGCGCGATCGAGCCAGTCGTCGCGGCGCTCGGTAGTCCAGGCGAAATACTCGGGCGGCGCGGCAACGATCCAGGCGTGCCCCGTGCAGGCCTTGTATGGCTCGATCAGCTTTTCGAGCAACGCATGGCCGAATACGCGCACCTCACAACGCTCGCCCCACGCAGCGCGCTCGTCGATAAACAAACGCCGCCATTCGAATCCAGTCAGCGCGGCACTCAGAGACGGGTCCGCACAGACGAACAGCACCGCGTTTTCATCGAACAGCGTCAGAAAATCGCGCTCGGCACCGCGTGTGCCGCCCACCCCGCTCCGATCGATTGCGTTTGCTTGCCGCGCATTGAGCGTGGCCTTCACGCGCGGATGGGCAAACCATACGAGTGCATTGAAAAAATCGTGCAAGTTGCGGCGCGTCGGCACCGAGCCCGTTTGCGCGATATGGGCTTCATACGCGACACCGGGTGGCAACTCGGCCTGCTCGATGAACGAGAGCGGCCGCCCAGCGCCGGTCACATGCCCGGCCTGCGCCGCCTCTCGTGCCAGCATCCGAAGATAGCCGGACGGATCGGCGCCGGCTCGATCGCGCCAGCGCATTCCGCGCTCCGCGTAAGGCGCCAGCCAAGGGGCCGACCAGTCGATTCGATCGATGCCGGCGATGGGCGCGCCCTCCTCGGGCGCACCCGCGCATCCGTGCAACATCGTCTGTTCCGGTAAGCGCAACCGGCCACCCTGGCTTAGGCGAGCCGCCAGCCGATCGACTCGCCGGCGCGCAGCGGTACCACCAACGCTTCGCCCGCGAGGATTTCCGCCGGTAGCGTCCAGCGCTCGCGCACGAGCGTGACGCGCTCGCTGCTGCGCGGCAGGCTGTAAAAATCGGGACCGAAGAAGCTCGCAAACCCCTCGAGCTTATCGAGCGCACCGGCATTTTCGAACGCTTCCGCGTAGAGCTCGAGCGCGTGCAGCGCCGTGTAGCAACCGGCGCAGCCGCACGCATGCTCCTTCAGGCCCTTCGGATGCGGGGCGCTGTCGGTACCGAGGAAAAAGCGCGGATTGCCCGAGGTCGCCGCCTCGACGAGCGCCACACGGTGCGTTTCGCGCTTGAGCACCGGCAGACAGTAGTAATGCGGGCGAATGCCGCCTTGGAAGATCGCGTTGCGGTTGTAGAGCAGGTGATGCGCGGTGATCGTCGCACCGAGCAGGCCCGCCGGCGCGCCGTCATCGCGCACGTATTGCGCCGCGTCCTTCGTCGTGATGTGTTCGAACACCACCTTTAGCGCCGGAAAATCGCGGCGCAGCGGCGTCATCACGCGATCGATGAAGACCTTCTCGCGATCGAACAGGTCGATCGACGCATCGGTGACTTCGCCATGCACGAGCAACGGCATGCCGACTTCTTGCATCGTCTCGAGCGTCTTTGCGCATTTCGATAGGTCGGTCACGCCGAAATCGGAATTGGTCGTCGCGCCCGCCGGATACAGCTTCACACCATGCACGAATCCGCTTTCGCGCGCGCGCCGGATTTCATCGGGCGGGGTATTGTCGGTCAAATAAAGCGTCATCAACGGCTCGAACGTCGAACCGACCGGCAGCGCCGCGAGAATGCGCTCGCGATACGCACGCGCGGCCTCGACGGTCGTGACCGGCGGCTTCAGATTCGGCATGACGATCGCGCGCCCGAACTGGCGGACGGTATGGGGCAGCACCGCGCTGAGCATTTCGCCGTCGCGCAAATGCAAGTGCCAGTCGTCGGGGCGGGCCAAGGTGAGCGAGGCGCACGCGCCGGCGGCGTTCAGGGACGAATCGGAAACGGTCATGGCGAAGATCGGGCTAGGAGGGCCGCGGGTAACCCGCGTGGCAACAAGACGTGGAAAACGGACACCTTTAGGGCAAGCAAGCCGAGCGCCATCGTGGAAAAACCGCAACGGCCGCACCGTCGCGCCGGCGGATTTCGCTTTTTTCGGCCGGCGGCTCGGTATATGCTTCGAAAAAACATATTGTAGCGGGTTCGCAGTCGGGGCCCGCCCGTTCACACGCACCGCCAGCCGTAAAATGTGCCAACTCCTCGGAATGAACTGCGCCGCGCCGACGGACGTCACGTTCTCCTTCACGGGCTTCGCAGCCCGCGGCGGCATCACGGATCATCATGCCGACGGCTGGGGCATCGCCTTCTTCGAAGACAAAGCCTGCCGCCTGTTCATCGACCATCAATCGTCGGCCACCTCGCCGATCGCCGAAATGGTCAAGCGGTATCCGATCAAATCGAAGAACACGATCGCGCATATCCGTAAGGCCACGCAAGGGCATATCCTGCTCGAGAACTGCCACCCGTTCATGCGGGAGTTGTGGGGGCGGCATTGGATCTTCGCGCACAATGGCGATTTACAGGCGTACCGGCCCGAGATCACGGGCACGTATCAACCCGTGGGCACGACCGATAGCGAGCTTGCGTTTTGCGCATTGATGCAGGGTTTGCGCCGCGCGTTTCCGGGCACGCAGCCGCCGCTGCAAGAGTTGTTCGATGCGCTCGCCGCGCTCACGCGCGAGATCACGAATTACGGCGTGTTCAATTTTCTGATGTCGAACGGCCAGGCGCTGTTCGCGCATTGCTCCACGCATCTGCACTACATCGTGAGGCGTTGGCCGTTTTCGACGGCGCATCTGGTCGATGCCGACGTGTCGATCGATTTCGCGCAGTACACGACGCCCGAGGATCGCGTAGCCGTCATCGCCACGCAGCCGCTCACCGACGACGAGGTTTGGACCGCGTTCGCACCGGGCGATCTACTGATGTTCCAGGACGGCGAAGTCACGGCGCGCGCGCATATTCCGGTGCCGCTGAGCGTGCTCGAAAAAGCACGCAACCCGGCCTGCGACCCCAGCGCCTCGGCCTCGACGCGCGCGCCGCTAGCCGTCTCCGGCGCGGTTGCCGACGCTGACGACATCGCGGCATTCGAATCGTAAAGCGCCGTTCGCCCTAGCGAAGCGCGCTTGGCCGCTCGCACGCTCAGTGCAGGATCTTCGCCAAAAATTCCTTCGCGCGATCGGACTTCGGATTCTCGAAAAACGCCTCTTTCCGGTCGTCTTCGACGATCGCCCCGCGGTCCATGAAGATGACACGGTGCGCGACCTTTTTCGCAAACCCCATTTCGTGGGTCACGCACATCATCGTCATTCCCTCTTGCGCCAACTCGACCATCACGTCGAGCACTTCGTTGATCATTTCCGGATCGAGCGCGGAGGTGGGCTCATCGAACAACATCGCCACCGGGTCCATCGACAAGGCCCGCGCGATCGCCACGCGCTGTTGCTGGCCGCCCGAAAGTTGCGCCGGAAATTTGTCGGCCTGCGCTTTCAAACCCACGCGATCGAGCAGCGCCAAACCTTTGTCGAAGGCCTCGTCCTTCGAGCGGCCGAGCACCTTCAACTGCGCGAGCGTGAGGTTCTCCATGATCGATAGATGCGGAAAGAGCTCGAAGTGCTGGAAGACCATGCCCACTTTCGAGCGCAGCTTCGACAGGTTCGTCCGCGCATCGCGCAGCGATTGACCATCGACGACGATCTCGCCTTCTTGAAACGACTCGAGACCGTTCACGGTCTTGATCAACGTCGACTTGCCCGAGCCCGACGGCCCGCATACGACGACGACTTCGCCTTTGGCGACTTGCGTCGTGCAATCGGACAGCACCTGGAACGTGCCGTACCACTTCGAAACGTGCTCGATCGAAATCATCCAGTCATCCCTTTGCAAAAACGCTCGCCGCCCACAGCTCGAGCCGGCGAAGCCTTCGCATGATACGCGGCCTCGCCGCATACGAAAAACGGGCGGCACCTTTTCGATGCCGCCCGTCCAGGGGAAGCCGGATGCGCCGTGAAGGGCGCGCCGGCAAGTCAAACCCGTTTCGCTTGTGGCGATAGGGAATCAGGGGTACAGGCCACGCATTTCGCGCGCCATCAAAATCCGCTTACACGCGACGATGAACGCCGCCGTACGCATCGACACCTTGTTTTCGCTCGCGACCTGCCAGACGGCATTGAACGCTTCGCGCATCACGCGCTCGAGACGCTGGTTGATCTCGTCCTCGGTCCAGAAGAAGCTCGAGAAGTCTTGCACCCACTCGAAGTACGACACGGTCACGCCGCCCGCGTTGGCCACGACGTCGGGGATGATGAGCACGCCCTTGTCGTGCAAGATGTCGTCGGCTGCAGTCGTCGTCGGGCCGTTCGCGCCTTCCACGATGATCTTCGTCTTGATCTTGCCGGCGTTCTTTTCGGTGATCTGGTTTTCGAGCGCGGCGGGGATCAGGATGTCGGTTTCGATCGTCCAGAATTCGTCGTTCGCGAGCGGTTCGGCGCCCGCGAAGCCGCCCACGCCACCCGTATTCGCCACGTGCGCGAGCAACGCGTTCGTATCGATACCGCTCGACTTGTAGAGCGAACCGGAGTGATCTTGCACCGCGACGACCTTCGCGCCCGCTTCTTCGAACAGACGCGCGGCGATACCGCCCACGTTGCCGAAGCCTTGCACGGCGATACGCGCACCTTGAATGTCGAGGCCCACGCGGCGCGCCGCTTCGGTGCCGACGACGAACACGCCGCGGCCCGTCGCTTCGCGGCGGCCCAGCGAGCCGCCCAGCGCGATCGGCTTACCCGTCACGACGCCCGTGGCCGTTTGGCCTTGGTTCATCGAGTAGGTGTCCATCATCCACGCCATGATCTGCTCGTTCGTGTTGACGTCAGGCGCGGGAATGTCCGTGTTCGGTCCGATGATGATGCCGATCTCGCTCGTGTAGCGGCGCGTCACGCGCTCGAGCTCGCCGCGCGACAGCTTGCGCGGATCGACACGGATACCGCCCTTCGCACCGCCGTACGGCACGTTCACGGCCGCGTTCTTCACCGACATCCAAGCCGACAGGGCCATCACTTCGGACAGCGTCACGTCCTGGTGATAACGCACGCCGCCCTTGCCGGGGCCGCGCGAGACGTTGTGCTGGACACGATAGCCTTCGAAGTGCGCAACGGTGCCGTTATCGAGTTCGATAGGCACGTCGACGATGAGAATGCGCTTCGGACGCTTGAGTGTTTCGAGCCAACGCGACGACGAACCGAGGTACGGCGCGACGCGATCGACTTGACGCAGATAGTTTCCCCAGGGGCCGAGATCGTCGGCATGAAGGTACGAGGGGATCGATTGTGCAGACGTGGTGGACTGCAATTGCGAGGACATGGACACTCCAACGGTCACTGAATGTGCGCCATTGTCGAAAAAGGGCATTTTGAAATCCAATGCCGTTTGGTCATCCCGTTATGCATTTCTTGCATAACCTTCCGGCAACGGCTTCGGCCTCACGGCGCGCCTCGCCTTTGCCCGGCAAGACGCGCGCTTACGCTTGGGTCACGCCGAGCTCGCCGGCGACGACCTGCCATAAGCGGCGCACGAGCTCTTGGCGCGGATCGTCGGCGTTGCTCGCGAGCTTGTCGCGATACAAGCGGATTTCCATCGTCAACGTGAAGCGATCGGCGGCGAATCCACGCGAGGCGGTGCGGTCGAGCCGGATCAGTTCGCCCGCGGCCACGGCATCCTCCACCGCGCTGTGCGGCAAGAACGCGACACCGTGCCCGGCAAGGGCCATCGCCTTGAGCGCCTCGGCCATGTCGGTTTCGTAGATGCGATCCAAGCAGAGCCGCTCCGGCGCGTTCGCCACGATCACCTCGGTCATGCGGCCGAGGTACGCATTCGGCGTGTACGACAGATACGGAACGGGTGCATCGGGCGTGCCCGGAAGCAGATAACGCGCGCGGCCGGCGCGCGTCGGGGCGGAGAACGGGCTGATCGGCTCGAAGCCGAGCGTGAGCATGTCGTAGCGCCCGGGATCGAGCGCCACCGGATGGCTCGGATGGTGATAGCCCATGATGAGGTCGCAACCGCCCTCCACTAGGGAGAGCACGGCATCGTGCACGTTCAGCGCGCGCAGCCGCGTGTGAATGGAGCCCATCTGCGCTTCGATGCGCTGCAGCCACTTCGGAAAATAGGTGAGCGACAGCGTATGGGGCACCGCGAACTCGATCGTGGCCGCCGGTGCGCCGGCATGCCCGCGCAGCAAGATCCGCGACTCGTGCATGTGCGAGAGCATCGCGAGCGCCTGCTCCCGGAACACTTCGCCGGCCTGCGTCAACCGGGTCGGATAGACCGAGCGGTCGATCAGCTCCGTACCGAGCCACGCTTCGAGCGCTTGGATTCGTCGGGAGAATGCGGGCTGCGTCACGTGCCGCAACTCGGCCGAACGGCTAAAGCTGCGCGTCTCGGCGAGCGATACGAAATCTTCCAGCCATTTGAGTTCCATGCGAAGCGAGGGCCGTGCGAGCCGAACGGTGAACGACGCTCGCATTGTACCGGCCCCCCCGGTCGATGGCCCCGCGGCGCTCGTGCCGCGCGGCACGGCGACGCAGCCGGCCCCCATTGCGCGCGTTCGCATGGCAACGTTGATGCAGCGCACCATCGGCGCGCGCCGGGCACATCGCCGGTGCCTGCCGCGCGATGCAGGTGCTCTGCCGGCACCGTGCGGGGGATCGTCGCGCGCCGGCCGGGCCTCGGCAAAACAAGTATCACAAATGCGGCAATCCCAAGCAGGACCTGGCGCCCAGGACGCCGGGCCGGTTCGGGAAGTCGTCGATGGCATAGGGCTTGCATTGGCGAGCCGTCGCGCGGCCCCGCAGGCGGCGCCGGCACCAACGCCTAATACGATTCATCCGACGCGAGGACGATCATGAAGAACCTGCAACATGCGCTACGGAGCGGCAATTGGCGCTCGCTCCTCGCGTGCTTCCTTTACTTCGACACCGGCTTCACCGTGTGGGTCCTGTACGGACCGCTCGCTCCTTTCATCGGCAAGAGCATTGCGATGACGGCCGCGCAGCAGGGCTTTCTCGTCGCGGTGCCGGTCCTGTCGGCCGCGATTTTGCGCGTGGCGCTCGGCAACCTCTATCAATCGACGAACGGCCGTCGCGTGGCGCTGATGGGCGTGCTGCTCTCGGCCGTGCCCACTATCGTGCTGCCGCTCCTACCGACGACGCCCTCCTACACGCTCTTACTCGTGCTCGGCGTGTTTCTGGGCGTGGGCGGGGCGAGCTTCGCCGTCGCATTGCCGATGGCGGGCAGCAGCTATCCGCCGAAGGTTCAAGGCCTCGTGCTAGGTTTGGCCGCAGCCGGGAACATCGGCGCGGTGCTCGACGGCTTCCTGTTCCCGCACGTGGCCGATGCGCTGGGCTGGCAATACGCCGCCGCCGCCGCGTTGCCGCTGCTGGCGATCGCCGGTCTCGCACTCTTCGCCTGGGGCGAGGACCGCGGAGAAAAAGCCGGGAGCGTCGGCCGCGCGCTTGCGGGCTTCGCCACGATCTTCGCCGGGTTGATCGTGCTCGTGCTCGCGGTGCATGCGGGCGCATTCGGCTCGGGCCGCGCCGGCGTGCTGCTGTTGCCGGTACTCGGCGCGGCCGGTGCCATTGCGCTGCTGCCGGCCCGCTATCGCGCGGTGCTCGCGGAACGCGACACGTGGGTCATGATGCTCGTCTACAGCATCACGTTCGGCGGCTTCGTCGGCATGTCGTCGTATGTGACGCTGCTGCTGACGACGCTTTACCAAATGCCGAAGCTCGAGGCAGGTCTGTTCATGTCGCTGCTCGCGTTCCTCGGCGCGATCGTGCGCCCGGTCGGCGGCTATGTGGCCGATCGGATCACCGGCGTGCGCGCGCTCACCGGATTGCTGGCCGCGATCTCGGCCGCCGACTTCCTATTCGCCGCCTGGATGCCGCCGCTCGGGGGCGGCATCGCGATCCTCGTCTGCCTGTACCTCGCATTCGGTTTGGGCAACGGCGCCACGTTCCAACTCGTGCCGCACCGTTGGAAAGGCAAGACCGGTCTGCTCTCGGGCGTGATCGGCGCGGCCGGCGGCATCGGCGGCTTCTATCTGCCGGTCGTCATGGGTATCGCCAAGGAAAGCACGGGCAGCTATCAAATGGGCTTCGCCACCTTCGGTGCGCTCGCGGCCTGCGCTTGCCTCGCGATTTTGGCGCTGCGCGCGCAGTGGCTCGTTTGGGCCAGCCCGGCCGGGGCCGCGATCGGGGCCGCGCCGGCGGCTCACGTCCCGCACGGCGCCACGGCCGGCGAATAACGCGCCGGATTTGGCCGGGCGGACGCCGCTCGGCGGACATAGTGGGGGGCGAGGCCGTGCGTCGCCAAGCACGGCCCCCGGCGGTGGTAAAATCGCGGGTTCTCCCCCTGCACCCGAACCCGCGCCTCGAGCGCGATGCCGATCATGTCCGATACCCGCGCCGATACGCTGTTTGCCCTCACCGCCCTCTCGCCGCTCGACGGCCGCTACGCGGCCAAAACCGAAGCGCTGCGCGACTGGCTCTCCGAAGCCGCGTTCATGCGCCATCGCGTGACGGTCGAAGTCCACTGGCTCATTGCGCTCTCGCAAGCCGGTTTCGCGGAAATCCCGCGTTTCTCGGAAGCCGCCGAGCAATTCCTGCTCGACCTCGTCGCGCGTTTCTCGGTGCACGACGCCGCGCGCATCAAAGAGATCGAGCGCGTCACGAACCACGACGTCAAGGCCGTGGAATATTGGCTCAAGGAATCGGTGAAGGGCCAAGCCGAACTCGAGCGCGCAAGCGAATTCATCCACTTCGCCTGCACCTCCGAAGACATCAACAACACGTCGCACGGCCTCATGCTCGCCGGTGCCCGCGAGCACGTCATCTTGCCGGCGCTGCGCTCGGTGCATGGCCGCCTCGTGGCGCTGGCGCATGCGCACGCGGAGCAGCCGATGCTCTCGCGCACGCACGGCCAGCCGGCGAGCCCCACGACGCTCGGCAAGGAAATCGCGAACGTCGCCGCGCGCCTTTCGCGCGCGATCGAGCGCATCGCCAAGGTCGAAATTCTCGCCAAGATGAACGGCGCCGTGGGCAACTACAACGCGCATTTGTCGGCCTATCCGGGCTTCGATTGGGAATCGTTCTCGCGCGACATCATCGAACAGCGCCTGAAGCTCACCTTCAATCCGTACACGATTCAAATCGAGCCGCACGATTACATGGCTGAGCTGTTCGATGCTTGCGCACGGGCCAATACGATTCTGCTCGATCTCGCTCGCGACGTCTGGGGCTACATCTCGCTCGGCTACTTCAAACAAAAGACGAAGGCCGGCGAGATCGGCTCGTCGACGATGCCGCACAAGGTCAACCCGATCGATTTCGAAAACTCGGAAGGCAACCTCGGTCTCGCGAACGCCACGCTGCGCCATCTGGCCGATAAGCTGCCCGTCTCGCGCTGGCAGCGCGACCTGACCGACTCCACGGTCCTGCGCAACATGGGCGTCGCGCTCGGCTATTCGCTGCTGGCGTACGACGCGTTGATCCGCGGGCTGGACAAGCTCGAAGTCAACCCGGCTCGCCTGAACGAAGACCTCGACGGCTGCTGGGAAGTGCTGGCCGAGCCCGTGCAGACGGTCATGCGCCGCTTCGGCATCGAAAATCCGTACGAGCAACTGAAGGAACTGACGCGCGGCAAGGGCATCACGCGCGAAGCGTTGCAGGAATTCATCGCCAAGCTGGCGATTCCCGACGAGGCGAAGGCGCAGTTGATGGCGATGACGCCCGCGTCCTACACGGGTAAGGCCGTCGAACTGGCGAAACGCATCGGCTGAAGCGATTCGCTCGATGGCGGGGGCCATGCTCCCCGCCCGTTCAACGCGCGCCGCCGCGACCGGCGCGCGTACCACCCCGCGCATTCCCGCTTGCCCCCGCTTGTGCTTCGCCGTCCCCAAGGTTCGACAAACGACCGAACCGCGCCATCATTTCAAATAATGATTTGAATATGACTGATTTGTTAATGCCAATTGCATTAGTTGAATTTCATGTCGCCGCAAGAATTCGCTTTTATAATCAAAACAAATACCAAGCAGAGGGCCAGCATGAGCGACACAAATCTCCGTTCGTATCGATTTTCCTTACAGGACTATTCGACTAGCGAACGTCTCGAAGCATGGCAGGCACAATATTCGGTTGCCGAATTCTCTTTGACCTCTCCATTCGACGCGGCAGTCGACTATGAATTCGAAGGATATACGCTCGGTAATATTTCCGTCGGAAAATGGGCCTACCGGCAAGAACCGAACAGCGGTATTCCGCTCACGTACATGCTCGACCGGTCCGTCCCGCGTATTAGACGTGACGGTCTGGATAACTATTCCTTCAATCTGCGCACCGGCGGAGCCGTCCATGGCGAAATCGATGGACGCTCGTTGTCCGTCCAACCCGGCGAAATCCTCATGGTCGATCAAGCGCGCCCGTATCGCCGCGAGATCGAGGCGGGCGATGCGATCACGCTGCTCGTTGCGCGCGACATGTTGCCGAATCTCCCCACCCATATCCACGGTACGATTTTCCGCGGCGGTATCAGTCAACTGCTCGACGATTATTTGAGAAGCCTGTTGGGCAAAATCGGCTCGATCACGCCGCTCGAGGCGCTGCACGCCGAACAGGCGACGCTGAGTCTCGTGAAGGCCATGCTGAGTCCGACGACGCAAGACGTCGCGAGCGCGCGCAACGAACTGCTGTCGACGCTTTACGTCAAGATCAAGGAGTACATCCGGCGCAATTTGGAATCGCCGGAACTGTCTCCGGACTTGATCTGCAAGGAAATCGGCATTTCCCGCTCGAGTCTTTACCGGCTGTTCGAACAAGACGGCGGCGTCGCGAATTACATTCGCAAGCGGCGCCTGCTCGCGATCCACCGGGCGTTGATGTCGCCCGACAGTTCGCGTCATCGAATCGGCGATCTCGCTTACCGGTACGGCTTCAACAGCAACACCCAACTGAGCCGCGCGTTCAAGCAAGAATTCGGTCACGCGCCGAGCGAGACGCGCGAAGCCGCCGAGCGCGCGCAGCACTTATCGACTACCAAACGCATCGATGCCGACTACAGCGGCTGGCTCGCGCAAATGCGATAGGCGAGCCGCGCAAGCGAATGCGGCCCGGTACCTAGGCACCGGGCCGCTCGTCCCCTACACGTGAGCTTAGGCGAACGCTTCCACGGCGGCCGCCGTATCTTCGAAGATCCGGTAATGACGGATCAGGCCACCTTCCACCTGTGCGACGACAGCGAATTCGCTCTTGAACGTTTTGCCCGTCTTGCGCACGCGGTGTTGCATGAAACCGTAGGCGAACACGTGGTCGTCGGCCTCGGCCCATTTCCGAATCTCGAACTGCTCCGTCTCGAACTGCTCGCCCAGCGTGGTGAGCAAACGCTCGACGCCCACGCGCCCGACGAAACGGCCGTAAATCGGCAGATTCTGCGGCCCTTGCGGCTCGAACACCGTTGCGTCGTCGATCACCGACAGCGCACCCGGCAGGTCGCGAGCGCCGACCTTCGAGAAAAACACCTGCAGCGGATTGAGTGCCATACGTAACTCCATGAATAGTAGAGGCGAAGCGGGATTGTCAGGACCGGCTCCCGCTAGAGCGCCGGTATCTCGATGCGTCGCCGGCTACGACTCGAGCAGCGCGATCTTGCCGTGGACGCCCGCCCAGCGCGCTGCATCGACAGGCGGCTTCTGGCTGCGCGTGATGCTCGGCCAGGACTGCGCCAGCGTCGCGTTGACGGCGACGAAGGCGTATTGCGCGGCGGGTACGTCCTCGGCGGGATAGATCGCGCCGACGGGACATTGCGCGCGGCACACGCCGCAGTCGATGCACTCGTTGGGGTCGATGACGAGGAAGTTCGCCCCTTCGTGAAAGCAATCGACCGGGCACACCTCGACGCAATCGGTGTAGCGGCACTTGATGCAGTTTTCAGTGACGACATGCGCCATGTTGGCTCCCCTTCAAAACGCGGCGCTCACGGCGCCGCCGATGCGTGCACGCGCAGCGACGCCGAGGCGAACAGCCGCTCGATCCACTGGCGTGTCTCATCCGGGCTAGGCGTGCCGATGATGCCGGCGAGCGGCGTCTCATGCGCCGAATAGGTCACGTGCGATGCGAATGCGCGGCCGCCCTCGAGTTCGTTCCAAGCCAGTACCGCCGGGCTCGTACGAAACGCCTCGACGCCGGCCAAGCCGTCGAAGCGCCCGCCGCGCAGTTGATGACCTGGAAACACGAACCAGCCGTGCCAAAGCTGCTGCGCGAACGGCGCCCGCGGCTCGATGCGCAGCGTCTCGCCGAGCAACAACCGCAATTCGGCCGACGGCATATGAACGCCCGTGGCCAATTCGAAGGTCACGACGACGTCGGCGCCGCCCACGCGATTGCCGACCTCCAAGAACACGAGTTCGCCGCCATCGTCGATCGCTTCGAGATGGAAGGCGCCCGAATCGATACGAACGGCCTTCAAAACCGCATCGACCCAGCGGCGGGCGGCGTCGCTCAGCGCGAAATGAAACGAGCCGAGCGGCCGGCCCGCCGCATAGTCGAGACAGGTACCGACATAGCGGCTCGCGCAGATCGCGCGAATCTCGCCGCCGGCGACGATACCGTCGAAATGCAGAATCGGACCCTCGACGTATTCCTCGAGTTGAAACGCGTCGATATCCGAACGCTCCGCGTCGAGCGCGGCGACGCCCGTGCGGCGCGCGGAGAGCGCGTCGAATAGCGCGGCGGGCGATTCGAACACGACCACGTCGGCACTGGACGCCCCGCTGTGCGGCTTGAGCACCGTCCGGCCGCGCCACGGCGTTTGGCCCTGCCCCTCGAGCCACGCGCGCAACGCGGCGAAGCGCGGCACGCGTAAATGCGCCTCGTGCACCGCCTGCTTCATCTTCACTTTGTCGCGCACGAGCAGCACTTGCTCGACCGATTTGCCGCCGATGCCGAGCCGCGTCCGCAGCTTCGCCGCATCGAGCAACTCGTATTCGGACAGAGAGATCACGATGTCGAAATGCCGCGGATTCGCGTCGAGCCATGCGCTCGCCTCGTCGAACGCGCTGGCCTCGCCCGGACGCTCGACGCGGGTGCAGCGCAGACGCGGCGGGAGCGTGTCGAGAATCTCGCGCTTGCCGAAGTACGTGACGTCGTGCAGATCGTGATCGATGCCGCGCGCGTAGTCGATGCGCGCATACGGCACGCGATGTAGTACGAGGATATTCATCCCAAGTCTCCGAACGATTCGAATGACGGCGCGAATGACGGCGGCCTCACGCCGCGGCACGAGTCGCGCAGGCCGCGTCGAGCGCTGCCGGCCAATTCGCACGCAGATGCGTGACGACATCGCGAATATCGACGTCGTCCGCCTCGAGCGTGATCGTGGCCAGCGCGACGAAATCGGCGTTGTCCCGCGCGATCGCATGCACGAAGCGCCGCTCCGCGGTCAACCACTCGAAGCCGCGCGAGCGCAGCGCACCTTCGCGCAACCCGAGCGCGCCGACGGTGCGTGCGATCGCATCGTCGAGCGGGGCCGCATCGACGCGCACGTCTTGCGGCGAAAACAACTGATCGCGGCCGACGCCGAGCATCACCGCAGCGGCGAACCGCTCGGGAGCAGGCAGGGAGCTAGGCGGCGCGATGCCCCAGAGCGCATCGATCCACGCATGAAACAGGTCGATGCCGTAAGCCCAACGCGCGAGCCACCAGATCTTCATTCCCGCCGGCCGCCGGTTGGGTTCCACGACGGCCGCGTGCAGCCCGTCGTCGCTGAGTTTGATTTCGTTGTGGAACGGACCGTCGCGCTGCCCCACGAGCACGTTCGCGAAGCGCCCGGCACGGGCCAGCGTCTCGACTTCATGAGCGGCGAGGCGCGACGGCAGAATCTGCGCGACTTCGACCGGATAGCGCCCTGTCGCACTGATTTTCTCGGTGATGAAAGACAAGGCGCCGAGGCCGTCGTAGGAGAACTCTCGCGCGAACGGAATGAGCTCCTCGCATATCACGCCGCGCGATAGATAAGGTGCGGCCTCGGCGAAAGCCGCCTCGAAGTTTTCGCCGCTGCGCACGACGACGACGCCCCGATTGTTGCCCTCGCACGAGGGCTTCACGACGAAGCCGTTCGGGTGATCGGCGGCAAACCGGCGCAAATCGTCGGCCGATGCGGCTTGCGTATAGTCGGGCACCATGACGCGCTGCGCCTGCAGCAGCGCGCGCACCCGATGCTCGGCAACCCGATAGGCGTGCTTGCTGAACGCACCTTCGGCAAGTACCGGCGAATCGACCGCGAGCCCGAGCCGCTCGAGCAACGCGGCGCCTTGCTGGACCGCGTTATCGGAAAACACGATGCCCGCGCGCAGCTCGCCGGCGATCGGCGCGAGCCGTGCGAGCGCGTCGGTAACGAAATGCTCGGCGAGCGGGTCCAGATCGATTACGGCGTCGCAGATCCGCCGGTCGCGCTCGCTGGGTCCCCAGCGGATCAGCACGGTTCGCGCACCATGACGCTCGCGTGCGTACTGGGCCAGGTGCGCAACGTCGTCCACCCGGCTCAAGTTGTAATCGACGATCAGCAGCGTCGATGCGGATTGACCTTTCATGATCAGACTCCTAACGCGGGTTCGGTGACCCGGTAACGGACGGCGATTGCGTCGGCGGAGGCCGCGAGCAGCGCGTCGAGTTCCGCATCGCGCTCGGCACGGGTCATCGACCAAAGCAACTGGCCGAGAAACACTTCGCGCGATGCGGGATCGACTTCGTCGCCGGCTTCGAGCAGAACTTGCGTCACCACCGGCGCGCGCGGCAGCGCATTGAGCCGGATCTCCTCGATTCGCCCCGGGCTCGCGAAATAGACGCGGAAAAACGTTGCGTTCGGGCTCGGCGTTTCGCCCTCGCCGGTATAGGCGAGGCGTGAGAGCGAGGCGTGCGCGCCGTCGGCATCGAGGAGCACGTGCAACCAAAGATCGAGCAAATTCGCTTCGCCGTTGAGCGCCTTCACGCTCGGCGAGATCAAGCTGCCGCCGACCCGCGGGTTGATTTCGATCAGATCCCAGCGCGTGCCGTCGAACCGGGCTTCGACGTGAAAGCACCCCCAGTCGATCGCCAATCGCGTAAAGACCGAGCGCAGCCAGGCGATGCCTTGCGCGCAATGGAGCGCGGCGATCGACACGGGGGGACTCGTACAACTGTCCTCCAACACCGTGCCGTTCGCCTCGGTCAATTCGCACTTTTCGTGGATCGCGACGACGTACGGACTGCCGTCCACGACGAGCACCTCGAAGCTGCACTCCGTCCCGCTCACGTATTCCTCGGCGATGAATCGAACGCCTTCACCGATCACCGAGGCGTAGACCGTGTCGGCCTGCGCCTGCCTTGCGATCGCGTCCAGCGTGGCCCATGTCGTCTCGCGTGTGAGCCGGAATGCGCCGTACGATGCGATGCCCTGGACGGGCTTAACGAAGTACTCGCTTGCGCGCGCTTGCAATTGGCCGAGCATGTCCGGCGTGAGCGCGTAGGCACGCCGGCGCGATAGCCCGTCCGCATGGAGCGTGTTGCGAACATGCAGCTTGTCGCGCAACGACTGCACGAGCGCGGGGGCAAGATCCGCGACGCCGAGGCGCGCATTCGCATGCGCCATCAGCGCGCGGTAGCCTTCCCATACGGAAATACACGCGAGCACGCGCACCCCGGACGCTTGCAGCGCGTCCAGCGTTCGATCGACATCGGCGATCGACAGCACGTGCGCGTCGCCCGCGTGCACGCTGCCCGCGAGCGCACGCACCGCGTCCAGCCGATTCGCGTGCTCCGGCAACGGTCGCGAGCTCAGGACGTGCGCCCGCAGTCGCCGCCTGCCGATCGCC
This sequence comes from Trinickia dabaoshanensis, assembly GCF_002879885.1. Classification (GTDB taxonomy): domain Bacteria; phylum Pseudomonadota; class Gammaproteobacteria; order Burkholderiales; family Burkholderiaceae; genus Trinickia; species Trinickia dabaoshanensis. The sequence continues at coordinate 263,163 of NZ_PNYA01000002.1, forward strand.
GTGGCGAGGTCCTCGACGAACGAGTACCCGCAGTGGCTCAAAATCAGAACGCCATCAGCCAACATGTCGGCTCTCCCCTCAGGCTGCGGCCTTCAGCGTCGATGCGATCTTGTCTTCGTACAGTTCCTTGAAATAGAGCGCGAGAACCGTTTGATGCTCGTCCAGATAGCGCTTGAGCGCGGCGATATCGTCTTCGCTGCGCAGCAAGTAGCGAATGGCGGCCCAGACCTCACCCGGATGGTCGTCGTTGATATCGGTGTGCGAGTGCGCGATCTGTCCACCGATGTTGCTCTCGCCGACCGACCCCTTCAGCGCGTCGATCTTGCGAGGCTCGAGCTTCACGTTGACGTATTCGACGAGGTACGAATACGCAACGACGCCGAGCGGGCCTTCGTGGTCGAGCAGATACGAGAAATAGCCGGTCAGTAGCTTCGTCGACAAGTACGGTTCGGTCGCAAGGAACGTTTCGCGCGTCACGCCGGCACGCTCGAGATCCTGGATGAACAAGTCGTCGTGCAGCATTTCCTCGCGTTCGTAGTTCGCCCAGATCTGAGCCGCCTCGGGGCTGCGTTTCGCGATCTCGGCGAGCGCCTTCGATTCCGACACGCGCAGCAAGCGGATACGCCATGCGGTTTCGATCAGGTGACGGCGGTAGTACTCGCTGTCGACCGTCTTGCCCTCGAGGTGCGCGGCGTACGGCACGGTCTCGTACCACGTGTCGATTTGACGATCGATCAGCGCGTCGACTTCACCGCGCAAAGCTGCGGAGGCAACGGCGTTCAGAAACGGCGTGCGGTTTTCGAGACCCGCGTTTTTCACACGATTGCTCATGGGAGTTCCTATATTGAGAAGAGTGGAAGACAGGCGCAAAACGGATCGTTCGGGAATTCAACTGCCGGTCCGGGCCGCGACGCGTACGGTTGCGGCACCCGTGAGCCGGCATTGACACGCGAGCCGGAACCGCTCGTCCGGATAGCCGAGCGTGTCGAGGAAGGCCGCCTCTTGTGCTTGGCGGTTGCCGAGATTCGGTAGTCCCTCCAGCACTTCGATGACGCATGCACCGCATGCCCCCGCACGGCAGCCGAACGGGATCGAGTCCTGTCCGTGCAATTCGAAGTCGAGCTCCATCAACGAAGCGCGATCGGCAAGCCATACCTCTATGCCTTGCGGCTGCAGCGTCAGTCTGTGCATCGCTTCATCCTCCGTGTCCAACCGAGCCGCCGCCGTCGGTTGCGATGTCGGCGGCGGGCTCGGTGCACTTACTGTATGAAACGAGCGGGACGTACCGTTAGCGTTTTTGTCCCAACAAAGCGACGATGCGTTTCTGCTAACGCCTGCGTATCGCTTGTCCGCGCCGATGAGACACGCCGTCAATCCATTGAGACACGCGGACTAACTCGCGCCCGATGCGTGAAGTACCTTTGTTCTGGTCGTGGGCTTCGCGGTCCGCGCGGTTGCGCGGCGCTCGCCGCCGGCGCATCCCGGCGATGCCCGCCATCCTTCCATTCCCTAGCACGGAGCGACAAACATGTCGACGCAAGCCATTCCAGAAACGGCGCAGCACGCGGTGTCCGCCGCGCATTCGATCGAAACATCATCGAACGTGCCCCGCTGCAATACGCTCGAGGCACAGAAGCGATTGAACGCGTTCTATCTTCGAGAGCTCGCGCCCCCGAGCGCATACGACACGATTCCGCAACCTGCGGAATACGATGAAATCCTGACGCTCGAAAGCGAGTGGAACTTGCACGAGGAATCGCGTTGCGACTTGTCCGGCTTGCCCGAGACCGCTGCGCAACTCGAGGAGTGGTATTACGATCTGCGGCGCACGAATCGCGAAGCCGTTGCGCCCTTCTTCCGCTTTCTCGCCGAAGAGGCCACGCTCGAACAGCTCGCGTATTACGTCTGCTTGGAAGCACAGGTGGACGGCCGTTTCGACGATACGATCGCGCTCTCGCAAATCGGCATGCTCGGCGACATGAAGCTCGCGGTCGCCGAGAACTTCTGGGACGAGATGGGTCTCGGCAATCTAGACGGAATGCACACGCTGCTGTTCGGTAAAGCGGAGCCGCATTTCCGGCAGTATCTGCAACGTTTCGATCCGTCGATTTTGTCGTCGGCGCTCGCACTGAAGAACGGCAATCTGTTGTCGATGTATGCGCTGCGCCGCTGGTACGTCTTGCGCCTGCTCGGCACGCTGACGCTGCTCGAGGACACCGTGCCGTACCGCTTCTCGAAGATGGTAAAGGGCATGCGCCGTCACGCGGTGCCGGAGCAAGTCATCGAATATCACGTACTGCATACCAAGATCGACGTGATCCACGGCAATAGCCTGGTCAAACGCGTACTGCTGCCGCTTGCACAGCAAAACCCCAGCGCGATCCGCGACATCTGCATCGGCTGCCTGATCCGCTTCAACGTCGAGAAGGACTACTACGAAGGCGCCGGGACCGTCATGGAGAACATGCGTCAATCGCTGCAGTGACGCGCCGCGCGGGCCACCGCTCGCGTAAGGCCGCTCGCCGAGGCGATTCGCGCGATCCGCGCGAATCGCTCCGCCTCTTTTCTCGACGCTCGTTCGTACGAACCGCCATCATGAGTCTCGACCATCTGTCCGACTTGCAGACTGCGTCGCGCACGCGCGCGGCGGACTCGCGCGTGCAGCTCACGCGCCCTATCACGCTGCTGTTCGCGGTAACGGCCGGATTCGCCGTCGCCAATGCCTATTACGCGCAGCCGCTGCTCGACACGCTCGCCCGCCAATTCGATATCTCCCGCGCCGCCATCGGCAGCGTCATGACGGTAACGAACATCTGTTACGGGCTCGGCCTGCTCTTGCTCGTACCGCTCGGCGACCTCTGGGACCGCCGCCGGATGATTTTGATTCAGTCGATCGTCAGCGCGCTTTCGCTGTTGGCCATCGCGACGGCGACGCGCGGCGTGGTGCTGTTCGCGGGCATGGCGCTGATCGGCTTTCTCGCGGTCGTCACGCAAGTGCTCGTATCGTTCGCGGCCGGCCTTGCCGAGCCGGCCGAACGCGGGCAAATCGTCGGCACCGTGACGAGCGGCATCGTGCTCGGCATCTTGCTCGCGCGTACGTTCTCCGGCGCCATCGCCGATCTCGCGGGCTGGCGTGCGGTTTATCTGACATCGGGATGCGTCACGCTCATGCTCGCCGCCGTGTTGTCGCGTGTGCTGCCGCATCATCCTTCGACGGGGATCGCCCAGTCCTATCCGCGGCTCATCGCATCGGTGTTCGCGCTCGTCGCGCAAGAACGCGTACTGCGGGTGCGCGGCTTCGTCGGCTTCCTGCACTTCGCGGCGGCCATGACGCTTTGGACGCCGATGGTCCTACCGCTGAGCGCGCCTCCGTTGTCGCTGTCGCATACCGAGATCGGTCTGTTCGGTCTTGCGGGCGCGGCCGGCGCACTCGGTGCCGCGCGGGCCGGCCGGCTCGCCGATCGCGGTTTCGCGCAGTGGACCTCGGGCATCGGCCTCACGCTGATGCTGCTCTCGTGGTTGCCCACGGCGCTCGTCATGCACTCGATTGCCGCGCTCGTCGTCGGCGTCGTCGCATTCGATCTCGGACTGCAAGCGGTGCACGTGACCAACCAAAGCTTGATCTACAGCGTACGCCCCGAAGCACGGAGCCGTCTAACGGCCGGATACATGCTTTTTTATGCGTGCGGATGCGCGTCGGGCTCGATCGCATCGACGTTCGTGTACGCACGCTTCGGCTGGTCGGGCGTATGCACGCTCGGCGCGTCGATCAGCGCGGTTGCACTCGCGTTCTGGTACGCCACGCTGCGTCGCGCGGCATGACGCTCGAATTCAACCACTCGACTCTGAACGGACGCAATGAACCCGAAACTCTCGCACGACCTCGTCGGCATCGAAGCGCTGCTACAGCGTACCCTCGATCATGCGCTCGAGGTGCTCGATCGCATCGACGAGCGCCCCGCCGCCCTCGATCCGCCGCCGGCGACGCGGCGCCCGTTGCCCGAGCACGGCCCCGGGTTCGACGCCGCGCTCGACGACTTCCTGACACGCTGGGCGCCCGGGTTTTCGGGCAGCGCCGGGCCCCGCTATCTGGGCTTCGTGACGGGCGGCGCGACACCCGCCGCGCTCGCGGGCGATTGGCTCACGAGCGTGTACGATCAAAACCCGACGGCCGGCATCGACAGCGCTGCACCCGACCTCGAACGCGAAACGATTGCGCGTCTGCGCGAGTTGTTCGGACTGTCGAATGCGCAGCAAGGCGTGCTGGTCAGCGGCGCGACGATGTCGAATCTGGTCGGGCTCGCGATCGGCCGCGAGTGGCTCGGCGAGCAATGCCAAAGCCGCGTCTCGATTTCCGACGATGGGGTCGGCATGCTGCCGCCGATTCGCGTCCTGTCCGGTGCGCCGCACTCGAGCATCTATAAGGCGCTGTCGGTGCTCGGTATCGGCCGGCGCGCCGTGCAAAAGGTACCGACGCTGAAAGAACGCGAAGCCGTGGACGTCGATGCGCTGGAAGCCGCGCTCGAGCGCTTCGAGGGCGAACCGGTCATCGTCGTCGCCAATTCGGGCACGGTGAACACCGTGGACTTCGACGCATTGCAGGCGATCGCCGAATTGCGTTCGCGCTATCCTTTCTGGCTGCACGTGGACGCGGCGTTCGGCGCGTTCGCGGCGCTCTCGCCCGAGCATGCGCCGCTCGTGCGCGGCCTCGATGCGGCCGACTCGATCTGCATCGACTTGCATAAATGGCTGAACGTGCCCTACGACGCAGCCGTGCAATTCAGCCGGCGGCGCGATCTGCAGGTGCGCGTGTTCCAAAACAGCTCGGCGTATCTCGGCGTGCCCGGAGACAACCCCGATTTCGTCCATCTGACGCCGGAGAATTCGCGGCGGTTGCGCGCGCTGTCGACGTGGTTCACGCTCGCCGCGTACGGCCGCGACGGTCATGCGCAGATCGTGCAAACGAACATTGCGCTAGCACACCGCCTCGGCAGGCTGATCGCCGAGCAGCCCGGACTGACGCTGCTCGCGCCGACCCGCCTGAACGTCGTCTGCTTCACGCTGGCGCAGCAGCCGAGCGAGGAGCGCATCAACGCTTATGTGCGCGCCGTACGGGACCTCGGCGACGTATTCGTCACGACGACGGTCTATGCCGGTACCTGGGGCGTGCGCGCGGCATTTTGCAATTGGCGCACGAGCGAATGCGACGTCGACCGGACGTTCGACTCCTTGGTGCGGGCCCTTGGGAGCGTGCAATGAACGCCGCAGCTTCGTTTCCGGCCGCGCATAGATGGGCGTGGCGTGCCATCGGCATAGGCTCTCTCGCGCTGGTCGCCGCGGCCGTATGGGTCCAGTTGGCATTGCATGAAGACCCGTGCCCGCTGTGCATCATCCAACGCTATGTGTTCCTGGCGATCGCGGCGTTCGCATTCACCGCGTCGGCGGGAGGACGGCGCGCCCCCTTGTGGCGGGTGCTCGCCCTCGCGGCGGCACTCACGGGCGCGGCGGTCGCCGCGCGGCACATCTACGTCCAGGCGCACCCTTCGTTCAGTTGCGGATTCGATGCGCTCGAGCCTGTCGTGGACGGCCTGCCGCCCGCGCATTGGGTACCGGTGCTCTTCAAGGTCGCCGGACTGTGCGAGACGGCTTACCCTCCGATCCTCGGCCTCACGCTGCCGATGTGGGCGCTCGTCTTTTTTGCCGCGATCGCCCTCACGATCGGCTGGGGCCTGCGCGCGCGGACGGCGGCGCAAGCGGCTTGACCCGCGGATCGAGCGGCGGACGGCGCGCTTAGCCGAGCTGGTCCGCCACCTCGTCGACGATCGCTTCCGGCGACAACTCGATGCTCACCGTGATCGCCTCGTCCTCGCCCGGCTCTTCGAGCGTATCGAGCTGACTGCGCAGCAGCGACGGATTGAAAAAATGACGGCCCCGCGTAGCCAGACGCTCGTGCAGTACTTCGTACGAGCCCTTCAGATAGACGAAGCGTACGCTGCCGTCGCCCGAGGCACCGCCTCGCAGTACGTCGCGGTACGCGCGCTTGAGCGAGGAGCAGCCCACCACGAGCGATTGACCGGCCGCCACCTTCTCTTCGATGGCCGCGCGAATGGCCGCGAGCCACGGCCAGCGATCGTCGTCGGTGAGCGCGACCCCTTGCGCCATTTTTTCCTTGTTGACCACGCTATGAAACACGTCGCCGTCGACGAACGTGCAACCCAGACGCTCGGCGAGCATTTCGCCGATGAGCGTCTTACCGGCGCCCGAGACGCCCATCACGATCACAATCATTGCCGTTCCAATTGAGGCATTAGAAAACCGCGGCGAGCGCGAACGTCAAGCCCAGGCCAAGCAGCGAGATGATCGTCTCGCACAGCGACCAGGTTTTGAAGGTTTGCCCCACCGTCATGCCGAAATATTCCTTGATCAGCCAGAAGCCGCCGTCGTTGACGTGAGAAAAGATCAGCGAGCCGGCGCCCGTGGCGAGCACGAGCAGCTCGGGCTGAACATGAATCGCCCCCGCCTTGGCAATGGGCGCGACGATACCGCACGCGGTCGTCATCGCGACGGTCGCCGAACCTGTCGCCAACCGAATCAATGCGGCGACGAACCAGCCGAACAGCAACGGCGACAGATGCGCTTGCGTGGCGACGGCCACGATCTGCTGCGAGATGCCGCTGTCGCGCAATACGCCGCCGAAGCCGCCGCCCGCGCCGACGATCAAGGTGATGCCGGCGATCGGCGCCAGGCAGTCGCCGCAAAACTTTTGGATCTGCTCGCGCGTGAAGCCGCGCTGCGCGCCGAACGTCCAGAAGCTGACGATCACGGCGATGAGCAGGGCGACGTCCGAATTGCCGACGAAGCGCAGCAATTCGTTCGGCACCGACTTCGGCGCGAAGACGAGATCGGCCCAGCTACCCACGAGCATCAAGATCACGGGCAACAAAATGGTGAAAAGCGTAACGCCGAAGCCCGGCAAGTCGCGCCGCCCTTGGGCATCCTTATCGGCCGACTCGACGAATTGCGCGGCGAGCGGATTGTTCTCGGGCAGCTTGATATAGCGGTGTACGAGCAGCGCGAATAGCGGACCCGCGACGATGGCGGTGGGAATGCCGACGATGAGCCCGTAGGCGATCGTCTTGCCGATATCGGCACCGTAGGCTTGAACGGCCAAGAGCGCGGCCGGGTGAGGCGGAATCAGGCCATGGACGACCGATAAGCCCGCGACCATCGGCAGCCCGATCAACAGCAGCGATTTACCGGTGCGCTTGGCGACGTTGAAAGCAATCGGCACGAGCAGGACGAAGCCCACCTCGAAGAAGACGGGCAAGCCGACGATGATGGCGACGAAGAGCATGGCCCAATGGATCTGCTTCTCGCCGAACCAGCGTATCAGCGTGGTCGCGACCCGTTCGGCGCCGCCCGATTCGGCCATCATCTTGCCGAGCATCGTGCCGAGACCGACCACGATGGCGATGTGCCCCAGCGTTCCGCCGTTGCCCGTTTCGAACGATTTCACGATGTGGCCCGCCGGCATTCCTGCGGCCAGCCCGAGCAATAAGGAAACGACGATGAGGACCAGAAACGGATAGACCTTGTACCGCGCGATCAGCAGGATGAGCGCCGCGATCGCGATTACCGCGTAAAGCAGCAAGAGGCCGCCGTGGACCGATCCCATAAAACGTCTCCTTGACTTGTTCTGATGCTTCAAAACGAGGGAGAAAGACACGCGTGGGCGGCAGGGCCGCCGGCACGTCGTCGCTGCATTCTAATAGGCGGCGAGGTTTTGAGGACAAACCGGTTTCATCGACGAGCACGCCGCCGCGAGTGGTATCGGTGCGAGCACACTCTGGACCTGCCGCCGCCCGCCGGGCAGGCTGGCGCGGCGGCGCGGTGCGTCAGTGCTGATGAGCCGCCAGTTCCGAGGCGGCTCGGGCGAGGCGCGTCACCTCGTCCCAATTTTCCGCGGCCAGCGCGGCCTTCGGCGTCAACCACGAGCCGCCGACGCAGACGACGTTCGGCAACGCGAGAAAGCTCGGGGCCGTCTCGGTCGTGATGCCGCCCGTCGGGCAGAACTTGAGCGCCGGAAACGGACCGTACAGCGCTTGCAGCATCGGAATGCCGCCGGCTTGCTGGGCCGGGAAGAACTTCACCGTCTCGTAGCCGAGTTCGAGCGCGAGCAGGATATCGCTAGGCGTCATGACGCCGGGCAGCAAAGGCAAGCCGGCGTCCTGCGCGGCTTGGTGGATGTCCTTCGTGAGACCGGGCGACACCCCGAATTGGGCGCCGGCCTTTTTGGCTTGCGCGCAGTGCTCGGGCTTCGTGATCGTGCCCACGCCGACGACGATGTCGGGCGAGAGCTGAGCCGCCCGCTCGATCGCGCCGATACCGGCCGGCGTGCGCAGCGTGATCTCGAGCACTTTGACGCCGCCCGCATGAAGCGCGCGCGAGACGTGCTCGCCCTGCTCGACCGTCTCGAAGGCCAGCACCGGGATGACGGGACCTAGGCGGACGATGTCTTCAACCTTTTTCATGCCGGACTCCTTTAGTGTTTCGTTGCATGGATCGAATGCTCGGCCGGCTCGCCCACGAACGTGGGCAATGGGCCGAACACCGAGGCACCCATTTCGGCCGGCGCGGCGGCCGCTCGAAAGACGCCGAACAATTCGCGGCCGAAGCCGACTTCGTTTTCCGCTTGATGCTTGGGCGCTTCGACGGCCCGCGCGTTCCATTGCGCGTCCTCGATCTCGACATCGAGGATGCCGCGCTCGGCATCGATCACGATCGTGTCGCCGTCGCGTACCTTGCCGAGCGGCCCGGCGAGCAGCGCCTCGGGCGACACGTGGATCACGGCAGGCACCTTGCCGGACGCGCCCGACATCCGGCCGTCGGTCACGAGTGCCACGTGAAAGCCCTGGTCTTGCAGCACGCCCAAGAGCGGCGTCAAGCGATGCAATTCCGGCATGCCGTTCGCGCGCGCGCCTTGGAAGCGCACCACGGCGACGAAATCGCGCTTGAGCTCGCCCTTATCGAACGCGGCTTGCACGGCTTCTTGCGAGTCGAACACGATCGCGGGCGCGCGCACCGCACGGTGCTCGGGCGCGACCGCGGAAATCTTGATGACGCCGCGGCCGAGCTTGCCCTGCATGAGCCGCAGCCCGCCATCGGGTTGAAACGGTTCGCCGATGGGGCGCAGCACCTTCGTATCGCCGCTTTGATCAGGCCCCGGCACCCACGCGAGCTGGCCGTCCACGAGCCTCGGCTCTTCCGTGTAACGGGACAACCCCTTGCCCATGACCGTCGTTACATCCTCGTGCAGCAAGCCGCCTTCGAGCAAATTGCGCATCAGGAACGCCATGCCGCCCGCCGCGTGATAGTGATTCACGTCGGCCTTGCCGTTCGGGTAAATCTTCGCGAGCAGCGGGACCGCCTGCGAAAGCGCGTCGAAGTCGTCCCAGTCGATGACGATGCCGGCCGCGCGCGCGATCGCGACGAGATGCAGTGTGTGATTGGTCGAGCCGCCCGTGGCGAGCAAAGCCACGATGCCGTTGACGATCGCTTTTTCGTCGACGACATGGCCGATCGGCGTGTAGGCGCCACGCTCCACGGTCAGATCGAGCACGCGGCGCGCCGCGGCCGCGGTGAGCGCATCGCGCAGCGGCGTATGCGGGTGAACGAACGCCGACCCGGGCAGGTGCAGGCCCATTACTTCCATGAGCATTTGGTTGCTGTTGGCGGTGCCGTAGAACGTGCACGTGCCGTGCCCGTGATAAGCGGCCGATTCGGCCTCGAGCAACGCGTCGCGTCCCACTTGCCCCGTGGCGAACTGCTGCCGGATCTTCGCCTTTTCGTCGTTCGACAGGCCGCTCGTCATCGGGCCCGCCGGCACGAATATCGTCGGCAGGTGCCCGAATTGCAGGGCGCCGATCAGCAAGCCCGGCACGATCTTGTCGCACACGCCGAGACACAGCGCCGCGTCGAACATGTTGTGCGTGAGCGCAACCGCCGTGCTCATCGCGATCACTTCGCGCGAGAAGAGCGATAGCTCCATGCCGGCGTTGCCCTGCGTGATGCCGTCGCACATCGCCGGCACGCCACCCGCGAATTGCGCGATGCCGCCGCTTTCACGGGCCGCGCGCTTGATGATGTCGGGGAAATCCTTGTACGGGGCATGGGCCGAAAGCATCTCGTTGTAAGACGAAACGATGCCGATGTTCGGCTCGCGCATCGCCTTGATGGCGATCTTCTCGGTGCCTTCCAGACCGGCGAATCCGTGCGCGAGATTGGCGCAAGAGAGCGCGCCCCGGGCCGGGAATCGCCCTTGCGCGGCATCGATTCGCGCGAGATAGGCTTGGCGCGTCGGGCGGCTACGCTCGACGATACGGCGAGTGACTTCGGTCAGCGTGCGGTGCGGCGAAACCATGGAAAACGCTCCTCCTGAAAGACGGCGCGGAACGCCGGACGGGTGGCGCGATGCAGTTCGAGCTGCTCAACGCGATTTTGGCGGAGCAAGTTTAGTAGAAAAACTACATCCCAGCAATGCGGATCGATCGCGATTGTCGCATTCGCACGCTCGCCTCTACCTCATGGCTGCGTTACCTCACGTCCGATCGGTAGCAAATACATGTAGATTTTCTACAAGCAGAAGGTCATACTACCGCCATCGATAGAACACGATACACCCGCTTGGCGGGGCTTTCAGACATGCTTGCCCGAATCGAATCGATGCGCGCGCAGTTGCGCCCATCCGAACGCAAACTAGCCGACTACGTGCTCGACACGCCTCGCGAGGTGCTCGACTTGGCGATGACCGAGCTCGCGACGCGGGCCGGCGTGAGTCAGCCGACGATCGCGCGCTTTTGCCAGGCGCTCGGCTGCGGAGGTTTTCGAGAATTCAAGATCCGCCTCGCCCAGAGCATTGCGCCCGGGCTGCCGTCCGTCTATCGCGACGTGCGCCCCGACGAGCCCGCGCCCGGCGTGGTCGCCAAGGTGTTCGATCGGACGATCGGGGCATTGATCGAGGTAAGAAACAGCCTATCGGCGCATAGCGTCGCCAAGGCGATCGAGTTGCTTTCGCACGCCTCGCGCATCGAGTTTTACGGCGCGGGCGGCTCCGGGATCGCAGCGCAAGACATCCAGCACAAGTTCTTCAGATTGGGGATTCCGAGCGTCGCGTATGCCGACCCGCATACCTATACGATGTCGGCCGCCCTGCTCGGCGAGTCGGACGTGGTGGTGACGATTTCGAACACGGGCCGCACGCGCGATATCGTCGAGGCGGCGCGCTCGGCGCTCGCGTGCGGGGCGAAGGTGATCGCGATCACCCACAGCAACTCGCCGCTCGCGCAGCTTGCAACGGTTAGCCTCGTGGCGAACGTCGCGGAAGAAACGGATATTTTTTCGCCGATGACCTCGCGCGTCTCGCATCTCGCGATCGGCGACATCCTCGCCGTCGGCGTCGCGCTCGCGCGAGGGCCCGATCTCGTCGACAAACTCGGACGGGCCAAGAAGGCGATTACGCAGCGCCGAATCGAGTCGCCGCCGCGCGAAGAAGAACTCGATTAAAACGGCTTGACGACGACGAGCGCGACCGCCGCGATGAGGGCGAACACCGGCAGTTCGTTGAAAATGCGATACCACCGATCGGAGCGGCGATTCTCGCCGCGCTCGAACGCCGCCAGCAGGCGCCCGCAGTAAGCGTGATAGCCGATGAGCAAGATCACGACGCCAAGCTTGGCATGCATCCAGCCTTGTCCCTGGCCGATCCCATAGCCGAGCCATAGCCCGAGGCCGCAGGCGAGCGCCACGACGGCGATGACCGACATGAAGCGGTAAAGCTTGCGCGCCATGACGAGCAGCCGCGACACGGCGGCCGGCTCCTTTTCCATGGCCAGGTTGACGAAGATACGCGGCAGGTAGAACAGGCCCGCAAACCACGAAGCCACGAAAACGATATGAAAAGTTTTGAGCCAGAGCATCGGTAGGGATCGGTCGCGGGTTCGTCGTCGTTCGTATGGCGGCGCAAGCTTACTGCCTGACTTCGCCGTGCCCGAGCACGACGTATTTCAGCGAGGTGAGCCCTTCCAGCCCGACGGGACCGCGCGCGTGCAGCTTGTCGTTCGAGATGCCGATCTCGGCCCCGAGCCCGTATTCGAAGCCATCGGCGAAGCGAGTCGACGCGTTCACCATGACGCTGGCCGAATCGACTTCGCGCAAGAAGCGCATCGCACGATCGTGGTCTTCGGTGACGATCGCATCGGTATGCGCGGAGCCGTACGTATTGATGTGGTCGATCGCAGCATCCATGCCGTCCACGATTTTGATCGCCAGCACCGGTGCCAGATATTCGGTGCGCCAATCCTCCTCGGTGGCATCGACGAGCGCAAGCTCGGGAGCGTCGCTCCCCCAAGGCGCGGCTTCGAGCACCGCGCGCGCGTGGCGATCGACACGCAGCTCGACGCCCTTGTCGCGAAACACGCGTGCGAGCGGGGGCAACGCGGCGAGAGCGATGCCGCGCGCGACCAACAGCGTCTCCATCGTATTGCACGTGCCGTAGCGGTGCGTCTTGGCGTTGTCGCAGACCGCCAGCGCTTTGCACAGGTCGGCGCGATCGTCGACGTAGACGTGGCAAATACCGTCCAGATGCTTGATCATCGGCACCCGCGCCTCTTCGATCAGCCGCGCGATAAGGCTTTTGCCGCCGCGCGGTACGATTACATCGACGTATTCGGTCATCGTCGCGAGCTTGCCGACGGCGGCCCGATCGGCCGTCTCGACCACTTGCACTGCGTCGCGCGGCAGACCCGCCGCGGCTAGCCCTTCGCCGATCAGCGCGGCCAGCGCCGTGTTCGATGCGAGCGCCTCGGAGCCGCCGCGCAAAATCGCCGCATTGCCGGACTTCAAGCACAGCGCGGCCGCATCGATCGTCACGTTCGGACGCGATTCGTAAATAATGCCGATGACACCGAGCGGCACGCGCATGCGCCCCACTTGAATGCCGCTCGGGCGATATTTCAGGTTGTCGATTTCGCCGATCGGGTCGGGCAACGAAGCGACTTGGCGCAAACCCTCGACCATCGTCTTGATCGCTTTGTCCGAGAGCGTCAACCGATCGACGAACGCGGCGTCCATGCCCTTCTCGCGCGCCTTGGCGACGTCGAGCGCGTTCGCTTGCTGCAAGGCCGCTTGCTCGCGCTCGATCGCGTGGGCAATGGCGTGCAGCGCGTCGTTTTTCGCCGCCGTCGCGGCCCGGGCCATCGCGCGCGAAGCGCCGCGTGCGCGGCGGCCGATGGCGGTCATGTACTCGTCGATATCCATCATGATTCTCGTTCGTCGCGCACGCGGCGCAGGTGCTAAGTGCAAAGTGTTCGCGCTGGCGGTAACGCCCGCGTGTCGATTCTAAGCCGTTACGCGCCGTTCGCGCGTGCGGTGCCGCGCTTGGCCGGTGCGGCGACGAGGGCGGCTAGCTCGAACATGCCTTCCCAAGGATCGGGCGGCAAGGCCGTGCGCCGCCGGCTGGCCGGCGCGCTGCCGGTGAGCCCCTTCACTTGCCGGTCGAGGGCCGCGGCAAGCGCGAGCCCTTCCTCTAGCACGGACTCCGTCACGCGCGACAGCGCAGGCCCGACGAGGCGCTCGCGCGGGCCCCAGACCCGATTCTCGCGCAGCAGCATCGGGAGCGGCTTGCCCGCCGCCGCGCCGCGCTTGATTTTGAGCAGCGTACGCAGCTCCTCGGTGAGCGCCCACAGCACGAGTACGGCGGCTTCGCCCTCTCCCTTCAAGCCGTCGAGCATGCGCGAGAGCCGGCCCACGTCGCCCGCCAGCATCGCCTCGTTCAGCTTGAAGACGTCATAGCGCGCGACGTTCAGCACCGCGTCTTGCACTTGTTCGAACGTCAACACGCCCTCGGGGTAGAGCAAGCCCAGCTTTTGAATCTCTTGATGCGCGGCCAGCAGATTGCCTTCGACGCGCTCCGCCACGAATTGCAGCGCACGCCGGCCGTCTTCGCCGGGCGCGACGCGCTGGCCTTGCAAGGCCAGCCGCTGCGAAACCCAGTTCGGCAATTGCGCGCGCTCGACGGGATCGATCCGTAGCGACACGCCGCGCTCTGCGAGCGCCGTGAACCACGCCGATTTTTGCGTCGCGGCGTCGAGCCGCGGCAGCGTCACGAGCGTGAGTACATCGGGATTGTCGGCCGCGGCGAGCGATTTGAGCGCATCGGCGCCTTCCTTGCCCGGTTTGCCCGACGGAATCCGTAATTCGATCAGTTGGCGGTCGCCGAACAGCGACATCGATTGCGTCGCGCCCAAGAGCGAACTCCAATCGAAGCTGCGCTCGACCGTGAAGACGTTGCGCTCGGTGAAGCCGGCCGTGCGCGCGGCCGCGCGGATGCGGTCGCACGCCTCCTGCGCGAGCAAATGCTCGTCGCCGTAGACGACGTACAAACCGGCGAGGCCCTTGGTCAGATGCGCGTCGAGCGCGTCCAGTCGCAGTTGCATGAGCGGTAAACCGTACGGGAGCGAAGCGGGCCGATTACAACGGCGGCGGCGGCAACGGCGCACGCGGCGCCACGCCCGGCGTTTGTTCCCCCGCAGCCGGATGCAGCGAACGGACGCTCGCCAGACGGCGCGTCAATTGATCGACCGCGTCGTTTTGCATATCGGCATACAAGAGTTCCGACTCCTGAGCTTTCGCGAGCGCATAGGTGACGCTATACGTCATGGCCCGATTCAGTTGAATCGCGCTCGACGGAATCAGCAAGGTTCCATCCGCTCCGGTCAGCGTGTACGAGAGCGAATAGGTCAGCGCATACTCCTCGGCCGCGCCGGCCGAATTGAGCGTCAGCACCGACTGCGAGCGCCCTTCGCTCACCGACAAAATGGCATCGGCGGTGGACGTCGACTTCACGACGACCGTATCGCTGCCGCCTTCGATCATGCGCTTCAAGCGGGCGGCCACGACCGGCGGCGCGCCTACGATCGCGAGCCGCTTGAAGGCATAGTTTTGCTGGCCGCGAAGCTGGAACCCGCACGCGGTCAAAATCGTCGTGCCGCATACGAGCGCTAAGAACGATCGGCGAATCACATTGACTCCTTGATTGAATCGCGCGGGCCTCGATCGTCCCGCGCGCGGCGCCTTTAGACGACGATGTTGACGAGCCGGCCCGGCACGACGACGATCTTCTTCGCGCTCTTGCCTTCGCTGAACTTCGCGAACATCTCGTGCGCCAGCGCCGCCGCTTCGATCGCTTCGCGCGGCGCATCCTTGGCGACGGTCACCGCGCCGCGAACTTTACCGTTCACTTGCAGCACCAGTTCGATCTCGGCCAACTCGAGCGCTTTCTCGTCGACCTTCGGCCAAGGCGCATCGAGCAGCGATCCGAACTCGCCGGCGAAACCCAGCATTTCCCACAGCGTGTACGTGACGTGCGGCACGACCGGATAGAGCACGCGCAGCAATACGCCATAGCACTCGCGCAGCACGCTGGGCTGCGCCGCTTTGGCATCCTCGAGCGCGTTGAGCATCTTCATGGCTGCGGAAACCACCGTGTTGTACTGCAGGCGCTGGTAGTCGAAATCGGCTTGCTTCAGCACGCTGTAAATCTCGCGGCGCAGCGTCTTGTCGGCTTGCGCGAGCGACGAAGCGTCGAACGCGCCGCGCACGGCGAGATTCGCTTGGTTCGCGTGCCCGAATGCCCAGACGCGGCGCAAAAAGCGGCTGGCGCCTTCAACGCCCGAGCCCGACCATTCGAGCTGCTGCTCGGGCGGCGCGGCGAACATCGTGAACAGGCGCGCCGTGTCGGCGCCGTACTGGTCGATCAACACCTGCGGATCGACGCCGTTGTTCTTCGACTTCGACATCTTCTCGACGCCGCCGAGCACCACGGGCTGCCCGTCGGTGTTCAGCGTCGCGCCCACAGGACGCCCCTTGTCGTCGTGCTCGACCGTGACGTCGGCCGGGTTGTACCAGGTCTTCTTACCCGATGCATCTTCGCGATAGAACGTCTCGTTCAGCACCATGCCCTGCGTGAGCAGATTCTTGGCCGGTTCGCCGAAATTCACGAGCCCCATGTCGCGCATGACCTTCGTCCAGAAGCGCGAGTAGAGCAAGTGCAGGATCGCATGCTCGATGCCGCCGATGTATTGGTCCATCGGCATCCAGTAATCGGTACGCGCATCGACCATCGTCTCGGCGTCCGGGCACGTGTAGCGCGAGAAGTACCAGGACGAGTCGACGAACGTGTCCATCGTGTCCGTTTCGCGTTTGGCGGGCGCGCCGCATTTCGGACACGCGCAATTGAGGAACGCAGCCGATTTCGCGAGCGGATTGCCCGTGCCGTCCGGCACGAGGTCCTCGGGCAGCACGACCGGCAGATCCTTCTCGGGCACCGGCACGTCGCCGCAGGCGGCGCAATGAATGATCGGAATCGGCGTGCCCCAGTAACGCTGGCGCGAGATACCCCAATCGCGCAGACGCCACGTGACTTGCTTGTCGCCGACACCGAGCGCCTTCAAATCGGCCGCGACGGCATCGACGGCTTGCTCGTAGCTCAGGCCGTCGTAGCGCCCGCTCTCGACGCACACGACTCCTTCCTTCTCGCCGTACCAGGCTTGCCAAGCATCGAGCGAAAACTCGCAACCGGCCTTCCCGATCACTTGCTTGATCGGCAAACCGTATTTCTTCGCGAACGCGAAATCGCGCTCGTCGTGCGCGGGCACGCCCATGACGGCGCCTTCGCCGTAGCTCATCAACACGTAATTGCCGACCCACACTTCGACCTGCGCTTGCGTGAGCGGATGCGTCACGTAAAAGCCGGTGGGCATGCCCTTCTTTTCCATCGTGGCGATCTCGGCCTCGGCCACGCCGCCTTGCCGGCATTCGTCGATGAACGCCTGCAGCTCGGGCTTGCCTTCGGCCAAACGCGCGGCCAGCGGATGTTCCGCCGCGATCGCGCAGAACGTGACGCCCATGATCGTATCGGCGCGCGTCGTGAACACGCGCAGCAGCTTTTGCTCGCCGTCGAGTTCGTACGGGAAGCCGAAGTTCACGCCGAAGCTCTTGCCGATCCAGTTTTGCTGCATCACCTTGACGCGCTCGGGCCAGCCGAGACCGTCGAGATCGTTGAGCAACTCGTCGGCGTACTGCGTAATGCGCATGTAGTACATCGGGATTTCGCGCTTTTCGACGAGCGCGCCCGAGCGCCAGCCGCGCCCATCGATGACTTGCTCGTTCGCGAGCACCGTTTGATCGATCGGGTCCCAGTTCACCGTACCCGTCTTCTTATAGACGATGCCCTTCTCGAGCATCTTCAAGAACAGCCACTGGTTCCACTTGTAGTACTTCGGATCGCACGTGGCGACCTCGCGGGACCAATCGATCGCGAGTCCGATCGATTGCATCTGCCCCTTCATGTAGGCGATGTTCTCGTACGTCCATTTGGCCGGCGGCACGCCGTTGGCCATCGCCGCGTTTTCGGCCGGCATGCCGAAGGCGTCCCACCCCATCGGCATCAGCACGTTGTAGCCGTTCATCCGCAGATAACGGTACATGACGTCGTTGATCGTGTAGTTGCGCACGTGCCCCATGTGAAGCTTGCCCGACGGATACGGCAGCATCGAGACGCAATAGAACTTCGGCTTGCCGGCGACTTCGGCCGTACGATAAACGTCGGACGCGCGCCATTGGGCCTGGGCGGCGGCTTCGATGTCGGCGGGTAAATATTTTTCTTGCATGGCGGTGGTTCAGGCTTGGCTGTCGTGGCGCGTGGCAACGCGGGCGCGGCGATACATGAAATGCGTCGTTCCCCGCAAATGGGGAAAGCGTCGATTATACCGCCCAGGCGCGTGCGAGCCGGTGCGTTTGGAGGGGGCTCGTTACGGCTGCTTGACGGCCGGCGAAGGAGGGGCGGATTGCGCGGCGGCTCCGGTGCCGGGCGGCGGCGGCTCGGTGACGAAACCGATCCGATCGAGCCCTGCCTGCTGCGCGGCGCTCATCACTTGTGCGATGACGTCGTAGCGCGTCGCGCGCGAGGCGCGCAGATGGAGTTCGGGCGGCTGCGCGGCCTTGCCCGCTTGCTGCAGACGCGCGCGCAGCGCGTCGAGCGCGAGCGGCTGGCCGTCCCAATAGAGCCGGCCCGCGTCGTCGATCGATAGCGTGACGGTTTGCGGTGTTTGCGGGGCGGGCCCGGATGCGACCTTGGGCAGATCGAGCCGAATCGCATGCGTGAGCAGCGGCGCCGTGATGATAAAAATGACGAGCAAGACGAGCATGACGTCGATCAGCGGCGTCATGTTGATATCGGCCATCGGCGCGGCCGAGCGCTCTTTGTCGAATCCGCCGAATGCCATGCGTATCGCCCTCCTTGCCTCGATCGCGGCGCGAATCAGCCCGGCGCCCGCGCGCCAGGTCCCTCCGGCGCGCAAACGTAGGCATGCAAATCGTGCGCGAAGCCGTCCAGCTCCTCGGCCAACTGCCGCTGCATGCGCCCGAGGACGTTATAGGCAAGGACGGCGGGAATGGCCACGACTAGACCGAAGGCGGTCATGATGAGCGCTTCGCCGACGGGGCCGGCGACGTTTTCGATCATGGCTTGCCCGCTCGAGGCAATGCTGCCCAGCGCGTGATAAATCCCCCACACGGTGCCAAGCAACCCGACGAAAGGCGCGGTGCTGCCGACCGACGCCAGCAGCACTTGACCGAATTCGATCCGGCGCTGCGAGGCGAGCAACGCCTCACGCAATGCGCGCAACACGCGCTCGCCGCGCTCGACCCGCGCGAGCATCGCGGACGGCGTATGCACCTCGGCCGCGGCGAGCGCCGCCTGCGCGAGCGGGACGAAGATGCGCTCGCGGTCGGCGGCCCGCAAGGCCAGCACGCCCTCGGATAAACTCGCCGACTGCCAGAACAGCGCGATGGCGCGCGGTCCTTGGCGCTTCGCTCGCCCGAGCATCCAACCCTTGAGGATCAGAAAGCACCAACTGGCGATCGACATGGCCAGCAGCACGTAAGCGACGCCGTGCGTGAGCGCGTCGCCCGCTTGGAGATAGTGAACGATGCCTGTGTTTTGCATGCGAATCCGAATCCCGAACGAGAGCGGAGCACCGCCGGATCAGCGCAGACCGAGAACGTCCTGCATGTCGAACAGACCCGTGCCGCGCTCAGCGAGAAAACGAGCCGCGCGCACCGCGCCCTGCGCGTACGAAACGCGGCTGGCCGATTTGTGCGTGATCTCGATGCGCTCGCCGGTACCGGCGAACAGCACCGTGTGGTCGCCCACGATATCGCCGCCGCGAATCGCCGAAAAGCCGATCGTCGATGGATCGCGCTCGCCCGTCACGCCGTGGCGCCCGTACACCGCGCACTCCTTCAAATCGCGGCCGAGCGCGCCGGCGATCGCCTCGCCCATCGCGAGCGCCGTACCGGAGGGCGCGTCGACCTTGTGGCGATGGTGAGCCTCGATGATCTCGATGTCATAGCCCGTCGCGAAATGGCGAGCGGCGAATTCGAGCAGTTTCAGGGTCACGTTCACGCCGACGCTCATATTCGCGGCGAAGACGATGCCGACTCGCTCGGCCGCCGCGCGGATCGTCTCGCGCTGCACGTCGGTCATGCCCGTCGTGCCGATCACGAGCTTCGTGCCATGGCGCAGCGCCGCCTCGACGTGGGCCATCGTGCCTTCGGGGCGGGTGAAATCGATGAGGCAATCGGCTGCCGCCAGGACGCTGTCCAGATCGTCGCTGAGCGCAACACCCGTGCGTTGGCCGAGAAACGCGCCGGCGTCCTCGCCGAGGTGCGGCGAACCGGTGCGATCGAGCGCGCCGGCGAGCGTCGTGTCGGGATCGTTCAAAACGGCTTCGATCAACATCCGGCCCATCCGGCCCGATGCGCCCGCGATAGCGATCTTCATCGGCGACATACCTACCCCTTTTCAATGACAGGTCGCCCGTCGCAAGGACGGCCGACGGCGCTTGGCTGCGCCTCGAAAGAAACACAAACGGGCGGGCGCGGCCCGCCCGTAGAACGCGTTCATACCGGAGACGGCACGAACGGCGCGGTGGAAGAACGAACGATCAGCCGAGCCCGTTCATCCGCGCGCGGAGACTCACTGCGTGCCGGCAGGCCCCACCGGATTGGCGTTACCGGTCGAGGACGGCTGCGGTTCGCGGTGGAACTGGAACTGCGGCGTGGCGCTCGGCAGGCCGCTCGTCGGCGACGGCGTGCCGGAGCGCACCGCTTGCCGCTCGGGCGTGGCGGGAACCTGATTCGTCGCGCGATTCGCCGCCTGCGCCGCCTGCGTGTTGGCCGCTTCGCTGCTCGGCGTAGCCGGCTCGGCCTGCGCCGCGGTGCCGGACGCGGCGGTCGTGGCCGATGCGGCTGCCGCGGCGGCCATCGCCTTCGCTTTCGCCTTCTTACCGAGCTTGTCGCCGTCGATGTCGGCCAGCAATTCGAGCTCGGACGGCAGATCGTCGCCGCCCGACCAGCTTACGACTTGATCGCCTTGGAAGTTGACGACGAAATCGCGCTGCTGCACGACGGATGTCGAGCCGCGCTTGAAGTAAAAGACGTAATCCCACCGCTCGTTATGGAACATGTCGGTGAGCAGCGGCGTACCGAGTACGGCTTTGACCTCGTCTCGCGTCATGCCCACGTGCATCTTCGCGGCAGCTTCCTTCGAGACGAAGTTGCCCTGCACGATGGTGATGCGATACGGCGTAATGCTCTGAGCGACGCGTTGCGTGAGGCTGTCGTACGTCGAACATCCCGCCACGAGCGCAACCGTCGAGGCAGCGATCAACAGCTTGCGCACGTGACTCCCCCCGCGCTTCATAAGAAAATTTGGACTCATTTCACTCACCGTGCGGGCCCTTTTTTGCGTTGCGCCAGGCCGCGCGAGTTTCACCGAAGATGACCGGAACAGCAAAAAGCCATTACTATTCGAATCGTGCATTGTACTCTAGGGATGCCTAGCCATGACCAATCCTACCGATCTCAAAAACATCGGGCTAAAGGCGACCCTACCGCGCCTCAAAATCCTTGAAATTTTTCAGCGCAGCGCCGTTCGGCATCTGACCGCCGAAGATGTCTATCGCAACCTGCTCAACGAAGAGCTGGACATCGGCCTGGCCACCGTCTACCGCGTCCTGACGCAGTTCGAGCAAGCGGGCCTGCTTTCGCGTAGCAATTTCGAATCGGGCAAGGCCGTGTTCGAACTCAATGAAGGTTCGCATCACGATCACCTCGTATGTATCGACTGCGGACGCGTCGAGGAGTTCTTCGATCCGGAGATCGAAAAGCGCCAACAGCAAATCGCGGACGAACGCGGCTTCAAACTCCAGGAGCATGCACTCGCGCTTTACGGCGTCTGCACGAAGGAAGCGTGCCCGCACCGCAAGCATTGATCGCCGATGCATGCCCGCTCTAGCGAGTTCACGTTCGATGAAGTAGATACGAGAAGAGCCGCCCTAGGGCGGCTCTTCTCACATCCAAGCCCCGAACCCGCCGCTTGCCATGAAGGCGCGACGGGCCGAGCGCAGCGGATTTACTTGGCCGTCGCGAGGGCGATGGCCGTGTCCAGCATGCGGTTCGAGAAGCCCCACTCGTTGTCGTACCAGCTCGACACCTTCACGAGACGACCGGCCACCTTCGTGAGCGTCGCATCGAACGTCGAGCTCGCCGGGTTGTGGTTGAAGTCGATCGAGACGAGCGGTGCCGTGTTGTAGCCGAGGATACCCTTGAGCTGGCCTTCGGCGGCTTCCTTCATGATCGCGTTGATTTCCTCGACCGTCGTGTCGCGCTTGGCGATGAACGACAGATCGACGATCGACACGTTGATCGTCGGCACGCGAATGGCATAGCCGTCCAGCTTGCCCGCGAGTTCCGGCAGCACGAGGCCGATGGCCGCGGCGGCGCCCGTCTTCGTCGGGATTTGGCTATGCGTGGCCGAGCGCGCGCGGCGCAGGTCCTCGTGGTAGACGTCCGTCAGCACTTGGTCGTTCGTGTACGCGTGCACCGTCGTCATCAGGCCCGACTCGAGACCGATCTTATCGTTCAGCGGCTTGACGAGCGGCGCGAGGCAGTTCGTCGTGCACGAAGCGTTCGAGATGACCGTGTGCTCGGCCTTGAGCGTGTCGTGGTTCACGCCGTAGACGATCGTCGCATCGACGTCCTTGCCGCCCGGCGCGGAGATCAACACCTTCTTCGCGCCACCGGCCAAGTGAGCGCTTGCCTTTTCCTTCGACGTGAAAAAGCCCGTGCACTCCATCACGACGTCGACGCCGAGTTCGCCCCACGGCAGCTCGGCCGGGTTGCGGTTGGCCAGCACGCGGATCTTGTCGCCGTTGACGACGAGGTTCTCACCCTCGACCGCCACTTCGCCGGGGAACGGGCCGTGCGCCGTGTCGTACTTCGTCAGATGGGCGTTCGTCTTCGCGTCGCCGAGGTCGTTGATCGCGACGATCTGCAGATCGTGTTTCTTGCCGCTCTCGTAGAACGCACGCAGGGTGTTGCGGCCGATCCGGCCATACCCGTTGATTGCAACGCGTACCGTCATGATGGTTCTCCTGATATTGGGGCTGAAAAAAACCGTCGTACCTCATGCCTTCCGGCACACGGGCGAAGCGCAGGACCGCGTTCGCGATGTGCCGGAAAGCCGTATTGCGTCTTCCCGAGAAGTCTATCGTTACTCGAGCGCCGTCTTGGCCGCTGCGACAACGTGCTCCACGGTAAAGCCGAAATGCTTGAACAGGACACCGGCCGGGGCCGATTCGCCGAACGTATCGATGCCGACCACGCCGCCCTCCAAGCCGACGTACTTGCGCCAGAAATCGGTCACGCCCGCCTCGATCGCCACGCGGCGCACGCCCTTTGGCAGCACGCGTTCGCGGTATTCGGCATCCTGGCGGTCGAATACGGTCGTCGCCGGCATCGACACGACGCGTGCCGCGATGCCCTGCTGGGCGAGCGGCTCGATCGCGTTGAGCGCGAGTTCGATTTCCGAGCCCGTCGCGATCAAGATGATCTTGCGCGCGACGATCTCGTCGTTCCAATCGCGCAGCACATAACCGCCCTTGGCGATGTTCGCGATTTGCGCATCGGTGCGCGGCGCGAACGGCAAGTTTTGACGGCTGAAAATCAAGCACGAGGGGCCGCGATACTCGATCGATTGCGTCCAGGCCACCGCCGTCTCGACGGTGTCGCACGGACGCCAAACGTGCAGATTCGGGATCATGCGCAGGCTGGCGACGTGCTCGACCGATTGGTGCGTCGGACCGTCTTCGCCGAGACCGATCGAATCGTGCGTGAACACGAAGATCGAGGGCGACTTCATCAGCGCGGCGACGCGCAGCGCGTTGCGGCTGTAATCCGAGAACGTCAGGAACGTGCCGCCGAACGCTTTGTAGCCGCCGTGCAGCGCGATGCCGTTGATGACGGCGCTCATACCGAATTCGCGCACGCCGTAATTGATGTGGTTACCCCACTCGATGCCGTGCTCGCCCGCGCGCACGGGCTTGCTCGCCTTCCAGTTCGTGAGATTGGAGCCCGTCAGGTCGGCCGAACCGCCCAGCAATTCGGGCAGCGCCGCCGCCAAGCCTTCGATCGCTTGCTGCGATGCCTTACGCGTGGCGACGGTCTCGGCCCGCTCGTTCGCGCCGGCGATGATCGCTTGCGCCTTCGCGGCCCAGTCGGCCGGCAGTTTGCCGCTCGCGCGGCGCTCGAATTCGGCCCCCTCTTGCGGGTACTTGGCGCGGTATTGAGCGAACGCGTCGTTCCACTGCGCTTCGCGCTCGGCGCCCGCTTCCTTCGCGTCCCATGCCGCATAGACTTCCTGCGGAATGACGAACGGCTCCCACTTCCAGCCGATCGCCTCGCGCGTGGCCGCGATTTCCTGCGCGCCGAGCGGCGCGCCGTGCGCGTCGTGGCCGCCCGCCTTCGTCGGCGCACCCTTGCCGATGACGGTCTTGCAGCAGATCAGCGTGGGCTTGTCCGCGCGCTTGGCCTCGGCGATGGCCGCATCGATCGCTTCGACGTCGTGGCCGTCCACGTGACGGATGACGTTCCAGCCGTAGGCTTCGAAGCGCTTGGGCGTGTCGTCGGCGAACCAGTATTCGACGTGGCCGTCGATCGAAATGCCGTTATCGTCGTACAGCGCGATGAGCTTGTTCAGCTTGAGCGTGCCCGCGAGCGAGCAGGCTTCGTGCGAGATGCCTTCCATCAAGCAGCCGTCGCCGAGGAACACGTAGGTATGGTGATCGACGATCTTAGCATCGGCCTTGTTGAACTCGGCGGCGAGCAGCGATTCGGCCAACGCCATGCCGACCGCGTTCGCGAGGCCCTGGCCCAGCGGCCCCGTCGTCGTTTCGACGCCCGGCGTGATGCCGTATTCGGGGTGACCCGGCGTCTTCGAATGCAATTGACGGAAGTTCTTCAGCTCCGCGAGCGGCAGGTCATAGCCCGTCAAATGCAGCACCGAATAGAGCAGCATCGAGCCGTGGCCGTTCGACAGCACGAAACGGTCGCGGTCGGCCCAATGCGGATCGAGCGGGTTGTGCTTGAGGTGCCGAGCCCAAAGGGCGACGGCGATTTCGGCCATGCCCATCGGCATGCCGGGGTGGCCTGAGTTCGCTTGTTGGACGGCGTCCATGGCAAGCGCGCGGATCGCGTTCGCCATGAGAGCGGTGGAAGCGGGAGACGAGGTCGTCATGTCGAGTCCGGAGAACGAGTCGAGAAAGCGTGGCGCGCAATGGACCGCTGCTCGTATTCGACCGCCGCCCGCGCGGGCGGGGCACCTGCCGCGGCGCGACACGAAGGGAGCAAACGGACAGGCTGCAAAGCGTGCCATTCTAACAGATGGTGCCCCGCTGCTTGCCGAACCGCTCAGGTGCGCGCAATCGGTGGCGCCCCTACGGCGGTTCTATAATTCGGCCATTGCGACCCGATTGCGACCGTCCGCCGAGCCGTGTCTTCCCGCAACGATCCGCCCCTTTTTTTCCACCCCGCGCCGGGCGCCGTCTATGGCTTTCCCGGGGCGCGCCGCGTCGCGCGGCTCGATTCGCCGCATCAACGAATCGAGGTCTGGGAGACGGCGCAACTCGGACGGCTTTTCACGCTCGACGCCCGCCCGATGACCTCGGTCGGCGACGAGTTCGTCTACCACGAATGCATGGTGCATCCGGCGGCGCTCGCCCATCCCGATCCGCGTAAGGCACTCGTGCTCGGCGGCGGTGACGGGGGGGCGGCGAAGCAATTGCTCGCGCATCCGAGCATCGAGCGCATCGTCGTGGCCGAGCTCGACGAGGCCGTCGTCAGGATGGCGCGCGAGCACTTGCAGGAGGTGCATCACGGTGCGCTCGACGATCGGCGCGTCCAACTCGTCATTGGCGACGCGGCGCGTTTCGTCGCGACGACGACAGAACGGTTCGATCTCGTCGTCTTCGATCTGACGCCGCCGGATTCGCCCGCGGCCGAGCTTTATACCGCCGGCTTCTACACGCGTTTGAAGGCGGTGCTGGCGCCGCGTGCGATCTTGTCGATGCATCTCGGTTCGGCCCAATTTCATCTCGAACGCGCGGCCGCGCTCTTGCGCGGTTTGCGCGCGAGCTTCTCGATGGTTCACGTCATGTCCGCGTTCGTGCCGCTTTATGGGTCGCTCTGGCTCATGGCGCTCGCGAGCGACACGCTCGACGCCGCCTCGCTGTTCAAGCACGACATCGACGAGCGGCTCGCGGCGCGCGGCATCGACGCGTTGCGCTACTATGACGCCGCGCTGCACCCGGCGCTGTTCGCGCTGCCGCGCGGCATCCGCGCCGCTTTGCGCTGACGGCCGGCGCACGGTGCGCGAACACCGGGCGCCCGCCCCCTTCCACCGATTCACCGATTCACGAACGCCGCTTTATGCCCCGCTTTTTCGTCGACTCCCCCCTCGAGCCCGGCGACGTGCTCACGCTGCCCGACGAGGTCGCTCGCCACGTCCAGGTGCTGCGCCTCGCGGCCGGCGATTCGCTGACGCTGTTCAACGGCCGCGGCGGACAACACGAAGCCGAGCTCGTCGAACTCGGCCGGCGTAGCGCGCTCGCGCGGATCGGCGCGTTCGAGCCCGCCGACGCGGAGCCCCCGTACCGCATCACGCTTGCCCAAGGGATCGCGGGCGGCGACAAGATGGACTGGCTCATCGAAAAGGCGGTCGAACTCGGGGTCGCACGCATCGCGCCGCTCGCCGCCGCGCGTTCGGTCGTGCGGCTGTCGGCCGAGCGCGCGAGCCGCCGGCATGCTCACTGGCAAGCGATCGTGCGTGCGGCCTGCGAGCAGTGCGGACGCAATCGCCTGCCCGATGTGGATGCCGCCTGCGATTTCTCGAAATGGCTCGAGACGCTGCCCGCGCCCGCCGATGACGGCGCGATGCGCCTCATGCTCTCGCCGCGCGCCGCGACGGCGTTCGCATCGCTGCCCGCCGCACCTCCGGCTGCCGAGGTCATCTTGCTGATCGGGCCGGAGGGCGGGCTCTCGCGCGAGGAAGAAGACGCGGCGCTCGCGCACGGATTCGCCCCGCTATCGCTAGGACCGCGCGTGCTGCGCACCGAAACGGCCGGGATGGCGGTGCTGGCCGCGCTCGCCGCGCGCTGGGGCGGGTGGTGAGATCCGGGCCGCATCGAGCCTGTGCGAATTAAGTACGTGCGAAAAAAGCAAAGGCCCGCGCGAAGGCGGGCCCACTGACGAGCGCGGAAGCGGTGGCGCGGGCGGTACGGCGCGCGCCGGCCGCTTACCGGCGATCAAGCGAACGAATAAAAGACGCGGAACGCGACCTTGCGCTCGGCCCAGAACTCGGCCGCTTCGCGGAACACGTCGAGCAGCGTCTCGCGCCCTTCCTTGTCGAACTTTTGCGCGATCGGCAGACCTTCGAGGACGATGACGAAGCCCGGTTGAGCGCCGGCCTTATGCACGAGATCGGTCAGGCAGTCGTAAAGCGCATCGTAGTTCTTGCCGAAATGCTTGGGGAACAAGAACGACGTGGCGATCGTTTCGAGCACTTCCTGCTTCGAGGCCGCCTGCCCGCAATAAGCGAACAGAAAGTGCTGCTCCAGCCGCTTCGCCTCGTCGGCGAGATCCTGGACGCGAAACGCCCGGATCGATTGGACGATGTTCGGTCGCACGGTCGCGAAAAGGCTCATGGGCTCCTCGCTCGGTGAATGCCGGGATGCCGCGTCGCCCTCGGCGGCCTGACCGCGCTCGGTCATGCGCAGTTGCATGACGCGCTGAAAAAGATTGCCGTCGCCGGCCGCGAACAGATCCGTCGCGACTGCGGTTTCGTGCGCGTAGACGTTGTCGCTCATGCCGTTCATCCCGATATCATTCAACAATGCGTTTGAAACTGTTGTAGTGGTCGTCTGAATAGAAGCAGTTGTCGATCCGCCTTGGGGGGCCGCCGCAGACGATGCGGCGCGTGCCGCGGTTTCTCGCTCGCGGCGTGGGGACCGTGTACTCATGGTAATAACCGCGCCGGTGCGGCGGCAACAGCCGCTCGAAATTGCCGAATACGACGCCGTCCTTGGCATACGGATAGGGGCCGCCGGCTGCGATCTGCTTCAAGGTGACAAGCGCCTCCGGCGGCAACTGCGCCGGCTCGATCGTGCCCGCATCGCCCGCGGGCGAACGCGGCATCTCTCGCGCCGAAGCCACGGACATAATGGCCGGCCCGCCGGGCAGGCCAATGCCGGACCAGCCGGCCACGGCCACAAAGGCCGCCATTGCACCGTGACGAAGCCACTTAGCTGCTCGTTCGCGTGTTCCCGCGCGTGTCATCGGCCAGAGTTCCTGCTGCTCGATCGAAAGAGGACGACCACGAAAAGTGTAAGGGTATCTCTAACCGCACTCCGACGCAATCTTTGTGTGGAAAATGAAAGGTTTAGCGTCGTTTCACCGGATTTCTGGTCGTCCTATTTATCTCGAACAAGATAAATTTTTATCTTTCTGACGATAAGATTTCGCTCGACGGTAACCGATGCGGCGAGTCTTTGCCTCCTCGCTGCGGCGATCGGCGATCGTCGTTTCACGCATTAGGGGCGGCAGCCTCTCTTTTCGCCCCCGGCGTGCCCGCAACGGGCACGCCGTTTTTTCTCTTCGCCGCCCCGGGGAGAGCGGCTTAGCGCCCCGCGGCGCTCACGTCGGCCACGAGCAAAGCCGTCATGTTGACGATACGCCGCACCGTCGCCGATTCCGTCAGCACGTGCACGGGCTTGGCCGCACCCAGCAAGATCGGCCCGATGGCGATGTTGTTGCCCGCGGCGGTCTTGAGCAGGTTGTAGGCGATGTTCGCCGCATCGATGTTCGGCAAGACGAGAAGATTCGCCTCGCCCTCGAGCGTCGATTCCGGCAACACTTCGCGGCGCAGCGCCGGATCGAGGGCGACATCGCCGTGCATCTCACCGTCCACTTGCAGATCGGGGGCACGCTCGCGGATCAACTCGAGCGTGTCGCGCATCTTTTGCGCCGAGGGCGCATTGCTCGTCCCGAAATTCGAATGGGAAACGAGTGCGATCTTCGGCTCGATCCCGAAGCGGCGCACTTCCTCGGCCGCCATGATCGTGATTTCGGCCAGTTCCGCCGGCGTCGGATCGACGTTGACGTGCGTATCGACGAGGAAGATCTGACGGCCCGGCAGCACGAGACCGTTCATCGCGCCGAACACCGTGCACCCCTCGCGCTTGCCGATCACCTGATTGATGAAGTGCAGATGACGATGCGGCGTGGAAATCGTGCCGCAAATCATCCCGTCGGCCTCGCCCTTTTCGACCAGCATCGAGCCGATGAGCGTCGTGCGCCGGCGCATCTCGACCTTCGCCAATTGCTGGCTGATGCCCTTGCGGCACATCATCTTGTAATAGGTTTGCCAAAATTCCCGATACCGTTCGTCATGCTCGGTATTGACGACCGTGAAATCGACACCCGGCGTCAGCCGCAAACCGTAGCGCTCGATGCGATGCTCGATCACCGCCGGGCGGCCGATCAGGATCGGCGTGGCCAGTTTCTCGTCGACGACGATCTGCACGGCGCGCAACACGCGCTCCTCCTCGCCTTCGGCGAAGACGATGCGCTTCTTGCCCGGCTCGACGCTGCGCGCCTGCTGGAAGATCGGCTTCATCGTCGTGCCGCTGTGATAGACGAACTGTTGCAGGTGCTGCTTATACGCCTCCATGTCTTCGATCGGCCGCGTCGCGACGCCCGAATCCATCGCGGCTTGTGCCACGGCCGGCGCGATCTTTACGATCAAACGCGGATCGAACGGCTTCGGAATCAAGTACTCGGGCCCGAACGACAGATCCTGGATGCCGTATGCCGTCGCGACGATGTCGCTTTGCTCCTGGCGCGCCAGCTCGGCGATCGCATTGACCGCCGCGATTTCCATTTCACGCGTGACGGTGGTGGCGCCCGCATCGAGTGCACCGCGGAAGATGAACGGGAAGCACAGGACGTTGTTCACCTGGTTCGGATAATCGGTGCGGCCCGTCGCGAGCACGGCGTCCGGACGCACTTCCAGCGCAAGCTCCGGCAAGATTTCCGGCGTCGGATTGGCGAGCGCGAGGATGAGCGGCTTGGCCGCCATCCCCTTGACCATCTCGGGCTTGAGCACGCCGCCCGCCGACAGGCCGAGGAAAATGTCCGCGCCCTCGATCACCTCCGCAAGCGTGCGCGCCGACGTGTCGCGCGCGAAGCGCTCCTTGTCCGGATCCATGAGTTCGGTGCGGCCCTTGTAGACCACGCCGGCCAAATCCGTCACCAGGATGTTTTCGATCGGCAGGCCGAGGTCGACGAGCAAGTCCAGACACGCCAGCGCGGCCGCGCCGGCGCCCGATGCCACGAGCTTCACTTTCGCGATGTCCTTGCCGACGACCTTCAGGCCGTTGGTGACGGCGGCGGCCACCACGATGGCGGTGCCGTGCTGGTCGTCGTGGAAAACGGGAATCTTCATCCGCTTGCGGCACTCGCGCTCGACGATGAAGCAGTCGGGCGCCTTGATGTCTTCCAAGTTGATCCCGCCGAACGTCGGTTCGAGCGCGGCGATCACATCGACGAGCTTATGCGGATCGGATTCGTTCAACTCGATATCGAAAACGTCGATGCCGGCGAACTTCTTGAACAGCACCGCCTTGCCTTCCATCACGGGCTTGGACGCCAACGGGCCGATGTTGCCGAGGCCGAGTACCGCGGTGCCGTTCGTCACCACCCCGACCAGATTGCTACGTGCCGTGAAACGCGCCGCATTGAGCGGATTCTCGACGATCTCCTCGCAAGCGAAAGCGACACCGGGCGAATACGCGAGCGCGAGATCGCGCTGATTGATCATCTGTTTCGTCGGTGCGATAGCGATCTTGCCCGGCGACGGAAATTCGTGATAATCGAGCGCGGCTTCGCGCAGCTTCGCCTTGGCGGCAGCGGGATTCGTAGACATGAGGTTCGTGAGTCCAGTCTGTTTGGGTGTTACGCGGATTAGAATGAGTGTTCGACGCATTGTAGCGCCATTCGCCTGCCCTCCCGACGGCCTTGTCCGTCCGGCCGGGTCGATGCGCCGCCGCAACGGCTCACCTTGACAGCACTTTTTTATGCCCCTTTCCGAGTTCGCGCTGATCGAGCGCTTCTTCGCGCGACGCGCGCG
The DNA here is from genome assembly GCF_002879885.1 of Trinickia dabaoshanensis. GTDB lineage: Bacteria > Pseudomonadota > Gammaproteobacteria > Burkholderiales > Burkholderiaceae > Trinickia > Trinickia dabaoshanensis. Next base: position 293,803 of record NZ_PNYA01000002.1, read on the forward strand.
CCTGAGCCCCGCCAAAGCGGCACTCGGCATCGGCGACGATTGCGCCTTGATCGCACCGGATCCCGGTCACATGATGGCCGTTTCGACGGACATGCTCGTCGAAGGCCGCCATTTCTTGCCGAACGCCGATCCGTCCGCGCTCGGTCACAAGACGCTTGCCGTGAACCTGTCGGATCTCGCCGCGATGGGCGCCGAGCCGCGTTCGTTCACGCTCGCGCTCGCGCTCGAAACGCCGCGCGAAGACTGGCTGGAAGCGTTCGCAGAAGGGATGTTCGCGCTCGCCGATCGATTCGCCTGCGAGCTGATCGGCGGCGATACGACGCGCGGGCCGCTGAACTTGTGCGTCACCGTCTTCGGCGACGTGCCCGAGCATGCCGCGCTGCGCCGCGACGGCGCGCAGGCCGGCGACGACGTTTGGGTGTCGGGCACGCTCGGCGACGCGCGAGCCGGGCTCGGCATCTTGCGCGGTGAGTGGCCGGACGATCTGTTCGACGCGAGCGAGGCGGCCGCGCTGCGCCACGCGCTCGAGCGGCCGGAGCCGCGCATCGCCCTCGGTCTCGCGCTGCGGGGGCTCGCGCATTCGGCGCTCGACGTCTCCGATGGCATGGCCGGAGACTTGCTCCATATCCTCGAGCGGTCGCGCATGCGCGCATCGATCGACGTCGATGCGGTTCCGCGCTCGGACGCACTGCGCAAGCTCCCGCTCGACGCGCAGCGGCGCTGCGCGCTGGCCGGCGGCGACGATTACGAGTTGCTCTTCACGGCCCCCGCGCACGCGCGCGAGGCCATCGCCGACGCGGGCGGACGCGCGAACGTGGCCGTCACGCGGATCGGTACAATATCCGCCCTGCGTCATGCGACCGACGAGCCGGCGATTGAATGGCACGACGGCGGGCATGCGCCGCTCTCCTTGACGCTGCACGGCTTCGACCATTTCGATGCAACCTGACCCTTTGCTTCCCGGCGGCCCGCCGCCCGCCGCCGCCACCGCCGGTGCGCCGCGCCCCAAGCGCCGCGCGAGCGCGCGCTTCATGCTGTCGCACCCCCTCCATTGGTTCTCGCTCGGTTTCGGCAGCGGGCTCTCGCCCATCATGCCGGGTACCGTGGGAACGCTGTTCGCCTGGGCGTCGTTCGCCGCGCTCGACGGCCGCTTGACCGTCATCGAATGGGCCGTGCTGATCGTCGCCGGCTTCGTCGCCGGCATCTATATGACCGGTTTCACCGCGCGCAGGCTCGGCACGGACGACCCCTCCCCCGTCGTATGGGACGAGATCGTCGCGTTTTGGCTCGTGCTCGTGTTCGTGACGCCGGAAACATTCGCCGGCCAATTCTGGGCGTTCGTGGTGTTCCGGTTCTTCGACATGGTCAAGCCGCCGCCGATCCGCTACTTCGACCGGCGCGTCAAAGGCGGCTTCGGCATCATGCTCGACGATCTCGTCGCCGCTTTCTTCTCGCTGCTCGTCATCGCCCTGTGGCGCATGACCATCTGACCGCCGGGACCACCCGGCGCCATGCAACCTTCGCCCAGCCGAGATCACCGCAATGGCAACCGACTCCGTCGTTCATCAACTCGCTGTGCGCGCCGGCAACAAGCTGCGCGAAATGCGCCTGCTCCTTGCAACCGCCGAGTCATGCACGGGCGGCATGATCGCCACCGCCGTCACCGATATCTCGGGCAGCAGCGGATGGTTCGAGCGCGGCTTCGTCACCTATTCGAATCAAGCCAAGACCGAAATGATCGGCGTGCCGGCCGAACTCATCGACAAGCACGGGGCAGTCAGCGAGCAGGTTGCGCGGGCAATGGCCGAAGGGGCGCTGCGCAACAGCCGAGCACAGGTGTCGCTTGCGACCACGGGCGTGGCGGGACCGGGCGGCGGCACTGAAACGAAGCCGGTCGGGATGGTCTGCTTCGCTTGGAGCAATCGCCTCGAAACCTCGGCTCAGACGCTCGTATTCAAGGGCGATCGCGAACAGATTCGCGTCCAAGCGGCCGCGCATGCGCTGCGCGGCCTGCTCAAGCACATCGACGAAAACGAGCGCTGAGCCGGCCTGACCGAGCGCTCGTTATCGGGCGATGCGCGATCAGCGATAGGCGTTGATCTTGTCGCGCGTTTCTTGCGCGACGCGCGCCGCTTCGCGCGTGAAGTTTTCGTCCTTGCCGGCGTAGAGAATCGCGCGCGACGAGTTGATCATCATTCCCGTTCCCGCGGCAGTGCGCCCGGCGCGCACCGTCGCTTCGACGTCGCCGCCCTGCGCGCCGATGCCCGGAATCAAAAGCGGCATCTCGCCGACGATGCCGCGCACGATCTCGATCTCCTTCGGGAACGTCGCGCCGACCACCAGACTTAGCTGGCCGCTCGCATTCCATTTCTCGGCGGCGAGCGAGGCGACGACCTGATAAAGCGGCCGCCCGCCGGCCTCGAGAAACTGCAAATCGGACCCGCCCGGGTTCGACGTGCGGCACAGCACGATCACGCCCTTGCCTTCATGCGCGAGATACGGCTCGATCGAATCGAAACCCATGTATGGATTGACCGTCACGGCATCGGCCCGATAGCGCTCGAACGCCTCGCGCGCGTATTGCTCGGCCGTGCTGCCGATGTCGCCGCGCTTGGCGTCCAAGATCACGGGCAACCCCGGATGCTTTTCGTGAACGTGCGCGATCAGCGCCTCGAGTTGATCCTCGGCCCGATGGGCGGCGAAGTAGGCAATCTGCGGCTTGAACGCGCTGGCGAACGGCGCTGTCGCATCGACGATGTCGCGGCAAAATTCGAAGATCTTGTCGGGGCGATTGGCGAGCGCGCCCGGAAAACGCGACGGCTCGGGATCGAGACCGACGCACAACAGCGAGTTCGTGCGCTGCCAGGCATCGCGCAGCGAGCGAACGAACGAGTAGGAACTGGACATGACAGATGGTGGGCGCGCGCGCCGATGGCGGGAAAGGTGCGTATTTTAACCTTTCGAGGCCGCGTCTTAGCGAGCGCGCGAGCGCCGTCTATCGTGCTATCGCGCTATCGCCCCACCGGCTCGACCGTGAAGCGAAACGCTCGTTCGAGGCGCTCGCCGGGCGCCAGCACCGTCATGCCATGCTCGCACGCCCCGCCCGGCAGATTGACGGCATTGATCGGATGATCGACCGGCTCGAAGCAAAAAAAGTCTTCGCCGGGCGGCGTGTAGAGCACGTAGTAGTCGGCATCGGCCTCGATCGTCAGCGACAGCCGCCTGCGCGGCCACACCACCGAGGCACGGCCGCTCCATTGCGTGAACGCATGGTTCACGAGCGCATCGGGCAACGGATACGCCACGCCGAACACCCACGCGGGCGGCGCCGGAACGTGGCGCTTCGGTAGCCAGTCGTCGCCGGAGAGCCACAGGCCGCCTGCCGCGGCCGCGAGACGCGTATCGTCGTCGCGTGCAAGGAACGGATGCAGGCCGAGCCCGAACGGCAACGGTTCGCGCCCGGCGTTCTGGACGGCAAGCGTGACGTTGAGCGTCGCCGCATCGAGCGCATAGCGCAGCGTCGCGCGATAGGCGTACGGCTTGGCCCGTTCGCGCTCGAGCACGAGCGTCGCATGCGTGTCGCCGCGCTCGGCGACGCGCCACGCCCGCAGCCAGCCGTCGCCGTGAATGGGCAGCCGCTCGTCGGCGCGATTGCGGGGCACGGCCACCTCGCGCCCCTCGAAATGAAAGCGAGAACCGCCGATCCGATTCGAAAACGGCACGAGCGGATAACAGGCGAGCGCGTTTGGATCGGCCTCGCCACGCGCGCGGTCGGACACGCGGAAGATCGGCGTCGGCGTATTGCCGTCGCCATGCCAGTCGAATCGGGTCATGCCGCCGCCATGCGACGGCGCGAGACCGACGCGCAATTGGTCATTGGCCAGCGTCAATTCGGCGCTTCGCGCCCCTTCGGCCGCGCCGCGCGCGATCGCCGACGTTCCGGGCCCCGGGCGAACCGGCTGGACGATCGCCGCCAGCTTCGCATTGCGCGCATCGGCACGCGAGCCGCGCGTGTCGGATGCGCGCGCACCCCTCGTGGCAATGGCATCGGTATTGGCTGCGCTCATGATCGGCTCCGTCGAGAGGCGCCGGGCCGGCCTGCGCCGGCCTGGCAATATGCGAAGGCGTGTCGTTGCCGCCTTTGACCCGTGGCGATGCGTTCGGTTTAATCCGGGACCTCCGGGTTTACCGCCACCGCCCCTGAAACAGCGGCTCGGGCAACCCGCGCCGCATAGTCGGCACCGCGAAGACGCTTCCGGCCTCCGGCTGTGCCGCAAGCGACGCCGCGTCGAGTTCGACGCGCGCGCTCGTCACGTACAGCGTGCTCAAATCCGGACCGCCGAGCGCGACGCAACTCGGTTGGCTCACCGGCACACGGACGCGTTCCGTTTCGACGCCGTCCGGCCCGTAACGCACGACGCGGCCGGCCCCCCACTGTGCATTCCAAAGGCCACCCTCGGCATCGACCGTCGATCCGTCGGGCACGCCGTCGCCGTCGGTGAGCCGCGCGAACAGGCGAATATGGCCGACGGCTCCATCGGTACCGTAGTCGCAAGCGAGGATCTCGCGCGAAGGCGAATCGCAAAAGTACATCGTCGCGCCGTCGGGGCTGAAGCCGATGCTGTTCGAGATCGCGGGCGTGGGCAACGGCAGCCGCTCGAGCGATAAATCATGGCCGAGCCGATAAAAGCCGCCGGCCACGGCGCCGTCCGCGCCTTCGTACTTCGTGCCGAAGACGAAGCGTCCCTGGCGGTCGCATCGTCCGTCGTTCAAGCGCGTGGCGAGCCCCGGCTCCACGTCGACGATCCGCTGCATCTCCCGCGTGGCCGGATCGAAGAACGCGAGATGCGTCGCGAGACCGAGCAGCAGGTATTGCGGATCGGCGCACAAGGCGAAGGTCGCCAGCCGCTCGGGCATCGGCCAGCTCGTATGCTCGCCCGTACCGGGGTCGAATCGATACAAGCGCGCGCCCTCGATATCCGTCCAGTAAAAGCGCCCCGTGCGTTCGCACCATGTCGCGCCTTCGCCCAGCGCGCAGCGCGCCTCGACGGCGAGCGTTGCCTGCCCCCGTTCCGAACTCATGCCCAGCCTCCGTCGACGATGAATTCCTGCGCCGTCACCATGCGGCTGTCGTCGGCCGCCAAGAACAACGCCATACGCGCCAGATCCTCGGGCATGAGTTCGCCGTCGAGGCATTGCCCTTCCTTCAAGGCGCGTTTGCCGGCTTCGTCGAGCCAGAGCTTGCGCTGCTTTTCGGTGAGGACCCAGCCGGGCACGAGTGCGTTCACGCGGATGCCGAACGGGCCGAGGTCGCGCGCAAGCGCGTGAGTGAGCCCCTGAATCGCGGCTTTCGACGTTAGATAGACCGGCATGCCCCCTTGCTTGAGCATCCAGCTGATCGAACCCAGGTTGATGATCGAGCCGCCGCCGGCGTGCTTCATGTCCTCGACGACCGCTTGCGCGGCGAAGAACTGATGCCGCAAATTGACGGCAATGCCCGCATCGAACGAAGCCGGCGTGACGTCGGCCAGCGCATGACGGACGTCGTTCGCGGCGTTGTTCACGAGTACCGCGATCGGGCCCAACGCGCTTCGCGCATCTGCGATCGCGCCGCGCAACGCCTCGATGTCGGTCACGTCGCAGGTGAGAAACAGCGGCTTCTCGGGCGCATCGCCAAGCGCATCGACCAGCGCCTCGCCCGCGCTCGTATCGATATCGCAAAACGCCACGCGCGCGCCTTGCCGCGCGAAATGCTGAACGAACGACGCGCCAATGCCGGTCGCGCCGCCGGTGATGAACACGGTGCGGCCGGCGAGGCTCGGGTAGCGCGCGTAGGGACCCAGTTGCGGATGATCGGGGAGCGACATCGTGAGTTTTCTCCGTTAGAGCGAGAGAGCCCCGCTCGATGCGCGGGCTCCGTACGCCATCGTTCTATCGTTCAATCGCGCGAACCGCGATTCTTGAGCTGATCGAGGAGCACGGCGGCAAGCAAGATCGCGCCGCGCACGAGATATTGGTAGAACGCGTCGATGTTCAAAAGGTTCATGACGTTCTCGACCGTGCCCATGATCAGCACGCCGATGACCACGCCCGAAATCGTCGCGCGCCCGCCGAGCAGCGACACGCCGCCCAACACGCACGCCGAAATGACGTTCAGCTCGAAGCCTTCGGCGGCGTTCGGCTGACCCGACGTGATCCGCGACGCGAGGATGACGCCGGCCAGCGCCGTCACGGCGCCTTGCACCAAGAAGATCACGACGCGCGTGCGCTCGACGTTGATCCCCGCCAGGCGCGACGCTTCCGGATTGCCCCCGATCGCGAGCGTGTTGCGGCCGTAGACGGTTTGGTTGAGCAATACGCCGAAAACGATGAAACAGATGAGTGTGACCCAGATCGGCAGCGACACGCCGAAGAGCGTCAAGCCGCCGAGCGCGATGAACGTCTCCGAGGACACGCCCACGGCTTGCCCGTGCGACACGATGAAGCCCAGACCGCGCACGATTTCCATCGTCGCGAGCGTCGTGATCAGCGCATTGATGCGCAGGTACGCGATGACCGCGCCGTTGACCCAGCCGATCACGGAACCGGCGGCGACGGCCGCGACGATCGCGAGGAACGTGTTGTTCGTCGCATTGAGCACCATCGCGCAGAGCACGCCGGCGAACGCGACCGTGGAGCCGACCGACAAATCGAAGTCGCGCGACGCGAGGCAGAACATCATCGTGCACGCCACCATGCCGATCTGCGAGACCGACAGCGCCAAGCCGAGCATGTTGTCGATCGAGAAGAAGTGATCGACGGTCAGCGACGTCGTCACGAACATCACGGCGAAAATCAAAATGAGGCTGTATTCGGTGACTTGCTGCCACCATCTTTGCCGATCGTTCGACTGCGGGATCAGCGCTTCGGCGGCACGCTTGGCGCCCGCCTCGACGAGGTTTTCTCTTGCTTGCATGTCGTGACTCCTTCACCGTCGTTCGCGACGGTTTTCGTTACATCCGTTCCGTGTCCGGCGTGTTCGCCGTATTCGCCGTATTCGCCGTGCCCTACGCCGCCTCGCGCGCCGCGCGTCCGCCCTGCGGCAAGGCGAGTTCCAGCAGCGCCGGCTCGCTGGCCTCGCTGCGGGCGAGTTCACCCGAAATCCGCCCTTCGCGCATGACCACGATGCGATCGGAGACGCCAAGTACTTCCGGCAACTCCGACGACACCATCACCACCGCGCAACCGCGTTCGGCGAGTTCGTAGATGACGTTATAGATCTCGTGTTTCGCACCGACGTCGATCCCGCGCGTAGGCTCGTCGAGAATGACGACTTTCAGATCGGGCTCCGCGAGCCAGCGCGACAAGATCGCCTTTTGCTGATTGCCGCCCGACAGCAGGCGAATCTTTTGCCGGCGGCTCGGCGTCTTGATCTTGAGCAGCTTGATGAAACGATCGGCCGTTTCCGCCTCTTTCTTTCGATTGAGGAACAAGCCCGCGCGCAACCCATGCCGGCGGCAACTGATGTTGATGTTCTCGGCCACCGACGCCATCGCGACGATGCCCTCCTCCTTGCGGTCTTCGGGACACAGCACGATGCCTTTACGAATCGCGTGCGTGGGACTTTTCACGTCCGTGGCCGCACCGTCGAGCGTCAGTTGCCCGCCACGCAGTTTCTCCGCACCGTACACGAGGCGCATCAATTCGCTACGCCCTGCGCCGACGAGTCCGAAGAAGCCGACGATTTCCCCCGCGCGCACCGAAAAGCTCGCGGGCGCCGACAAGCCATGGCCTTCGACGGCGTCGACCGCGAGCCGCACCTCGCCCTGCGAGCGCGGCCGATAACCATAAATATCCGAAATCTCGCGCCCTACCATCTCTTTGACGATCGTGTCGCGCTGGACCTCGGCGAGCGACGGATGCGACGCCACTTTGCGGCCGTCGCGGAAGATCGTGCATGCGGTGCATAGCTCGTAGATCTCGTCCATCCGGTGCGAGATATAGATGAGCGCACGGCCGTCGGCCTGCAACTCGCGCACGAGCTTGAAAAGCACTTCGGTCTCGCGGTGCGACAGCGAACTCGTGGGTTCGTCGAGCGCGATCACGCGTGCGTTGCGCAGCAGCGCCTTGCAGATTTCGACCATCTGCCGCTGCGCGATCGAGAGCCGTCCAAGCCGCGCGTTGGGATCGAGATCGACACCCATCTGCGCCAGCCGCTCCCGCACGAAGCGCTTGGCGCCGCGCTTGTTCACCCACCCGAGCGCATTGGGCAACCGGCCGAGCAGCAGATTTTCCGTCACGGTCAAATCGGGAACGTACTGCAACTCCTGGTGAATCACCGCCACACCTGCCGCAATCGAGGCCGCCGCGCTCGAAAAGCGCACCTCGTTGCCGTCCATCAAGATGCGGCCGGAATCGGGCTGATACTCGCCGCCGAGAATCTTGAGCAGCGTCGACTTGCCCGCGCCGTTCTCGCCCATGAGTCCATGCACCTGGCCGGCCTCGACCTCGAACGACACGCCGTCGAGCGCGCGCACGCCCGGAAACACCTTGCCGATATTGTCAAATCGCAACGTTGCTGACATCTCACCTGTCCTCGCACTGAAGGGTCGTCCAGGCCGGGCGCACCGTACCGCCGCGCGTCCGGCCTGGCATGCCGCGCCGCTTACTTCGCGGCGAGCCCCATCTCTTCACGCACCTTCGCGACGTTATCCCGCGTGGCGAGCATCCCCGTCGTGAGCGTCAGCAGCGGCGGTTGCTTGCCCGTCGTGATCCACTTGTACATGTCTTCCGACGTCTCGTCGCCGTGGCGCTTCGGGCTGATGATGACCGAGCCGAAGAAGCCCGTCGGTTGCGGCTTCTTGAATTCGTTCAATGCCGAATCCGAGCCGCCGATCCCGATGCCGATCATGTTGTCGGCCTTGAAGCCGCGGCTTTCGGCGGCGCGCACGGCACCGAGCACCGCTTCGTCGTTCAGACCGTACGCCACCCAGTGCTTGAACTGCGGGTTCTTCGTGATCGCGATGTTCGCCGCGTTGAAGGCGTTTTCCGTATCGGTCTTCGCTTGTGGTGCGGCGATGACGTTCGCTTTCGGGAAGCCCGATGCGACGAGGATGTCGGTCGCGCCTTGCGTACGATCGTGCGCCGTGGGCAACTCCTCATAGGTCACGTCGATCGCGCCGACGTCCTTCATGTCCCAGCCGCGTTTCTTGATTTCGTCGACGATGCCCTTACCGACTTGCTGACCGATGTTGTAGGCCGAGATGCCCATGTGCGGCACGCTCGCGATCGGCTTGCCGCTACCGTCTACGAGGCGGTCGTCCACCGTCATCATCTTGAGCCCGTCGGCCTTCGCCTTCGCGACGATGCCCGGTCCGAGCTTCACGTCGGGCGTGCAGATGATGAAGCCTTGCGCCTGTTGAGCGTGCAAGTTGTCGATCGCGCTCATCACCTTTTCACCCGAAGTCGCACCGATCTTCACGAGCGTGAAGCCGTCGCGCTTCGCGGCCATTTCGGCAAACTTCCATTCGTCCTGGAACCAGGGTTCCTCCGGCTGCTTCACGAGAAAGCCGATCTTGACCGGATCGGCGGCTTGCGCGGCCGGCACGCCAGCCACCATCGACGTTACCGCGGCGGCGACGAGCGTGAGGAAAATTTTGCGCTTCATGAGGTTTGTCTCCTGTCTGATTGAGCGTTCGGCCGCCTTGTCTATATCGGATGACTCACGCGGCCAGTGGGCCATCCGGTTTGCATATCGCCGTGCGAAGCTGCCGCACGGCAGGCAAAACGATCTTTTCAGTCCAACATGTCAATCGTGGTACAGCGCCGTGCGCCCGCCATCGATCGTGATGCACGTCGCATTGATGAACGGCGCCTCATCCGAGGCGAGAAACACCGCCGTCATCGCCACCTCTTCCGGCTGCGCGATGCGCTTCATCGGCTGCAAGGCCATCGTCGCCTCGCGCGCCGCGACGGGATCGGGCTGCGCGTTCCACCAATCGTGCGTCAACTGCGTTTCCACATATCCCGGCGCGATCGCATTCACGCGCACTTGCCGTGCCGCGTATTCGATGCCGAGCGCTCGCGTCAAGCCGAGCACGCCGTGCTTGGCGACGGGATACGGGAAGCACCCCGGAATGATCTGAAACGCATGCGTCGAAGCGATGTTGACGATGCTGCCGCGCCCGCGTTCCACCATCCCCGACAGCACGGCCTTGCAACCGTTCCAGACACCGTCGAGATCGACCGCGAAGCAGCGCCGCCAATCGTCGTCGCTCATCGTGAGCGGGTCGCAGAACACGTTGATGCCGGCGTTGTTCACGAGCACGTCGATCGGGCCGAACGCATGCTCGCCCGCATCGCGCGCGTCGCATACGGAAGCTGGTCGCGTCACGTCGGTGCGCACCGCGAGCACGCGCGCACCGGGCGTTTCGGCCTCGATGCGCTCGGCCACGCGCCGCGCCGCATCGAGATCGAGTTCGGCCAGCACCGTCGCCGCGCCTTCGCGCGCGAATGCGTGGGCGATGGCCTCGCCGATGCCGCGGCCCGCACCCGTCACGAGCGCGACCTTGCCGGCGAGCCGGTTCACCGCGGCGCCCCCGCGCCCACTTGGCGCCAGGCGGAGACGAACGCGCGCGCATGCGCGGCTGTCGTATCCACGTCTTGCCCGGCGCGGTACAGCGCCGAACCGAGCCCGAAGCCGCTCGCGCCCGCCGCCACGAACGTGTTCATGTTCTCGGGCGTCACTCCGCCCACCGGCACGAGCGGAACGCGCTTGGCGATCACGGCGCGCCAGGCTTTGACGACATGCGCCCCCAACTGCTCCGCGGGAAACATCTTCAATACGTCGGCACCGCTCGCCAGCGCGGCGAACGCTTCGGTCGGGGTCGCGACGCCCGGTGCGCACGCCATGCCTTTTTCTTTCGCGGTGCTAATGATTTCGGTGTCGCCGTGCGGCATGACGATGAGTTCGCCGCCCGCGCGCGCCACGTCGTCGACGAAAGCGGGCCGTAACACCGTCCCCGCGCCCACGACCGCATCGTCCGGCAGCGACTGGCGCAATGCGGCGATGCTGGCCAGCGGATCGGGCGAATTGAGCGGCACCTCGACGACGCGAAACCCGGCGTCATACAGCGCTTGCCCGTGCGCCACGACCTCGCTCGGCGTCACGCCGCGCAAAATCGCGATCAACGCGCACGACTCGAAGGCGGCCATGAGGCGCGCGTGAGGGTGATAGGGCTTCGGTAGATCGAATTCGGGTTGCATGTCGGACCGCCTAATTCATGGAGACTGCTATCGATTGATCGGATGGCGCGCGCGTCAACTTGCCGGCGCGGCCGCGCTCCGCGGCACGAAACCCGCTTGCGTCGCGATACGCCAGAGCCCATTTTCGGCCGCGGCCTCGACGACGCTCGCCCGCCGGCAGCCGAACTCGGCCAGCGCGAGCCGGTAGCGCTCGCATAGCGCGGCGCCGCCGATCAAACGCGGCACCTCGTCGGCGAGCGGCGCATCGCGCGACTCCAGCAGCGCGGCAAGTCCGGCGAGTTCGTGTCCGATCAACAGCCCGGAAAGATAATCGGGTTGCTGTTCGGGGCTCAGCGCGCCGGTCAGCCCCAGCGTGCGGGTACTAAAGATCGTCGCGAGCAATCCCGCGCGCTGCGCGTGCTTGGCCACCGTGACCCCGCGCAAGAACGCTTGCGTATCGGGTTCGACGGGCTCGAGCATCGTGCGCCCGAGGATCGTATGCTCGCGCAAGGCGGCGTACAGCTCCCCCGTCATGAACGTATGGAACGACTCGATGCGTTCGCCGCGCACGACGGCCCACTTCGCGTGCGTGCCCGGCAAACCCACGAGCGTGCGCGAATTCGCGGCGATCGCATCGCTCGCGAGCGCGCCGACGATTTGCGTTTCTTCGCCGCGCATGACGTTCGGCAAATCGCCGCGCTCGATCACGCCCGGCACGATACGCACGCTCACGCCTCGGGCAGTCGTGACGTCGACGATGCCCGCGACGAGCGCCGAGGCGTCGGCCGGCACGTCGACGTACGGCGCTTCGCGCCAGCCCTGCGCGCTGCCCACCATCCCGGCTGCGATCACGGGCAGCCCCGGCGATGCTTCGAGCCATGCGCCGCACGCCGATTCGAAGGCGGCGTCGAACCCGCCCGGTTGCGGCAAGCGCATGATTCCCTCGCTCGACGCGCGCGAGTCCACGACGTTGCCGAGCGCATCGAACAGATACGCACGCATGGCCGTCGTACCCCAGTCGAGGCCGATCAGGACCGGTTGCGCGGTGAGGGCTTGCACAGCGCTCATCGTTTGATGCGGCGCCCGCCGGGCGCGGCATAGCCGAGTTCTTCGGAAATCGCACGCGCTTCGCGCTGCACGATCGGCACCAATTCATCCATACGTTCGAGCGGCATATAAGGGACCGTGCTTGCGACTGAAACCGCGGCGATGATCATGCCGGACGCATCGCGAATCGGCGCGGCGACACAGCGAATGGACACCTCGTTCTCCTCGAGATCGAACGCGTAGCCGGCGGCCGCATAGCGAACCATGCGTTGCAGGAACATCGGTTTATCGGGGCGCGTGTCGTGACTGAAGCGTTCGCTGGTCACCGAGCGCCTTGCCGCGTCGTACAACACGCCCCAGGTTTGCGGCGACAAGTCGAGCATCAGCGCCTTGCCGATACCCGTCGACGCGAGCGGCATGTGATGGCCGCGGGACGAACGCATTTCGAGCCCGCGCTTGCCTCCGATCTTGTCGATGTACAGAACGTCGTCGCCGTCGCGCACGCCGAGGTGAATCGTGTCGAGCGTCTCATCCGACAAACGCTCGAGATGCGGACGCGCCACGGCTGTCAGCGGCATTTGCTCCAGCGCGATCGTGCCGAGTTCGATGAGCTTGGGTCCGAGGAAATAACCGTTCGGGCCCGTGCGCAGGTAGCGCGCTTGAACGAGGCTGCTCACCAGGCGATGCGACGTGCTGCGCTTCGTACCCAGCGCCGCGGAGAAGGCGCGCATATCGCGCGCGCCGTTGGCGCAAGCCTCGATGATGGCCAGGCCGCGCAACAGCGTTTGCGTGCCCGCCTGCAACTCGTTGATTTCGAGAGGAGAACCCGTGATCGGAAAACGTTCGTTTGTCGCACGAGCCGATTGGGGCTCGGCGGCGTCGGCCTCCGCGGGAGGATGGGCCAGGTCGTTGTCAGGGGCATTCATCGGGCAAGTCTCCGTGCAGGTGAGATGCTTCGCTCTCGAATCGCTTGTCGGTCGGTGTGTCGTCACGCGGCCGCCTCGACCGCTCGCGACGAATTGTAGGCACGCCTCACGCAATGCACCAACATTTGAATGGGCTGCTCATATAGTGAGATTTCCGCGCATGGGCGATGGCGGTGCCGAGATGCTTGGCAACCGCTGCTAGACTTTCGATCGCGTGCTCAGTCCCCGCTCCCCGCATAAGGATCGATTCATGAAACCCATCATCAATCTGGCCGATGTCGAACTGTCCCCGTTACCTCCAGGCTTCGCGCCGCCCGAGTCCATGGCCGAGCGCTATGCGCCACGCATGGGGTCCATCGGGGCGCGCATCGGCGCGCAGAAGCTCGGCTACAACGTCACGGCGCTCGCGCCGGGCAAGCGCGCCTTCCCGTTCCATAACCACCGGATCAACGAAGAGATGTTTTTCGTGCTCGAAGGCACGGGGGAAGTGCGCATCGGCGATGCGGTGTATCCGATCCGGGCGGGCGACGTGATTGCTTGCCCGCCCGGCGGCGCCGAGACGGCGCACCAGATCGCGAACACGGGCGAGGTGGAATTGAAATATCTCGCGGTGAGCACGAAGATGATGCCCGAGATCGCCGAGTACCCCGATTCGGGCAAGTTCGGCATCCTTGCCGAATTCCCTGGGGCACCCGGCGAAAAGCCGAAGGGCTTTAGGTTCGTTTCGCGCGAAAGCGAAAGCATCCCGTACTGGGACGACAATTGAGCCGTGCTTTCGGCGGCCGCGCTCAGCGTGGCAATTCGGCGGCGCCCATGCGCCGCGCGATGACCCCGGAGCGCTGCGCGAGATACGCGGACGAGCGGTGCTGATCGAAGTAGCGTGGGTTCGGCAGCATGACGGCAAGACGGGCCGACTGCCAGGTGGTCAATTGCGATGCGGCGCACCGGTAGTAGTAGCGCGAGGCCGCCTGTGCGCCGTACACCCCGTTGCCCCACTCGACGGAATTCAAATAGATCTCGAAGATGCGCTCCTTATCGAGCAACGTTTCGAGCATCCACGTGATGATGAGCTCCTGCCCTTTGCGCAGATAGCTCTTTTGCCGCGAGAGAAATAGGTTGCGCGCAAGCTGCTGCGAGATGGTCGAGCCGCCGGCCACGATCTTGCCGCGCTTCTTGTTCCGCTCCCACGCCTGCAGGATCGCCTCGGTCTCGTAGCCGTTGTTGTTGACGAAGTTCGCGTCCTCCGACGCAATGATCGCGCGCTTCAAATTGCGGGAGATGCGATCGTAGGGCACCCATTGATGCTGGATCGCGAGATCGGGACGATCCTGCGCGAGCCGCCACGCATCGGCGCGCATGAACGCCGTCGAACTCGGATCGACGACGCTCCACAAGGCGATCTGCCCGAAGTAATAGGCCTGCGTCGCAACCCAGGCAAAGACGCCGACGCCGACGGCATACAGCACCCAGCCGCCCACGCCTTTCCCCGCTGTCTTTTTCGTTTTCGTCATCGATGGGTCTCGACTATCGGGACGCCTGCCCCTCGCTCCCCGCATCAAGCGGATCAGGCCTGCGCGGTCAGCAACGCACGCAGCTCGGCCAAGACCGGCGCGCTCGCGGGACGCACGCCGCGCCACACCCAGAACGATTCGGCCGCTTGCTCGACCAGCATGCCAAGTCCATCGGAAATTCGCGCCCCGAGCGCCTGCGCATGCCGCATGAACACCGTCGGCTGGGCGCCGTACATCATGTCGTAGGCAAGCGTGCCGGCTCCGAACGCCCGGCCGTCGCATTCGGGCACCTCGGCCGTCAGCGAACCGGCCGTCGCATTGACGATCACGTCGTAGGGCACCGGCTCCGCCGCCGCGGGGGCACCGCCCGATAGCGCGCAGCCAGCCTCTCGCGCCGCTTCGGCGAATTGTTCGACGAGCGCCTCGGCCTTCTCCGCCGTGCGATTGACGATCGTCAACCGGCACGGCCCGCGCTCGAGCATGGGCAATACGGCTCCTCGTGCCGCGCCGCCCGCGCCGAGCAGCAAGATGCTCGCGCCGGACAGGCTCACCTGTAAGTTCGTTTCGATATCGGCGACGAGCCCGACGCCGTCGGTATTCTCGCCGTAAATGCCGTCGCGATCGAACCGCAGTGTATTGACGGCGCCCGCGGCGGCGGCGCGCGGCGAAAGCCGGTCGGCCAGCGCGTAGGCCTCCAGTTTGAACGGCACGGTGACGTTCAGCCCTCGCCCGCCCGCGGCAACGAATGCGCGGACCGTTTCGTTAAAGCCGTCCACGGGTGCGAGCAAGCGCCGGTATTCGATCCGCTCACCCGTTTGCTCGGCGAAACGGGCGTGGATGATCGGCGACTTGCTGTGCGCGATCGGGTTGCCGATCACCGCATAGAGTTCGCATCCCGCTTGCGCGGGCGCGATGGGTTCGGGCACACCCCGTCGGGGCTGATCGTTCGCCGCGCTCATGGCGCCACCTGTGTGGGTTGCGTCGTCCCATCTTGCGCGTCGGTGGAAGCCTCGTCGTCCGCCGCACCGGCTGCCTCTGGACGATCGGCGCCATCGCCAGCCTCTTCGCCTTCCGCCCGCGCCTCTTCCTCGCTTTCGGCCGATGCATCCGCCGATTCGACGAATTCGCCCTCTTCCTCCTCGGGGGCCAGCGCGTTCGCGCCCGGCGCATCGAGTACGCGAATCGGCCGCACCGAGGCCTCGACCGTCAACTCATCGACCGCCATGACCTCGAGCACGATGCGCGTTCCGCGCGCATGCACGCCGAGCCCGGGCACATGAAGCAACAGCGGCACTTCCTCGAGCCTCACGAGATCGCCCTTCACCACGGCCGCGACGACCTCCTTCTTGTTCTCCTGCGTGAGCCAACGCAAGCACCAGAAATACTCCATGCGCCGTTGATGATCGGCGTAGGCCGTATAGGTATCGTCGAAGCCCTGCACGACGGCGAACAGATCGGCGTCCTTCGGCTTGAACGGCGCGACGAGCTTGGCCGCGACGCCATGCTGAACGCAAGCGATCAATTGCCATTGATTGACGAGATCGACATAGCGGCGCAGCGGCGACGTGCTCCACGCGTACTGCGCGACGCCGAGCCCCTCGTGCGGCGCCGCGCTCGTCTGCATGCGCGTGCGCTTCGGGCCTGCCGCGGCAAACGTGCGCTGCGTCCGGTAGATGCCCGGCACGCCGTGATCGTGGAGCAAGGCGCCCCACGTCGAGTTGGCCAAGATCGCAAGCTCGGCCACGATCAAATCGAGCGGCGAGCCGCGCCGGCGCGGCGTAATGCTCACATGCTCGCCATCGACGTAGAAGTTGTAGTCGGTATTGCCCGGCACCTCGCGCCGCAAGCCGTATCCGGCGCGGGCAGCCTGACGCTTTTCGAACAACGCTTGCGCGAGCGGCCACAGGAGCGCGATCTCTTCCTTATGCGGATACTCGCCGCTGCCGGCCGCAAGCGCTTCCTCGGTGACTTCCGCGTCGAGCGTGTTATGGCGCAAATTGCTCTTCACATACACGAGTTCCGCGCGCGTTTCGCTCGCGACGATCTCTTGCGTGGCGCGGTTGACGATGATGTAGAGCGACAGCGCCGGGCGCAGCCCGCCTTCCTTGAGCGTGAAAGCCTCGACGACTTCGTCCGGCAGCATCGTGATTTTGTCGCCCGGCATATAGACCGTCGACAAGCGCGCGCGCGCGATCGCATCGACCGCGTCACCGCGCACGATCCCGAGCGCCGGCGCGGCGATGTGGACCCCGACGCGCACGCGATCGTCTTCCAAGACTTCGACGGAAAAGGCGTCGTCGATTTCGGTCGTCGTGATGTCGTCGATCGAGAATGCCGGCGCATGGGCGGTCGGCAGATCCTCCGGCACCGGGCCCGGCGTCACGGCCGGAAAGCCCGTGCCATGAGGGAAGTATTCCGAGAGGAACTTCGCTTCGTGCAGCGCGCGAGCCGAGGCGATGCCGCCGCACTCGAGCATGAGCCGCGCCTGCGAGATACCGCGCGCCGCCGCGGCGCCTTCGAGCGCCTTGTATTCGATCGTGTTCTTGTCGGGCTTCGTGAGCAGCGTGAGCGCCTTGCCGCGCAGCGCCTCGGGCAACCGGCCGGCTTTGAGTTCCTCTTCGTACTCGGCCTGCACGAGCGCTTGTTGGCGCTTGCGCTCGAGCGCCGCGAGCGCCATCTTCAATTGCTCTTCGGGCGCACGCTGAAATTGTCCGCGTCCCTTGCGACGGAAGTACACGGGCGCGCCTTGCATGCGCAGCACGAGCGCCGCGCGCTCGACCGGTCCCGAGTGTTCGCCGAAATATTCGCCGGCCAGCGCGACAAACGGGAATTCCTCCGCGGGCGCGCACTCCCACAAAAAATCGAGATCGATTTGCTGCGCGCAGGCATCGGCCTCGTGCAACAGTTCGGCGGCGCTCGGCTTATCGAACTCGATCAGCACGTCCTTCGCGCGCACCTTGGCGCGCCGGCCGCCCGGCAACTCGACCTGCAACGCATCGCCTTGGCGCGACAGCACGCTGCCGGCCTTCAAACCGCCTGATTCCTCAAAGAAAACGTTCACTCGACTCTCTCGTTACGAATTTGGCCCTCGCGGCAAATGGGCGCTGCAAACTGCGCACCCGCCGCGGATCGATATGGTTCAGTTGAGCGGTCACGGATCGCTCGCGCGCCCGGGCACCGCCGCCGCGCTAGGTGCGCCCGGCCGCGGCGATGCCGCACATGGCGAGGACATCGTCGACGTAGTCGGCGAATTCGCTGATCGCGTGATCGCTGCCGGTAATCAGTTTCGTCTCGACGCCCGGGTAATGAGCGAGCATTTCGCGGTAGTCGAGCACTTCGTCGCCTGTGGCGGCGATCAAATAATAGCGTTCCGGCCGCGTGATCGACGCGACGCCCAGCGTTTGCAACTCGCTGAGATGATGCGGTTCGACCACGATGCTACCGCCGCCGTGCCACAACGGCTGCTCCCCCAAATAAGCGGACAAATCCCGCTGCGGCAGGACCGCCGGGTTCAGCAAGAGCGCGCGCCAACCGTGCTTCTCGGCAAGGTACGTGGCGAAGTAACCGCCCAGCGAGCTGCCGATCACCGTGACTTCGTCGGCCGCCACGCCCGCCACCTGAGCTTGCGCCACGGCAACGGCCTCGAGCGGCGACACCGGCAGCATCGGACAGCGCCATTCGTCGGCCCGCCCAAGCTCGGCCATCCGCGCGGCGAGCAGTCGAGCCTTGAACGATTGCGGCGACGAACGAAAGCCGTGCAAATAGAGAATCACACGCCGCCTTTCGCGCGCGAGCCGAGCGCGTCGAGCAATTTCTGATGAACGCCGCCGAATCCACCGTTGCTCATGACGAGCACGTGGTCGCCCGGTCGCGCCGCGTCCACGACGGCCGCCACGAGCGCGCCGAGATCGTGGAACGCCGTGGCCTTCTCGCCGAGCGGCGCAAGCGCCTCATGCAGGTCCCAGCCGAGCGCATCGCGCCCCGTCGAGGCGCCGTAACCGAACACCAGATCGGCCCCTTCGAGACTCTTGGGCAGTTGCGCCTTCATGACGCCGAGCTTCATCGTGTTCGACCGCGGCTCGAGCACCGCAAGGATGCGCGTATGCTCGCCGCCCAGGCGTGTGCGCAAACCGGCGATCGTCGTTTCGATGGCCGTCGGGTGATGGGCGAAGTCGTCGTAGACGGTGACCCCGTCCACGCTGCCGCGCACCTCCATCCGGCGCTTGACGTTGCGGAAATCGCTCAGCGAGCGCGCCGCCTGGGCAGGCGGCACGCCGACATGCCGCGCCGCCGCGATGGCCGCCAACGCATTGAGCCGGTTGTGCTCGCCCTGCACGTGCCAGTCCACGGCTCCCACACGTTCGCCGCGCCAGTACACGGCGTAACGCTCGTCGACGGGTTCCCCCTCGGCCGCCGGCAGCGCGCTCCAACCGCCGTCGACACCAAAGCGCTCGACCTCGCTCCACACGCCGCGCGCGAGCACGCGTTCGAGCGCGGCCTCGCGTCCGTTGACGATAAGACGGCCGAGCGAGGGGACCGTGCGCACGAGGTGATGAAATTGCGTCTCGATCGCGCCCAGATCCGGGAAGATGTCCGCGTGATCGAACTCCAGGTTGTTCAAAATGGCCGTGCGCGGGCGGTAGTGAACGAACTTGGAACGCTTATCGAAAAAGGCGGTGTCGTATTCGTCCGCTTCGATGACGAAAAAATTCGAATCGGTCAGACGGGCCGACACGCCGAAGTTCAGTGGCACCCCGCCGATCAAAAAGCCGGGATTGAGCCCGGCGTCTTCGAGCAGCCACGCCAGCATCGAGCTCGTTGTCGTCTTGCCGTGCGTACCCGCCACGGCCAGCACCCATTTGCCCGCGAGCACGTGCTCTCCGAGCCATTGAGGCCCCGAGACATAGGGCAAGCCGCGATCGAGGATGGCCTCCATGAGCGGGTTGCCGCGCGAGACGACATTGCCGACGACGAACAAATCCGGCTTCAGATCGAGTTGCTCGGCGCCATAGCCTTCGACGAGGGTGATCCCTTGCGCCTCGAGCTGGGTACTCATCGGCGGATAGACGCCGGCATCGCAGCCCGTCACGGTATGTCCCGCGGCGCGCGCGAGAACCGCGAGGCCGCCCATGAAAGTGCCGCAGATGCCGAGGATGTGGATGTGCATAAAAACTGTCTGCTCGTGCCGCGCTTGCCGCGAGTGCATGGTGGGGACGCGAACGCCGGGCGGGCGAGCCGCGTGAGGCCCGCTATTGTACCCGACGCGCTCGCGGCAGCCGGGCGCAGCGGGCGAGACCGGACGATCTAGTATGATTGCCGGATGGTGCGTAAATCTTTTGTCGATCCGCAGCGCGTGCGGGAGGAAATCGCGATGGCGGCGGCCCGCCTGATCGCGGAGGAAGGGCTCGACTATGCCAGTGCGAAGCGCAAGGCCGCGCGACAAGTGGTCGGCCAGCCGCGCGTAGCGGGCGAATGGCTGCCCGACAACGATCAAATCGAGGAAGAAATCCGCGAATATCAGGCGCTGTTCCAAGCCGAAACCCAACCGGCTGTGTTGCGCCGGCTGCGCGAGATCGCGCTCGAATGGATGATGCGGCTCGCGCAGTTCAATCCCTATTTGACGGGCGCGGTACTGAACGGTACGGCCGGCGAGCATTCGGACGTCCACTTGCAGGTCTTTTGCGACAACCCGAAGGAAGTGGCGATCTATCTGCTCAATGCGAACGTCCAATACGACGTTTCCGAAACGCACCACTTCGGCGGGCGCGGCGACGTCGAAACGCTGAGCTTTCTCTGGCGGAGCACGCGCGACGAAGCGCCGGTGGGCATCCACATCGCGCTATATGATACGGACGACCTGCGCGGCGCCGTGCGCGCCGATGCCCGAGGGCGGGCGCCACGCGCGAACGCCGAGACCGTGCGGGCGCTGCTCGAGGGCGACGCGCCCTCGGCGCTCGCCGACTGAGCCCGACCCACCCCGATTCCACGACATATTGGATATATGAATAGGAAAGCCACCTTCGCCATCGCCGCGCTCGCGATCGTCGCGGCCGCTTTAGGCGTGGGCGCCCGGCAATGGCTGCACGGCGATACCGGCCAAGGCGAGGACCCCGCACGCCAGACGCAAGCGTCGCAAACCCCGCCAACCGCCGCACCCGCGAGCGACGCCGTCGCGCAGCTCATGGACACGCAGTTGCAGGACGTCGCCGGCCAGGCCCAAACGCTCGCTCGCTACAAAGGGCACGTGCTCGTCGTGAACTTCTGGGCTTCGTGGTGCGGCCCGTGCGTCGCCGAAATGCCGGAACTCGTGCGGCTGCACGACGCATACTCGAGCAAGGGCGTGCAGTTCGTCGGCATCGGCGTCGACTCGCAGCAGAACATACAGGCCTTCCTGAAGAAAGTGCCCGTCGATTATCCGATTCTCGTCAGCGGTTTCGGCGGCGCCGACCTCGCGAGAAGCCTCGGCAATTCGGCAGGTGCCCTGCCCTTTACGGTCGTAATTGACGCTAACGGCGTCGTACGGTCGACAAAATTGGGACAAGTCGCGCCAGTCGAATTGCGCAAGACGCTCGACGCGCTTTAACGAACAAATTCCGCTTCGGCCCCGATCGGCGCAGATTGACGCAAATTGACGCACGGTTGAACGAAATTCACCGAATCTGCAGTCCAAAACCGGTAAAAAGCGCCGCTCCGGGCACCGGCTTTTTCATTCGCCGCTAGACAAGTTTCGACAAACGGCGATAAAGTGCGCGCAATTCCGCGGAAACAGAAGCGAACCATGAGACGATTGCTGGTACTGCACGGTCCGAACCTCAACCTGCTAGGTACGCGGGAACCCGAGGTGTACGGCCGCGTCACGTTGGAGCAGATCGATCAAGCGCTCGTGGCTCGCGCGCAGGAAGCAGGCGTGCAATTGCTGACGTTTCAGAGCAATCACGAAGGTCAACTCGTCGACCGCGTGCACGCCGCAAGGGCGGAGGCGGTCGAGTTCGTCTTGATCAATCCCGCCGCCTATACGCATACCAGCGTCGCTTTGCGCGATGCGCTGGCGGGCGTCGGCATCCCGTTCGTCGAGATTCATCTGTCGAATGTGCATCGCCGAGAGCCGTTCAGGCATCACTCGTACTTTTCCGATTTGGCCGAAGGCGTCATCTGCGGGCTCGGTTGGAAAGGCTACCTGTACGCACTCGAGTTCGCGCTCGAGCGGCTGGCGTCGCAAAGCGCGCGTAGCTGACTTTCAGAACATCAAATCGGCGCCGGCTCGAGCCAGCGCCCAACGCATTGAACAAGGGGATTCCCTATGGATCTACGTAAGCTGAAAACTTTGATCGACCTCGTCTCCGAATCGGGCATCTCCGAGCTCGAAGTGACCGAGGGCGAAGGCAAAGTCCGCATCGTGAAGAATGCGCCGCCGGTTTACGTACAGCAGTCCGCCTCGTATGCGCCGCCGCTCGCGGCAGCCGCGCCCGCGATGGGCGCAGGCGCGCTCGAGCAAGCTCCCGCAGCCGCCGCTCCCGCGGCCGTCGCCCAAGGCCACGTGATCACCTCGCCGATGGTCGGCACGTTCTATCGCTCGCCCTCGCCGGGCGCCGAGCCGTTCATCCAAGTGGGCGACACGGTGAAGGAAGGCCAGACGCTGTGCATCATCGAAGCGATGAAGCTGCTCAATGAAATCGAGTCCGACAAAGCCGGCGTCGTGAAGGAAATCCTTATCGAAAACGGCCAAGCCGTCGAATACGGCCAGCCGCTTTTCGTCATCGGCTGATCGCAAAGCGGGCCCGAGCGCCATCTGCCGCCTCGGGCATACCCCGTTTAGCTCGAATGCCGTGCGCCGCCACAGATCGCGGCCCCACGACGCACGAGCCCTTTAATGCGTCGAACCATCGCCATGTTTGAAAAAATCCTCATTGCCAATCGCGGCGAAATTGCGTTGCGCATCCAGCGCGCATGCCGCGAACTCGGCGTCAAGACGGTCGTCGCCTATTCGACCGCGGACAAGGACGCCAAGTACGTCAAGCTCGCCGACGAAGCCGTCTGTATCGGACCGGCGCCGTCGCCGCAGAGCTATCTGAACATGCCCGCGCTCATCAGCGCGGCCGAAGTGACCGATGCCGAGGCGATCCACCCCGGCTACGGCTTCCTGTCGGAAAACGCCGACTTCGCGGAACGCGTCGAGCAATCGGGTTTCGCCTTCATCGGCCCGCGCCCCGAAACGATCCGCCTGATGGGCGACAAAGTCTCCGCCAAGCAGACGATGATCAAGACGGGCGTGCCTTGCGTGCCCGGCTCCGAAGGCGCCCTGCCCGACGACCCGAAAGAGATCGTCAAGATCGCGCGCGCGATCGGTTATCCGGTCATCATCAAGGCCGCGGGCGGCGGCGGCGGACGGGGCATGCGCGTCGTCCATACGGAAGCCGCGCTCGTCAACGCCGTGAACATGACCCGCGAGGAAGCCGAGCGCGCGTTCGGCAATCCGCAGGTCTACATGGAGAAGTTCCTCGAGAACCCGCGCCACGTCGAAATCCAGGTGCTCGCGGATTCGTTCAAGAACGCCCTGTGGCTCGGCGAGCGCGATTGCTCGATGCAACGCCGCCACCAGAAGGTGATCGAGGAAGCGCCGGCGCCCGGTATCGCGCGCCGCCTGATCGAGCGGATCGGCGACCGATGCGCCGACGCGTGCAAGAAGATGGGTTACCTCGGTGCCGGCACGTTCGAATTCCTGTACGAGAACGGCGAGTTTTACTTCATCGAAATGAACACGCGCGTGCAGGTCGAGCACCCGGTGACGGAATTGATCACGGGCATCGACATCGTGCAAGAGCAGATCCGCATCGCCGCCGGCGAGAAGCTGACGATGCGCCAGCGCGATATCGTGTTCCGCGGCCATGCGATCGAGTGCCGTATCAACGCCGAGGATCCGTTCAAGTTCACGCCGTCGCCGGGCCGCATCACGTCCTGGCATACGCCCGGCGGCCCCGGCATTCGGGTCGACTCGCATGCGTACAATGGGTATTTCGTTCCGCCGAACTACGACTCGATGATCGGCAAGCTGATCGCCTACGGTGCAACGCGCGAACAGGCGATCCGTCGCATGCGCATCGCGTTGTCGGAAATGGTCGTCGAAGGCATCCAGACGAACATTCCGTTGCACCGCGAACTGATGCTCGACGGCGGCTTCGTCGAAGGCGGCACGAGCATCCATTACTTGGAAAACCGGCTTGCGGAAAAGCAGCAAGCCGCGCCGGAAGAAGCTTGAGCGTCAGTCATGAGCTACCGGGAATTGATCGTCGAACTCGATCGGACGCATGCCGAAGCGCTGTCCGACGCGCTTATCGAACTCGGGGCGTTATCGGTATCGGTTGAAGACGCCGATGCCGATACGCCCGACGAGCAGCCTTTGTTCGGCGAGCCCGGTCTCACGCCCGATCGCACGGCTTGGCAGCATTCGCGTGTCGTCGCGCTGCTCGATCCCGAGCAAGAGCCGGCGCTGCTCGCCGCGGCCGCGGCGAACGCGATCGGTTTGGCGGCCACGCCGGCCTTCACGTTGCGCGACGTGCCCGAGCAAGACTGGGTGCGTCTCACGCAGTCGCAATTCGAGCCGATCGCGATCGGCAAGCGCATTTGGGTCGTGCCCTCTTGGCACGACGCACCCGATCCGCAAGCGCTGATTCTCGAGCTCGATCCGGGGCTGGCCTTCGGCACGGGCAGCCATCCCACGACGCGATTGTGTATGGAGTGGCTCGAGGAATCGGTCGCGCCGGGGCAATCGGTACTCGATTACGGCTGCGGTTCCGGCATTTTGGCGATCCTCGCGCAAAAGTGCGGGGCTGCGCCGGTCGTGGGTGTCGATATCGATCCGCAGGCGGTCGAGTCGGCTCGGCTCAATAGCGAGCGCAATCGAGCCGACGTGGCCTATGCGCTGCCGGACGCGTGCCCGGCCGGACAATTCGACATCGTTGTGGCGAACATCTTGTCGAACCCGCTCAAACTGATGGCGTCGATGTTGAGCGCCAAGGTGAAAACGGGCGGACGCATTGCGCTTTCGGGCGTGCTCGCGCGGCAAGCCGAGGAAGTCGCGGCCGCTTATCGGCCGTGGATCGACATCGGCGTATGGCGCGAACACGAAGGCTGGGTCTGCCTCACGGGCGTGAAGCGAGCCGGCGAGCGCAATGGAAACGGCGACGCTGCCGAGGGTACGGCGGGAAACCATTAGAATAGCGCCTATCGATCGACGCACCGGTCCATCCCGGTTTCCCCGCTCACCATGGTTCTAGCCACCCGCTGTCCCCACTGCGAAACGGTTTTCCGCGTGCAGGAAACGCTGCTCGCGGCCTCCGGCGGGTTCGCGCGCTGCGGACACTGCCAGCAAGTCTTCGACGCCCGGCACAATCTGCTCGACCCGACGGCAGGTACGCAGCACGGCGATCGGGCGCCCGAGTCAGCAGCCCCGCCTGAGCCGCAATCGGATACTTCCGCGGCGGCCGAAGCGCAAGCTCGCGCTGCCGAAGAGGCGCGCTTGGCCGAAGAAGCCCGCTTGGCCGAAGAAGCCCGCGTAGCCGAAGAAGCCCGCGTTGCCGAAGAGGCTCGCGCTGCCGAAGAAGCCCGCGTTGCCGAAGAAGCCCGCGTTGCCGAAGAAGCTCGCGTTGCCGAAGAGGCTCGCTTAGCCGAAGAGGCTCGCGTTGCCGAAGAGGCTCGCGTTGCCGAAGAGGCTCGCGTTGCCGAAGAGGCTCGCGTTGCCGAAGAGGCTCGCGTTGCCGAAGAAGCCCGCTTAGCCGAAGAAGCCCGCTTAGCCGAAGAAGCCCGCGTTGCCGAAGAAGCCCGCGTTGCCGAAGAAGCCCGCGTTGCCGAAGAAGCCCGCGTTGCCGAAGAAGCTCGCGCCGCCGAAGAAGCCCGCGTTGCCGAAGAAGCTCGCGCCGCCGAAGAAGCCCGTGTAGCCGCAGAAGCCAAAGCCTCCGCCGAAGCCGAGGCGCAGGCGGCCGCGCAATCCGAATTCCCGGCGACGACCGAAAGCGCGCATCCGCCGCTGGCGGCCGCCCCGTCCGAGCCGGCGCCTCATTCGACGCATCGAGTCGTCCCACCTTTACACGACGATAGCGAACAGATCGCCGCCCCCGAGTGGGCGCCCGCGCGCGATCAGGGTTGGCACGACGACGAGCCGCGCTTCAACGGGCGCGTCCCGTCCGAGGCCGAAGCCGCCGACGACGAGCCGCACCTCGAGCCTCACCTGCGCGCGAGCCTCCAGGCACAAGCCGACACACCGGTCGAGCCGCGTTTCGGCGACGCCGAACCCAACGTTCGCACAGCGGGCGTGCCGCCGGTTTTCGCGGAGCCGCCCGAGTCCGACGAGCAAGCGCGCCACTTCGCAATGACACGCGAAGCCCGCACCCACGCGCCGAGAAGGGCGCTGTGGATCATCCTCGGCAGCATCGTATCGATCGCCCTCGTTCTCGCGCTGATCGCCCAGCTAACGTGGTGGCGCCGTGAAGCCGTGATGGTCTACTGGCCGGAATCGCAGCCGCTGTTCGCTCGCGTGTGCGCGCAGTTGGGCTGCCAGCTCTCGCCGCCACGCGACATCGACGGGCTGCAGGTGGAAGCGTCCGACCTGCGTCAGGTCGACGGCCCGCACCGCTTGGAGTTGCGCGTGCCGCTGCGGAACCGATACGGCATCGCGCTCGCCTTCCCGGCGATCGAGCTGACCCTGTTCGACGACAAAAATAACGTCGCGATCCGCCGCATCCTATGGCCGCAAGACTATGTGGCCCCTGGTACGACGATCGCCGCCGGCCTACCGCCGCATGCGACGCAGACGATGATCGTGCGGCTCGATTCGGGCAACGCGATCGCGACTAATTTCCGCGTCCAGATCTTTTATCCGTAGCGCAGTTCGGGCGCGGCCGCTTTGCGAGCGCGTGCCCACCATTTCGCACTTGCGACAACCTGAAACGAACATCCGGAGCTAATATGAGTCAAGTCACGCTGGGCGGCAACCCGATCGAAGTCGGCGGCGCATTCCCGTCCGTCGGCCAAAAGGCACCCGAGTTCTCGCTCGTCGGCAAGGATCTGGCGCCGCTTACGCTTAGCCAGTTCGCCGGCAAGCGCAAGGTGCTGAACATCGTCCCGAGCCTCGATACGCCGACGTGCGCCACGTCGACGCGCAAATTCAACGAAGCCGCGGCGAAGCTGGACAACACCGCCGTCATCGTCGTGTCGGCCGACCTGCCGTTCGCGGCCACGCGCTTTTGCACGACCGAAGGCATCGAAAACGTCGTGACGGCATCGACGTTCCGCGGCCACGAATTCGCGCAAGCGTACGGCGTCGATATCAAGACGGGCCCCCTCGCCGGACTGACGGCGCGTGCCGTCGTGGTCGTGGACGAAAACGACAAGGTCGTGCACGCCGAACTCGTCGGCGAGATCAAGAACGAGCCGAATTACGACGCGGCGCTGAGCGCGCTGAAGTAATCCGCCGCGCCGTCGACTCGACGAAGCACGCCGCGCTTGAGTCCTTTGAGCGCGGCGTTTTCGTATGGCGCGCTCATGACCAAATACGCATAGGAACACACGCCTTGGCTACGCTGATCTGCGGCTCGCTCGCATACGACAACATCATGACCTTCCAGGGCCGCTTCCGGGAGCACATTCTGCCGGAGCAGGTCCATATCCTGAACGTGAGCTTTCTCGTTCCGACGATGCGCCGCGAATTCGGCGGCTGCGCCGGCAACATCGGCTATTCGCTGAACTTGCTTGGCGGCGACGCGCGGATCATGGGCACACTGGGAGAAGTGGACGGCCAGCTCTACCTCGATCGCATCAAGAGCCTCGGACTGCGTACCGACCATGTGCGCATGGTGCCGAATGCCTATACGGCGCAGGCCATGATCACGACCGATCTGGACAACAATCAGATCGCCGCCTTCCATCCGGGGGCGATGATGCAGTCGCACCTGAATCATGCCGACGAAGCGCAGGACATCACGCTCGCGATCGTCGCGCCGGACGGCTATGAGGGCATGGTGCAACACACGGAAAAGCTCGCCGCCGCGGGCGTACCGTTCGTCTTCGATCCGGGTCAGGGATTGCCGCTCTTTTCCGGCGAGGCACTGAGGCGCGCCATTGAACTCGCCACTTACGTGGCAGTCAACGACTACGAGGCAAGTCTCGTCAGCAATAAGACGGGCTGGTCGCTGGAAGAGATTGCAAAGCACGTGCAAGCGTTGATCGTAACGCGGGGCGAACACGGCGCGCGCATCCATCACGGCGGCCAATCCGAGGACATTCCTGTCGTGCAGGCCTCGAAGATCGTCGATCCCACCGGTTGCGGCGACGCATTCCGTGGCGGGCTGCTGTACGGTATCGAACGCGGTTTCGATTGGGCCACGACCGGCCGCCTGGCAAGTCTAATGGGTTCTTTGAAGATCGAGCAGGCCGGCCCGCAAACGTACGCGCCGAGCACCGAGGAGATCGACCAACGATTCAAGCAGGCTTTCGGCTATAGCCTGCGGTAATACTCTTGTGGAGTAACGGACAATGAAAACATCGGCTCGGGTAGTACTCGCGACGCTGCTGATTGGTTCTGTGACGATGACGGGGTGCGCGTACAACAGCAGCTCTCCCGACGTCTACACGGCAGGCCAAGCCCAGCGTGAGGAAACGGTTCGCTTCGGCACGGTCGAAAGCGTTCGTGCGGTAGTCATCTCGTCGAACGAAGGGCAGCCGAGCGGGCTCGGCGCCCTCGGCGGCGGCGCGCTCGGCGCCGTCGCCGGCAGCGCGATCGGCGGCGGCAAAGGCTCGATCGCAACGGCGATCATTGGCGGCATCGCCGGCGCGGTCGCGGGCAACGCGGTCGAAAACGGCGTGGCCAAACGCTCGGGCGTGGAAATCACCGTCCGCCTCGACAACGGCGACCTGCGCGCGATCACGCAAGCCGCGACCGGCGAGGTGTTCCAAGCCGGAGATCGCGTGCGTCTTCTGTCGAGTGCCGGCGTCACGCGCGTCACGCACTAAGATCGTCATCGCTTCGGGGTCGGGCAGCCGCTCGGCCTACCCCGAACGCGTCGAACGCGCTTTGAAATACGAGCGCTAGGCGCTCGGCGAATCTCAGCGAGCGTCGGCGAACGTAAAAAACCCCGCCCTCCGGCGAACCGGTGGCGGGGTTTTTATATAGGCGCGTGCGAGAAGGCGGCTACGCGTGCCGCCTTCGTCGCTGCGTCCTATTACGGACGGCTGCCCGTCGGGAACGGCCAAGCAGCGGCCGGATTCAACGCGGTCTTCACCGTCGAGGCAGGAGCCGTGGATGCAGCAGCGGCAGGCGCGGCAGGGGCAGCGGGTGCGGCGGGGGCCTTCTTAGCGGCAGCCTTCTTAGCAGGCGCAGCCTTCTTCGCCGCAGGGGCAGCCTTCTTAGCGGCAGCCTTCTTCGCAGGCGCGGCCTTCTTAGCAGCAGGCGCGGCCTTCTTCGCGGCAGGGGCAGCCTTCTTAGCAGGCGCAGCCTTCTTCGCGGCAGCCTTCTTCGCAGGCGCGGCCTTCTTAGCCGGCGCAGCCTTCTTCGCTGCAACCTTCTTCACCGCGGCCTTCTTCGCCGGTGCGGCCTTCTTCGCAGCAACCTTCTTCACTGCGGCCTTCTTCGCCGGCGCTGCCTTCTTCGCAGCAACCTTCTTCACCGCGGCCTTCTTGGCCGGCGCTGCCTTCTTCGCAGCAACCTTCTTCACGGCGACTTTCTTGGCTGCAACCTTCTTAGCCGGTGCCGCCTTCTTCGCCGCGACCTTCTTCACCGCGGCCTTCTTCGCCGGAGCTGCTGCCTTCTTGGCCGGAGCTGCTTTCTTAGCGGCGGGTTTCTTCTTCGCTGTTGCCATTGTGTTCTCCTTCAGGTTTTCGGAAATGAGTAGTTCGAACTACACCCTTCTTCAAACCCGCTTCCCGCTGCGCGCCGGCAATAGTAACGACGGCGCGCGCTGCGAAGCGGGCTATTCATCGGCGTACGCAAAAACCTAGTGCTTACGCTAATGAATGCGGTAAGGCGTGCCGTACCCAAAGGCACAGCACGCCGGATCGAGTCGGCAGGCAAGCACCCGATGCTTGCCAAGCCCGATATTCGCTTGTGACAAGCCGGCGGCTCGGCCGCCGGCTTTTTTAGGGGGTAGTTCGCCCATCCCACCGAAGGGTTCGCAAAGTGCCTGTCATGTTTGTGGACGGTTTCACCGCCGGGCACGCTTTGCATTAGGCGTTCTTGCTCCTTACTTTTTCCGCCGCGACGCTTATCGCGGCGGGCACCCCATCAATCATTCATTGCATCGGCGAGCACGTGTCATTCCCAGGACAGCGCACCACCGGTTTGATATTCAATGACTCGCGTCTCGAAGAAGTTACGTTCCTTCTTCAGGTCGATCATCTCGCTCATCCACGGGAACGGGTTTTCCTCGTTCGGGTACAGCGGATCGAGCCCGATCTGCTGGCAACGGCGGTTGCAGATGAAGCGCAGATAGCTCTTGAACATCGACGCGTTCAGTCCCAGCACGCCGCGCGGCATCGTGTCCTCGGCGTAACGGTATTCGAGTTCGACCGCATGCTTGAACAGCTCGCGAATCTCTTCACGGAATTCGCGGGTCCACAGGTGCGGGTTCTCGAGCTTGATCTGGTTGATCAGGTCGATGCCGAAATTACAGTGCATCGACTCGTCGCGCAGGATGTATTGATACTGCTCCGCGGCACCCGTCATCTTGTTCTGCCGGCCGAGCGCAAGAATTTGCGTGAAGCCGACGTAGAAGAACAAGCCCTCCATGACGCAGGCGAAGACGATCAGCGACTTGAGCAGCTTCTGGTCTGCCTCGAGCGTGCCCGTCTTGAACGCCGGATCGGTCAGCGTGTGGATGAACGGGATCAGGAACTCGTCCTTGTCGCGGATCGAGGTGACCTCGTGGTACGCGTTGAAGATCTCGCCTTCGTCGAGACCCAGCGATTCCACGATGTACTGATAGGCGTGCGTATGGATCGCCTCTTCGAATGCTTGGCGCAGCAGGAACTGCCGGCACTCGGGTGCCGTAATGTGCCGGTACGTGCCGAGCACGATGTTGTTCGCGGCCAGCGAGTCGGCCGTCACGAAGAAGCCGAGGTTGCGTTTGACGATGCGGCGCTCGTCTTCGGTCAGACCGTTCGGGTCCTTCCAAAGCGCGATGTCGCGCGACATGTTGATTTCCTGCGGCATCCAGTGGTTCGCGCAGCCGGCGAGATACTTCTCCCACGCCCACTTGTACTTGAACGGTACGAGTTGGTTGACGTCGGTCTGGCCGTTGATGATTCGCTTGTCGGCCACGTTCACGCGCGCTTCGGATACCACCGGCTGTGCAGCGGGTGTGTACGCGGCGAAGTCGTCCGCGAAGATGTTTTGCGCCAACGGAGCTTGCGTTGCGACGCGCGTCGCTGCTTGCGTTCCGACGGCCTGCCCCGCGGGGTTACGCAACGTGTTCAGTTGCGAACCGCTCGAGGGAGTTACGGCAGTCGTCTCGTCATCCCAGTTGAGCATAAATTCTCACCATCAATTTAGATCGGTTTGTACCATCTTTTCACGAGCGATAAAAGGGCTCGCTCATGAAAATCCCTGTTTTTCGATTCACGCTGCGACCTCGATACAACACTTTGTTCGTTGAGTCGCACACGCGAGACACGTCGATGACGCGTGAAGCGTCGTTTCGATGTGGGCTTCGCGCGTCGAAAGCGAGCGCCTCGAACATCGATCGTCAGTGCTTCGTGTGAGGCGAGTCACGCTCGCGCTTACGTTCGAAAGTTGCCGCGACGATGGTCGAAACTCGCAAGCGCCTACGCATCGCGCTGCCCTTGCATCCATGCGTCGCATCGACGATGCCCACTCTTCACGCTTCACTCATGCGCCGGCGTTCGAGCCACTCGCTCGACGTTGCCTGCGCACTCGACGATCGGATCTCTCCCGCTTGCATCGTTGCCCGCGATCGTTCGTTCATTCGCTTCCTCCCACAAAAAGCGGACGCGCAAACATCCGCAACCGTTGACTTCGATGCCGTGTTTCGTGCCCCGAAAGTGTAGCATCGGAGGTCGTCGGAGAGAAGTCTGACATACAAAATGTAGTGCGGAAATGCAGGAATAGACCAATATCTTGTATGTCGGCCGGCAGCGCGAGAAAGACGCCGAAGCGCGCTCGTAGCAGCCCGTCCACCTCGAGACATCGCAAGAAACCAAAAGAAACGGGCCGGTGCCATCCGCTCGTAAGCGGGAAGGCACCGGCCCGAACGACGCGGCCCGATCAAAGGGCCGCAACGTGCGTTACTGACAAGCCTCGCATTCGTCGAAGCCCGGATCTCCCGGACGCATCATGCAGACGGGGCCGTCCGCCTGCGGCTCTTGCTCGACCGCGCTTGCCGCGTTCAGACCGCCCATCGTGGATGCACCGCCGCCGACCGAGCCGCCCGTCGCACCGAAACCACCGGCCGCACCGCCGCCGCTCTCGCCGCCGTCGGCCGACGGCACCGCGTTCAGTGCACCGTGCGCGACCGTCGACTTCTCGACGTGCGTCGCAGCCATCGTGCGCAGGTAGTAAGTCGTCTTCAGACCGCGCAGCCATGCGAGCTTGTAGACCTCGTCGAGCTTCTTGCCCGATGCACCCGCCATATAGATGTTGAGCGACTGTGCTTGGTCGATCCACTTCTGACGGCGCGAGGCGGCTTCGACGAGCCACTTCGGATCCACTTCGAACGCCGTCGCGTAGATGGCGCGCAGGTCGGCCGGGACGCGGTCGATGCGCGAGAGCGTACCGTCGAAGTACTTCAGGTCGGCAACCATCACCTCGTCCCACAGGCCGCGCGCCTTCAGGTCGCGCACGAGGTAGTCGTTCACGACCGTGAATTCGCCCGACAGGTTCGACTTCACGTACAGGTTCTGGAACGTCGGCTCGATACAAGCCGAGACGCCGATGATGTTCGAGATCGTCGCCGTCGGCGCGATCGCGACGCAGTTCGAGTTGCGCATGCCGTAGGTGGCGATGCGCGAACGCAGCGTCGGCCAGTCCATCGTCTCGGACGAATCCACCTCGACATAGCCGCCGCGGGCCTCGGCCAACAGCTTCAGCGTGTCTTGCGGCAGGATGCCGCGATCCCACAGCGAGCCGCGGTAGCTCGAATAGCGGCCGCGCTCTTCGGCCAACTCGGTCGACGCGTAGTAAGCGTAGTAGCACACCGCTTCCATCGAGCGATCGGCGAACTCGACCGCTTCATCGGACGCATACGGCACGCGCAGCAGGTGCAGACAGTCCTGGAAGCCCATGATGCCCATGCCGACCGGGCGGTGCTTCAGGTTCGAGTTGCGCGCCTTGGCGACCGCGTAGTAATTGATGTCGATGACGTTGTCGAGCATGCGCATCGCCACGCTGATCGTGCGCTTGAGCTTGTCCTGATCGAGCGCGTAGCTGCCGTCGGCCCGCTTCACGAGGTGCGCGACGAGGTTCACCGAGCCCAGGTTGCAGACGGCGATTTCGTTGTCGCTCGTGTTCAGCGTGATTTCCGTGCACAGGTTCGACGAATGCACGACG
Organism: Trinickia dabaoshanensis; assembly: GCF_002879885.1. Taxonomy (GTDB): domain Bacteria; phylum Pseudomonadota; class Gammaproteobacteria; order Burkholderiales; family Burkholderiaceae; genus Trinickia; species Trinickia dabaoshanensis. Next base: position 327,060 of record NZ_PNYA01000002.1, read on the forward strand.
CCCACGTGCTGCTGCGGCGAGCGCACATTGCACGGGTCCTTGAACGTAATCCAGGGGTGGCCCGTCTCGAACAGCATGCCGAGCATCTTGCGCCAGAGTTGGGCGGCCGGGATCTTCTTGAACAGCTTGATCTCGCCGCGCTCCACCTTCTCTTCGTAAGCCGTGTAGGCCTTTTCGAAGTCGGCGCCGAACTTGTCGTGCAGATCCGGGCAGGTCGACGGCGAGAACAGCGTCCAATCGCCCCCTTCCATCACTCGCTTCATGAATAGGTCGGGAATCCAGTTCGCCGTGTTCATGTCGTGCGTGCGGCGGCGGTCGTCGCCCGTATTCTTACGCAGCTCCAGGAACTCCTCGATGTCCAGGTGCCACGTTTCCAGGTATGCGCAAACCGCACCCTTGCGCTTGCCGCCTTGGTTCACGGCCACGGCCGTATCGTTGACGACCTTCAGAAACGGCACGACGCCCTGCGACTTGCCGTTCGTACCCTTGATGTGCGAACCGAGCGCGCGCACGCGCGTCCAGTCGTTGCCGAGGCCGCCCGCGAACTTCGAGAGCAGCGCGTTTTCCTTGAGCGCTTCGTAGATGCCGTCGAGATCGTCGGCGACCGTCGTCAGGTAGCACGACGACAATTGCGAGCGGCGCGTACCCGAATTGAACAGCGTCGGGGTGGAGCTCATGAAGTCGAACGTCGACAAGACGTTGTAGAACTCGATCGCGCGCGCTTCGCGGTCGATCTCGTTCAGCGCGAGACCCATCGCGACACGCATGAAAAATGCCTGCGGCATCTCGATGCGCGTGCCGTCCACGTGCAGGAAGTAGCGGTCGTACAACGTTTGCAGGCCGAGGTAGCCGAATTGCAAATCGCGGCCGGCGTCGAGCGCCGCGCCCAGGCGCTTCAGGTCGTACTGCTGCAGCTTGTCGTCGAGCAACTCGGCGTCGATGCCGCGCTTGATGAATTGCGGGAAGTACTCGGCGTAACGCTCGCCCATTTCGCCTTGCGTCACTTCCTCGCCGAGGATTTCGCGGCGGATCGTGTGCAGGAGGATGCGAGCCGTCACCTGGCTGTATGCCGGGTCCTTTTCGATCATCGTACGCGCCGCGAGGATGGCCGAATCGTAGACCTGGCTCATCGGTACGCCGTCGTACAGGTTCTTGACCGTTTCCGCGACGATCGGCTGGGCGCTGACCGCTTCGCCCAGTTGGTCGCATGCCGACTCGATCAGCGCGGTGAGCGCATGCATATCGAGCGGACGCGTGACGCCGTTGTCGACGACGTTCAGGCCCGAGGACGGTGCCGCCGCTTCCTGATCGTGGCCGCGTTCTTGATTACGCTTTTCGCGGTACAGAACGTAGGCGCGCGCCACGTTGTGCTCGCCCCCGCGCATCAGCGCGAGTTCGACCTGATCTTGAATGTCTTCGATGTGGAACGTGCCGCCGTTCGGGCGGCTGCGCACGAGCGCGCGCACGACGCTTTGCGTCAGTTGCTCGACGAGTTCGCGCACGCGCGCGGACGCGGCGCCCTGCCCGCCGTTCACGGCCAGGAAGGCCTTCGTGACGGCGATCGCGATCTTGGACGGCTCGAACGACACGACGCTGCCATTGCGGCGGATCACTTTGTAGTCCGCGAAGCTCGCCTGCGGCGCGAGCGGCTGCGTGTAAGCAGCCTGCCCACCGACGGCGCGCCCGGTCTGCGCGCCCTCGTGCTGGCTCGTCATGTTGTCGGTCGTTTGCATGTGCAAAGCTCCTGATCTTTGATGTGCGGTCAAACCGCGGATTGGAACAACCGTCGCGCCACCCCGAGCGCGATGGATGAGGGGCGGAAGAGAAAACGGGACGGCCGCGCCGCCAGGCGGCGCGAGTCGAAAAAGACGATCGCCTTCGTCATTGTTCTAGCGGCACTTGCGCGCCCCGTTTTTCCCCCGAAGATAGAACGCCGGGCACTGCCCGGCGTTCTATCCGCATCTTTTAACGCTGGCGGGGCCTCGCCCCGCATGATTCGCACGTCGCTTTCGGCGGCCCCGAGCCCCTTTCGGAACCCTGACACACCGCGTCGCGTGAGCACAACATCTAGTGCAATCGCGTCGTATTGATACCAAGTATAGTAGAGCAGCCCGCCAATTCAAAAAGGTTTATTTGGGGGCGAACGCTTGACTTTTCATTAAGCGAGTCAGGACAAGGACTTATCGCAAACGCAAGCGGCACGCGTGTTTGCGGGCCGTGCGCGAAGCGGCGAACGGTTGCGAATCAGGTTCGCCGATAGGGGAAATACCGATCCGCCAAAGCCGTGTCGCGCTGCAGCCTGGCCCAATCGAAGTACGGGCCCGGATCGGTTTTGCGCCCCGGGGCGATGTCGGAATGACCGGCCAATGCCTCGATCGGATAGTGCGCGAGGAGCGCCGTGACGAGCTCGGCGAGCGTCCCGTATTGCGCCGGCTCGAACGGACACGCGTCAGCCCCCTCCAGTTCGATACCGATGGAGAAGTCGTTGCAACGTTCGCGCCCGAAGAAATTCGACACACCCGCATGCCAGGCACGCTCTGCGCACGAGACGAATTGCTCGAGCGCGCCGTCGCGCCGGATGACGAAATGCGAAGAAACACGCAGGCCGCGCAGGTGCCTGTCGTAATAGGGGTGCGCGTCGCAATCGAGGCGATTGAGAAACAGATCGGCGATGGCGGCACCGCCGAACTCGCCGGGCGGCAGGCTGATGTTGTGGATGACGATGAGCGTGGGCACGGCCTGCCCGGGACGTGCCTCGAAGTTCGGCGACGCCAGCACGTGCGCGCCGCGCACCCAGCCGTCGGGTTCGACGGCGAACGGCGCCGCGCTCATCGACCCTCGCGGCCGCCCGCCGGCGCCGCATGGCGCCGCGCATGATCGACGCCGCAAAAGTACTGCCCACCGAAAGCGATCGACTCGCTCTTAGGGGCATGCACGCCGCACACGGCGCAACGAACCATCGGTTCCGCGAGTTGCCGCGGCTCGCGCGGCTCCGGCCGCGCCTGCCGCGCACCGCCGTTTGCCGGGCCGCGCGCTGCGCCCGGCGCCGCCCCACCGCGTGGCGCGGTGCCCGTTTGAACGGCGCGCATCGTCTTCACCAACCAGCGGGCGGCCAAGACGAACACGACGAGAAGAAAAATTTGGCGCATGACGATCAAACGACGGGGCGGTGCAGCAGCACCTCGAAGACGAAGCGGCTACCCACGTAGGCGAGCAATAGAGCCACGAACGACGCGAGCACCCAGCGCAGCGCAGCCCGGCCACGCCATCCCGATAGTTGGCGCCCCGTCAGCAGGGCCCCGAACATCAGCCACGACAAAACGGCGAATACGGTCTTGTGATCGAACGTGAGCGGCCGGCCAAGCAACTGCTCGCTGAAGAGCACGCCGGACACGAGCGTCAACGTCAACAGGACGAAGCCCGCGCCGATCAGTCGAAACAGCAGCTTTTCGAGGGTCAAGAGCGGCGGCAGGGTATCGAGCCAGCCGGCGAGCCACCCGCCGCCATTGGTTTGGAGCACCCCGCGCAACGTATGCAGGCGGCGCTCGGCGAACAACATCAGTACCGCATGCAAGGCAGCGATCGCGAACAGCCCATAAGCGACGTTTGCGATGATGAAATGCAGCTTGAAGAGCGGCGCGGCCGCGTAGGCCAGCACGTGCACGCCACCGAACGCGAGCGGCATCAGCGAGGCGGCGCAAGCGAGCGGCAAGACGAGCAGCCCGAGCCCCTCGAGCGGGAAGAAGTAGCTTTCGATCCAATAGATGCAGGCGCCGAGCCAAAACATGGCCGACAGCGCGAACGCGAAGCCGAAGACCATCGCATCGCGGGGAAAGATCGTCGTGTGCAGCAAGAGCCCGTGCAGCGCGAGCGCGACCAACAGGAGCGCTCGCGTGATGCGCGACGCGCCCTCCGACGGCGGCTCGCGCCGCGCCGCCGGCATGGGCGGCACGCTCGACAGCATCGATGCGGAACCCTCGACGCGGTGCGCGCGCCACCCGGCGACGGCGAGTCCGCCATAAAGGAGCGCGGTGAGGGCATACAGTACAATATCCATGTCCCAAGTTTACACTAGGCCGCCGCACCCGCCCCGCTAGACGATATAGAAGCGATCGGCGAGTTGCCGCCGCTCGGTTCCCTACGGCTCCCCATGCTCGACACACTTACCCAACGGATGGCGCGCGTCGTCAAGACGCTGCGCGGCGAAGCCCGCCTCACCGAATCCAACACGCAGGAAATGCTGCGCGAAGTCCGGCTCGCGCTGCTCGAAGCCGACGTGGCGCTGCCCGTCGTGCGCGATTTCGTCGCCAAGGTCAAGGAAAAGGCGCTCGGCGAAGAGGTGCTGTCGAGCCTGTCGCCGGGCCAGGCGCTCGTCGCCGTCGTGCAGCGCGAACTGACGGCCGTCATCGGCGGAGACTACGAGGGCCGCGCGGCCGAACTCGATCTCGCCGTCACGCCGCCCGCGGTCATCCTCATGGCCGGTCTGCAAGGCGCCGGTAAAACCACCACCTCGGGCAAGCTCGCGAAGCTTTTGCGCGAGAAGTACAAGAAGAAAGTGCTGACCGTGTCGTGCGACGTCTATCGCCCCGCCGCGATCGCGCAGCTCAAGACGGTGACGGAGCAGGTCGGCGCCGATTTCTTCCCGTCGGAGCCGAACCAAAAGCCCGTGGACATCGCGCTCGCCGCGCTCGACTGGGCCAAGCGCCATTACCACGACGTGCTCATCGTCGATACGGCGGGCCGGCTCGGTATCGACGAGGCGATGATGCAAGAGATCACGGCGCTGCATGCCGCGGTCAAACCGGTCGAGACGCTGTTCGTCGTGGACGCGATGCTCGGTCAAGACGCCGTGAACACCGCCAAGGCCTTCAACGACGCGCTGCCGTTGACGGGCGTGGTACTCACCAAGCTCGACGGCGACTCGCGCGGCGGCGCGGCGCTCTCGGTGCGCCATGTGACGGGCAAGCCGATCAAGTTCGTCGGCGTCGCGGAAAAGCTCGACGGGCTCGAGGTGTTCTACCCCGAGCGGATGGCCAATCGTATTCTCGGCATGGGCGACATCCTCGCCTTGGTCGAGGAGGCGCAGCGCAACGTCGACGTCAAAGCCGCGCAAAAACTGGCGGACAAGGTCAAGAAAGGCGGCGATTTCGATCTGAACGACTTCCGCGCGCAGCTTTCCCAGATGAAAAACATGGGCGGCTTGTCCACGCTGATGGATAAACTGCCCGCGCAGTTCCAGCAGGCGGCGGCCGGCGCCGACATGGGCCAGGCCGAAAAGCAGATGCGCCGGATGGAGGGCATCATCAATTCGATGACCCCGGCCGAACGCGCGAAACCGGACCTCATCAAAGCGACGCGCAAGCGCCGCATCGCCGCGGGCGCGGGCGTGCAGGTGCAGGAAGTGAACAGGATGCTCAATCAGTACGAGCAGATGCGCACGATGATGAAGAAGCTCAAGGGCGGCAACCTGCAGAAAATGATGCGCGGCATGAAGGGTATGCTCCCGGGCATGCGTTAAGCGCCGGGTTTATGCCGTGGCGCGCTCGCGCGCGCCACATCACACTACACGTATACAGTCAGTCATCGCAGGCACACCGCCATGAATCGCGAAGAAGCGCTCCACATCTTTCGCCACTCCGAGGAAATCGTCTCGGCCTCCGAGGTCAACGCATCGATCGAAGCGATGGCCAGCGCCATCCGCGCGCAGATCGGCGAAGACTTTCCGCTGCTGTTGTCGGTGATGGGCGGCGCAGCCGTCTTCACGGGCATGTTGCTGCCGCATCTCGATTTTCCGCTCGAATTCGATTACATCCACCTGACGCGCTACCGCAATACGACGCACGGCAGCTCCGACATGCAGTGGCGCGTGGCGCCGGCGGAATCGGTCAAGGACCGCGTGGTGCTCGTGCTCGACGACATCCTCGACGAAGGCGAGACGATGGCGGCGATCCGCGACCGGATCATGGCGATGGGGGCGAAGCGTTTCTTGAGCGCCGTGCTCTGCGAGAAACGCATCCCGAAAGCGAAGCCGCTACGTCCCGATTTCTGCGGTTTCGAAGTGCCCGACCGCTATGTGTTCGGGTGCGGCATGGATGCCAAGGGTTACTGGCGCAACCTGCCGACCATCCGCGCGCTGACCGAAGGCGCTTGAGCCGCCCCAGCGGGGTCGGCCCAAGCGCATTGGCTCTACTTGCTCAGCGCGCGAGCGCGGCGCGGATCTTCTCGGCGGCGAAACCCGCCGCCTGATCGAGCGCCACGAGCGTGGGCTCCGTATCGCGGCGGCCCTGATACTCCACCTTGCCTTCCTTGAGGCCGCGATCGCCGATCACGATGCGATGCGGCACGCCGATCAGTTCCCAATCGGCGAACATCACGCCGGGGCGCTCGCCGCGATCGTCGAGAATCACGTCGATACCGGCCTCGCTCAATTGCGCGTAGAGCTTATCCGTCTCGGCACGCACGCTCTCGCTGCGGTCGTAGCCCATCGGGCACAGTACGATCTCGAACGGCGCGATCGCTTCGGGCCAGATGATGCCGCGCTCGTCGAAATTCTGCTCGATCGCCGCCCCGAGAATCCGCGTGATACCGATGCCGTAGCAACCCATCACCATCGGCTGCGGTTTGCCGTTTTCGTCGAGGAACGTCGCGCCCATTGCCTCGGAGTACTTCGTGCCGAGCTGGAACACGTGCCCCACTTCGATGCCGCGGCAGATTTCGATCTGCCCTCGGCCGTCGGGCGAGGGATCGCCGGGGCGCACGTTGCGAATATCCGCCACTTCGGGCTCGGGCAGATCGCGCCCCCAGTTCACGCCCGTCGTGTGGTAGTCCACTTCGTTCGAGCCGACGACGAAATCGCTCATGTTCGCCACGGTACGGTCGGCCACGACCTTCACGGGCTTTTTCGTGCCGATCGGTCCGAGGTAGCCCGGCGGCGTGCCGAACCATTCCACGATCTCGGCCTCGGTGGCGAAACGGAAGCCCGCCAGGCCCGGCAGCTTGCCGACCTTCACTTCGTTCAAGTCGTGATCGCCGCGCAGCATCAGGAGCCAGATCGTCGGCTCGGCGCCTTCGTTATCCGTCGCGAGGATGATCGACTTGATCGTGCGCTCTAGCGGAATGTTCAAAAGTTCCGCGACGGCCTCGCACTTCGCCTTACCCGGCGTCGCCGTCTTTTGCATCGCTTCGCGCGGCGCGGCCCGCTCGGCGTAGAGCGGCAGCGCTTCGGCGGCCTCGACGTTGGCGGCGAAATCGGAAGCCGGGCAGTAGGCGATGTCGTCCTCGCCCGTCGCCGCGATCACGTGAAATTCCTGCGAACGATTGCCGCCGATCGAGCCGCTATCGGCGTTGACCGCGCGGAACTCGAGTCCGATGCGCGTGAAGATGCGCACGTACGCATCGAACATCTTGCGATACGACTCCTGCAAACCGGCCTGGTCCTTATCGAACGAGTAGGCGTCCTTCATGGTGAACTCGCGGCCGCGCATCACACCGAATCGCGGACGAATTTCATCGCGGAACTTCGTCTGGATCTGGTAGAAGTTCACCGGCATCTGCCGGTAGCTCTTGATCTGGTGGCGCGCGATGTCGGTCACGACCTCTTCGTGAGTCGGTCCGATCACGAACTCGCTTTGCTTACGGTCCTTGAAGCGCAACAGTTCCGGCCCGTATTGCTCCCAACGGCCCGATTCCTGCCACAGCTCGGCCGGCTGCACGGCGGGCATTAACAGTTCCAGCGCCCCGGCGCGATTCATTTCCTCGCGCACGATCGCCTCCACCTTGCGAATCGAGCGCAGCCCCACGGGCAGGTAGCTATAGATGCCGCCCGCCACGCGCCGGATCATGCCCGCACGCAACATCAACTTATGGCTGACGACTTCCGCGTCCGCCGGAGCTTCCTTCAGGGTCCCGATAAAGAAACGTGAGGCTTTCATTCAACGATTTTCCAAAAGCGACAGCCCGCAGCGAGCCGCCGAAAGAAGGGAACGAGTGATTTTAGGTCATCGGCCGGGACCGCCGCGCGCTTTGGGCCGTAGCCTACGCGAAGCGGTGCGATTCGTCAGACAAGTCATCGGCACGCGGGAGCACGATTGTTGCGATGTGCGGACCCCTTATGGTGCATGCCGATGCCAAAGGCTCGTTATCTGTTTATAATCAAAGCAATTTTAAAGGATTCGAAGGTGGTTGTATGCTTGATCGCGAAGGCTTTCGCCCGAACGTCGGCATCATCCTCTTGAACGCGCACAACGAGGTGTTTTGGGGTAAGCGGCTGCGTGAACATTCCTGGCAGTTTCCGCAAGGGGGCATCAAGTATGGCGAGACCCCTTTGCAAGCGATGTATCGGGAGTTACACGAAGAAACCGGCCTGCGCCCCGAGCACGTCAAGATCATCGGTCGCACGCGCGACTGGCTGCGTTATGAGGTGCCCGACAAGTTCATCAAGCGCGAAGTACGCGGCCACTACCGCGGCCAGAAACAAATCTGGTTCTTGCTTCGGATGGTCGGCCGCGACTGCGACATCTGCCTGCGCGCCACCGATCACCCGGAATTCGATGCTTGGCGCTGGAACGAGTATTGGGTTCCGCTGGACGCCGTGATCGAGTTCAAGCGGGATGTCTATCAATTGGCGCTGACGGAACTGTCGCGGTTTCTGCGCCGCGCGGTGCCTCGCACGGAAAAGCAGCCGCGCGGGCCTCAGCATGGCGGACGGTATCCGCGCATGTCCACCTCGGCGCAGATGCCCGCTGCCGGGGGGCCGTCGTTGCAAGCGGCCAGCGGCTGCGCGGATGCGGCACCCTACCCCGCGCCGAGTTTCATCTTGCCTGACTGACCGGTCGCGCCGCGCGAGCGGCGCGATGCGCATATCGCTCGCGCGAGCGTGCGCGCGGGCGCTATCATTCGGTCTCCCAATCTTTGCGCCCGATCACCGAAGGTACCCACATTGAAAGCGCTCGTTCTCGCACTGGCCTGCGTGGCCGGCAGCGGCATTTTGGCCGGCTGCTCGCATCTTCCGGCCAACCCCAAAGACGACTCCACGTTTCAGTACTTGCTCGACCGCAAGTCGGACTGGAAGGAAAACAAGGTCGAGGCGCTGCCGCCGTTGCCGAACGAGCGCGATTTGATCGCGTTCGACGTATCCCAAAACTCACCGCTGCATTACGCGGTGGATGCGAAATCGTTGAGCGTCGGTTCCGATGACGTCGTCCGCTACACGGTCGTCATCACGAGCCCGAGCGGTGCGCGCAACGTCAATTACGAGGGCATTCGCTGCGAAACCTACGAATGGCGGCTGTACGCGGGCCTGAACGCCGATCATGACGGCTGGGATCGCTCGGTGGCGAACGACTGGACGCGGATCGAAAACGGCAACCTCAATGCCTATCAAGCGTCGCTTTATCAGGACTACTTCTGCGCGAGCAAGATGGTGACGGGCAATGCGAAAACGATCATCAACAACATGCGGTTGAATCGCACCGCCAACTCGCTCAAGCAGTAACGGCGGCACACCAAAGCGAAAGGCCCGCATCCTCGATCGAGGATGCGGGCCTTGTTCATGCGGCCGCGAAAAGGTGGTCTCTCAAACGACGACGAGATTGTCGCGGTGAATCAACTCCGGCTGCAGCATGTAGCCGAGGATCATGTCGATGTCGGTGCTGGGGCGACGCCGGATCAACATCGTCTCGGCGCTGCTGTAGTTCGTGATCCCGCGCGCCACTTCACGTCCTTTCAAGCTCACGCAAGCGATCACCTCGCCGCGCGCGAACACGCCTTGCACGTCGACGACGCCGATCGGCAGCAAGCTCTTACGGCCGACGGTCAGCTTTTCCACGGCGCCGTCGTCGATGACGACATGCCCGCGCATTTGCAAGTGATCGGTCATCCACTGCTTGCGCGCCGCAAGGCGCGCCGTGCGTGCGACGAGTTGCGTGCCGATCGCCTCGCCCGTCGCCAGGCGCGTCAACACGTCGGGTTCGCGGCCGCTGGCAATCACCGTACTCGCGCCGCTACCGGCCGCGCGCTTGGCCGCGAGAATCTTCGTCAACATCCCGCCGCGCCCGATCGCCGAGCCGGCACCGCCCGCCATTGCCTCGAGCTCGGGCGCCCCGGCATCGGCCTGGCCGACGAGTTCGGCCGAAGGATCCTTGCGAGGATCGGCCGTGAACAACCCCTGCTGATCGGTGAGGATGATGAGCGCATCGCCTTCGATGAGGTTCGCGACCAACGCACCTAGCGTGTCGTTGTCGCCGAACTTGATTTCGTCGGTGACGACCGTATCGTTTTCGTTGATGATCGGGACGACGCCCATGCGCAGCAGCGTGAGCAACGTCGAGCGCGCGTTCAAATAGCGCTCCCGGTCGGCCAAATCGGCATGCGTAAGAAGAATTTGGGCCGTGCGAATCCCGTATTCGGCGAAGCGGCTCTCGTACACCTGGGCGAGACCCATTTGCCCGACCGCGGCCGCGGCCTGCAATTCGTCGATTTCACGCGGGCGCTTGGTCCAGCCAAGACGCTGCATACCTTCGGCGATTGCACCGGAACTCACGAGCACGACCTCCTTGCCGCGCGCGCGCAACTGCGCGATCTGCGCCGCCCAGCGGCCGATCGCGGCTTGATCGAGGCCACGTCCCTCGTTCGTTACGAGGCTCGATCCCACCTTGACAACCAAGCGCTTCGAATCCGCGATCAGAGAACGCATCGTGCGAAAGTCTCCATGAAAGATCGGCAAGCCCGCCGGCAACGGTTGGCGGCGGTGGGCACCGGCGGCTGCCGGCGCCCCTGGCAAAACGGTCAGCCCTCGTGCGCGGGCTTATCGCCCGAGGCCGGCGCGTCGCGGAAGCGGACGTCGGCCGCGAGGTCCTCGGCCTGCTCGGCTCGGTGAGCGTCCGAGTGCTCGGACAAGTAGTCGTACACCGCGTAGCACAGATTTTCGCAGCCCAGCCCCGTCAGAGCGGAGATCTGAAACACGGGCCCGCTCCATTCGAACCGCGCAAGGAAATCCGCGACACGCGCATCGCGCTCGTCCTCGGCGATCATGTCCAGCTTGTTGAGCACGAGCCAGCGCGGCTTTTGGAACAGTGCCTCGTCGTATTTGCGCAACTCCGCCACGATCGCGGTCGCCTCGGCAACGGGATCGACGCTTTCGTCGAACGGCGCGAGGTCGACGAGATGCAACAGCAATCCGGTGCGCTGCAAGTGCCGCAAAAATTGGTGCCCGAGCCCCGCCCCTTCCGCCGCGCCTTCGATCAGGCCCGGGATATCGGCGATGACGAAGCTCTTGCTGGGCCCGACGCGGACGACGCCGAGGTTCGGCGCGAGCGTGGTGAACGGGTAATCGGCGATCTTCGGCTTGGCGTTCGAGACCGACGAAATAAAAGTGGATTTGCCCGCGTTCGGCATGCCGAGCAAGCCGACATCGGCCAATACCTTCAACTCGAGACGCAGCATGCGGCGCTCGCCGGGCTTGCCTTCCGTTTTTTGGCGCGGCGCGCGGTTCGTGCTCGACTTGAAGTGCAAGTTGCCGAGACCGCCGGCCCCGCCCTGCGCGATGAGGACCGTCTGCTCGTGCTCGGTCAGATCGGCGATCAGCTCGCCCGTGTCGAGATCGCTGATGGCCGTGCCCACCGGCATGCGCAGGACGATGTCGTCGCCGCCCTTGCCGTAGCAATCCGAGCCTCGGCCGTTTTCGCCGTTGCGCGCTTGATGCTTCTTCGCGTAACGGTAATCGATGAGGGTGTTGATGTTGCGGTCGGCCACCGCGTAGACGCTGCCCCCGCGGCCGCCATCGCCGCCGTCGGGACCGCCGAACGGAACGAACTTTTCGCGGCGCATCGACGCGCTGCCGTCGCCGCCGTCGCCGGCGATCACTTCGATCCGCGCTTCGTCAATGAACTTCATCTATCGCTCCGTCCCGTGTTTACCGTATTTTGCCGCTTGGCTAGCGCGCCCGCACCAGGGCGGCGCATAAAACCGGCGCACAGAAGAAAAAAGGCCCCGCCAACCACGCGGGGCCTTTTTGCTGTGTCGCTCCCGTGTCTGATCGATCTCAGACCGCAGCCGGGAGGACGACAACCGTATGCTTCTTGTCGGCGCCTTTCGTCGTGAACTTGACGTGGCCGTCGACCAACGCGAACAGCGTGTGGTCCTTGCCCATGCCGACGTTGTCGCCAGCATGCATGCGCGTGCCGCGCTGGCGAACGATGATGCCGCCAGCGTTGATCGCTTGGCCGCCGTACACCTTGACGCCGAGGCGCTTCGACTCGGAGTCGCGGCCGTTGCGGGAAGACCCGCCTGCTTTTTTGTGTGCCATCTGATAGCTCCTTAACCGGTGCGCTTACGCGTTGATCGCGTCGATGCGCAGTTCGGTATAGTTCTGGCGGTGACCTTGATGCTTTTGATAGTGCTTCCGGCGACGCATCTTGAAGATCGTCACTTTGGCGTGCCGCCCATGCGATACGACGGTAGCCTTGACGGAAGCCCCACTCACCAGCGGCGTACCGAACTGAATCGATTCGCCTTCGCCTACCGCGAGAACCTGGTCGAGCGTGATTTCAGCGTCAATGTCTGCCGGTATCTGTTCTACTTTCAATTTTTCGCCGACAGCAACTTTGTACTGCTTGCCGCCGGTTTTTATGACCGCGTACATTGAGAACCTCACTCTGTGTGCGCCGCACGCACTTGCGTGGACGCTTTTTTCAAACCGCTTTTTGCAAACTGCTTTGCAAACCTAGCTGCTGCTTGCTTCTTCCACGCACCGTGCGTGAAAACGCGTGATTATACATGGAGTTAGCGCGGCGGTCAAAGCTTCGGTCCGTCCGCCGTACCGGGCCGTGGGACTTGCCCGGGGCCTTCGCGCGCCCGCCCGCCCCCTCGGAGAGCCGCATAACCTTTATAATCCGCGGCACCACACCATTTTTTGATCATGTCGTCGACCGCCACCTCTTCCCCCAGCGCCGCCAACTTGCTCGCCCCGATTTCGGAGGACATGGAGCAAGTCAATCGTGTCATCCGGCAACGTTTGGCCTCCGAGGTGATGCTCATCAACCAGATCTCGGAATACATCATCGGGGCCGGCGGCAAGCGGCTGCGCCCGGCGCTGCTGCTGCTCGTCGCGCGCGCGCTCGGCGACACGACCGGGCATCGGCACGAGCTCGCGGCAATCGTGGAATTCATCCACACGGCCACGTTGCTGCATGACGACGTCGTCGATGAATCCGATCTGCGGCGCGGCCGCCAGACGGCCAACGCGCTGTTCGGCAATGCGGCGAGCGTGCTCGTGGGCGATTTCCTCTATTCGCGTTCGTTTCAAATGATGGTCGGCATCGGCAAGATGCGTGTCATGGAAATTCTTGCCGAGGCGACGAACATCATCTCCGAAGGCGAGGTGCTGCAGCTTCTGAACATGCACGACGCCGACGTCGACGAAGCGCGCTACATGCAAGTGATTCGCTACAAGACGGCCAAGCTGTTCGAGGCGGCCGCCCAACTGGGCGCGGTCATCTCGGGCGCCGACGCGCGCATCGAGGCTGCCGCCGCCGAGTTCGGCCGGCGCATCGGCACGGCGTTTCAGATCATGGACGACTGGCTCGATTACACGGGCACGGCCGAATCGATGGGCAAGAATGCCGGCGACGACCTGCGCGAAGGCAAGCCCACGCTGCCGCTCATCTATTTGATCGAGCGCGGGACGCCGGAGCAATCGGCGCTCGCGCGCGAGGCGATCGAGCAGGGCGGGACCGATCGCTTCGAGACGATTTTCGAGGCGATCTCGAGCTCGGGCGCGCTCGATCACACGCTCGAATGCGCCAAACGCGAAGCGCAGGCCGCTGCCGATGCAATTTCTTCGTTCCCGGATTCCATTTACAAAGAAAGCCTGCTAGAATTATGTTTTTACTCGACGGCGCGCCAGTCCTAAAAGAGACTGAATTGCCGGATGAGTCCAAGCAGTACCAAATTCGGGGTGTAGCTTAGCCTGGTAGAGCGCTACGTTCGGGACGTAGAGGCCGGAGGTTCGAATCCTCTCACCCCGACCAGAATTTCTTGAGCAATCAAGGCGAAAGCCGTCCAGATCACTGGACGGCTTTTTTGTTTTTGCGTCCGCCATCGTTCACGGCCGATCCGCCACAGCATGCGGCGGCCAAACGCAACGCCGTGCGGCCTACGCCTCATGCGCGATCGTTGCTCGGCTTCAGTAGTGGGCAATGGCCGCCCGGCATACAAGGGCCGTCTACCCGCTCTGCTATATTCTTGCCATCCCTTTCATTACCACTTCAGCACGCCGCGTGGACCAAATTCCCTTGTGGGCGCAAATCGGCGCCGTTTTCGTTCTGCTCCTGTGCTCCGGCTTCTTCTCGATTTCCGAGACGGCGATGATGGCCCTCAACCGGCACCGGTTGAAGTACCTCGCCGGCAAGGGGGCATTCGGCGCGAAGACGACTCAAGGCCTACTCGCCCGCACGGACCAATTGCTCGGTGTCGTGCTCATCGGCAACAACCTGCTGAACACGATCATCCCCGTACTGACGACGTCGATCGCGCTGCGCACGTTCGGCCGCGATAACCTCGTTCTTTCGATCGCCACCGGCATCGTCGCGTTTCTGATCATCGTCTTCGCCGAGATCACGCCGAAGATCGTCGGCGCCACGTATCCTGAAAAGATCGCGCTGCCCGCCAGCATCGTCATCGCTCCGCTGATGCGCGTGCTCAAGCCGGCCGTGTGGCTCGTGAACTTGTTCTCGAACGCGATCTTGTTCGTGTTGCATATCAATACGAAGGGTGGGCGCGAACAACGCCTCACCACTGAGGAAGTGCGCGCGATCGTGCTCGAATCGGGCAGCTTCATGCCGACCAAGCACCGGAGCATCTTGCTGAACCTGTTCGACCTCGAAAATATCTCGGTCGAGGATGTCATGATCCCGCGCCGCCGGATCGAGTCGCTCGATCTCGATGCGCCGTTCGAAGACATCTTGCATCAGCTCGAAACCTGCTATCACAACAAGCTCATCGTCTATCAAGGCGACATCGACCGCGTGGTCGGCGTGTTGCATGTACGCAAGACGCTCGCGGCGCTGCACAAGCAAGAACTCACGCGCGAGACGCTAAACGCGTTGCTCACGGATCCCTACTTCGTGCCTTCGGGCACGCCCGTGTTTCAGCAACTGCAATACTTTCAAGAAACGCGGCACCGGACGGCCCTCGTCGTGAACGAATACGGCGAACTCGAAGGTCTCGTCACGCCCGAGGACATCATCGAAGAGCTGATCGGCGAGTTCACGACGTCGATCCCGCGTAGCGCCAGCTCGCGCAAGGGATGGACCGACAGCGGCGAATGCATCGTCGCGGGCAGTATGCCGCTGCGCGAATTGAACCGTTGGCTGCAAGTCGCTTTGCCGACGGACGGTCCGAAGACGCTCAATGGGCTCATCCTCGAGACGCTCGAAGAGATCCCGGAAGGCGATGTCTGTCTGCAGATCGGCGACGTGCAGCTCGAAGTGCTGCAAAGCGACGATCAGGCCGTGCGCACCGTCAAATTGTTCAGACCGCGGACCCGCACCGCGACCAAGCAGCAAGCATAGCGGCAAGCATCGGCCACCTCGTACGCGTTGGCCGATCGGAGCAATGGAGCGCCGCGCGGATGCGGGCGATGATCGTCGGATCGCGCAACTCACCGGCGTAACGCCGCTCCTCGATGCCCGCTCCTTCATCCTCTCCTCTCTCCACCGGACCCGCGCTCGTCGACGACGGCCCCGCTGCCCGGCTCTTTGCCGCCACGCTCGATCAAGCGGTGGCGCGCGGCGCTTCCGACATCCATATCGAGCCGAGCGAATACGGTTGGCGGATTCGCTTACGGGTGGACGGCACGTTGCACGAGCTGCCCCATCCCCCCGCGCTGCTGCGCGATGCATTCGTCACGCGCGTCAAAGTGCTCGCGCGGCTGGACATCGCCGAACGGCGCGTCCCTCAAGACGGCCGGTTGCGGCTTACGGTCGCAGCGGGCAGAGTCGAAGACTATCGCGTGAGCGCATTGCCCACCGTGCACGGAGAGAAACTAGCGTTGCGCCGGCTCGAGGCGTTACCGCCCGACTTATCGCTTACATCGCTCGGTTTCGACGCGCGGCAGCGTCCCCTCGTCGAGGCAGCCATTCGCGCGCCGCATGGGTTGGTGCTTGTCACGGGGCCGACCGGAAGCGGCAAAACGCTTTCGCTGTACGCGTTCCTACAAATGCTGAACACCGCGTCGCGCAATATCTGCACGGTCGAGGACCCGGTTGAAATCCAATTGCAGGGCATCAACCAGGTCAGTGTCCGGGAGAAAACGGGACTCACGTTCGCGGCCGCATTGCGCGCGCTGCTTCGGCAAGATCCGGACGTCATCATGGTGGGCGAAATCCGCGACCGCGAAACGGCCGATGTCGCACTGAAGGCCGCGCAAACGGGGCACCTCGTGCTCGCGACGTTGCACACGAACGATGCGCCCAGTGCGGTCGGCCGCCTTATCGACATCGGCGCCGCGCCGTACAACCTCAGTGCCGCCTTGCGGCTCGTCACGGCACAGCGGCTCGTGCGGCGTCTATGCCGAACCTGCCGTACCCCGGAGCGCGTCTCGCCCGCGGCGCGCGCGGCGGCCGGGATCGCGCCCGAGGTCACGCCGGATTGGACGCCGTACACCGCTGCCGGCTGCCCGGCCTGCCACGGCGCCGGCTATCGCGGTCGCGTCGGTGTACATCAAGTGATGCGTATTTCGCCCGCCATGCGCGACTTGATCAACACGCCCGCGAACGGCCAAGCCATCGCCGCACAGGCGCGGGCCGACGGCGCCACGTCGCTGCGCGAGTCGGCGCTTGCGCGCGTGGGCGATGGGACGACCAGTATCGCCGAGGCGATCGCGGCCACGGACATCGCATGACCGACGCCCACAGCGCGGCGATTCACGCGAGCGCGCATAAGCCATGCAAAACGAGTGCGCGCGAGGTCACCGCATTCACGCGGCAGTTGGCGAGCCTTTTGGGCGCGGGGCTCGCACTCGTTCAGGCACTGGATCTCATCGCGCTTTCCGAACGCCGTGACGCAATGCCCAGTGTCGCTCGCGCCCTGGCCCGGCGCATTTCGAACGGTGAAGGATTCGCCGCCGCGCTCGCCGCCTATCCGGCGCAATTCGATCGCCTCTACCGGGAGCTATCGGCGATCGGCGAGGCCACGGGATCGCTCGCGCTCGTGCTGACCCGCATCGTCGAACATCGCGACCGTGCCAGCGCCCAACGCGGCAAGCTTCGCTCCGCCCTGGCCTATCCTTGCGCGGTCATGCTGCTCGCCGCCGCGGTCACCGCTGCTTTGCTCGCGTTCGTGGTGCCCACGTTTCGCCATGTTTTCGATAGTTTCGGGGCCGCGCTCCCGGGCCCGACGCGCGCGGTCATGGCCGTCTCCGGGTTCGTCGTCCGATGGGGCCCGCTCATCGCGGCCGCATCCGCGGCGTTGCTGCTCGCCGCATGCCGCCTCGTGCGCCATTCGCCACGCGCGCGTGCGGCGCTCGATCGATCCCTGCTCTCGCTTCCGTTAGCCGGTCCGCTCGTGCGGGCCGGCGCCGCCGCGCGCTGGTCGCGCGCGCTCGGCACGTTACTCACCGCGGGAATCCCGCTCGCCGATGCACTACGCGCCCTCACGCGTGTCACGGGAAACACCGTATTCGACGCGGCGAGCGCACAGATCGAAGCTCGCCTGCGTCGCGGCGAACGGCTCGCCCCGGCCATGCGCGGTGTCGGCTGTTTCCCGTCCACCTTCGTCGAGACGATCGCCGTGGCGGAAGAATCGAGCGCGCTCGATACCATGCTGCTCGATTGCGCCGCGCTGACCGAGCGCGAAGTCGACGAGAAGCTCGCGCTCGCCGGCGCGTGTGCCGAGCCGCTCATCGTCATCGTATTGGGCCTTGCCGTCGGGGCGCTCGTCATTGCGCTCTATCTGCCTGTCATCGAACTCGGCAACGTGGTGTAGCATGCCCCCCATTCGCCACTCGGCCATGATCCCCTTATCCTCTGTGTACGCCTCCGTCTTCAGCGACCCGATTTCGCGCATGTCCCTCGGTATCGGCACCGCCTTCGGCACGCTGCCGCCTGTCTTGCAGTTCGCCTTTGCGATCGCGTTCGGGCTTGCGGTGGGCAGCTTCGTCAACGTGGTCGCTCACCGGTTGCCGATCATGCTGGAGCGCGCATGGCAATTGGAAATCAGCGAAGCAACCGGCCACACCGCGCAAAGCGATGCGCTGCCGGCGCGCTACAACCTATGCGTGCCGCGCAGCGCCTGCCCGCACTGCGGCCACGTGTTGCGCGCCCACGAAAACATTCCCGTCCTCAGCTACGCGCTGCTGCGCGGCCGCTGTTCGTCGTGCCGGGCGCCGATCAGCCCGCGTTACCCGCTCGTCGAACTCGCGGGGGGTGCGCTGGCGGCAGCCTCGCTCGCCTTTTACGGTCCGACCGCGGAAGCGCTCGCCGCGTTCGGCTTCACCGCCGCGCTGCTTGCGATGAGCGCGATCGACGCCGAGACGCGGCTTTTGCCGGATTCGCTCACGCTGCCGCTCCTGTGGGCCGGCCTCATCGTGAACTTCGAGGGCACGTTCGCGACATTGCGCGCGGCCGTCGCCGGCGCCATCGCAGGCTACGTTTTCCTCTGGTCGATCTATTGGCTGTTCCGGTTCGCTCGTGGCGTAGAGGGCATGGGTTACGGCGATTTCAAGTTGCTCGCGGCGCTAGGGGCATGGCTAGGCTGGGCGGCCCTGCCGCAGATCGTCCTGATTGCGGCGGTCACAGGCGCGATCGCCGGCCTGGCCGCCATGTGGTCGGGACGTTTGAGGTTCGAGGAACCGCTGCCGTTCGGGCCATTTTTGGCGCTGGGCGGTGTCGTCACCTTGTTCGCCGGTACGCCGATCTTTCATCTGCTCGGAGGATGACAGACATGTTCGCCGTTGGGCTCACGGGTGGCATCGGCAGCGGCAAATCCACCATCGCCGACCTGTTCGCCGCACATCGCGTAGCCATTGTCGATACCGATGCGATCGCGCATCGCATCACCGCGCCGGGCGGCGCCGCGATGCCGCTCGTCGAGCAAACCTTCGGGCCGCGGTTCGTTGCCCCCGACGGCTCGCTCGATCGCGCCAAGATGCGCGCGCTCGTGTTCGCCGACGATACGGCCAAGGCGCGGCTCGAGGCCATCACGCACCCGCTGATTCGCTCCGAAACCGAGCGCGAACGCGGAGCGGCAAGCGGGCCGTACGTTATCGTCGTCGTTCCGCTGCTCGTCGAATCGGGCGCTTGGCGCTCGCGCGTCGATCGCGTGCTCGTGGTCGACTGCGACGTGGAGACGCAAATCGCGCGCGTCATGCGCCGCAATGCGTTCACGCGCGAGCAGGTGCTGGCCATCATCGCGCGCCAAGCCACGCGCGAGGCCCGTCTCGCGGCAGCGGACGATATCATCGTGAATGATGCCAAGCCGCTGGACGAGCTGGCACGCGAAGTGCGCACGCTGCATGAACGCTACCTCGCGTTGGCGGCCAAAGCGGCGCCGTAACGGTAGTGCCGGGTTTCATATAAAGCGGGCCGCGCGTTCCAACCCAAGATGTCGAACGTGCCGCGCGGATCGACTGTATACGGTCTTCGAACGTTCGATCCCACGAGAAACCAGTAAAAAGTGCCCGATTCCGTGATTGCGGGGGTCAATCCGGGGCATTAGAATGTGCTGCAATCCCACCACCCACGACGTCAGGGGCGAGCCCGCTTGATTCTTTACGAGTATCCGTTCAACGAGCGAATTCGCACACTGCTGCGTCTCGAAGATTTGTTCGAGCGCTTTACGTTCTTTTTGAATCAAGACGACCCGCGCGAGCACCATGTCGCACTGACGACGCTGTTCGAAATCGCCGAAGTCACGGGCCGCGCCGACTTGAAGTCGGACTTGATGAAGGAACTGGAGCGGCAGCGGCAAACCCTCGCGCCGTTCCGAGGCAACCCCGGGATCGAGCAGAACGCCTTGGAAGCCGTCCTCGGCGAAATCGAGCAAACGCTCGCCGGTTTGGCGCAGATGCAAGGCAAGACCGGTCAGCATCTGTCCGATAACGAGTGGCTCGCCAGCATCCGCAGCCGCGCGATCATTCCGGGCGGCACCTGCGAGTTCGATCTGCCCTCGTACTACGCGTGGCAACAACTGCATCCCGATCAGCGCCGGCAAGATATCGTCAAATGGATCACGCCGCTTTTGCCGCTGCGCGACGCCGCGTCGATCGTGCTGCGGCTCGCTCGCGAATCGGGCCAAGCCTCGAAGGTCATGGCGATGCAGGGCAGCTATCAGCAAATGCTCTCGGGCCGTACCTATCAGTTGATGCAGGTGCGCATCTCCCCCGAATTGCGGGTGATCCCCGAAGCCAGTGCCAACAAGTACATGTTGTGGGTGCGCTTTACCGTGCAAGATGGCGATTTGCGCCCGCGGTCCGTCGATGTGGACGTACCGTTCCAATTGACGCTGTGCAGCCTTTGATCGAATGCGCGGCGCATTCCGGCGCGCGAAATCCGTCGCTGCCGCGCGGGTGCGCGGCAGCCTACTCATGATCGCTTGACAGTATGGTTACCGTCGTCAAATGCCCGACTTGCGGGAAAGATGTCCGTTTCACGCCCGAGAACCGCTTTCGCCCGTTCTGCTCCGAACGGTGCAAGCAAATCGATCTCGGCGCCTGGGCCAATGAGAAATACCGCATCGGCGGCACCGACGAAGATCCGCCCTCGGACGACGACGAACACGGCGATTTGAACTGACCGGCGCGGCCGCGATCACTCGGCCGCCAGCAACTCCAAAACCGGGATAGCGGCCGGCAGCAGCGGCGCGACCTCCACGGGCAGACGTTGCCAGCTAAACGCTTGGCCCTCGCGGCCATGGGGCTCGCCCGTCCAATCCGTCACTTTGCAAAAGTGCAGCCGCACATAAGCATGCGGGTAATCGTGCTCGAGCGTATGCCACCGATGGCAAGCCGTTAGCGTGATGCCAAGCTCTTCGTGCAATTCGCGCGATAGCGCCGCTTCGACGGTTTCGCCGGGTTCCAGCTTGCCGCCCGGAAACTCCCAATACCCCTCGTATGGCTTGCCGGGAGGCCGCTGCGCGAGCAGGTAGCGGCCATCGCGATGCACGAGCACGCCAACCGCGACCTCGGTCACAGGCCGTCCGGTGGGCGAGCGCTCGGCGGTGCCCACGCTGCTTGATTGTGTCGTCATGCGGGCGTCCTGCGGCCCGACCAATCGCGGGCGAATTGCCAAGCCACGCGCCCCGAGCGCGATCCGCGCTCGAGCGCCCAGACGAGCGCATCGCCGCGCGCGTTTGCTACGTCGTCGTCGCTGCAACCGAAATGCCGCAACCAGTGACCGACGATCGTCAGGTAATCGTCTTGCTTGAACGGGTAGAAACTTACCCACAGACCAAAGCGCTCGGACAAGGAAATCTTTTCCTCTACGACCTCGCCCGGATGGATCTCACCGTCGGACGTATGCTTGTACGTCTCGTTGTCGCTCATGTACTCGGGCAACAAATGACGGCGGTTCGATGTCGCGTAGATCAGCACGTTGTCGGACTGAGCCGATACCGAGCCGTCGAGCGCCACCTTCAGCGCCTTATAGCCCGACTCGCCTTCCTCGAACGAGAGATCGTCGCAAAACACGATGAATCGCTCGGGGCGCGAAGCGATGAGATCGGTGATATCACCCAGGTCGTGCAGGTCGTCCTTGTCAACTTCGATCAAACGCAAACCGTCTTTCGCGTAGGCATTCAAACAGGCCTTGATCAACGACGACTTGCCCGTGCCGCGCGCGCCGGTCAGCAACACGTTGTTCGCGGGGTGCTTACCCACGAACTGGCGCGTGTTCTGCTCGATCAGTGCCTTCTGGCGATCGATGTTTTGCAGGTCGTCCAAAGAGATAGACGAAATCGCGGGCACCGGTTGCAGATAGCCGCGACCCTGCCGCTTGCGCCACCTAAATGCGACGGCGGCGGACGACCAATCGACATCGGGCGCAGCAGGCGGAAGCATGCCCTCGAGACGGCCGAGCAGCGCCTCGGCGCGGGTCAAAAACTGTTCGAGTTTGTCCATGAACGTTGAACCATGAAGCGCCAGGCGCCGAGGCACACCGCGCGGCACGATGAAGAAGGGATGCGCAGCCCGCCGGCGAAGCGGCCGCGCATCGAATCAGGAGCGGTAGTCTGCGTTGATCGAGACGTATTCGTGCGATAGATCGCAGGTCCAGATCGTCGCTCGAGCGGAGCCGCGCCCGAGTAGCACGCGAATGGTGATTTCGCTTTCCTTCATCACACGCTGTCCGTCTTCCTCGCGATAAGCGGGATGACGGCCGCCGGCCTTGGCAACGTGCACATCGCCGAGATACAGATCGATCTTCGCCACATCGAGATCGTCGATGCCGGCGTAGCCGATCGCGGCCAGGATTCGCCCCAAATTGGGATCCGACGCATAGAACGCGGTCTTCACGAGCGGCGAATGCCCGATCGCATAGGCGATCTTTCGGCATTCGGCCTCGTTCGTGCCGCCTTCGACTTGCACGGTCATGAACTTGGTGGCGCCTTCGCCGTCGCGCACGATCAATTGAGCCAAGGTTTGCGCGAGGCGCACCACGGCGTCGCGCAGCGCCGCGTAAGCAGGCGTCGCGACCGACGTAATCGCCGGCAAGCTCGACTTGGCCGTAGCGATCAGAATGAAAGAGTCGTTCGTCGAGGTATCGCCGTCGATCGTGATGCAGTTGAACGAACGATCCGCCACGTCTTTGACGAGCGTATCGAGCACGTCCTGCGAAAGCGCCGCATCGAACGCGAGGAACCCGAGCATCGTCGCCATGTTCGGCTTGATCATGCCCGCGCCCTTGCTGATGCCGGTCAGCGTGACCGTGTGGCCGTCGATCGCCACCTGCGCCGACGCCGCTTTCGGCAACGTATCGGTCGTCATGATGGCTTGCGCCGCTTCATACCAGTGAGCCGCCGCGCGAGATTCGAGCGCCGCGGGCAGCCCGGCCTTGAGACGGTCGATCGGCAGCGGCTCCAGAATCACGCCCGTCGAAAACGGCAATACCTGTTCGGGCGCGATGCCGGCCAGACGCGCGAGTTCGTCGCAGGTCTCGCGCGCATGTGCGAGGCCGGGCTCGCCCGTGCCGGCGTTCGCATTGCCCGTGTTGACCACGAGCGCGCGAATCCCCTTCGCGCCCCGAGCCTCGCGCGCCTTCGCGAGATGTTCGCGGCAGACCGTGACCGGCGCGGCGCAAAAGCGGTTCGACGTAAACACGCCCGCCACCGTCGCGCCTTCGTCGACGGAAATGACGAGCACGTCCTTACGGTTCGGCTTGCGAATATTCGCTTCCGCGAAGCCAAGCGTCACGCCGGCAACCGGATGAAGTTGAGCAGGATCGATCGAGGGGAAGTTGACGGCCATGGTCTGAAGTTCCGGTTAAGCGAGCTTGCCGTGACACTGCTTGTACTTCTTGCCGCTGCCGCACGGGCACGGATCGTTGCGGCCGACCTTCGGCACGCCGCTCGTGCCGGCCACGGCCGCCGAAGCGGCGGCGGCCGCCGCATGCGAGCCATGGCTCATGGCCTGGCCGACCATATCGGCTGCGGCGGCATCGGCCGATTCGGCCGCAGCCGATCCTGCGCCGGCTTCCGCAAACTCCGCGTGGCGGAACTCGACGTTCTCGAGGTGGCTGCCCTGCTCTTCGTACTGCTCGGTTGCCTCTTCGAGCTGTTCCGGCGATTGGATCTGGACGTTCATGACGATACGCGTCACTTCCGTCTTCACGAAATTGAGCAGCGTCTCGAACAGCTCGAACGCTTCACGCTTGTACTCTTGCTTCGGGTTTTGCTGCGCATAGCCGCGCAGATGGATGCCCTGGCGCAAATGGTCGAGCGCGGCCAGGTGCTCGCGCCAGCAGCGGTCGAGCGTTTGCAGCATGATCGAGCGCTCGAACGAGCTGAACGCCTCGCGGCCCACGAGCGCGACCTTCGCCTCGTACGCTTCGTCCGCCGCGGCGATCACCGCCTCGACGATATCGCCGGCGTCGAGCGACTGCGATTCGTTGATCATTTCCTGCACGGCGAGATCGAGCTGCCAGTCCTTGCGCAGCGCTTCCTCGAGTTCGGGCGCGTTCCATTGCTCCTCGATGCTGCCCGCGGGGATGTGCTCGTGCACGACGTCGGTCACGACCGCGTGGCGCATCGCCGTGATCGTTTCGGTGATGTCGTGCGCCTCGAGCAACTCGTTGCGTTGCTGGTAGATCACCTTGCGCTGATCGTTCGAGACGTCGTCGTATTCGAGCAGTTGCTTACGAATATCGAAGTTGCGCGCCTCGACCTTGCGCTGCGCCGATTCGATCGAGCGCGTGACGATACCCGCCTCGATCGCTTCGCCCTCGGGCATGCGCAGGCGGTCCATGATCGAACGCACGCGATCGCCCGCGAAAATGCGCAGCAGCGGATCTTCGAGCGACAAATAAAAGCGCGACGAGCCCGGATCGCCCTGACGGCCCGCGCGGCCGCGCAATTGGTTGTCGATACGGCGCGACTCGTGGCGCTCGGTGCCGATGATGTGCAAGCCGCCCGCGGCTTTCACTTGATCGTGCAACGCCTGCCATTCGTCGTGCAGCACCTGGATGCGCTGCGCCTTTTCCTCGGCCGGGATCGACGGGTCGGCTTCGATCAGCGAAGCCTGCTTCTCCGCATTGCCGCCGAGCACGATGTCGGTACCGCGTCCGGCCATGTTCGTCGCGATCGTGATGCGCTTGGGCCGCCCCGCCTCGGCGACGATCGCCGCTTCCCGTGCGTGCTGTTTCGCGTTGAGCACTTCGTGCGGCAACCCGGCCTTGGTCAGCAAGTCCGACAGCAGTTCGGAGTTCTCGATCGAGGTCGTGCCGACGAGCACCGGCTGGTTGCGCTCGTAACATTCGCGAATGTCGCGGATGACGGCGTCGTAGCGCTCCTTCGCCGTCTTGTAGATCTGATCTTGGCGGTCGATCCGCTTCGGCGGACGGTTGGTCGGGATGACGACCGTCTCGAGACCGTAGATCTCGTTGAATTCGTACGCTTCCGTGTCGGCCGTGCCGGTCATGCCCGACAGCTTGCCGTACATGCGGAAGTAGTTCTGGAACGTGATCGATGCGAGCGTTTGATTCTCACTCTGGATCTTCGCGTGCTCCTTGGCCTCGACGGCTTGATGCAGCCCGTCCGACCAACGGCGGCCCTGCATCAGACGACCCGTGAATTCATCGACGATGATCACTTCGCCGTTTTGCACGACATAGTGCTGATCGCGGAAGAACAGCGTGTGCGCGCGCAGCGCGGCATACACGTGATGCATCAGCGTGATGTTTTGAGCGGCGTACAAGCTCTCGCCCTCGCCGATCAAGCCCCACTCGGCCAGCAGACGCTCGGCCTTTTCGTGACCCGATTCGGTCAGGAACACTTGGCGGCCCTTTTCGTCGAGCGTGTAGTCGCCCGGCTTTTCGATGCCCGTGCCGTCGGCCTTTTCCTCGCCGATTTGGCGCTCGAGCAGCGGCGGCAGCGCGTTCATCCGGACATACAGCTCCGTATGATCCTCGGCCTGGCCCGAAATGATCAGCGGCGTGCGCGCTTCGTCGATGAGAATCGAGTCCACTTCGTCGACGATCGCGAAGTTCAGCGAGCGTTGTACGCGCGCGGTGGTCTCGTAGACCATGTTGTCGCGCAGGTAATCGAAGCCGAATTCGTTGTTCGTGCCGTACGTGATGTCGGCGGCGTAGGCCTTTTGCTTCGACTCATGGTCCATCTGCGACAGGTTGATACCCGTCGACAAGCCGAGGAAGTTGTAGAGCCGCCCCATCCATTCCGCATCGCGCTCGGCGAGGTAGTCGTTCACCGTCACCACGTGCACGCCCCGGCCCGAGAGCGCGTTCAAGTACGCGGCCAGCGTGGCGACGAGCGTCTTGCCCTCGCCCGTGCGCATTTCGGCGATCTTGCCGTAGTGCAGCACCATGCCCCCGATCAGCTGCACGTCGAAGTGACGCATCTTCAGCACGCGGCGGCTCGCCTCGCGGCACACGGCGAACGCTTCGGGCAGCAGCTTGTCGAGCGACTCGCCGCTCGCTACGCGCTGGCGGAATTCATCCGTTTTGGCGCGCAGTTGGTCGTCCGTCAATTGCTCGATTTGCGGCTCGAGCGCATTGATCACCGCGACGGTCTTTTGATACTGCTTGACGAGACGCTGATTGCGGCTGCCAAAGATCTTTTGGAGAAAACCGGTGGTCATCGGGTCGAGTATGCGTCGCGGCTTCGGTCGGGCGGCACGCGGCTCTGAGACGAGACGCGGCGGATGCCCGCTTTCGGATAGCCTCGGCGGCTTATTCCATGAGTGAATTCGAATCGCGCATTTTAGCACGCGAGCCTTAACGTACCGTGTCCATGGCGCGGCCGGGTACAATCGCGCCATGAGCCGCTTTTCGTCATTTTCTAAATTCGCGACGCCGCGCAAACCGCAGGCGGTCTCCGAAGTGCTGGGCCGCACGGACGCATTCGCCGCGCTGCGCGCGGGCGTCGAGCAAATCTCGGCCCTGGAACGCGATTTGGCGCAATTGCTGCCCGATTATCTCGCGACGAACGTCGAACCCGGATTCATCAAGGACGGCACGCTGACGCTGTTCGCCGCCCACAGTGCGCTCGCGGCGCGATTGCGGCAGGTCGAACGGCGGCTGCTCGATCAGTTGCAGCAGCGCGGCTGGCCGGTTCGAGCGCTCACCATCAAGGTGCGCCCTCGGCCGATGGCGGAGCCGCCCGCGCCGAAACAAGCGCGCATGACGCCGGCGGGCGCGGCCGCGCTACAGGCGCTGAGCCGCACGCTCGCGCCGTCGCCGCTGCAGGCCGCGCTGGCCAAGATGGCCGCCCGGCACGGGAAACCCTCCGACGAAAAAAAATGAGCGGCCCGCGGGCCGCTCATTTTTGACCATCCGGTCGTCACACGACGAATCAGGCGAACGCCGTCTGCGCCTCGTAGCCGAAACCGCGCGGCGCGTGCCGCACGTCGTCGAAGCTCAGCACTTCGTAGGCGTCTTCGTGGGCGAGCAACTCGCGCAGCAGCGCGTTGTTCAGGCCATGCCCCGATTTATACGCCGTATAGGACGCCAGCAGCGGATGTCCGACGACATAAAGGTCGCCGATCGCATCGAGCATCTTGTGTTTGACGAACTCGTCGTCGTAGCGCAAGCCGTCGTTGTTCAGGATGCGGTAATCGTCGAGGACGATCGCATTGTCCAACGTACCGCCGCGTGCCAACCCGAGTTCGCGCAGCATCTCGACTTCATGAGCGAAGCCGAACGTGCGGGCGCGGGCGATCTCGCGGACGTACGAGGTGGTGGCGAAGTCGACTTCGAGCGCTTGGCCGGTCTTATCGACGGCCGGATGGCTGAAATCGATCGTGAATTTGAGCTTGAAGCCGAAGTACGGGTCCAGGCGCGCGAATTTGTCGCCCTCGCGCACTTCGACGGGCTTCGTGACCTTGATGAACTTCTTGGCGACGTTTTGCTCTTCGATCCCGGCCGACTGAATCAAAAAGACGAACGATGCCGCACTGCCGTCCATGATCGGGATTTCCTCGGCCGTGACGTCGACGTAAAGATTGTCGATACCGAGGCCCGCGCAGGCCGACATCAAATGCTCGACCGTCGAGACGCGCACACCGTCCTTCTGCAACACGGAAGCCAGGCGCGTGTCGCCGATCGACAGCGCTTTCGCCGGAATGTCCACGGGGGTGGCCAAATCGACGCGCGAGAAGACGATGCCGGTGTTCGCGGCAGCCGGGCGCAACGTCAGCTCGACCTTGCGTCCGGAATGCAGGCCGATGCCAACGGTTTTGACGATCGATTTGATGGTGCGTTGCTTCAACATGATTGCGTTCGTTCGATTGCTATTCTCAATCGGTATTTTTTAGTCCATAGGGCGAAGTATACTCTATCCGGGGCGAGCGTTCATTTCTCCGGACGTATCAATCTGTTTCCCCCGGTTACCGTAATCGACGAAAGAAGGCCGGCGGCCGGAACGGAGGCATTCCCGGTCGCCGGCCCGTAACGGACCGTCACAAAACGCGCGGCGCATGCGTTGCCCGCGCGCAACGCCAAACTGGCGACGCGAAGGCTCCTCGCCCAGCGACATCGATCGCATGGGTCCGTTCGAAGCCGTTGCCCGGGACATCTTGCCCGCGATGACCCGAATGCCCGGCCGCGCTCGTCGCGCTTCGCGCAACTAAAGCGAGGTCAGCGGCTTGCTCGCTGCCAGATCCGTCTGTCGCACACCGTGTCGCCGCATGCACGCGTGGGATTCGTCATCCTCGCGCGCGCCGCGCCGCCCGGTCTCGGACGCGCCGACAGCCGATCCACCCGCGGCGCTTGCGCGTTGCGGGTGGTGGCCGCGCCCGATCGTCCGACAGGACGAAGCCGCCTGACGCCGTTGCCGTTCATGTTGCTCCCCAACGCCTGCGCGACGCAAAACGAAACGAAACGCGCGCCGGCGAGAGCGCCGCTTAGTCGGCCTGCTTGCGCAGGAACGCGGGAATGTCGTACGTATCGACACCCTTTTCCTGCAACGCCTGCACGTGCGAAGCCGCCGTTTCACGCGAGTTGCGCCACACGGCCGGCGTATCGAACGCGCCGTAATCCGCCGTGTTCGCCTGCGCCGGTTGCGCGTAGCCGTGCTGCATCACCGGCTGGTTATCGGTGCCCGTGCGCAGCAGCGTCATCGGCGCCGCTTGCTGCTTCTTCGCCGCGCTGGCCGCCGCGCGGCCCAGACCCGTCGCCACCACCGTCACGCGCAGCGCATCGCCCATCGCGTCGTCGTAGACGGCGCCGAAGATGACCGTCGCGTCTTCAGCGGCGTAGCTCTTGATCGTGTTCATCACTTCGCGCGTTTCCGACAGACGCAACGAACGGCTCGACGTGATGTTCACGAGCACGCCGCGCGCACCCGACAGATCGACGCCTTCGAGCAGCGGGCTCGCCACGGCTTGCTCCGCCGCCAGACGGGCGCGATCGACGCCGGCCACCGTGGCCGTGCCCATCATCGCCTTGCCTTGCTCGCCCATCACCGTCTTCACGTCTTCGAAGTCGACGTTGACCAAGCCATCGACATTGATGATTTCGGCGATACCGGCAACCGCGTTGTTCAGAACGTCGTCCGCGCACTGGAAGCACTTGTCCATCTCGGCGTCATCGCCCATCACCTCGAACAGCTTGTCGTTCAGGACGACGATCAGCGAGTCGACGTGATCCTCCAGTTGCTGCGAACCTGCTTCCGCCACGCGCATGCGCTTGCCGCCTTCGAATTCGAAAGGCTTGCTCACGACGCCAACGGTCAAGATGCCCATTTCCTTGGCGATCTGCGCGACCACGGGCGCCGCGCCCGTACCCGTGCCGCCGCCCATGCCGGCGGTGATGAACACCATGTGCGCGCCACGCAATGCATCGGCGATCCGCTCGCGCGCTTCTTCGGCCGCCGCACGTCCCATCTCGGGCTTCGCACCCGCGCCGAGCCCCGTGTTGCCGAGTTGAATCACGTTCGGCGCGCGCGAACGCGACAACGCTTGCGCATCGGTGTTCATGACGACGAAATCGACGCCTTGCACCCCTTTGCTGATCATGTGCGCGACGGCATTGCCGCCCGCACCGCCAACGCCCACCACCTTGATGATGGTGCCGTTGGTTTCCGTTTCCAACATCTGGAATTCCATATTGCCTCCGTCAAGAAATAATCCTGCTGATCGGCCGTTATTCGGCGGGGAGTCGGGCAACCCCCACGCCGCACGCGAGCCGCCGGCACCCGCGCTGTCACTGCCCGCCCGAAGCGCATCGGAATCAACGCGCGTTGGGCCGTCTACGATCGTTAAAAATTGCCCAAGAACCAGTCCTTCATTCGCGAGAAGACCTGCCCCATCGAGCCGGCCTGCACCGCAACCTTGCGCCCGCGCATGCGCTGCGACGAGCCTTCCACGAGCAAGCCCATCGCCGTCGAATAGCGCGGATTGCGCACGACGTCGGCGAGACCGCCCGCATATTCCGGCACGCCGATGCGCACCGGCTTCAGAAAAATGTCTTCGCCGAGTTCGACCATGCCCGGCATCATCGAAGCACCGCCCGTCAGAACGATGCCGGAGCTCAAGAGTTCCTCGTAGCCCGACTCGCGCACGACTTGATGCACGAGCGAGAAAAGCTCCTCGACGCGCGGCTCGATCACCGCCGCGAGCGCCTGGCGCGAAAGCGTGCGAGGACCGCGTTCGCCAAGGCCCGGCACCTCGATCATCTCGTCGGGATCGGCCAGCGCCTGCTTGGCGATGCCGTAGCTCACCTTGATGTCCTCGGCATCGGGCGTCGGCGTGCGCAACGCCATCGCGATATCGCTCGTGATCTGGTCGCCCGCGATCGGAATCACGGCGGTATGCCGGATCGCGCCCTCGCTGAAGATCGCGATATCGGTCGTGCCGCCGCCGATATCGACGAGCACGACGCCCAACTCTTTTTCGTCCTCGGTCAACACGGCCAGCGACGAAGCGAGCGGCTGCAAGATCAGATCGTTGACCTCGAGCCCGCAGCGGCGCACGCACTTGACGATGTTCTGCGCGGCCGACACGGCCCCCGTCACGATGTGCACCTTCACTTCGAGGCGAATGCCGCTCATCCCGATCGGCTCGCGCACATCTTCCTGTCCGTCGATGATGAATTCCTGGGTGAGGATGTGCAGCACCTGCTGATCGGTCGGGATGTTGATCGCCTTGGCGGTCTCGATCACGCGCGCGACGTCGGCCTGCGTCACCTCTTTGTCCTTGATCGCCACCATGCCGCTCGAATTGAAGCTGCGGATGTGGCTGCCTGCGATCCCGGTGAAGACGTTCGTGATCTTGCAGTCGGCCATCAACTCGGCTTCCTCGAGCGCGCGCTGAATAGACTGCACCGTGGCCTCGATGTTCACCACGACGCCCTTTTTCAGACCCTTCGATTCGCTTTGCCCGAGCCCGATCACCTCGTAGTGGCCTTCGCCGCGCAACTCGGCGACAACCGCGACGACCTTGGCCGTGCCGATGTCCAGGGCAACCAGCAAATCCTTGTAGTCTTTACTCATAGCGTGCTCATTGCGTGTGATTACTTCGCCGCGGGTTTGCCCGCGGTCGCATTGCCGATGAAGCGCATCCCCGCGGCGCGAATCGCAAAGCCGTTCGGATAACGCAAGTCAGCGTATTCGATGTCGTTGCCCCAGCGAGCCGTGACCGCGCTCCAAGCCGCGCTCAACCGATGACTGCGCTCGGCGAGCGTTTGCGGATTGCGTTCCCGGCCGTACTCGATCTGCGTGCCGTTCGAAAGCTTCACCGTCCACGCGTAGCGCGGCGACAGCGTCACTTCCTCGGGCGTCGCCCCGAGCGGCGCGAGCCACTTCTTGAAATCGAAGTAGCGCGCGACGACTTCCTTTTCCGTCCCGTTCGGTCCGTCGAACGCGGGCAGATCTTCGTCGAGCTCGCCTTGATTCGCCGTGAACAGCTCGCCGTCGACGCTCACGAGCTGATCGCTGCCCCACGTGGCGAGCGGTTTGTACTCTTCGAGCGTCACCGCGAGCGCGTTCGGCCAAACGCGCCGGACGCTCGCGCGGCGCACCCACGGCATTTGCTCGAACGCCGCCCGTGCGTTGTCCAAATCGACCGTGAAGAAGTTGCCCTTCAGATGGCCCACCACGCCGGCACGCACGGTCGGCGCGTTGATGTGCTCGGTGTCTCCGCCGATCGCGATCGTATGCAGCGTGAACGCGGGGCGCTGCATCAGCCAGTACGCGCCCGCCGCCAATAGCACCAGCGCCCACAGCGCATAGAGCGCGTTGGCTGCGAGGTTCAGTTGGCGTACGTTGTTCCACATGGCCGGCGATCAATCCTTTAGCGTCAACGCGAGCACGCCGACGACGAGTTCTTGATAGCCGATGCCGACCGCGCGCGCCGCCTTCGGCGGCAGCGAGTGGTCGGTCATGCCCGGCGCCGTGTTCACCTCGAGGAAATAGGCGTTGCCGTTCGCGTCGAGCATGAAATCGGCGCGGCCCCAGTCGGTGCAGCCGAGGACTTCGAACGCACGGCGCGATAGCGCCTTCAAACGCGTCTCTTCCTCGGCGGGCAGCCCGCACGGAATCAAGTACTGCGTGTCGTCGGCGATGTATTTCGCGTGATAGTCGTAGAACTCGCCGGCCGGCACGATCTTGATGATCGGCAAGTCGAGATCGCCCGCGATGCACGCGGTGTACTCGCCCCCACCCTCGATGCTCTTTTCGACGACGACGATCTTGTCGAACTTGGCCGCTTCCTCGAGTGCGGCCGGCAGCGCGTCGGCGCCCTTCACCTTCGTCACCGCGACGCTCGAGCCCTCGCTCGCGGGCTTCACGAACAGCGGCAGGCCGAGTTTCGCGACGATCTGCGCGGCGCGCGCGGCGTAGTCGTCGCCGCGCATCACGGCCTCGAACGGCGGCGTCGGCACACCGAGCTGCTGCCACACGAGCTTCGTGCGGAACTTGTCGAGGCCGAGCGCGGAGCCGAGCACACCCGGGCCCGTATAACGGATACCGTAGAAGTCGAGCGCGCCCTGGATTTGACCGTTCTCGCCATAGCCGCCGTGCAGCGCGATGAACGCACGCGCGAAGCCTTCATCCTTGAGCGCGGACAGCGGCCGCTCCGACGGATCGAACGGATGCGCGTCGATACCGGCGTCGCGCAGCGCCTTGAGCACGAGCGAGCCCGATTTGAGCGACACCTCGCGCTCGGCGGATTCGCCACCGAGCAATACGGCCACTTTGCCGAAACGTTTCGGATCGATGCTACTCATCTCTAACCTTTAGTTCTTGAGCGAGGCGGCCCGGCACCGTGCCGATCGAACCCGCGCCCATCGTGATCACCACATCGCCGTCGCGCACGAGCGTCGACAGCGCTTGCGGCACGTCGTCGACCGTGGCGACGAATGCCGGATCCACTTTGCCCGCCGCGCGAACCGCACGCGCGAGCGCTTGACCGTCGGCCGACACGATCGGCGCTTCGCCGGCCGCATAGACTTCCGTCAGCACGAGCGCATCGACGCTCGAGAGCACGCCGACGAAATCCTCGAAGCAATCGCGCGTGCGCGTAAAACGATGCGGCTGGAACGCCAGCACCAGCCGCTGGCCCGGGAACGCGCCACGCGCCGCGGCGATCGTGGCCGCCATCTCCACCGGGTGATGACCGTAATCGTCGATCAGCGTATAGGTGCCACCCTCGGCCACGCGCATTTCGCCATAGCGCTGAAAACGGCGTCCAACGCCCGTGAATTCCGCCAGCGCCCGCTGAATATCGGCATCGGCGATCTCGAGCTCCGTGGCGATCGCGATCGCGGCCAGCGCGTTTTGCACGTTGTGCGTGCCCGGCATGTTCAGTACGACCTCGAGCGGCGCCGCGCCTTCGCGTACCGCCGTGAAATGCATCTTGCCCTCGCGCGCGAAAACGTTGATCGCGCGCACCTGCGCATCGGGCGCGAAGCCGTAGCGAATCACCGGCTTCGAGACGAACGGAAGAATTTCACGCACGTTCGTGCAATCGACGCAGAGCACCGCAATGCCGTAGAACGGTAACCGGTGCGTGAACTCGATGAACGCCTGCTTGAGCCGGGCGAAGTCGTGCCCGTACGTGTCCATGTGATCTTCGTCGATGTTCGTGACGACTTCGATCACGGGCAACAAATTCAAGAACGATGCATCGGACTCGTCCGCCTCGGCCACGATGAAATCGCCGGTGCCAAGGCGCGCATTGACACCCGCGCTCGTGAGACGGCCGCCGATGACGAAGGTCGGGTCGAGCCCGCCCGCCGCGAGCACGCTCGCGACGAGGCTCGTCGTCGTGGTTTTGCCGTGCGTCCCGGCGATCGCGATGCCCTGCTTCAGGCGCATGAGTTCCGCGAGCATCACGGCACGCGGCACGATCGGCACGCGCTTGCGGCGCGCGGCCAATACCTCAGGGTTGTCGCTGCGCACGGCCGTGGAGACGACGACGGCGTCCGCGTCGCCGATATGCTCGGCGGCGTGGCCGATCTCGATGCGGGCGCCGAGCGAGGCGAGCCGGTCGGTCGAGGCGCTCCGGGCGAGATCCGATCCGCTCACGCGATAGCCGAGCGTGACGAGCACCTCCGCGATGCCGCACATGCCGGCACCGCCGATGCCGACGAAGTGAATATGTTTGACGATGTGTTTCATGACTTTCCTTCTTGGCGCGCGAGCGCCACGGCCGCGCAAACCTGCGCGACACGATCGGTGGCTTCGGGCTTGGCCAGCAAGCGCGCGCGCTCGGCCATCTCGGCGAGCGTCTCGCGCGTCTGGCTGCGCAGCCAATCCGCAAGATTTTCCGGCGACAAATCGCGTTGCTGCACGAGCACGGCGGCGGTTTGCGATGCTAAAAATTGGGCGTTCGTGCTTTGGTGGTCATCCACCGCATACGGGAACGGCACGAACAGCGCGGCGACGCCCACGGCCGCCACCTCCGCCACCGTCATCGCGCCGGAGCGGCAAATGACGAGGTCGGCTTCGCCGTACGCGGCCGCCATGTCGTCGATGAACGGCACGAGGCGCAGTGCCTCGCCGGGTTCGAAACCGGCTTGCGCGTAATTGGCCTGCAACGCGTCGATGTGCTTCGCGCCCGCTTGATGAATGACGTGCGGACGTTCGTTCGGCGCGAGCAGGGCCAGCGCGCGCGGCACACACTCGTTCAACGCCGCGGCCCCCAAGCTGCCGCCGACGACGAGCACGCGCAGCGGCCCCGTGCGGCTTGCATAGCGGGCCTTCGGCTCTTGCGCATGACACAGTTCGTCGCGCAGCGGATTGCCGGTCCATTCGGCGCCGGGCAACGTATCGGGAAACGCAACCAATACGCGGCGCGCCAGCTTGGCGAGCACCTTGTTCGCCAACCCCGCCACGGAGTTCTGTTCGTGCAGCACCAGGGCTCGTCCGGTCAGCGCCGTCATGACCCCGGCCGGAAACGTAATGTAGCCGCCCATTCCGAGCACGACATCGGGTTGCACGCGTTTGAGCACGCGCGCGCTTTCCAAGCAGGCACGCAAGAGATTCAGCGGCAGCATGAGCTTCGTTTTGAGCCCTTTGCCGCGCAGCCCGCCGAAGCGAACGAATTCCATCGGCACGCCGTGTTTGGGTACGAGCGACGCTTCCATGCCGGAAGGATTGCCGAGCCAAACGACGCGCCAGCCCCATGCGCGCATGCGATGCGCGACCGCCAGCCCCGGGAAGACGTGCCCGCCGGTTCCGCCGGCCATGACCAAGAGCGTGTGTTGCGGCGTGGCGCTCATACCTTTCCCCCACGCATCAACACACGGTTCTCGTAGTCCACCCGCATCAAGACCGCCAGCGCGACACAGTTGAGCACGATCCCCGAGCCGCCGTAGCTCACGAGGGGCAGCGTGAGCCCCTTTGTCGGCAGCAAGCCGAGATTCACGCCCATGTTGATGAACGTTTGGGCGCCGAACCACAGGCCGATGCCCTTCGCCATGAGGCCGGCGAACGTTCGGTCGAGCGCGAGCGCCTGCCGGCCGATCTCGAACGCGCGGCGCACGATCCAGTAAAACAGCAAGATGACGACCAGCACGCCGATAAAGCCGAACTCCTCGCCGATCACGGCAAGGATGAAGTCGGTGTGCGCTTCGGGCAGATAGTTGAGCTTTTCGACGCTGCCGCCGAGGCCGACGCCGAACCACTCGCCGCGGCCGAACGCGATCAGCGAGTGCGTCAATTGGTAGGCCTTGCCTTGCGCGTAGCGGTCGTCCCACGGATCGAGGTAAGCGAAAATCCGCTCGCGCCGCCAGGGAGAGGCCCACACCAGGATCGAAAACGTGCCCACCGCCGTGGCCACGAGGCCGCCGAACAGCTTGCCGTTCACCCCGCCGAGAAAGAGCACGCCCATCGCAATCGCCGCGACGACCATGAACGCGCCCATGTCGGGCTCGAGCAGCAACAGCGCGCCGACGACGCCCACCGCGAAGCCCATCGGCAAAAAGCCCTTGGCGAAGCTATGCATGTGTTCTTGCTTGCGCACCGTGTAGTTCGCCGCATAAATGGTGACGGCGAGCTTCATGATTTCCGAAGGCTGCATGTTCATGAGGCCGAGCGGAATCCATCGGCGCGCGCCGTTCACGCCTTTGCCGATGTGCGGAATGAGCACGATCACGAGCGCGGCGAGCGCGAGCAGGAAAAGCTTGGGCGCGTACTTGTCCCAAACCGAGATCGGAATCTTGAACGTCACGATCGCGACCACCGAGGCGAGGGTCACCGAAATGACGTGGCGCATCAAGAATGCATAGGTGTGGTACGCGGCGTACTTCGGCGAATCCGGCATGGCGATCGAGGCCGAATAGACCATCACTACGCCGAGCCCGAGCAAGGCAATCACGACCCACAGCAGCGCATGGTCGTAGTCGAGCATGCGCGAGCGCATCGGACGCATCCCGCTGACGGCGCTCGCGAGCCCGCCCATGCCGGACGAAGCGGCGCCCGCGATTTTCGCCGATTTAGCGCCGCCCGCCGCATCGCGCGACGGCGTCAGGTGGGAGCCGAAGCGATCGAGCCAACTCATAGCATCGTCCCCCGCTGGGCCGCGATCTCCTCGACCGTGTCGCGGAACACGGCGGCGCGATGCGCGTAGTTGGTGAACATGTCGAGGCTCGCGCAGGCCGGCGAGAGCAGCACCGCGTCGCCCGGCTCGGCAAGTGCGGCCGCCGCTTGCGTCGCAGCCTCGAGCGTAGGATGGTCGGCCAGCATGACGCCGGTCTCGGTGAGCGCTTCGCGCAGTTGCGGCGCATCGCGACCGATCAGCATCACCGCGCGGCACCACCGCGCCACAGGGCGTGCGAGCGGCGCGAAATCCTGTCCTTTACCGTCGCCGCCGGCAATCAGCACGACGCGCTGAGCCAGTCCGTCGAGCGCGGCAACGGTCGCGCCGACGTTCGTGCCCTTGCTGTCGTCGACGAAGTCGACACCGTCGATCGAGGCGATCAATTCCACACGATGCGGCTCGCCGCGATATTCACGTAATGCATGGAGCAGCGGCGCCGCCGGCAACCCGATCGCGCGTGCCAGCGCGAACGCCGCGAGCGCGTTGGCCGCGTTGTGCAGGCCGCGAACGCGCAGCGCGTCGGCCGGCATGAGGCGCGTCATCGCGAGGTCGGCGGGCACGGCCGCTTCTTGCTTGCGGCGGCGCGGGCTCGCCGTCTCGTCCGACGGCTCGCGCTCGCGCGCCTGCGCGAGCCAGTTGATGCCGTTCTCGAGCACGAGGCCGTAGTCGCCCAATCGCGTGGGCTCGTTCAGGCCGAAGGTGATGCACGTAGCCTGCCCCGACGCAACGGCGCCCGACGCGAACGCCATCGTGCGCGCGTCGTCGCGATTGAGCACTCGCACCGTATTCGGCCCGAAGATGCGTCCTTTCGCGGCGGCATAGGCGTCGAGTCCGCCATGCCAGTCGAGATGATCTTGCGTGATGTTCAGCACGGTTGCCGCATCGGGGGCAAATGAATGCGCGGTTTCGAGCTGGAAGCTCGACAGCTCGAGCACCCACACGTCGGGCAACGCCGCCGTGTCGATCGCATCCATCAACCGATCGAGCAACGACGGGCTGATGTTGCCCGCGACGGCCACCTTCTTGCCTGCGCGTTCGCACAGTAGCCCGGTCATGCTCGTCGTGGTCGTCTTGCCGTTCGTTCCCGTGATCGCGACGACCTTCGGTGCGTAGCCGCTTTCGCCCAGATGCGCGAGGGCCTGCGCGAAAAATTCGAGCTCGCCCCATACCGGAATGCCGCGTTCGCGCGCGCTTGCGATGAGCGGTGCGAGGTCTTGCGCAAGCGGCGAGAGACCCGGGCTCAATGCGACGAGTTCGATCCCGTCGTCGAGCAGCGCGGGCGAGAACGGACCACCGGCGAACTGCGCGTCGATGTCGTGCGTGGCGAGCGCCGGCAGATTCGGCGGCGCCTCGCGCGTATCGGCGATGCGCAAACGGCACCCCTGGCGCGAACACCAGCGCGCCATCGCAAGGCCCGACTCACCGAGCCCCAGCACGAGCACCATCGGCCGTTGCCGATCACGAAACATCTCGCCGAACATCGCTAGCTTTTCCTTTTCCTTTGTGCGCGCCGCGCGTCGTTAGCGCAGCTTCAACGTCGATAGCCCGAACAGGCACAGCATCAACGTGATGATCCAAAAGCGGACGACGACTTGCGTCTCCTTCCAGCCCGACAACTCGAAATGGTGATGCAGCGGCGCCATCTTGAAGATGCGCCGCCCTTCGCCGTAGCGCTTCTTCGTGTACTTGAACCACACCACTTGCAGCATGACCGAGAGCGTTTCGGCCACGAAAATGCCGCCCATGATGAACAGCACGATCTCTTGCCGCACGATCACGGCGATGGTGCCGAGCGCGCCGCCGAGCGCGAGGGCGCCGACGTCGCCCATGAACACCTGCGCGGGGTGCGTGTTGTACCAGAGGAACGCGAGCCCGGCCCCGCCCATCGCCGAGCAGAAGATCAGCAGTTCGCCCGCGCCGGGGATATGCGGAAACAGCAAGTACTTCGAATACACCGAGCTACCCATCACATAGGCGAATACGCCGAGCGACGCGCCGACGAGCACGACGGGCATGATCACGAGGCCATCGAGACCGTCGGTCAGATTGACCGCGTTGCTCGCACCGACGATGACAAGATAAGTCAGCGCGATGAAGCCCCAAACGCCCAGCGGATAGCTGATCGACTTCAAGAACGGCAGCATCAAATCGGCGCGCGCGGGCAGCCCCATCGACAAGCCGCTGCGCACCCAGGCCATGAACAGATCGAACACGCGCACGTTACTCGCCTCCGACACGCTGAAGGCGAGATAAACCGCGGCGAACAAGCCAATCACCGATTGCCAGAAATACTTCTCGCGCGACGACATGCCGCGCGGGTCCTTGTAGACGACTTTGCGATAATCGTCGACCCAGCCGATCACGCCGAAGCCGAACGTCACGAGAATCACGATCCAAATGAAGCGATTGGTCAGATCGGCCCAGAGCAGCGTCGACACGGCGATGCCGATCAGAATCAGCACGCCGCCCATCGTCGGCGTGCCCGATTTGACCAGGTGCGTCTTCGGCCCGTCGGTTCGCACCGCTTGCCCTACCTTCATCTCGGTCAGCTTGCGAATCACCCACGGCCCGCAGACGAGCCCGATCACGAGCGCGGTGATGGTGGCCATCACCGCGCGAAACGTCAGATAGCCGAATACGCGCAAAAAGCTTGCGTCGTTCTGCAGCCATTGCGCCAGCACCAGCAGCATGCTTGTCCTTCTCTTTCAGTGCGTGCCGGGCGCGACGCCCGGCACGTTGGGTGACGGTTGAACGGTGAGCGCCTCGACGACGCGTTCCATCCGCATAAAACGCGAGCCTTTCACGAGCAGGGTCGCGCTCGATCCAAAGCCCGCTTGCAGCAAGTACTCGACGAGTGCGGACACGTCGTCGAAATGGTGCGCGGCACCTTGCCCCGCACCGAACGCCGCGCACGAGTCGCGCGCCGCGTCGCCCAGTGCGACGAGCGCATCGATGCCGCGCTCGCGCGCATAAGCGCCGACTTCACGATGAAACTGCGGTCCGTTGTCGCCCACCTCACCCATGTCGCCCATGACGAGCACACGCGGTGCGGCAGCGGCGGCCAACACGTCGATGGCCGCGCGCATCGAATCGGGGTTCGCGTTGTACGTGTCGTCGATCACCGTCGCGTCCGCTAGCGGGCCCGCGATCGCACGCTTGGCTTGCAACCGGCCTTTGACCGGCGTGAACGCTTCGAGTCCACGCACGATCGCGTCGAGCGGCACGTTGGCGGCGACGGCCGCGGCCGTGGCTCCGAGCGCATTGCGCGCGTTGTGGTCGCCGAGCACCTGCAACGTCGCTTCGAACGGGCCGGCCGGCGTGCGCGCGCGCAAACGGTTGCCTTCGAGCACGCCTGTCACCGCGGCTGCGGCAGCAGCCCGGTTACCCGAAGCGTCTTCGAGCGCGAAGTCGACGATACGGTTCCCCGTCGCGGCGATGCGCCAGATACCCGCGTAGGCGTCGTCGGCCGGAAAGACGGCAACGCCGTCCTTCGGCAGGGCGTGAATCACGCTTGCGTGTTCGAGCGCGACGGCCTCGACCGTCGCCATGAATTCTTGGTGTTCGCGCTGTGCGTTGTTCACGAGCGCGATCGTCGGCAACGCGATCTTCGCGAGCACATCGGTTTCGCCCGGGTGATTCATGCCCACTTCGATAACCGCGAGCCGGTGGGTCGCATTCAACCGCAGCAACGTCAGCGGCAATCCCACGTCGTTGTTGAAGTTGCCGGCCGTGGCGAGCCGCGCCGATTCGCCAACCGCCTCAGCGAAGATCGACGCGATCATCTCCTTGACCGTCGTCTTGCCGTTGCTGCCCGTCACGGCGACGAGCGGCAACGTGAAGCGGCTGCGCCAGCCGCGCGCCAGTTCGCCGAGCGCCACGCGCGTATCGGGCACGAGCAGCGCCGGCCCCTGCCAGTCGTGCGGCAGCCGTTGCGCGAGCACCGCGCTGGCGCCGCGCGTGCGAACGTCGGCCAAAAACTCGTGCGCATCGAAGCGCTCGCCTTTGAGCGCGACGAACAACTCGCCCGGGCCCGTCGTGCGGCTATCGGTACCGACCCGCTCGACGGCGGTCGCCCGATCGCCATGGACGGTCGCGCCCGCGATCCATTGAGCGGCTTCGCCTAGCGTGAACATCGTCATTGCTCGCCTCCGCGCGAATGCGTCGCGCGCGCGGCGAGCGCGAGCCGAGCGTGATCCTGATCCGAAAAAACACGCTTCTTGCCCATGATTTCCTGTGTGGCTTCGTGACCCTTGCCGGCCAGCAGCACGACGTCCTCGCGCGCCGCGCCGCGCACCGCTTGCAAGATCGCGTTCGCGCGATCCTCGATGCGGCGCGCCCGGTCCGGCTGCGTCATGCCCGCAACGATCCGATCGATGATCGATGCGGGATTTTCGCTGCGCGGGTTGTCGCTCGTCACCACGACGGCATCGGCCAATCGCTCGGCAATCGCGCCCATCAGCGGACGCTTGGTCGCGTCGCGATCGCCGCCACAGCCGAACATGCACACGAGTTGGCCGCCGCGCGCTTGCGCCATCGGCCGCAGCGCGGCGAGCGTCTTCTCGAGCGCATCGGGCGTGTGGGCGTAGTCGACGACGACGAGCGGCTCGTCGCTCGCGATGCGCCCGCCCAGGCGCTGCATCCGGCCATTGACCGGCTCGAGCTTGGCGAGTTGCGCGAGCGCGTCGCCCAAAGGAACATCGGCGGCTAAAAGCGCGCCGAGCACGCCGAGCAGATTGCTGACGTTGAATTCGCCGAGCGTACCGACTTCGACCTCGGCCGCGCCCCAATCCGACGCCAAATGGAAGGCGGTGCCGGTCGCGGTGGCGCGCACGTTCGTCGCGACGAGCGCGGCATGGGCGCTCGGCGCATCGCTCGCCGCCCCGATGCCGTAGACGATCGTCGGCATGCGCGGTTGCGTCCGCGCGATCAACCGGCGCCCGGCGGCATCGTCGCGATTGATGACCGCCGCCTTCAGCGTCGGCCAGTCGAACAGTTTGGACTTCGCGGCTTCATACGCTTCGAACGTACGGTGATAGTCGAGGTGATCTTGCGTCAGATTGGTGAACAAGGCGATGTCGAAGGCCGTGCCGTTCACGCGGCCCTGATGCAGGGCATGCGACGACACCTCCATCGACACGGCACGCGCGCCCGCCGCCGCCAATTGCGCGAGCGAACGCTGCATCTGAGGCGCATCGGGCGTCGTGAACCCGGTGTGGGCGAGATGCCCCCACATGCCGGTTCCGAGCGTGCCGATGACCGCGCACGGCTCGCCAAGCGCCGTCAGCGCCGCGGCGATCCATTGCGAGCACGAAGTCTTGCCGTTGGTACCCGTCACGCCGATCATGCGCATGGACTCGCTCGGCGCGCCGTACCAGCGGCTCGCGATTTCGCCCGCCAAGCGATCGAGTTGCGGCACCGCGTGCGTGCGCGCGGGATCGACGGTGCCCGAGAAACCCTCGGGCTGAAACAGCACCGCAGCCGCGCCGCGCTCGAAAGCGCTCGCGATATGCGCCCGGCTATCGGCGCCATCTACGGCATAAGCGAAAAAGACGTCGCCGGCCGCGAGCGTGCGCGAGTCGGCGTGCAATTGAGCGCCGGGGGCCGCGTGTGCGCGCAGCCAGGCGAGCGCATCGGCGATTTCCCGGTGCATGGCGTCCTCGTTCACGGGCGCACTCATCGAACGACTCCGGGGTGGGCGTGGGTGGCGGCCGATACCGTCATCGCCCGTGCGGACATCACGGCAGCGGTCTTGCCGGCGGTGACGGCGGCGGCCTTGGACGAATCGTCGGATACGACCAGTTGCTTGACGGGCATATCGGGCGGCACGTTCAGCGCCCGCATCGTATCGCCGACGATGCCGGAGAACACCGGACCGGACACATAGCCGCCGAAGTGGCTGCCCGCCGTCGGCTGGTCGATCGAGACGGCGACGACGATGCGCGGATTCGGCATCGGCGCCATGCCGACGAACGACGCCCGGTACTTCGACCGATCGTAACCGCGCCCCGAGTGCACGTACGCGGTGCCGCTCTTGCCGCCGACACGGTAACCCGGCACGGCTGCCTCGGGCGACGTACCGTCGGCGGTCACGACCGATTCGAGCATCGTGCGCACTTCGCGCGCCGTCGTCGGGGAGAAGATCTGCGGTCCCGTCACGACCTGGTTCGGGTCCGTTTTGAAAATCGACACGGGCATGAGCTGACCGTCATGCGCGATCGCGGTATAGGCACGCGCGAGCTGGAACAGCGAGACCGACAAACCATAGCCGTACGACATCGTCGCCTGCTCGATGCGGCGCCAGCTTTTCCAGGGCCGCAGCCGGCCGGCAGCCGCACCGGGGAAACCGACCTTCGGTGCCTGCCCGAGCCCGATGCTCGTATACATATTCCACATCTCTTCCGGCTTGAGCGTCAGCGCGATCTTCGTCGCGCCGATGTTGCTCGACTTCTGGATGACGCCGCCGATGGTCAGCACACCGTTCGCGCTGTCGTCGGTGATCGGGGCGCCATCGAGCACGAAGCGGCCGTTGCCGGTATCCACGCGCGTGTCGGGCGTCACGCGGTGCAAGTCGAGCGCGAGCGAAACCGTGAACGGCTTCA
Organism: Trinickia dabaoshanensis; assembly: GCF_002879885.1. Classification (GTDB taxonomy): domain Bacteria; phylum Pseudomonadota; class Gammaproteobacteria; order Burkholderiales; family Burkholderiaceae; genus Trinickia; species Trinickia dabaoshanensis. The sequence continues at coordinate 370,356 of NZ_PNYA01000002.1, forward strand.
TGATCGAGCCCGGCTCGAATACGTCCGTGAGCGCCCGATTGCGCAATTGCTCGCCGGTCAGGTGCGAGCGATCGTTCGGGTTGTAGGTCGGGTAGTTGACGAGCGCCAGCACGTTGCCGGTACGGACATCGATGACCATGGCCGCGCCGGCTTTCGCCTTCGATTTCTCGACGGCCGCCTTCAGATCCGAGTACGCGATGTACTGAATCTTGCTGTCGATCGACAATTCGACGTCTTTGCCGTCGTGCGGCACGACTTGCTCGTCGACGTCCTCGATGATGTGCCCGAGCCGGTCCTTGATTACACGGCGCATCCCCGGCGTGCCCGCGAGCAGCTTCTGATCGGACAGTTCGACGCCTTCCTGGCCTTCGTCCTCGATATTGGTGAAACCGACCAAGTGAGCCGTAATTTCACCCTCGGGATAGAAACGCTTGTATTCGGTGCGCTGATAGATGCCCGGAATCTTCAGCGCCTCGATCTTCGCGGCCACGTCGATAGGCACTTGGCGCTTCACGTAGACGAACGTCTTGTCCTCGGAAAATTTCTTGTGCAGTTCTTTTTGCGTCATGCCGAGCAACGCGCCCAGCGCGGCCAGCTTGGCAGGATCGAGATCCTCGGGCACCGATTCCGGAATCGCCCAGATGGCCCGCACCGGCAAGCTCGTGGCGAGCACGAGGCCGTTTCGATCGAGAATCTTGCCGCGCGTGGAAGGCAATTCGATCGTGCGTTCGTAGCGGATCTCGCCTTGCTTCTGATAGAAGGCATTGCCCGGACCTTGGATCCAGAACGCGCGAGCCGCGAGCGCCACGAAGGCGGTGAAGAGCATAAAGACGACGAGCTTCGAGCGCCACATCGGCAAACGCACCGAGAGGACCGGGCTCGCGGAGAACGTGACGCTCTTCGTCTTGGCCGCGTGCTTCATCGCGCGCCTCCCCGACGGGCGGCACGGCTCACAGCATTGCTCGCCCCCTTACCCGCCCGCGAAAGCGGCGCCGCGGCGCTGGCCGCGAGGATCGGGATCGGCGCGTTCTCGGCCTGGTTGGCACCGGGAGCGAGGGTCAAGAATTGCGTTTCGCCCGTCGAGGCGGGCTGCATTTTCAGCGAGGCGGTTGCGAGCTGCTCGATGCGCGAGGTCTTCGACAAGGCGCTTTGCTGATACTGCAACTGAGCGTAGTCCTGCTGCAGCTGATGCTCTTCGGACTGCGCACGCTCCAATTGCACGAACAACTGCCGCTGCTGGTTCGTGGAATTGACGACGGAAAGCGCACAACCCAAAACGACGAAGAGCAGAAATATGTTGAGGCGGCTCATGGCGCGACGCGCTCCGCGACGCGCATGACCGCCGAGCGGGCACGCGGGTTGGACTCGAGTTCGGCGGCGCCGGCAAATACGCGCCCGATGATTCTCAGAGGCGCAGCGGGCAGATCGACGGCACGAATCGGCAAGCGACGGTCGATCGCAGGCCCACTCGCGTGAGCCTGCATGAATCGCTTCACGATTCGATCCTCGAGCGAATGAAAGCTGATCACGACCAGCCGCCCCCCTTGCTCCAACGACGCGAACGCCGCCTCTAAAACGACTTGCAGCTCCGCAAGCTCTTGATTGACGTAAATCCGTATAGCCTGAAAGGTGCGGGTGGCCGGATCCTTGCCCTTCTCACGGGTCTTGACTGCGCGAGCCACGATTTCGGCAAGCTCGCCCGTGCTGTCGAGAGGCCCAAGACGGTCGGACTCTGCCCGGCGAGCAACAAGCGCCTTTGCAATCTGAACAGCAAACCGTTCTTCCCCATAATCTCGAATGACCTCCGTCAGTTCCTGCTGGCTCGCTCGAGCAAGCCATTCGGCCGCGGACTCGCCTCGCGTCGGATCCATCCGCATATCGAGCGGACCGTCCGCACGGAAGCTGAAACCGCGCGCTGGGTCGTCCAGTTGCGGCGACGACACGCCCAAGTCCAGCAATACGCCGGCGACCCGCTCGATACCCCGCGTCGCCAGCGCCGGCGCCAACGACGCAAAACTTTCGTGCACGATCGTGAAGCGCGGATCTTCGATCGCGCGCGCCGTCGCGATCGCTTGCGGATCCTTGTCGAATGCGATCAGCCGGCCGGCCTCGCTCAATTTCGCGAGTACCGCCCGGCTATGGCCGCCGCGGCCGAACGTGCCGTCTACATAGACGCCGTCCACGCGGGTCACCAACGCATCCACCGCTTCTTCCAGCAGCACCGTGCGATGCTGCAATTCGTTTCCCATCGCAGCGCCCTATTTCAACCCGCGATCAAAACGTGAAATTCTTCAGCGCATCGGGCATCCCTTGCGCCATCGCCGCCTGTTCCTTGGCGGCGTAGGTCTGCGCATCCCACAGTTCGAAGTGGCTTCCCATGCCGAGCAACATGATTTCCTTTTCCAGCCCTGCGGCCATGCGCAATTCCGGCGAGACGAGAATGCGTCCCGCGCTATCGAGATCGACGTCGGAGGCGTTACCGAGAAAAATGCGCCGCCACCAATGGGCATCCATCGGCAACGCGGCGATCTTGGTGCGGAAGACTTCCCATTCGGGACGGGGAAACAGCAATAGGCAGCCGTCCGGGTGCTTCGTGAGCGTCACCCGTCCTTGTGCCTCGCCTTGCAGCGCTTCGCGATACCGAGAGGGCACGGACATCCGCCCCTTCGCATCGAGCGTCAGCGCCGACGCCCCTTGAAACACTCTTCTCTCCCGTTCGGAGCCCTACGCTCCATCCCTCGAAAACGGCTCGGAATGATCCGAACAATCCACAAAAATACACTTTCTCACACTGTCTCCCACTTTAGAGGAACGCCCCAAGCGGGTCAAGGGAGAAAACAGTTTTTTCAGCGAATTTTGTTTGTTAGAACAAGGACTTACGTGAGTCCCTTCATGCGGGGGTGAGAAACCGAAAAACGTTATAAAAGAAAGAACTACTGCATTTTGTGAATGTGATACGTGAAAAGCTCGCGGCAGGCACCGGCACGGCAAGCGTGCGGCGCGATCAAGGGCGGGATGGGAAAGTGGATCGGTCGGGGTAAATCGACGAGCGACGCGAGCGCGCCGCTCCCACTGCGCATTAAACGTAGTAAGCCGTCTGGGTCATGACCTTGGAGGCCGCGCGCATCAGCGCCTTCACCGGCATCGGCAACTCCACACCGCCGGCGTCGGTGGCCGATTGCCCGTGCGTGCGCTCGTCGTCGCGCATTTGCGAGACGATCGCGCGCGAATGACGATCGGCTTCGGGCAGCGTACTCAGATGGCCCTCCAAATGCCGTTCAACCTGGCGTTCGGTTTCGGCCATGAAGCCGAGGCTCACTTTATCGCCGAGGCATCCGGCCGCGAAACCGATCGCAAGGGCGCCCGTGTACCAAAGCGGATTGAGCAAACTGGGACGCGAATCGAGTTCGCGCAACCGCGAGGCCGTCCATGCGAGGTGATCTTCTTCCTCTTGGGCCGCGTGCTCGAATGCGTCTTTCAGCGTGGGACTGCGCGTGGCGAGCTTTTGCGCTTGATATAGCGCTTGGGCGCATATCTCCCCCACGTGATTCACGCGCATGAGCCCTGCCGAGTGTGCGCGCTCTGCAAGCGTCAGGTCGGGCGCCGCTGCGGCGGGCGCCGCGTCAAGCGGCTCGGATATGGGCTGAGGCACCGGCCTACTCATGCGGCTCACGCCGGCGATCGAACGCAGCCCGCGGTCAAACTCGGTAATCAACTCGTCCAACGTCATTGCACTCTCCATGCGGTGCGGCAAATTGGCGGCCGGAAGCGGCTCGCCGTGCGGCACCTCCCCGCGGCACCAGGCGCGGGCGCATGGCCCACGCTTAGTTCAGAGCAAAACCGCGGTCAATCGTGCATTTTAGACGATGTTGTGCGATGCATATAGCATGGGCGCTTTTGCCGCGACGCGACACTTAGGCGCGGCTAGGCCCGGCTATGCGCGGTTATGCGCTACGTTCGTGGGCCACCGCGGCGGCGGGGCACGCGGCGGGCGGGACCGCCGCGTCGCGCAGCTCGCGTCGCAGGATCTTCCCGACGTTCGTCTTCGGCAGTTCCGTGCGGAATTCGACGATCTTCGGCCGCTTGTAGCCCGTCAGTTGCTCTTTGCAGAACGCGACGACGTCGGCCTGCGTCAGCGCGGGGTCCCGCTTCACGATGACGAGCTTGACCGCTTCTCCCGAGTGCTCGTCGGGCACACCGACGGCGGCCACTTCGAGTACGCCCGGATGTTTGGCGACGACGTCCTCGATTTCGTTCGGATAGACGTTGAATCCCGACACGAGAATCATGTCCTTCTTCCGGTCGATGATCTTGAAGTAGCCGCGCTCGTCCATGATGCCGATGTCACCGGTCTTGAAGAAGCCGTCGGCCGTCATGACCTTGGCCGTTTCGTCGGGCCGATTCCAATAGCCGGCCATCACTTGCGGCCCGCGGATACAAATCTCGCCCGGCTGCCCGATGGGCATTTCGTTACCGTCGTCGTCGCGAATCGACAGTTCGGTCGACGGGATCGGCAAACCGATCGTGCCGCTGAACTCCGTTGCCGTCACGGGATTACAGCACGCGCTCGGGGAGGTTTCCGACAGGCCGTACCCTTCGATGACGGGCACGTGCGTACGCTCGTACCACCGCTTGGCCACCGCTTCTTGCAGGGCCATGCCCCCCGCGTTGGCGACCAGCAGCTTCGAGAAATCGAGTTTGCCGAAGTCCGGGTGGTTGAGCATCGCGTTGTACAGCGTATTGACCGCCGGGAACGTATTGATCTTGTAGCCTTTCAACTGCTTGATCATGCCGCCGATGTCGCGGGGATTCGGAATCAGCACCCCCAAACCACCCGTCCGTATAGTCAGAAACGCGCAAACCGTCAGTGCGTAGATGTGATAGAGCGGCAAGGCGATGACATTCACGATCTGGGTCACGTCCTGGTGCAGCGCATGGGCCGGCTCATGCCATGCCGCCGATTGCAGCACGTTGGCAACGATATTGCCGTGCGTCAGCGTCGCGCCTTTGGCGACGCCGGTCGTGCCACCGGTATATTGGAGGAACGCCACATCGTCGCGCGTCAACGCGGCCGGCGCGAACGTAAGCCGCCCGCCTTCGGCCACGATATCGTTGAACTTCACATGGCCCGGCAGACTCCAGGCCGGCACCATCTTCTTCACGCGCCGCACGACGAAGTTGACGATGAACCCCTTGGCGCCCATCAAATCGCCCATCGACGCCACCACCACGTGCTTGATCGCGGTGTTGCGTACGACGGCCTGCAGCGTGACCGCGAAATTTTCGAGCAGAACGATGGCCTCGGCCCCGCTGTCTTTCAGTTGATGTTCGAGTTCGCGCGGCGTGTAGAGCGGATTGACGTTGACGACGACATAGCCCGCGCGCAGAACGGCGGCCAGCACGACCGGATACTGGAGCACGTTCGGCATCATGATCGCGATACGCGCGCCGCGCGCGAGCCCCTTGGACTGGAACCAAGCGGCGACTTTGCGTGAAAGCGCGTCGAGCTCCCCGTAGGTGATCGCTTTGCCCATGCAGGCGAACGCGGGCGACGCGCGATATTGCCGGAAGCTTTCCTCCAGCAATTCACCGACCGAACCGTAGGCGGACGGGTCGATTTCGGCTGGGACGCCGGGCGGGTACGACTTCAACCAAACTTTTTCCATGCGGCGTCTCCCTTAATTTTCGAATGGTCGTGCTAAAAAAAGCATCCTAGCCGGTCGTCCCGGTAGAAACAACCGGATTAGATATCGAATTCGAACTGCAAGAAAACCGCTTGCACAACATTCAGACATCAAGGCGCTCGACTTCGACGAGACAATCGTAAAACGTGGCCGAGCCGCCGAGATCGGTCAGCGCTTGGCTCGTCACCTGGTTTGCGTTGCACCCGTCGGGTGCAAGCTTCTTCCACCAAATCGATAGGCCGACGACGACGCCCTCGCGAGCGCGGTGCGATACTCGAGCTCGGGCGACGAACGCTCCGCGGTCGTTGCGAATGCGGACGTTCTCGCCGTCGGCGATGCCGCGGGCAGCGGCATCGATCGGATGAATATCGAGCCGCGGCTCGCGTTCGACGTCGCGCAGACTGTCGATGTTGACGAACGTGCTGTTCAGGAAATGACGAGCGGGCGGCGAAATCATCGCGAGCGGGTATCGCGCCGCGAGTTCGGGCGAACCATCGTGCGATTCATAGGGCGGCAAGTAATCGGGTAGCGGATCCTTACCTTCCGTGGCCAGCAGCGAACTCGCGAATTCGCATTTTCCCGACGGCGTTCGGAAGCCGCCGTTCGCAAACGGCGCGTCGGGCAACTTGAGCTTGGCCCACCCTGCTTCATTGAGCTTGGCCCAATCGACGCCCTCGAGCGTGGGATCGTCCCAACGCAGCGCGTTACGTCCGACGGTTTCGTCGCTTTCGAACAGCGCGGGCTCGTCCAAGCCCATGTGGCGCGCAAGTCCCCGGAAAATTTCCGTATTCGGGCGCGCTTGGCCGACCGGCTTGATCGCCGGCTCGTTGACCATGACGTAGGTGTGGCCATAAGCGCGATGCACGTCGAAATGCTCGAGCTGTGTCGTGGCGGGCAAGACGAGATCGGCGTAGTCGGCCGTGTCGGTCTGGAAATGCTCGAGCACGATCGTGAACAGATCTTCGCGCGCAAAACCCGCGGCCACACGCGCGGAATCGGGCGCCACGGCGACGGGATTGGAGTTGTAGACGACAACGGCTTCGATCTTGGGGCCGAACGATGCATCACCCTCGTGGAGCAGCGCGTCGCCGATCGCATTCATATTGATCACGCGCGGCAGCTTGCCCGGCCAGCCCGGCATCAAATCGGGACGCTGCAATGCCGCGGTATCGAACGGCACCCAACCCGATGTCGACAGCAACAAGCCGCCCGCACGGTCACGCCAAGCGCCCGTCAGAGAAGGCAAGCAAGCGATCGCGCGCGTCGCGTTGCCGCCGCCGCGCACCCGCTGCATGCCGTAATTCAGACGAATGGCCGATTTGCGGGTCTTGCCGTAAAGCCGGGCGAGTTCGATCAGTTCCTGTTCGTCGACGCCGCAAATTTGCGCGACCCGTGCCGGCGGATAGGCCGATGCGCGCTCCTTCAGCGCCTCGAATCCGACTGTGTGCGCCTCGACATAAGCATGGTCGATCAGGTTTTCGGCGATCAAGACATGCATCATTCCGAGGGCGAACGCGCCGTCGGTGCCGGGACGCAAAGCGATATGCTGGTGGCACTTTTCCGCGGTCAGCGAGCGATACGGGTCGATCGCCACGAGCCGTGCGCCACGCCGCTTCGCCTCTTGCGCGCGGGTCCAAAAATGCAGACTCGATGCGATCGGATTGGCGCCCCATATCAAAATCAGCTCGCTCTCCTCGAAAAATTCGAGATGCATACCGACGGGCGCACCATAGGTATATTTGAGCCCCGCCGCGCCGGCTGCCGAGCAAATCGTGCGGTCGAGCTGGGACGCACCCAGCTTGTGGAAGAAACGTTGCGCGATGCTTTCACCTTGCACGAGCCCCATCGTGCCGGCATAGCTGTACGGCAAAAGCGCTTGCGGCTCGCGACGAACGATCTCGGATAGCCGCGTTGCGGCCAAGGCGAGCGCCTCGTCCCAGCCGATCGGCTCGAAGCGCCCCTCGCCCTTTCGGCCGACGCGCTTCAACGGCGTGGTCAAGCGCTGGGCGTGGTGAGTGCGCTCGGCATAGCGACTCACCTTGGTACAAAGCACGCCCTGAGTGGGCGGATGGTCCGTGTCGCCTACTACCTTGATCGCCTTGCCGTCGACGACCGTGACTCGCATCACGCACGTATCGGGGCAATCGTGGGGGCAAACGGCGCGGGCAAATTCGGTGGGCGCATTCATCACTGCGTTCCGTTAGAGGGATGGTGCTGCGGTAGGCCGGTGATTTTAGACCGTTCGAGCCTCTAGCCTGCAGCAAATTGTCAGGGCGCCGTTGAGCGTAGAATGGTTCGTTCGATACCAATGCATATTTTAGGTGTTTTTAGTTCTAGAACCCCATCCCCACTGTCGAACGCATCATGAAACTCATTCCTGAAGTCTTGGCCGCGCGAGACGAAATCCAATCGCTGCGACGAAGCATCCACGCCCATCCCGAATTGCGCTACGAAGAAACGCGTACAGCGGAACTCGTCGCTCAGTCGCTCGAAAAATGGGGGCTGCGCGTTGAGCGCGGATTGGGCAAAACCGGGGTCGTCGGCGTGCTCCAGCGAGGAAGCGGCACGCGCTCGATCGGATTGCGGGCCGATATGGATGCGTTGCCGATCCAGGAAATCAACACGTTCGAGCATCGGTCTCAAGCGCCTGGGAAGATGCACGCTTGCGGCCATGATGGCCACACCGCGATGCTGCTTGGCGCCGCTCGGCACCTGGCGCAGCATGGCCGGTTCGACGGCACGATCGTTTTCATCTTTCAACCGGCCGAGGAAGGCGGTGCCGGCGCGCGAGCCATGATCGAGGATGGCTTGTTCGAGCGCTTCCCCGTCGATGCGGTGTTCGGGATACATAACTGGCCCGGGATGCCGGCGGGTACCTTTGGCGTGACCGAAGGGCCGATCATGGCGTCGAGCAATGAATTCAGAATCGACGTGAGGGGCGTAGGAGCACACGCCGCGATGCCGCATAACGGCCACGATCCCGTGTTCGCGGCAATACAGATCGGCAACGCGCTGCAAAGCATCATCACGCGCAATAAGAAACCGATCGATACCGCCGTGCTTTCCATCACGCAGATCCATGCGGGCGACGCGGTCAACGTGATTCCGAACGATGCATGGCTTGCTGGAACCGTGCGTACGTTTACGACTGAAACGCTCGATCTGATCGAATCGAAAATGTCCAAGGTGGCCGAAGCAACGGCGTCGGCGTTCGATTGTTCGGCGACGGTCACCTTCAACCGCAATTATCCGCCCACGATCAATAGCAGCGACGAGACGCGTTTCGCGGTGGAAGTGATGCGCGAGATCGTCGGCGAGCAAAACGTCGAGGACCATACGGAGCCGACCATGGGCGCCGAGGACTTCGCATTCATGCTGCAGGCGAGGCCCGGCTGCTATGCATTTCTCGGGAACGGCGACGGCGGACATCGCGATGCCGGCCACGGCGCCGGGCCGTGCATGCTGCATAACGCGAGCTACGATTTCAACGATGAATTGCTGCCCGTTGGAACGACATACTGGGTGAAACTCGCCGAGCGGTATCTCGCGGAAGGAATCAAGAAGTAACCGAGCGGCGCGCTCGTCGGTGAGGAGCTGGCGAGCGTTGCTTGATGTTCGATACTGCCAAAGCAAAAACCCCCGAGAGCGCTAGGCTTTCGGGGGTTTCTTAGCATTGGGTGCCTGACGATTACCTACTTTCACACGGGCAATCCGCACTATCATCGGCGTGGAGTCGTTTCACGGTCCTGTTCGGGATGGGAAGGGGTGGTACCAACTC
>NZ_PNYA01000030.1 GCF_002879885.1 Trinickia dabaoshanensis
CCGCCTTTTTATTGAATCGATGTATCCTGCCGGCTCTGTCGAGGACAACAACAATCGCGTTTACTTCCGACACGATACCTTCCGCAAAGGCCAGCGCCTGCATCGAATTCTCTGCGACCGATTCCGAATCCATCAACAGGGCAGCAACGCCCGCCCATTCGTAGGCATTAATCTTTTTGCCGACGAGATGCAGTTTGGAGCGCTTCCCAAGGATGGTGACGCCGAAAATTAATACGTCGGTCACCCCGGTTAGGCTTCGAATGCGCTCGGCTTGACGGGCACTCAACTCAACGGTAACGCTTGGGCCAATCTCTTCGCCGGATGCGGATAGCTGGAGCACGCAGCTATCGCTTGCGAATTTCCAGACCGGACTCGTGGTGCCCAATAGATCATCAAGATCACGAAAAGCTGCGTTTCCTTTCATAGCGTTCACCAGGCGTTAGAGATGCGTCACAGTCACCGCGTGCCGTAGTACGCCCTTCCGTCGATTTCACCGACCAACGCATTCATTGTCTTCAGCAGCGAGCGCGCCGATGCGATTCCTCGCCATTTATTTTCTGCAATTCGCCGGCCAACCAAGATGACATCGAATTGTTGTCCGTAAAACGTCAGCGAACACGGCACTTCTTGAGGTTCAGTGGTCAAGGACCGAATTTTCGCCGCATCAACGGGATTTAATTTGCATGCGATGTCTGAACAGTCGACCGAACCGCCCAACCGAAGCGCATCGCTGTCGCCCCCGATACTCCAAAATGGATTTTCACCGCCCGTAGAGAGGTGAAAGAAAGTGTCGACGTCACCGTTATCGACAAACAACATGGCTGACCTCCGTAGCGCGGAAGCGCGATTAGATCTTCATTGATTCGGTAAAAATGATGTCACTCTCGTTGAGCGCGAACTTTTTTCACAGAAAACGTTTTCTCCCTTCAGCGCGCTTTCATAACCCTTTGAGACGCCGATACCCCACGTAACGAGATGATTACCCGCTATGGATAAAGCGCTTTTTCATCGGAGCAATGACAGTACATTCATTTTTCCAGATGTTCAGTTACAAGATGTTACGAAGCACCGGAAACGAAATTCCCCTTTCTGGTATTTCCTGTCAGCATTGATAGTTGACAGGTTTATTATTTTCAGGTCGTGAATGCGTATGTGCGGTACTGCGTTCATTGCCTATGCGGATGCTGGCGGTCATTTTTTGGGTCATGTCGCTCATTCCGGCGTGGTAGCGACGCGGGCCGTGGCACTGCGCGGACCAAGTACCGATGCGGCTTACCTTGCAATTTTTCCGACCGCTATTGCGCACGACGCGAGGCGGCTCGGCAGCTCTCCGTTGCCGCAGGCCAACGCTTACTCGATGGTGGACCGGTGCGCGACCGTAGCCGGAATCGGGACAAAGTTCGGCAACCACACATTCCGAGCGACCGGAATCATTGCGCGCCTAAGCAATGACGAAGCGTTCTGGAACGCGATGGCGACGGCCACTGCGAACTATGCGTCAGCACGTAGGACGCGGCTCTATGACCTGCGGCGCAACGAAGTCAGTTCGATCGAGTCGAGCACGTCCGCGGCTTGCATGGGCGCAGCACTGTCCAGATCCGTGCAGACGCGTACCTGCCAAGCAGACCATCGCGACGACGATCAGCAGCATCGTCGCGCAAACACACGAACACGGCTCTGCGCGGGCCTGATTCACGTCGCGCTGCACGGCAATGCTGCTGCACGCGTTGACGGAGGCACTTCCGCCGGGACTTTTTCACGAACGTCGCGTCGGCTCGATAGGCTCTTAAGAGTTTACTTGAAGTTTACCGGCTCCCCATTTATTCTCCGGTTAGCCGCATTTTTGCCGACAACCGGGAAACCCGCCAGTTACCAGGACACTAACCGTGAGCACTATCGAGCCAATATCGACCAGGCTGCCCGAAGTGGATCAGTCTTTGACAGTCGACGACATCATGGCGCTGGCGGCCCAAGCCGAGAACGTCCTCGATCAGATCCGGGACGCGATGCTTGAGCCGTACCCACGCAAAAAGGCACCGATGTTCACGAGCGCAAGTGTCGCGACGTTGTGCGGCCTCGACAAGGCTCGCCTCAAGTACTTGTCAGCAAACGGTAAGCTTCCGGCTGGTACTTCTCGTGGAGCGGGCCGAGCAAAGGAATACACATTGGAAGAAGCCATCGTGTGTATCCAAGCAACTTCGAAGCGGCCCACTCGCCCGCCGGGCAAACGAGGGCGAGTGTATGCCATCGCAAACTTCAAGGGCGGAGTCACGAAGACGACCACCACTGTAGCGACAGCGCAGGCGCTATCACTGCTTGGTCGTCGGGTTCTGGTCATCGATTCAGATCCGCAGGGCTCCTCGACGCAGCTGCTCGGTTATAGCCCTGAAACTGAGGTCAATGACGACCAGACGCTACTACCACTATTTTACGGCGAGGCATCGTCACTCGCCGGGTCGATTCGCGAGACGTATTGGCACAACGTTGACTTGGTGCCAGCGTCGATTTCGTTGTCCGATTCGGATTTCGCAGTCATTTCCATGCTGCTCAAGGACCGCCACTTCGAATTTTGGGACATTCTGAACAAGGGATTGGCCGCGCACCTCAACGACTACGATGTGGTGATTATCGACACACCACCGGCCCTCGGCCAAATAACCACCAACTGTCTAGCGGCGGCCGATGCAATCGTTCTGCCCTGCCCTCCTGAGGGTTTGGATTTCGCTAGCTCGACCCAGTTCTGGCGCCTTTTTTCGGAAGTCGCACGGCGACTCCCTGGCGTTCGCGAACACAAGCGCTACGACTTCGTGAACGTCCTCATGACGAAGGCCAAAAACACGGAGCAATCGAGGGTGGTGCAAGGCTGGCTGCAGAAAGCCTACGGTACGCGAGTACTTCCCATCTCGATCCCTGACTCCAGCGTACAAGCCGGCGCGGCAGCAATGCTCTCGACTATCTACGACCTGTCGAAATCCGACGTGAACAGCCAGTCCTATGCTCGAATTCGAGAGCCGTTTGACCAGCTCGCTGACTACCTCGATAGCCAGTTGGTGCGCGCATGGGCACGGGAGGTGTAAATGGGCATCAGTAAAAAACTTGCCGAACGGACCAGCAATATTCAGGCAACCCCTTCGATGGATCGACCATCGATGAAGGCTGATACTCGGCTAACGACGCCGGGTCGACTGCTCGACGCGCAGTTGCACATCAAAGAAGCCGAAGATCGCGCTGATGCCGCAATTGCGGAAGCAGCGACGGTAAAGCATCAGCTCGACGAGGCTCGAGCTCTGATCGAAACGCTGCAAAATTCAGGGGATGCGGGGGGTGCAGCAGAAGTCGACATCTCCACCCTGGTCGAAAAGCCGGGCCGTCGCCGGGTCCTATCGCCGACAGAGTACGAAGAACTCAAGGCTAACCTTGCTGCGAATGACCTCATTTACCCGGTTGTCTATCGTCCGTTGGGCAATGGCAAAAACGAGATCGTCGCGGGGCACAACCGGGTAGCCATCTATAGAGATGAACTCAAGCGGGCGAAGATTCTTGGGATCCGATTCCTCGGGGACGAGCGCCAAGCGGAGCTAGGCGCGACGTTTTCGAACCTGCTGGCCCCTTCCCTTCCCGACTTCGAGAAGTACAGGCAATTCGTCCGCCTTCAAACCGAATCCGGGTTTACCCGATCAGATGTTATTAGGGCCTCCGGACTAAGCAGTTCGCACGTGTCGAGAATTCTCGCATTCGACAGCTTGCCCCCGGAAGCGCTCGAGGCAATTGCCAAGCGTCCGGACCGCGTCGGAGGAAATGCGGCGGAGGAGTTCGCAGCCCTCGCCGGCAACGGGAATATGCAGGCCGTCGTGGATGCCATCAAAAAGCTCATCGAGGATGAATCCCTGACGCAAAAGCGAGCGCTTGAGATGGCCCGTCCGAAGGCACCCCGGGCACATCTTGCGAATTCTCGGCCAATCAATATCGGGAAGAAGAAGCTCTGTGAGGTTTCGGTCCGCAGTGGTGTGATCGGTGTGCGGTTCGCTGGAAAGGAAGCAGAGACCGTCGCAGCGAAGTGGATCGATAAGATCGAGCAGTTTATTCGGGACGAGATCGCTCGTGAAGCGGTCGGCGGTGAATGACCTTCCCTACTAGGGAAGAGAGAAAAATCAAGGCCTTACGGTTTCGTCTGGTAGGAACACAATACCGTCCCTAGTAGGGAATCTTTGTAAATCAGTGACTTACGGGAAAAGAAAGATGTCGATGCCATAAGATTCGACGCACCAAAAGCAAAGGCCCTCGGCTGGAACCGAAGGCCTTTTGCAATTCGGGCTTGACTGGAATCCCGCCCGTCTATCGCTCCATCCGGCTGGAACCGGCTAGAGACTCGACATCTCGGAGTGTAGCGGATCGCGATCGACAGTCAAGCGTGGATCGACCATTTTTTTAGAAATGGGCGCTGGATATGTCTATCGCGCAACGCTTGGTTGCTGGCGAGGGGAACACACATCCCTTCGACCAGAACCTCCCCTATGTTCACCTCGACAAAGAGGCGCTGTCGCAATTCACCTGCGACACGACCAACCTTCCCTGGGTCATCTTCCGAGCTGCGTTTCGGGCGGAGCACCTTTCGGAACTGCCGGCTCGCGCCCGCGCCCTGCTGGCTGCCCTTGCCCGCACCGTTGACGCGGATCGCCCTTACGCCGCGATTTTCGCCCGTCGTGAGCTACTCACTGGCCGTGCTCTACAGTCCATGCGGACGTTCTACCGTAGCCTCGACGATCTCGAGAGCGCAGGTCTCATTCACCGCCCCCCGCAAAAGCGTCACGGCGAAGTCGGTCTCTTTGGCCGGGCCTACTTACACCTCACCCCCAAAGCCGCCGCGTTGCTGGGGCTCGTCGCAGTAAAAGAAGTCGAATCTATTACCAGCGCCGAATCACCGTCCGACGAAACTCACGTCGTTCCGTTAGATCAACGGTCTGCCAAGGTGGCAGACGGAGCTATATATAAGGATCTTTCCCCTTCTGCCTTTCAAAAGAGACAACCGGGTCAGCTCCCTGCCGATCTCCAGCGCCTGCTGTCCTTGGGTTTTCGAAAATTCCTGATCTTCAAGCTCATGCGAGAAGCGCAACACCATGGCAAACGCCTCTCGGACGTCGTCGACGTCGCATGGGCACACCTCGAGGTCGCCCATGCCCCGATCGCCTACCTGCGCAAGCTGCTCACGGTGCCGGTCGACTTTGCCTATCAGCGTCGGGCTCGCGAGAGCGACCAGCAAGAAGCCCAAGCCGGCCAGCGCGACGCCGAGCATGTGCAGGAGACCATCGCCCGATGTGCCGGCCGCCTGTTCTTCGATACCCAGGCGCAACGCCGTTTGGAGGTCTCGGCGGACCACGCCGTCCTGACGGTCCTCGATGCGCGAGAAGGTCGCCCGCGGGTTTCCGTGACTAGCTGGCAAGCCGAGTTCGTCGCGGCACTCGAATCGGGCAACGTGACAGCCGCGACGCCCGAACTCACTGAGCGGTTTGAAGCGCAACGCATGCAGGCCGTACAGGGCAGGGCCGCCCCTCGCGCGCACCTTCGATCCGCCGAAGCCGAAAGCACCGTCGCGTCGCCGGCCCGTGATGCCGGCCCGCGACAAGTCACGCCCACAGCGGCCGACCATCTCACGCGGCTGAGGACGATGACGGTCGCCGCTACGTTTTTCGCCCGTCGCTTCTCTGGGGGGACGCCTTGAGTGCTCGAGCCGCCGAGTCGCGCGGGGACAGTCGACGTTAGAACGGACGATGTCCGGGCACGAGGCGGCCAGGCCTGGCGCGATCACGATACGCTGGGTCGCTACGAAGTGAAAACTGCCGCCGCACCGTGCCCGCCAACTTGAAATTGGCACGTGAGCCGAGTAGGATTAAATCCTGTTTAGCAGCATCGGAGCCGCCATGCGCACAACCCAACAATTCAGCGTGACCTTGCCGAAAGAGATGGCCGAGCTGGTGCGCGCCAAAGTCGCCAGCGGCGAATACGCGTCCGAGAGCGAAGTCATTCGCGACGGCCTGCGCTCGCTGGTTGCCCGCGATCGAGCAATCGAGTCGTGGCTCCGATCCGAGGTCGTGCCGGCTGCCGAAGCGCTCGCCAACGATCCCGAGCGCGCGTTGAGCGCGGCGCAGGTTCGCGAGCACTTGGCTCGCAAGCGCGCGCGGTGAGCCCGATAGGAGACATCCGATGCGAAAAGAGTATGAGTTGCAGACCGACGTGTTGGCGACGATCGTGGCGGCCGCGCCGGTCACGCCCAAACACACCGACTTGCTCACGACATTTGCCGCGCGCACGGACTATCGCGGCGCGCGCCACGTGAAGACGCGGGACGAATTCGGCGAACGGCCGGCGCGCATCCTTGACGCGGACGATCGCGAAATCGCCCCCGACTATCGCGCCTGGATCGACGCCGAGCTGGACAAGCACGGCGGCTCTGCGCGCGCCGTGTGGACGGCGCACAAGGACGCAGGCTACCGGCTCACGGAGATTCAGCCGGTGCTGCATTACTTCGTCCACGATCGCGGCGAGGCGCAGGAGAACTTCGTGCAGATCGAGGTCTGGGAAGAGCAGGAGTTCGTCGAGCGCGAACTGTTCCCGCGCGAGGAGCACTGGGGCCTGCCGAACGTCGACGAACTGCGCCGGGGCGCGCCCGGAATGCTGGTCGAGCACATCGAACGCCGCACGCTGGGAACGCCGCGGTACCGGCTCGAGCAAGTGATCGACATGCAGCAGTTCATCGCGATCGGGAACGCCGCGTACGAGGCGCGTCGGCGCGCCGACGGCGATCGACGCTGGATGGAAACGAATTCGACCACCGGCGAACAGCGCGTCGTGACCGCCCGCGAGCTGACGCCCGGGTACGATCAAGTGCGCTGGGAAAGTCGACGCTTTTTCGAGGACTGGGCGGCTTCCAGCCCGGGCCGGGCAGGGGAGCGCGCCTGCTTGCGCTGGGCCTTCAACACGTCGGATTACACCGATCCGAAGGGCGTACGCTACATGAGCTTTGTGCCGCAATGGGGGCACACGCGCAAGATCGCAGAACTGAAGAACACCGGCAAACTCGACGTCTACAGTCTGTACGGCAAGCTCACGCAGCTCGACGAGCGTGTGGGGTACCGGTTCGCGTGGTACTTCTACGGCCTCCACGGCAACCTCGTCAAAAGCGGCCAGATGGAGCGCGTGCTTGAGGCGGCCGAGGCTGGCCTGATCGTGCTGCCCGAGCACGACTACCGCGTGCTGCGCGCCTGGCACGAGGCGCCGTACGGCTTCTGACGTCGACGGGACGGGAAGAACAGCAGGGTTCTAAACTGGCCTATCGGAATGCCGATTAGGCGGGCCTTAGCAATACGAATAAGAACACCCACTATGACCGGAATTGCCTCAACGCGGGAACTGTTCCAACAGGAGATGCGTACCGCGCTGGATGTGGCCGAGCAGGACCTTCGCGCCAAGTACAGTGATCCGGGGATCGCGCTGGAGATCGTTGACTACCGGACGGTCCCCCGGGTGGTCGCGCCTTGGGACGAGATTCTGGACTGGGAATACGCGCGCCGACGCGCGGCCGCGACGCACCGAAGCTGTTTCGTCGGCATCAGCGCCGGCTCATCGCGTAACGTTGCTGCGCTGGCGTTGGTCAAGGTATCCAGGCACCGTGTGACGACCTCTTTGTTGTTTTTCCAGAAGGACGAGCAGGCGCAGATCCCTGGGCGGGCAATGGCCATGATGGACGTGATCTTGGGGGCCGTGGCCGCCGTGTTCGAGTCAACCACGATCGCGATCGACACGCCGCTGGGCCACTTGGTGTCGTACTACAAGAGCTACGGCTATACGACCGAGCGATATCTGGACCACCGGTTGTTGCTGACAAAGCCCGCCTAACTGGTCTAACATATTGATGTAACGGACAAATTTATGGCTATGACCAAACGCAAATCAACCCGAAAAGCCGACGCAGCGCTGAGCAAGGCGAAGTTCGGGGTGACCAAGCTCGTCGGCGTGCTTAAGCTCAGGACCAAGCGGATTCGCCATGTTGCGATCGAAGCTGCGGTGAAAGCTCAGCTCAACACACAGGCCAAGCGCTTGGGCGGCAGTCGGCGTCTCACGCTGGACGAAGCGGCGATTAGTCGGTCCGAACTCGCGAGCCGGGCGGTGGAACTGTCGGACGCGCAGCGGGCGCGCCTGCAGGCCGCGCGTGCGCGCGCCGAAGCACGACTGCGCCGCCCCGACATGAGTGCCGAGGCGGTGCAGGCGCGCGAGCGCGCGGGTGCCGAGTGGGAAGGGCGGCACGGGCCCGTGACGGCGTTTGCCGGCGCAAGACGCGGGCGTTAAGGAAGCCCAAACCCGGCTCCGGCCGGGTTTTTTGTGAGGGGTGTCAATGCCGCTAAGTCCCATTAGCGGCATTGCGCTTAATACCTGAAATCGCTAATAATCTGCTTTAAGCTGGGTTCGGCGCGGTGTTGACTAGGTAGTTACCCTAGGTTTGCCCGTCATCCCCCCGCGCCGCGTCGATACGCTCAGGCAGGCGCTTCGCTGCCTGCCTCGGCCGTCGCGTTCCGCCCGGTCGGGAACGCGGGAGTGTCGGGCGGTACCGAGCACGGTTGATCCCACCGTGTGGGCCATCTCGTTGGCAGGATGGGATGTCCGCAAAGTGGACCCGTGGGGCTGCTGTGGCCCACCGCGGCCCGGTAGCCGTGATGTGACCTTGACCCGCCCGCTGGGGCGGGTTTTCGATAATCGAGGCCGACTTGGTGGCACTGCCTGGTCCCGTGTACCGACCTGCTGCGAAGCCTGCCGACCTTATTGCAGAACTGGAGCCGTGATGCTGACCCTCGCTGATGCCCTGCGCTTGGCCATCAACACCCTGCGCGATGCGGCGGAATCGCGCCGCATGCCGTCCGGTATCGCGCTCGATGACGCGACTGCGGCGCTGCACGCGGATGCGGCCAACCAGCTGGAACAGGAGCTCGATGGCCTGCGCGACTATGAGTAGGGCGCCCGCCTGTCGCGGCGCGACTCGCGGGGCGGCTCTTGTGCGCTGCATCCGCGTTCGAGTGATGAGCATCTTCCGATGACCGATCGCCGCTTTGCCGCGCCGTCGGCTGCGCTCTCGACCATTCGCGCACGCTACCGGTTCATCGAGGGCGACACCGTGTCGGTTCCCGTGCGGCCGTCGGGTGCATGGCTCGGGTGCGATCGATGGCGCCAACGCGCGTGTCATCCGCATACCAAGGCCGGCCTGCGCTGGCAGTTGGTCTCCGACACCGTGCTCGCCGCGCTCGCCGACGACAGGTGGCTCACTGCGCAGCTTGAGGCGCCGCGCTACGTCGACGTGCCGGCCTGAGGCGCGCCCCTTACTCACCGACCCACACCATGGCCAATCAACCCCAGCAGCTCGAACTCCCGGCGCCGCGCACCTACAGCCGCACCGAATTCACGGCGCTGCGCGCGCGCGTCAAGGGGCTCTCGATCACAACGATTACCCGCGCCTACTTCGATGCTGAGACGACCGAGCCGCTCGGGGTCGAGCGGCTGCTGCGCACGATGCGCGATGACCTGGTTTCCCTTGCGCTGCGCGAAGGTTCGTCGGTGCTGGTGTCGCACCTACAGGCGTCGATCGCCAAGCACGCCGAGGTGCGCCTGACGCCCGTGACGCTGCAGCTCATCGAAGAAGCGGCCGGGCAGTGGGCCAGGGCGCGGCCGGCGCTCGACCATCCGCTGTCGCGGTGGTTTCGGCCGCTGGTGGCCGCGCGCCTTGCCGGCGAAGGAATCCGCACGATCGGCGACCTTATTGCGTTCATCAATCGCCGTGGCGGCAGCTGGTGGCGCTCGATCCCGCGCATCGGAGTCGGGCGCGCGCGCGTGCTGGTGGCCTGGCTGCGCCGCCACGCGAGCTCGCTCGGCCAAACGGTCGAGCTCGAGGTCGAGCTCGCCGATCCGCTGGTCGCGCCGATGCCGATCGTCGTCACGCGAGGCGCGGAACAGTTGGCGCCGCTCGAGCGCTTGGCGGTACCGGCCGAATTGTCGGGTACGCGCGGCACGAACCGAGCGCCGGGGTTCGCGTACGTGCGCGCGGCGCACGACCTGGACGCCGTGCGCGCCTATCTGCACCGCTACGACGAGCGGCCCGAGACGCAGCGCGCGTACAAGCGCGAGCTCGAGCGTTTGGTCCTGTGGTGCGTGGTGGAGCGCGGCGTCGCCCTCTCGTCGATGACGGTCGAGGACTGCGAAGCATACAAGGCGTTTTTGAAGCAGCCGGGCGAGCGTTTCACCGGCCCGCCGATGGCGCGCGCCAGTCGGCAATGGCGGCCGTTCGCACCGGGTGGTCTTTCGCCGGAGAGCCAACGCTATGCGGTGCGCGCGATCCGCGCCGCGTTCACCTGGCTCGTGCATGTGCGTTACCTCGCGGGCAACCCTTGGCAGGCGGTGACGGATCCGGCCACCGTCAAGCGCGCGCGCAAACTGCAAATCGAGCGCGCCCTCTCGCTGGATCTTTGGACGCGGCTACGTGTGACGCTCTTCGAGCGAGCCGCCACAACTGGCGCCAAGGGCGCACGCTGGCGTGCCGCTCGTGCGTTATTGCTCATCATGGGCGATGGAGGGCTGCGCATTGCCGAGGCGGCCGCCGTCGCGCGCCCCGCGCTCGCTTGGCTGCCTGCAGACGACGAAGTGCCAGCAAGCTGGTTGCTAGAAGTCATCGGGAAGGGCATGAAGGAGCGCTTCGTTCCGGTCAGCGATGAATGCGTTGACGCGATCCGCGCGCACTGGCGCGATCGAGGCCAGGATTTCGACGCGGCCGATGCGGCGGGACCACTCGTGGCGCCGCTCGTCGTGCCGCCAACCCCGCGGGCCCGCGCTAAATTTCGCACCAAGGAGGGCGACGACTGGGTTTCCGCGAACGGTGGATACTCGGTGCGAGGTGCTCGCGGGCTCACTCAATGGGTCATCGATCAGTTGCTCGATGCGCTGCCCGAGCTTACGGAGGCGGAGCACCGCAAGCTGAAGCGCACCTCGCCGCACGCGTTTCGCCACACTGTCGCCACGCAAATGCTCGCGAGCGGCGCCGCGCTCGAAGTCGTGCAGCAAACCCTGGGGCACGCATCGCTCGGTACGACTTCGATCTACGTGTCGCCGGAACAGTCGCGCTTGCGTCGTGAGGCGGCCAAGTACCATGATCGGTTGAAGCGGCTCTAAATCGCGAATTGCGGTCCGTTTTTCGCAGAGGTCGCCCGAGGTCCAGGAGTCCTACTATTCGAGAATGCGGCAGCACCGTCGAGCACGAAGCTTGACATATTGCGGTCGAAAAGGAGGCTGCATGAAACGATCGCTGGATGTGAGCGTGCATTGCGTGACCGTGATTCTGCGGAGATTCGACGAGCTATGGGGCGGTGCTGACCATCTGTCGGGTGAGCAGAGAATATTGCTCTGGGAATCGACGGGATACCGAGATTGGGTCATCGATTTGATCGATGACTGCGAAGCGAATTTGCCTTTGGACGAGGATACGCAACAAATCCCTTCCTGGGCTCTAAAACAGGCAATAGGCGGCTATACCCGCCATGCTCTTCTGACTTTGCGAATGGCTATAGTGCGCGTGCTCGACGTCGTTGGCCGACGAGACGCCGAGAGTTCGTGTCGTGCCGAAGGTTAAAGACACCGTTGCCAGCAAACTGACACGGCCTATCGGGCAGGAAAAGCCGCTTCGGCCCATCACCCGCGCGGGGCGCGCGTGCGCAGACTTGCAGGCAGATCGGCGCGTCAGCGACGAGTTGAATCGGCGGCCGTTGGCCGAGGTTTCACGTCCAAGTAACTTCGCGGCCGCACGTCGGCGCGAGATCGACTTTCTCAGCCCCTCAGCGAACGGATTGCGCCGGTTCTCAGGCTCGACCGTCTGTATAGTAGATAGTAGACCCGCCGCCTCTGTTTCATTGCAACACTCCTCGCTGCTATGCAGCCTCAAGTGTGTTGCATCGACGGGTTGAATCCGCAGCGTTCCGGTTACCCTAGCGTCTTGAGCAAGCGTGGCCGCTCTGCAAGCCAAGCGAGCGAATCACATCGCGCGCTAAGCGCGTGCCGAAGGGCGTGTAACCGGCGAAGCGGGACCACTTGAGGTAACGCCTCGTGTCGTCGACAAAACGCCCTGCATGCCGCTGATTGCTAAGATACGAACAAACGAACATCAGTTGCGACGAATCCGGGACCAGCGAGAGAGCCAGTGAATAAAAAATCGCTTTCAGAACGCGACATCTGCAGCAAGTTCATTTCCCCCGCGCTCATCAGCACGGGCTGGGATCTGGACACCCAGCTGCGCGAAGAAGTGGCGTTGACCAGCGGGCGCGTGGTGGTGCGCGGCAACAAGGCGAAGCGCGACGACAAGACCATCCGGCGCGCCGACTACGTGCTGTACTTCAAGCCCGGCATCCCGCTCGCGATCGTGGAAGCGAAGGACAACAATCACACGGTGCGCGACGGCATCCAGCAGGCGCTCGCCTATGCCGACATGCTCGACGTCCCGTTCGCCTTTTCGAGCAACGGCGACGGCTTCGTCTGGCACGACAAGACGCTGCAGGATGGCGTGCTCGAGCGCGAGCTCGCGATGGACCAGTTTCCGTCGCCGGCGGACCTATGGCAGCGCTACCTCGCGTGGAAGGGTATCGCCCCGTCGGCGGAGCCAGTCTATGCGCAGGACTACTACCCCGGCAAGCCGGCGCGTTATTACCAGCTGAACGCGGTGAACCGCGCGATCGAGGCGGTCACGAAGGGCCAATCGCGGATCCTGCTGGTGATGGCGACGGGCACCGGCAAGACCTACACGGCGTTTCAGATCATCTGGCGGCTGTGGAAGGCGCGGGCGGCGAAGCGCATCCTGTTTCTCGCCGATCGCAACATCCTGGTGGACCAGACCAAGACCAACGACTTCAAGCCGTTCGCCGGCGCGATGACCAAGATTGAAAATCGCGAGGTCGACAAATCCTACGAGATCTACCTGTCGCTGTATCAGGCGGTGACGGGCACGGAAGAGGCGCAGAACATTTACCGCCAGTTCAGCCGCGACTTCTTCGACCTCGTGGTGATCGACGAATGCCACCGCGGCAGTGCGGCCGAGGATTCAGCCTGGCGCGAGATCCTCGACTATTTCAGCTTGGCCACCCATCTCGGGCTGACCGCGACCCCGAAGGAAACCGCCGAGGTATCGAACATCACCTACTTCGGTGAGCCGATCTACACGTACTCGCTGCGGCAAGGCATCGAGGACGGCTTTCTCGCGCCGTACAAGGTGGTGCGGGTCGATCTCGACAAGGACCTGGGCTGGCGGCCCTCGGCCGGGATGGTCGACAGCCTGGGGCAGGTAGTCGAAGACCGGATCTACAACCAGTCCGACATGAATCGATCGCTGGTGCTGACGCGCCGCGACGAAGCTGTCGCGAAACGCATCACCGAATTCCTGCATGCGACCGACCGGATGGCGAAGACGATTGTGTTCTGCGAGGACATCGACCACGCGGCCCGGATGCGCCAGGCGCTGATCAACGCGAACCCCGATCTGGCCGGGGCCAACGCGAAGTACGTGATGCAGATTACGGGCGACAACCTGGAAGGTAAGCTCGAGCTCGACAACTTCATCAATCCCCGCAAAGACTATCCAGTGATTGCCACCACATCACGCCTGATGACGACCGGCGTCGATGCGAAGACCTGCAAGCTCGTCGTACTCGATCGTACGATCCGGTCGATGACTGAGTTCAAGCAGATTATCGGCCGCGGCACGCGGATCGACGAGGAGTACGGCAAGCTGTGGTTTACCATTCTGGATTTCAAAAAAGCTACCGAACTGTTTGCTGACCCGGCCTTTGACGGCGATCCGGCCGTGGTGTTCGAACCCGAGCCTGACGAACCCGTCGTGCCACCGGAAGAGGCGGGGGATCTGATGGGCGTGTCCGCTGGCGGACTGGACGGCGAGGCGGGCGGCAGGCCAGTTGTTCTGGGTGGGTCTGACGCGCCCGGCACCACTCGAACCCGGTACGTGATTGACGAAGTGCCTGTGTATGTCGTCAACGAGCGGGTCCAGTATCTGGGGCCTGACGGCCGGCTGATCACCGAGTCGCTACGCGACTTCACGCGGATCCAGATCGGCAAACGCTTCGTGTCGCTCGACGCGTTCCTGCAGGCCTGGAACGAAGCCGACAGAAAACAGGCGATCGTCGCCGAGCTTGAAGATCAGGGCATCCTGTTCGACGAACTGGCGAAAGAGGCCGGCAAGGACCTCGACCCGTTCGACTTGGTTTGCCATATCGCGTTTGGCCAGAAGCCGTTGACCCGGCGGGAACGTGCCGAGAACGTCAGGAAGCGCGACTATTTCGGCAAGTACGGCCACACCGCGCGGCAGGTGCTGCAGGCGCTGCTCGAGAAATATGCCGACGACGGCATTGAAAACCTTGAACGCCCCGAAGTACTGCGGCTCGCGCCGCTCGACCAGCTTGGTTCGCCGGTCGAACTGGTTCAGGCGTTCGGCGGCCGGGCCCAGTATCAGGCAGCGATCCGCGAGCTCGAACGCTCGCTCTATCAATAAGGTTTCACCGGTTCACTCATGACAATCAGCTCTACCTTTATCAAGTCCGTGCAGGACATCATGCGCCAGGACGCCGGCGTCGACGGCGACGCGCAGCGGATCTCGCAGCTGACCTGGCTGCTGTTCCTCAAGATTTTCGACGACCAGGAAACCGAGCTCGAACTGATGCGCGACGCCTACCGGTCGCCCCTGCCCGAGCGGCTGCGCTGGCGCAACTGGGCGGCCAATCCCGAGGGCATCACCGGCGATGAGCTGCTGACGTTCGTGAACACCGACCTGTTTCCGTCGTTCAAGGCGCTCAATGCGGACCCGCAGCGCAATGCGCGCGGCTTGGTGGCCCGGGAGGTGTTCAGCGACGCGTACAACTACATGAAGTCCGGCCAGTTGCTGCGCCAGGTGATCAACCGGATCAACGAGATCGACTTCAACAACCGCGCCGACCGCCACCTGTTCAACGACCTGTACGAGCGGATCCTCAAGGACCTGCAGAGCGCAGGCAACGCGGGCGAGTTCTATACTCCGCGAGCGGTCACGCAGTTCATGGTCGACCAGATCAACCCGCAGCTCGGCGAGCGCATCCTGGATCCGGCGTGCGGCACGGGTGGCTTTCTGGCCTGCGCGCTTGAGCATCTCAAAGCGCAGCGCCGGAGTGTCGACGACGACATCGTGGTGCAGAACGCGATCAACGGTGTTGAAAAGAAGCAGCTACCACACCTGCTGTGTGTCACCAACATGATGCTGCACGGCATTGAAGTGCCGTCGCTGATCCGCCACGACAACACCCTCGCGCGGCCGCTCGCTGACTATGGCACGCGCGACATGGTCGACGTGATCCTGACCAATCCGCCGTTCGGCGGCACTGAGGAACCAGGCATCGAGGGCAATTTTCCGGCGGACGTGCGCACCCGTGAAACGGCTGACCTGTTCCTGGTCCTGATCATCGAACTGCTAAAGCACAACGGCCGCGCGGCCGTGGTGCTGCCCGATGGCACGCTGTTCGGTGAAGGCGTGAAAAGCCGCATCAAGGAAAAGCTCCTCACCGAGTGCAACCTGCACACGATCGTGCGGCTGCCGAATGGCGTCTTTGCGCCGTATACCGGCATCAAGACAAACCTGCTGTTCTTCACCAAGGGCATACCGACACGCGAGGTCTGGTACTACGAGCATCCGTATCCGGCCGGCTACAAGAGCTATTCCAAGACCAAGCCGGTCCGGATCGAAGAGTTTGCTGCCGAAAAGGCCTGGTGGGGCAACGAGGCCAATGGTTTTGTCGGCCGCGTCGAGAATGAATTCGCCTGGAAGGTCAGCATCGAAACCCTGAAGGCTAATGGCTTCAACCTCGACCAGAAAAATCCCCACCGCGGCGATGAGGTCAGCCATGATCCGGACGAACTGCTGGCCCAGTACCAGGAGTTGACGACCCGGACTCAGGCGTTGCGCGATCAGCTGAAGGGTATTCTTGCGAATGCACTGCAGGAGCAAGCATGAATCTGAGAGATGGGTTCGAAATGCTGGCCACCGCGCCTCACGGCATTACGCGTTTGCGTGAACTGATTCTGTCTCTTGCCGTTCAAGGTCGCTTGACCGATAGGAACGCGCTCGACGAACCGCCGAGCCGACTAGTCGACCGAATTAATTCAGAACGTGATCTACTAGTTGAGGCTGGGCGTCTAAAGAGAGGGGGACTCCCTTCCCAAGTGTCCGATGAGGATAAACCCTTTAGCCTTCCCGATGGCTGGCAGTGGACTAGGCTTGGTTCATTGGCGCTGCAGATTACTGACGGCACTCATCACACACCGAAGTATCTGTCTGCGGGGGTGCCATTTATCTCGGTCAAAGACCTTGATGGACGCACTGTCAACTTTAACAATTGCAAGTTCATTTCCGAGGACGAACACGCGCTCATCAACCGCCGCTGCAACCCTGAACGGGGCGACGTGCTCATTTGCCGAATCGGCACTCTAGGACGACCCACGATTGTCGACACGGATATTTCGTTCAGCGTGTTCGTCAGTGTCGGCTTGATCAAACTTCCCAAAAGCGTCGACATTTCTACTTTTCTGCACTTGGCGTTGCGCAGTCCAGTACTGACGGACCAGTACGAACGGATCAAGGCAGGTGGTAGTCACACTGTGAAACTCAATCTTGGTGATATACCGCAGTTGCTGATTCCGCTGCCTCCCATTGAAGAACAGGCGCGCATCGTCGCCAAAGTCGATGAACTGATGCGGCTGTGCGATGAACTCGAGACTCGTGGCCGGCTGGAGGCCGAGCAGCATGCGCAGCTGACGACCACGCTATTCGACGCACTGGCCGCGAGCGAGTCGTCGCACGCGCTCGCGGAAAACTGGACCCGCGTCGCCGCGCACTTCGATCTGCTGCTTGACCGGCCGGAGGCGGTCGACGCGCTTGAGCGAATCATTATGCATCTGGCTGTGCGCGGCCTGCTCGTGCCACAAGACCCGACCGATGATGCGGTCGATTCGCTTTTGGAACAGGTTCGGACGCGAAAGGAAGAACTGGTGGCTGAAGGAAAGGCCAAGCGTGAGAAGCCGATGCCCGCGATCGAGGAGCAGGAGACGCCGTTTGCACTGCCTGCAGGATGGAAGTGGATCCGTTTGGGTCAACTGTTGAGCAAGCTTGGTGCTGGAAGTACACCGCTTGGCGGCAAAGACGTTTACGTCGCCAGCGGGGTCAAATTTCTGCGTTCTCAGAATGTTTGGAACGAAGGACTTCATCTTGAGGGCGTTGCTTTTATCACCCCGGAAACGCATGCCCGCATGGCGGGCACTGTGGTGTTGCCGGACGACATACTATTCAACATTACTGGCGCTTCGATCGGCCGCTGCGCCGTCGTGCCTGGCGAGTTTGACGAAGCCAACGTTAGCCAACATGTCGCCATCGTTCGTCCACTTGTAAACGACATCACATCATATTTGCATCTCGTTCTGATTTCACCGCACGTTCAACAAACAGTGATGGACGTGCAAGTGGGAGTGTCCCGCGAAGGCCTCAGCATGAGTAAGCTTAGTCAATTCGTAATTCCGCTTCCACCGCTCGCAGAACAGTCGCGCATCGTTGCACGCGTCGAAGAGCTGCGCCGCCTATGCGCTGACCTGCGCGAACGCCTGACCGCACGCCAGAGATGCCAGGCGCGTTTTTCCGAGGCCCTGGTCGAACAAGCCACGTTGACCGTGCCATTGATGGAGGACACGGACGGCCTCGCAGCGGCCGCCTGAGGAAAGGTCTGCGTCGGCCGGGACGCTGCATCGTCGGAGGTGGCGGGCACGGCCCCGTTGGCATCCGCCGGCCGTGGCCGGCCCGCTCCGGAGCAGTCCCAACAGCCATTGATAAAACAGGTTATCCCGGACACAAGGGACCTGCTGCGCAGCCAGAACAGGACAACAAGATGCAGTTCAAGCAGCGCACCCTCATGCAGATTGCCGATATGATCTGCGGCAACTTCGTCGCCGACAAATCCTTATTCGTGTATCGCAGCAGCAGTCGCCTCTCCGAATTCTTCATGGACTGCGACACCGATTATGTTCACGACGGCTCG
This sequence comes from Trinickia dabaoshanensis, assembly GCF_002879885.1. Classification (GTDB taxonomy): domain Bacteria; phylum Pseudomonadota; class Gammaproteobacteria; order Burkholderiales; family Burkholderiaceae; genus Trinickia; species Trinickia dabaoshanensis. Next base: position 18,141 of record NZ_PNYA01000030.1, read on the forward strand.
ACGCGTCAGGCGTGGGTCGCCGAGACGCTGCGTGCAATCCTGGCTGAACCCCAGCCGGGCCCGAACACTCCCCCGGATACATTCGCCCGCGTCATCGAACGGCTCATGGACCAATCGGACGCCCAGAACGAGGGGCTCGACCGGCCGGGCGCCATGGCTATGCTGGCAGCTGCTTTGGCCAGAGAGGGCTTCGAACCGTTTTACGCTGATGACAAGAAATGCTATCTCCGCCATATTGCGACCAACACGATCGCGACACCACGGGCCAATCCCCACAGGCCGTTCTCGGCCGCCGAACTTGCGCGGCGCGAGCAATTGATCACGTATTTGGACAAGGCCTCGGAAGATGAACTGATCGAGGAAGTTCTGCTGCCGCTGTTTCGCCAGCTCGGATTCCACCGCATCACCGCTGCAGGTCATAAGGACAAAGCGCTCGAGTACGGCAAGGACGTTTGGATGAAATACATCCTACCCACGCAACACGTCTTGTATTTCGGGATTCAAGCGAAGAAGGGCAAGCTCGACGCTTCCGGCATGACCAAAGGCGAGAACGCTAATATCGCCGAGATCTACAACCAGGTCGTGATGATGCTCGGACACGAAGTATTCGATCCGGAGATCGGCAAACGAGTGCTCGTCGACCATGCCTTCATCGTCGCCGGCGGAGAGATCACCAAACAAGCCAGAAACTGGCTCGGCAATAAGCTGGACGCGACAAAACGCAGCCAGGTGATGTTCATGGACCGTGAAGACATCCTGAACCTGTTCGTGGTGACGAACCTCCCGCTGCCTTCGGGAGCCTTGCCGAAAGACAGCGACGACGACGATTTGCCGTTCTGAACGAAGGCTGGACTTACCGAGCGACCGCTCGACTCTGATACCGGCCTTTCCAAATCCGACGGCTCGACCGGCAGCAACGGGTTGCAAATGGACCGTCGCGCGTCAAGCAACGGCCGTTCGACATATCGAATGGACGGCGCAGCGACGCTACCTGTCCGCGTCCGCGGTGCGCACGCAGGACGACGGGCACGCGAAAAACCCGCCTGGTCACCCGCGGAGTTAATGCTTGCCCCCGCGGGCGCCGACCGTGGTCGCCAACGTCGAGCGGATAGGGAAATGAGAGCGCGGCCGACTCTGCAAGCGCGACTACGTTAGCGCCTAGCGTGCGCCGTTGTCCGGTCCATCCGAAGCGATCGCGGACCTGCTCACGGCCTGCCCCAACGCGCACTACGTCCGCACCGGAACACACCATTCGCGCATTACTTGCGCGGTTGTTGATGATTATCCGTAGTCGGCGTGCCCCGCGTGCTTCTGCGAGCCTTCGGCATGTCGTCGCACGAGGGCTGTGCGGCACGCAGCGGCAAGGTCAACGCCACGACCACAACGCCCACGAGCAGTAGCGCGATGCAGCAGACGAACATGGCGCCGCCGGATTGGTGCTTGTCGAGCTGCGCGACGAAGTTGCTGCACGCATCGACGAATGCGGCGGCCTGGTTGATGTTTTCGACATGGTGCTTCATTGGCTCACGGAGCTCCGGTGGTTAGAGCCAATATCTAGGTATGACGTGTTAAACACTTCGAGCACTCCCGCTTTTAGATGCCCCCAATCGTGGCGTCACGACCGAATCCCGTATCCAGCCGTTTTGCGTGTAGAGCGCCGGGGCACGCATCACGACGCGCGTCTGTCAATCTACAGACGGCAATTCAGCTGAGCGAGCGAAGAACGGCGCCTATGAGCCGGTCTTTTCCGCGTCCAACACGTGACTGGTGCCTGGGGCTGTTGAGGGAGGGGGCAGGGCCGGGAGTGGCGTTTCAAACCAGAAGTGACACCCGATTTATGTGGCGATGCAGCACAATATCTAGTGCATGAGTGACTGATTTTACCTAGATATAGTGGTGTTTTTGGCTACGATATGAGATAATGCGCTGCCCGTGAACAGCCGTCATGTTCCGGGCCGCACTGGTCGCGATAGCAATGAGCCGTACGTGGGGCTGCTGCCAAGAAAACCGCGCAATCCTGGGCGTTGCCGAAGCTTGAGCCGGTGCAAATCCGCGTCTAGGTAGGCTGGCAGTGGATTGGCCTATAGGGCATGTGGGAGGGACAGAAAGGCGCAATGCGTCGTTGGACGGCCCCATGTAAAAATCCGCGACCCATCGGGTGCTGAAATCTCCGCTCCAAACCCACACTTAAGCGCCGTGGGGTAGGGGGCAATATCGGCTGAAAATTCACGCTGGCGAAGCCTGCAAAATGCCTCGAAATAAGGGGTAAAAGACTGCGCGGCGCAAATTTGGCCCAAAAATCGCGCAAAGGTTCTCCCTGCCTGTGGATAACTTGCGCTTACGTACAATGGAGCAGCTAAGCTCACCAGCCGAGTCGCCCGGCGAGCGGCGCTTAGTCCAGCGGTATATCTGTCAACTTGTTGGGTAAATCGAATCGCTCGTGATCAGCAACGAAAAAGAACAAGTGCATCTGGCGCATGCCTATGACGAGGCGCGCGCTTTTCTTGCGATGAGCCCCCACACTCAAGCGCAGTCCGCCTGGCTGGCGAGCATCCGCGACGATCGGGACACTCGGAAGTTTTTCCTAGGCGACGCAATTCGCGGCAGCACGGGTTTTGCGGTAGCAGTGGCCGTGCTGGTCGCCAAGGCTTACGTGGTGTGCGCGGAAAGTGGCGAGGAAACACCGACGCCAACGATCAAGCAGATTGAAGGCCTGAAGGCCAGCGCCAGCGTTCTGGAGTTGAAGCTGGGAGCGGCGGAGTGGGTCGTACCCGAGGCGCGACGGCCTGAATTTCGCGAGCCATTGCGCCGGCTAGCGTCGGCGCCTTCGGCTCTGGCGCCTCGCGCGGCGGGACGCCCACCGCTACTCAAGCGACGGCAGTTTGTCCTGTCCCTCGCCGAATCACTGTACGAACTAAGCGCCACGTTCGACATCAAGCTGCTTATGATCGCGGCCATCAAAGGCTGGGAAGACACGGGCGAGCGGCAGATTCGCGACATCCTCACTGAGACGGTCAGATCTTCGATCGTTTCGGCGGTGCGGGCGCGACGGGCGAGACAAATCGAAAGCGAGAATGCCACCTTTGCACTACTCAACCGCGTTAGCGTGGGCCCCCAGTCGCAGGCCGAGGCCAAGAGGACAGACACGCGCAGCGACGCCGAAAAGATCGTCGCAGGGCTAGAACTGTTTCGCAGCCTCACAGACCCGACTGCGTCGATATTGATCGTCGACGCCGTACGAGGCATAGCCGAAGAACTCGGCCTTTTGCCTGACGCGCAAGCGGACGGCGACGGCGGTAATGGAAGCGTTTCGGAGTGAATTTCCGCCGGCGCTAATTGGTGGCCCGGCCGCCGAAATATCGTAGCAACAAATGAGGGGCGGCAGCCGAACATAGCGTCCATCTTGACCGCTCCCAGGAATCTCATGGACGCCGCCGCAGTATGCAAAAAAAGCAGAGCCGCATTTGCCGCCATTCTTGACTGCATTCCGGGCAATAGCGCCGTGTGTCAGCGCGCGCGCATGCTCGCCGCGATGCGTCAGTTCGAATACGTTACGACGCTCGAAGCCATGCGCTTCCTTGATGTCTACGATCCGCGTCCGCGCGTCCATGAATTGCGACGCGCGGGGTATTGGATCCACACAACCCATGCGATGCAGGCTACCGAGAGCGGAACGTCTCATGTCGTGGGTGCCTACTCGCTCCCGGGGCCTAACGCCCCTATCGTGCGATCTTCGCGAATTGACGGCTGGGTGCAAATGACGCTCCCATGGAGTCATGCGTCCCGCTTGAGCGACGCGGGTCTCTGACACGATCGCCACTCGTCATAAGGTAGAGGGAACTGGGAAGCGATTTTGCAGTATATTATCGAAACACAGACATACGAATCGGGAAACTTGCACTCGCCCCACCAAATAGCTCTGGGCAGACGTCCAAGAGAATCTGACGTTAGCTTTGAACCGCATCTGAGAGCGGAACGAGACCTAATTCGCATCTAAGAAATGTTTACCGAAATTGAAAGTCTACTGCGAGAGAATCCTGGGCTTAAAGCCAAAGTCATCGCCAGCAAGATTGGCAAGGATAGGAGTGAAGTTAACGCGTTTTTATACGCGCAAAGCGAACGGTTTCGGAAAGATGACGAACATCGTTGGTATCTGACGCGGCCTCATGAGCTTCGAATTTCGCTTCCCGCGGATACCTGGGTCAATGCGAAGCTTTTTGAAGATGCACTTGAACGGGGTGATTCGCCGCTCGCATCGCCCTGTAATAGTATCGTAATTATTCTTTCAAAAGATAGTAAGTTACTCCTTGATGCTATGGCGCGACTGTTGGCGCTCTGTAACCAGCTTGCGCGCGACGGGAAGACAGTGTTTGTCGACTGTAGCAATGCCATCTCCACCCATGGCTACTTCGACAGGGTCGGATTTTTTCGCTTGCTTGACCCTAGAGTCAATGTAAAACCATCTCGGCCGCAACAATCCCGAGCGGATATCTACGAGGCCGGAAATGATGGACTCGTAGAGATGGCGATGATAGAGCCTACATCGCCAGACGAAAATATTCCCCTCCGGCTGCAAGAATGTTTCAAGAAAATAGCGGACTCCAAATATTGGACAGGCATATTTACCGTGCTGACGGAGCTATTCAATAACGTCCGAGATCACTCGCAGACATCGATCGCGGGATTTGCCGCCCTCCAATACTATCGGAAAGGGCGCAAGAGGCACGTTCAAGCGGTATTTTCTGACAGTGGGCGGGGTATTTGGGGAACCTTGGGGCCAATTTTGGAAACGAAATACTCGCCATTGGCAAAGCGGATTCGTCAATCGGGTATTCACGAAGGTGTCGCGTTAATACAAGAAATTTTTCGTGAGGGTGGCATTAGCAGTAACGATGACGATGGAAGAGGACTTGGTTTAAAGCGAACCGCGGATTTCGCACACAAATTTAACGCTCAAATCACCGTCCGGCAGCATAAATACGAAGTCGAGGTGCACTATAGCGAAAGCGGCCAAATCGAATTTTCGAGCCGGATGGACATGCACGAGCTTGAGGGAACTCACGTCTGCTTTGACTTTTTCCTTGACGGGACGTAAATGTTCTCTTTAAATTACCGGCATGAACCAGACTACACACCTTATCAAACTTCGTGAGCTGACCGGGACTACGCAGCCGTTCGGCAACGTCCAAGGCAAGGAAGCTTACAGAAAGCTGTCAGAAGAGATCGATCGACATCCAGAGGCGGCGGTGTTTGGTATTTCCCTCCAAGACATCGAGGCGACCGACGCTTCTTTCCCGCGAGAGAGCGTGGTTTCGGTAGCGAAACACTACCGGGGGGAGAAAGGCCTGTTCCTCGTCGATATGGATGATCGGGATTTGGTCGACAACTGGAAGTACGCTTGCCAAGCAAAGGAGCAACCCTTGGTGATCTGGCGAGGTGAGTCGTTCGAGCCGATCGGTCCCGATATGAGTTCGTCGAGTAGAGACCTCCTCAACTACGTTCTCGAGCACAAATGTGTCCTCGCTTCGCAGGTCGCCTCCGACCTCGGGCTCTCCGTCCAAAACGCCAGCACTCGACTCAAACGCCTCGTGGCTGACGGCTACATTTTGCGAACCGAAGACATCGCGAACACGGGCGGCATCGAGTACAGGTACAACGCGATCCGATAAATCTGCTTAAACAGCTTGCACGAAGCAGAACTGCGGTGATATGCTTTGTGCACAGCCTCGGTCCGTTGGTGCGGGCCATGGTAAACGGCTTCGTTTAACCAGAATGAGGCGCTATTGATACAGGAACGTCATCATGCGCGACACAAATTTCGACGAAAAAGCCGATCTCCAGACGGCGCCCGACGGCGATCATGGCGGCATTGATTCCCTCGTGCCGAATTCACTGGGCAGCGAATTTGCACAAGCGCTGCGTAAGGTGGAGGCAGCCGAGGGAGAAATCGCGGAAGGTAAAGCGGATCTCGACGAGGCCATCCATGAGCTCGATGAGCTTGAGCACTCCCATTCCGTCCAAATCATCGTCAATACCAAGCAAGTCGAGATGCCGCATAACCGGGCGAATGGACTGGCGATCAAAGAACGCGCGATCGCCGTCGGCGTGAATATCAAGCTCGACTTTGTTCTGTTCGCTGAGCTCGGGGATGGCCGGCAGGAAGTGGTCAAGGACAACCAGGTGATTCACCTGCACAGTGAGCAGCGTTTCGAGGCGATCGACAATGACGACCACTCCTGATTTCACCGGTCTGAAGGCGGAGGTCGTCAAGGCGATCCAGGGCGTGATCCAGCAGTTTCAACCGATGGAGTTCCACCTCGAGGCCGACGGCGCTGGTGGAGCGAGGATTCGCTTTGGGCCTGTCTCACTCGGAGACCCTTACGTACAGAGGGAGACATGGATCGGAGCTCATATCCCGCCGCTCGTGCCGTATGCAGACATCTACCCCGTCTTCGTGCGTGGCGATTTGCTTCGAGCTGATGAGAAGGCGCTCGTTGTGCCTATGACTCGAAACCATATCTTCATGGAACAGCCAGCCGTCCAGGTCTCGCTTCGATCGAATCGGCGCGACGCGATCCGGGAAACGGTCTCCATAAAGCTCCTGAAGGTGATTCACTGGGTGAAAAGTCAATGATTACGAAATGCTCCCTGGTCTTGCCCCGCCATCTTCAAGAAACCATCCTCCGACATTTATTCCCCGGCGACAGTGACGAGCATGCGCTTGTGATCCTTGCGGGTGTTGCCGATTTCGATGGGCATCGACGGCTACTCGCGCGCGAGGTTGTCGTCGCTCGCGACGGCATCGATAGCGTCCCAGGCCGGTACGGGTACAAGATGATGAAGGCTGAATTCATTCAGCCGCTGATTCGACGCTGCAGGAAGGAGAGACTTGCCTATATCTCTGTGCATAATCACGGCGGTGAAGGCTCGGTGGCATTCAGTCAAGCTGACCTTACCTCGCATGAGCGTGGCTATCCAGCGTTGCTGGACCTTGCCGGTGGGATGCCGGTCGGAGCAGCTGTATATGCACGCAATGCAATTGCAGGCGACATTTGGATGCCGGACGGTACGCGCATGCCGCTTGAAGAGACGCGCGTTCTTGGAATCAACATTGAGCGGTTGTACGACTCGCCTCGTTCCAAGCATGCTGCGAATTCGCCGTTCCACACGAGGCAACTGCTCATGTTCGGCGAAGCTGGACAAGCAAAGCTTGCGCAGGCACGTATCGGCGTGATTGGTGCTGGGGGTGTTGGATCATTGCTGGTGGAGTATTTGGCACGCCTCGGTGTCGGCACCATCGTCGTCATAGATGACGACCGCATTGCATTGTCGAACCTGTCGCGCGTGGTAGGCGCCACGCGATGGGATGCGCGTTACCCCTTTTCTTTAGACTGCATGCCGAAGATTGTGCGCGAATTTGCCGAACGGCACTCGGCCAAAAAAGTGAAAGTTGCGCAGCGCGCTGCACGACGGGCCAATCCGAATTGCAATGTCGAATGCATCGATGGCGATTTTGCGGCCCCGTCCTGCGCCAGCCAGTTTTTGGGATGCGACTTCTTGTTTTTGGCTGCCGATTCGATGCGTGCGCGCCTCCTTTTCAACGCAATTGTTCAGCAGTACTACATCCCTGGCATTCAGATCGGCACGAAAATCAAGAGTCAGGCCGACGCGAAGTCGCTCGACGACGCGTTCAGTGCTGAGCGTTGGGTTCTTCCATCATGCAACTGCCTTTGGTGCTCGGGAATGATTTCACCTTACCTGCTTGCGGTCGAAGCAAAGTCCCCGGTAGAGCGTAAAGATCAGGATTATGGGACCTTGGAAGCAAACCCAAGCGTTATCACGATGAATGCAATAGGGGCAAGTATGGCCGCTAACGACTTCCTGATGTCTTTTCTGAGACTCCACGATGAAGCGGCGGCCGTGACCCCCCGGCGGGTCAAGCATCTTTCCCGCGCTACGATCCACGAGACTTATCCGGCGGACCCTCACTGCCCGGAATGCTCCGCGACCGATGGGTCTCGACTGGGGAGGGGCGATGCAGCGGAGTTGCCGACGATACTGCCATCATAGCGGGTCGGGCTCGGGTGCATCGTGGTGTCCGCAAGGATGTAGCGATCACTTCGCCTGGCGCTGCCTCGTTCGCACGATTGCGCCGGATATGAACCACGCGACTACGAACGACAGAACGAACGACGCGACCAACAACGTGTTGAGGACGACATCGCCTTCGCCCTCGACGCCGATCACGCCAAAGAATTTGAGCAACGGGTCAAAGGTATCCCAGCCGTGACCTCGGGCCATCCAATTGCCGAACCACGGACTGCGGCCGATGCCGATCGCTATAGGAAAGGCCAGCGCGAGCGCCGCAAGCAACGAAACAAAAAATCGCTTCATTGGACGATCACCTTCCCGTAGTAGATGAGCTCCGTCCCAGGGATTTTCTCGGTTTTTTGCGAGTGCAGAAACGCCCGCAATTGCTCGAACTGCGTCGGATGCGTGAGCGTGATGCAGCCGTCGCTTTCACCTAGCCGGCCGACCGGGCGAATGCGGAAATTCCCGCGAAGCACCCCCTTCACGTTCATGTAATCGCCGATCGGCGGGGTCGTGCTGTAGAGCGAAAACCACTCGCGCCGATGCGTGTTAGTGATGACGTCGTGAATCGCATCCTGGAGCTCGGGGAAACGTCCGCCCGTTTGGCGATCGATGATGTAGTCGATGCCGGCGGGAATAGGCCCCTTCTTCGCAACTGCCGTTGCGTCAGGATCGTTGACGTATTGATCCTTTCCGGAGAACGCTGGGATGCCACCCAGCCCAGGACATTGCAGAAATGATGTCTGCTTCTATTGAGCGCGTAAAGGCAGGTGATCGGCATTTTATTCCATGCTTAGAATGATCGGATTGCGACGACCGGCCTGTCGCCGCGGCGTCGATCATAACCGATACGCACTGCCGGACCTTTACGTACTTTGTGCGCGCCAACATCGTCGAATCTTATGCCGCCATTCGATGCTCGTAGTACGGCCGTTCGCGCGAATCGAGAATCGCGTGCAGCGCGGCGAGCTCGCCGGCGTCCGGATTCAACCAGGCGTCGACTTGCGCCGGTTGGATCGGAATAATGCAGCGATCGTGACCGGCCGCCGCGATCTCCGGAGGCGGCTCATCGGTAAACGCAGCAAAGGAAAGGAGACTCGGCTCGTCTTTGCCTTCCCACCGGGACCACAAACACGCCACGAGCATGTCGATTGGCGGATTCGGCTTGAATTCGAGCACGACATTCGTATCCTTCTCGCCGTCGGCGAGCGTACGCCCCTCGAGGCGCGAGCTGCTCACATTTTCGTAGAAGGCGTTGACGACCATCACGCCGTGCGAGTATCCGAAAAGCTCTTTCCAAAAGCCGCCGAGATTGTTGCGGCGGGCGTTGTAGGTGCCCGGATACTTTCGATCATAGAAAGCCGGCTTGCCGGCGGGCCGACACTGATAACGCATCGGTTTGATGACGCGTTCGCCGGCTTCCATGACCACGACCGGCGCATAGTGTCCCGGGAAAATTCGCCCGTCGCGCTCTTTCGGCTCGGTGCGCCGAAGATCGTCCAGACGTCGCAGCAGGGCATCAACCTTATCCCGCGCGATGCGCTTGCTTTCGGCCGCGGCCTTGGTCACCTTGGTTTGCAGTGACCGCTCCGCGTCGGCCAGGCGTTTGCGCTGGGCGAATAGCTCCGCCTCGAGCTTGGCCGCCTGCAGTTGATTGAACCGATCGATCATGTCCTTGATACGTTGCTCGTCTTCGGATTGCGGCTGTCCGAAGAGGGGGCATGGACAAGGTAAGCGCGAATTCCTATCATAAGCCTTGTAGTTATGAACTCCGCCTTGCTTATTACTATTTTGCGCAGTAACGCCAGATTTTTATTGCGCTAATCTAAGCGGCCCTCTGCGATCCGGACGATCCGCAATGGCTACCCTCGAACGTACCGCGTACCCGCGCTTTCCCGAGGTTCTGGCACCCCGGGAACTGCAAGCCTGTTACACCCCACTGCCCGACGAGCTCGAATGGGCGCGCCGCTCAACACGCGGTGAGCGACCTCGACTGGGCCTGCTGGTGCTGCTGAAGGTCTTTCAGCAACTGCACTATTTCCCGCCGGCCGACACCATTCCGGCCGCCGTTGTCGAGCATATTCGGGCAGCCGCGGATATCGGCGACTCCGTACAGTTCGGCTACGACACAGAGACCTCCCCAACGCTGTTCCGGCATTACGCGGCGGTTCGCACCTACCTGGACGTGAAGCCGTATTACGGCACCGACGCCAACGCGATCGCGACACGGGCGGCGCACACGGCGTCGCTGACGATGGACCAACCGGTCGACATCATCAACGCGACGATCGACGAACTCATCGCGCGCGATATCGAACTGCCGGCGTTCTCGACGCTCGATCGGCTGACCGAACAGATTCACGCGCGGGCGCAGTCCCGGCTCTTCAAGCGCGTCACGCGACGCCTGACCGATGAGCAGAAACTCGCGCTCGACCGGTTGCTCGCGCGTGATCTGTCAAGCCGGCAGACTGCCTACAACCGGATCAAGCGTCACGCGAAACGCCCATCGCGCCAGCATCTGGACCTGCTGATTGAGCAGGTCTCCTGGCTCGACGAGCTCGGCGATTTCTCACTGGCCGTCGCCGGGATTCCAGCCTCAAAGTTGCGCTCGCTCGCCAATCAGGCGATGGCGCTCGACGCGTCGGCGCTCAGGAACGACACTTCGCCCGAGAAGCGCTACACGCTGATCGTCGCGCTGCTCAACCGTATGCGCGTGCGCGCCCGCGACGATCTCGCCGACATGTTCGTCCGGCGCATGGGCGCGATCCACAAGCGCGCGAGCGACGAACTGGACGCCATTCAGCGAAAACAGCGTGATCAGGTCGAGGATCTCGTCGGCTTGCTGGACGGTGTGGTCGACATTCTCGCCGATGAATCCGACGAGACGGCCATCGCCCGAGCGGTCAGGAAGCTGCTTGCGCCGAAAGGCGATCTCGAGCCGTTGCGCGAGAGTTGTGCGGCGATCCGCGCGTTCAGCGGCCGCAACTATCTGCCGCTGCTCTGGAAGCACTTCAAGGCCCACCGTTCGGTCATGATGCGTGTCGCCCGTACGCTCGAATGGGATTCGACCAGCCCGGTCCGCACGCTGCTCGATGCGCTCGACGTCGTGCTGGAAAACGAGTCGCGGCATCGCGAGTGGATCGATGCTGATGTTGACCTGGGCTTTGCGGCGCCACGGTGGCGCAAGCTCGCACGTCGCACCCACGGCGACGGATTGCCGACCAATCGACGGTATCTCGAACTCTGCGTGTTCTCGTACATGGCCGAAGAGCTACGGGTCGGCGATCTGTGCGTGTCCGGCTCCGACGCCTACGCCGACTATCGCGATCACCTCCTGCCATGGCGGCAATGCGAGCAGCAGTTGCCAGACTATTGCGACAAGCTCGGCATGCCCACGACCAGCAGTGACTTCGTGTGCCACCTGCGTCAATGGCTGACCGACGCTTCCCACAAGCTCGACGACGAATTGCCGCGCAAGCGCGAGCACGTCGTGATCGATCGTCACGGCGAACCTATCCTGCGCAAAACCGTCGCGAAAGAGATCCCGGCGAGCGCGATCGCATTGCAGGAGCGGCTGAACGCCCGCCTGCCGACGCGAAACATGCTGGACATCCTCGCGAACATCGAACACTGGACGCATTTCACGCGGCACTTCGGGCCGCTGTCCGGGAGCGATCCCCAGATTCGCAAGGCGGCCGAGCGCTACCTGCTCACGATTTTCGCGATGGGCTGCAATCTCGGCCCGACCCAGGCGGCCCGCCATCTCGACTCGGATGTCACCGCGCACATGCTGTCGTTCGTCAACCGTCGGCACGTGAGCCTGGACAAGCTCGAGACTGCACAGCGCGAGCTGATCGAACTGTACCTGCGGCTGGACCTGCCAAAACACTGGGGCGATGGCAAGACGGTGGCGGCCGACGGCACGCAGTACGACTTCTACGACAACAACCTGCTGGCCGGCTATCACTTCCGCTACCGAAAAATGGGCGCGGTCGCGTACCGGCACGTTGCCGACAACTATATCGCGGTGTTCCAGCACTTCATTCCGCCGGGCGTCTGGGAGGCGATCTATGTGATCGAGGGCCTGCTGAAAGCGGGCCTGTCGATCAAGGCCGATACGGTCCATGCCGACACGCAGGGGCAGTCGGCCGCCGTTTTTGCGTTCACGTACCTGCTCGGCATCAACCTGATGCCGCGGATTCGCAACTGGAAGGATCTCGTCCTGTACCGCCCAGACAGCAAGGCCAAATACAAGCACGTCGACAAGCTGTTCAAGGCGACCATCGACTGGGTGCTGATCGAGCAGCACTGGCAGGAGCTGATGCAGGTCGCGCTGTCGATTCAGGCAGGCACGATCTCGTCGCCGCTGCTGCTGCGCCGGCTCGGCTCCGAAAGCCGCAAGAACCGGCTGTACCTGGCCGCGCGCGAGCTCGGCAACGTTGTTCGCACGGTGTTTCTGCTCGAGTGGATCGGCAGCCTCGAATTGCGGCAGGAGGTCACCGCGAACACGAACAAGATCGAGTCTTACAACGGCTTCTCCAAATGGCTGTCGTTCGGCGGTGACGTGATCGCCGAGAACGAGCCGGAGGAACAGCAGAAACGGCTACGCTACAATGACCTGGTCGCATCGGCCGTGATCTTGCAGAACACGGTGGACATGATGCAGGCGCTGCGCGAGATGGCGGCTAACAGCGAGAAAGTGCGCGCCGAAGACATCGAGTTTCTGAGCCCGTACCCGACCCACAACATCCGCCGCTTCGGCCACTATAAACTGCACCTGGACCGTCGGCCGGAAGCCTGGATCAAGGATCCGCTGTTCGGCCATGCTGCCCGTACCTATGCACCCCGACCATGACTGCACGCCCGGCCATCACGACGACCTATTTCGGCGATATCGACACCGCCGCGCTCGAGCGGCTCGAATCGAGCTACGATACCACCCGCCTGCTGGCCGCCGTCGATATTGTCGATCGCATACGCATCCAGCTTCATGATCCCGAGGGGCTACGCGACGATCTGCTTGAGATCCACAGCATGGCGCACTCAGTATTGAATGGCGCACCGTCGGTTCCGTCGCGCCGCGAAGGTACCTTGCCCGAGCAGGTGCTGGGCGCGCTTGATCTGATTGACGAATTTGTGATGGAACTCACGCGGGTGAGGACGATGCTCGAACCGCTCGAAGCGCTGCACCCGGACGACGGGTTTGGCGAGGGTTGAAGGCGCCCGCCCACCGATCGAGACAGTATGTGGTGGCCCGATCATTGTCAGTCATAGTTGACACGGTCGAAAAGTGTCAGCCATAGTTGACACATGATCGAACTCATCAAGACCGCCGTATTCGAACGCTGGTTGACCGACCTTCGCGACATTCGAGTGCGAGCACGCATCGAAGCCCGCATCCGCCGACTGAGTTGCATAATGAAATCAGCTACTTCCTGATTGGTCTCCTCCGCACCCCGCAGTCGCCATTGGCGTTCGCATTGCAAGCTGCCCGTCTGGTTCAGATCGTGGTCCGACAAAAAGTAGTGCAATTATCCACCGCGATCGCGCCAGGCTGCAGGCTATAATTTCCGCCATGAAACTGCTCCGGACCGTCATCCTGTTGCTGCTCTGCGCGGTGCTGCCCATCAGTGGGCTGGCAGCCAGTGGCTTGACCGGTGAATGTCCGATGCAGCAAACCATGTCCATGGATGCGGACGCCAGCGTATCCGCTGACATGCCGGGCTGCGATTCGATGAAGCCCGCATCCGTCGACAAGGCCAAGGTCAAGGGCATGTTTTGCAAAGTAACCGCCCAATGCCAGTTCGGCAGCCTCTATCACCCGGCCGCCAGGGCTGAAATCGGCCGCCCGGCTGCGGTCGGCACGCCTGTCATCTTCCATTACACCCAGTCTCTTCCGGTCCGTGACCCGAACGGGTTATGGCGACCGCCGCGTCTCGTCTAATCCCTCGCTGACAGGTTCACCGCAGTTGCGGTGAGGTTCGTCGTATGCCGGACGCGGAATCCCTATGGGATTTCGCCTTTGGGGTTAGAACATGCCATTCATTTTCGGCACGCCGCTGCGCCGGCGTGTACCTTGGCGCGTGCACACGCTTTTTGCCGCGCTTCTCGTCGCGGGCGTCGTTCACGCCCAGCAGGCGCCTTTCACGCTGGACGCCGCGCTACAGTCGGCGACCGATCGCTCTGCATCGATGCAGGCCGCGCAGTCGTCCGTCCGCGCCAGCTCCGAGGCGGCCGTCAAGGCCGGACAACTGCCGGACCCGATGCTCAAGGCCGGCATCGATAACCTGCCGGTCAACGGTCCGCAACGCTTCACCATCGGCCAGGACTTCATGACGATGCGCCGCATCGGCATCGAACAGGAGTGGGTATCTGGCGAGAAGCGGCAGCTGCGTTCCGCGTTGGCCGATGAGGTGGTCGGGCGCGAGCGCGCCGACTATCTGGTGCAACTCGCCAACGTTCGCCAGCAAACTTCCACAGCCTGGCTGAACGCCGTGTATGCGAAACAGGCGCTGGCGCTGCAGCAGGCGCTCCGCGACCACATGCACCACGAGCTGGAGGCGACGAAGGCGTCGTATCGCGGCGCCAAGGCAAGCACCGCCGACGTGGTACAGGCGCAGGTGATGCTCGCGCAGACTCAGGACCAGGTGCTCAAGGCGCAACAGACTTATCAGACCGCGCTTATTGGGTTGTCACGCTGGACGGCCGTTCCCGTCTCCGATGTGACCGGTGAACCGCCGGCGCCCGAGTCGTTCGTGTCGTCGCTCCCACCTGACGAACTGCGTCTGTCGCAGCCGACGCTCGTCGCCGCCGCGGATGACATCGCGGTCGCTGATGCCGATACGGCAGTCGCCGACAGCGAGCGCAGCCCGAACTGGACATGGGAGGTCGCGTACCAGCAACGCGGCGGTGCGTACTCGAATATGGTGTCCGTCGGCGTCACCATTCCATTGCCGTTGAACCGGAAAAACAACCAGGACCGCGACGTCGCCGAGAAAGCCGAACTCGCCACGAAGGCGCGGCTGATGTACGAAGACGCGCTGCGACAGGTGCAAGCCGACATCCGCGCACAATCCGCGACCCTGGCGAGCGGGCGCGAGCGCATCGCCAATCTGAGCCAGTCGTTGCTGCCCGCCGCGGACCAGCGCGTGCAACTCGCGAATGCTGCCTATCGCGCTGGTAGCGGCTCGCTCGCGGACACGTTCGCTGCCCGCCGTGCCCAACTGGAAGCGCAGTTGCAGGTGCTCGACCTCAAACGAGAGGTGTCGCAGACCTGGGCGCAGCTCGAATATCAAGTCGTGCCACCGACGATGGCCGCCGCGCAATGACGGAGAACAGCATGAACAGGAAACCTTTGGCACGCGCGGTGTTGACGGTATTTGCCGGCGCGGCGCTGCTCGGCGCGGGCTATTTCGCGGGAACGCGTCACGCGGCGACCGGCACCGCAGTTGCCTCGACTGGCGCCGCCTCGCCGGGCGGCAAGATCGACCCGAAGACCGGGCGGAAGGTGCTGTACTGGCACGACCCGATGGTGCCGAACCAGCATTTCGACAAGCCGGGTAAATCGCCATTCATGGACATGCAACTTGAGCCTGTCTACGCGGATGAAGGCGAGAGCTCTTCAGGCATCAAGATCGACCCGGGGCTTGAGCAGAATCTTGGCATTCGCTATGCGACCGTGCGTCGGCAGGAAACGACCGGCGGATTCGATGCCATCGGCACGACGCAGTTCGATGAATCGCACTCGGATGTCGTGCAGTCGCGCGTCACCGGCTACATCGACCGGCTCTATGCGAACGCGCCGATGCAACGCATCGCAAAAGGCGCACCAGTCGCATCGCTGTTCGTCCCGGAATGGCTCGCGCCGCAGGAGGAATATCTCGCACTCAAGCGCGGCGGCATGGACGCCACTTTGCTCGAAGCGTCGCGAGCGCGGATGCGCGCCTTGTCGATTCCTGATGGAATCATCGCGAGCCTTGACCGAACCGGCAAGGCCCAGACGCACGTCTTGCTGACGTCGCCCGAGTCCGGTGTCGTCAGCGAACTGAACGTCCGCGACGGCGCGATGGTCGCGCCCGGCCAGACACTCGCGAAGATTGCCGGCCTGTCGAAGCTGTGGCTCATCGTCGAGATTCCCGAGGCGCTCGCGCTGGGCGTACAACCCGGTATGACCGTCGATGCGACGTTCGCAGGCGACCCGACACAACACTTCAACGGTCGCATCCGCGAAATCCTGCCGGGCATCAGCACCACCAGCCGCACGCTCCAGGCGCGTCTGGAAATCGACAACGCCGGATTCAAGCTGACGCCGGGCATGCTGATGCGCGTGCGCGTTGCCGGCCAGAAGGCTGTCTCGCGACTGCTGGTGCCCTCCGAAGCCGTGATCACAACGGGCAAGCGCTCGGTCGTCATCGTAAAGAACGGCGACGGGCGCCTTCAGCCGGCGACGGTTACCGTGGGCAATGACATTGGCAACGAAACCGAGGTGCTGAGCGGCCTGAACGACGGCGACACCGTTGTCGCGTCCGGCCAGTTCCTGATCGATTCCGAAGCGAGCCTGAAGTCCGTTCTGCCGAGGCTGGAGGGCAGCACGGGGGCAAGCGCAAGCGCACCGGCGTCCGCACCCGCCGTCGCAGCACAAACGTACGAGACCACCGGCAAGGTCGAAAAAGTGACCGCTGCGGACATCACGTTCTCCCATCAACCCGTGCCGGCGCTCGGCTGGGGCGCGATGACGATGGCGTTCAACAAGCCCGCTCCCGATGCCTTCCCCGACGTCAAGGCCGGACAGACGGTGCACTTCGTCTTCAAGCAGTCGGATGAGGGCTACCAGTTGACGAAGGTCGAACCGGTCGGAGGCGTGCAATGATTGCCCGGCTCATCCGATGGTCCATCCACAACCGTTTCCTGGTGCTGCTCGCGACTGTACTCATGACCGGTTGGGGCCTCTACTCGGTCGCCGAGACGCCGCTCGACGCACTGCCCGACCTGTCCGATACACAGGTCATCATCAAGGCATCGTATCCGGGCAAGGCGCCGCAGGTTATCGAGGACCAGGTCACCTACCCGCTCACGACGACGCTGCTCGGCGTGCCGGGCGCAAAGACCATTCGCGCGTACTCGTCGTTCGGCGATGCGTTTGTCTACGTGCTGTTCGACGACAAGACCGACCAGTACTGGGCACGTTCGCGCGTGCTCGAATACCTGAATCAGGTGCAAAGCCGCCTGCCGCAGGGCGCGACCGTCTCGCTCGGGCCGGACGCGACCGGCGTGGGATGGGTGTACGAGTACGCGCTGGTCGACAAGACCGGACAGCACGACCTCGGACAGCTGCGCGCGCTGAACGACTGGTTCCTGAAGTTCGAGCTGAAAGCAGTGCCGGACGTCTCCGAGGTCGCCAGCATCGGCGGCATGGTGCGCCAGTACCAGGTCGTGCTCGACCCGGACAAGCTGCGCGCTTACGGCATCACGCAAGCCGCGGTGACCGATGCGCTCGGCAAGGCAAACCAGGCATCCGGCGGCTCGGTCGTCGAGCTGGCCGAATCGGAGTACATGGTGCGCTCGTCGGGCTATCTGCGCTCGCTCGACGACTTCCGGAATGTCGTATTGCGCACCAACGACGCGGGCACGCCGGTGCTGCTGGGCGACGTCGCACGCATCCAGATCGGCCCCGAGATGCGTCGCGGCATCGCGGAGCTGAACGGTCAGGGCGAAGTCGCCGGCGGCGTCATCGTGATGCGCTCGGGAAAAAATGCGCTGAAGACCATTGACGCGGTGAAGGCGAAGCTCGCCGACCTGAAGCGCTCGCTGCCACCCGGCGTCGAAGTCGTCACGACTTACGACCGCTCGCAACTCATCGAACGCGCGGTGGACAACCTGAAGGACAAGCTCATCGAGGAGTTCATCATCGTTGGGCTCGTCTGTGCGGTGTTCCTGTTTCACCTGCGCAGCGCGTTCGTCGCCATTCTGTCGTTGCCGCTCGGCGTGCTGGCCGCGTTCATCGTGATGCGGTATCAGGGCGTCAACGCGAACCTGATGTCGCTCGGTGGTATCGCGATCGCGATCGGCGCGATGATCGATGCGGCCATCGTGATGATCGAGAACGCGCACAAGCACCTGGAAGCGTTCGAGCATGCGTTCCCCGAGACACGGATGACCGCCGCGCAGCGCTGGGAACTCATCGCAGCTTCGGCAACTGAGGTCGGGCCGGCATTGTTCTTCTCGCTTCTCATCATCACGCTGTCGTTCATTCCGGTGTTCTCGCTGGAAGGCCAGGAGGGCAAGCTGTTCTCTCCGCTGGCGTTCACGAAGACCTACACGATCGCGGCGGCAGCAGGTTTGTCGGTCACGCTCGTGCCTGTCCTGATGGGTTACCTGATCCGCGGCCGTATTCCGCATGAGAACGCGAATCCCATCAATCGCGTGCTGATCTGGCTGTATCGTCCATTGCTTGAGGCGACGCTGCGCTGGCCGTGGGCGGCGATTGGTCTCGCAGTTGTCGCGCTGGTGCTGACGATTCTGCCGATTTCGCGTCTTGGCGGCGAATTCATGCCGCCGCTCGACGAGGGCGATTTGCTGTATATGCCGACCGCTCTTCCGGGCATTTCCGCCGAGAAAGCGAGCGAGCTGCTGCAGCAAACCGACCGGCTCATCAAGACCGTGCCCGAGGTCGCGACAGTGTTCGGCAAGTCGGGCCGGGCGGATACGGCCACAGACCCGGCACCGCTCGAGATGTTCGAGACCACCATCCAGTTCAAGCCGCGCAGCCAGTGGCGGCCGGGCATGACGCCGGAAAAGCTGGTCGATGAGCTGGACCGGACGGTCAAGGTGCCCGGTCTTTCGAACGTATGGGTGCCGCCGATCCGCAATCGCCTCGACATGTTGTCGACCGGCATCAAGACGCCGGTGGGCGTCAAGATTTCCGGGCCGGACCTGACGCAGATCGACCGTATCGCGACGCAGGTTGAAACGGCCGTCAAAGGTGTCCCTGGTGTGACGTCCGCACTCGCGGAACGGCTCAACGGCGGGCGCTATATCGACGTGGACATCGACCGGCTCGCCGCAGCACGCTACGGACTGTCGGTGGCCGATATCCAGTCGGTCGTGTCGTCGGCGGTGGGCGGTGAGAACGTTGGCGAGGTGATTGCCGGCCGCGAGCGCTTCCCCATCAATATCCGCTACCCGCGCGAATTCCGCGATTCGCTTGAGAAGCTGCGGCAACTGCCAATCGTCACGGATCGCGGCGCGCAAATCCAGCTCGGCGACGTCGCCCACATCACGATCGCCGACGGCCCGCCGATGATTCGCAGCGAGAATGCTCGGCTCTCCGGGTACGTCTACGTCGATATCCGCAACACGGATCTCCAATCCGCCGTGAAGGCAATGCAGCAGGTCGTGGCTCGGCAGGTCCAGTTGCCACCCGGCTACTCGATTGCGTGGTCGGGCCAGTTCGAGTACCTGGAGCGCGCGGCGGCCAGGCTCCGGACCGTCATTCCGGTGACGCTGGTTGTCATCTTCGTGCTGTTGTTCCTGACCTTCAACTCCGCCGCCGATGCGCTGCTGCTGATGTCGACCGTGCCGTTCGCGCTGGTCGGCGGCTTCTGGCTCATCTGGATACTCGGCCACGCGGTGTCGGTCGCGACATCGGTCGGATTCATCGCGCTTGCGGGCGTCGCTGCCGAGTTTGGGGTGGTCATGCTGCTGTACCTGAAAGGTGCGCTCAATCGCCGGCTGGAAGATGGCGAGCTGCTCACCGAGGCGTTGCTGTTCGACGCGATTCGCGAAGGCGCCGTGCTGCGCGTACGGCCGAAGGCAATGACGGTGGCCGTCGTGCTCGCCGGCCTCATTCCGATCATGGTCGGGCACGGTGCAGGGTCGGAGGTCATGCAGCGTATCGCCGCGCCGATGGTCGGCGGCATGGTGACCGCGCCACTTCTGTCGATGTTCGTGATTCCCGCAGCGTGGTTCCTGTTGCAGCGTCGTCGCGCACGACAGGCCAGCGCTGTCCATTTTCCCCACACAAACCCTTCCGGCACGAACGTGCCAGTCAACCAAACTGGAGAGATCCAATGAAGAAACTGTTTGTTATGTCCGCTGCCCTTGCAGCCACTTTCGCCACGCCCGCATTTGCCGGCAACGACATGGCCGGCATGGATATGTCGACCAGGGCTTCCGCGATGAAAGTGTCGTCGAACAATGCGCTCACCGACGCAGAGGTCAAGAAAGTCGACGTGGCGACAGGCATGGTCACGCTGAAGCACGGCGCGCTGGAAAACGTCGGCATGCCGCCGATGACGATGGCGTTCAAGGCGAAGGATGCCGCGATGGTCAAGCAGATCAAGGAAGGCGACAAGGTCAAGGTGCGCGTCGAAGAAGTCAACGGCACCCTGACCATCGTAAAACTCGAAAAGCGCTTGTGACGAAGCGTTGATGGCTGGCACGCAGGCTTCTGTCCGCGCGCCGGCAGCCAGGAGTTCGGGCGAGGAGACCACCATGCGAACGACATCATCCAACGCGTATCAGTCTGACTACCAAACAGCGGACATATTGAGTCGCATACTTCGCTTCGCCCTTGTCCTGTTGCTCGGACCCGCATCCTTTTCGGCTTACGCAGTCAACGAATCCGAACTGCTTGCGCCTGAGCAGGCATTTCCGTTGACCGTCAGCCTCGCGAGCCCGATGGAGGTCGTGCTCGACTTCAAGACGAAGCCCGGGTATTACCTGTATCGCGACCGAATCAGCTTTGCGGTTGACGGCACACTGGTAAAACCGGATTCGATGCCGCCCTCCGAGTCGAAGAACGACCCGACGTTCGGCGTGGTCCAGGTCTATCACCAGCCCGTCCGGATTCGTCTTCCGTTGTCCGCTGCGATCACGTCGAGCGCCATGCTGACAGTTACATCGCAAGGATGTGCCGACGTGGGGGTCTGCTATCCGCCGCAGACGCGCCGCTTTCGGATCGCTGCGGACGGTGCTGTGACGCTCGCAGCGCTCGTTGGGAGTGCGAATGCAGCGGACTTCCCTGTCGTCGAGAAAAGCCGGCAGTCCGCCGTACCGGGTCTACCGCTGCGTCCTGCCAATGGGATCGGCATCGCCGAATTGCTAGGCTTTCTGGTGGCTGGTCTGCTGATGGCGGGCACCGTGTGCATGTATCCGCTCATCCCTATCGTCACGGCGGTCATTAACGGTACCCGTGAGCGGTTGCCGGTATGGCGCGGGGTTTCGCTGTCGTTCGCCTATGTACAAGGACTGGCGATGACATACGCGGCGGCTGGAACCATTGCGGCAGTCGTTGGCATTCCACTTGTGGCGGTGACGCAGAAACCCTGGTTACTGGCCACGTTCGGCGCGCTCATGCTCATCCTCGCGCTCGGTATGTTCGGCGTGTTCAGGTTGCAACTGCCGACGGGCTGGCAGACGCGGTTTGCGGGATGGAGCAGACGCTTGCCCGGAGGCCGTGTTGGGCCGGTGTTCGTGATGGGCATGTTGTCCGCGCTGATTGTCGGGCCGTGTTCCACACCGGCACTGGCAGGCGCACTGGTCTACATCGCCAACAGTCATGACATCGCAGGCGGTACGCTGGCGCTGTATTTGATGGGTATCGGGATCGGCATTCCGCTGCTGCTTGTCGGCACGTTCGGAACGCGCCTGCTACCCAAGTCGGGACACTGGATGGTCGCGGTCCAGAACACACTCGGTGTCATGCTGCTGGCCGCAGCGCTGTGGTTCGTCTATTCACTGCTGCCTGTCTGGCTGCTGATGTCACTGGTCGCATTGCTGCTGACTGCTTGCGGAATGATGCTACGTGCGATCGACCCTTTACCGGCCGGCGCGACGGGGATTGCCCGAGTCGGCAAAGCGCTCGGTGTGTTGCTGCTGGTCGCAGGTATCGCCGAGTTTGTTGGCGTCGCATCGGGCAATTTCGACATGCTGATGCCACTGGGCGGTTTGACGCGGATGTCGGCGTCAGCGGGAGGTGGCGCAAGTTCGGCAGCGCGATTCGACACGATCACCTCGAACGCCAAGCTGGACGAGGCGCTCAAGCTCGCACGAGGAACACCTGTCATGGTGGACTTCTACGCGGACTGGTGCATCACCTGCAAGGAACTCGAGCGCTTCACGTTCACTGATGCACGTGTGATGGACGAGTTTACGCACTGGAAGTTGCTACGCATCGACGTGACGAAAAATACCGAGGCCGACACGGCGATGCTGCGGCGGTTCGGTCTGTTTGGCCCTCCGGCCCTGATTTTCTTCGACAAAACTGGTCGGGAGCAGCCTGATGCGCAACTGGTCGGATTTATTGGGGCGGACGCATTCCTGGCCCATCTGAAACGCTTGCAGTCGAGTGATGTGGCGCAATAACGCAGCTGTCGGCGGCCGCAGCAGGACTCATCGGCGCCTATACTGAAAATCATGAATCTCTGGGTCAAACTCGTCGCCTGCTTCCTGATCGCGTGGTTGCCGATGCTCGGTTACCCCGCCCAGGCCGCGTTATGTCCAGAAATGTCGTCGATGCCTGCCGTACAGCATCCCATGAAGGCAGCAGGCGCTATCGAAGCGACAGGATGCACATCCGGCACGATGCACGTCGGTACCAGCGCTCATCCATCTGCTTGCCACGCGGGCATGGGAAGCTCCGTGTGCGGGATGCCGGCCATACCGATGTCGCATACCGTCGGCATTGCCCCATCGACACCTGATTATCGGGCCATCACCCGGATCCTTTCCGAGCAGTTCATTCCTGAGCTGCCAGCACCGCCCCCGCGTTCGTTGTAACTCTCCTCCGTCGGCGCTTGCCCAGCGGTTCCGTACCGCGGCTCGAGTTCGCTCGCGGCCCGCGTGACCATCCGCGAAGCGTCACATGCTCGATTCGATTCTACGAACGAAAGATGGAGATACACATGAACGCAAGACATGCACGATTGGCTGTTGTTTCCACGCTATTGCTCGCTGCGAGCGCAGTGGGCCTCGCTGCCACTGGCTCTTCTTCCAGTCCGGCGATGCAGGACCGTGAGCACGGTCACGGCGCGATGATGATGGGCGGAATGATGGGCGGCTGCCCGATGATGGGTGGAAGCGCCGGTCTGGACCCGAAGACCGCGATGCGAATGCACGCCGAGATGATGCGGGCCATGAGCGACATCATGATGAAGTATTCCGACCAGGCGGTTACGCCACCGTCGAAGTGACCGCAAGCCCGACCACGTTACTCACATTGGATACAGCCTGACAAGGACTTCACATGAAATGCAACTGGAAAACCATGGCGGCCGTTGCGCTCGCACTGGTCGCCGTCATCGCCCTCGGTTACTGGGCATTTCCTCCTCTCAGAGGCACGCTTGCAACGCTCGCTGTTATCGCCAGTGTATTCATCTGCCCGCTATCGATGATGTTCATGATGCGTGGCGTGCGTTCTCACACTGGCGGTCCCGCCACGCGCGCTCGGGTAACGGACGAAGCCAAACACTGAGTCCGTCGATTTCTGCGGGAACTTCGGACCGGTGCGGTGGGAGCGCCCATCGTTCTGGTCCGGTTCGCTTCACGGAGAGCATATGTTCAACGGGAAACTAATCGTCAATTTTATCATCGGCTTGCTCGCGGTCATCGGCCTGTTAGCGGTGCTGGGTACAGGTGCGATGTGGGCAATGCACACCGGAATGATGCACGGGATGCTGTCTTGTGGAGGCACCATGTATCAGCATCCGGGATTCTGACCGGGAATCTGGGAGATTGAAAGTGAAACGACACATACGACCTCAGGCCGGCAGCATCGTCAGCAAGCACTCTAGCCTTGGCAGCAAGTCGGGGTGGCATCTGCTGTCTCTGCTGGCCCTGATTATTGCGATGCCGACGGCGTTGGTGTGGGGGCCGTCATTTGTCCATTGGGTTGCCGGCCCCACGGGAGTTGCCATCGAGTCAACAAATGCGATCCAACAGATACCCGGCTGGCGAGTTGGCATGCTGCGACCAGACGGGTTGCGCATCGTTCCATCAGGAGTATTCGACGCCTCGCACGTACTGAATCCGGCGCAATTCTCGGACAACGCCGTGCGGCACGCGTACTGGGTAGCGACCAGGATTCCCGCGACGCTCAACAAGCTCTACTGCTGGTGTGGATGCGAGAACCGTGGCGAGCACCGTTCGAATCTTCAATGCTTCGAGGACCGGATGGCTGTGTCGTGTCCGGTTTGCCAGGGGACCGCTGAAATCGCCTACCGGATGACGCAATCGGGTATCCAGGACGCAGCGAAGATTCAGGCGGCCGTCGATGCGAAGTGGGCGTCCAAGGGATAGGAGTGATGACTCATATTAGAAACGGAGGATGCGATGGAACTGAAATGCGTGATCGCGATACTGCGCCCCAATGTACTCAAGATGCTCGAGCGGCAGTTGGGCGCGCTACACATCCACGGCATGACGGTGACCCATGCAAGGGGATTCGGTGCACATCCCAATCTCTTTGCCAACGACTGGACGACTGAGCACATCAAGATCGAAATCTTCACAGTCGCCGAGAACGTCGACGCGCTGATCGAGGAAATCATGACGGTCGCCAACGAGGAATCTAGTGGTGATGGCGTCGTTGCCGTCGTACCGGTAGAACGCTTTCTGCGAGTGCGGGCGGCGACTGAAGGCGCCCGCTGAGCAAACGTCCTGGTCCTACGTTACTGGCTCTGCATTTTGAGAGACGCAGCGCCCGCAAGTTGTAGTTGCGGACGCAAGCCTGCGCTCGTTCAGCTTCCGATTCTAGGTGCGCTTAATTTCGCTTACGAACGAAGATCGATGCCGCTATAGTTCATTTCAGCCTCCTCAAGGGTCCTGTTGACCGTCGCAGTTCAACTAGTAGACCCTAGCCGCCGCCTCCTTCGGGCGGCCAGGAGGCCTCTCAATGATTATCAATCTCAGACGACAGCGCCCGGCCCGTTTGACGATGGCCCACAGGATCAGCCGTTCGGCCTCTTTCCGTGCCGCACCACGAATCGAACGATTACCCCTTGAATCGAAACCACTTGACCTTCCCAACGTGGGAAGGTCAAGAATAGTCAGTGCGGTTCGAATGGCCGTTTCGAGAGGGGAAAACGATGAATATCGGCGAGGTTGCGAAGTCGTCGGGCATGTCGACCAAGATGATTCGTCACTATGAGGAAACAGGCCTGATTCGGGCTGCCACCCGGACAGGGGCGAACTATCGTGTGTACACGCCCAGGGATGTCCAGGTGCTGCGCTTCGTCCGGCAGGCCCGACATCTTGGTTTTTCCACGAAGCAGATTGCGGTGCTGCTGGCCCTTTGGGAAGACCGCAGCCGGTCCAGCGGCGAGGTCAAACGGCTCGCGAATGAGCATATTGCCAACCTGAATCTACGCATTCAGGAACTGGTGGAAATGCGGGATACGCTCCGGCATCTGGCAGCCCACTGCAAAGGGGACTCACGCCCTGACTGTCCGATTCTGGAGAAACTGGCTGGCGCGGCGCATTGACGCCCCCTTGACCTGCCCCGCAGCGAAAGGTTGTAACTGAAATGATTCAACGGAACGGAGTTGGAAAATGGAACTGACCATCAAGGATATGACCTGCGGGCACTGCGCGGGCGTCGTAACGAAAGCGGTCAAGGAAGTCGATACGGCGGCACACGTGACCGTCGACCTGGAAACCAGGATCGTGCGCATCGAGTCGTCACGCGAGGCGGGTGAATTTCTTTCGGCGATACAGGAGGCCGGATATAGTCCCGCCGCGCTCGCATGAGCTTACACATCTGAAGGTCAGGCCACGAAGCCTTCGACTATCCCGTTTCTCGGGACCAGCCTGGCTCAGGGGCGGATAATCACACCGGCGGCCGCGCGTTCCCCTGCACTCGTGGAACGAGCAAGCTGGCCGGTCGGCGTCCCCGCAACAGACCATAGCGGCCAGCGTTACCAATGGACGGCACGACAGGCGACGCAATTTGTGCACAGTGTGAAAGACAACGCGGAGCACGGAAAATGAGCGGACAGCGTAACGACGGCGAAACTTCTCCCGAACACCTGAACGCGAGCCACGGCGCGGGCGGCCACCAAGACCATGCTGCGCACGCCGCGCAAGGTCAGGCCAGCGGGGATGCCGATGGCAATCACGCGGCGCACCACGGACATGGCCACGGTGAAATGTCCGAAGGTCCCGACGGCGCGCTCAGGGACCCGGTGTGCGGCATGTCTGTCACGGCGGATTCGCCATTTCGCAGCGAGCACGATGGACATCCGTATTTCTTCTGCAGTGCGTCATGTCAGAAGAAGTTTCGGGCGGACCCGTTGCGATATGTCAAACCGTCGACCAGCACGTCGGTTGAGGCTGCGCCGGAGGGCTCGATATACACCTGCCCGATGCATCCGGAAATTCGCCAGGACCATCCTGGCAACTGCCCGAAGTGCGGTATGGCCCTTGAGCCCTTGTTGCCCAGTCTCGAGGACGAAGAGAATCCCGAGCTGACGGATTTTCGACGCAGGTTCTGGTGGACGCTGCCGCTGACGGCCGTGGTGTTCGTCCTGGCCATGTTCGGCCACCGGCTGGGCTGGATGGAAGCGTCCACACAGAGCTGGGTCGAACTGGCTCTCTCGACTCCGGTCGTCGTGTGGGCGGGCTTGCCGTTCTTCGAACGTTGCACCCGCTCGTTCATCAATCGCAGCCCGAACATGTGGACGCTCATCGGACTTGGTACGGGGACGGCCTATGTCTATAGCGTCATCGCGACAGTCGTTCCAGGAGTCTTCCCGGAGGCATTTGCCGCACATGGTCGTGTGAGCGTGTATTTTGAGGCCGCGGCCGTCATTATTTCGTTGACGCTCGTCGGGCAACTGCTCGAACTGAAGGCTCGGTCGCAGACGTCCGCTGCCATCAAGGCACTGCTGGGACTGGCGCCGAAGACCGCGCGGCGTATCAACGCCGACGGCACAGAAGAGGACGTTCCACTGGCTCACGTCCATGTCGGCGACCTCCTTCGCGTAAGACCAGGCGAGAAGGTTCCGGTCGACGGCGTTGTGACGGAGGGTTCCAGCGCGCTCGATGAGTCCATGATTACGGGCGAACCTATTCCCGTCAGCAAGCGGGTGGGTGACCACGTCATCGGCGCGACCATGAATACCTCCGGAAGCCTCATCATCAAATCGGAGAAGGTCGGCTCCCAGACCATGCTGGCACAAATCGTCCAGATGGTCGCGCAGGCGCAGCGTTCCAGGGCACCCATGCAGCGCATGGCTGACAAGGTCGCGGGAGTTTTCGTCGTCGCGGTGGTCGGCGTCGCCATCCTGACGTTCGTCGCCTGGGGCTTTTTCGGACCCGAGCCCAGTTGGGTCTACGGGCTTATCAATGCCGTGGCGGTGCTCATCATCGCCTGTCCCTGTGCGCTTGGGCTGGCGACTCCCATGTCCATCATGGTCGCGAGTGGCAAAGGCGCGTCGAACGGTGTGCTTTTTCGGGATGCGGCTGCGATTGAGAACTTCCGGAAGGTCAACACGCTGATCGTCGACAAGACAGGCACCTTGACCGAAGGTCGCCCTGCCTTCGAACGCGCAATCGGCGTGAATGGATATGCGGAAGAGGATGTTCTCCGGCTCGCGGCCAGTCTTGACCAGGGTAGCGAACACCCGCTCGCTGCGACCATCGTGGATGCGGCCCGTGAACGGCGGCTCGCGTTCGAGAAGGTGGAGCACTTCGAGTCGAGCACCGGGATTGGCGTGCGAGGACTGGTCGGCAGCCGCAATCTCGCGCTGGGCAACACCACCCTCATGCAGGCCGACGGCATCGACGTTGGGACGCTCACGGAAAATTCGGACACGCTGCGTGCGCAGGGCGCCAGCGTCATGTATCTGGCGGTTGATGGAATGCTGGCCGGCCTGCTCGCGGTTTCGGACCCGGTGAAGGCAACGACACCCGAGGCACTGGCCCGGCTCAAGGAAGACGGTATCCGCGTGGTGATGGCGACGGGCGACGGTGTCGTGACCGCCAGGGCTGTCGCGACGAAGCTCGGCATCGGTGAATTCCATGGCGAGGTCAAACCAGCCGACAAGCTGGCGCTGGTGACGAAATTCCAGCAGGAAGGCAAGGTTGTAGCCATGGCCGGTGACGGTATCAACGATGCGCCCGCGCTTGCCAAGGCGGACGTGGGCGTCGCGATGGGCACCGGCACCGATGTAGCGATGAGCAGCGCACAGGTGACCCTCGTCAAAGGAGACCTGCGCGGCATCGCGCGAGCCCGGGAGTTGTCCGAGGCGACAATCGGGAACATGAAGCAGAACCTCGGCTTCGCGTTTGTGTACAACGCCCTGGGTGTGCCTCTGGCGGCAGGGGTACTGTATCCGTTCACCGGATTATTGCTGTCCCCGATGATCGCCGCACTGGCCATGAGCCTGAGTTCGGCATCGGTTATCACCAACGCGCTACGGTTGCGGAACGTGAAAATCTGACTTTTCGCAGAAGAAACCGGCGGCATTGAGCGCTGCCGTCATGATCGTAACCCATGAAACCAGGGGCGCCCCATGTCACTATCTCGCCGTCAATTCCTGCTGACGTCCGCTGCCGCCGCCTCGGCCGTGCTAACCGGATGCGCAGAATGGCCCTCAAGCGGTTCAAAAGAAGTCGCGAATGGAAATGTGAGCGGCACTTCGCGTCGCCTTATTGTCGATACCCGTTCGATCGAGGTCAACGGCCGTGCTGCGACGGTGTACGGGTTGCATCAGCCGGACGGCACGCGCGGCCTGTTCCTCGAACCGGGCGAGCGCTTTGCCGTGGAACTGGACAACCGCCTGCACGAACCCACCATTGTCCACTGGCACGGACAGACGCCCCCGTCCGATCAGGACGGCGTGACCCAGTTCGGCGTGCCGGCGCTTCAACCAGGGGAGCGGCGCGCCTATGATTTTGCCGCGCGCCCCGGCACCTACTGGATGCACTCACATCATGGTTTCCAGCATCAGAAACTGCTGGCCGCTCCACTGGTTGTGCGCACGGCCGACGATGTACGGGCTGACCGCCAGGAGGTGGCGATCTTTCTGGAGGATTTCCTGTTCCGCGATCCCGCCGAAGTGTTCTCAGAGCTGCAGAAGGGCAACGCAGATTCCAAGGGAGCCATGACCGGTCAAAAGTCGGGCGCGCAGCCCCACGGCATGGGTGGGATGGGCGGTATGCACGGCATGTCTGACATGGGTGGCATGGGTGGCATGGGTGGCATGGGTGGCATGGGCGGCAGTAGCATGCCGGATCAAATGCCCGGCATGAAGATGGACCTTAACGATGTCGATTTCGATGCCTATCTCGCCAACGACCGCACGCTCGACGACCCGGAAGTCATCCGGGTCGAGCAAGGCGGAAGAGTGCGCTTGCGGATTATCAACGGCGCCTCATCCACCAACTTCCACGTTGACCTCGGCTCGTTGCGAGGTACGGTCGCGGCGGTCGACGGCAACGCCGTCCAGCCGCTGACAGGCAGCCGCTTTGGTTTAGCGATGGCTCAGCGGATCGATATTCTCGTTGACCTGCCCAACGGGACCGGAGCGTGGCCGATTCTCGCCGTACGGGAAGGAGCCAGACAACAGACGGGGATTATTCTCGCCTCTAAAGGCGTCAACGTGGGCAAGGTCGCGGGGGCGACAGCCGCCGCTGGACCGGTGAGCTTCGATCAGGAACTGCGGTTGTCTGCGCTCAGGCCGCTGGCAGACCGTCCCGTCGATTCGCATTCTGTGCTGATGCTGACCGGTTCGATGCAGCCGTATACGTGGGGAATCAACCACAAGGGCTGGGACAATCGCGACACGGTGAAAATCCGCAGCGGACAGCGGGTGGCTATTACGTTCCAGAACACCACGATGATGGCCCATCCGATGCATCTGCACGGGCACCACTTTCAGATCGTCGCGCTCAATGGCAAAACGTTCTCCGGGGCGCTGCGTGACACGGTGCATGTCCCGCCGATGGCAAAGGTCACCCTGGCGTTCGATGCCAACAATGCAGGCCGGTGGCTGATGCATTGTCACAATCTCTATCACATGAAGTCCGGCATGATCACCGAAGTGCGTTACGTTTGACAGTCGGTCGGGCTACACGGGCATGCCTCTTTGTTTTTGGAACGGCCGGACCGCTGAACGGACGCGGATTTACGTCATCGCGGAGGACAGTTCGGTGGTTTGACGTGAAGGTTTTGGCAGGGATACGACGTTGGCAACCTGATGGCCCCCTGCCTCGTCGACTCATCGCCGGGGGCTTCCGAAGTCCGGGGCACCAGACTCGTACAGCCAGACAAGACGAGTAATGCAGCAAAAGTCACCGTAGTAAAACCTGCCACGCGACCGAATGGATTCACGTTGGGCTCCCAAAGACAGGCGATCTCGACACATCCGCGTCAGGCACGTCAAAGGGTAAGAGGCGGCGAACAGCAACAAGGCTCCGCGCTACCCGTCTCGACAGAGTGTGGAATTCGTCAATGCTGGGCTGCCCATTTCGATTCGGAAAGCTTATGGAGCTCCTTGTTGCGGGCGATGGTTGCTGCGCTCGGCGGGTAGTCATGCTTCCTGATTGGCAACAGGCCATCGTGATAGGCCTGAATCAGTTCCTGCCGGACCTGCTCCCGGGTCTTGCCCTGCGAAGCAGGGTTCCCGGATTGGCTCACGGTCGGAGCCGGCGAGACAGCGGCAGTGTTCGATACGGGATTGCTGTTTTGAGCGACGTTGGGATAGTCGTGGCCGCTATCGGCGAAAGCGGACGTGGCAGCAGATGCGGCGACAACCATGGCAGCGACAATTCGAATATTCATGTTTTCTCTCCGTTGCGAAACGTGGAGCCTCCATATGCGACTCCAATGAGACACATTCTGGAGAGGTGGCTCTGATTGAGCCGTGACGTGAAAATGATCTTTTGGTCACGCGGCGTTCATCTCCGATCGCACCACTCGAAGACGCGAAACCCGCGTACAAAAAAAGAGCCCGGCCAATCAGCCGGGCTTGCAAGGGATGGTCGCCGCACGAGAACAACGAATCTGCGTGGGCGAACCACCCGCGTGGACGGACGATGACGGCGTGTCGATTACGTTGTGCCTGGCAGCGGACTCGAGACGAGCACGGCGGCCACCATCAGCACGCCGACCAGTACGAGAGACTCCACATGCAGCACCATGCCAAATCGGCGAAGCGGCCCGCTCGGCACGGCCTTCGACGGATTTTTCAGCGTCGACAGAAGCGTCGGCATCTCGAAGAAACGATTGTGTCCGCCGAGTGCCGCGGCAACCAGTACGAGCGCAAGTTTGAGCATGAGCACTTGCCCGTAAGTCGACCCCAACAGATTGGCAGGAACATTGACTCCTCTCCAACCGTTGTACGCGCCGGTGCTGAACAGAACAATCAATGCATAGGTCGATGTGTCGGACAGCGACTGCACGAACGACGCGCTGGTGAGTCGTTCATTCCCAGGCGCATCGAGCAGGCGCGGCATCACGACATAGGTCGTCACCAGTACAAGCCCGACCCACGCACTAATGGCAAGCAGATGCAGCCAATCCGCCCAGACAGGCAGACTGAACAGTCCCGCATCGACAGGATGCCCACCGTTACTGCGCGCAAGCGCGACGCCAGCCAACGCCACCCATATCGCGAACGGGAAGCGGGCTTCGTTTCCTGACCTCACGAATGACAGTACGGCAATACCGAGCGTAAGAAACGCGCCAACCAACCACGCATGTCCAAAACCGGTTCCCGCAAGCATCGACCACACGGCCGGCCCGGCCTCCGATAGCGTTGAGTCGCTCATCAGTGCGCAATGCGCCCAGAACGAGAGCGTGCTCGCCAGCAACGAGACGATGGACGCTAGTCGAAGCGTGACGATAAGCCGCCGGCCGACCCGCTCCTGCCAGGTCGACTCGCCACGCGCAAGCCATTGGCCACTGAGCAGCGCACCGACGACGACGGCGAAACCGACGTTCTGAATGGCCACCGACACGAGTCGCAGGATGCCGAGGAACCCTTCGTTCATCACTTCACCTTGAACGTGTAGGTGCCCTTGGTCTTGTGTGCGTCGGCTGTCATCACGGCCCACTGAACCGTGTACGTACCCGAAGCCAGCTTCGGCACCGCGACTGTCATGACACGCGGATTAGCTCCGTCGACCTTTGCCTTTTCCTTCGTGACGGCGGTGCCGCTCGCGTCGGATACCTTCACCGAACTGAATGTCGGCTCGAGGTCTTCGTTGAAGGTCAGACGCAAAACGTCCGGCGCTACATCGACCGTACTGCCTGATGGGGGTGCTGCGCTTTCCAGTTTGCCGTGCGCAAACGCCGCGGCGGGTGCGAGTGCGATAGCGCTGGCCGCGGCGAGGCCAGCAAACCGGCTGAATGTGAAAGTCTTCATGTTCTTGCTCGTCTCGAATGGTCAAGGCGGGGCCGCAGAACAGCCGCACCCCGCCGGATGTCCTCACTGCTTCTGCAGCTTCGTCACGGTAAGTGCGCCGTTCACTTCCTCGGCCACGAAATCAATCTTGTCGCCGACCTTGACCTGCGAAAGCATCGCCGGGTCCTTGACCTTGAAGACCATCGTCATGGCTTCCATGCCAAGGTTTTCAAGCGGACCGTGCTTGATGGTCAGCTTGCCGTTGGCGGCGTCAACTTTCTTGATTTCGCCGTGCGACATGCTGTTTTTCGCGTCCTCGCTTTGCTTGGCGCCACCGCTCATGTCCATGTTGCTCATGTCGCCTGCTGCATACGCACCAGCGGAAACAACCAGTGCACAGCCCATCGCAATCGAAACAAGTGCTTTTTTCATCGTGCATTTCTCCAGAGTTGAGTTGATGAAGCGGATGGCCGGGTCACGCCCGACCTTGTTATGTTGTTCAGCTGTCCGGCAGTTCGCCGGTGTATTCGTAAGCTACGGTTCCCTTCGGGTGCTTGAACCAACCCGGGTCGCGGTAATCGTTTCGGCCGAGCCCCTCACGCACCTTCACGACCGTGAACATGCCGCCCATTTCCAGCGGCCCGAACGGTCCCGTGCCCGTCATCATCGGCAAGGTGTTGTCGGGCAACGGCATCTCCATCTCGCCCATCGCACCGCCCGTGCTACCCATCGCCATGTAGTCCGGCACCAGCTTGTTGATGCGCTTCGCGAGGTCTTTCTGCGGGACGCCGATGAGATTGGGTACCTGGTGTCCCATCGCGTTCATCGTGTGGTGCGACTTGTGACAATGGAATGCCCAGTCACCGGGACGATTCGCGGTGAATTCGATGGCGCGCATCTGCCCGACCGCCACATCGGCCGTAACTTCCGGCCAACGGGCCGACGGCGGAATCCAGCCGCCATCCGTGCCCGTCACTTCGAAGTGGTAGCCATGCAGGTGAATCGGATGGTTCGTCATCGTCAAATTGCCGAAGCGGATGCGCACGCGGTCGCCCGCGCGTACCGGCAGCGGGTCGATGCCCGGAAACACGCGCGAATTGAACGTCCACATGTTGAAGTCCGTCATCTCGTTGACGCGCGGCGTGTAGCTGCCAGGGTCGATGTCGTAGGCCGCCAGCAGAAACACGAAGTCACGGTCGACCGGCATCACGCTGCGGTCTTTCGGGTGCACGATGAACAGCCCCATCATCCCCATCGCCATCTGTACCATCTCGTCGGCATGCGGGTGATACATGAACGTGCCGTGCTTCTCGAGCTGGAACTCGTAGACGAAGGTCTTGCCGGGCGGGATGTGCGGTTGAGTAAGGCCGCCGACGCCATCCATGCCGTTCGGCAACAACATCCCGTGCCAGTGAACGGCGGTGTGCTCGGGCAGCCTGTTCGTCACAAAGATGCGAACCTTGTCGCCCTCGACGGCCTCGATGGTCGGGCCGGGCGATTGCCCGTTGTAACCCCAAAGATTCGCCTTCATGCCAGGCGCCATCTCGCGTACGACCGGTTCGGCCGTCAGGTGGAATTCCTTCCATCCGTTTTTCATCCGCCACGGCAGCGTCCAGCCGTTCAGCGTCGTGACCGGCGTATACGGGCGGCCGTTCGGCGGCACGAGAGGGGGTTGCGTGGTGGCTTTCGCCATGGTCGGCGCTTCGGGCAACGACGCGGCACCAGCCTTGCTGACCAGGGCCGCGCCCACCAGCGCTGCACCCGAGCCGTTGAGAAATTGTCGACGGGACACCATGTTATTTACCTTCCGAATCCATTGCCGGCGCCGATTGCGCCGCGGGAGCTGACGTCGATTGAAGCGCGGGCTGCGTGCTGTTGGGAGCGCTCATGACTACCGGTCGTTGCGGCGCCGGCTCTTTCGAATCCTGCTTGTCGCCGGCCTGCGGCAGACGGCCACCAACCGCCTGTTGGAGGTCCGTTTCCGCCAGCCAGTAGTCCTTCAATGCATCGATGTAGCTGTTGACTGCGCCGACCTGCTCCCGCGAATCGGCGAGCAACTCAAAGACGCTGGCGAGCATGCCGTTGTACCGAAGCAGAAGTTCGTCCGAGATGGTCTTGCGAATGGGCACGACCTCGTCGCGATAGTGCTTCGCAACGTCGTAGCTGGTGACGTAGGCCGAGTACGATTCGCGCACTTCGGAACGTGCATCAATCGCCGTCTGGGCAAGCTGGTTCGCCGAACGCATGTAAGTCGCTTCGGCCCGGGCGACCTTGGCGCTTCCGAAATCGAAAATCGGAATCTCGACGCTGATTTCGTAGCCGTGCTCGTGACCCTTGTCGGTCTCGTAGTTGTTCTGGTAACCGACGTCGAGCGCGTTGATGAACCGCGTGGCCTTGCTGAGCCCCATAGAAGACGCAACGCTTTGGGTCTGCAGCTTCGCCGCCTGGATGTCGAGGCGGTTCTGCATCGCATAGCTTTCCAGGTCGTTGAGGTCGGGCCTTTGCTTCGGCAGGTCGGGCAGACGGTCCGGGAGTGTGTATTGCGTACCCGCGCCCCACAGCCCCATGATTCGCGTCAGCTTTTCGCGTGCGACCACGGCTTGCTGGTGCGTCTTGGCTGACTGCGCCACCGCGTCCGCATAGAACGCCTGCTCACGGGCGTAATCGAGCTTGCTGAAGTTCCCGGCCTGACGCATGCGCGAAGCCAATTCCGCGCCGGCATCCGCCGAGTCTTTCACCTGTTCCGCGTACTTGGCCGCCTGCTCGGCGGCTACCGCGTTGACATACGCGCGGCGCGCCTCGGCCGCTATCTTGAGCATGGCGTCGGCGGTTTCGAGCTTCGTTTGCTCGAAGCGGCGCCCTTCGATATGCGCAGCGAACGGCAACGTCAGGATGCTGAGAACGTTCGCCGAGAACGTGCGGCCGATGTTCAGGTCGCCGTTGCCCGCGCGCGTCCGGCTGAACGTGAATCCCGGATTCGGGAGGCGACCAGCCTGTACCAGGTCGGCTTCCGACAGCCCCAGTTCGGCATAGGAAACCTGAAGACCGCGGTTGTTCAGCAACGCAACCTGGACAGCGTCGTCCATGCTGAGCGGCTTCGAGAGCAGTTCCTGCGTTCGTTTCGCCGCAGCGTCGCGGTCGGCGTCCGTCTTGACGATGACGGCGTCCTTGCCGAGCCGTTCCCTGGCAGTCGACGACACCGTATTGAACCCGCCGTCCTTGGAGAACGTCGTACACCCGGCGAGAAACACCAAGACGGCGACTCCCGCCCCCATTCGAGTAGAAACGAATCGTCGCATCATTTGGCGGGTTCCCCGTGCAACGAGTGGTTCGAATGGTTGTTGTTGGCCGGCTGGCTCGGCGTGCCACCGTGCTTCATGCCGCCCATAGACGGTTTGCCCTGGACAGCCTGATTCAGTTGCTGCCAGGTCGGGTTATCCGCGTCGCTATAGGGGCGATATCCCTCGAGGGCAGACGGGACGGTCACCGCCGGCACGGAGGCCGCTGCGTCGGTCGGGTCGGGAATTGTTGTCGTGGCGTGCACAAGCGCCGGCAAAGTAGCCGCCGCGCTCAGTAGCGCTGCAGTGATCAATCGCATACGTTTTCTCGTCGTGAGTCACCTGGCGGGTCCACGCAGAACCGCCAGTACGGATGGCACATCGCAGGTCATTGACCGCGATGGAGAACTAGACGAGAAGGCAGCGAGGAGGGCGTTCGATGCCGTCGGTCAGGAACGACACGACACCGGCGGAAGACGGCAGGGGAATGGCGACGCGGGTAGCGTCCGTGGATACGGCAACGACCGGTACGGCTGGCAGTCCTGTACCGAAGCAGCAGGAT
Organism: Trinickia dabaoshanensis; assembly: GCF_002879885.1. Lineage (GTDB taxonomy): Bacteria > Pseudomonadota > Gammaproteobacteria > Burkholderiales > Burkholderiaceae > Trinickia > Trinickia dabaoshanensis. The sequence continues at coordinate 54,416 of NZ_PNYA01000030.1, forward strand.
GCGCATGTCGAGCACGAATGCGCGTGGTGGGCGTTACCGTGGTAATGATGGGGATGGTCGTCGTCAGCGAACGCCACGCCATGCATTTCATGGTGGTGCTCTGACGCGGCCTGCTCCGCATGCTGGGTTGCCCCTTCTCCCGCGTCTGCATGCGCGGCAACACATTTCATCGAGATAGCCGCGAACGACTGAACCGGAAGGCTCAGTGCCAGCAACACAACGATGAAAAGTTTGCGCCAATACGACATGGGAGCGGAGTCTAGCACGCAGTGATAAAGGCTGTAAGTTCGAGAACGTGTCAGGGTGTAACCGATCGCTGTTTCGCTACGCGGTCACGACATTCGAGTTCAGCTTATCGTCGGATGGGTGACGACGGCGTGACCACAAAATGACCAAAATTTCATTGGCGGTCCCGGATTGGGGCGTGCCGAACGCTCCGGCAGTCGTTGGCACGAGGTGCCGATGCGGTACGCTTGGGGCGTTTCATGAAAAATCTGTCATGTAGCCGTCATTTTTCACTCATCCGGGCCGCCGTATGCTCCAAGCAGCACATTGACCGCGCGCATTCCCCGACAGCCATACGACATAGCCATGCGGATACTCATAGTCGAAGACGAACCGAAAATGGCGTCATATCTCCGCAAGGGGTTGATGGAAGCGAGCTACACGGTCGACGTCGCCGAAAACGGAAAGGACGGCCTGTTTCTCGCGCTGCACGAGAACTTCGACCTCATCGTGCTCGACGTCATGCTGCCGGAACTAGATGGTTTCGAGGTGCTCAAGCGCCTGCGGGAGCAGAAACAAACACCCGTGCTGCTGTTGACTGCCCGGGAGGCAGTCGAGGACAAGGTGGCCGGCCTTGAGCTGGGTGCCGACGACTATCTGCCTAAACCCTTTGCGTATGCCGAGTTCCTCGCCCGCATCCGGTCACTACTGCGGCGTTCACCACGGAATGCGCGGGACATGCTGCTCATTGCCGACCTCGAGGTTGACCTCATCAAACGGCGGGTGCGGCGTGGCGACACCCGAATCGACCTGACCGCACAGGAGTTCGCGCTGTTGCAGCTCCTTGCCGAACGCGAAGGCGAGGTGCTCACACGGACATTCATCACCTCCCAGATTTGGGACATGAATTTCGATAGCGACACGAACGTGGTCGATGCGGCCGTCAAGCGCTTGCGGGCAAAAATCGACAACTCGTTCGACAAGAAGCTCATCCATACAATTCGTGGCATGGGCTACGTGCTCGAGGACCGCTCGTGACGGTCCGGACCGACGCTCGCGCGTCGTATTCGCTGCTCAGGCGATTGACGCTCGCGTTTGCCCTCGCTGCCGGTCTGGTGTTCGCACTGACCGGAGCCTATCTCTACAGGTCGCTCTCCGCTGAGTTGCAACGACGCGATGACATCGAAATCAGCGGCAAGCTGAGCCAGTTCCTGCAGTTGGTTCGCCTGAGCGGTTCGACGAGCGTGGTTCGAGCAAACCCTGCGGGCTTTCATGAGGTGTTGCTGTCCCATCCGGGGGTGTATCTCGGCATCTACGACGGACAAAATGAGCCGTTGGTCGAACACACCGACAAACCTGGCAGAACATTGAAGGGTCTCGTCACAGAGACCCACCCCATCGGCAAGCCGTACGCCTGCTCGCCAGAGGGTATCGGACTTTCCCGGTGCATCGTTGCTGATGAGAGGCTGCCTTCCGGTGAACTCGTACACGTGTCACTGGTTCGAACGGCAGCCGACCGGCAATCGCTGCTCGAAAGCTATCGGGTAGATATCTGGTTTGCCGTAGCCGTCGGTGCCATCCTCGTCGGTGCGCTCGGCTACGCCGTTGCCCGTCGCGGACTTTGTCCCGTCAAAAGCATTGGCCGCCAGACGTCGACCATCGAGGCTCACAATCTGAACGAGCGCCTCGATATTCGTGGTGGACCTGTCGAGCTTCGAGAGCTGGCCGTCTCTGTCAATCGCATGCTGGACCGTCTCGAGCGCGCATTCGTGCGCCTTTCGCAATTCTCATCGGATCTCGCACACGACATGCGCACGCCGCTGGCGAACATCATCAGCTCATCGCAAATCACGCTGTCGCGCGCGAGGACGGCCGACGAATACGAGGCACTCATCGATTCGAACATCGAGGAATGCGAGCGCCTGCAGCGAATGATTGAGAACATGCTGTTCCTCGCGCGAACGGACAATGCCCAACTGCATCTCAAGGCGGTCGAACTGGACGCGGGTAACGAACTGCGCAGGCTGGCGTCGTACTTTCAGGGTCTTGCTGAAGACGCCGGGGTCCACATCGACGTGAAAGGGAACGCACCCGTTTTCGCCGACGCAACCTTGTTCAGACGAGCAGTCAGCAACTTGACATCGAATGCGCTCGACCATGCGAGACCAGGCTCGACCATTGAGCTGGCCGTGTCGGCGACTCAGAAATACTCCGTCGTCAGCGTAACAAACCAGGGGCCAGCCATCCCGGTCGAACAGCTCGACAAAATCTTCGAGCGCTTCTACCGCGCCGACGCATCGAGACATGGTGCCGCGAAAAACGCAGGGCTGGGATTAGCCATCGTCAAGTCGATCATGGAATTGCATCACGGAAAGGTTGATGTTGTGAGCGATGGCGTTCGTACCACCTTTACTCTTTATTTCCCGAGCGACGGTGCTGGACAAAATGCACGGTAACGGTAAGCCTATCCGGATCATGCCAGCAGTGCGAGCGATATCCGAGATAGTCCTATCGCGATCCTGCGATCCGGGCAATGGCCGACGTCGCGCGGAACCAGATCGTTAAATCTGCCTGGCAGCTCGGACTCAGCCGAATACCATGCCTTCCAGCTGGCCGGGTCCTTGACCTGGATCAATGAACCGTATCCACGACACCGCTTATCCGACGTTGAACTATCGGGACTACGTGGCGCCGGCTGTCGACGGATATTTGACGGTTGCCCGGTGAAACGGGCGGGCACACCCGACGAAGTTGCGAAAGTGGCCGCTCCGCTTATGGGCCCGATGGTGCGTGCACTACCGGCAGCGACATCCTGACGGATGGAGGCGTGCCGCGTCCTATTGGTTCGGACCGCTGGCACCGCGATAGTGTTTCGAAGGGCGGTTTCTACCTCGTTCAGCGACATTCGGAAGCTAGAGCGCCTCGCCGCCTGGCATACGAAAAAATCGAATCTTGAGGGCCCCCCAGCACGTTCACCGGGCTTAACTGACTTCCCTGTTCCATTGCTCCCCGGACCCCGACGCCCGGTCCGCAATTTCGAGGTCTGGGCATGGAGATGTGCAACGACGATCACGCCATCGAAAGGTACAAGGAAGGTTTTCATCACATATGGCCAGATAACGCACATTATCAGTCCGTCATCGAATTTGTTCTAAACTGGTAGTCATGAAAACGTGCGACACCCTCCCCATCGACAAAACCGAACGTGGCTTTCCCGACGAAGCCGAACTCGCGGCATTGCGCAGCTGGTACGCCGGCCTGGACGCTAGGGCAGCTGTCGCCCGCTATCTGGGCGACCGAAGAGCAGCCGGAACGTCCTCGCGCGGCGTGCTCGGCCGGATTCGTCGGCGGCTCGTCGCGTTCGCGCAGGCGCGCCATCGCGGAGATCTGGCAGGCGTCTTCGTCGATCGCCCAACGAAAGCATCGGCGGATCGGGTAGCCGGCACAATCGAGATGCTGCGCAATCTGCCGGAGCCCGTGCCGATGATCGCCGATCACGTCAACCTGTGGCTGCCCGCACGCATTGCCGGGGCTCTACATGCCCACGGCATCTGGACGCTGACCGACCTGACCGTGCGGATTCCGCGGCGACGTCGCTGGTGGTCGGCGATCGCCGGACTCGGCGTCGCCGGCGCGCGTCGCATCGAGGCGTTCTTCGCCGCGCATCCGGCGCTGACCGAACGGGCGCGAGCATTGATCGTCGCAGCGCCGTCGAGCAGCATCGTGACGTGGGAACAGCTGCGCGTGCCACACGAGGTCGACGGTTCGCGCGGCCAGTTCCGTGCGCCGCAAAGCGCCTGCCTGCTGAAGGCTTCGAACGACTATGAGGCGGTTAAATCCTGGCTGTCGCTGCACGAATCGGCCGCCACCCAGCGCGCTTACCGGAAAGAGGCCGAGCGCCTGATCCTGTGGGCGATCGTCGAGCGCAGCTGCGCACTGTCGTCGCTCACCACTGACGATGCAATCGCCTACCGGAGTTTTCTGCGGCGGCCGACACCGCGCGAACGCTGGGTCGGGCCATCGCGGCCGCGGCAAAGCGTCGAATGGCGGCCCTTCACCGGTCCGCTGTCCGCACGCTCGGCGGCATACGCACTGAACGTCCTGTCGGCGCTGTTTCGCTGGCTGGTCGAGCAGCGCTACGTGCTCGCGAATCCGTTTGCCGGCGTCAAGATCAAGAGCCAAGTCCAGCGTGCGGGGCTGGACGTGTCCCGTGGCTTCTCCGAAGGCGAGTGGTTGTTGATCCGCACGCTGGCCGACGGCCTCGAGTGGTCGTACGGCTGGAGCGAAGCAGCCGCCCAGCGCCTGCGATTTCTGCTGGACTTCGGGTACGCGACCGGTCTGCGCGCGAGCGAACTGGTCGGTGCGACGCTCGGCGATATCCGCCGCGACGAGCACGGCGATCACTGGCTGCACGTGCTCGGCAAGGGCGGCAAGCTCGGCAAGGTGGCGTTGCCGCCGCTCGCCCGCACCGCGCTCGATCAGTCTCTCGTGCAGCGCGGACTGCCGGTCACGCCGACGCGTTGGAACCCGGCGACGCCGCTCGTCGCAAGCCTCGAGGAGGATCGCGCCCACATTGAAAGCACGCGGCTCTGGCGCGTGCTGCGCCGATTCTTCGTGCTGGTGGCCGACACGATCCAGAACGAACGGCCGGCGACCGCTGAGAAGCTGCGGCGCGCGAGCCCGCATTGGATGCGTCACACGCACGCGTCGCACGCGCTCGCGCGTGGCGCCGAGCTGATCATGGTGCGGGACAACCTCCGTCACTCGTCGATTTCGACGACGTCGACCTATCTGCATAGCGACGAGGTGCAGCGAGCTCGGCAGTTCGATCAGGCATTTCGTTCGCCGGATCTCAAGCGGTAGGTGGGAACCAATCCCTTATGGCGCTTTTGGAATAAGTGCCGGCAATTTCATAACTTCAATGCTTATGATAGGAAATTGCGCTTACCTTGTTGATACCCCAAGAGCGCGTCGACGGCCTTTGGAATCTTGATCGCGCGGCCCTGCTCGCGCTCCCAGTAGAGCCGAATGAACTCCTGCAGGTCGAGACGGGCGCCAAACGTTCGCACGAACCGCTGGTAGTCCGCTTTGATCTGAGCTGAGTAGCACATCGTCGCCTCCGCGCGTTTTCCCTCATGATAGCCAGCCATAGGCACCGGAGCACAATGAGTTCAACGGCTATCGCGAGGCTCGACGAAGCGCGGCGCCGCGCAACTGCTCAAGTGTGCGTTGCTGTCGCGGCGTAAGCGGATCGCGCAAACACGGCTCGGCTTCGATCGTCTGAACGAATGTCTGCCAGACGATCTGTGGCACGCCGACGGGCGGATGGCCGATCGAGCTCAGTACCTGATGAGCACGCAGAATCGTTGCTCGCAGGCGATGAATCTCCCATAGCAATTCGAGAACGACTGGCACCGGATGCTCGTCGTAGATCTCGGCGAGGCGCGCGGCGTTTAGTGGGGCGCGATGCGGCATGGCAAGCTCGGACAAAACACTGTGTAAACATACAGTCTTTCGATCGAAAGGTAAACGCATGCCCGGGCAGGCTATGGAATGGTGTTCCGATGCCTACTCGAGCTCGGCCCAGCTTTGGATGACCTTCAGCTCATCGTGCGCGTCGACGATGCGTCGCTGCAGATCCTCCAAGGCATGGCCCTCCGCCCCTGACACGCTCACAGCGTGCGCGATCTGCCTCATGCGTACGAGGGCATCGCGACACTCCGAAATGTTCGAAACGGTCGCCTCACGCGATCCAGCCCACGTGGAGTGAATCACCGCTTCGGCCTGGTCGAAAGCTTGCATTTGCGGATTCTCACTCGCGCGCGCGGTGTCGGGTGCCGACCTATTCGCTGAACTGTCGGCCGGATCTCGCCAGATACGGCCTAGGCCAGCAACTTCGCAGAGAATCGCCCAGCTCGCGTAGGGAATCGGCGCGTCGCCTCCCGTATACCGTCGGATCGTCCGTGACCCTTCCTTGCCGAGTCCGAGTAGCTGAGCAGCTTTCGCCCCGCTCAACTCACCGAGGCGCAACACTTCGCGCACTTCGTCGGCCTCAGGGCGGATCCAAAAGTCATGCGCAGGTCGCAAGCATTCCGGCCGTATTGTGGTCCGTTTGTTCATCTATCAAGTTCCTGTTGTCGGAGTGCGCCTGCACTCCAGCCCCCACGGCTTTCGCCGCGGGGGATACACGCGCCCTACGGGCGCTTGACGACCCCAATCGTCGGTCTGCTCGTGCCCGTGCCGGATCGTCCCGCCGCTATTCGCGGCGCGCCGGCGCTCTCCCCACGCGTACCGCGTGGGTCCCCGTGCGCCTCGATCCGGGCGCGCGGCGCGCGCGAAGCGCCTCCGCAATTATCGCGGTTTAGCTTGCAGGAAGGGGATCGCGGCGATACGTGGTGGCCATTCAGCATAATGCCGATCGACGGCGACCGGCGAATCCGGAGGGGCACCGCTTACGTCGATGGGTCGTTCCTATGAAACGCCATTCGAGGGCCACCGTATGTACGGGTCGAATATCGGATGCGCCGCGCGCGTCGCATAGGCAGATCATGGGGTGACAAACTTCGCCGAAAGGGAGGGCCTGGTGCGCAGCGTTCGGCCTCCATCCTGCTGCTGGCTAGGCCTGAATTGATGGCACGGTCAATTGCTGTTGAGGTAGTCATATGACGGACTCCTGGGAACTCCCGCTCACTTGCGAGCGGGAGTTCGAGATCAAGATGGCAGAAGGACTTCGTACACCCCATCGCGTTCGATTGTCATCTCCGCCGATGGAAATTGCGCGATGCCGCTCACGAATTCGAACGGTCCGGTATACGGCAACATCGTGAGAATCGTTTGATCGCCGAACCATGTGCGCACGATGTCGCCGCTCACGAGTTCACGGCCCAGCTTTGCAACGATCTTCATTGCAAGCGGCCTCGGTGTTCGGCCGCCAGCGCCACGGGTGCGCAAGGGGGCAATTGGTTGAATGTCAGCAACGCGCCTTTCACGATTGACCGAAGCTCTTCCCGGCAAGAAACTAGCTCAATGCCGTCATTGTCGAGAATATCGACGACGTCTTGCAGGGCCTTTGCTGAGTGCGCGGCAGCGTCGGCAGACAACGCCATGCGATAGAGTTCTCCGCGCGCCATGTCCCGGTCTCCATACTGCCAAACCATGAGCAAAGGCAAGAGCGCGCCCAGCCATGTCGGGCGGGTATTCAGCATGTCCATGTGAATGTCTCCTGACGAGACCCGGCCCCGACCGCGAGCCGGGCGTGGCCTATTAGTCGATAGCGCGAAGGATGTTTGCGGCTTCGACGTGCTGACACGCGAACTCACGCAACTGGTGATAGCGGCCGATGATGGTGTCATCGAGCGTCTGTTCGGCGAGGTGGCAGAGGGCGAAGAGGGTGACAACGACGCCGAAGGCGTCCGCGCCCATCATGTCGCTGTATCCGTTCAGATGCCAACGGACCGCTACACGGCCCAGTTCGGCCGGTGCCATGTAGAAGCCCCCGTTAGACAGCGTGAAGAAATGCCAGTAGCCGCCGCGGTATGCGGTACACAGCCGTCCGGCCCAGTCGTACACCAGGGATTCACCCTTCAGATAGTGACAGCCAAGGAAGTTCGGTAGGACATTAAGCCGAAGCTCGTCAGGAACAACGGAAGAGGAAATGCGATCTTGATCGCTGGTGGTCATCGGAAGTTCTCCGGTTAGACACCCAAGGCGGGATGCCTGGGTTATCTGAGATCCAGCATAGGGCAATACGACCTAATGCGCAAGATATTATGCTTGTCATGTAGGGCGTAATGCCCTAATATGGAGTTGCTGGCCGGGCATGTTGCTCAGGCCGATTACCGGAGGACAACTCTGATGCACACTGTTGATGAGCAGAATGTTGAGCGCGCAACGATCCAGTACGTGCCGTATTCACGGCTGGCACCTTCGCCTTACAACGTTCGCAAGAGAGCCCCAACGGGCATCGAGGCATTGGCCGAAACGATCGCCGAAAAGGGCGTCTTGCAGAACCTTGTCGTGCATGAAATCAAGGGCCGCGCGAAAGAGCCGAAGCTAGGAGTCTGCGCGGGGCAGCGCCGAGAAGCCGCTCTCGATCTGCTATTTGAAAAAGGGCGAATTCCGAAGGATTACCCGGTGCCGGTGCTGGTCGTCAGCGAAGGCGAAGCGGTGGCTGCGTCGCTGATCGAGAACCGCGAGCGCGAGGACATGCACATCGCCGATGAGTGCATGGCGTTTCGACTGCTCGTCGACGAGGGTAAGAGCGTGGCGCATATCGCCGCTATGTTCAAAGTTCCGGACGTCGCCGTGCGACGCGCGCTCAAAATCGCGAACCTTGCGCCATCATTGCTCGACCTGCTGCGTGAGGACAAGCTCGACTATGAGCAGGCGAAGGCGCTTGCGCTCGCAGACGATCACACGACGCAGGAACGCGTTTGGGCGGAGGCGCGAGAGGGCTGGCAGCGCCGTCCCGCTCAATTGCAAGCGGCGCTGACGAAGGCGGAAATCGACGCACGCGAGAGCGCCCTGGCCAAGTTCGTCGGGCTGGACGCCTATGAAAAGGCGGGCGGGTATGTGAGGCGCGATCTTTTCAGCGACGATCCCAACGCCGGTTTCATCGAAGACGCCGACCTCTTGCACCGGCTCGCGACGGATCGGCTCATCGAGCTATCGCAGACGGTTGCTGTTGAAGGCTGGGCCTGGACCGAGTGCCGGACGAAATATGACGCGGTGGAAATCATGCGTCATGGCCACATTCAGTCTCACACTCGCAAGCCGAAAAAGACGGAGAAGGCCGAGCTAGCCGAACTGACGGCGAAGCGAGACGCAGCGCAAGCGGAGCTTGACGCCTACTACGACGAAGAGGGCGAGCCAGACGAGGCGCGGTGCGAGCGCCTTGAGGCTGCTGCTACCGCCGCAACGCTTGCGCTCGATCAGTACACGGAGCGATTCGAATCGTTCGATGCGGATGACATGAAAAAGGCCGGAGCCTTCATCTACATCGACAAGGACGGGCAGGTGTGCGTCGAGCGCGGCCTAGTGCGGCGCGAGCGTGCACCGACCCATTCGGACAGTGCGGCTTATGCGATCAACGCAACGGGAGGCGGGACACGATCGAAGGAGAAGCCGTTACACGGCGAAAAGCTGTGCAAACGACTGACGGCGCACCGCACGGCTGCTGTGCAGATCGAGCTTGCGCAGCAGCCGACCGTCGCCCTGGCCGTGCTGATGTACCGCATGATCCCCGCCGTGTTCCGGGATGTCTACGAGCGCACCTATTACGACCACGCGGTCAAGATCGAGGTACAGACGACACGCGACGCGTTGCTGTCGAATGCGGATGACATGGCCGAGAGTGTTGCATGGAAAGCATTGGAAGACGAGCGCGAGAAGTGGGCGCAGCTACTGCCGAAGCGCGTCGATGAACTGCTCGCGTGGCTGTTGCGGCAGGAGCAAGGCGTCATGTCGAACCTGTTTGCCTTTTGCGTCGCGGCCACCGTCAACGGCATCAGCGCAGCGGACCATCCGCATGCGATCAACGAAATCGCCAACACGCTTGCGGTGGACTATGCGCGCTATTGGAAGCCCACGCGTGCGGCATATTTCGAGCATGTGCCGAAAAGCCGTATCGAGGTGGTCGTGGGTGAAGCGGTCTCGCCGCAGAGCGTGGCCGAATTGCGCGGCATGAAGAAGGCCGACGCAGCGGCAGCCGCAGAGCTTCGCATGGCGGATTCGGGTTGGTTGCCCGAAGTGCTGCGCAACCGTGAGGTCCCGAAACAGGTTGCGTACGGCTATTGGGAAAACGACGATGACGAATCCGACGACGACGCGGTGGTGGATGCGGACGCGATGAGCGAACCGCCTGACGGAGGCGAGCAGCACGAAGCCGAGGCAGCGTAAGCGGCGCGTGCGTTAGCTCAGCATCGTTTGAACTAGCAGCCGTCCGGGCAAGTGCTCAGACGGCTGTTTGCGTTCGCATCACCAACGGAACGTATCGAGGACCCTGCTTAGGCGGGGTCGTCCTTTTTGGGCGGCACCGGATCGAAAGGGTTTGGCCACAGTTCCTTGACGACCGCATCCGCGCGCGCGCTTCGCTGCGCGGGTGTCAGCAGGCGCTTCTGTTCTCGCGTCAGGTCGGCAGTGAGCCAGTCGTCGGGCAGGCGTGCGCCAACGGGCGCAATCGGGCTGCGCACGCGCTGACTCGGCGACGTGGCCCCGGCGTCCGACCTCGATTCAGCGACAGGCGACGATGCCGGCGCTTGATTCACTTCGGTAGACGGTGCTTTCGCTGGCTGACTGGGAGCGGGGGGAGATTCCGGGCGTGTCGAGCGTGAAGCCCGGGCGACGATGCCCCGTTCGCGTCTAAGCCTTTTTAGGGTCAAGGCGAACGTTTGATAGGTGAAGACGAGCCCGGTCTGTGCGAGGTCTTCGATGATCGCGGCATATCGGACGCCTGCCCGGATCGCGCGCTCGACGCTGTCGAACACGTCGCGAAGCTGGGCGGTCTTGGACCTACCGTCGGAGGCGACGGAGAGGGCATCGAGCCTTTGTGCGCGTTCTGCGGCGATCTGAGCGGTCATGGCTGCACTCGCAAGAGGGAACGGCGACAGTATGCCGTGATTGATCGATCGATGCACTAGCAACGATCCGCTTGTGATCTGACCTTCTATAAAGACAATCCCAGATTGATCCAAAAGCGATTCAGTAGGATCCCGAGACGATCTATCCTCGGGTGGTCGGCTGCAAGCCGAGGCACGATAGATATGTTCGACAAATTGCTGACGCAATTTGCCGCCCATATCCGTGCTCCAAGGGGACACCCCTTGGAGAACCCGGCCGGCATTCGCCGGCGGTGTGGGCGACGCGCAACGCGCGTCGCCCGGTGCCGAATCTCGCGCGCACGCTGGCAGGGCCACCGCCCCCCTCCTGCAAAGCTGCTTTTCAGATTGCATGAGGTACTCGGGGCCGTGATGCGCCCACGCCCGCCGAGCGGTTGAAGGGCCACCGCAGTTTCGTACCCAAGGCGCGTAGCGCCGTGTGTGCCCCCGGATACGGGGGCGTGGATTCTTCTTTCCGGAGTACTGATAAAACTGCGCTGATTAAGATCCGACAATTAAGCGCCATTCATCCCGACAACTAACCAACAGCCTAGGCCACAGCGCGGCAGTTTTCGGCCGTCGTCTGTGGATAAGTCACTCAGGGGTCATGGTTTGTGGGGCGCTAAGCGGCGCTCGCCGAGCGTGATGAACGCGCTTCGTTCAAGTTAAACGCGCCGGCGGTCGCTCTGTCATCAGCGCTGCGCAACCACGATGAGGCGGAGGAAGGGGGGCGAGTCCGCTACTTTTGCTCGCTGCTGGCGACCTCATAGCAGCGCTCGCGGTCCCAGTCGGGGTGAAGGGCTTTTAGGATGCCGACGCGGCGGGCAATTGCCACGGTGCGATCGGTGGCCACCGTCGACGCGTCTGGGCTCTCCGCCGTGGCCTCGGGACGTCGGGTGTGTAAGCGCCGAACGATCGAATTGAGCGCGAGTGTCGCTTGCGCCTCGGCGCGGCTGCCGCGCAGTTGCTCGCGCTCGGCCTTTGCGACCTGCGCCGCGACGCGATAGCGGCGCATCACCGCCTTGCTGCGTTCATGGCGCAGCCACTTCGAAAGCTGGAATGCGCCGAATAGCGCAGCCGGTAATTGGCGCAGTGACGCCAAGCCGCGGTAGCTGCCGTCCTCCGTTCGCTCGGCGCGCTGCTGGGCCGTCACGAGGCCGGCATGCAGTAGGTCACGCATTGCACGTTCCGCTCGCCGCACAGGCAGGCCAGCGTGTTTGGCGAGGAATGGCAACGTGATGTTCAAGAAGCCGCCGTCGCGCTGTGGGATGCCGACACGCAGGCTGGCCAGATCGAGATACTTGAGCATGGCGCGCAAAAGCTGAACGCACGCAACACGGCGCTCGAGGCGCTGCTGGCGAGCACTACCGTTCGCGGCGTTCAGCGTTGGCAGATGGCGGCTCGGATCGCGCAGGTACGCGTCGAGGCGCTTCTGCATTTCCGAGAGGATGCGCGGACGGCTCCCGCCTTGAGCGTCGCTTTTGGCAGGCGTGCTCGCGCGCGCTGACACCGGCCCTGTATCGAGCGAAGGTACTGCGCCATATGCGGAGAGTGGTTGTGGCCGATCGCGCATTAGACGGTCGGCTTCGTTTCATCGGACGGACCTGGCCGACTCTGCTCGGGGCGATCGGCTTGTTGCTGCGGACGTTGGTTGGTGAGCTGCGCAGGGCTCGAATCCCCAAGCACGTCGCGCACGTGTTGGTCGACGCGCGTATGGCGATATTTGTCCATCGCTCGGTTGAGCCGCGCGTCGCTGAACTGCACGCGCAGTCCCGCGTCGACGGCGACCCTGGCCGCCGCTAGCTGGTGGTCATCGTTGCCGGCTAATTCGAGCGTGCTACCAAACTTGCTTTGTGCGAGGCGCAGCCCGGCCTCGATTGCGGAACGATCGACATACAGCACCTGCACGCTGGCGCCGCGATCGCGCACGACATCGCGCCCGTCCTGGCGGTAGGTGACGGTGCCGCGGTCGTCCACGGACCAGGACAGGCACGCCGAGCGGAAGATGATGGCGTTGTGGTCGTCGCCGGCATTCAGCCGGGCCGCAGTCGGCCGAATCACGCTGAATCCTTGGTCGGCGTCGTCGACCGACGCTGGGCGTGCAGTGCGGCGTAGCTCCGCGAGGGCGCGCTCGTCGCCTTGCTCGGCCCGAGTACGCAGCCAGTCGGAAAAGCTCGGGCCGCTAGACGGCCCGAACTGCGCGTTCAGGGCGGCCCGCTCATCGGCGATCGACTCCCTCAGGGCATCCTCGCGACTTAACCGCTCGGCCCGCGCCAACGACGTCGCAGCGCGTCGGCCCGCCGGAGCCAATCGCACGTCTTGCTTGATCGCATCGCGCCGGGTCTCGAATGCGGTGCGGATTTTGTCGCGGCGCACCTGCTCACTTGCACGCTGGGCGAGCCACGCGGCACTGCGGGCCGCAATGTGCGACTCGCGTGCGCCTGAATACTCGCGCCATAGCGCTGCACGCGGTAGCTCGCGCGGCGCTGGAATCGGCTCGCCGGCCTGCTGCCGCTGATAGATCTCGCGCAGCATCGGCGCGGCTTCGCGCCACGAGAGATTCAATTCTTTCGTGAGAAAGTCCGAGACGTTCAGCGAGCGTTTGCCGGCGCGGATGCGATCGATGCCGTCGCGGCCGGCGACGATCACGTATTTCGCAGGCCGCACGCCGTGCGTGTACGACAGCTCGGCAAGTAGGCGCCGGGCGTCGAGACCTTGGCGGATCTCCCGAAACTCCTCGTACTGACTGCTCGCTTCGCGCCGCTCGCGCACTTGCCGTGCAAGCTGACACAGGACGTTGTCAGACGTCCTCCCTGTGCGGCGCGGCGTAGTGAATGCCTCATCGCCGGCGTGCGAGCGACGCGAGCGAAAAGCAGGCGCGTCGGCCAGGATCTCCGGTTCTTCCAACAAGACCTGGGCTGCGGCCTCGAATTCAAACGCGTCACCGATTGTGTCGAACCGATCGATGACACGCCCAGGCGTATCGTCACCGTCCCAACCGCATTGCCACGCGAAAGCCTCGAGGTCGATTTCCCCATCGTCGAACTGGTCGACGGCGTCGTGCGGCCGTGCGCCGAACTCATAGGCGCGCCCCTCTTGCCGAAGCCGTTGTTCCAATGCGGCGAAACCGTCGGCGATCAGTTGACGATCATAGGCTGCGGCCTTCCGGTCTCTCCGGTCCGGCATCTCGGGCCGCAGGATCGGCCCGGCAGTATCGAAATCGAGCGCTGGACCGATCGCGTCGAATTGGTCGAGAAACGGATCGCGCCGACGGCCTTCAAACCACCCTGGCGGTGACATTCCCGACGGCGCTCGAGCAAGCGGTGGCCGCATCGGCGGCAGCCTCTCGAACGGATCGCCGAACGCGTAGTGCGCTTCCAGCGCCCGGTGATATGCGTCGAGCTCGACGCGAGCCTGCGAGCCTAGTCGTTGCGTTGCAGGCTCTCCAGCGCGATCTGCACGCCGTCGCACGCGGTTCGCGGGTACGGCGTCATCTGGCTCCAACTGGCAAAGCGCATGATCCGGCAATAGCACTGCAGGTCCATGTCCGAGCCCGTCCACAGCCCGGCCGGGCAGTCCATGCAGATCGTCGAAGGATTCGGGAGACGATTGCGGGGCAATTGCGACAAAGTCAAACTGCCCACCCAACCTGTCGAATCCGTCGATGCCGGCGGTTGGGACGTCCTCTGCTTCCCAGTTGGATTTCCACCGCGGGGCGTCGAGGTCGATTTCGCGTTCGTCGAACCCGTCGACGGCGTCGGCCGGCTGGGCGCCGAATTCAAATACGCTTCCATGTCGTCGGAGATCTCGTTCGAGTCCCGGGATGGTGTCGTCTGCTCGGTCATGGTGGGCCTTTAGATGTTGTGCGTAGAAACCGCGTTCAAGCTCCGCGAGCATCAGCTCGCGGTCGTTGGGTGAGGACTCCTGGTATTGCTGATAGAGACGACCGCCGCTATTGAGATACTTCAGTTCGCGAGCGCGGCTCGCATACCACTCGTCGAGTACCGCTGTGATGTCGTCGGGTGTACGGCGCTTCGCGACGCCGGCCTCATACCGGTCGGCGGCATCGGCCGACAACGCTTGCAGTTTTTCGACGGTCGTCAGTTCAATGAATTCGGGCGTGAATACCGTGTCCTTCAAGTTCACGCCTTTGTCGGCGCCGGCCGGCCTCACGTTCGGGTACGCGTCGTCTCGGCCAGCGTTACGCATGCGTACAGAGCCGTGCTCACGCAGCAGCGCTATAAAGTCGGCATAGCTCTCGATTTGGCGATCGAGTATCGAGTCGAGAATCTTTTCCTTCAGCTCCCGGCTGTTGGCCCGGAACAGGTCGCCGCGATAGCGACTGATCATTTCCGACGCGTCGGTGAGCAGTGTTCGCCGGTTGTCCTTCGGGCTTGCGAGCCCGTACTTTGCGTTCGTGTGCTCTTGGAATGCGTCGATGAAGTGCAAGTTCTGCTTATCGAAGCCGAACGGACGAAGTGTTTGCCCAGAAATCAGGTTCCGCTTCGGGATGACAACGTGAATGTGCGGCTTGCGTTCGACCAGTTCGCCCGACGACTTGTCGAGATAGCTCTTGACACGTGGAAGGTGCGCCTCGGCATAGAAGCAGTATTCATCTGGGCGGTACGCGTGCAGCGCGAACGCCTCGAAGTCACGGGCGATCTGAAACAGCGTCTCACGATCGACATGATCTTCCTTAAAGCTCAGTGTGATCGACAGGTAACGGTCGACGTTGGGCGCGGCGTCGATCGACTGAATCACTGCATCAGTCAAATCGAGGTCGCCCGCGAGTACGACGCGTTCATCAAGGTCATCACGGCCGAGTTCCCGGCCGACCTTGCGGCCGTCCTCGAGATACTCTTTAACGCCGTCGTGGTGGCCGCTCGGTCTAATCAACACGATGAAGGTGGGCTTTAAGCAACTGGGTAATCATCTCCAGCTCGTCGACCAACGCGACGAAGGTGGATTCGGACAGGCGGCCGGACACGCGCGCGGAGTTCGCGACGTGGGCGAGTTGATTGATGTTGTTGCCCGTCTTATTGATGACGTACATAATCCGCTTGCGCTCCACACTCACCCGCGGGCGCTCGACGATCTGCGTCCGATTTGTCAGCACACATTGGCGGAAGAACTCCGACGGCGTCATACCCGACGCGCCGACTTTGCTGAGATACGTGTCATATTCCGTTTCGCTTAGCCGAAACCCAACACGCTTGGAAAGCTGCTGGTCCGCGGATGCTTTCGCCCTAGCCATGTGCGACCTGATCTCGCAGCGAAAGGTCAACATGCGTGATTCCATCGAGCATGGTTCTACGTTCCTCCTAACGAAAGAATTTGGGCATCCGCTAGATGCCTAGCGCGTGCGCCAGGTGGCCGGCCATCCATACAATCGCCGCACCAGCGCAAAATGCGATGCCGATCTGTGCGCCGAGGGAACTGAGCGTCGATCGCATCGCCGCGGCCGAAGAACGAGTGGTGATCGCACGATCGCGCGACTCCACTGCGAGGCGCAGCCGGGCCAGTTCCTCGGCCACTTCCGACGCTGCCGCACGGCGGGCCTGGTCGGCTGCCTTCGCGGCAACCTCGCCGACAAACGCCTGACGCGCCTGCACAACTAGCCTTGTGAGTTGGGCGTTTTCATCGCGCAGCGCCTGCACCGTCGTGGTTAGCTTCTGATCGGTGGATTCCATCAACATGACCACGTGATGCTGCGCGTCCACGACTTTCATCTGCTCGATTAGGATCTCGGCAAGCACGGCGAGCTCGTTCGACGCCGGCATCGTGGCGATCACTTGGCCAAGGCGCTCCGACGCCTTCGCGGCACGATCCGATTGCGGCGTCGCCTCGTTCATGCGGCGACCCCTGCCATGAGCGCGTTGAACGCCTGATCGAGCACCGGCTCGATCGACAGCGCTTTGCGCTTCAATCCAACCAGTCTCACCAGGCGGTCTTTCTCCGCGTCGGAAGTGGCATCGGCCAACTGTGCTTTGTAGTCGATCCCGTCGATCGCGATGTCATGGATCGTGCGGCCGGCAGCAGCCGCGAGCGCAAACACGTCGTTCTTCGGCACCAGGGCATCCTGGTTCAAGACGAACGTGCCCTTCCGGTCATGCAACTCGAAGAGCTGCCCGAAATGTCGACGCAGCGTAACTTCGCGCGCCTCGCTTTTCACCAGCTCGACCTTGTTCAGCAGCACGCGGATGCGCTCTGGCTCGACGCCCAGATCCGCCAGCATGTTGATCGTCTTGATCGTGTCCTTCATCTGCTTGCTTTCCGGCTCGACCGGAACGATGAAGCACGCGTAGTCTTCTTGCGAGCCTTCGGACAAATCGAGCCGGTTCAAGTACTCCTCGACGTTGGACGCGCCGATATCGACGAGCAGCTTGCGGCCACGCATCAGTTCCGCGTGAAGCTCGTCAAAGCGGGCCGCGATCATCACCTCGACCTTGGGGCCGGCTGAGTCGTCGGTATTGATCGACTCGATTTGCCGCACAGACATATGAGGCAGCCGCGGCGCCAGCAATTCACGCGTCGCGGTGGTCTTACCGACGTTGCCGGAACAGTTTGCGATTGCAATGCTCATTTCATTTTTTCCTTGCGTATATGGATGGAGCGCCGCTTACATCAGATTCGGCATCGGGCCACGCGTCGGCTGCTGCTCGGCTTGCGGGGTGTTAGACGGGCTCGATTTCGGTGCCGCCTTCGGTGCCGTCCACGCCGCGTGTAGTTCGGCTGCACGCTTGTCTATCTCGGCCGCGCCCGCGTCACGGCTCAACTCGCCCCGCGATATGCGTGCCTCGATCTCCGTCCCGGCCTGTATTCGCGCGTCGAAACGATTGAGCAACTCGGTTCGCGTGCGAGCCGGCAATTTTTCGATGGTTCTGGCGAGCTGCTCGCGCATCTGCTCGACGGTCAACGGCATGCGCTCGGGCTTGGCCTGTGCCGGTTCCGGTTCTGGCCGAGCGACGCGCTGGACTTCCCAGGTATTGCGGATCGCCTCTTTGGGTTGTGTGCCAATCACCTTGCCGCTCGCGTCCCGCACGGGCTCGTCCACCGTGACCGGCGTTTCTCCAAGGTTTTTGAGCGAAACGGTATCGCCGACTTTCGCCCCGGATTCGCTCATTGCCCGCTTGAGATCGACACCCCAGACCGTCTGCTCATCGCCGGCACTGACCCGATACCGCACGAAGTACGAATATGACGCATCTGCTTTGTGCTGATACCGCGCGGCTCCGTGCTCGAGCAACTCGCCCGACAACGCGTCTACTGGCTTCGCCGTTGGATCGGCCGCCGAGTCCGCAGATGTGCCTGACGTTGAGGGATTGGCCGGTGCCGCCTTTGCATCGGGCTTCGCTGCTCTCGCCCCTACAGCCTCCGGCATATTGGCCGTCAACTCCTGCTTTTGCTCCGCCGACGTCTCGGGCGACTTCCCGGCCTTGATGGTCAATGCAGCACGTTCACGCTTGGCGACCTCGAGCAATGCCTCGTCGCTTTCCTTTGGTTTGAAGCCCTTAAAACGGCTCATGTCTGCGCCCGAGAGCGAAGCCTCGATCCACGCATTTCGGCGGAATGTCTCGTCGCCGCGCACGACGATTGAATCCCAGTTCTTCGCCTCCGCGATCGCCAGCATGTCCGCGATCGTGGCTCGATCGTTTTGCTGGGTTTTCAGGCGCGCACCGACATCCTCGAAATGGGGCTTCGTGGTCGGCGCCGTACTTGGCTTGAATTCTGTGCCGTCGAGCTTCCAGAACCGCCCTTCTTTGACCATGTAGCGTGACGCAACCTGCGTCGGCACGTCGTAGCCGTCTTTCTTCACGATCGGCTTGCGCGACGCCGGATCGACATCAATCTGGTTGTCGCCAGCAGCGCTCGCATCGGCCGGCCCCTCGGCAGGCGCATCGACCTTCGGCATCGGCTTGTTTTGCTCGCGTAACAGCGCTTCGGCAGCCGCGCGATCGCCGGCGCGCAGCGTGCCCAAGCGCTTCAAATCCTGTTCCGACACGGTATCGAGCACCGGCCGCGTCGGTTCGTTCGCGGGGTTCTTCGCGTCCGCCTCGTTTTGCGCGGGCGAATTGTGGTCTCGAATCGCCGGGCCAGGAGAGCCGTCCAGCACGGGCGCGTCGGATTGATCGTTGGCGGCTTTGCCGGGCTGGGCCACCGCTTCATTTGCCGCGCCGGCTTTGACAGTTGACGCATCGACGCCATGGCTCACACCTGGCGCAGCATTCTCCGTGAGTCCTCGCCGGCGCATCGCATCGTCGATCGCCGCAGCTTCGCCGACGTCGGCAAAAGTCACAGCATCCGCATTTGCCTGCACGGCCGGCTTCTCGTCTGGCTTTGTGTCCGGTTCGGAAGACTGTGCCGGGGAGAGATCGGCCAATATGACGTTGCGATCTTCGTCGGCCAGCGCTTGGTCGGCACCGTCACTGGGCTCCTGAGCCCTTCTTGCCTCTTCCAGTTCGAACGCATCGGCAACGTCCGCGAACGTCACGGCGCTGGCGACAGGATCCGGCTCGCGATGGCGATGCTGATGCGTTGGTGCAACCGACACCGAATCGGTCACTGGCGCATCGTCCGGCAAGTCTGCATCTGTCAGATCGACTGAGAGCGTGCGCGCCTCGACTTCAATCGGGCTCAGATCCGCCTCGGTATGCAGCTTGTTCAGCGCCTCGATGGCCTGCGGCGGCAGGTGCTCGGCAGCAAAGCCCGAACGGGTGCGAATCTGCTCGCCGATCGCCCGATCACCGTCGGCCGCGTCGCCCGACTTTCGCCACGCGTCGCGGTGGATCGTCTCCAGTCGCTGGTCGAGCGCCAGCGTACGGCTCACCTCATCGCCGCGCAGCGTAGCGCTTGCCGCGATCGATTGAATCGCTTCTCGGTACCGGCGGCCCAGCGCCGCATCGTCCAATTTCGCTTGTGCATCCGCGGCTGGAGCCTGCTCCACGCTGTCACCGGTCGTGCTCGGCTCATACAAATGCTGCCGTTCCGCGAAAAACTGGTGCCTCGCTTGACGAACTGCCTCCTGTACTTTGTCCACCACCTCGAACGCGGAGACTGTACGCAGGAAGCGATCACGGGTTTCCAATGCCGCGGCTTCCTCAGCCGCACGTACCCTGTCGCGCACGAACTCCCGAGACTGCTCGATAGGTTGCCCCATCAATTCACTCAACCGGACTGCCTCACGCTCAAAATCATCGTCGCTGCCTAACAGTGCCTCCCGCTCGGCGGCTCTCGGCGCATTGCGGACGCGCTGTGCATCTGCCGACGGCTTGGCTTGCTGAGGATCTTGCTTCGGCAGCCACTTCGCAAACGCGGCGACGTCGGTACCGCCGGGCACAAACAATCGTTTCGTGCGTCGATCGCTCAATGCTCCCAGCGCCTGCGCTGCGTCGCGCTCTTTGAACGGCACGTCCAGATATGTCCGTTTGCGCTTCGATTTGTTTTCGTCAGCCATGCAGCGCCTCCATTAGTCCGTCGTCCGCCGGCGCGTCGCCCGGCTCGACCAGGGAATCGGCAACGGCTTCCGCCCCTGCCGCGTTGAAATCGAATCGAATGCCGGCGAGCATCTCCCTCACGTCCTCGCGCATCGACACGCCAAGCTCGGCCAGATCAGCCTCCAACCCGGAAAGCGCCATCTCGGTCGCCAGCGGTCCCGGCGTGCGCTGGTCGAGCGCGAGCAGCTCGGCCGCGGTCAAGCGCTTTGCGCCCGCCTGACGCGCAAGCCGAATCTCGCCAGCGGCCTTCGCCGACAACGCCGCGTGGTATGTCTCGGGGTTGTGCGTTGGGATAGCCGTCGCGCGCAGCTCTCCGGCCCGCCAGGCGGCTTTGATTTCCTCTTCAGTGGGCAAACGCTTGTCGATTGCAGCCAGCATTGGACTGACGGAGCGCATCCGGTCGATGAACAAATCGTCCTCGAAATAAATCGCCTTCTCGCACAGGATCGGACGCTGGAAGCCTAGGACGATCTCTTGGCGACGGTCCATGCGCTTGAGCTCTTGGTCGAACATCAGGGCGCGCCCTTGGTCCGATGTGTTGGTGCCGGTCGACTTGTTGCGTCCGTGGTTACGGCTACGCGAAGTCGCCTTCTCGGTGAATGTGCCCAGCGTCTCGGACAGCTCTTTCGCGTCTTGCTGATTGCGCGGCGGATAGGCGACCAGCACCGCATGGTTCGTGACCAACGTTCGCGCACCTGCCGGACCGTAGAGTTCGTTCGGCTCCATCTGCGCCTTCGACTGCACGATTGTCAGTAGGCGCAGCCAATAGCCAGCAATGAAGGCGTTGCCCTTATCGAGCACTTCAATGCGGCCGAGCGCCGTGAACTCGTCCCCCACACCAAGGCACTGATACCGGATGGTCGGATCCTCGCCTGGCAGCGCGTCGAGGTTGTCCTCGATCCATTGCGTGTAGAACAGGTTGCCCAGCAGACTCGCGACTGCAAGTTCGCGCACTGGCAGCACCACATAGATCGACATCAGCTCTCGACGCACGCGGTCAAGCTCGAAGTCACACGCGCTCGTCGCCTGGTCGACGATCGGATTGCTGAACAAGCGCAGGCCGGCATTGAACGTCGCCACGATGTTCAGCATCGTTTCGTCGGGTGACGCGAGCACGCGCGAGAGCGCCCCCAAACAGTCGCCCGAGAGCGGCACGCCCTGGTGCGGCTCGTGCTGCATCAGTTCGGTTAGGTGTTCGCGCACCTTCTTGTCGGGCGTCGTCGCGAGCCGAAGCACCTGTCCAAAGGTGCAGTCACCCGTCATTTCCATCAGGTACAAGGCTAGGCCCATGAACAGGTCGCTCGCCTGTTCATAGAAGAACTTGTTGCGGTTGTCGGCGGTGTGGTAAAGCCGGGCCGCTATCGCCTGCAGGCGGCCAACGCGCACGAACGCCGGGCTCTTCGCGATCTTGTGGAGGGGATTCCAGCGATGCGTGAAACCCTTCTGGTCAAAAGGTGCCCAGCGAAATACCTGCTGTCCGAACGACTGCCGGAAACGCGAAGTCAGATCGAAGTTTTCGCCCTTCACGTCGAGCACAACCACCGAATCCGAGAAGGTGAGCAGATTCGGGATAACGATGGCCACGCCCTTGAACGAGCGTGTCTCTGCGGCAACCATCACGAACTCAGTTCCGCGGAACGTCAGGTACTGATTCTTGTACTTGCCAACGATGATCGTCGGATCGCGGTAGCCGTCTTTGCGGCGCAATCGCCCGCTTGCCTCATCAAGCAGCCCATAGTGGCGAATCTCGTAGCTATGGGCGAACCGCGCATCCCCGTGCAGGTCGCGCTTCGGCTTGACCACCAGCGCCGCGACGACAGCCGCGATCGGCAGGATCGGCACGAGGATCGAAACGGCCGTGCCTACCTGCAGGGAACGCTTCACGGCTTTCACTTCACCGAAAGCCCGCCAATAGTCATGGAGCGTCCAGAACCCGATCGCCGAGCTCGGCAGCTTCTCAAGTTTCGCGAAGACAGCCGCTCCTGAGTATTGACCGGCCAAGGCGAACCCGGCGAGCACCACGAGCGCCAATAG
The DNA here is from genome assembly GCF_002879885.1 of Trinickia dabaoshanensis. Classification (GTDB taxonomy): domain Bacteria; phylum Pseudomonadota; class Gammaproteobacteria; order Burkholderiales; family Burkholderiaceae; genus Trinickia; species Trinickia dabaoshanensis. The sequence goes on from NZ_PNYA01000030.1 coordinate 76,764, forward strand.
ACCGAGTGCGACGACGCGATCGAAGACCGTCGCGGTCTTGAGTAGCACAGCGCTAGCGCATGTGCCCCATAGCGCGCACAGGAGAGCGATCAGGCCAAATACGGCGATGATCTCAACTGGATCGGCAATCGCGTCCAAGTGAAAGAGACGCAGGGCGTAGTACGCCGCTGGACCCGGCAGGAGGCTAAGCGAGCCCGCAACAAGCAACCGCTTTCTCATCATGCCGCTCCTTGCTTGCCCTGGGCCGCTGACAAAATCGCCGCAAAGGTGTCGGGCCGGTCACCGGATCGAAAGATCTCCTCCGCCCACGACTTCAAAGTCTGGAAATCCCGCTCGAGCCGACTGCGTCGGAATCGCCGGCTCCGACACTCAAGCACGAATATGAATTCGCCGACGTCGTCGAACCGTGCGGTAATGTCCCAGTCGTAGTGCAGGTAGTGAATGGCCGCGCACCAATCTTTATGGATCGCTGCGGACAGCCTCGATGCGTACCGGCAATCAGCCTTGAACATGACGAACGGCGCCTGCAAGGCGGCAAGAAGGGGCCAGCGATGGCCGGCGCAGCTCGAGCGCGTTTCGACGATGCCACCCACGTTCATCGCGTCGACCAAGTCTCTGATCGGCACGTCGATGACCGCGAGCCGGCTCGTTTCGCTGTACGCCCTTACACGGCCTTTTGCGGTGCCACCTTGAACGTCACGCATCGACCTGCCCTCCCGCATTTGGCAAATCCCACTTGTTCAATCGCTCGATGCCTTCGCGAGCGACAACAGCATCCGCATCACGAATCGCTGCCTCGAGCTGCACCAAAGCCCGACGCTCCGCCTCCGAAATGGCCGGCGCGGGTGCAGTCGGATCCAACCCGGAATCGAGCGGCGGCACGAGGCAGGTTAGTTGCTGCAGAAACTGATTGGGACTTGCGGCCAACAGCGCCACGTGCAGTTGCCGACGCGCGATAGCGTAATCGGCCAGCGAGGTTGCAGATAGACGCATCGCACTGGCAAACGTGATCCGCGCACGTTGCTCAGGGCTCGCATGTTGCGCGGCGTCGGCCGCCGCAAGAGGCTCAAGCACCCGACGAATTTCCGTGATGTTTGCCAGAAAGTCAGGATCCGTCGCGCGCGCCAGGCGCCAACCGACGACGTGACGATCGACGAGCTGCCACTGCCGCTCGTCAACGACACGGGAGCCCACCTTTGTGCGAACGTCGACGACCCCGCGGGCGACGAGTCGGCTCACCGCTTCGCGCAACAGGGCGCGGCTCACTCCCAATACCTGCGCCAAGATCTCCTGTGTGGGCAGCGCACCGGTCGCGTCACACAAGGCGGGTATCCGTTCCGCCAAGCGATCTGCGGCCGCACGCGCCCGCAGGCCAAAGACACGCCATTGTGCGCACAGGGCGCCCTCCAAAGCCACGGAATCGTTCGGCCGATCACTCATACCAGCCCCCGCAGCAGCTTCCACTTCGTCACCGGGTCGTAGTACACCTGCGTCAGACGGCGCGTGCCGCGTTCCATGAACAGCACGATATCGACCGTGGTCTTGACCAGTTGCATCAGGAAGTCCCAGTCCAGCGTCTGGCCGACCGGGCTTTGCTTGACCAGCGTGGCCACTTGCGTGAGCGCCGAAATCGCATCGTTGGCGTGAATCGTCGTGATACCACCAGGCTGCCCGGTGTTCAGCAAGCGCAGGTAGTCCCACGTCTCGTCGCCGCGCAACTCGGCCAAATAGACGCGATCGAATTTCATTCGCAAGGTGGCCTTGACCGCGCGCCGCGCTGGAATCCGGTCGCTGTAGAACAGATGCACGTGATTGGGCTGCATCGGCAGAGGTACTTCGTGCGTATCCTCGATCGTCGCAATGCGCTCATGACACGGAACCAGATCGGCCAATCCCTTCATCAGCGTAGTCTTGCCCGAGCCCGTGCCGCCTACCAGCACGATGTTCAGGCGATTTTTCGTCGCGAGCGTCAGAAAGCGCTCGATATCACGATCGCGCAGCGCCTCCAGCATCTCGAGTTCGAACCGGGCGAGCGTCACAACCGCCGGTGCGGCCAGCATCGGTTCGACGTGCTCGAAGCCGGCCATCTCAAGGCCGGGCGTCTGCAAGGGCGCCGACGACGGTCTATCGTCGGCCGCTGACCGATCTGTCACTACGCGAAAGTCCGAAAGATGCCCGCTCTGCGCAAGCTGACGCACCGTAAAGCGGCGCGCACTCGGTATGCGGATAGTCATCGACACCGTACCGGGCTCGCACATCGGAGGGATCACGATCTGGCCGCGCTCACCGTCGGGCAGGACGACAGGCTTCTCCGGGTCGTCGACGCCCAGCGCGGGCACCGCCTTGTTGTAGATCGTCAGCGCGTGAGCATACTTCGTGAGCAGATCGAGAGATGCCTCCGGCAGCTCATGCCGCTTCCAGCCCGCGCTGCTTTCGGTCCAAGCTTCAAACGGCCGGTTGACTGCAACCTCCGTCACCCCTGGCAGTTTCGTCAGGTCCGTGATGCCGACCCGCGATAGCAGGCTGCGCGCGGTCACACTGGCGTCGTATTGCTCAAGGATGGGCGAGCTCATACACATCTCCAAAGTCAACGTCGCGCGCCACATAAATCGTGAGTGCGGAACCCTGATTCGAATAGGCGGTCGGCGGAATGTTGATCGTGTTTTTCAGCGTCTCGGACGCCAGGTTCTCGCCGGCGGTCGTCGTGCTGTTGAACTGAATCCGGTTGTTGCCGCTGCCGCCGCCCGACGAAAGACTCGAGATCGATTGGCCCGCATCGTTGATAAGGCTGAGCATGACGGCACCGCCGAAGCGGTCCCAGAAGTGCGTGTCGACATACGCCTCGAGACCGCTTGCGCCCAAAGCGTCCGCACCTGGCGAATCCAGATCGGCTGGCACGCCGTTCGGCGTGACCAGGCGTGTCCAGACGACGAAGATCCGCGCCTGCCCCTGGAGCAGCGCCTTGCGCTGTTCGCCCGTCACCTGCGTGCCGCGCTCGACGAGCAGCACTTTTCCGTTAGCGGAATAGACATCTTTCGTGACCGTACATCCGATCATTCCCGGATACGTCGTGACAATCATGGGCTCCTGCGCGCACGGGATCGTGGTGCCGCGGATCAAGAGCATGTCCAGATTCAGCGGCTTACCCGCCTTCACACTGGCGAGCCTTGACGGTGCCAAGCTGCCGTCCAGGCCGTCGGAGGCCCTCGCAGACTCGGCCAGCCTGGCCGCACCCGCGTCACCGCGGCTTCCCCGCTGCCCTTCGGCTCCGTTGCCCTTCAGGTCGACTAGCACGTCACCTTCAAGCTTTCGCTCTGCCGCCGTGACCGGCGCTTTGCCGCTTGATACAGCACCCCGGCCCGCCGGCCCGGGTTGGCTTGCTTGGGCCGTCGGCTGTGATTCCGCGCCGGCGGGCGTGGCGAGCCTATTCGCTTCGGCCGCCGCCGCTGCAGATGCCGCCTCCAATTGCGCCGCCTTGGCGCGATCGCGCGCGAGCTTCTCTTTATCGCGATCGAAGTTGTGCCCCATCGTCGACGAGGGCTTCGGAGCGTTGCGCTCCGCTTCGCGCGCCTCCTTGCGATCGTCCGTCCAACGCTTGACGAAGATGCCAACGCCCAGTGCAGCGAAGACCAGCCCGACCACGAGTCCGGCCACGATGATCAGCCGCATCGCGTTATTCTTGCCGCGCGGCCGACCGAAGCCGGGAATACCCCGCTCGCCGACACCCTGGGGGGATGATGGTGCTGACGCAGACGCGCCAGCACCTACGCTGTTCGTGGCGAGCGACGCCTGGTCGGTCATGGCGCGAGCGTCGCCCCGCATGCTGTCATTGCTCATCGCTCTCTCCATTTTTGAGCAAGCGCACTTCTCCCGGCACTGTGGTTCCGAGCGGATTGAGTTCGCCGTCGGGCGTGTATCGGTTATTGCGGATACCGAGCACAGACTGCCCCAGGCGCAACACGAAATGAGCGGCCGTGTCATGCACCACCCACGTGTCCCCGTCCATGTGGCCATTGACCATGGCTTCGCGGCCATCCGGCAGCTTCCGGTAGATCGCGGGAATGTCGCGGCTGGTGCCGAACTCGAAATACGTGAAGCGCCCGTCATCCCACAGCGCCGTCGGCGCGAGGATCGTGTCGCCCTGCATTTCGTAGTTTTCGTTTCGGTGTGCGGACTGCGATGCGCTTGCGCGCAGCATCGCCTGCGCTCGCACTTCCTTCCCTCGCGTCTTTGCGGCGAGCAGCGCCAGCGTGTCCGGGTAGACGAACGTCAGCGACCAGGTCGGCGTTTCACCCGGCCTCGCGCGTTCTAGATCCAGGATGTACCGGCGCTTCGCCGTGACGATCACGAAATTGGTCTGAGCCTGTTTCGCCTTGGGCTTGAAAATCGCCCAATTGGCTTTTGAGCCCACTGTCCACGCCTCGTGATCGCCCACGCCCAATCCGGACGCTGGGCCGTCGATCACTTCCCCGGCTTCCAGTTGAACGACCGTTGCGTTGCCCGGACGGTACAGCACCTTGTACGTTTCGTTCTGATCGAACACAGCACAGCGTATGTGCTCGTCGCTTCCGCATACCCCTGGCGTTACCTGCCCCAATGCCCCCGTACTGCCCATCACGCCCACGATAGCTGCCGCGAGGCCGAATAGTCTTGCGTTCATTGGGTGCCTCCGTCACTTCGCGTCGACGCGGCCGCCGTTGGCGTCGACACCGTGGGCGTGCCCGCACCGTTGTCCGATGAGCGCGTCCAATCACGATCGACCGTGTAACTCATGACTCGAAAGCCAGTCGGGTCGATTTCGAGCTCCGAGCGCTTCTCTGGAATGTTGTCGTGTGTATAAGCAACCGTCGCGACCCAGTACTCAGTCTTGGGTGGCACAGTCGGATTCACCGAAATCAGCTTCTTCGAGAAGAACACCTGCGCGGTGCTACCAACGAACATGACGGGACCACCTCGCGCAATAATGCGGAACTGATCCTTAAGCGCCTTTTGCGGAGCGTTCGGCAGGTTGTAGAGCGCCTGATAGCGCTCACGCTCGCGTGGCCCGCTCATCAAGCTCACAGCATCGTACATATCTTGGATCGTCTCCCAGTCGTACGACTCGCGCATCTCGACATAGTGGCGCAGGTCCGCTCGATCCTGCATCTCGCCGAACGACACACTGCCGCTGCGGGCGACGTCGATCACATCCGTCACTCCGGTGGTGTCGTTCGTTCGAATCAATACAGGAGGGCTGGGTCTCTTTAGGAGTACTAAACAGATGGACCCAATTAAGCAGCCAACACCGATCGCGGTGGACACGCGCGAAATTTTCCACGCGAGCTCCCTGCTGTCGATGCGTTCTTGTTGCTTTGAACGCTCGAACTCAAGGGCTTGCTCCAGATACCAATCGGTCGTCGTGCGCGCCTGGGCGTATGCCTGCGCTTTACGGGTGGGTGCGTCATCGGCTGCCGCCATGGTCCCTAGCGCCGGCGCCGGTGCGGGTGCTGGCGTTGCCATGCGGTTTAAGAGATTGAATTTCATTGCGCATTCCCTGATTGCGCGGGCACCCGGTTGACCGGCATCCACTCGCCCTTCGGTTCTGGCGACTTCGGCGCCGAACATCCGTTCAGTACCGCCGCTGCGAGCAACAGAAATATGATGCGGTTCATGCTGTCTTCCTCGCTTGCTTGGCGGCGCGGCCCGGATCGAACCATGCCGCCTTCTCACACTGGCTGACTATCCAGCCGCTATCGGGCCAGTTCCATGGCACCACCAACGAGATGGCCGGTCTTCTTATCGATAACGAACAGATCAGCGCTCATTTCGTCCCAGTGGATAACCAAGGCGTCGTTTTTCAATTCAGCCGGGTGCTTCCCGGGGAAAAAGCCACCGTTGCTCACAATGAACTGGTCGCCATTGCGTTGCACCGTCACCACGTCTGGACCTCTGCCGCGCACTTTTTTCCAGACACCGAGATATTCCTTCCCGTCGTTCTTGTTACATGCCGCCAACACGCTGACGGTAAGTAAGACTGCTAGCCACTTCTTCATCTGTGGGGCCCTCTCAGGTTCGAATTGAAAAATTACGCTTGGCTCACCGAGCCGCCACTACGAGGGGCGGCCACCCCACCCCGACCAGCTTTCGCGAGTTGGCTGAGCAAGCGGGAAGCCCTTGCAATACTGCCCGTCATCGACGAAATGCCGATACCGCCCGCAAGCTGGGATGCAAGGGACGGCAAATTCAGCGCGATCACGATGAACGCTATGTCCATCAGCGCGAGCGTCGCCAGACCCGTCCAGGAAAACGAAGGCCCTGACATACTGGACGCGGAGACGTTGAGCTGTTTGCTGATCTGGGAGTTTGCGAACTTTACTTCTACCGCCATCGCAGCCGCATAGAGCGCGACCAGGAATCCGTAGTTCAAACATTGACTGACCCAGCTCTCAAAGAACCGAGCGGTCGCTGGGAACAGCCGGCAGATCACGAAGACTGGGCCCAGCGCAAGAAGCAGCCCCAATGCGAACTTCGACAATATGATGTAGGCGGCCGCGATCGCGAGAAACGGAAACCCGAACAAGAACGTGATTAAGATGACCGCGAGCGCGGCCAAGGTAGGTGCTATGCCTTGCGCGTTGTTATAGACCTGATCTGCACCGTTGATGTAGGCCGATGCCAATGTGTCCAACGCCGTCGTCCCGGTCATGTTGCCAATGATCGCGTTGCCGAGCGCGTCGCCCAAGCCATTGAAGAATGGCACCACATACTCGCTATACAATCCGACGTTCATCCCGAGCGAGATCACCACCGACCATCCGACCATCTTCATCGCAAAATCCACGACCGGCTGGTCGTTATGTCCACGCAGATAAGACATCATCACCAAAATAACGTAGATCCCGAAGCCGGCCGCGGCTAGCGGGCTCACCAGTGAGATGATGCGCGCCGACCCACTGTTGATCGTGTCCAGCACGGTCTGGTCAAACATGTTGAACATGTCGGTAAAGATCGTTACTTGAATGTCGCCGGCTGCCATGTCGAGCGCTCCGTCCGAGAAAGTACGTGCTGATTACTGGTCCGAGCTGCGGCCAAGCAACTGGTTCTTGAATTCTTGCTCTTGCTGGCGCTCTGCGTATTCTTTCTCTGCGTCCTGCAGGCGCGCCATTAGGTCCAGCCGAATCTTCTCGTTGTTGATGTTGGCGACTTCGGCCGACCAGCGGTTTTGCAGATCCGCCTTCGCTGCAGGATCCTGCGTCATGTCGGTCTGCTGCATCAACGCCTTGATGTTGTTTAGCCTATCGAGCACGCCGTCGTAGGCGCGCATCGTCATCGCTTTATTGGCCGCAAGGGTCTGATTCAGGCGCACTTGACCTGGCGTGAACGCGTCTCCCCCCTCGGCCTGCTCGATGCTTTTCGCCATTCCGCTGATGCCGTTCAATTGACCGCGGTTCACAGAGTCATAGACTGACTGCCAATCGTCCGGCAGATAGTTGCGCAGCGACGGGTTATCGAAAATCTGTCCAAGGCCGCGGTTGCCGGTCAGTGAGTTGTATTGGTCGCTGATCGTGGAGTATTCCTGCTTCAGTTGTTGGACGGTCATGATCGCTTGAGCAAGCGTCGACGCATCAATGACAGGAATGCCTTGGGCCTGCGCTTCAGTTGACAGCACCACCGCTAGCGCACCCGTGGCCAGGATTTTTCGAAGAGTTTTCATGGTCGCTCCCTCGTTGCGGTTTTGCGTCACTGTTTGGCCGACCGCGCGTATTGCTCCTGCTCGAGCTGCAGCAACTGCGTCAGTCGCAGGTCGATTCGGGTCAACTCGCCGAGAATCGCGGCGTTCGCTGTGTCTCCCGGGGCGGGTGTGCGTGTCTGCTCGAACTGGGCCACCTTCACTTCGGCGCCCACTGCGTTGGCTTGCTTAATCGCCATATCGAGATTGCTTGAGCCGCCGACCACCGGGATCTGTGCCAGCGCACTGCTCGCTACCGCCATGCAGACCACCGAAATCGCGATCTTCCAGGCCCCACGGTTTTCTCTCTTCATCACCTCCTCCTTTGATAGAACTCCAAACCCCAATACGCTCGCAAAATCTCCAGGTCGTACCGCGTCAACGGGCGCGGCTCGTCCTGCACGCACTGGCAATAGGCCAGCGCCAACGCGTCGTTACGCATTCGCTCCATCAATAGGGCCCGCACCGGTTCGTCCTCTTGCGTCAGCGGGCGATAGGGATTGCCGCGAACCAGCCAGACACGCACCCACACAAACTTCAGATAGACGCTCGCGACTACCATCAGGGCGAAGCCGAGGATTTCGAGTCCGGTTCGCGTCCTCGGGTCGGCCGGAGCGGTGTCGCCCGCACCAAGCGACCACCCGACCATCGCGAGGCCGAGCAGCACTGACGTAAGCGCGCAGGCTAGCCGGACCCACTTAGCCCACTCGAAGCGGGCTGCTCGACGATCAAGCTCCGGTTTCGACAGCGGGCGCTCGAGCAGAGCTGTCATGCCATCGCCTCGCGCGTCGGCACTGCTTTCTTGTTCTTCCTGCCCTTGCGGCGCGCCTGGAAGAGCGCCATGCGGCGCTCAGGATCGCTGCCGGCCTCACGCTTGACCTCCTCCCAGATCGCAACATTGTCCAAACTGCCCGACAGCACGGCAATTTCGTCCGAGAATCCATGCAGATCGAGCGTCGCGAACGCCGACTGGTTGCTTTGCTTGATGAGGAACGTGCGCGACTCCTTCTCGAGCGCCAGCAGCTTGTCGAGTTCGCGATCGGTCAGGTTCAACTTCTGATAGCTCTCGCGCGATGCCTCCGGATTCGGCAGATAGATCTTGGTGGCCGTTTGATCACGGATCGCGGCAAACACGGGACTGTTAATGGCGTCTTCCGGCGACTGCGATACGAGGACCATGAATTCCTCGGCTTTGCGGCCCGTCTTCAGCGTCTTGAGAATCATGCCGGCGGTCGTCGGATACGACGCCGGCAGCCAAAACTCCTCGACGATCGTCGCAAGAAGCCCCCCGTGCGCCTGCATCTGATCCTTCAAGTACAGCAGGTGTCCCAACACAGGCTCCGTGGGCGGATAGTCCTTCTTAAGAAAATCCGTCACATCGAAGCCGATGCGCCGCTGTTTTGCGACGTCGATCATCCGGTTCGGGACGTTGTCGAGTGCCCAAGCGAAACGCCCCCCCCGGGAGTAACACCAGTGCGAGAGGCGTGTCGCGAGGCTATTGCCTCCTTGATCCGGAATCGATTCGAGTAGGCGGCTAAAGACCCTGTCCTCAATCCGTTCGATTGCAAACACGGTGTCAACCGCATGCTTGATCTGTGCCATTTCTTGAGAGCTCAGGCGGCCATACTCGTCGCGGCCGCAGACACCTACCAGGTCGTACACGTGTTCGCGATTGCGAGTCGTATCCGGTAGGGCGAACGGAGCGATACCGGTCGGCTCGCCGGCGACGAGCGGAAAATACAAGCCGCCCAGCTCCTCGATGAAAATCTGCATCCCGCGATCTAGATCCAGCGCGAAAATCTTCGGATCGAACCGCTCGAGAAAACCCAGCAACGTTAGTTGCAGCACTGTCTTGCCTGTCCCCGTCGCGCCGAGCAAGAGCGTGTGGCCGGCGATCTTCTCGCCCGTGTTGTCCTCATCGCGACGAGACGCGTGCAGGTTCATGTTGTACAAACTCTTTGCGACTGTCTTCAGCGGTAGAAGTGCCGAGCCGTCGCCGATCGGATTGCCCTTCGCTTTTCCGGTCGAATAGTTGTGCATCGTGAACGTCGAGGCGAGATTTCGCGTCGACTTTGGCATGGGCCTAGGCTTGTAGCGATAGCCCGGCACTTGGCTCATATAGGTGAACGGCATCGACGCCGTCGCTTTCACCCAGCGCAAACCGCACTCGTTAAGCGACTTGCTCGTCACCGTCGTGCCGTTTGCGATCGCTCTCTCCGGCGTCTCCCCATACACCACCAATGCACCGTGATAGTCGCCAAAGGCGAGGTCTCCTCCTGCGATGAATGCCTTTGCGTCCTTGAGTTCCCCCAGTTGATGCGTCGCTCTGTCTTGAGCCGACAGAAGCTCATTCTCTTTGTCCTCTATTGCCTTGAGCGCCTCCGACGTCGTCAGGCAGCCGAACGACTGCGTCAACGTGAACTCAACCGGCAGCTTCAGCAGCTCGTTCAACTGCCCCCAGCCAGCTTTCGGATAGTCTTTCAGGTCGTAGCACGACGCGAAACGCGTTCGATCATTGGTACGAATCTCGACCGTGTCGTAGTGAAAATGCAACCACGACGAGCCGATCAGTTCCCGCCCCGTGACTTGGGTCACCGGAATCGGCTCGTCTACGCCATTGATCAATTCGGCGATGAATTGGAACGGCTCGGAAAACAGCACACTGTTACGGATGAACACGCCGAGCGGCTCCGGATCGTAGCCGGCCAGTGTCTTCAAGATGGCGTCGCCCAGTTCCTCGAGCTCCTTGACCGTCTCGCGCAGATCGTCGCCGCGCAGTACGGCCGTTAGATGAAATAAGCTTTCGAAGTAGTCCTGGTCCCGGAACTGCGCTAGATATTTAGCGCTGTAGCCGCGCATAAACGAGGACCGAAACTCGTAGGTTTGGCCGAACTCTATTTTCCGGTGCCGGAAGCTGGTCCACAGCGCGAGCCGGTTGCCTTTCTCCTTAGCCATTGCCGCGAAGAAGCGATTGAGCGCGTCGTAGCGGATCTCGATCTCGCGCCGGTTGACCGACTCGAACGGCACGCCCATGAGCCGCACGGTTAGGGTCGCGCCATCGTCACCGAAACTAGTGACACGGCGCGACACGGGCCGACCGATGGCCGGCAAATAATCCTCAATCGCGGGCAGATTGATTAGGTCGCTGAAAATCATGGCTTGCGGTTCTTTAGTGCGAAACGGAAGGTGGCGTTGCGAAGAATCGCCGCACACTCGGTGTCGGTCAGGCAAAAAGCGTCATACCCTGCGGTTGCACCCTTAGCCGTCGGATCAACTACTGCGGTGTGGGACGGCATAAGCACGGTTTTACTCGTGCCAAGTTCGCTCGTCGCGCCGGAAGACAAGACCATCGTGTGTACCTGGTCACGCGCTTGGCCAGCCGGCCCGGATGGCACGTCGACCGGTGCGAAGATGCGAGCGCGAGGGAGCATCGGCGCGGCGTCCCACCGCTGGTCACGCTTCCTGTTGCGTTTCGGGTTCTTGGACACATTGTTTCTCCATGAGGTCTTCTTGCATCAGCTTGAGCACGAACGCTTCGAACAGCGCCCGGTCGTCAGTCGCCTGGAAACTGCGAATTAACTGCTTCTTGCCGCGTCCATAGCGCATCGGCGAGAGCGTGAGTCCCTTGCCGAAAAGGCGACAACGAAATCGCATCACCCAGCACATGAATTCGAAGCCCATGATGCGCAGCGCCTGGTCGTCTGTGACACACTGAAACTTGAAGAACATCAGCACCGGCACGCCCGCGAGTGCCAGTAGCAAGCCGCCGGGTCCGAGCACCATACCCGCGATCAGGCCCGCGACGAGCGACACACCGACCACCAACATGCCGGGTAGCATTGGAATGCCCCACACCATCGCGGTGCGATTTAACCCTTCAAACGAGGGGTAAAGCGTGCGTTCGTCCCTGGACATGGCTACTTATCTGCGTTCATCCGCCGTACACATTCCAGGCCCACGTCGCCAACACGACGGCAGCCCCCGCGGCAATCACCTTGAGGACCGCTTCGCCCATGTCGATCCAGGTCTTCCGGTTGCCAAACACTTGGACGAATTCGAAGATCAAATAGATGATTGCAACGATGCCTGCGCACGCAAATAGACCAATCTCGAAATTCGATAGTCCCGTTTGAGCTTGGTCGAGGCCGCCAGTCGCGTGCGCGATGGCCGGAGCAATAGCGCTCAATGCTGGCAACAGCCGAGACAACAAGGGTGCCGGAATGGCCGCCACGTGCGCGGCGAGCTTTTTTGCGAGACGTTTCATGCGTGAGGCCCTCAATATGGAAACTGCCGTTAGAAATCGCCCAGGACGTCCCAGGCCGGGTGATTGGCTGACCGCGTGTCAGCCGATTCGGAATCAAACGGCCGCCGCGCGGGTAACGACTTGCGCCGTGTCGGGCGCATCGACGCACGTCGCGCAGTAGGCGCACCATCAGGAATGACTTGGATTGCCGGAACAGTGACGGACGAGGCCGGCAGCGACTCGGCATTTGCGACCACGCGCTGCACATAGCTCGTGCCTCCCGCGTCGGGCTTGAAGCCGCGCGTGAAATTACCGCTGTAGTAGCAACTCAGCGCGGCCCGCACCGCCTGTTGTGCCGCGAGGCCAGTAGCCGAAGCCCGGGCATAGCAACCGGACAGGATTGCGCCGCCTGCGCTCAGGTTTGCGCACGGGTCAAACGCGGTATCGGGCGTCAGCCCATAGGCGCGGAGATTGACGCGGTTCACCTGCGCCAAGCCCATGCTGTAGTTCCATCCGCCTGCCTCGAGCGCGCGGATCGTGGCCTGCGCCTCCGCTTGCGTGCTCGGCTGATGCACCAGGCGGCCACCCACCACACCGATCGCGTACGGGTTAAAGCCCGACTCGGTGCGCACCAGCGCTTGCAGCGTGCTCGGATGGACGCCGGGCGAGCACTGCTGCGCGAGCGTCGCAAAGTCGATGGGCATCATGAACGCCACCTTCCCGGACGCAGCCACTGGAGAAAGCCATCGATGATGCCCGCGATGATCACGGGAATCTGGCCGCCGACGAACACCACGCACACTGCGGTCTCAATCGAATCGAGACTCGGCACATGTGGCGTCACCCGCGCATCGAACGCCGGGAAACGGCCCACTACCGACGACAACCAGACGTACTGGAGCGCCATCGTCCCCGCCATCACCAGAACGCTGCGCGGCGTAAGGGCACGCCTCAAGATCAAGAGTGCATGCTTCATCCGCGGCTCCGTGCGGCAGCTACCAACGCGACGCCCCATACGAATACAATTCCGCCGAAAACGATCGCATTGACAATTGTCTGCTCCACCGTTGCCTCCTATTTTTTGCCGTCGTCCACGGGCAAGTGCTCGTGGTCCAAGGGGACGTCTGAGTCAAACCGACAGTTTTCGCTTGGAAGGTACGGTTCCCCCGTATGTCCGCCGGACCTTCATGAATAGCTTCTTCATAGATTGGCCTTCGTTTAAGCCATCGACCACATCGACATCCTCACCGCGTCCTTAGGAGTCCTAATTTGTTTGTCCTCATATCCGACAGGTCAAACCGACGAACCAAGATCAGTTAGTGATTGCTTCCGTTGCCGAAGGAGAGGCACGCTGCATCGTTTGTCTCGTTACAGTTACTCTCGAAATCGTCGACCCACCGCTTTGCGCTTTGTGCGGGATCGTAAAAAGGCGTGCTTGAACCTGCGCCGAAATATTCGGTTTGTGAGCTGGATCCGCCAATGAGGCCACCCGATATTCCCCACCAGACGCGGGTGAAGGTTTGGCCGTCGACCTTGACCTGGATGACGCTGCGCGCACGGCACGCCGGACCGTTGCGCGAGTCGTAATACATGAGGTCGTACGGGCAGTACGAGCCGCTGGCGCCGGCGTTACCGCCACTGATGGTCGTCGACTGTACCGATTTCAATACGTCGGCAGGAATCGCGTTGCGGATATCGTTGGGAAGCGAATTCCAGCTTTTCATCACATCGCAGGTTGGGAAAGGATGGCCGTGCGAGAGTGCGTCCCAAAGCTTTTCGATTGGAGGAACGCATGCGCGCTCGGTTTCAGGTCCACGGGGATCTGACAAACACAACATGACCTGACAGCCCCAGCCGTCGGCGTGTGCAGGCGACGCGGACGCGAGAAGCGCGCCTACCGCGACGAGCCCGTGCAGCAGCATCTTGGTCGCGCAACGGGACCAAGCTACAATGTAAGCAGCCATTTCGGACTTCCTCAACAATGCTTCGTAATGGTCAGGTCGAGGTTGGTGTTCCACCACCAGCGTCGACCACTCCTGCCTAGATCTTTGCTATCAGGACATCCATCTTTACTTCACCAGACACTTTCTGCGCGGTGATCTTCCAAACGTGTCGGATAGAGCGCCCTGCCGACCTACCGGCAGAACGTCACGCGATGCTTCGAGCGCGTGCCGGCAACCGATGGGTGCCGCACGGTTTTCGTCCGACCAATAATAACGGAATTCCGATCATAGTCAAATATTTTTGCTCGGAATTCCGAACTATCGGCGCTACCAGCCTCAATGGAAAAGACTAAGAACTCGGATGATGGGCGGGAGCGCACCCCGTTCGGAGAGCGCCTTTTTCTTGCTCGGCGACGGAAGGGGTTAACTCAACGTCAAGTCGCAGAGCAGGTCGGCATATCCGCCAGCAATTTAGCGGAGCTTGAGCAAACCGGAGCCGGCTCGGCCTTCACCGTTGCGCTTGCTCTTCTCTACGGTGTTAATCCTGTTTGGCTCGCGCTTGATCGTGGCCCGATGACAGGTGGCTCGCCGGCGCCTGAATGGCTTGAGTCCCTCACTCAGGAGGAGCTCGAAATTACCCGTTTGTTCGTCGAAGGTTTGGTCGCTGCCCGACGAACAGGCAAGCCGCCTCATGCTGCGAAGGCGGCTCGTGCCAAACGTACCGCGGAAGACAACGACGATCGCGGTTAAGCATCGCTATTTTCGTATGCGGGCGCTCACTAGCCGTGCATCGATCTCGTCGTACAAGCGATGAGCGTCTCGGACTGCCCACGCAGCGAGGCGCTTCGCATCCTCGAGTGCATCTGGCTCGGGCACACCGTCGCTGGAAGTGAGCAATGCTCGCGCACCATTGACCAGCGCTCCCCAGTCCATGATTTTTCGCATGACGTCCGCAGCATGGCTTTCAGTTAGCACGGCGCTTGGCTCCTCGCCATGTTCGGTTTCGTTCGCCGAATCTGGAAGCTTGACTTCCACACCCGAGCATACGATCAATTCTGGTTTGTCTTCGTGGATTGGGCGAAGAAATCTGTTTCTAAAAATAAATGAACGCGCGCCGCTTACGGTTTGGATTACTCGCTTTACATCCCAAGGGCGCCCTTCCTCAAAAAATCTCGATATATTGTCTTTCGACCTTTTCCCCTCGTCCGGCGCCATGAACAACGCTTGCGCAATTTCCCCAATAACATTCTCCTCCTTGCAGTTTGTGTACTCCTCCGCCTTTTTATTGAATCGATGTATCCTGCCGGCTCTGTCGAGGACAACAACAATCGCGTTTACTTCCGACACGATACCTTCCGCAAAGGCCAGCGCCTGCATCGAATTCTCTGCGACCGATTCCGA
>NZ_PNYA01000031.1 GCF_002879885.1 Trinickia dabaoshanensis
GTGGCGCCTTTACGGCGATCCTGAAGTGGCGCCATTACGGCGATCATCCGCTGGCTCCTTTACGCCGATCCTGAGGTGGCTCCAATACGCCGATCCCGGTTTGGCTCCATAGCGGCGATCATTGACAGCGTCTATCAAAAGCTCGGCTACAGGGAGCTCTGGACAGGTGCTTTAGAGCATCCCGTCTCGCATTGCGTGATGAACCGTTGCAACCTGCGGTTGGAATCCAAGGCTTCGTGCAAATGAGCCGTCGAGCTGTCCCCACCATGGGTTCGGCAGTGGTTCTGCGGAGGACTCGATTGGCATACCTACTAGCTTGGCGACCTCGTAGATCGACATCGGTGCATCATCGACAAGGTTGACGATACGCTTATCTGCCGCACCGGCCAGGGCGAGCTTGACGAAAGTCATGATATCGGCGTGATGGAGCATGCTCAATCTCATCGCCGGATGCCACTGGAACATCGCCGCAAGTTTGGGAACTGTCTCCAAATGACCGTCTTGATCGCCATAGACGAAGCCGAACCGCAGGACTGACCAATTGAGGCCGCTATTTTGTAGCGCGCCCTCCGCTGCTACCTTACTGGCCGGGTACGGTAGCGTCGGAGCGACCTCATCGTCCTCGCGCCCAGGTTTGGCGCCGTCCATGTTGTAGACAAGGCCGGTACTGGCCATGATAAAGCGCGCGTCCGCAGCATATTGCTTCACTGCCGCGATCAGATTACGCGTTCCGTCTCGATTGACCGACCAGATCTGATCCGGGTCCGGCGTGCGTAACACGGCGGCTAAATGCACGATCGCAGACACGCCTTCCACGGCTTTGACGAGCGAAGCTGGATCGAGGATGTCGCCTTTTACAGCCGTCACTCCAGGCGGGAACTGCTTATCGTTGCGTACAAGCGCCCGACAAGTAATGCCACAGTCCACGAGCCGTCTCAGGAGGCGGGAGCCCACGAGGCCGGTTCCGCCAGTGATCAAGACTGTCATTTTTTGGGTTCCAGGAATAAATGGTGGTTATTGAAACGGTCCGTTGCGGCTTGGAATACCTCGACGACCAAGGCGAGCTCGGACTCGTCGACAATATCAAATGCGGCCGATTGAAGGAGCGCGATCGGATCAGGCAGTTGTTCCCGGCGCTTCAATCCGGTCGCGGCGATTCGAAGCCGCTTTTGGCACTGCTCGACGTCGTCAGGAATTTGCTCGATGACGCCTTTTCGAACGAGTCTGCTCACGATTCCGGTGAGCAGCACTCTTTCCACGTAGCTCGCGCTGATCAATTTGCCCGTGGCCAATTCGCCATCCCGGAAGATGTCCGACGACCGATGTCGTGCGTCACGACGCTGCCTGCGTATTCCAGCCAAACCGAACGCACATTTCACGCTAACGCGAATGCCGATTCGAAGGTTATCCTCGCTTGCCATATTCCTGGTCCAGTGCGGCGAGGATGCCGTTTGTGAAGGCTAGCAGTATCGAGTGATATTCGGCTGGCAACGCGACATCGTCCATACATGACATGGCGTCTTCGATCCCTTGTCTAAACGACCGCGCGACAGTGCGGCGCTGCAACGTGGTCAGCTGTGGCAGGGCAGAATCCAAAAATTTTCCCAAAACCATCACCTGTGCACCAAGCAAGCTCATGCTCTTTGTGTTGGCGGTCATCAACTGGGCCATCTGGTTCAGCGTTTGGTCAGTATTGTGCAATTTCAAAACCTTTCAGAATGTGTGCCAGTCGGCCTTGCCGACATGCGCCGCAACCTCACCAGCCCTGTCCGCGGTCATGACTTCGGTCGTCTGGATCGGTATCGACTTGGCGTGAGCGGGCGAGCGAGTTGCCGGCGCCGGGAGGCGCGACCGACCCCGCGGCGCGACCAGCGGTGACGCGGACGGCACCATGCTGGCGATTTTGAAGATAGCCACGGCCTGACGGAGCTCGTCGGTTTGCTTGGCCATTGACTGCGTAGCGGCCGCAGCTTGTTCGACCAACGCTGCGTTTTGCTGCGTCACCAGGTCCATCTGACTCACAGCCGTATTGACTTGCTCGATGCCGGTACTCTGCTCTTCCGATGCCGACGAGATTTCGCCCACGATGTCGGTCACGCGCTTCACCGACTCGACGATCTCGGTAATCGTGTTGCCCGCTTCTTCCACGAGTTTCGAGCCAGCGTCCACCCGATTTACCGACTCGCTAATCAGGTCTTTAATTTCCTTGGCCGCACTCGCACTGCGTTGCGCGAGCGCGCGGACCTCCCCAGCCACGACGGCAAAACCCCGACCCTGTTCCCCTGCACGGGCCGCCTCGACCGCGGCGTTAAGCGCGAGAATATTGGTCTGGAAGGCGATACCCTCAATCACGCCGATGATCTCGGCCATCTTGGCTGAACTGGCCGAGATTCCGTGCATTGTCGCGACCACACGTCCCACCACTTCGCCACCGCGCCAGGCAATTTCCGATGCCGAGCCGGCCACCGTGGTTGCCTGCCTGGCATTATCTGAGTTATGACGGACTGTGCTTGTCAGCTCTTCCATGCTGGTGGCCGTCTCTTCCAACGATGCCGCTTGCTCTTCAGTGCGTTGTGATAGGTCCGCGTTGCCTTGCGCGATTTCGCCTGCTGCGACCGAGATAGATTCACTGGAGGTCTGGATGCCTTTGACGACTGAAATCAGTTTGTCCTGCATGTTGGACAGCGCCCGTAGCAAAGTTCCTATTTCGTCCCTGGTCGCTGAGGTGATGGTACGTGTCAAGTCGCCTTCTGCGATAGCTTCGGCTAGCTCCACCGCCTCGTGCAAGGGAGGGGCCACGAGGCGCGTGATCCACGTTGCCAGGAACAGGGCGAGCGCGGCACCAATGGAAGTACCGGCGATCAGCGCGATCTGAGTTTTCGTCTGGAGCGATGTGACCTCGGCGGCACGAACCGCCAGAAGCGCCGCCTCACTACTCTGAATCTCCCCAATCGTTGCCCGCATTGCGTCCATGTCGGCCTTGCCTGTGTGTTCCTTGAACGAAGAGATAAATGCGTCCATCGTCAGGTTCCCTGAACTGACCGACTTCCGTTGCGCAAGCAAATTCTCGGCGAACGTGGATACCCAGTTCGCTTCCTGATTTTCCAACCGACGAAGTCGCTCCTGCTGTTGCGCGTTGTCGCGCGTCAGCGATTCGGCTCCAGCGAGGTGTTGCCTGAATGCAGTCGCGCCCTGCAGATATGGATCAAGCATGGTTTCTTCCCCGACAATGGCGAATCCTCGCAAGCCGGTTTCCATGTTGACGAGACTTTCGGTCAGTGCCCGCGTTTCATTGATAACCTGATAAGTATGGGCATCCCATTTGTTCGCGACGGCAACCGAAGAGAATAATGAGAAAAATACCGCTCCAAGGACGACAAAGGTCGCTATGACCGCTGCGAAGGAAAGATATAGCTTGCGTGCGATGGGAAGGTTGGCCAAATTCATAAATTATTTTTTGAATTGAGGAGGATTTGAGTAAATCTTCCGATAAGCGGCGACGCCCATCAGATACTTCGCCGGTGTTCCCCCGGTGTCTTGCCAGTCCAGCGCTTGAACGCGCGTTGAAAGGCGCTTTGCTCGGAAAAACCTAGCAGATCCGCGACATCCGTCAGATGTAACGTCGAGTCGTCGAGATAGCTCAGCGCCAGATCGCGGCGTAATGCGTCCGTGAATGTCCGAAAGCTCAGAGCATGTTGGCGAAACTTCTGGCGCAATACAGTTGGCGATACGCCGAGTATCCTGGATACGTTTTCGATGGCCGGGTTTCCGTCTTGGAGCTCATCAATGACGACGCGCCGGCATTCGCTCAACCACGTTGGATCGAGTGGGTCGCCGAGTTGACCGAGAAGGCGCTGGCATAGCGATGTCATGACGGCAAGCACCTGCGGATTACCGTGTGGCAGCTTTTCGTCGAGATCGCTGCTGCTGAACGCCAACGCCACTTCTTCGGCGCCGAATCGCACTTCGCAGCGGAACAGCCTGCTATAGATCTTTGGATTAGAGGGCGCAGCGTGTCGAAACGACACCCATTTGGGGGGCGCGCCATTGCCGCAACCGAATCGTCGTCGCATCGTTGTCCACGATGCAAGGATCAGCTCATCCAGAAATGTTGCAGTATGCGTGCCGGACGCCAGGTAGCCTTTCCAATGCATCACGCAAAGTTCACCGCGATCTTCGACCGACACACGTCCCGTGTTGTTGGACAGTGCGCTGAAGCGCACAGATTGCTGCAACAATTCACGGGTCGTGCTGCAACTCAAGAGGACAAAGCCATACGGGCCGAGGTACTGGTGCCGCATACGTGCGCCGAGTTGCAAGCCAAGATTCGGCACGTCGGTGTAATCACCGACAAACTCGCATAGCTTGACGAAGTCGTCTATGGGAACCCGCGTGTCTGGATTGTTGAGAAACTCGAAATCGACGTCGCAGGCCCGGAGTAGGTCGACCGCACTTAGTCCTTGCTCCTCGGCATAGTCCGTCAACAATCGCAGACGCCATCCGCTGATGCTTGGCTGGATCGAGCGATTCACCCGCGCTGACCACGAACCGCCCCGCGTGACCGTCTGTCCGCGAGGCAAGAATGGCGGCCTAACGCTTTGCGCCTTAGCGAGGCTTGTTGCTGTCATTTCACCCGCCGAAATTCAGATGTCCGTTGACATTCCATTCCGCTCACCGGACCTTTGCTATCAGTACTGGCATCCAGCCGAGGCGCTTGCATCAGGTCCCGAGATGAATGCGGACAGCGGCTCGCTGGATACCCTATAGGAGTGCGTGGACAACGCGATGGGTCAGATAGGCGTTCGGCGATTCATGGCTTTGTCCACGGAATGGGAACGAGAGCCGATGGATCCGTGCGAACATCTATCAACGCCGGACGTTGCGCAGCCAATGCGGCGTTAAAAGCACTAGTGAATTCCGAAGCTCGCTCCACGCGATAGGCTTTGACGCCGAAATTCTCAGCGACTGCGGCGAAGTCGACGCGGCCAAACTTCCAGTTCTTTTCCAAGGCGGGTGATTCGTCCCATAGGGGCCTTTCCTGATTGAAACCGTCGTTGTTATTCACCACCGTGACAGTATTGATTCCGTAGCGGGCGGCGGTTTCCATTTCGGCGAGATGGTAGTAAAAGGCGCCGTCACCTGTAAAACAAACCACCGGCCGGCTCGGATTGGCGCATTTAGCACCTAGTGAAGCCGGATACGACCAACCTAATGAGCCCGCTGCGCGAATCAATGACTGGCCGGGCCGGTTTAGATAGATGTTTCTGGCGGCCCAGCCAGCGGAGTGGCCTGTGTCCACAGCCAGCAATGTGCCCTCGGGAAGTGCGTCGGACAACATCTTGCAAAGACGCTCGGGCCGAATTGGCGATGCAGTCGAATGCTCATATTGAGCTGCGAGCTGCGTCCATTTTTCGCGCAGCGCCACGATGCGTTGTAGCCATTCCGGCTTGCCGACTGGCTCGGCCAGTTCTGCATCGAGTTGCTGGATGACCGTTGCCGGGTCCCCGAGCAAGCCTACGATTAGCGGGTAGTTTCGCCCTAACTCACGCGGGTCGATATCGATTTGTACCGCAGGTACCCCGGGCAACGGGACCGACCATTGCCGGGTCACCATGCTACCCGTGGTGGAGCCGACGAAGAGGACGAAATCTGCCTCGGATACCGCCATGTTCGCTGTATCGCGGGAGTAGTCGCCGACCACGCCGATGGAAAGAGGATCACTTTCGGGCATGACAGCCTTGGCATCCAGCGAGGTGGCGACGGGGACCTTGGCACGACGCGCAAAATCCAGCAGCGCAGACTGTGCCCGCGACGCCCGGATGCCGGATCCGCACACGATGACGGGGCGTTCGGATTGGCGCAACGCGGCGGCGGCGATTCGAACATCGTCTACAGGCGCAGCAGGGCGAATCGGGGGGGATGAGCCGTAACGTGGCTCGGGCCGCATCGGATTCTCGATCTCTTCCGTTAGCGAAGCGCCCCAGAACCCTCCGAGTTCGAGATGCACGGGGCCGGGAGAGCCGGTCGTTGCTACCCGGAAAGCCTGCCCGAGCAGGTCCGGTAGCCGTTGTGCCTTTTCGACGCGCGCGCTGAATTTGGAGACGCCTGCATAGATCGAGCGTTGATCGAACTCCTGATAAAAGTTGCGTTCACGTGTGTCGGGTGTGCCGCCTCCCGTGATCGCTAGTACTGGCGATTTTGCCATCAGTGCATCGACCAGGCCGGCCGCGAGATTCGCTGCTCCGATTGCCTGTGACGCACAGACCCCAACGCGCCCGCTTTCACGGGCATACCCGTCCGCCATATAGGCGGCGGCTTTTTCCGAATGTGCGACGATTGACTTCACGCCGATTGCGGTCAATTCCTTGATTCCTGGTGGAATGATCATCGGCACGTTGAAGAAGTGGTCGACACCGTAGGACTTAAGTGATTCGGCCAGAGTGCGGTTGCCTGATGCTTTACCCATGTGAATTTTGCTTGAACGTTGATTGACGACACGCGAGGACTCGCGCGGTATGCCGATCGCAGGGCGAACGGCATACGGAGGCTGGAATGCGTCGACGGGGTAATGCTGTCGCCAACGCCTGGCGTCAGCAGTCGTATTGGTTTAAAGCGCCACGCGCAGCACTTTCGCCGGGCGTAGCCCATCCGGCATGGGTGCTTTGATGCCACCGTCAGTGGTGATGTACACAAAACGGTCGTGCTCTGCCGGATTCCGTCCCCACGCGGCCGCTGTGGGTCCGATCATCAGATCGACGACTGGAACTCCTATCACGCTGTTCCTGGGACCTGCATTGTTCTCTGGCGTTAGCGATATTCGATCGATCGTGTTTTCGCGGTGCGTGGTGACGTACGCGACTTCGCCCTCTTCGTCGATGCAGAAATCGTCCCCCATCATTCCACGTGCAACGAGTTCGGGTTCGCCCGCCGGATCCAGCGTATGCGGGTTCACGGCAACGCGCATGAAGAGTTGCTGGGCTGTCGACGTGTAGTAAACGTAGTGAGTGGTCGCGGCGTAACGGACGCCGTTTACACCCGGTTGATCCGGCATGGGTCCCTGCGGGTCGTGCGCCATGCTTTCGTGTCGGAGCCATTCGCGGGCAGTTGCGGACATCCCGCTGGCGTCGAGGTCGATGCGCCAAATTTTGCTCGCGAAGCAGTCGGCCACCAGAATCGTCCTCGGTCCCACGAGGCAACTGCCATTCACCATGCCAACGCCTTTTTCCAGTTCGACGACGACGTGGGGTGTGACGGGTTTACCCGGCGACCAGCCGCGCAGATCGAAACGGCACATACGAGCACGCCCTACGTGGCCCACTGCTACGTAGAAAACGTCTGGCTCCGGTTCCACGATGCCCATCGGCATGACGTCGAACGTATACAGAGGGGAGGGCTCGACGCGTGTTCCTCTGTAGGGCGGGACGTACCAGAGCTGCTTGTGTGACAGCACGGACACGAGAAGCGAGCCGTCGCTGCGGATAGCGAAGTTTTCAAGAAAAAAGTTCGGCGGAAATGAAGCGACTTCGACTAAATCGAAAGATGTACGGATGCTCATGTGTTACCTCGGTTAGCGGGTTGCTCGACGGAATGGCAGCCCAGTTCTCAGCGATCGATCCCGACCGCATTGGCAGGAACGTCGTAAGCCCGCAGCGTCAGCGAGACGGTGGTGAAATACCCGATGAAGGCGATGAGATCAGTCAGGCCCGCGTGGCCTAGTACGTCGACGGCTCGTTGAAAAAGACCGGCCGGGACGATTCTGGGCTGCAGTAGAGTCGAGGTGATTTCGTAGACGATCTGTTGGCGAGGGTCTTCGAATGAAGTGGGTAGGCCCGCAATTAATGCCTGAACCTTTTCGGAGGGCAGGCCACCGAGATGCTCCGCTATCCATTCATGCTCGTAACTGGAATAAGAGGCGGCTAACTTGCCGTTGGTCAGGTTGACCGCAATCTCGATCTCGGCTTTGGACAGGGTGGCCCCACGTTGATAGTGAACGCCCATTGGCAGCATGACTTCCATCAGCTCGCGATTCTGCAGCCATATCTTGTAGGGACCGGGTACCATGCCACGGGCTTCCTTGACGAGACGATAGGCCTCTTTCTCATCGTCGCTCATCTGGTCGAGAGGACGTTCCTTCAGCCTGCCAAACGTTCCGAAGTTGAGAGTTCTGAGCTTTTCTTCTGTCTCGATGAGATTCCTGAGAGCTTCTCGATCGATTGTCATTCTGTCTCCTCTGTGGCTGGGTTGTCTCACGTGTGGCACGGCGGCCATTGGACCGCTTGAGCGACCATTCCCCGGCGCGTTGAGCGATTATTCGATGAGATGGCGCGAAGTTCTTCCGAAAATTGACCGCAATCTTCGATTTCGGGCCACGCGCGACAGCGGTTGCTGACTGCGGCGCGTCAGGCTTCGACCATGCGGCGCGAAGGGGGGCGCATTTACATGTGCAACCGAACGATGTAGCGTCATGCACTTAGACCGGAGTACATGTTCGTTTGACAAATGACGAACGTGGCTTGCTGAATGCACACTCAAGAAGCATCCACGGTCCTCGATGTGCGGGTATGAAGTGTCTTCCGGAACTGTGAGCATGATTTCACCTTCTCAACTGGCGCAGTTACTGCCGAGCCATCCGTTGTTATCCGTCGGGACAGAAAGCCGAAAGCACGCTGTGATTCAGCACTACCGGCATCCGCCCGCACGCATCTGCGCACCGCCATTGCGCGACAATCTTTTGGTGGTCAACCTCGCAGGCAACGTTCTGATCGAGGACAGTCAAATCCGTGGGCGATGGGAGCGAAAATGGGCAGGAAGCGGTCACATGAGCCTCACCCCGGCGGGCGAGACTGGGGCGCGCGTGCTGAAGGGGCGTCCTGAGGTTCTGCTCGTTCACCTGTCCACGAATCTTGTCCGTCAAACGGCAATCGAGCTGGATCTCGATGCTAGTCAAGCAGTTCTCGTGCCCAGGCTTGCCGTGGCCGACCCCGTTGTCGACCGTCTTGGTCGACTGATTCTCGATGCAGCTCGGGATTCAACAGCGGGTGCGTCGCTGATGCTGGACGCGCTGACACGCTCACTCACCATCCATCTGCTGCGGAACCACTCGGTTGCGTCAGCACAGCACGCCATTGCATCGTTGCCGGTAAGCGTGACCCGGGTTCAGCGCGTGCTCGACTACATGGCTGCGCACCTGGAGGAGCGGCTGCCATTGCCGATGCTCGCAGAGCTCTCCGGGCTTAGTCGGAGGCAATTCACGCGATCGTTCAAGGAGGCCACGGGCAAGTCGCCGCACGGCTACCTGCGCGATCTGCGAATCGAGCGGGCGCGGGACCTTCTGGAGAACACGGATCTACCCGTCATAGAGGTGGGGTTACGCTGCGGCTTCGACCAACCGAACCACTTCGCGACAATGTTTCGTCATATCGTCGGCCTCAGCCCCCGCCAGTGGCGCATCGCAAGGCGAGCATAACGCGTGTGGCTGGCATCGCCCTGTGCCCGCGCAAGTACGTCCCTAGCCAACCTTCGAGGCCGTGCCTCCTTCGGTACGCCCGTCATGTACATGAAACATGGGCGTGGGCGGCCGTCGACATGACTGTGCGCAGCACGAGTTGGTGGCGCAAGTAAACCGAATCTGTCAATCGATTTGTCCAAGAGAGTCAAGACAGATCGCTGAAACCTTTCGACACTGACGGTTGAACGCTCGCGATCGTTCAACCGAATCCCTCCCGCCGAAACATTCGGGCAAGCGACACGTTGGCCGCACGCATGGGCTTTCGTGATCCGCAGTCGCGCGGTCGAGAGCAGTTTTAAAAAAACGACAGGCGAAATCATAAATATTGGAGACGAATTTGAAGGTGAAGAGAAAGACACGCGATGCCGCGGCGCAGGCGGTCGGATATCAGCAAAGCGGCGCCATCCAAGCCGGACGGCGCTGCCCCTGGCGCGGTATGCATCGCGGGGTGGTATTCAACACCGGCTGGACGGTCTTGGCGGCCTCAACCGTGCTCCATTCCATGGCCGCCAATGCTCAGTCGTCAGAAACGCTATACGGTCTTGTCGATACGGGACTGCGTTATACCACTCATGCTTATGGCGGAAACGGTAATCGCGTGCAGCTTGCCAACGGTGGCGCAAGCGAGAGCCATTTCGGGCTGAGGGGGAGCGAGGACATCGGTGGCGGCACGGCAGTCATTTTCCAACTCGAGGACAGGTTTTTCCTGAACTCCGGCACCACCGATTCGGCATATCCGTTCTTCAACACGGCTTTCGTCGGCGTGAAGACGCCGAGCTTCGGGACGCTGACTATGGGCCGTCAGTTCAATCCGCTCGCCGCTGCCGTGGTTCGAACGTACGTGACGAACGCGTGGCTTCCGACGTTCTATCTGTTTCGTCCCGAGGTGGGCATGGCCGAAGGGGCATGGACCAGCAACATGGCGAAGTATTCGGCGCAGTGGCGAGATGTTGCCGTGGAGGTCTCCTACGCATTCGGCGGAACGGCGGGGACGTTTGGCGCCGGCAGTCAGATCGGCGCATCGATCGTCTATTCGCCTGCACTGCCATTCCGTCTGGGCGCTGCTTACCTCGACGCACGAGATGCAGTCGACACGTCAGCGCATTTCAAATCATGGACAGCTGGAGGCTCGTACACGTTGGGCGGGACCACCGTCAGCGTAGGCTGGGCAGTGAACCGGCAGGATCCCAAGTTCGTAGGAAATTTTCCGAACGGCCCGTTTTCGCGAGCTCAGTTCGTTGCGCTTGGGTTCAGCGCTTTCAGTGCACGCCAGTTGTTCTTCGGTGGAGTGACGCAGCGGGTGGGTCAGTTCACACGCGTGTCAGCCAACATGTGGCGCACGATCCAGACCGGAAAGATCGCCGCCGGGGACGGCAATGCCACGCAGTTTCAATTGCTTGCGGACTATAGCCTTTCGAAGCGGACCGATACCTATATAGAAGCCGACTATTCGCAATACCGCGGTGGCACGGTCGGTGCCCAGTTGCAGGGAGTAAACGGGCTGCCCTCGGCCGCGGGTACCACGCAACTCGGTCTGTCGGTCGGCGTGAGACACCAGTTCTAGCCGGACAGCGACGCGGTGCGCGTCATATACCGCGTTTGGGTCAACCGATCCCGGAAGTCAGGTCAAGACGGCCTGGATGCGGGCCTGCATGATTGACTTGCACGAAGAGCGCGAGAGAAGGGTGCTGCCCAAGCCGCGTCGCGTTCGTCGACGTGGTGGCCTCCTACGCATACAAGATGTCTTTTCTGGTGCGATGGGCGGCAGAAAGAAATAAGGAGGACACACGTGCAGGCCTATAAGCAGACGTTGGAAACAGAAGTCTCCGGTGCCGAGGGATATCCATCGGCGGGACAGGCGTCCTACCTGTTGGCGATGCTGATCATTGCCGGCATTCTGTCGTATGTCGACAGGCAGATCCTCAGCCTCTTGGTGCAGCCGGTGCGCGCTGATCTGAATATCAGCGATACGCAGATCAGCGTTCTTCATGGCTTTGCATTCGTGATTTCATATTCGTTGCTGGGGATACCGCTCGGTCGCTACGCGGATGTTGCGAACCGGCGCGACATGATCATTGTCGGCATCTTATGGTGGAGTGCTGCGACTGTGGCTTGCGGGTTCGCAGGGAGCTTCGCCGAGCTTTTTGCCGCCAGGGTTGTTGTGGGTATCGGGGAGGCCGCGCTCGCTCCGGCCTCGGTGTCCATGCTATGCGACTCGTTTCGAGAGCGACGCCGGGGAACCGCGCTGGGCGTTTACAACACCTCGATTTTCCTCGGCATCGGCGCGTCCATCGTCATAGGCGGCATCGTTCTGGGATTGATGAGGAATGCCGAAAACGTCACGCTGCCTTTCTTCGGCACCATCCGCACTTGGCAGGCCGCTTTCGTTTTCGTTGGCCTGCCCGGATTCGTCATTGCCGGGCTGTTGGCGACAGTCAGAGAGCCGCGCCGCCATGTGAAGGCGTCGAAAGCGCCTCCGTTTATCGAAACCATTCGCCACTTCAAGAACCACCGGCGTGTCATGACTTGCCAGATCGCAGGATTCGCGATGATTGCGCTCGCGGCTTACGGAATGGGTTCCTGGATGCCCGCTTTTTTCATTCGAGTGCATCACTGGACAGCGACACATGCCGCTATTGCTTACGGTCTGGCGGTCACGATCGGCGGCACGCTAGGTGTCCTCACGGGTGGTGTAGTCGGCGATAAATGGGGCAACAAAGGGCGCGCCGATGCGCGCCTGATTCTCGCAGCGGGCGCCGCATTGTGCTGGACACCTTCGGTGCTGTTCGCCGTTTTTACGGAACACGGAAACCTTGGAATCGTTGCACTGGCCGGGGCAAATTTCTTTTCAAGCGTTGCGATCGGTCAGGGGATTACTGCTATGCAGGACGTCGTTCCCGACTGGATGCGCGGGCAGGCCATGGCGATATTCATGTTGACTATCAATTTGCTGGGACCGGGCGTTGGCCCAACCGCTATCGCTTTGGTGACACAGCACATTTTTGACAATGAGGCCGCCGTCGGACGTGCTATCGCCATCGTGACCATTCCGGCTGCGTTGGTGGGCGCCGGGTTGATTCTATCGGCGCGCGGCGGCTACCGTGCGCTCACGGCCAGCCTGCGGCGTGTCCCGGATTGAATTGCGCTTCGTCGCATTCTGCGGGCGTCGATGGACGGCCAGCGATGTCTTCTTTTCAGAGGTGCAGTAGAGATGAACTTTACCCGTATGAAGGTGGCGACCCGGCTTGGAATTGGCTTTTCGCTGGTTTCTGTCCTGCTCGTGCTCGTGACGGCTTTCTCGCTCGTGCGCCTATCGCAGCTCGAATCGTCGATGGTCGATGTCACCGATGTAAATGCCGTCGAAGCAGGCTTGGCCAATCGGCTGGATGAAAGCATTTCCAATCGGGCGCTTGCCTTGCGCAATATGATTCTGTTGCAAGCGGATCAGCAAGACCAGGTGCAAACCGAAACGCAGCGCTTCGACTCGGAAACGGCGGTCTACAGAGAAACGAGCGACAAGCTCGCCAAGATGTTCATGCTGCCGGGCACGACTGCGCAGGAGACGTGGCTGCTCCAACAAATCGCGCGGCAGGACGATTTGGCATTGCCGCTCATGCTGAAGGCGAAAACGCTCGCCTCGGCCGGCCAGCGCGACGAAGCCTATCATGTGCTTCGTTTCGAATTGCGGCCGATTCAAGCCCAATGGTGGGGCTATGTGCGCCAACTGCGCGCACTGGAGCGCAAGCAAAACGATGAACTGACCGCCGATGCGAAGGCATCGTACGCGTCGAGCCGCATCGCTATCGTCGGTCTGGCAATGGCGGCGCTGCTCATCAGCATCGTTTCGGCTTGGTTGATTACGCGCAGCATCGTCCGGCAGCTCGGCGGCGAGCCTACCGATGCCGCCGATGCCGCCGAACGCGTTGCAACGGGCGATCTGACGACCCGCGTAATCGTGAAGCACGGCGACACTACGAGCCTCATGTATTCGATGGGGACGATGTGCGAAAGCCTTGTACGCATCGTCGGTCAAGTTCGTGTCAGCACGGGGGCGATCGCGTCGGCCGCGGGGCAGATCGCGAACGGCAACCTCGATTTGTCGTCGCGTACCGAGGAGCAGGCGGCTTCGCTAGAGCAGACTGCGGCGTCGATGGAAGAACTCACGGCAACGGTCAAGCTTAACTCCGAGCACGCGCGTCAAGCGAACGAACTGGCTGCAACGGCCTCGCACGTTTCGCAGCGGGCCGGCGACGTCGTTTCGGAGGTGGTGCAGACGATGGGGGCGATCAATCAGGCCTCGCAAAAGATCGTCGAGATCATCGCAGTCATCGACAGCATCGCTTTCCAAACGAACATCCTTGCGCTCAATGCGGCCGTTGAGGCTGCACGCGCCGGCGAGCAAGGCCGCGGGTTCGCGGTGGTGGCATCTGAAGTGCGCTCTCTCGCGCAGCGCTCGGCCACGGCGGCCAAGGAAATCAAGGCGCTGATCGGCGGCTCGGTCGAGCAAGTCGAAGTGGGCAACCGCCTCGTCGACGAAGCGGGTGAGACAATGAACGACGTGCTCGAGAGCGTTAAACGGGTGACGTTGATCATGGGCGAAATTATGAACGCGAGCGAAGAGCAAGCGACGGGTATCGAACAGATCAACCTGGCGCTCACACAGATGGACCAGGTCACGCAGCAGAACGCGGCCCTCGTGGAGGAAGCGGCGGCGGCCGCCGAATCAATGCGCGAGCAGGCCAGTGCGCTCGTCGACGCGGTCAGCGTATTCAATTTGCGCGACGGTGCACATGATCGCGTGATGCTCGCCCGTGCGGAGCCGCCACGCCTGGCGAAGGTGGCGGCCGGCCCTATGCTGGCTTATGAGCCGGCTTACCGCACGGGTGCGTGAGCCAAGCGCAGAGCGGATCGGTGTTCGTCGTCGATTTGCTGCCTTGTGTTCGGCGGCTTCCTGCCTTTGATCAGCCTTTCGCTGGTGAACCTGACCGGCACTCAGCTTGCGGGCGTCGCCTACTCGATCGCACCTTCACTTCCCTGCCTTGCTGCCACGTTGAGTCCGACGTGCCGCCCTGCGCTCCAAATATTAAGAATGGCTTTCCACGACGATTTGCTCGACAGCGCGTCCCGAAGTGGCGAGTCCGACAGGCGCCTGGTGTTTTTCAGTTCCTTGAAAACGGGAGTTTCTGTCATGCCGGGCCGAATCCAGGTCGCAACTGCAACGATGGGCGCAGAGACCACGAACGGCACACGCGGGATGATACGCGGCGGCGCAGGCGTGAGCTTGATGCCCAGATCGCAGTGTGGATAGGCATATTTGACGCGCTGGTGCTGGAGTACGCGAAGCTGTTCCGAGACCACATCGATCTGCTCGCTGATCTTTGCGCCGATCTCGACGAGCGCATGACCATCGTCAGCACAGAAGCGTTCGGCTTCGGGCAGTTCGTGGCGCACGAGCTCGCGCGGCAGGTCAGGATCGAGTGGCTTGCGGTTACCGCGCCGCTTGCGCGTGTGCGCGGTGACTGGCGATTCTGGCGTGCCTTCCTGCGCGGGCGCGCTGCTCGCGCGGAGCACCTCGGCTTCGTTGAATAGGCCAGGTTGATCTGAATCTCGTGCCTCGCTCTTTGCGCCGAACAACTCGCGACGGCAGGCACGGAGTCGTTCCTCGGCGAGATCGCGTTCGGCTGTCACAAGCCGTAGGGCGCCGCGTAAGGCCCCCTGTTCTTCTCGCAACACACGAGCAGCATCGCGCTCAGCGAGCAGCTCTTTCAGTTCCTGTGCGGAGATCCGCCATTTTCCGTCGCCGACCTGAATGTCTGCCTCGATATCTTCCCTATGAAAGTTCAAAGGCGCCGGCGACGTGGTCGGCTGTAGCTCGATGACTTCATGCGTACGATGAAAGTACGCCACACGCGGTATGAGTCACCGAACAGCAAATCCGGAAGGTGTCTCCCATTCAAGTGTCTTGCGAGACCGGTTGGCGGCGGGTCCATTAAAGCCAAACAAACGGTTGTACGAAAGGTGGGGTTGCACTCAGCCCGGCAGCGCGAAGGCCGAAATTGCGTCGCGCAGCACGCTTGCTTGATCCTTCAGTGAATGGGCTGCCGCCGCGGCCTGCTCGACGAGCGCCGCGTTCTGCTGCGTCATTTGATCTATCTCGCGCACTGCGCGATTAACCTGCTCGATGCCTGAGCTCTGATCGCGCGCCGCGTGGCTGATCTCCTCGAGGATCACGTTGACACGCCGAACGGCCTGCACGATCTCGGTCATCGTCGAGCCTGCGTTCGTCACGAGCGATGCCCCTTGCTCGACGGTATGCGTGGACGCTTCGATCAGAGTCTTGATTTCCCTCGCCGCAGTCGCGGAGCGTTGCGCGAGGCTGCGCACTTCGGAGGCGACGACCGCGAAGCCACGGCCTTGCTCGCCCGCGCGTGCTGCTTCTACTGCCGCGTTCAGCGCGAGGATGTTGGTCTGGAACGCGATACTGTCGATCAAGCCGGTGATCTCGCCAATCTGCCGTGAACTCGCGATGATTTCGCTCATCGTGCGTGCCACATCCTCCACCACTTCATTGCCGCGCGTCGCGACGCCCGCCGCCTGCCCCGCGAGGTGCGCGGCTTGCTGTGCGCTCTCGGCACTACGGCGTACATTCGCGGTCATCTCCTGCATGCTCGATGCGGTCTGCAGGAGCGCGGCCGCCTGTTTTTCCGTGCGTTGCGACAGATCGGTGTTGCCCGTGGCGATTTCGTTCGCGCCGACGTTGACGTTCTCCGCGCCGGTGCGCACGCGGGAGATCGTCTCAATCAGGCCGGATTGCATCGTTTGCAGCGCGCGCAGCAGGCTATGTTTGTCTTCGCGCGACACAGGTACATCGTTCGCGAGATTGCCGGACGCCATTCTTTGCGTCGCGTCGAGCGCAACTTCAAGGTTGCCGCCCAGATCGAACTTCACGCTGCGCAGCACGATCACCATTGCAATGGACGTGGCCCCGCCCAGTAATAGCGTGGCCAGGCCCCAATGCATGAGATCTTTGTAGAACTCACGCTGCAGATCGTCCACGTACATCCCTGTCGAAACGTACCACCCCCAAGGCTCGAAACGCAGCGTGTAGCTGACCTTCTCGACGGGCGCGGCGCTCCCCGGCTTCGGCCAAAGGTATTCGGTAAATCCACCGCCGTCGTGGTCCCCCGCTTTGACGAATGCCGGAAAAATGCGCTTACCGCTGGCATCCACGAATTCGGACATATTTTTCCCGACCAGCTCTGGCTTTATCGGCTGCAACAATACGATCGGTTGCGAATCGGATATGAACAGATATCCGTCCTCCCCGTAGCGAAGCGAGGCGAGGTCAGCCAGAGCCTTCTCCTTCGATTCGGACTCGCTCAGCTTTCCTTGGCGCGAGAGTTCATGGTAGCGCTTGGCAATGCCCATCGCTTCCTGCACAAGCATGGTCAATTGCTGCCGCCGCCCAGCCATCATCGAAACACGCGCATGCCACGCACCGAAAGCTCCGATCAGCATCAGCCCGACCCACACCACCAACACCAATAAGCCGAATTTTTTGTTCAAAGTCATAGTAAAAATTCCGAATTGCCACGTGCCTCGGGTAGTGCCCCTTCCCCCAAGGTACACGGCGTTGCACCGCTTAACGGGCCGTTGAGATACCGTTCGCAGTCGTCATCCGAGCAGGGGGGGAGAAAGGTGAAGGAGCAGATCTCCTACGACATGCTGTTGCGCTGGTTTGTAGAGATGAGAGAGTAGTTTCGCCTGCACCTGCAGATGTCTGACGAAAGATAGGGCTTCCGTTCGGTGGGTACAATGCACCGCTGCCCTTCCGATTCTTCAGCACGGTCCTTTTGCCTGAGCGTTCCCAAGGCTCGGCGTCGTCGCGAATGATGATGCCGTTGCGCAGACTGAACGAACAGCGCGACCCTACACCACAAATTTTTATTCGACAAGCACATCGCATTGAAATGCGAGTGCAAAACTCAATCGAGACCAGCAAGTTTGTTGCACTCGCCTTTGTCACGCTTGACAGGCTTTTCCTTGCCGTATATTTTGTACCTATACGTAAATTGTTTGTACTAGTACAAAGGAGAGGTGAGGTGAGCGTTCCCTTGGATCAACATCTGAAGATTGGCGGGATCATTTTCCCGGATATGGATCAATGCGATTTCACAGGCCCGTTTGAAGCGCTGGTACGGACACCCAATTCGTCGTTCATGACGCTGTGGAAAGATAAAGAGCCGGTCCGCGATATGGCGGGCATGCGTCTGCTGGCCGATACGACGTTCGAGGATGCGCCTCAACTCGATGTTTTGCTCGTACCTGGCGGATACGGTCAGGAGGCGTTGATGCAGGATGAGGAAGTGCTTGGGTTTATTCGCCAGCAGGCGCTACACGCCCGTTACGTCTACTCGGTGTGCACGGGGGCGTTGCTGTGCGGTGCGGCGGGTCTGCTCGAAGGCCGACGCGCGACAACACACTGGACTGCGTTGAATGTGCTGCCGTACTTCGGCGCGATACCCAGCGAAGAGCGTGTTGTCATTGATGGGACATTCATTAGTGCTGGTGGTGTGACTTCGGGAATTGACGGTTCGCTAATCGTCGTTTCGAAGCTAAGGGGAGAGGCGGTTGCGCAGGAGCTGCAACTCTACATGGCCTATGACCCGAAGCCGCCGTTCCAGGCGGGGTCTCCAGCGTCCGCACCGGCGGCGGTGCTGGAAAAGGTGACCGAGCGGGCGCGTTCCATTACCGAAAAACGTCTGGCCAGCGGTGCAGCGTACAAAGCAGCGCGGCGAGCGACGGTCTGACGTTTCCCTTGAGCGCGACCGCGCTTCGTAACCGTTGCTGGTCGCGTCGCCCGCTGTCTACCATTGAATCCGGTGGGCCGCGGCGCACTGCTGGCGTAGCGAGGTGGTAGCTGATCGAGTCTGCTTTCCGCGAGAGGGTGTACGCGCTATGACCGCTTACGAAGCGGCCAGGCGTGTCCTACTCGCCGGATACGCCTAGGATGCCCGGGCGGCGGGTAAATCCCAATATTTTTCCCATTGACCAATCCAAATCGCGGGCATACATTGAGTGGTACATAAATATCATTGTACCAGTACAAACGTTTTGGATATGTGTCAAATGGAGAGAAGGATGCGCAACGCTACACGTCCGCCGGATGCTATTCATATGTCCGGAGAATGGTCCAGTTCAAACGCAGATTCATTTGCTATATGCGTAGCGGACAAGAATCGCTTGAGGCTGGGGCTTACGGCATTGTTTTTTGCTTATTACCTGGTTCTGCTCGTTTGTGCGGGTTGGTTTCGTTCCGTG
Organism: Trinickia dabaoshanensis; assembly: GCF_002879885.1. Classification (GTDB taxonomy): domain Bacteria; phylum Pseudomonadota; class Gammaproteobacteria; order Burkholderiales; family Burkholderiaceae; genus Trinickia; species Trinickia dabaoshanensis. The sequence goes on from NZ_PNYA01000031.1 coordinate 18,830, forward strand.
CTCGTCACGCCGGTGTTTGGTGTGATTAATGCCGGGATCGTCTTTGCGTTGTCACAGTACCTTTTCGGTGCTTTGGTGGCTGTTTATTACGCTCGCCGCATGCGAGTCATCGATGCCCGGATTGCTGTCGTTGCAAAGGGACTGTCGTTAGGAGCAGTGAAATGAAATACATCGGATACGGAGCCTCTGGCAAGCGGTGGCTCGACAGCATCGCACTGCCGCTCGCCGCTACCACGATCACCTTGTGTTTTCCGAACCTTGCAAACGCTGCCGGAATGGTGCCCGAATCCGCGCGTCCCAATGCGTTCGCTTCATTTGCGGCCGTCATTGCGCTGACCTTGGTTGTCACCTGGCTGAACGCCAGGCGTGGCCGTAGCGCTAGTGACTTCTATACGGCGGGCGGTGGAATATCCGAGGGAAAGAACGGGCTCGCGATCGCTGGGGACTACCTGTCGGCAGCGGCCTTCCTCGGCGTGTCTGGCCTGATCGGACTGTACGGCTTCGACGGTATCCTCTATCTGGTGGGCTTTTTCGCTGCATTCATCCCTGTTCTCATGCTCGTCGCCGAGCCATGCCGGAATTTGGGACGCTTCACTTTCGGCGACGTACTTGCGTATCGTCATGACTTTCGCGTTTCGAAATCACTCGCAGCGCTTTCCAGTGTTATCGTCGCGGTCTCATACATGGTGCCGCAGATCGTTGGCGGTGCAGTGTTGCTCTACGCATTACTCGGCGTTCCGTACGAGATGTCTGTGCTCGTGGTGGGTGCGTTGATGCTTGTCTATGTCACGTTTGGCGGAATGCGAGCCACTACGTGGGTGCAGATTATCAAGGCATTCTTGCTGTTGAGCATGTGCGGCTTGTTGGCCATACTCGCGCTCGCACCATTCGGTTTCAACGTCACCACGTTGCTAGAGGCGGTGGCTCATCGCCCCGGTTTGCGCGAATGGTTACTCACGATTCAATCGTCTCCCGTTGACACCAAGGCGCTGATCACGCAATCGTTTTTCGAGCCAGGGCTGTATCTGAAGGATCCGATCGAACTGTTGTCGCTGGGGCTCGCGCTTGTATTGGGGACCGCCGCGATGCCGCACATCATGATGCGTTTCTTCTCGGTGAAGAACGCCCAGACGGCCCGGCGCTCGGTACTTTGGGGCATGTTGTGGATCGGCGGCTGCCATCTTTTGATCATCGTCATCGGCTTCGCCGCCGCCTACTACGTCGGCCCGGCGAAGATAGCGGCTGCCGACAAGGGGGGCAACCTCGCCGCCTTACTGCTTGCGCAGCATCTCGGAGGCGGAAGCATGTCCGTCTGGGGCAACGTACTGGTTGGTGTTGTCGCAGCGATCGCTTTCGCAACCATCGTAGCCGTGGTCGCAGGGCTGACACTCGCCGCGGCTTCATCGCTGGCTCACGACGTGTATGTAGGTGCAATCAAGGGCGGCGTTGCTTCGGACCGGGAGCAAGTGGTAGCTGCAAAAGTCGCGTCGATCTTGGTCGCGATAATCGCAACGAGCGCGGCCCTGCTCGCCAAGGGGCAGAATGTCGCCCACCTCGTGGGGCTGGCTTTTGCTGTCGCGGCGTCGGCCAATCTCCCCGCGCTACTTGCAACGCTCTACTGGAAGCGCTGCAACACGCGGGGCGTGACGTTTGGCGTGGTTGGGGGCGTAGTGATGACGATTTTGTTCGTCCTGGTTTCGCCGAACATGCAATATCCGCTGACTACGCGAGCGAACGCTACAAAGGCGCTGGCCGATGCGAATGCGCACCTCGCGCAACTGGACGCGGCGGGTGGTTCCGGTGGAATACGCCGCGACGACGTCTCCCGGCAACGCGTAGCAGCGCTTGCCGCGCAGGCTGCGGCGCAGGCAACGCTCGACTCTGTTGGGTCTCGCACGACGAGCATCGTCGGACTGGAGAACCCTCTGATACCGTTGCACAATCCCGCAATCATATCGGTCCCTTTCGGCTTCCTGCTGTTGATCATCGGATCGTTGTCAGGGCGCGGTCGCGAATCAGACCCGGCTTGGCGAGCGCTCGTCTTTCGCCGCGATAGTGGTATCGGCGTGGCGACTGCCCTCGATCACTGAGGCTCGGGCGTTATTTGGTTTATATCGACCGGCTTCTTGTATCAAGCAGTGAAGGCCGTTGACGCTGCCTTGCGCACCGTCGCGAGGGCGTCAGCGAACCCCAAGACCGTCGACGCTGTCATTCTCGCGGCGGTCACGCGAATCCCACTGGACTTTCCAACACAGAGGTCACGCCCCGACCGTACCAGCCAGCCCGCTTCGATGAGCCGCGGGATGATTTCATCTTCGTTGGAGACTGGGATCCATACGTTCAGACCAGCACCGCTTCGCACATCGAAGCCGCGCTTTTTGAGTGCCGCGGTTAGCAAATGATGACGCTCGCGGTATGCGTCTCCTGCCGCGGCAATCTTTCGTTGAACGGAAGATGTCCGGAGCAGTTCACACACCAAGCGTTGTAGCAGGTTGCTGACCCATCCCATTCCAAGGTTTTGTCTTTGTTCGAGCTCATCAATCGTCTGCGCGTCGCCTGTCGAATAGGCTATCCGAAAGTCAGGGCCGAGCGTTTTAGAAAGGGAACGGATGGTGAGCCACCTGCGAGCCCCCATATGCCAAGGGTTATACCCCGCGAGCCGCAACACGTTCGTATGATCATCGTCGATGAACAGCACGTCGCCTCCATCGTCGATGAGCTTTTTCAGTTCGGCGGCGCGCGCGCGCGAGGTCACGACACCAGATGGATTGTGGCTTCGGGTGGTGACGATCACCGCCTTCGCGCCAGCTCTGATTGCCCTGCGGAGACTGGCGGGGGTCACTCCGTTGTCGTCGATGTCGAGCGGGATGGGCTGGAGTTGCATCGCATGGACGAGTCCGTGCACGCACATGTATCCCGGGTTCTCCACTGCAACCGAATCCCCCGGACACAGGTTCGCCACGGTGAGTGCTCGCTCGACTGCATCGAGCGCACCGGCGGAAACAAAAATGCCGTGACTCGCATCGATCTTGTCTTCGACGAACTGGGCTCGCGCCCATTCGATGAAGCCAGCATCGTTGCGCTGCTCTCCGTACAGACGATGCGCAACGCTGATACGGCCCATCGCGTCCCGTATCTCGCACTCGTCGGGCAGGAACAATGGATCCGGGTTTCCGTCCCGGACCGCCATCGTCCGCAACGTGCTGCCGCCTATCTCGCGCGAAGCCGCAAGCAACGCATGGCGCGCGACGGCCGATCCTTTACGTCCATCTGCCGAGATCAGGCCACTGTCTCGAAGCTGCCGGTAAGCAGCTGCTACGGTGTTCTTATTGATGCCGAGCTCGTCTGCGAGGGCTCGCACTGTGGGAAGCGTGTCTCCCGGCTTCAGCCGTTCTTCGATGATTGCGCGTTCTATCCCGCGCCGAATGGCGTCGGTCTTGCCTTCGGACACTGCGATGCTTTCGAGGTCAATGACAAAGTCGTCCACGAATTCCTCTCTGTTGACTTCAGGTTGACGGAGATGCGCTGCGCCGCCCGAAGTGGCGACCGCCAAGGATGTTAATACATAGTCTATCCGATGCTGGGACAAAAATGGTAGCCAAAACCCCTGCGGTGAACTTGCCTCATCCGTACGTCTGAGATTTCACATAGAGAGCGAAGCATGAAAAATGAGATCTTCGATCCGATTCGCCTGACACAACTCATGGTGCGGGCGCAAACGGTCAATCCCCCGGGCAACGAACTGGAACTCGCGCGCACCATTCAGTTGCTATTGGATTCCCTCGGCCTACAAACATTCATCCACGAATTCGAGCCCGGAAGAGCCAACCTGGTCGCTTACGATTCCGCCGGACCGGAGCCGCGGCTCTGTTTCACCGGGCACCTCGACACGGTGCCTTTCGGCGGTGCTGCTTGGCGCTGCGATCCGACAAGCGGACACATCGATGGCGACAGACTATTCGGAAGAGGGGCGTCGGATATGAAGAGCGGCATTGCGGCCTTCATCGCGGCGCTGAAACGATATCGCGATCGTCACGAGGCACTGCCTCGCGTGTTGCTTGTGCTGACTGCAGGCGAAGAAACCGGGTGCGATGGCGCTAAACGACTTGCGGAACTGGACTGGTCGATGCATCGCGTTGGCGCGATGATCGTCGGAGAGCCTACTGGGAATCAATGCGCGATTGGCCATAAGGGCGCGCTCTGGATCGATGCACAAAGTTTCGGTAGGACGGCACACGGCGCTATGCCGGAATTGGGAGAAAACGCCATCTACCACGCTGCCGATGCTGTGCAGCGACTGCGGACGTTCGACTTTCGGACGCCCGGCGATCCATTGCTTGGCAAGCCGAGCTTCAACGTCGGTACGATCTCGGGTGGCCTCAACGTTAACTCGGTTCCCGACCGCGCATCGTTTTCGATCGATGTCCGAACGGTCGGCGGCTTGGACCACGCCACGCTGCTGGACGATCTTGGTGTCTATCTGGGAAACAAGGTCACTTTGCGCGCGCGCGTTGATGTGCCGCCGCTGCTGAACGCAATGGATAACGCCTGGTTACGCCAGGCAAGGGACATCGTTGCAACGGTCAGCGGGGTCTCGACGAATCAAACGACCGTCGCTTACTTCAGCGATGGACCCGTCCTTCGTGGGCTGTTCGGTGATGTGCCTGCCGCAATCATCGGTCCGGGTGAACCTTCTTGTGCGCACCAGACTGATGAGTGGGTAAGTGTCGAGCGAATACTGCAATGCACTGAGATCTATGAGCGATTGCTTAGCGAATGGTATGCGCCGGATGTGTAGGAATGAAGTAATCGGTAACTCACCGACGCCCTTGGCAGACATCAATCGCGCGTTGCCTGGAACAGCGTTCCGCATCCCCACATCGGCGGACGACGCGCCTGATTTCACTATGTCAGCCGTCGACGCCATCGTCGTTCGTGGTACCGGGCAGTGGGCGGGAATGGACGCGGTTCCGTTCTTTGGCGGCCCAAAGTCTCATAGCTAAGTGGAACTGACGTTCGAATGTCCGCCCGAGAGCGCGGTCGAACACCGCAAGTGGCCGGGTAGTGCCGGACGATTGAACGTGGCGATTTTCCTCCGAAGCCGCGCTCATGCAAAAGGCGTGACTCGGCCCGTAGTTGTCATCCGACCAAGCTGCGCACCAATGACCGCTTCTGGTCGCTTTGCCTCCGTTCGCGCGCCTACGCGAGTGTCCGCGCATTGGCCGCTTAAAGTGTCCGGCGAATCACCGTCGCGCGTAAGTATGCGGCGAATTCATGAGCGGCGCCCTGCTGATTGGCTGTCTTACGCTCGACGATCCCTACCTCGCGGTAAAACGTGTCGTCGCCAAGTGTGAGCGTTCGCACGCTCGACGGGATGTGAAGCGTCGCCGCGCGAGGGACGATGGCAATGCCTACGCCTGCCGTCACCAGCCCGACGATACCCTGCAGTTCGTCCAACTCCACCACATCGTCCACGTTGATCCGCATTCGTTTAAGAAATCGGTCCACGAGTCGCCCGCCGAACGAATTGCGGTCATACCGGATCAATGGCTCACGAGCGAGCAGCGCGCGCCACGGTTCTTGCGCAAGCTTGCGCGGCACTAGCAGCACGAAGGCCTCGCTGGCGAGCAAGTGCCATTTCAGTTCGGATGGCAATGCAAATGGAGGCTTGATGATCACCGCAAGATCGAGTTCGCCAGAGTCGACCTGTGCGAGCAGATTCAGCGACACTCCAGGCGACACGCGTATCCGCCAGCCGGGTGACGCGGCGCGGAACCGCTGGATCGCATCGACCAGCAACGAACTCTGCACCGACGTGATCGCGCCGACCCGCAAAAGCCCCCGACTCTCGCTCGCTGCGCCCTGCGTAGCGAGGCGCGCATACACCTCGAACAATTCCTGTGCGACTTCAAAAGTACGCTTGCCTGCCGCGTTGAGGTTGGCGGAGCGGCCGGTGCGGTCGAACAGGGCGAAGCCGAGTTCATCTTCCAGACGCTGGATCTGCGCGCTGACAGCCGATTGTGTCAATCCGATCTGCCCACCAGCGCGAGCGAAAGTACCGTGACGCACGACGGCGAGAAACGTTTTGAGTTCTTTCAGCATGATTTTATTGATCGATGAATCTGATTCTCAGAGCATAAATATATCGTTATTCATCCACTGTTGTTGTGTATAGCATGTATCCCAGACGCTCGATGAAGCGCATCTTTCCGTCAACCTCTGGAAGTCTCCATCGTCATGAATTCTCCGCTCCTGCCATTCCACATCGCGTTTCCGGTCCATAGCATCGAGGCTGCGCGAGCGTTCTACGGCGGCCTGCTTGGCTGTCGCGAAGGCCGCAGTGCGCCCGATTGGGTGGATTTCGATCTCTATGGTCATCAAATCGTCGCGCATCTCGCACCGCGTGAAGCGGGCCTGAGCTCGACTAATGCCGTCGATGGACACGGCGTGCCCGTGCGCCATTTCGGCGCGCTCCTGACGATGCCGCAATGGACCTCGCTCGCCGACAAACTGAAGGCCGCCGGCACGCGGTTCGTGATCGAGCCGTACATTCGCTTCAAGGGCGAACCTGGCGAACAGGCCACCATGTTCTTTTTGGATCCGAGCGGTAACGCGCTTGAATTCAAGTCGTTCGCTAACCTCGACATGCTGTTCGCGAAGTAGGGCCAACGGAGAAACGTTATGCAACGATGGAATGTCGCGATTACTGGCTTCGGTGCGATTGGCCGAACGGTCGCCAGTTTGCTGTTGCAGCGACAGGCCCACTACGCCCAGCGCTACGGCGCGGACGTGCGTCTGACCGCCGTCTGCGGTTCACGCGCGGGCCTGTATGTGCCCGAAGGTCTACCTGGACCATCTGGGCCGGCGCGGGAAGCACTGCAAGCCGGTTTGACTGGCGCGGAATTCATCGAACAGACCAACGCGCATGTGCTGATCGATGCCGGTCCGACAGACTTTGAAACAGGCGGCGCTGCTTACGTGTACATTCGCAGCGCACTGTCGCGCGGCCTGAACGCCATCGCAATTTCCAAGGGCGCGCTGATCTTCGATCTCCCGGGACTGCGCGCGCTCGCAGCCGCCAACGGCGTCGCGTTGAAATTCAGTGGCGCGACGGCCGCAGCGCTTCCCACGATCGATCTCCTTGAGCACAACCTCGCTGGATGCCGCGTGTTCAGGGTCGAGGGCATCTTCACCGCCACCACCAACTACGTGCTGAGCCAGATGATGGACGGCGTCGCGTTGCCGGATGCCGTAGCGCAAGCGCAGCAACTCGGCATGGCGGAGCCCGATCCCCGTTTCGACCTGGAAGGCTGGGACACTGCCTGCAAGACCACGTTGATCGCCAACGCGATGTTCGATGCGAACATTACGTTGAGCAAGGTCGAGCGCCAAGGGATCGACCAGATCACGCGGGGCGATGTCGACGGCTGGAAAGCAGCCGGCGTGGTGCCGAAACTCATCGGGGAAATCGTTCTCGGCGAACACGGCGTGAGCGCCGCCGTCGCGCTTCGGACCTATCCCGAGGATCATCCATTCGCGCAGGTCGGCGCGAAGATGAAGGCGATCAGCGTTCGGACCGACGCCATGGGAGAAATCATTGCGATCTGTCGGACCAGCCCGCTCGCCACAGCTGCCGCAGCGCTCAAGGATTTCGAACACATTTTGATGAAGAGATGAGACATGAAGGTTCATGTACTGCAGCACGCGTCGTTTGAAGGGTTGGGCAACATGGAAACGTGGTTGCGCGAACGTGACGCGCAGGTGAGCTTTAGCCGCCTGTATGAATCCCCGGCACTTCCCGACCTTTCCGACTTGGACGATATCGACTTGCTCATCGCGCTCGGTGGCCCGATGAGCGTCAATGACGAAGCTACCCTGCCTTGGCTCGCACCCGAGAAACGCCTTATCGCAGCGGCGATCGACCGCGGAATCGGCGTGTTGGGTACTTGTCTCGGCGCGCAACTGATCGCGGCGGCAAAAGGCGCGAAGGTCTATCCTGCTGACGAGAAAGAGATAGGATGGCACGCCGTGTCCGGCACGTCGCGCGAAACGTCGGCATTCCGGCTTCCCGATCACGCCGAAGTATTTCATTGGCATGGCGAAACGTTCGACCTTCCCGCGCACGCGGTCAATCTGGCTCGCAGCGCTTCTTGTACGAACCAGGCATTTCAACTGGGTTCACGTGTGCTCGGCCTGCAATTCCATTTGGAAGTGACGCGCGACAGCGTGGCTCGCATGCTGGACCATTGCAAGTCCGACCTGGTAAGCGGGCGATATGTGCAATCGGAAAGCCAGATTCGGTCTTCGGCTGAATCCCGCTATGCAACATTGCAAACCCTGATGCACGGCGTGCTCGACTATATATCGGCTTGATCTAGAGCGTCTGATGACCGTAAACGCGAACGTAGCCGCCGTTCATGCGTCTTTGAGAATTGGGTGGCAAACGGTAATTCTTGGCCGCCTGCTGCTTCACGCTGCCTCTGCGGTGGCCTTATCCGACCTGCACCCAAGGTGCGGAAACTATGACCACTTCGAAGCCAGAACCTTGCCCATCAAAGCAAGCAGCCGGAGCCGCACAGGGCCCTGGTATAGCCATCTTGGGCCGCCTAAAACACCGCATGACGGACTTTATTCCGCGGCAGGATCGCGAAACCTTGGTTTGCGCGGGTCATGACGGACTTTGCATTCGAGCACAGCGTTGGGCGAGAGTCTTTTGATTCAAGAAGTTGTAGTCTGTCCCTTTGACGGACTTTATTCTCTCGGATCATTTTGATCCGATGGAATAAAGCCCGTCTTGGGAGAATAAAGCCAGTCTTGGGAACAGATGGCGGGCGACTCCATACGTCCCAGGGCTCGGCGCCCGCGAAAAGACAAGGAGTATCGCCCCGCGCGCGCTGGCGCGAACCCACTCATTTGCAGCGAAGGACGCGCCCGCTGCTCCATTGGGTTCGACTGACGATATCGTCGAAGCACGTTGTTCGCGCGACTATCGGGACGGCAACGGCGCAATTCGGCCGATTCTGTTGCCCCCCCCGACTACAAGTTCAGCGAGGCTTTCAGGGGTCCTCTTACCCAGCACACGACGTCTTCCTTTCCGGCACACGGTTTTCCTAGGCGGTCCACTGGGCTCCGTCACAGCGCCAGAAGCGCCACGGGACGAACGGCACGGCCGCGGCTATTCCATGCCCGGAGGGAGCAACGCCGTATGGTGCCGCGCGATGCGTAACAACGCATCCAACTCTGATGCGTGTTGCGCATTCCTGTAGGCGAGGCCAAATCCGATCCAGAATTCCCTTTCCTTGAGCGGCCTGAAAGTCGCACCGGCGCGCCGCACCTTCGTCATCGACTTCGGTATGAAGCCGATGCCTCGTCCGCTCGCCACTTCGGCCAGCAGGAGGTGGTGATCCGCGGGTTCCGTCAGTCTGCGGCTCGGCGCATGTCCGAGCTTCGCGAACACTTCCTCGTAGTGATCGAAGAATCCGGGATTTGTTCGGCGCTGCGGCCAGAACAGGGGTTGGTCATACAACTGCGCGATCGACAGGACTCTGTGTCGCGCGAGCGGATGCCGTGCGGGGATGACCGCGACCAGCGGCTCTTTGTGCAGCGGTTCAACCACCAACTCCCCTGTTGCGCTGGGCAGTCCGATCAAGGCGACATCGAGCGCGCCACGCTTTAGGCGCCGGATAAGCTCGACGGAAATGGCGGCAACGAAAACAAGCGACCCGTCAGGAACCGCTTTCTTGAAGGCGGGCTCGAGGGAAGGAAAGACCTCCGGGTCGAAGACCTTGGTATAACCGACCCTGAGCTGCCGGGGCGTTCCCTTTGAATGCCGTCGTGCGATTTCGATCGCCTCTGCGGCCTGAAGCAGCGTCTTCCTGGCCCCTTTCAGGAGTGCGCTGCCCGCCGTCGTAAGTTCCGCGCCCGCCGAATCGCGATTGAGCAATGTCACCCCGAGTTCGCTCTCGAGCTGTTTGATTTGGCGACTTAGAGGCGGTTGTGACATGTGCAGTCGTTCGGCCGCGGCGCGGAAGGTGCCTTCCTCCGCCACTGCGACGAAGCACTCCAACTGGCGCAGATCGATTCGTATCCTCATGCAGAAAAGGTATCACGAATTTGGTCTTTGCCCATTGCATCTTCCTGCCCGTATGCTCCGTTCCACTGACTTCGAGAAGGAGCAAATCAGCCATGGATACGGGCAAGCGTAAGGACTTTCCGCAGAGGATCACCGCAGCCGGAACGCCGGCAGCGGCCGAAGGCAAAACACAGATGATCGGATCTACGGATCAGACAGGCATGACGGCCCGCTTGGGCGTTTCGGCTGCCGGAACCAGTGCCGAACGTTATTCCCGGGGTATAGAGGTGCTGAAGAGGATCGGTGGCGCGGGCTACGATATCCCAGTCCACCGTCTGGCGCAGGTTGCTCCGGATTTGGCACGATTCACGGTTGAATTTGCCTACGGAGACATCCTGTCGCGGCCGGGGCTGGATCTGCGCCTTCGCCAGATCGCCACCGTTGCCGCGCTGATGGCCCATGGCAGCGTGCAACCGCAACTGAAATATCACATGACCGGCTTCCTCAATGCCGGCGGCGAGCCGGCAGAATTGGTCGAAATGCTGTTTCAGGCGATTGCTATCCTGGGGTTTCCGGTCGCGATCGACGCCGTGGGCATCGTTCGCGAGATCTTTCGGGAGCGCGGTCTAGTTTTCGATCCGATAGCCCCAGTGTCCGACGATGGCACTGCGCGATATCAGCGGGGTCTCGAGGTGCTCGACGGCTTGATGGCCAATCCGGAGGCGTACATGGAAAAGCTGGAAAGCACTTCACCCGAACTCGCTCGTTGGTCGGTCGAGTTTGCGTTCGGTGAGATCTTCGGTCGCGAAGGACTCAATCCAAAGGCAAGACAGATCGCGATCATCTCGATGCTCGCGGCAGCCGGCAATCGTAGCGATCTGCTCCGCCTTCATATCGAAGCCGGGCTCAAGTCGGGCCTGTCCCGCACCGAGATCACCGAAGCCCTGATGCAACTGGCTGTCTATGCCGGGTTCCCGAGCGCTCTCAATGCCTTTGGGGTTGCGAACGCCGTCTTCACGAAGCCGGAGCAAAAAGAGAAAGAAGGGGCAGGCGGCTGGGTAAGCGCGAATGCAATCGTCTCTGAACCTCGCAAGGCTCGCAGCGAACGCGGATTGGCGACACTCGCCAAGACTTCTGCCCAGGCGGGTGAGGCCGTGGTCAACAGCTTTAACGACCTGGCCCCAGATATCGGTCGCGCGATCGTCGAGCACTCCTATGGCGACATCTTCAACCGCGCCGGGCTCGACGCGAAAACGCGCGAGCTTGCCGCATGCTCGGCGCTCGCCGCGGTGGGAAGCAAAGCGACCGAGACGCCGCTGCGGGTCCATGCGAATGCGGCGCTGACGGCGGGCGCGACCCAGGCGGAAATCGTCGAAACGCTGCTAAACCTCCTTCCTTATCGCGGATATCCCGCAGTCGAGGAAAGCATGCGTGTCGTCGGCGAGGAATTCAGAAAGCGCAGCGATTCTGAAGTAGGCGCGCTAACTTCCTGAATGCCGGCTTCGCTCGGATTCGACGTTCGGTTTTGGGAGCGGTCTATGTCGGCTTGGGGGCGAACTGGGACACGGGGCGCGGGTCTGTCCAGGCGGTTGCGTCGGCCGCCTGCGCGAAGAAACGCCGCCTCACCGTCAAAAGGCGTGCCTCGGTAACAGTGGTGCCGGCGTCCTCGGCGAGGCTCGCGAGCACCGGCGTCTTCGGCGCGCAGTGATTGGGCGTCACTGGTGGGCGACTCTGGAGACAATACGGGTCGAGCGCGGTACGCGCGCGACGCGGCAATGTGCCCTTACCGGTCGGCTGCGGTGGTTTATACGAAGCCCCGTTCCGTGCGGCTGCCGGTGCAAAACCGGCGTGCAACGTAGGGAAGCGCGCTTGCCGCGTCCGGCGGGGAAGTCATCCCGCTACGATTTCGCCGGTCGACCTGTCTTGACTGTTTCGACCGCAGAAATCGCTGCCAGCAGCCGCTTGGGCGTGGTCGATTCGAGCAGGAGCAGGCCGGCCCGCAGTATTTCGCTCTTTTTCACCGAAACGCCTGCATCAAGACACTTCTGCTTCAGTGCTGCGATTTTTTCGTAGTCGGATTTCGGCATGGTGAAGCTGTCGCGCACGACCTTTTCTTTCTTCGCGCGCTTCGCTTTCACCTCAGCGGTGGGCGCAACTGACGTCGGCTCGGTGGCTATGGCACGCTTCTGTTTTGCGACCTTGGCCGGAGCCGGTTTCGTAACGGCGACTTCGGCGGTCGGCGCCGTTGCTTCATGCGCCTGCTTGCCGTCAACATTCGCATGGCCGTTTGCATTCTTGGGAATGCGAACGACCTTCTTTGCAGGATTGCGGATGCTGGCTTCGCTCATAATCCCCTCTCGATTGATAAACGGTATAAACAGTATATATCGTTTTGGAGCGTTCTCCAGTCCGCACCGACGGGGCTAATCGACGCGGCTGGCCCGCACGCAGATAAACTTCTCGAGGCCGACGAGCAAGTCCAAAAGCTACGCGCTTGATCGAAGTTCGCCTCTCCGAGATAAATGACGAGTGGGACATCGAGCGCGTGCTCGAGACCAATGCGTTAGCGCTCGCGTACCGACTACAGCCGGTCGACGACCTTTTTTAAGCTCGCACGAGCTTGCTCCGCAATGCCCGCCAACGCAGCGTTCGAGATGCCTTGCATCGATGCGATCGGATCGACCGCCGCTACTTCGACTCGACCGGGCTGGATTTCTTGTACGACAACGTTGCAGGGCAACATCGTGCCTATTTTGTCCTCTGTTTGAAGAGCCTGGTGTGCCAGCGCGGGATTGCACGCCCCGAGAATGCGATAGCGGCGGAAATCCACGCCTATTTTTGCCTTGAGCGCATGTTGGACGTCGATGTCCGACAGCACGCCGAATCCTTCGCTCTTGAGCGAGTCCACCGTTCGCGCGAGGGCGTCGTCGAACGATGCGTCGAGCGTTTTTGCAAAATAGTAGGTCATGGCCGAGCCTCCAAGTCGTGAACGAGCGCGCATCGAACATGCCCAAGATCAGCCATGCAACGAGCGCAGCCCAGCAAGACGCAGACGATCTACCGCGTGTCGATGCCGCTATTGTTCATCTGTCGAATCTCCTTCGAATTGATGCCGGTCAATCAGCGATCCGGTTTCGTCGGCGATAGTTCGTCGGTTAAGGGAGTAGACCGCCATGGATTCGACGTTCGCGGCGCAAGCGCTGCAAGGCCTAAGCACCGCGGAAGCTGCCAGGCGATTATCGACGGATGGCGCAAATGAGGTGGCCGAGCCGCGCGACCCGTTGATAAAACGCATCGCGGTGCGATTCTGGGCTCCGATACCGTGGATGCTGGAGGCGGCCATCGGGCTGCAGCTCATCACCGGTGAGCTGCTCGAAGCGCTCCTCATCGGTGCGCTGCTCGTTTTCAATGTCGTACTCGGGCTCGTTCAGGAAGAGCGTGCAACGGGGGTGCTGGATGCGTTGAAGCAAAAGCTCGCTCCTATGGCATCGGTACATCGCGACGGCGCCTGGTCCCGGATTCCCTCCGCGGACATCGTGGTCGGAGACTTAGTGCAGCTATCGCTAGGTTGCGTCGTACCGGCCGACCTGCGGATCCTGACGGGTTCCGTGCTGCTCGATCAGTCCATGCTTACGGGGGAGTCGGTACCGATCGAAGGGGGCGCCGGTTCGCAGGCCTATGCGGGTGCACTTGTGCGCCGCGGGAGTGCGACGGGCGTGGTCACCGCCACCGGGTCACGTACCTATTTCGGCCGCACGGCCGAATTGGTCAAAATCGCCAGCAGTGAAAGCACCGAACAGCGCGCTGTCGAAGCGGTCGTGCGCAATTTGGCCGTCTTCAACGCGGCCGTCGTCGCGGGGCTCGTCGTTTATGTGCATATGGACGGCATGCTGCTCAGTCAAACGCTCCCGCTTGTTCTAACCGCTGTGCTCGCGTCGATTCCGGTGGCGTTACCCGCGACGTTCACGCTCGCGGGGGCGCTCGGCGCGCAGCGACTCGCGCGCGAGGGCGTGCTGCTCACGCGCCTGTCGGCCTTGCACGAGGCGGCAGCGGTCGACGTGCTATGCGTCGACAAGACCGGCACGCTCACGGCCAATACCGTGCGCGTCCAGACGGTTCGCTCGGCATCGCCTCAGTTGAGCGAAAGCGATGTCCTCGCTTACGCGGCACTGGCGAGCGCGGACGGCTCGCTCGACGCCGTCGACGCCGCTATCCGGCAGGCCAGTGCGCAACGGCCCTCGCCACTTCTCGCCGATGCGAGAGTGACCGCATTCATACCATTCGACCCCGGCAGCCGAACCTCGGAAGCGCGGATCGAAACCGTCAACGGAAGAACGCTGCGCGTTCTGAAGGGCGCGCCGTCGGCGGTCGCCGTCGTGACGAGCGGCGAAGGCGCGCCGAACGCGCAGGCCGAGGTCCTCAGCCGGGAAGGACTACGTGTGCTCGCCGTCGCATGCGGTGAAGCGCAGGGGCACCCGAACGTCATTGGTTTCATCGGCCTCGGCGATCCGCCGCGGCCCGATTCCGCACCGCTGCTCGCCCGCTTGCGCGCGCTCGGCGTTCGGCCCGTGATGGTCACCGGGGATGCCGCGCCGACGGCCGCGGTGGTGGCAGCGCAGGTCGGGCTCGGCGCGCGCGTCACCACACCGGCGCTTTGGAAAACGCAGCGCGCGCGCGACGACTTCGATGTGTTCGCCGAAGTATTTCCCGAAGACAAGTTTCATTTGATCAAGGCGTTTCAGGACACTGGTCACGTGGTAGCCATGTGCGGAGACGGCGTCAACGATGCGCCCGCGCTGCGTCAGGCTCAAGCGGGAATCGCCGTTGCGACGGCTACCGACGCGGCGAAAAAGGCCGCGGCCATGGTTCTCACGCAGCCCGGCTTGAACGGCATCGTAACGGCGATCCTTGAGGGGCGGCGCGCATTCGAGCGACTCACCACGTATGCAACGAATGCGCTAGCCAAGAAATTTCAACTCGTGCTTTTTCTTGCCGCCGGCGTGCTGCTGACTGGGCAAGCGTTGCTCACGCCGATGCTGATGGCGCTGCTGCTCGTGACAGGCGATTTCATCACGATGGCATTGACGACGGACCGCGTAGCGCCGTCGAGTCGGCCGACCTCTTGGGACATTGCTCGCGTCACGCGCGCAGCGGCGCTTTACGGCCTCGGCCAATTGGCGTTCAGCACGGGGGTCATCGCCGTCGCCTATGTTCATGACGGTATGCCCGTTGAGCCATTGCGCAGCCTGGCGTTTCTTACGCTCGTGCTCGGGAGCCAGGCCATCGTCTATGCCGCTCGCGAACGGCGGCAATCGGAGCGAACGCGACCGGGACGATGGCTTATTACGTCCTCCGTCCTCGATGTTGGGCTTGCCGTTGCGCTGACGACGAACGGCGTATTCATGGCGCCGCTAAGCTTCTCGATCGCCGGGCAGGCGATGCTCGCAACGGTCGGCTTCTTTGTTCTCCTCGAACTTGCCAAGGCGGGGGGGTTACCCGATCACTTCGGTCCGAGATGAAAAAGTCAGTCTTCGTACAACGGCGCGCGGGAACACATGAAATCTCTGGTCGAGAAGACCACATTGACGGACGACGAGTGGTCATCATCGGTGATGCGCGCAATGGTGTCCTTGTCCGAATTGAGATCGACAGAGCTCGCCTGGACGCGTGCGGCGACGATCGGGTATTGACTCTTTAGGTCCAGGAAGTCTTCCTCATCCCCCAGGCGATTGGCACTGCTGTTGCCCCGTGCACGCAAGCCGCCAGCCACCATGATCTCGGCGTAGCGCCAGGCTCCGCATTCAATCGCCTTCGCCGTCATCTTGTCGAGCAATTGGCGCGGGCTCAAATATTCGCCAGTGTCCGGGTCGGTACCCGTGAAATGAGCGAGTATGAGTATGGTGTGCCCTGGTTGGCGAGCAGACGGCGCCCTAAGTCCGCAGGCGAGGCAATCGGCAACCCCCGTTGTGCCGAGCTTTAGGTCGACGCCCGGTGGGACGACCAATGTCTGGATGTCGCCATACCTCACGTGCGACACGTTTGTCTGGAGGCTGGTATCCGCGGCCGAGAGGAAAGTGATTCGGGGGTCGGTAAGCAGACCCCTATGATCGTCGTCGAAACCCTCGTACGAATTTAGATCCGCCTGGGTCAGTCCGCGGCGGCGATTCGATATCGCCTCGAACTGCGCCGATAGACGAGGGGTCATTGGCAATGCGTCCTCGCCTGCGCGGGGCTCGAGCCGGCGGTCGACGTTCGCGGTCAAGATCGCCAACCGCCGCGGGCGCGATTCGCTGCAGACGAGCCCCTCGCGGACGACGGGTTCGCCGTGTTCGTCGCGATACGACTTGAGCTCGAGAGAGAAGACCTGGCGTGTTGCCGGCGTGACACTGCCTTGCCGGTTTTCTTGGTGTATCTGGATCGGATTGATCTGGTCGGATGAGTAGTGGTCGATCCGGTCGGAGGTACCGGCAGAGATTCTGGGCATGGTCGGGAGAGGAATAAGTCAACCGTAGTTGGGCCACCGCAGTACGCGGCTGACCTCGAAGCCGTCGTTGGCGATTGGCGCATGTCGTGCAGCAAGCGTAGCGATTTGGTCTCCACGCATGACGTCGAAAACGAAGAACGGGCACGCCACGCGAAGCGTCGGGTATGCGCTGGCGGCCCGGGTGAAGCCTTCCGAGCCTGCGGGAATGTGAACGCGTAGCCAACAACGGCAAATACGGCACAAATTCTTGAGTGACCGCTTTGGGTGCGAGTGACGGACCGCAACGGGTCGCTTTGTGCCTTGTGCATGAGAGGCAGCGCCTGCGGCGATCGCCGGGCTCGGTCGTCGGGCGCTAGTCGGCCAATTTCGGACGTTTGTATGAGCATCCGCTGGGACGCCGAACGGCCGGTCCACTTTCGGGAGCGGACATTTCGCCACGCGGCGATATCGCGTCTCTGGCCGTGTCCGATCGTAGCAAGGCCGGTCTGCGCCTTGGGCAGTCGGCCCGGACCTGGCCCGTCGGTTGTGGACGATCAGTGAGCAGTTGATCGGCGTGCGATTTCCTGCCGGTCGACATGCGTGAAGCGCATCACGCGTTCGCGTTCGCAAGCCGTTCGAGTTTCCCGATTGCCTTCGTGACTGCCGGTCTGGCAAGCATCGCGTCGTACCAGCGTTGCACATGCGGCGCCTCGTCAAGCGTCAGGTCCGGAAAGGCACGTCGCCATATCCATCCAAAGTGAGCGATATCCGCGATGGAATATTCATCGCCCGCGACGAATGGCTGCCTGGCAAGAATCGCGTCGAGCAGCTTCAATTGACGATTTGCTTCGCTCGAGAAGCGCTCGATGGCGTGTGGCATCGGGTCCGGTGCAAACTTGAGGAAGTACCCCGCTTGCCCGAAGGCCGGGCTCAGGCCCGACCCATGGACGAAGAGCTGTTCGAACGTACGCGCCCGCCGCAACGGGTCTTGCGAGAGCAGCTTGCCGTGCGTCTCGGCGAGATAGACAAGGATGGCCGCTGACTCCGTCAGTGTGAAACTACGGTCCCCGGTGGTCAGCACGGGCACTTTACCATTGGCATTCAATGCGAGAAATGCTTCGCTCTTCTGCTCGCCCTTTCGAACGTTGACGGCATGCAGCGTGTAGTCGATTCCGAGCTCTTCGAGTGCGATCGGCACCTTGACGGAATTGGGCGTAGCGAATGCATGAACGTGGTACATGGGTGTGATCCTTTGGGAGAGGTAACTGCCTGACGTGAGACGAACTTTGCGCGGGATTTGACCATCGGTGAAGTCCGGCCGAAGTGATAAGCGCTATTCCTGCAAGGAATGGCTCACGACGCCCGGTGACTCATGCTTTTCGCTATTCCGCGCAGGAATGGCAGCTATCACTCGGTGCGGTCTTCTGCAGACCCACGCTTGCCCTGAGAATCGGAAGGTCTTTTCATTTTTCAGGTAACGCGCAATGAACATGCTCTTCACCCAGACTCAGGTCGGTCCTTATCCGGTCAGTCACCGTGTCGTCATGGCCCCGCTCACACGGATGCGCACCGATGCGCACAACGTCCCCGGCGATCTGATGGTCGATTACTACGCGCAGCGCGCTTCGTCGGGCGGCTTGCTGATTTCGGATGCGACGTCCGTCTCTCCGCTCGGCTTCGCCTATGTGGGCGCACCGGGCATCTACACTGATGCACACGCGCGCGGCTGGAGACGCGTCACGAACGCCGTCCACGCGGAAGGCGGACGAATCTTCCTGCAACTGTGGCACGCGGGACGACAGGCGCATCCCGCCAACATCGGCGGAGAAGTGCCGGTCGCGCCTTCTGCCATCCGCGCCTATGAACACTCGGCAATCCACGACGAAAGCGGCCAGGTTGTCGAAGTCGAACAGGTCGTCCCGCGTGCACTCGCACTTGATGAGATTCCCGGCGTAATCGAGGAATTCCGATAGCGATCCGCGTGCCACGTTCGGCTATGTCGCCAGTCGTCTGAATGGCTATGGGCTCGCGTATCTGCACGTAGTCGAGCCGCGTGTGCGCGGTAACGATGACGTCGCCGCAGCGGCCTCGGCGGTCTCCGCGAAAGATTTGAGGCAAGTGTTCAAAGGCACACTCATCGCGGCGGGCGGTTTTACTGCGGATAGCGCGCATCGCATCATCGAGGCAGGCGACGCCGATCTCGTCGCCTTCGGGCGTCTGTTTATCTCCAATCCGGATCTGCCTGAGCGGCTGCGTATCGGCGCGCCGCTGAACCGTTACGACCGCTCGACGTTCTATGGCGGTGATGCGCGCGGCTACACCGATTATTCCTTCCACAGCGCGGCGCCGGTTATCTGAAACAGAAGCGAGCGTTGCTGACGGCTCCGACGCAGGATCGCCTGTGCGGGGTCGTTTTGCTTTTTCGGATTCTGATTGCGATGTCGATGCAAAGGCCGCTAACACCACTGACTTCATCGGCCATGTTCTGGCGCGATAGACTTCTGGCTGAACACACATCTCGGCTACAACACGGACTTTACGGTCCTTCAAGGAGAAGCGACTTCATGGACCGGATGGCAGCAATGGAAACGTACATCAGCGTTGTGGAGGCGGGCTCGTTTTCGGCAGCCGCGAAGCGGCTCAAACTCGGGCAACCGGCCGTATCGAAGTCGATTGCGCAACTTGAGGAGCGGCTCGGCGTACGACTGCTGTTGCGCTCGACACGCGGCCTGACCCCCACCGATGCGGGGCAGCGCTTCTACGAGCACGCGAGGCGCGCAATCGAAGAAGTAGAGCTTGCCGAGCATGTCGCGCGCGACGCGTCGACCGGGCTATCCGGCGTGCTGCGCATCAGTGCCGCCGTGACCTTCGCGCGCCTGCATATCCTGCCTGCGCTCAAGACGTTTCTTGACCGACACCCGAACCTGCAGATCGATATCGTGCTGGACGATCGAACCATCGACCTGCTCGAAATGGGTGTGGACGTTGCACTGCGCATGGGTTCTCTCGATGATTCGACGATGACGGCACGGCGCATTGCACAAAGCCGCCGACTGGTCGTTGGAACGCCTGCGTATCTCGCCGAAGCGGGCGCGCCGAAAACGCCTGCGGACCTCAGTCAGCATCAGGTGATCGTGTATTCGTTGCGAGGCGGTGGCGAGTCGTGGGCATTCAGCCAGCAAGGCAAGGAAGTGGCCGTTGTCGTGTCTGGACGCGTCAGTGTGAGCGCCGCCGAAGGCATCCGCACGACGGTGCTCGGCGGCATAGGTCTCGCGATCGCATCGGAATGGATGTTCTCGCCCGAACTTGCCGATGGCACGGTTCAAGCGGTACTCACGGACTGGGAATTGCCCTCGATCGACCTGTGGGCGGTGTTTCCCGCCGGACGACTGATGAGTGCGAAGGCGCGAGCGTTCGTCGCCTTCGTTGAAGAGATCCTTGGTGCCGCTGGCAGCGGCACCGACGGCATGGCCTCAGAAAGCGACCTTTCCGATTGATGCGCCGCCGTCGACATAAAGCGTCTGGCCGGTCATGAAAGCAGCCGCGTCGGATAGCAGAAACGCAATCGTCGCGGCAATTTCATGCGGCTGGCCGAAGCGCCCCATCGGCACCGCGGACAGATAACGCCTCTCGCCGTCGCTGCCCGGCGGATTGTTCGCGCGAAACAGTGCGGTCTCGGTCGGACCCGGCGCGACCGCGTTCACCGTAATACCCGTGCCCGCGAGTTCCAGCGCCCACGAACGCGCAAAGCTCACCAACGCTGCTTTCGCTGCGGCATAGGCCGTGCGCTGCGTCATGCCCAGAATCGTCAGGCTGGAAATGTTCACGACCCGTCCCCAGCCGCGTGTACGCATACCGGGAAGCAGGGCCTGCACGGTCTGCACCGCAGGATGAAGATTCAGCGCGAGAACGTCGTCCAGATCGTTTAACGCGACTTCACCCAGAGGCTGCGGTCTGACCAGCGCGACGTTGTTCACCACACCATCGAACGCATGGCGGCGAACGAGGTCATCGAGTACCGCGCCGGTTGCGGCACGATCGGCCAGATCGACGCGGACCAGTTCGCCCGGAAAGTCGCTTGCGTCACGCGCGAGGCCCACCACGTGGTGGCCATCGGCGATCAGCCGTTCTGTTAGTGCAAGGCCAATACCTTTGGTCGCGCCGGTTACGAGAAATGTACGCTGTGTCATCAAATGTCCTTTACGAACTGGAAGGGATAGAAAAGCCGCGCCGGGTTCTCCGGCGCAGGTGGCAATTGGCTGGCGTTGAGCGGCAGGGCTCAGGCGTTGGCCGTTGCTTTTTCCAGAACCGGAAACATGTCCGATGGGTCCGGACGACGCGTGTAATCCGGGTTGACCTCCGAATACAGCACGATGCCGTCCTGTCCGATGACGTAACGTGCGGGCATCGGCAAAGTCCAGCTGGGGTCGTTGTTGAATGCCGGCAGATCGTTCTTCAGGTTCTTGTACAACTCGACCAGATAGTCGGGCAACGCGAATCGCAATCCGAAGTCGGCGCCCGTCTGGCCAACCACGTCGCTCAGCACCGGAAAACCGAGTTCATTGGTGCGCACCGATTTACGGCTGTTGACCGGCGTTTGCGGAGAGATTGCCACGACGTTCGCGCCATAAGCCTGAATCTTCGGCAGCACTTCGTTGATCGCCTGCAATTCGATATTGCAGTACGGGCACCAGACGCCGCGATAGAACGTCACCACCAGCGGCCCCTTCACCAGCAAAGCAGCAGAAGATACGTCGTTGCCGTCCTGATCCTTCAGGTTGAAATGCGGCGCGCGGTCGCCGGCCTTGATCGCGCGGCCCGCCTGTCCGCTTGCTATCAGTTCTGCCGTAGCACGTTCCATTACCGGATGAATCTCCGGCGGTGCGTTGAACGGTGGTTTGCCTGCCTTGAAATCGGCCCGGAATGCATCGAGTTTGTCTTGCAGTGACATGAGCGTTCTCCTTGAGGGAATAGCGAAATGAGGAAGCGGGTGGCCGCATATTCAGACAGCGTTCTGCGCGGCTGCAACGCGGGCCACTTCGGCCGCAGTGATCCCTTCGAGCGCCAGGCCATAGCCGATGCCCTCGTCGATCACGCGACGCAGACGCTGCGTCAGTCCGATGCGCGTGTATTTGGTGGTGAGCGGCGGCTGCTTTGCGATCGTTGCGGCAATTGCGTGCGCACGTTCCAGCAACTGATCCGCAGGCACGATCTCGTTGACTACGCCCAGCGATCTTGCTTCCTCGGCCCCGAGCTTTTGCTGCGTGAGCACGAAATACCGGCCGCGAATGCTGCCGATCATTTCCGGCCACAGCAGATGGACGCCATCGTTGGGAGCGATGCCGAACACGGCATGTGGCATGTCCTGAAACACCGTCTCGGGTGTCGCCACCACGATGTCGCATAGCAGGACGTATTCCGAATGCAACAGCACCGGACCGTTCAGCGCGGCGATCATCGGCACTTCGACATCCAGAATATTCATCAGGATCTTGCGGCCTTCACGGAATATCTTGTCGTAGCCACGTGGCGTAAAGAAATCGAAGCCTTCCGGCGAGATCGCGTCCATGAATGCGTCGCCGCTACCTGTCAGGATGACGACGCGGTTATCCGGGTCTTCGCCGATCTGATGAAACATGTCGGTGAACTGCTCATGCGTATGGCCATTGAAGACGAGCTTCGCGCCGTCGGTATGGAAACGGACTTCGAGCACGCCGTCCGGCGTACGGGCCAGTCTGGCGTTGGAGTAGGCGTCTTTGTAGCGGTCGAACGTGGACATGGCGGTTCCTCGGTGAGCTTCGATATGGGGTGGAACGGGAGCCGCGAGGGCGCCCGGAGACGGCTTAGGCGGCAGCGACGGCGACCGGTTTGGTCCACTCGTTACCGGCCATGAAGCCGTCGAGTTCGGTGTGGACGATGTGGTTCGTGTAGTTGCTCATCACCTTGGTTGCTACGCCCAGAATCACTTCGAGGACGTTCTCACGGGTGTAGCCAGCGGCGATAAACGCGTCGACATCGGCTTCCGGAACGAAGCCACGCTCACGCACGACCAGGGTCGTGAAGCGATGCAGCGCTTCGAGCTTTGCATCGGGCAGCGGCGTGCCGGCACGCAGCGCGGCGATCACGCCTGCGTCCATCTTGATCATCTTTGCCAGCGTGCTGTGACCGGCCATGCAGTAGTGGCAGTTGTTTTCGAAGTTGGAAGTCAGATAGACGACCTGCTGTTCGTGCGGTGTCAGCGTGCTCTTCGAGAACAGATCCCACAGCGCCGAGTAACCGGCGAGCAGCGCGGGCGACTCCGCCATATGCGCCTGCAGGTTGGGGACGAAACCAAAGGCGCGTTTAGTGTCTTCGAGACTGGACTTCGAAGCGGCCGGTGCGTTATCGATTGTGTAGGTTTGGAAGTTGCTCATCGTTTTGCTCCTGTTGGTTGACGGTGTGCAAATGATGAAGGTCGGCGCCTTTTCGAAGAAGGCAGGCGCCGTCGATAACACTCATTCCCGGTAGGCATAAAGCGGTCGCTGTGCCGTTGAGGTACACGTCTGAGGACGGCAGATGGTCCAACGCAACCGGAGCAAATGCTCTGAATCTGGTCGAGCGGGACGATACATCAACGCTAGCGCATGACCGTCTGCTCCGGCTTCGAAAGCGGTCTGACGGTCGTCGGGGAGCGATTGGCCGTCCAGGGTCGATGACTGTCGTTCACGACACCGCACCGATCGGGAGTCGCCGGACGTGCCAATATTCGAGAATGCGGCCGCGCTCTGGAAAAGGAAGCGCGATATATTGGTCTCGACGAGGAGACCCGTATGCGGCAACCGCTGAATGTGAGCGTGATGCTGCGCCGATTCGACGAGCTATGGGGCGATGCTTACCATCTGCCGCAACGATTTGACGACCTTGCGGCTGCGTGATGCCGGGCTGCGAAGTCGGTAGCATGCGCGTGCCGACCTACACTTCGATCTTTCGAAGGGCTCGAGAAGGCCGGCATCAGCACGCTCCCGATCCCACGACGCCAAATCTTCGGCGCATGCTGTGCGAGGTGTCGGTCGACGATGTTCTCGGGCGTTGTGTTTAATCCCGTTTCACAACATCCGCCGCAAAACGTCGTTGTCCCGATCCTTGTCGAGAAAGCGATGCTTCAGCGCGCCAAGGATATGAAAGACGACGAGCGCTAATAACGTATACGCCAACGTTTTGTGCAACCACTGGAACACCTTGAACCAGTTATCGTTCTTGGGCAGCACTTCCGGCAGACGCATGAAGAAAAATGGCACGCCGTCGCTTTGGGTGAACGTGCTCGACATCGAGTAACCCATTAAAGGCACGACGATGGCCAAGGCGTAAAGCAGGTAGTGCGCCGCCTTGGCGCACTTCTTTTCCCAGTGGGCAAGGCCCGCCGGTGGAGGCGGCAGCGTCGTGCGCGAGCGGATCGCGAGCTGAACGAGAACGAGCAGGAGCGTCAGAATCCCGAACTGCTTGTGCGTGGGATAGTACCAGTCGAATTTGGCGGGGAGGTCGTCGCTCAACCTCACCATGGTCCAGCCCATCCAAAGCTGGCCGAAGATCAAGATCGCTCTTGCCCAGTGGAGAAGGCGAACGACGAGCGGGTATTTGTCTGTCGCATCATGCGCGATATGGATTGCCATCTTGGTGCCTCATCCTCAACGATCGAGCGTGCCGGGAGCGGCACACGAACGCTCGCCCGAACGTCCGTGTGTACCTAACGCAAAAACACCTGTCAACAGCACTCGTGCAGCGCTTCGCGCAGCGCCAGCGCCATCATGTCCGCCTCTTCCAACTTCAGCGTGAGCGGCGGCGACATCACCACTTTATTGGCGATGGCGCGCACCAGCACACCGCGCCGACGCGCCGCATCGGCCACGCGCGCGGCGAACCCTTCCATCGGATTGAGCGGGGTTCGGCTCGCTTTGTCCGTCACGAGATCGAGCGCCAGCATCAAGCCTTTCCCGCGCACGTCCCCAACGGTCTCGAATTGCTGCTCAAGCGGCTGCAGCTGCTCGAGCAAGTGCTGGCCGACGCGGCCTGCGTTGCCGGGCAAATCCTCGGATTCGACGATATCGAGCACGGCCAGCGACGCCGCGCAGGCAAGCGGGTGACCGCTATACGTATAGCCGTGCATCACCATGTGCGAGAAACCGCTGCCATGCTCGATCGCTTCGGCGATACGCCGGTTGTACATCGTCGCGCCGAGCGGGACATAGCCCGCGGAGATTCCCTTGGCCAAGCACAGGATGTCGGGCGCCACGCCCCAGCCGCGGCTGCCGAGCATGCAGCCGGTGCGGCCGAACCCGGTGACCACTTCGTCGGCGATCAGCAAGATACCGTTCCTGTCGCAGACATCGCGGACACGGCGCCAATAGGTGGCCGGCGGAACGATGAGCCCACCCGCGCCTTGCACCGGTTCCGCGATGAACGCGGCGATGGTTTGCGGGCCGTGGAATGCGATCGTGTCTTCCAATTGCCGGATGCAATGCGCGACGAGTTCCTCCGCATCCTCGCAGTCCCAAGGATTGCGATAGAGCCAAGGCGTGTCGAGCAGGATGCAACCGGGCAGAAGGGGGCCGTGGTTATAGTGATAGACGCCGTTCCCGCCGACCGACGTGCCTCCCATATGCACGCCATGGTAGCCGTTGCGCAGCGAAAGAAATTTCGTGCGTGAGGGCTCGCCCGCGGCAACCCAATATTGACGCGCCATTTTCAGCGCCGTTTCGCAAGCATCTGAACCGCCGCTGCCGAACATGACGCGCTGCATGTCTTCTTGCTCGAACATGGCGCAGAGGCGATCGGCGAGATCATAGACGAGCGGATGCGCCACGCCGTCGAACGTTTGGTAATAAGAAAGCACGTCCATCTGGCGCGCGATGGCGGCTTTGACTTCCGGCCTGTTGTGGCCGACGTTGACGTTCCATAGCCCGCCGACACCGTCGAGCATGCGGTGTCCTTCGACGTCGACGACATAGTTGCCATCTCCTTGCGCGATCACGACGGTCGGGGTGGTGTGGCCGGCGGCGGCCGAACTCATCGGATGCCAGAAACGTTTTTGACGCTGTTGATAGTTCATGGTGTATCGCTCACGAAGTTCTTGAAAGGAGCTGCGGCTAAACAATGCGCGTTACAGCGCGGCGGTAATCACTTTTTCCTCGAGATAGGACTCGAGCGCCGCTCGAGAAAGATCTCGTCCGATGCCGCTGTGCTTGATGCCGCCCCAGGGCAGACGCGCATCGAGCGGGCTCCAGCAGTTGATTGCAACGGCGCCCACCTCGAGCCGGTCGGCCACGCGGTGGGCGGTAGCGAGGTCTTGCGTCCACAGCGAGGCGGACAAGCCATACAACGTATCGTTGGCGATGCGAATCGCTTCGTCTTCGCTGTCGAACGGTATGACCATGCCGACAGGCCCGAACACTTCCTCGCTGGCGATCCGCATGCGCGGATGCACGCCGCCGAGCACCGTCGGCCGCATGAAATAGCCGTGTTCCGGCACGGCTTCATCGCCCGCCAGGCGGATCGCGCCTTCGGCGATAGCGCCGTCGACATGGGCGCGCACGCGCGCAAGATGACGCTGATTGATCAGTGCGCCCATCTGCGACGACGGGTCCGACGGGGGGCCG
Organism: Trinickia dabaoshanensis; assembly: GCF_002879885.1. Taxonomy (GTDB): domain Bacteria; phylum Pseudomonadota; class Gammaproteobacteria; order Burkholderiales; family Burkholderiaceae; genus Trinickia; species Trinickia dabaoshanensis. The sequence continues at coordinate 44,997 of NZ_PNYA01000031.1, forward strand.
ACATGCATGCCGCGGGCGGCTTCGGCAAGCCGCGTTTCCACGGCCTGCGCCAGTGAGCGATGCACGAGCACTCTCGAGCCTGCCGCACAGGTCTGCCCTTGATTGACGAACATGCCGAGCAGCAGCGCGGGGACGACCTGATCCAGATCGGCGTCGCCGAAGACGATCTGCGCCGCTTTGCCGCCCAGTTCGAGCGTGACGCGCTTGAAGCTCTTCGCGGCTTCGCATGCGATGGCGCGCCCGACGTCGGTGCTGCCGGTAAAACTGATTTTGCTGACGAGAGGATGCGCGACGAGCGCAGGCCCGACTTCGGAGCCCACGCCGTGGACGATGTTGACCACGCCATCCGGAATGCCGGCTTCGCGCGCCAGCTCGCCGAGCCGAGCGACTGCGACGGGGGCGTCTTCGGAGGGTTTGATCACGACGGTGCAACCGGCGGCCAGCGCCGGTGCCAGCTTCCATACCGCAATCATGAGCGGTGCGTTCCACGGGATGATCTGTGCGGCCACGCCAACAGGCATGCGCTTCGTGTAGTTCAGCGTCGTGCGGCCCATGAAGCCGTCGGTGGGGATCGTGCGGCCCTCTAGCTTGTCCGCCCAGCCCGCGAAATAGCGGAGCACGTCGATGCTCATCGGCACATCCATCATCCGCATTTCGATAAGCGGCCGTCCTTGCTCGTTAGCAAGCAACGTTTGCAACGTCTCGCTGTCGCGCTCGATCAGATCGGCTAGACGATGCAGCCAGCGCGCCCGCGCGGCGCCTCCCGCATTCGCCCAGGCGCCTTCGCGCAGCGCCGTATGGGCCGCTTTCACTGCGCGATCGACGTCCTCGTGGTTCGATGCCGGCACCCGCGCCAAGCGCTGACCGGTAGCGGGCGCGAGCTTGTCGAAAAAGCTGGCGGACACCGGCTTGCAGAGCCGGCCGCCGATCAGATTGTCGAGTTCCATCATTGCGTTCTTGATCCTCAAGGTGACTGTCGGGTCGATGCGCCACGTCTCGCCCACGCGTGGGCAATGGGCAAAGCACGTGACCTCATTCTCGGCGCTACTTTATGTCCGCGATGTGCCCGCGCTTGTCCGCTTTTGGCAATCGCTGCATGGGCAGTCGAATAGGGAATACCCGAGGCCTGTCCTTCCTTCCTCCCCCTGCGTCGATGTCACTTGCTGGTGTGTATCGCCCCATCACCCGTGCGTACCGGCGATCTCGCGTCAATATTTCGCCAGTTCCGAAATAGGGGATTGGAGAAAGCACCTAGGTCTAAGAATGCGCAAAACGTGTTGACGAATCTTTTATTCTGGGAATAATGGCCTCAACGCATCTGGGCGAGTCTGCATCCACAAGCACGCGATCCCGATGCCTGTCAGTCAGTGGCGATCGCGCCAATGCGATTGTCAGCACGTTCACGGTCACGGGAGATCTCTCATGCAGTTGCAACTGAAGGCTGGCCTCGCGGTCGCATGTTCCCTTGCGATTACGATGGCCTGGGCGCAATCGTCAGGAGTACTGACGATCAGCGGCGCCGAGAAGGCGGGAAGCGCGGATGCTCGTATCCCCGCGTATTCGGGCGTGCAGTCGGCGCCCGCGGGGTGGGCGCCGGGCAAAGTGAGAGGGGACTATTCGCCGTATAAATCGGAGAAGCCGCTGTTCACGATCACGGCGGAGAACGTCGACAAGTACGCGACGAATCTGACGCCCGGCCAACTCGCGATGTTCAAGCAGATCAAGAACTATCGGATGGATGTCTATCCGTCGCATCGCGACTGCGGTTATCCGGAGTGGATTCAGGACAACACCAAAAAGAACGTCGGCGCCGCGAAGCTGGACGCAAGCGGAAACCATCTCGTGAGCGCAACGCTCCCGGGTCTTCCGTTCCCGGCGGCGAAGACGGGGCAAGAAGCGATTTGGAACTATCTGTCGCGCTATCGCGGCGTAGGCATCAAATGGGACAAGGTCAACACGATGGTTTCGCCGCGACCGGGCAGTTCCGAATGGATCGGCGTGACGGGCCGCCAGTTGGTGTACACGCCTTGGGGCAAGAAGGGCGCCAATTCGCTTGGCGCGGACGAGGGGTTGTATTCGATCTACGTCGGCTATGAAACACCGGCAGCGCTCGCTGGCCAGGCGCTCGTGCAGACGGACAATTTTGCGAGCGACGACAACCCCGTCTTCTACTACTTTCCGGGGCAACGGCGCGTGCGCCGGATGCCGTCGTACAACTACGATGCGCCTCAGATCGGCTTCGAGAGCCAGTACACGGTGGATGAGCCGTGGCTCTTCAACGGCAGCATCGATCGCTTCGATTGGAAGCTGGTAGGGAAAAAGGAAATCTACGTCCCGTACAACGATTTCGCGATGTACGACTTCAACAAGAAGATCGGCGAGGTATTCAAGCCCGATCAGATCGATCCGTCGGCTCGCCGCTACGAACTGCATCGGGTCTACGTGGTGGAGGCGACGCTCAAGCCGAATATGCGGCACATCTCGCAGAAGAAGGTGCTCTACCTCGACGAGGACACCTATCTGGCGTTGGCGGGTGAGGATTACGACGCGCAAGGAAAGCTCTGGAAGACGAAGGAAAGCTATCCGATCCCGATTTGGGAGTTGGGCGGCACCTGCGACGTTGAACCCTTCTCGCAATACAACTTAACCACCAGCCGTTACGTGGCGGATCAAAACATCGTTGGCGCCGGACAGGACGTCCAATATTTCGAGTCCTCCAGCGCGCCGACGTTCCGACCGGATTACTACACGCCCGAGAATCTCAGCGCCATTAGCGAACGCTGATATGCGGTGACGGCCCGCCGATCCGCGACGATCGCCGGGCCGCGACGACTAGAGGAAAATCCATGAAAACGAAAGCGGTTCGCGCATCGGTATCCGCTGCGCTGATGGGGCTGGGCATGGGCGCCGTTTCGGCCAATTCGTATGGTTACGACTTTACGACCGGACTCGGTGATTTGCATGGCTCGTGGGTGACGAATTTAACGGCAGGCGCCGGCATTCGCACCAAGAACCCGAGCTGTTCGCTCACGGGCGACCCGAACTCGTACGGCTGCGGCGCCGCGGCCAATGTCAACCAGTGGGGCTCCAGCGATAACGGTGATCTGAACTATAAAAAAGGGCAGCCCTTCAGCTCATACCTCAGCGCAACGAGCGAGTTGCTGCTGACGATGCCGAGCGAAGGCTACAAGTTCATGATCCGCGGCACCGCGATGTACGACTTCTTGGTGGGCGACACCGCGAGAACGCCGCTGTCGAGCACTGCCCTGGCGCAAGTCAAATACCCGGTGCAGTTGCTCGATCTTTGGGGTGAGAAGGACTTCACGCTCAACGGGCGCGAGGCTCACGTGCGGCTGGGCAATCAGGTGCTCAACTGGGGCGAGAGCTATTTCGCGTCCGGCGGGATCAACCAGACGAATTCCGTCGACATTCAAAAGCTTCTCATCCCGGGAACGCAACTGAAGCAGGCGCTGTTGCCGGCGCCGATGCTGAGCTTTGCCGCGGGTCTGACGCGCGGATTGAGCACCGAGGCCTACTACCAGTTCCAGTGGAACGGGAATCGCTACCCGCCTGTCGGTACTTACTGGTCGGTCGGCAACAGCTTCGGGCGCGGCGCCGTCGCAGGGACCGTGAGCACCACGAACGGGAACGCGGCCGGTGTCGACGCGGGCACCATCGCCGGCGCGAACAGCGGTAATGCGGCCACACTGGCGAGCATCAATACGGGATTGCTCAATGGACAGTATGCGGGCCCGCCGTACAACTCCCTCGGCATATTGGTCAACACCGTCCTCCCGAAGGAATACAAGCCGCAATTCGGTATCAAGTTCAACTACAGGCCGAAAGCGCTGGACGTCAATTTCGGCTTTTACTATGAGAACTATACGGACAAGTCGCCGGTTCTCTCGAGCCTAGCTAACGGCACCGGACAGTTTTCGTATCTGCAGAACCGGCAGTTGTTCGGCGTCAGTGCGAACTTCGGGCTCGGCGATTGGGCCATCGGTACCGAGCTTTCGTACCGTCCGCATGATGCCGTTGCGCTGTCCGGCTGCTTTGCGCCGAACGGGCCGCTCGACCTGAATACGAACGGCGTGTCCGGCATCAATTGTCAGCAGTGGATGGACATGAAGAAGTTTCAGTACGACATCAATGGGCAGCTCAGCCTGACCCGGAGCGAATACCCGTTCCTGAAGCTCATTCACGCTGACCAAGCGGTGCTCACGGCGGAATTGACCTGGATTTACTACCCGGGGCTCAGTTCGAGCGGCGTCACGCGCACGATCGACGGCCACGACGTGCATCAGGCGCCGGCGGCGGGGTACTTCACCTGGTTGAACAACGGGTCGGGCCTGGGATATCCGATCACGGCGGCAGCGGGGACGTCGAGCTCGGTCGGGGCGACCGTCGATTTCAACTGGACCTATGACGGCAGCGTGATACCCGGTTGGCAAATCACGCCGGGCGTGACGTTCACCGATGCTTTGTACGGCTACACGCCCACGTTCACCGGCAATTATCTCCAGGGCGCGAAATCGGTGAACCTCTACGTGTTGTTCAACCAGAACCCGGCCACCTGGCAAGCCGGCATCAACTATACGGCGTTCTTCGGCGGTCATGGCGGCGTGGGTCAGCCCTATGCCGACCGCAACTTCGTTGGGCTGTTCGCAACACGTAACTTCTGATTCCGCGATGACGGAAACGGCGCGCGAGCCCGCGCGCCGACACTTTTGAAGGATAGCTTCCGTGCTTACTCGATTCGTCACCCGCCTCGAGAAACTCATCTTCGGTCACCGCGCGATCGTGCTGTCGGCGATCGTTGTCTTCACAGCCGTGATGGCGGTATTCGCGGTGCAGTTGCGAATGGAGGCCGGCTTCGAGAAGCAAATGCCGATCGGGCACGAGTACATCGAGACGTTCAAGAAGTATCGCAACGATCTATTCGGTGCGAATCGGATCACGGTCGTCGTGCGCGCTCGAAACGGCAACATCTGGACGCCGCAGGGGCTCACCCGGCTCTATCAAGTGACGCAGGCGGTCACTTTTCTGCCGAACGTCGACCGAGGGGGCGTCGAGTCGCTGTGGACGCCCAATGCCTTCGTCAACGAAATCACGGAAGACGGCTTTCGCGCGAGCCCCATTATCGACGGCACCATTACGCCGAAACAGCTGACGCCGGCGATCGTCGCGCAGATTCGACAGTCCACCGTCGACGGCAACTATATCGGCACGCTCGTCTCGCATCGCGAAGACAGCGCGATGATCACCGCCGAGCTCAACGAACGCGACAGAGCGGGGAAGGTGCTCGACTACGTCGCCTTCAATCGCTTGCTCGAGCAGCAGATCCGCAAGCCGTTCGAAGACGCCGGCTATGAAATTCAAATCATCGGCTTTGCCAAACAGATCGGCGACATCGCGGACGGCGCCAGCGCCGTGCTCGGCTTCTGCCTGATCGCGCTCGTGTTGACGGCGCTTGCGGTGTATTGGTACAGCCATTCCGTGCGCTTCACCGTGCTTCCGATCGTCTGTTCGTTGACCTCGCTCGTTTGGCAGTTCGGCACGCTGAAGCTGCTGGGTTTCGGGCTCGATCCGTTAGCGGTGCTCGTACCGTTTCTCGTGTTTGCGATCGGCGTGTCGCATGGGGTGCAGCAGGTCAACTATATCGTTCGCGAGCTCTCTCACGGCTATAGCTCGATGGAGGCCGCGCGCCGAAGTTTCAGCGGCTTGCTGGTGCCCGGGACGCTTGCGTTGATCACGGCCTTCGTCTCGTTTATCACGTTGCTGTTGATTCCGATTCCGATGGTGCGCGAGCTTGCGATCACCGCATCGCTCGGCGTCGCCTACAAGATCGTCACGAACTTGGTGATGCTGCCAGTCGCCGCGTCCTGCTTCCATTTCACCAAAGCGTATGCCGATCGCGCGCTCATGAAGCGGGAACGTCGCTCCGTGTGGCTGCGCGGTTTGGCTCGGGTGGCGCAGCCACGCAACGCCTATATCGTCGTCGCGATCACGGCAGCTGTCTTCACGCTGGCCGCGTGGCAGAGCCGCGATCGTGTTATCGGTACGCTACAGCCCGGCGCGCCCGAGCTGCGCGCCGATGCGCGCTTTAACCGCGATGCGGTGTCGATCGCCAGCAACTACGACGTCGGCCTCGATTGGCTGACTATCGTGTTCGAGGCGAAAGGAGCAGCGTGCGACAACCCGGCGATCGGCATCGCCGAGGACGAATTCGCCTCGACGATGCGAAGCGAACCGGGGGTGGTCTCCGTTCAGTCATACCCCGGGATGCTGCGCACGTACAACGAGGGCTACAACGAAGGCAATCCGAAGATGAACGTCGTGCCGATCGATGCCGGGAACTACGCCGGATTGACCGCCGAGATCGGCCGCGTGAAAGGGTTTATGAACAAGGATTGCAGCATGACGGCGGTTCATCTGTTCCTGACCGATCATAAGGCCACGACGCTGAATCGGATTCTCGGCGACGTCAAGCAGTATCGCGCGACGCATCCCTACCATGGTCTATCGATTCGGCTCGCCGCGGGCAACGCGGGTGTGCTCGCCGCGATCAACGACGAAGTGGCGCATAGCGAGTTGCCGATGATGCTCTACGTCTATGCGGCGATTCTCGCGCTCGTGTTTTTCGCTTATCGCGATGTGCGAGCGATGATCGCGTGTTGCGCTCCCCTGACGGTGGCGACCTTCATCGGGTATTGGTTCATGAAGGAACTGCAGATCGGGCTAACCGTGGCGACATTGCCCGTGATGGTGCTCGCGGTGGGGATCGGCGTGGATTACGCGTTCTACATCTATAACCGGTTGCAATTGCACATGGCGAGCGGCCAGCCGATCGTGAAAGCGGTGGAGCACGCCATGCTCGAAGTGGGAGTGGCCACGATCTTTACCGCGATCACGCTCGCGATCGGCGTGGCGACCTGGAGCTTTTCGGCACTGAAGTTTCAGGCCGACATGGGCAAGCTGCTCGCCTTCATGTTCATCGTCAATCTCGTGATGGCGATGACGGCGCTGCCCGCGATCGCCGTCTTGCTGGAGCGTTGGTTCCCGCGCCGCAAGCCCGTGCGCGCCCCGGGCCTGCTGACCCACTGAGTACCGCTCCCGATATCCGAGGTTTCACCATGATTAGAAAACTTCTCGTAGGCGCCGCGGTCGCCTGCTTTTGCGGGTTCGCTGCCGCCCAGACGGCGGGCGCCGGAGCCACGCCTCTGAAGATCGAGCCTGCCCATGCCTGGGCCGATCCGACCCACGCCATGCTGCTCGATGTCGCGCACGCAGGTGGCCGCATCGTAGCGGTTGGCGAGCACGGCATCGTGCTGTTGTCCGACGATGGCGTCAGCTATCGGCAGGCCAAGCATGTGCCGGCATCGTCGACGCTTACTGCGGTGTATTTTGCCGATGCCGAACACGGTTGGGCGGTGGGTCAATGGGGGGTGATATTGGCTACCGCAGATGGTGGCGAAACGTGGACGCTGCAGCGATCGGACACGTCGATCGACCAGCCGCTCTTTTCGGTTTACTTCAAAGACGCTCGCCATGGGTGGGCAGTCGGCTTGTGGTCGTTGTTGCTCGAGACCGAAGACGGCGGCCATACATGGACAGTGGCGAAGCTGCCGCCTCCGCCGGGCACGAGCAAGGCGGATCGCAATCTGTTCCACATTTTTTCGGATCGCTCGGGCACGCTGTTTATTGCAGCGGAACAAGGCCTGGTGCTGCGCTCGCGGGATGGCGGCGCGAGCTGGGAATACCGGCAGACGGGCAACAAGGGCAGCTTGTGGACGGGCGCGTCGAGCGCCGACGGTACCGTCTTCGTGGGCGGCTTGCTAGGCCATCTCTATCGCAGCAGGGACGGCGGCGACACGTGGGAGGCCATCGATTCCGCCTCGACGGGCTCGATCACGAGTCTCGTGACGAAGGGCGACCGCGTGCAGGGTGTCGGCTTGGACGGTTTCGTCATCAACGGCACGAGTACCGCCGACCAATTCACGGCCCATCAAAGGCCCGATAGAGCGGCGCTGACCGGGCTCGTGGTCTCTCGTTCCGGCCACGAGATCCTGCTTTCGAAGGACGGCATTCTAAAACCAGAGTAATGAGAGCAGGCGGTCGACTGACCGAGAAAAAATATGAGTATCCGCACGGGGTTGACTTGGACGATCGGCGCATTCGTCGTCCTCATTCTGATGGTGATTGCGATCGGCTATGGCGTGTCGAAGTTTGCGCGCGATGGCTTGCTCGGCATCGAGCAAACCTCACAACGCATCGCGACGCTCAAGACCAGTTCCGAAAAGCTGCTGAAAGTGAGACTGGCGCTCGGGAGCTACGAAACGCTGTTCAGCGTGGGCCAGCAGAGCGAGACATTGCTAACCGACGCACGCAACCTGCTGGCCGAGTCCAACAAGAACTTCGAGGCCTATGCCGGCGGCCCGTTTCAGACCGACGCCGAGCGCGCACTCGCTCAAGCCGTCGTGCATGCGCGCGCGGAACTGGTGACAAAGGCGATCGAGCCGGAATTCGCGGCGCTCGATGGCGGCGACGTCAATGCGTTCCGCGATATCGAGGGGCGGACGGCGGGCGCATCCTATGGTGTGTACGCCAAGGCCATCGACGCACTCGAGGCCCTGCAAAACGAGGACGCCTTGCGCAAAACCGCAACGGTCGGCGAGCGTTTCCGCTTAGCGACCTTCATGTTCGCCGCGATCGGCGCACTTTCCATCGTCGTCGGGATGATTGCGCGCGCAAGCTTATCCACCGCGGTGATCCGCCCTGTCAATCAGACGATCGCGCATTTCGAGCGCATTGCGTCGGGCGATCTTACGATGGATGTCGTTGGCAATTCGCACGGCGAAATGGGCCAGTTGCTCAGGGCGCTAGGGAAAATGCGCGCGAGCCTGGTCGACACCGTGGCTAGAGTGCGCGGCAGCAGCGACGAAATCGCTTGCGGCGCGAAGGAAATCGCTTCCGGCAACGTCGACCTATCGCGCCGTACAGCGCAGCAGGCCGCCGCGCTGGAGGTCACGGTGGACAACGTCGAACAATTATCATCTGCGGTCGGGCGGAACGAGGACAGTGCCAAGGAAGCAAATCGGCTAGCTCAAGGTGCGCTGCAGATAGTCGTCCGCGGCGGCCAGGTCATCGAGCAGGCAATTTCCGTGATGGACCGCGTGACCGAATCGTCGCGCAAGGTCAAGGAGATTACGGGAATGATCGAAGGCATCGCGTTTCAGACCAACATTCTGGCGCTGAATGCGGCGGTGGAGGCGGCGCGCGCGGGCGAGCAGGGCCGCGGCTTCGCGGTGGTCGCCACCGAAGTGCGCCATCTCGCGCAGCGTTCCGCAACGGCTGCGAAGGACATCAAAGGGTTGATCGACGAGGCGGCTTCGCACGTGGAGCAGGGCACGTCGTTCGTTCAGTTGGCGGGCGGGGCGATGAGCGAAGCAAGGGGAGCCGTCGAGCATATGACGGGAATCATGGCCGAGATCGAAGGCGCCGCCGCCGAGCAAAGTTCAGGCATCGCGCAGGTGAACCAAGCCATTTCTCAGATCGACGATGTGACGCGTAGCAATGTGGCGCTCGTCGAGCAAGCCGCTGCCGCGGCGAAGTCGCTGGAGCAGCAGGTCGAGCTTCTGCGTCACGCTGTCGGCACGTTCGCGATCGAAGCCTAGTATTCGCCGGCGGGATATCCCGCCGGCGAGAGCCCCCGCCCGCCGCAACAGCGCGTCGATATCGATCAGATCAAGCAGTGCTCGAATACGGAGCACGATGTGAAGAGGCGCTGCTCGCAAAATACCGATTCGGCCGCATTGACTTGCATCAGCGCGACGTAGCGCTCCAACCCATCGCAGCCGACGATCGCGAAGACGCTCCCATCGGGCCCGTTGGCAAATCGCTCGTCGCCCTCCATGACGTCCACGTTGTCGTGAAGCCCGCATAATCGAGCGTTCTCCACCACATTCCACACGTGCGGGAGCCGCAGGACGATGTCGAGCACGTCCTCGGAAATTGAAATGATCGCGGCATGAGCATCGTCGCAGCGGTCGAACCATCCGGCTTCGCCGGCTGGTTCGACCCGGATCGCCGCGACGGCGTACAACAGCATGGGCGTAGTTTCGACAGACATAGGCCGTGACATCGGTTCGCAATGACGGGACACCGAACGAGCGGTAGCGAGATTCTCGATCACTATTGAACGGCCCGCCCTAAGCCTGCATAGAGCCCGGGATCCTTTCTTCTCAATCGATACGCGGCGCACACGCCCGATGCGCCGATCGCAAGCAGGAAGTACGGAAACAGCGCGACGAGCTTCGAATCGGAGCCGCTCAACACCGATAAATTGCGAATCACGAGCACGAGGCAGGCGCCGAGCGCGATGACGCTGATAGCTGGGGCGATGAGCCGGTGCATGAGCCCGGCATCGCGATGATCGCGGGCAAAAAACGCGATGACCGACGCAGCCACGAGCATCTGCACGGCGATGATGCCGATCGTCGCGAGTGCGCTCATCCACGAGAAGACGATGGCGAACGGATCGAGGCGCAGCAGGGCGGAGCCGATGACGATCACGAGAGCAATGAGCGTTTGCAGCTTGCCGGCCACGTCCGGACACTGATAAGTGGGGCACGTGTGGCCGAGTTTGCTCCAGAGCACGCCCTCCCTGCCCATGGCATAGAAGTACCGGGTGATCGTGTTGTGGAACGAAAGAATCGCCGCGAACAGGCTCGTCACTAGCAGGACGTTCATCGTATCCGTGGCGACTTTGCCGAGCAGCTTGTCGCTCATCGCGAACCAGAGATTGGCGGGGTCTTTCGTTGCCTGCGCAACGATCTGATGCTCGCCCCATGCTTCGACGATCGCCCAAGCGGAGAACGCGTAAAACGCCATGATGAGCATGACGGCCAAATAGGTGGCGCGCGGAATGGTGACTTTGGGATTGCGCGCTTCCTCCGAAAAGATGGCCGTGGCTTCAAATCCCATATACGAGCCAAGCACGAAGACGAGGGCGGTGCCCAATCCGGGACTAAAGACGGCTGCGGGGCTGAACGGCTTCGCACTGAATCCGCCGGGCCCGCCGCCTTTCACGACGATCGCGAGATCGAGCAGGGTGACGATGGCGATCTCGCATATCATCAGCATCCCGAGTAGCCGGCCGCTGAACTCGATGTGCCGCGCGCCGCAGAAGTGGACGATGGCGATGCAGGCGAGCGCGAAAGCCCACCAGGGGATGTCGATCCCGTAGTGCTGCGCAATGCCGTTGTTGAGGAAGAAGCCGAACATGCTGTAGATCGCAATCTGCACCGCGTTGTAGGCGGCGATGGCGACGAAGGCGCCGCCGACGCCCAGGGGCGCGCCGAGCCCGTTGGCGATGTACGCATAGAACGCACCGGCGTTCGAGATATGCCGGCTCATGGCCGCGTAACCCATGCTGAAGATCAGGTACATCACGCCGGCCAGCACGAAGGCGCCCGGTACGCCCGCTCCGTTGCCCAAGGAAAAGGCGGCGGGTGTCGCGCCTACCATGGCGGTGAGCGGCGCGGCCGCAGCCACGACGAAGAAGACGATTTGAGGCAGTCCGACAGCGTTCTTGCTGAGCCCCTCATGAGGCTGGCTGGAAATTTCGTTCATAGGTCACCCTGGAAATCGGATCGCGCTCGAGTCTCGGCGATCGCGGCGGGACTACTGTACGGCGGCCAAATTCCGGATGTTGTCCGCTATCGGCAATCCGTGCCTACGTCCGAGTTAGGGCTTACCCGACAGCGGCTCGCACGACGAGCCGCCGCTTGTCATGCGCGCGGAGTTTGCGACGGCAGTTCGTGGAAGTGTTGCTGGTAGTAGGAGGAAAAGCGTCCGAAATGGCAGAAGCCGAACTGCGCGGCGACGTCGCCGATACGCACGCTGGGCGGCGTGGTCATCAAGAATCGGCGGACGGCATTCAATCGGATCGATCGGAGATAGGCGGTAGGCGTCGTGCCCGCGACGTTCTGGAAACTGTACTGCAGCGTTCTGCGGCTGATCTTCAAGCGATGGCAGAGGTCTAGGACGGTCAACACATCGTCGTCGCTGTCGAGCGCGATCTCTTGGCTCTTACGAACAATGTAGCTCTGGGTCGACATATGCGGCAGCGTCGGGCTTCCCTCGTCATCCGATTGAACGAGACTCAACACGATCCCAATCACGCTGTGAGCGAGCAACTTCTCGTCGAATGCCTCGCGGTTGACGAGCGATTCGTCATCCAAAGCCATGTGGAGCACATCTTGAAGATCGTGGACGGCCGCTCGATAGCGCGGCGGCGAGACCGGGAGCACCGGTTGCGCGAGGATGCGTTCGGGCAACTGGGAAAGCGCCGCGTGCTCGGGGTCGTCGGTGACCGCTCGGTCGATCGTAAACGCGATGACGTCGGTATCGCAAGGCAAATGGACCACGAACTCCTCGCCGCCGCGCAGCGTCAACAGGCTGGGCAAACTGACGGCGCGGCCCTGCACGAAGGGCGCGACGGCATGAACGACCGGCAGGGCGAAGCACAGTTGATTGTGCGGCGCGCGGCCCTCCTGCAGGACGCGTTGGTTCAATTGCTCGTGAAAGACGTGAAAGTGCCGGCCCGAGATTTGACGCAGCGTCGTGCTCGCCGATCCGGGGCTGATCTGCTCGTAACGCTGCGTCCAATTCGCGATCGCTTGCGAGTGAAGGTACACATCGGAAAAACGCCGCGTTTCGGCCCGTAACGCCGAGGTCGATTTCACTGTCGGCTCTCGAAGTCGAGCGTACGAGGAATGGGCAGCGCCGATCGTCGAGCCCACGGGCTCGCGCCGGACCAGGCGATTCGGCGGAACGTCCGGTTATGGCTCATGGCATCTGACCTTGAACATCCCAGGCATTCGTCGGAAGAAATGACGTCTACGAATACCGCATTTGGGGATTTGTGAGTTTAGCGGCGCAAATAAATGCGGCACATGGGAACACTAATCCCGAAAAAAGGGATGGTCAATATCTTGTCGATAGGTGTTTTCATCAAGCGCCCGCTGCGCCCGCCACGCCCGGCAGCTAGCGGATGTCGTCTCGCTCGATGGATGCGGCCCTCAGCGCGCCGCGGGTGCCCCTGGATAAGCCTTGCGGCCGACCGCCCGCGCCGCTCCCGCGAGCGCGCTGCCCAGCGCCGACTCATTGAAGAGGGCATAGTGCTCGCGCCGAAAAACCAGCGTCATGCTCGACGTGGCTTCGCCGCTGTCGCCCGAAGGGATGGGCGCGGAGATGCCGACGTGTCCCTTATGCAGCTCTTCGTGCGAGACCCAATAGCCCTGTTGGATGATTTGCTGGCAGTACCGCCAGAGGGTAGGCCAATCTTCCGTGAGGGCAGGGTCTTCAGCCAGCATGTGTCGCTCGAATAGGCGCTTGAGCCGCGCTCGGCTCATCGTGGCGATGATGACCTTCGACGAGGCGCCCCGCATGAGCGGCATCACCTGGCCCCGGCCGAACCCGAGATTGAGCCGCTCCGGGCCGCTCTCATGGTGGATGTTGATGATCTGCTCGTCATACATCGTCGAGATGAGCCCTTCGCCCCCGGTGCTCCTCACGAGCTTCTTCAGCTCAGGGATGCCCGCCTGCAGGAGTGGGTCCGATTCCCGCATTTTGCGATCGAGGTTGATGATCCGCGCGCCCAGCGAGTAGACGCCGTTCGCGTTGTTCAGCAATCCCGCTTCGGTGAGTTCCTTGACGTACCGGTAGCACGTGGTGCGGGTGAAGCCCATGCGCTCGGCGATGGATTCCGCCGTCATCGACATAGCAGTCGAAGAGAAGAGATCAAGGATCGACAACATGCGGGTGAGGCTCGACATAGCGTTTCTATCTCTATCGTTATCGCTGGTATCTGCGGTGGGGATACGGCCGGGTAGGCGCCGACTCGAATGATGCCTCGTTACTTGCGTTGAGCAAAGTCCCGCCATTGGGGACGCCTGCGCCGAGCCTCCCGGAAAGCCTGATCCACGCGGCCGCGCGCCCCCCGGCGGCGTCTCCCGTTGCATCTTCGATGTAGGTGTAAATCCCGAAATCGGAGATTTATCGGCCGATGCTGGACGAAAATATGTCGATCGGTGGATTTGACAATCTCGAAATGCGGGACTAGCATGACTTCCCATCGATCGCGGCTCGGATCTGCTGCGTCGCCTCTCCCTCAGGACAAGCCGATTGGAAACTACCTATTCCCCCGCCCCGGAAACGAAGGGCGCCGAAGCTGCCACGAGCGGCGCCGAACGTCTGCTGCTGGCTGCGCGCGCCGCGGGCGCCGAGATTTGCTTTGCCAATCCCGGTACGACGGAAATGCCGCTCGTCGCCGCGCTCGATGTGGTGCCGGGAATCCGAGCCGTGCTGGGTTTGTTCGAAGGCGTTTGCACGGGGGCGGCCGACGGATATGGACGGATGACGGGCAAGCCGGCGCTCACGCTGCTGCATCTCGGCCCGGGGTTCGCGAACGGCATCGCCAACTTGCACAACGCAAGGCGCGCGCGCACGCCGATCGTCAACATCGTCGGCGATCACGCCAGCTGGCATCTGCCATACGACGCGCCGTTGACCTCCGACATTCACTCGCTGGCTCGCCCGGTGAGCGGTATGGTCAGGACGATCGAATCGACGGCGGATATCGAGGGCGATACGGTCGAAGCATTTCAAGCTGCGTTGAAGGCGCCGGGCAGCATTTCGACGCTCGTGTTTCCCGTCGATCATCAGCAACATCCGGCTCCGTCGAGCGCCAGTGCGCCCGGGTTGATTGCCTCCCCGCGCAGATTCGACGAATCGCGCGTCGAGGCCGTCGCGCAAATGCTGCGCTCCGGCAAGCGCGTCGTGTTCCTGCTGGGCGGTGGTGCGCTGTCCGAACGCGGGCAGCGTGCCGCCGGTCGAATCGGCGAGAACCCCGCCGTGCGTTTCTTCAGCGAGACCTTTCCTGCTCGCACGGAGCGCGGCGGCGGGCTGCCCGATATCGATCGTCTGCCGTATTTTCCAGAGAAGGCGATCGAACAGCTCGAGGCTGCCGACGCGGTGGTGTTGGTGGAAACGATCGCTCCCGTGGCGTACTTCGGCTATGAGGGGTTGCCCAGCATGCTCGTCGACGAGCGACGATTGACGACGCTCGCCGATGTAACGGAATGCGGGGAGGGCGCGCTCGTGCGCCTTGCTCAAGTCGTCGGATCGAGCGGCCGCGAAACCGGCGTGTCGCCGTCGCGCTATGCGATCCCCGATTGCGCGCTCGATCCCGCGCTCGTCGGCAAGGTGCTCTCGAACGCGCTGCCCGATGAAGCGATCGTTTCGGTGGAGGGCGGGACCTGCGGCTATCCGTTCGTCACCGCATCGGCTTCGGCCGCGCGCCACACGATTCTCACCAACACGGGAGGCGCCATCGGACAAGGGCTGCCTGTCGCGCTGGGCGCCGCCATCGCGTGTCCGCAGCGCCGCGTGTTCGCGCTGCAATCGGACGGCAGTGCGCAGTACACGATCCAATCGTTGTGGACGATGGCGCGCGAGCGTCTACCCATCGTCATGCTGATCACGTCCAATCGCCGCTACGGAATTTTGCAGACGGAGCTGCGCCGAGCAGGCAGTGTGGCGTTCGGTCCCCAGGCCCGCGCACTGACGGAGCTCGACGATCCCGCATTCGACTGGCCCTCGCTGGCGGCGGGGTACGGCGTACCCGCCGTTCGCGCATCGACCACGCGCGAGCTCGAAGCTGCGCTCGACCAGGCGCTTGCTCACACGAGCGGCCCTTCCCTGATCGAAATGGTGCTCGCCTGAGCACCCCCTACCGGATTCAGACATATGTCTACCGACATGAGTAGTTGGCGCGATCTCATCGGCGAAGCGGCGCGTCGTTTTGCAACGCGCCCGCATCGGCTGTTCATCAATGGGGCTTGGTTCGACGCGGCCGAGGGGACGACCTTCGACACGTTGGATCCTGCGAGCGGAACGGTAATCACCAGCGTGGCCGACGCAGGGCCCGTCGATGTCGATGCCGCCGTGCGCGCGGCTCGCGCGGCGCTCGAATCGAACGCTTGGCGCAAGATGACCCCGATCGATCGAGGGCGCTTGCTGAACCGCTTGGCCGATCTCATCGAGGCCAACGCGCAGGAATTGGCTGAGCTCGAATCGCTCGATAACGGCAAGCCGCTGACGGCCGCCCTAAACGGCGACGTGGCGGGCGCCGCGAAAATGTTTCGTTACTTCGCGGGTTGGCCTAGCAAGCTCGAAGGCGCGACGATTCCCGTATCGCCGAGCGCAGGGCGGACTTTCTTGAACTACACACGCAGCGAACCCGTGGGTGTGTGCGGGCTGATCGTTCCGTGGAATTTCCCTCTTTCGATGGCCGCGTGGAAGCTGGCGCCGGCGCTCGCGGCCGGCTGCGGCTGCATTTTGAAGCCCGCCGAGCAGACGCCGCTCACCGCGTTGCGATTGGCCGAACTCATCGACGAGGCAGGTTTTCCGGCCGGCATCGTGAACGTCCTGACAGGACGAGGCGCGAGCGCGGGCGCCGCGCTCGTCGCCCACCCCGGCGTGGACAAGATCGCGTTCACGGGCTCGACGCAGGTCGGCAAAAGCATTGCGCGCCAATGTGCGGATTCGCTCAAGCGCGTCACGCTCGAACTGGGCGGGAAATCGCCCAACATCATCTTGCCCGATGCCGATCCCGCCGAAGTGGCGGAAGCCGCGGCCACCGCGATCTTCTACAACCAAGGTCAGGTCTGCACGGCGGGCTCCCGGCTCTATATCCATCGAAAGCACTTCGATCGCGTCGTTGCCGATGTCGCATCGAAGGCCCAATCGATTCGGATCGGTCCAGGGCTTGCAGCCGGCACGCAGATGGGGCCGCTTGTCTCGTCGCTTCAGCATCAGCGCGTGAGCGACTACGTGGACATCGGGCGCAACGAGGGCGGCACGACGGTCACCGGTGGCGGCCGTCCGCACGACCGACCGGAGGGCTACTTCTTCGAACCGACGGTGTTTGTCGATACCCGAGACAGCGCTCGCATCGTCAAAGAGGAAATCTTCGGCCCCGTGCTGACGGCGATGCCTTGGGACGATATCGACGACCTCGTGAACCGCGCGAACGATTCGCCGTTCGGTCTCGCGGCGGGCGTATGGACGCGCGACGTCAAGCAAGCGCACCGGATTGCAGCGCAACTGAAGGCCGGCACCGTCTGGGTGAATTGCTACAACGTGACGGACCCCGCGTCGCCTTTCGGCGGCTTCAAAGAGTCGGGATGGGGCCGCGAGCTGGGCCGCAAAGGCATCGAAAACTACCTCGAAACAAAGAGCGTTTGGATCAACGTCGATTGAAAACGGAGCGTGACATGGATTTGGAATTGCGAGGCCAGACGGCATTCATCACGGGGGGCAGCATGGGCATCGGCAAGGCCATTGCCGAGCAACTGGCCGGTGAAGGCGTGAATGTCGTGTTGGCTGCACGGCGCATGCACCACCTCGAAGAGGCCGCGGCCGAGATCCGCTCGCGCTTGCCGGCCGGTTCGGGAGAAATCGCTTGCGTGTCGGTCGACACCTCAAGCACTGCCTCGGTGGAGGCTGGCGTCGATCAGGCGGCGAAGCGCTTCGGTCGCATCGATATCTTGATCAACGGCGCGGCGCACCCGGGCGGCCTCGTCCGTTCCGAACTCGAAGATGCCGACGCGGACGGCCTCTTGAAAGACATCGATATCAAGGTCGTGGGCTACTTCCGCTGCGCGAAGGCGGTCGCGCCGATCATGAAGCGCCAGCGGTACGGACGCATCCTCAACATCGGCGGGCTGACGGGGCGCGGGAGCAAGCAGTTGTCGGGCATGCGCAACGTGGCGATCGTCCACATGACGAAGGTGCTGTCGGATCAGTTAGGCCCTTTCAATATCACCGTCAACACGATTCACCCGGGCGTCGTCGAAACACCGCACATCCATGAGCTCTACGAAAAGGAAGCCGCCAAGCAGGGACTGACGGCCGAGCAAGTCGAGCAGAACTACATCAAGGTCACGCCCATTCGCCGCGTGCTCCAGCCCGAGGAAATGGCTTGGATCGCCACGTTCATGGCCTCGCCTAGGGCCGCGGCGATCACGGGAGAGTCGATCGGCGCCGATGGCGGGATCTCGCGAGGCATTTTTCTGTAAAGAGGAGCAGCTAGTGAACAAAACCATTCTGGTCGCAACCGCCGGCCAGGGAATCCTGCGGAGCTCCGATAACGGGAAGTCGTGGAAACGGCTCGACCTGGATCAGGACATCGAATTCGACGGCGTGGTGCGCAGCCTGGCGGTGCATCCGGCCAACCCCTCCGTGGTGTTCGCCGGCGCCGATGTCGGCCTGTGCAAGAGCACGGATGGGGGCGTCAATTGGAAGCGTATCGATTCGATCCTGAACGGCCAGACGGTGTGGTCGATCTGTTTCGATCCGAGCAATCCCAACCATATGCTCTGCGGCACGGGCGCCCCCTCGCGCGCCGGCTTCTTTCGCTCCACCGACGGCGGCGAGAGCTGGACGAAGCTCCCGCCGGAAATTCCCGAGCGGTGCGCCGGCGTGAGCAAGCCTCGCGTGCTGACGTGCGCGATCGATCCGTCGAATTCGAAGCACTTATGGTTCGGCATCGAAGAGGGAGGATTGTTTCGCAGCCGGGACGCGGGCGAAACCTGGGAGCGGATCGACGGCGAGCGAGGCGGAGTGGCCAACTCCGATATCCATTGCGTCACCTTCATTCCCGGGCCGCCGCAAACCTTGCTCGTCGTCGTGGTGAATGCGATTTATGTCTCCAAGGACGACGGTAAAACCTGGAAGGGTTTCAACGCAAAACTCGAATGGACGCTGCGTTATGCGCGCACCGTGCGGGTCCGGCCAGGCACCAACGAAGCGTTCCTCGTGATCGGCGATTCCACGCCCGGTCATACGAGCAAGGTGCTCAAGTCGACGGATCTCGGCGAAACGTGGGCCGAAGTGCCTTTGATTCAATCGCCCAACTCGGCGTTTTGGGCCGTCGGCGTACACGAAGCGGATCCGCTTCTCATGTTCGCCGGCTCGAAATACGGCCACTTGTTCAGGACCGAGGATGGCGGGCAGACCTGGTTCAAGGAATGGCGCGAGTTCAGCGAAATCACCGATGTCGCGTGGACGCCGGTACTCACCGTAGATAACCCTCCTCAACATCATTGAGGCCTTACATGGAAAAACCCAACGTCAAACGCACGCACATTGCGCTTTACGTTCGCGATCCGATCGCATCCGGTAAGTGGTACGAAGAAGTGCTCGGCATGGAGGAAACGGCGCGTGGCGAAGAGTGGGTGTTTATGTCTTTCGGCAAGAAGCACCACGACATCGCGCTGATTCGCACCGACGAATCGAAACCGCCCATCAAGCGTGGCCTGCAGCACTATGGCCTTGAGATCGGCGATGACGTGACCTACTTGCGGCGCTTGTACGGAATGCTCCTGCGCAAGAACGTGGAGGTCGTGAAGACGACCGACCACAAGATCGGGTACGGGTTGTACTTCAACGATCCGGACGGCAATCGGCTCGAGTTTTTCTGCGACTTGGTATTCGACGATAGCGAGGGCAAGCGCCTTCTGCACGAGTATCACGCGCCTAGCGATCCGATCGATCTGAAACCTTTATTCGACTAACCGGTATCCCGACATGAAAACGTCTCCCAATTTCGAAAGCTTCCAAGTTCGCAAGTGGTACACCCAAATCGAAGACACGCTCACCAACGAGAGCGGACTTCACGCAGACGGCGCTCCGCTGCGCAAAATCGTGATCGCTGCCGCGATTCTCAATCCTTTTGCGGGCCGCAGCGTGCATGACCTGAGCGAAGTCGTGAATGCGTCGCCCGCGCTGGGCCATGAATTCGCCCGCCGCATTCGGCAGTTGCTCGGCAATGACAAGGTCGAGAGCTACGGTAAAGCCTGCGTCGTCGGCGCGGACGGAGAATACGAGCACGGGAACGCATTCCTCACGAGCGTGTTCGCCGATCCGGTGCGCGATGCGGTGGGCGGCGGCAAGGCGTGGGTGCCGTCTACAGGCAAGCGCGGCGGCGTCAATACGACGATCGACATCCCGTTGGCGCATAAGGATGCGTTGTACGTGCGCTCGCACTATGACACCGTCTCTGCCCTGTTCGCCGACGCACCGAACCGGGACGAAGTCGTCATCGCGTTCGCATTCGCTTCGCGCGGCCGGCTGCATGCCCGGCTCGGCGGCATCAAGGCTTCCGAGATCAAAGGCCAGGACGGCTTGCATTGACAGCCTGCGAGAGGGGTGACGCGCGATGAGCGAGTGGCAACCGAGAACGGGCGAATTTCGCAGCGGGGCATTGACGCTGCGATATGTCGAATGGGGTCCGCAGGACGGGCCTCCCCTGATTCTGCTGCATGGCCTGCGAAGCTATGCCATGACCTGGGAGCCGACGGCCAGGTTCCTTTCCGGCGAGTGGCGGCTGATCGCGCTCGATCAGCGTGGACGTGGCGACAGCGATTGGGATCCGGCACGCAACTACTACACCCAGGCTTACGTCGACGACTTGGAAGCGATGGTGACCCACCTCGGTATCGATACGTTCGTATTGGTGGGCCACTCTCTGGGCGGCACGAATGCATTGGCTTATGCGGCGCGCCATCCGGAGAATGTGAGCGCGCTCGTCATAGAGGACATTGGCCCGGGCTCCTCGAGTTCGACCGACGGCGCGAAACGTATCGTGCATGAAATCGAGTCCACGCCTTTGCGGTTCGACGATTGGGATGCCGCTCGGCGGTTCTGGCGGGGCAAGCGGCCGAATATTTCCGAGCAAGCTTTGAACTCGCGGCTCGAATTCACGCTGAAGCAGAGCGACGATGGGGCCGTGGTCTGGAAGTACGACGCCGAGGGGATCGGCCGCGCGCGCATCGAGCTCGCGAAGCGGCCTGAATTGGGCGTTGACCTGTGGCCTATCGTGGACGGTATCGCCTGCCCAACGCTCGTCGTTCGCGGAGAGTACTCGGACTTCCTATCTAGCGATACCGCACAGGAGATGTGCCGGCGCAATACGCACATCACGTGGTGTGAAGTCGCCAATGCGGGGCATTACGTGCATGACGACAACGCCGTCGGCTTCCTGCTCGCCCTCGGCGATTTTCTGGGAAAGCTAAAAGCCGGGCAGGCCGTGTGAGTTCAGACATCATGGAAAAGATATGTACCAGCGTGGCGATCGTCGGCGCCGGGCCGGTGGGATGCACGATTGCCAACCTGCTGGGCGTGTACGGCATCGACGCCATTCTGATCGACCGCAGCGAAGACATCCTGCCATATCCGCGCGCGGTGGGCATGGATGACGAAGCGTTGCGCGTCTTTCAGACGGCCGGCGTCGCCGACGCCTTGCTCGACGACATCATCCAAAACGTTTCATTGAGGATGTTTACGGCGAAAGGCGGGCTCTTTGCCGACATTCGCCCCGCTACCCGTGAGTTCGGCTGGTATCGACGCAACATCTTCATGCAGCAGCTCGCGGAGGCGACGCTGCGGGAGCATTTGGCTAATTTCCCGCACGTCCGGATGCGGCTCGGCGCCGAAGTCACATCGCTTCGCCAGGGAGCGAAAAGCGTGACGCTGACGGTAACCGACCGCGACGGCGTCGTGCGCGAGATCGAAGCGCAATACTGCGTCGCCGCGGATGGCGGCCGCAGCACGCTGCGGGACCTCGTCGGCGTGACGCTGGTGGGCAACACACACCCGATGAAATGGCTCGTCGTGGACGTGCGCAATGCCGAGTTGGACGCGCCCTACACCGCGCTGCACTGCGACCCACGACGGCCGAACGTATGCATTCATTTGCCCTTCGGTTACCGGCGTTGGGAATTCATGGTGTTTCCGCATGAAGATGCGGACCGCTTGGTCGAAGAATCGTCCGTCAAATCCTTGCTTGCGCCGTACGTCGACGATGCGGATCGTCTGGATGTGGTGCGGGCGCGCATCTATACGCATCACTCGCGCGTGGCGAATCGGTTCGTCGTGGGTCGAACGGTGTTTGCCGGCGATGCGGCGCACCTAAGCCCGCCCTGGATCGGGCAGGGATTGAACATCGGTTTGCGGGATGCTGGCAACCTCGCCTGGAAGCTCGCTGCCGTGGTGAAGGGGCAGATGGATTCGTCGATATTGCTCAGCTACGAAGTGGAAAGGCGCAACCACGCGAAGGCAATGATCGATCTTGCTGATACCTTCGGCCGAATCCTGATGCCGACGAACCCCGCTATCGCGTTGCTTCGCGACGCGTTTTTCAAATCGTTCGGCTCGCTTCGAGCTGTGCGCGACTATGTGCTGCAGATGAAGTTCAAGCCGATGCCTCGTTATGACGGCGGCCTCGTCGTCGAACCGTCGGGCGAGGCGGCCCACACGGCCAATGTGGCCGCTACGGCGATCGGCCGTATGTTCATCCAGCCGGACGTCGAAATCGGGTGGCGCAAAAAGCTGAAATTGGACGACGTGCTCGGGCCATGGTTCGCGATCGTCGGCTGGCGCACCGATCCCTATGAAGCGCTCGATGAAGACGGGCGAGCGTTCTGGCGTTCGATGAATGCGACTTTCGTTCGCGTCGAGCGCTCGCGCAGCGGCGTTTCGCGAAACGAGCGGCTCGCCGGGACGGAGCGGACGATTTGCGTCGAGGATCTCGAAAACGCGCTGGAACCTTGGTTTCAGCAACAAGGACACACCATCGCCGTCATTCGTCCCGATCGGTACGTGGCCGCGCTTGCGGACGGCGTCTCGTTTGCGCAAGTCACGCGCGCGTTTGCGGCGAAGGTGGGTTCGACACGCGATGAATTGGAGGCGGTGCTGTGATACTCGAAGAACGAAGGTACACCGTGGTACCCGGTGGCGTGCCGCAATACATCGCGCACTATCAGTCGATGGGGCGCGAATCGCAGGAGAAACACCTGGGCCCCATGGTCGGTTGCTTCCAATCGGAAGTGGGCGAATTGAATCAACTCGTTTTCCTATGGCGCTACGAGAGCATGGCTGATCGCGAGGTGCGCCGCAAAGCGCTGATGGCCGATGCGCAATTCACGGAGTTTAGACAGCGCGTGCGGGGCCTGCTGGTGCAGCAAAGGAACTGCATTCTCAAAGCGGTTGCGTTTCCGGAGGGCAAGCAGTGAGCGAGACGAATAGAAAAATCGAGCGGGTGTCGCTGAACGATCCCGCTTTGCTGCGCAGTGGAGCCTTCATCGGTGGGCAATGGCGGGCGCCCGACGCGGGCGGCCTCATCACGGTGACAAATCCGGCCACCGGCGGGATTGTTGGAACGGTGCCGCGGTTCGGCGCGGCGCAGACGCAAGAGGCGCTTGCGCTAGCGGCGGACGCGGCGCATGGCTGGCGCCGGACACCGGTCAAAGCGCGCGCAGGCGTGCTGCGCCGCTGGTGCGAACTCATGCTCGAGAACATCGATGACTTGGCCCGGATCATGACGGCCGAGCAGGGTAAACCGGTGGCCGAGGCGGTCGGCGAAGTCCGTTACGCAGCTGCCTATTTTGAGTGGTTCGCGGAGGAAGCGAAGCGCATCGACGGCAGCGTGATCGCGGGACCGTCGGCGGACAAGCGAATCCTCGTGACGCGCGAGCCGGTAGGCGTTTGCGCGGCGATCACGCCTTGGAATTTTCCGCTCGCGATGATTACACGAAAGGCGGGCCCGGCCCTGGCGGCGGGCTGCCCGATCGTGGTGAAGCCAGCATCGCAGACGCCGCTGTCCGCGCTGGCGCTCGCGGCGCTAGCCGAGCGCGCCGGCGTCCCGGCGGGAGTGTTCTCGGTGATCACGGGTTCGGCCGGTGAGGTCGGAACGACGCTCGCGACCAGCCCTCTTGTTAAGAAGCTCTCGTTTACGGGGTCGACCGAGGTAGGACGCACGCTGATGACGCAGGCCGGCTCGACGCTCAAGAAGGTGTCGATGGAGTTGGGCGGGAATGCGCCGTTCATCGTCTTCGACGATGCGGATATCGATGCGGCCGTGGAAGGCGCTATCGCGAGCAAGTTCCGAAACACCGGGCAGACGTGCGTTTGTACGAATCGCTTCTACGTTCAGGATGCAGTGTACGACCTATTCGCGCGCCGTCTTTGCGCGGCCGTGGAAAGGCTGAAGGTCGGCGACGGCACCGAGGAGGGCGTGACGCAGGGGCCGCTGATCGACGAATCTGCCGTCGATAAGGTGATCGAGCATATCGGCGACGCCTTGGAGAACGGCGCACGCCTACTGTGCGGCGGTAAGCGCCATGCACTCGGCGGGACCTTCTTCGAGCCGACGGTATTGGCGGATGCGACGAGCGCCATGAAGGTCGCGCGCGAGGAGACGTTCGGCCCCGTGGCGGCGCTATTCCGCTTTACATCGGAGAGCGAGGTGATCGAACTCGCCAACGATACCGAGTATGGGCTGGCCAGCTATGTTTACAGCCGCGATCTGGGCAGGGTATTCCGCATGTCGGAGGCGCTGGAATACGGCATGGTCGGCGTCAATACCGGCCTGATTTCCAACGAAATGGCGCCGTTCGGCGGAGTCAAGCAATCCGGCATGGGACGAGAAGGTTCGCGGTTCGGCATCGACGACTATACGACGCTGAAATATACGTGCATCGCTGGGCTGTGAGCGCGCGGGGATGACGGGCGCGTATCAGCGCGGACGGCTATCCCCCAGCCTATCGAGAAGCGCCATGGCGGCCGCGCCACCGCAGTACGCGGCTGACTTCGAAGCCGTCGTTGGCGATTGGCGCATGTCGTGCAGCAAGCGTAGCGATTTCGTTTCCACGCATGACGTCGAAAACGAAGAACGGGCACGCTACGCGAAGCGTCGGGTATGCGCTGGCGGCCCGGGCGGAGCCTTCCGCGCCTGCGGGAATGTGAACGCGTAGTCAACAAAGGCAAATACGGCACAAATTCTTGAGTGATCGCTTTGGGTGCGAGTGACGGACCGCAACGGTTCGGCCACGGCCGATTACGCCCTGCAGAACTCGACCATGAGCGGACGATAGGGCTCGCTCACATCTATGTCCAGAAGGGCCGAGCTCATCGATTTGCCATGGGCGTCGAGCGCGAGCGATCGGGTCACGCCTCCGCCGAGTGCCTGCCCGAGTACGAAGTTGAATGCCCCAAGAAGCGGAAGTTCGTAGCGCAGCACGTCGCCTTTAACCACATCGGCGAGATGCGCCTTCACGCGCTCGGGCGTCAATACTTCGCGCAAATGCGCGTAATGCGCCGCGTCAAAGCAGATCACGGAGACGTTGAGCGTATTTCCCTTGTCGCCGGTGCGTCCGTGAGCGAGTTCACGCAGTTTCATCGCTTGCCTCCACGATCTCGAAGACGGGTTTCACATGTTCGCGGGGCAGCAGGACGGACTGCACCGCGAGCACTTCGCGCGCCCCTTTGGTCACGCCGCCGCCGCCCGATGGTCCATTCGTATACAGCGTTTCCACTTCATTGCCGATGCGCACCGCTTCGTCCATGCTCGAAACGCGGCCCGCCACACGCAAGCGAACCTCGTACGGCGCTTCGTGGGATGCTGGGAGGCTATCGCCGTAAAGCGCGTTGACGCCGATCAGATCCGTGCGCAGTTCGCTGGTATCGACGCCCGTGATCGCCAGCCGCTCGCGCACGATATCGAGCGCGAGCCGCGCACGCGCCACCGCATTCGGTCCACCGTAGGAGATCTGCCCTTCGCCGATGTACCCGTCGACGTACCCGACCGATACCTTCAGCGTCCCGGTGCGCGGGGCACCGCGTCCGCCCGTCACGCGCACGCGGTCTTTCGCCTCCTGTGCGACACGGACCTGCGTGAAGTCCGCGACGACGTCGGGCTGGTAGTAACGCGCCGGATCGTGAATCTCGTAAAGCAGTTGTTCCTTGCAAGTCGCCTCGGTTACGCAACCGCCCGCGTGCGCGACCTTGCCGATGACGACATCGCCGCGCGCATCGACCTCGCCGATCGGAAAGCCAAGCCGCGCGAGGTCGGGCACGTCCTTGCAGCCGGGGTCGGCGAAATAGCCGCCCGTCACCTGACCTGCGCATTCGAGCAGATGGCCGACGACGGTGGCCTGACCGAGCATGTTCCAGTCGTCCATGCGCCAGCCGAACTCGTGAACGAGCGGCGCCGTAAACAAAGATGGGTCCGCGACGCGCCCGGTCAGTACGATATCCGCGCCAGCCGCCAGCGCCGCAACGATCGGCGCGGCGCCGAGGTACGCATTGGCCGACACGATACGGTCGGCATATGCGCTAACGTCGTCCCCCGACTCCTCGAAACGCAGGGACGAGCCGAGAACGACGTCGAGCACATCGTCGCCCATGACGGCTGCGATCTTCAGCTTCTGCAGACCCAGTTCGCGGGCGATCTGCGCCGTTTTTTGCGCGGCGGAAAGCGGATTGGCCGCCCCCATGTTCGACAGCACGCGCACGCGATGGCGAGCGGTGACCGGCAGCACGGCCCGCATCCGTGCGTCGAGCAACGGGTCGTAGCCTGCCGACCGATCTCGCCGGCGCACCTGCTGCGCGATGGCGATAGTCCGTTCAGCGAGGCATTCGAAGACGAGGTAGTCGAGCGTGCCGTGCTCCGCCAACTCGACAGCCGGCTCTATGCGATCGCCCGAGTAACCTGCGCCCGCGCCGATCCTGATGATGTCCTTCATGATGCCCACCCCTTACAACGGAAACACGCCCAGCAGCACGCACGCGATCGTCATCACGATGGATGCGCCGAACAAAAGCGGGAACGTGAACTTCTGATGATCCGCGAGATCGATGCCGCACAGGCCGACAACGAGAAACGTCGCGGGCGTGAGCGGGCTCACGGGGAAGCCGGTCGTCATCTGCCCGAGCAGCGCGGCCTGTCCGACATGCACCGTGGGCACGCCCAATTGCGACGCGACCTCGGCAATCACCGGCAACACGCCGAAATAGAACGAATCGGGATCGAACAGCATGGAGAGCGGCATCGACAAAAGACCGAGCGCAACCGGAATGTGTCCGGCCATCGCGGGCGGCACGAAGCCGACGGCCGCCTGGGCCATCGCCTTTAGCATGCCGCTGCCTTGCATGATGCCGGTGAAGACGCCCGCGGCCAGCAGAATGCCCGCCATCAGCAGCGCGGCGCGCGAGTGCGCGTCGATGCGCTTTCGCTGCATATCGACATTCGGGTAATTCACCAAGAGTGCGATGCACAGGCCGACCATGAACACGATCGCCGGCGGAATCTTCTCGCCCATCGCGACCATCGTGCCGAGCAAGACGACGGTGAGGACGATGTTGAACCAGAAGTTCTTCGGGCGGCGCAGCGCTTTTTCCTCTGGCGTGAGTTTGCGCTCGGGTATCGGAACCGAGCCGGCTGGGGACGAATAGCCGAGACGTTTTTCTTCGCGCCGGCCGAGCGTCCACGCCATGCCGAAGACGAACACGAGACCGATGGCCTGCACCGGTATGAGGGGATCGAAGAGCGACGAAATCGGCAGATGCAGCGATGCCGACGCGCGGATCATCGGCCCTGTCCACGGCAGGAAATTGATGCCCGCCGCCATCGACACCGACGCAGCGAGCACGCGCTTGTCCATGTTCAGTCGTTCATAGAGCGGCAGCATGGCGGGAATCGTGACGAGGAAGCACACCGCGCCGGAGCCGTCGAGATGGATGAGCAGCGCGAGCAGCGTCGTGCCCATGACGATACGCGTCGGCTTCGTGCCGACCGCGCGCAGGATGCGGTCGATGATCGGATCAAGCGTGCCCGCATCGGTGATGGTGCCGAAGTAGAGGATCGCGAACACGAACATGCCGACAACGGGTGCGAGGCTTTTCAATCCGTCGAGGACAAACTTGCTGGTGTGCAAGCCGAAGCCGCCGACCAGACTCGCCGCGATCGGCACGATGATGAGGGCGACAAGCGGCGACATGCGCTTCGAGAGTATCGCCCCGAGCAGGACGACGATGGTAGCCAGGCCGAGCAAAGGCAGCATGAACGTGTCTCCGGATCTTGTTTTCTGATGAGGTGGAGAGTAAGTTCGGTCATTCGATTACGCAATTGAAATGGTTTGATTGCAGCTATCACTGTTCATAATGGATCTGAACCTTCGCGACATCCGTGCGCTCGTCGCCGTAGCCGAGGCGGGCAGCTTTACGCGAGCGGCCGAACGACTGCATCTGTCGCAGCCTGCGCTGACCGTGCAAATCCGGCGGCTGGAGGAGGTGGTCGGCGCGCGGCTTTTTGATCGCAACAGCAGGAACGTGGCGCTGACGCCGACCGGGCGCGAACTGTTGCCGCTCTTGCGCAAGTCGTTGCAGGACATGGAAAACGTACTGCGCGACGCGCGTGCACTGGGCGAAGGGCAAAGCGGCACGATCCGCATCGCATGTCTGCCGACATTCGCGGCAAGCGCGTTGCCCGAGCTCGTCATCGACATGAAGCGGGAGGTGCCGCGCGTGACATTTGAGGTTCGAGATGTCGTGGCCAGCACGGTCAATGCACTGGTGCGCAACGAGGAAGCGGACATCGGACTGACGGGCGGCGACGTGCTCGATCCGATGCTGGAAGTGCTGTGTACAGGTGCCGACCGGCTTGTCGCCGTGTGTCCGGGTGACCATTCGCTTGCGAGGAAACGCCGAGTCAGCTTGAGGGATCTCGCGCGGGCTTCTCTTGTGCTCACTGCGCCGGGAACGAGCGTGCGGGCGGTCGTCGATGCCGCCCTCAGCGAATCGCGGGAGCCGCTCGATATCGCGTGCGAACCGACTTACATGATGACCGCCGTGGCGATGGTGCGGGCCGGCCTCGGCGTGACGATCCTGCCGGAGACCGCGCGCGAGCTACGCGCCGAACCGGGGCTCGTCGCGAAGGAGATCGATCACCCCGCATTCCTGCGGTCGATCGCCATCGTGAAGAAAAGAGGTAGAACGCTGCCGGCAATCGCTGAGAGATTCGTGATGCTCATGCGTCGGGCCGTCGAGAAGTAGCATGATGCGGCGACTCACCTGCCAGTAAAGCATCTGCTACCGCTGGTCGCCACGAAATCATGAGCCCGCGCTCGCAGATGCTGTATCGTGAGCGCCTCCGCCGTCGCGCAGACTCCACGTCGAGATGTCTCAGATGATCCCGCTCCACCGCAATCTAGCCTTCTATCAGCTCCTTGTCGCCAGCCACGCCCAGCTTCTTGGTCGTCCTCTCGTGCCAGAGACCATGCCCGTGCTCGAGGCTGCCGAATGGCTTTATGAGCGTGCCCCGTTTGCGGTACTCGCACACAACACCGATCCCGACCCGCTCTTTATTTACGCCAACAAGGCCGCGCAGCGCCGCTTTGGATATAGCTGGGACGAAATCATCCGACTGCCGTCCAGACTCTCAGCCGAGGCCCCGAATCGCGAGGAGCGGCAGCAATTCCTTGAACGGGTACAGCGGCTCGGCTACGAGGCGGGCTACAAGGGCGTGCGTGTCACCAAGTCGGGCCAGCGCTTCATAATCGAGGAAGCTACACTGTGGCAGCTTCTCGACGAGGAGGGCAAACTACACGGCCAGGCTGTTGTCATCCCACGCACGCGCGACTTCTGATCGCGCATCGCCTCACAGCCCGTCGGCTTGCGTCAATACGCGCGAATAGTTCGCGGCGAAGTCGTGGTGAACCAGCGTGCCCGACCCATCCGTTTGGCTATTGCCCGAACTGATCGCGTCGTAATTCGTCAGGGTCCATCCGGGAATATCCTGCACGACGAACCTCGGCATGTCGAACGCGCCGGTGCATAGGGAGATTGAATGCGCTCGCAGGTAGTTGAGCAGATCGACGGCGACATCAAAGCTCGTCAAGTTGCCGAGTCCGAGCGACATGCCTGTCGGCGCCGACCACTCATCGGCCCATACAGGCACGCGTGAGCTGGCCTGTCCGAACTGCGTGTCCCACTGCGACTCGTTTGCAGAGCCATTTTGATAAGGATGTACGGCGTACACCAAGCGGTTCAACGGGTCCGCCACTGCCGGCAGGCCGTTCAACGTCTTCCCAAGCTGCAGGCCATCGAGGACGAACACGTTTTGGGCGCCATTGGCACGAAGATGGTTGATCAGCGGCTGCATGCCGATCGACGGCGTCGTCTCGTTAAGGGCCGTGCCGCCGTTGAGCCAAAGTTGCCAATTTGTCGAGGTGTCGGGCAGATTCGGCTCGTTGTAGAGTTCAAAAACCACCCCTCGGTCGGAGCCAAACTGGGCGGCCAGCAAATCCCAATCCGTCTGAGTTTCGGCCGTAGGCAATGGGTGAGGATGCGGATCGCCGCTAATCGCCTCGTCTTGCATCATGATCATCACGACGAAACCCGCCTGACGCGCAGTCTGAATCGCGCCGACCACCTGCGAGAGATACGTCGAATCGTACAGCGGCGAAACGGGATCGAGCGCCGGCTGGCCGATTTGAAAGCGAATGGTATCCGCGCCAAAAGCGCGAATCGCCGCCAGTTCGGACGCTCCGAAGTTTTGGCGTGCATTGAGCCTGGCGCTCTCGCTGGCGTCGGTTTGCAGTACGGCGAGCGGGCGCACGAATGCTTGCAGCGCCACTCCTTTTGAAAGCCACGGACTGCCATTGAGCGTCATCGACGTTGCGCTTACATCCACGATTTGTTGCGAGCCTGCGCCCGCGCCCGCACCACTAGCCCCTTGTCCCCCGCCGCCGCAACCGATGAGCCAGACGGAGCATGTTAAGGACAGCGCGAAAGCCAGTCGGCGAAGGGTGCGCGTCGTGGCGATACGGCTCGGTTCATTGCGTTCCAAACTGGAGTTCCTCCGTAAGCGTGAGTACGAGATCCCCATTCAGTAGCGCCGATGCGGCAAGCACCGCCGACCAAAACGCTAATTCGCTCGCGGCCGATCGTCCCATCGCATGGTTGCAGGACAGTCGTCGAGGCGAAGTGAACGGGGTCGCAAGTTTGATGCCCGATAATTTCGAGGGTGAAATTGTCGAGTACCTGGCGGCCGACAGCCTGCAACGCAGTTGCTGTACCGACATCAACTTGAACCAACCAGCCTCCACGATTTCCGCGGCGATTCACGCTTGCCGATGCGCGTCAAACGCAGGAAGTCGCTACCGAAGAAGAAGGGTTTCCTTACAAGCGTTTCGGCCTACCGCTCAATGATTTTTCGCAACCGGACAATTAAGATAGCCGCAATAGCGGGATATTTAGGACTACCAATCGATAGCCGTTGTCCTCCTGCCTAACGCGGTATGACCGAACAGGACACAAGATGAAGATGAGAAGTCGAATTCGCGGGATATGGGCAGCAGTCGCAGCGTTGCCCCTAGTAGCATGTAACGGCGGCGGCTCCTCCGGCACGACGGGCAGCGCGCAGCATGCTTCCGCGCAGACCGTTGCCGCTGCCGCTGCCGCGACGACCGCTCCGGCCACGAGCTGGACCAGCGTCAAGTGGGGCGGTGGGGGCTACGTCACCGGCCTGATCTACCACCCGACCAATACGAGCCTCCTATACGCGCGCACCGACGTCGGGGGTGCCTACCGCTGGGACGCGACAACGTCCTCGTGGATCCCGCTCACCGACGGTCCGGGTTTCGGCGCGACCGAGGGCCGATACCACGGAGTCGAAAGCCTGGCCCTCGACCCGACCAACGATCAGCTCGTCTACATGGTCACGGGCGACACCACGTACTGGGGTAGCAATGGCCGCATCTACATCTCGAGCGATCGCGGCGCCACATGGTCGTGGTACGCCCTGCCGTTCCCGGTGGGCGGCAACGATAACGGACGGGCCGTCGGCGAACGCCTGGCGGTCGACCCCAACAATCCGTCGATATTGTTCTACGCCTCGCGCACGGCGGGCCTGTGGAAGAGTTCGGACGCGGGCCATACCTGGAATCAAGTCACGGGGCTGTCGTCCGCCACGATGACCGGCACCCCGATCGGTGTCGAGCAGGTCGTCTTCGACACCTCGACCGTGGGGAACGGGCAGCCGACCTGGATCATGTGGGCGTCGATCGCGCCGGACTACGCCCAGGCGGCAGGCCTGACGTCGACGCTGTACCGATCGTTCAACGGCGGGGCGACATGGGCTCCGGTGCCGGTCCCCGCTGCCGTGTCCGGCTACTACATCCCGCACATCGTGCGCACTGCCGACGGCATGTTCTACACGGTGTTCAACAAGAACGCCGGGCAAGGCGCCGGCGGCCCGGGCTATCTCTATCAATTCGGCGCCAGCGACAACAATACGTGGACTTTGCTGAGCAGTAGTTCATACGGGGGCTATGGCGGCTTGTCCGTCTCCGGCCTCGGCTCGACGGCTCGCATTGCGCTGGGCGTGACCGGCACCTGGGGCGACAACCCCGGTTCGGTCACGCAGCTCTCCGACGACGGCGGCAATACCTGGCGCGAAATCGAAGCCAACATGACGCATACGGGCACGACCGGCAACAGCTATTCGGGCTGGAACGAAGACACCGTGATCGATCCGGCCAACCGTGACCACATCATGCACATCTACGGCGGCGGCATCTGGGAAACCACGGACGCCTCATCGGCCGCGCCGACCTGGGACCTCAAGGTGAACAATCTCGAGGAGACCGCGACCTTATCCGTCGTCGCGGCACCGGCCGGTGCGCCGTACAAGCTGATAAATAGTGCGGGCGACATCGGCACCTGGGTCATTACGGATCTCGCGACCAAGCCGACGATGGGACCGACCACCAATTGGAGCAGCGGCAACTCGGCCGATATGGCGTGGTCCGATCCGCGCTACATCGTCGGTGCGGGGGTGGCGAATTGGTCCGGTGCGGGCGGCTTCGGCTTCTGGTCGGGCGATGGTGGCAATACGTGGACCAACTTCACGAGCTTGCCTGCCGGCGCCCAAGCGAACACAGCGGCCACAGGGAACATCGTGGCGACATCGCGGAACAACG
Organism: Trinickia dabaoshanensis; assembly: GCF_002879885.1. GTDB lineage: Bacteria > Pseudomonadota > Gammaproteobacteria > Burkholderiales > Burkholderiaceae > Trinickia > Trinickia dabaoshanensis. Next base: position 77,882 of record NZ_PNYA01000031.1, read on the forward strand.
TGGTCTGGGCACCGGCCAACACGGTCCCGTCCTACACCACCGATAACGGCGCGAGCTGGACATCGACCGACCTGCCGGCGCTACCTGTCGTCGGCCAAGGCTGGCCGCGCGGCTATCGCTTGGCGGCGGACCGCCAGAATCCGAACAAGGTCTACGCCTACGATTCGGGCGGCGCAACGTGGGCTACGGCGGGCAAGTTCTATGTTTCGACCGATGGCGGTCATACGTTCGCGCTGAGCCAGGGTTCGGTCTCGGCGAACTTGGCTCCCAACGACTGGGGCCACACCTCGATGGTGGTCAACCCCAACGTCGAGGGCGACATCTGGCTGACCGACGGCAATGCCGTGTATCACTCGGTGAACTCGGGCGCGAGCTGGACGAAGCTCAGCGGCTTCGCGCCCGCCAACGGCGCGGAAGGTGCGAGCCAGATCACACTGGGCAAGCCGGCGAGCGGGGCCCCATACACGGCCGCAATTTACGTGGTGGGGACGATGAACGGCGTGTGGGGCGTATATCACTCCGACGACGGTGGTGCGAGCTGGTCGCGCTTCAACGATGACGCGCATCAGTTCGGCGGTATTCATCACATCGCGGCCGACTGGAACACCTACGGGCGAATCTATGTCAATGGCGAGGGCCGAGGGCTGATCTACAGCAATTGAGTCTAGTCGATAGACTTGCAAGCTGCCTTTGCCGACGTAAGCACCAGAAGTTCATCGCGGTTTTCTGGTGATGAAGCCGGCGTCGCTCCCCCGACGCCGGCTTCATGAGCACCGCTAAAGCAAACTCAGTTCGTCGCCACTAGCGGATCGGACGGCACGATCCGCACGGCAGCAGGGCTTCGCACCAGCGGGTTCCACCACGAAAGATGCATGTTCGCTGCACCCGTGCCGTGCACATATTCCACCTTGATCGACGTCGGCTGCCTCGCATTCAGCCACACGATGCCGCTCGCCGTCGAACGTGTCGAAGTCTGCTTATTGATGACCTCGGCGCCGTTGATCCACAGCCGGGCGACGTTGTCGCTGTTGATCGAGAACGTGTAGAGGCCTGACTGCGACGCCTTGATCGCCCCCGTCCAGCGAATCCCGTAGTTCGTCGCATTGACACCCGCCGAGGCATCCGGCGAGTCGGTGCCGCGCTCCGTGTTCAGATCGAAATCGACGAGCGGCGTAACCGACGTCTTCACCGGCGCACTGTTGAAGCTCGGATCGTTGTAGTACGCGACGTTGAGCACTGGCAGCTTCACATAGAATCCCCCCGTGAGTGCCTGAACTTCCGACGTCTGCCACGGGTGACCATCGGGGTAGATAGTGCCTTGGAACGGCGTCGCCGGTTCGACTGTCGCCGGCGCGCTCGGCGTCTGGCCCCAGTGGAAGCGCGTGTTGGTGCGCCCGATCATCAGCTCCCAGATGATGAAGCCCGTGCTGCCGCCGTAGTTCGACACGATGCCCGGCATCGTCTGTCCCAACGTGCCCGTAAAGCCGCGCTGCAGCGTCTCCGAATTCAGCGCATTCACGTAGCTGCCGTTGACGGGCCCCGTGTACGGGTTGCCATACGGATGGAACGCGTAAAAGTCGGAGAAGTATGTGCCTTCGTCCTCCTGCACCTGCGGCGAATTGATCGGCTGCGTGGCGCCCGCATTGAGGATTGCGATGCGCGCATCGTTCATTAGCACCGCGCGCGTTTGCTGCAACGAACCGTTGCCGCTGCAACCCGGTTCGTTCATCGGCTCCCAGAAGAGGATGCGCGAGTCGTTGCGGTGCGGCGCGACAAAGTCGGTGATGTAGTTCGCGAGGCTCTGCTTATAAGTCATCGAGGCGTTCGATGCCGTCGGCTGGAAGTACGCCTGTTCGACCGGCGTGCCCGGCGACTGCACCCACTGGCTGTTGTGCACACCCCAGACGGGAGCGGGTTGCGGTCCATACTGCGGTGTCGGGTTCCAGCAGTCGTCGTAGAAGATCGGGGACACCTTGATGCCGTGCCGCGCGGCGATTTCCAGCAGGTTCTCGAACTTGCTCAGGAACGCGACGCGGTCGTTCGCCCACACGAGGTAATGCAGATACACGGCGATCGTGTTGATGCCATAGGTCTGCGCATACGTCAGTTCGCGATTGACGACGGTAGGATCGTAGTTCTGCCAGAAGTCGATCGCGTTGACGGCTGTCGACGGCGTATAGACCATGCCGACCACTTTCGAGAAATCGAAGGTCGGCGACTTCACGGTCGGATAGGTCTTGATCGTGATGTTGCTGAACGTCGCGCCGACGCCGAAGCGGCGCACGCCGAAGCTGCCGCTCGCGAACGCGGCGGGAAGCCCATTGGTCGCATCGTTTGCGCTGATCACACGTTGCTGATCGAGATCGACGGTGATGGCCGTGCCGCTCGTCGTGACCTTCAGATGGTGCGTGCTGCCGCCGACGATCGTGCTGTTCGGGTACTGGATGAACTGCGTCCAGTTGTTGTTCTCGCGGCCGACGACCAATGTGTGCGAGCCCGTGTCGAGGCCGATGAAGTAGCCCGTCAGGCTATCCGGGCCACCCGCCGTCGGATTGGTCGTCCGCACGATGAAGCCGGCGTTGGCCGGTCCCGCGCCGACGGGATTGCTGACCGTAACGTCCGCTTCGTAGGATGCCGTCGCATACGTGCTGCCAAGCGCGACGGCCTTGTCGCCCGCACCGGTGCCGTTGGTGGCGGGCGCCGGAATCGTGATGCTCGAAGGCGTCGGCCCCGGCACCCAGCCTTGCGTGGAACCCGCCGCGAGAAAGCTCGTGAAATCGCCGAAATTGAGTGTGTTGGTGGTGAGCGCGGCAGGTGGCGGGGGAGGGGTGTACGGCGGCAGGTTCTTGTCCGGATCGCTGATGACGACAGCTGGCGTGGTGGTTCGCATGCCGAGCGGCGTGGATCCCGCCAGCCGAAATTCGTTTTGCACGGCCGCCGATGCTGAATTCGCGGCGGGCGTTTGCGCGTCCGCTACCGCTGTTGGATTGGATGAATCGCTGTTACCGCCGCACGCGGCCAGGATCACCGCGCTTGCCTAAAGCACGAGGAAGTTACGCACCTGTCTCTCCTGAAATCCCCCGTACTTATAAGAGGTCGGTAATTATTATTAATTTAGCGTGCATGGCTACGCCTTCGCTTATGCTGGTTGCCCCACTTACTGGGAAACGGGCGCGGCGAAACGGGGGAAGCGATACGGCGAGATTAATAATATTATTAATCGCCGATTCCCATATTGGGGGTTTCCCTGACTCGTGCGGAATGGTGGGGGGGCAGGGCTGTCGAACAGCGCCGTCGAGCACTGCGGTGATCGACGGTTCAGTGAGTCAGTCAGTTGTTGCGATCGGCTTTTATTTCACGAACCGGATGCACCGACAGCACAGATTCAGGTGGTCGATGCAGGCGGACCAGAAAGTTTTCGATCGCGCGATTGAACGCCGCATTGTCCTCGACATGAGGTATATGCCCGACTCCAGGCAACACGTTCATGCGCGCGTCAGGCAGCAGTCGCGACAGGCGTAGTCCCTCACTAACGGGCGTCACGCCATCGGTTGCTCCCCAGATCACTTCGACTGGCATCGTCAGCGACGCGTAGTCCGATGAGCGGCTGCTTCTGCTGCGTCCTGGATCGTTAACGAATGCATCCAGCCAATTCCCGTAAGCCTGCGTTGTGCCAACCACTGACAGCGGCCGCTGATAGACGGCAATCCGGTCGGGCGTAAGCGCGTCATGGCGCGAGGTGAACTTGCGCAGAAACCATCCGGTAAGCCATGGATTGGTTGCCGTCGCGGCGATCACCGGCCGTGCGACGACCGGTAACTTAATCAGATTTCCGACGAACCCACGGTCGGCCGGCGGCGGATCGATAGACAGCGCCACATCCACCAGCACCGCCGCTTTAAATCGCCCGGGCTCAGCCATCAATGCTTCGACCGTGGCTCGTCCACCGAACGAATGCCCGACGAGAATCACCTGCGAAAGCTTCAGCGTGTCGAGCATCCCGAGAATGCGCAAAGCCTGGTGGCTCGTGTCGTACGTATTGGCCGCAGGCCGGCTGGTGTACCCAAAAGGCGGTAGGTCCACCGCGATGCAGTGATAGCCGGCCTGACCGAGATAGTCCATAGTCGGAAGCCACGTCGAACTCCAGGCACCCGCGCCTGAGATGAAGACGATCGGCTGCCCGTTAGCGGGGCCGCGCTCCTGTATCAGCATGTCCACGTCCGCCGCACGCACGAAGCGTGATCCAACCGGCGCCGCGCTCCGCGCGACGTCCCGCTCGCGGTGTTGGGCGATCAGGTCCGCGCCGCCCAATACCGAAACGAGCACGATGATCGGCACAGCGACAAGTGCGATCGCGACTTTATAAATTCTCATTAGATCTCACGCATTCTTTTTATGATTTATGGGCTCAGCGACGCCGTATCACGTCGAATGATCACGCACAGTTATGCTCGGCCAATTTTCTCAAGATTGAGATCGACCGATGATATCAAATCCGCTTAAACTTGCGATCCGAAGCTTGAAACGCTTTGACGGCTTCAGGAACCGTCAATTGACTCCCGGGAATAGGCAAAAATAAAAATGCTATTGACTACCCTCACCACCGCTTTCTTTTTGAGCCGCGGCCGCATCACGCGCAGCGAATGGCTGACCCGCGTCGTTATCGCCGCATTCGTGTGCGCCGCATTCGGCAGCCTGACCGGTTCTTGGTTTGGCGAGACGGGTACAGCGCTCTTCGCGATCGTCTTCCTCTGGAGTGCGGGCGCGCTCTCCACCCAACGCCTGCACGACATCGGCCGCTCCGGATGGTCATTACTGACCGCCATCGTCCCGGTGTTCGGGCCGATCTGGGTGCTGATCCAGATGCTGCGCCGCGGTGTCGATCACGAAAACCGCTTCGGCCCGGATTCGGCGACGCGCTCGGATTACCTCAAAGTCAATATCGCGGAGTGATGCAGACATGGCAACGGTCAACGACGTTACCCAACTGAACCGGATTCCCGTGTTTTCAGTCGCTACGCCCACCACCACGCAAGAAGTCATCGAGGCGCTCACCCAGACCAATCTGCCGGTGTCGGTAGGCGGCGGCCATTTCAGTATGGGAGGGCATACCGCGAGTCCGGGCACCTTGCATCTGGATATGCGCAAGATGAACCGTGTGCTCCGGTTCGAGCCGCACACGCCGGTGATTCGCGTACAGGCCGGCATCCGCTGGTGCGACATTCAGCGTTTTATCGATCCGCACGGCCTGTCCGTCAAGATCATGCAGACCTACGCGAACTTCACCGTGGGTGGCGCGCTATCGGTTAATGCGCACGGGCGATACATGGGATTGGGGCCGGTCGTGCTCTCGGTGCGGGCGATTACGCTCGTGCTCGCCAACGGCGAAGTAGTCAACGCCACCCCTTCCGAGAACGCCACGTTGTTCAACGCGGCGATCGGCGGATATGGCGGCGTGGGCATCATCACCGAAGCGGAACTCGACCTTGTACCCAACACGAGGGTCAAGCGCAGCGACCGCAAGATGCCCACGGCCCATTACAAGGCATGGTTCGATGCCAATGTGCGCAGCCATCAAGATGTGATCTTCCACAATTTCGACCTCTATCCGCCGCGCTACACGCGCGGCCGGGCGATCAGCTGGACGGTCACCGACGAGCCGGCGACGTCGGCACGATTGCAGCCGCTCAGTCGCGGCTTTCTTGCCGCGAAATACTTTCTATGGGCCATTACTGAAACACCGTTCGGCAAGTTCCGTCGCGAATTTCTGTACGACCCGTTTCTGTATTTCGGCAAGAAGGTGCATTGGCGCAATTACGAAGCCGGCTACGATGTCGCGGAACTCGAGCCGGTCGGGCGGCGTCGGCGCACGTATGTGCTGCAGGAGTACTTCGTACCCGTGGACGCCGTCACGCGATTTGCCGAGGCGCTATCGGAGATCCTCTTCCGGCATCGGGTCAACGCGGTCAACATTTCGATTCGCCATGCGCTCGCCGACAACCGCACCATCATGGCGTGGGCACGCGGTGAGACGTTTGCCTTCGTGCTCTACCACAAGCAGCGCACTCGCGAGAATGCGAGGGAGCGCGTTGCGGTATGGACGCGCGAACTGATCGATGCCGTGCTCGCCGTGGGTGGTACGTATTATTTGCCCTACCAGTTGCACGCGACGCACGAGCAGTTCCATCGCGCCTATCCGCGAGCGCGCGAAATGTTTGCACTCAAGCAGCAGTTCGATCCGCAATACCGCCTGCGTGGCGCGCTGTGGGATCGCTACTATGCTCCGGAACGAGGCGCACTCGACGCAGCGCCCTTGTCGGCTACCGCATCGTCTGCCGCTTTGCCTGCCATTGGGGCGACGCAGGGGGACAACGGCATCCTGTTCGCTACTATCTACGGTAACGAGCACGAAGCCGATCGTTTCTATGCGTTCCTGCAGAACATTTTCAATGTTCTGCCCGAAGACCGTCTGCATACGTTGATCAAGGCGTCCACGGCCGAACACATTGGCGACGAGCGCATCTATCGCGCAATCCAGGCGGGCGTCAAATCGATCACGCCGCGCCTCGCGATGCTCACCCACGCGCTACCGTCGCTGTCGACGCAGAAGGCGGAAATGGGCCGGCAAGCCGCCATGCTGCTGGGCGATGCGCCGTTGCAAGACTATGTCGAGATTGGTACGACAGGGCGCTACGTTCGCGCCATGAAGAAGTATCTGCGCCTCAAAGGCCAGGTCACCCTGGTTCATGACGTGCGCCCGGGGATGAGCCCGGTCGATATCGTCGAGCGCGGACAAATCGGCTCGATAGGCACGTTCCAGCCTCTGAACGACTACGCGCCCATCGCGCTGCCTGCCGCAAGCGCGGACCTGGTGAGCTGCTTTGTCGGCTTACACCACATGGCGCCGGAAAAGCTCGCGCCGTTTCTCGAGTCGATCGCGCGGATCGTCCGCCCGGGGGGCTATTTCGTGGTCCGCGATCACGATGTTACGACGCCGACCATGGACGCATTCGTTTCGCTCGCCCATACGGTCTTCAACGCGGGGCTCGGCGAAACATGGGAAACGAACAGGTCGGAACTCCGACATTTCGCTAGTGTGGACGACTGGATATCGCGCATCGAAGCAGCAGGCTTTCGCCATACCGGCTTGCGCCTAACCCAGCAGGGCGATCCGTCGGACAACGTCTTGATGGCGTTCGTGCGCAATGGAGAGGCGGCATGATGCGACAGTTGCGGAATGCGCTACTCGCCATCGGCGCCGCGCTCACATTCGCCACGCCGGCTGCGCGTGCGGCGATGTCCCCCTCGACGCCCGGGGCACCGGGCGCCTCATACCAAAGCCCCGTGCCGGCAGCGGATCGCCGCGGCGCCGAGCAGACGCTGCTGACTTTTCCGGAGTGGTATCTCGTGCACAGTCCCGCGGAGTACGCGCGGATGGTGCAAACCGGGCCGTCGCACGACTTTCCGTTTCTGGACCAGATCGCTCAGCTCTGGTCGAGCTACGCGGCCGTCACGCGCGAGCAGATGCGCGACCGCTATCCGCTCAATCCCGGTTACCACGTGATGATCTGGGTGATCGCTTCGAGCACGACCGTGGAATATGCGCTGCGCTCCATCTACGAAAATACAGTGGGCCGCGCGAGCTGGCTGCTCGGCGGGAAAAAGCTGACCGATGAAGACCGCTATGGCGCTCAGGCGGCTCAGGAGTACGTGGACTTCATCCGTCAGGAGCCGTGGTACCTGTTCGACTTCAGCGCGCGGCTGCGTCATCTTTGGAGCGACGTCCCGATGTGGGGGCCGGGGCTCGTGCGCAAATGGGAACGCCGGTACGCGTTGACCACCGAATACGCGATCAAGGCCGTGTATGGAAAACTAATCGAAAAGGCAACGCGGGCCGCCTATACGCCTGCCCTGATGACCACCGATGTGGTCGTGGACCACTTGCCCGACGGCTGGTCGGCGCCGGCTCACGTCAGCGTGCTTGCCCGTTTGCCGGACGGTCGGGCGTTACTGGCGTTGCCACGCTATTTCGACTTCAGGCTCGCGGCGACATCGCTCGCGCAACAGGGTATCCATTTGACCGATATCGCCGGCAACACCTCGGAGATTCTGGTCACGCTGTGGGTGAAGGACGGCACGGCATTGCCGGCCGGCAGCGGCCGCCTATTGTTTGAACAGCCGCTAACGATGCCTGCCCATACCCGACGGGTCGCGCTGCTGATACCGGTTCGCAGGCTGTCCGATTTCCTGGCGGTAGCGGGGAAGGACGGCCTGGTGACGGAGCATGTGTACGACTACTGAAGGTGGTCGCGCATGAGAACGGACAGACGACTCAGTGCCCCACTTACTGGTACTTATCCCCAACCTGCACGCGGATGGGGTAAGTATCGTAGATGATCGTCATCTTCCGGATGCGACCGTCATCAGAGAAGTCGAAGACGTCGCAGCAATCGAAACTCACTTGCGTGCCGTCTTTCAATCCCCAGTCGTAAGTGAAATATCCGATCGCCCGCGCGTTACCCGAGATGCTAACCAGGGTGTCGATGGGGGTGATCCGGCTTTGCCCGGAAGCTTCACGAACCTTCGTGAAGAACGGTGCCGGCGTCATCCAGCCGAGAAACGGCGAATAGATCTGCGCATCCTCGGTGAACAAGGCGACGATGCCTTCGGTATCCCCCTGTTCCAAAAGCGTCAGGTATTGGCTAATCGTTTCGGCAAAGCCGCGCGTATCGCGTTTCGATTCCATGGTGTGGGTTCCTCAGTGAGATAGTGTCAAGACGCGCACGAGCTGTTGGGACAGCGTGCCGCCGGTTTCGTCATCCAATGTCGACGCCGAGTGCCTTGGGCTGTTCGACCGCCTCAAATACGGTTACGTCGAGGCCGCGGCGATGCGGCGCGAGGGCGAGCGTTAGGCCGCCGATACCCGCGCCCGCGATCATGATTCGCATGATGTCGTCTCCATCCATGTGAGCGAGATATTGTTATGCACCATAACAGTTTGCCTGAGAAACTACCTTTGCGTAAAGTGCGCTCTATCCGGTGACCAGGACGCCTCTCACCATGGCTCGCTCCGCTTCATCGCTTCGCCTGCTCCCGCCATGGGTTTTCCGTACTGGTATTGATCGCCCGCAACCCGAAACTGATTCGGCTGCTGGCCAAGCTTGGCCCGGTGGGAGGGCAGGAATGAGCGATGTTCTGCTGGCGTTCGAGCACGCGTTCGATATGACGATTCAAGTCGGACAGCCCGTCACCGATGGTGTCGCAGAGATCGACGCCTGCTATCCCCTCGAAACTGAGTACGGTCATCGCGCATTGCTCCACAATCGCGGCTTGCGTTGGGGCGCGCCGCATGTGCTGTCCCGACTCGCACAAGGTAGCTGATTCATCGTTTGCGCTCGCCGGAGCCCTCGGGCATACTCGCGCGCGGGGGATTCAAATGATGAAATCAACTAAAAACATTTCAGAAGTTCATCGCGCGCGCGTCCGTTCGCGAGAAATCCAGCACTGGTTCGGGGTTGATTTCTCGGGCACTACCATCCGGCGATCCGCGCTGCCGTCTCGCTTGGGCATGTGGGGCTTGGCCGTGGGGCGAGATGTTCTACTCGCGCACGACGCGCCTTCAGTCGAGACACGCGAGGGCCTGCGGCTTCTCGCGCACGAACTAGCGCATACGCTCCAACACCGAATCCTTGCTGCGCCATCCGAAGGACCTGTCCTGCTCGAAGATCCCGAACTGGAGGCCGGGGCCGATCGTTTTGCGGATGCGGTCGTGGCAACGCTTTGTGACGGCGTCGCCCCCGACTTTTCCGTCGTGCCGTCGGCACCCGGACCTGCACCGTTGTCCAAGGGCTCGTATCTGCAGGCCGCTTTCAGACATAAGTTTGAGTTCATTCCGGCGACGGCAGTGCCTGCCAAGTGGGCATTTCTAGTTGCGAAGATCTCCACCGTTTTCGACGCGTATGCGCGCGAGAAGCACGCGCAAGCCGCTATCGACTACGAGACGATGAAGAACAAGCTCGCCACAGGCGGGAACGCGCATCCCATTCTTCACTCGTACGAAAAGGCGCATCTGCAGCACGGTAAGGACTGGCATGACCTGGCCGACAAACTGCTCAAGCGATGCCCCGGACAAATCCAGTTCAGCAAAGATCCTTGGTCCGTCGATTTGATGCGCGACGATTCCGTCCAGATTTTTGCGCGTCACTCTACAGAACGCGGCGTACAGAGTACGCTCGTCGTGCTTGGCTCGGTCGCTTTCGGAAGCGCCCGGTTTCGGCCGATTGCCGTTCAACCCGCCGGCGCACGGTCGACCGTCGTCGAGCGCGTCGCCGAACCCGGGAAGCACTATATCTACGCTCCGAACACGGATACATTCGTTAGGCGCTTTGTCGCCCGCGGCCTGAACCAATCGGACGCCCTCAACCTCGACCTCTCGCAAGACCTACAAGCGCCTCATACGGGCAAAGCCCAGGCACGCGAAATTTACTCGTCCGCTCAAAGCTCGCGGCATCGCGTGCTTGAAGGAGTCGCTCTGCTGACGTCTCAGCAACTCCTCAGCCATACGCGCGGCTGGCAGAAGCGCTTCATTTCCACGGGCGTATCGAACCGGCCGGCGTTGTCGACGCGAGGACTCCCATTTTCCAGCGTGTTCGGCGCGGTCACCATCGATCTTGCGATGGTCGATCCACTGACGATCTTTCCGCTGAATTCACATCTCGCTGCCGAACGACTGTTGGGTGGCCGCGTGACGGCGCTCAACGTCGTCAACGCGCGTGCGGCTCAACCTGGTGGCAGCCGGACGTTGAGGGACGAAGAGTTTCTAGCGATGCGGGACGTTCTTCGCACGCGGGAACTTGTCATTGCCGGTACGGTTCCGCATGCCGCGATCCGCGCTCAGCGCCAAGTAGGGGTGGTGCTGGGAATCGCGGGCAAAGGAGGGCCCACAGGCCGTCACCCGGCGCATGCGATTCCCGTCGACCAATGGTCGTCGAGCGAGGAACGGCTTGCCTATCCGTGGCTGCGCCCCGGAGGCCGGGGTAGCATGTGGTGGTGGTTCGCCGCCTATGCCACTCCTACGCTCGCCAATGAAGCGGCGAAAAACCTTCATCGCAACGTAGAGCGGCACATCTTCGGCACGTACGCGCCTGTTTGTCCGACGGGGACGAGCTGAGGGTTTGTCCACGCGCTTTTTGGCACGCGGTGTGGTGTCGTTCTGAGTCCGGAATGGGCCGAGGCTGTGTGAAAACGTAGTCATCGCCTAAACTGAATCAACGCATCGACCGCCGGGTGACTCATGAAGCGATTCGTTGAAGGCGATGACCGCAAGCAGGTTTCACTTCTGCCCGAATGCCTCGAT
>NZ_PNYA01000032.1 GCF_002879885.1 Trinickia dabaoshanensis
ATAAAGAACCTGCCCATTGTCCAAAACGATCGGCGCCAGCCCCATTACGACCTCCGAATCTCAGCGAATCAAAAATGTAGAAAAAATTGATCCCAAGCTTAAGATTCGAGAATATGTTACGGATATATTTCAATCCATGGGACTCTTCCGTAGTCTTTGATCACCGCTGCGAGAAAATCGATCGCCCTCCTACGCAACGTTTAGCCGAGCGCCATTGCGCCCGCCAGATAAGCGAGCTGAATCCGATTGGCGGCGCCATATCGCCGGCGCAGCATGCGCAAGTGGTAGTCCACGTTGTGCGCCGTGGTCTGCAGCCGCTGCGCAATCTGCTTATCGGAAAGACCGCTCCCAAGGCAGGTCAGAATGCGCAGTTGCATCTCCGACAATTCGTCCTGCTGACCGTTATTCACCGGTTCCGACATTGCGCGATGCAAGGACAGGCCGAGCGTCAGCGCCTGCGTCAGCACGTTGCAATCGATCCAATCGCGGCTGACGGTACCCGCGGCGAGACTGACGACCGCGCGCAGCCCACTCGGAACGATCGTGATGCCGAACATCACGCCGCTACGAATATCGTCCTCCTCGAGCGCTTGGAAGAGCCCACGCAGCGCATGCGGCGCGCCCTCGCGCCGCCATGCCTGCACGAGCCACTGCATATCCCACGCGAGCGGAGCGTTCGAACACAACACCGAAGCCAGACGCGGATCGTGCATGTGATAGCCCGCATCGAAATACTCGACGCCGAAATGACGCCGCGTATTGGACTCGATCGCCCACGAACGGCCGAAGGGCTCGTCGCCGGGCCGCACCGTCATATAGGCCAATTCGCGAAAGCCGATTACGCTCAGCATGCCGCGCACCAGGCGCATCCGCTCCTCCGAGTCCCGCACCGCCAAGAGGTCGGACGCGATCCGCATGTCGCCTCCCGGCGCGTGCACGTGCGCGCTCACGACCGGCTCGGCCGATTCCGCCGCCACCGGCTCGGTGCGCGCAACACCACGGGCGGAAGGCCCGACGGCCGGCATCGCCACTTGGGAAGTTTTTCTGATCGTCCGAGCACCGCTTACCACTTTCCGTCCCCCATGCAGTTCGTTTGCCTCGCGCTGCATCGCCTCGAGCGGCGCAGGCTCGATATCGAAAGAGTCGTCGAAGCAATCCACTGCAGGCCCATCCATCTCTCTCTCCGCGAACGACGTGAACGACAAATCGGCTACGAGGCACGGGCGCAGCCCGCTCGTGGTGCTCCTCGTTGGATGATCGCGCGAGGCGCCCGCTCATCGATGACGGAATTCCGTAGTGCATTTCCCCACGCGCCGCCGAATTCGCATTTTGACTACTGATTTCCTCAAAGCGCGCGAGCACCCCCCGCGGCGATACTTCTATCAAGCGCGAATGCGGGTGCGAGAAAGGCAAGGTTCACCGCGAGGAACATTCATGAGTCACTACATAGGCGAAGCCGATCGCGAGTCGTCCGACCTCGTGACATTCAGCGACGCCGATCTGGTGCGAGTCGATACCGCGCGCACGAATGACGAACAATCGAGCCGGCCCCCGGGCGGACTCGCTGACGAATTGGCCTCGGCCGATGGCACCGAAGCCCGTCAACGTCTGATGCGCGGCGCCTTGCGCGCCGCGGGCTTCGATACGCTTTGCTATGTCCGTGCCACACGCATCGGCGAGACCTTCAGGCGGCTCGCTTACTACGAGACCTATTGCCCACCGCTCTGGGCCGCGCGCTATTTGCGCGAGCGATTCTTCGATGTCGATGCGCGGCTCGCGTTTTCGAGCCGCCATGAATGGCCCCTGCTCTGGGACCTGCAAACGATCGCGCTTACTCCGCCCTCGACAGCCGCTCCGGGCACGGCTTCGGCATCGGCGCAGCAGCCGGCCAAGCGGTTCGCGCACGCCGAACGTCTGCGCTGCGCCGCGGACGCGGCAGGCATGCTGTCCGGCGTCTCGTTCGGTCTCGCCGCGCCCGGTGCGTTCGAAACGGCCATCGTGATTTTCGCGTCATCGCGCCCTTCCAGGGACCGGATACTCGATACCGCGGTCGGTCACGCTTATGCGATCGGCGTGGGGTTGCACGAATTTCTTCTGTCGCGCTCGGTCCATCTCCATAGGCCGAATCACGCGGGTCACCTCAGTCCGATGCACCGCAAGATCCTCGAGCTGCTCACGCTCGGCCTGAACGACAAAGACATTTCAGAACGGCTCGCCACGTCGCCTCACAACGTCGACTATTACTTGCGCCAATTGAAGAAGATGTACAACGCGGTCAACCGCGTACAGCTCGCCTACATCGCAGGCCGCGTGCTTTGAAATCGCGGCCCCGCTCGGCACGCATCACGAGCGCGAATTCGTAGTTCGCATCGCCTAGCCGGTGCGCAATCGATCGAAGTCTACGTAATGCCGGAATTGAACGGGTCACATCGGCCTCGGTATAGTGGAATCGCAGACCAAAGCAGCAACCGAAGCAACAGAATCGAAGAACGAGTGGCCGTCATCGACAAGACCACGCCACGAATCAAATACGTAGTACTACTAATCAAATCAATGAGTCGGGGTTTCTCATGTTCTCTCTCCTGAAAACCGTCGCGCGCGACGACCGGGGTGTCAGCTCGATGGAATATGCCGTTCTCGCAGGCATCGTCGTGGTGGCCGTCGTCGCCGCCGGGGTGCTTCTTCAAGACGGGCAAACCGGCATTCCGGGCTTGTTCTCTCAGCTTCTCACGAAGATTCAAAACCAAATCAATCCGCCTGCGTAACGGCTCAGCACGAGCGTTTTTGGCGTTCCTCACGGAACGCCGCGCTCGATCGCCATCATGCCGAATGCGATTTGCTATATCGCAGGGGTCTTGCTGCTCGCGTTGTCGTGGACCGATCTGCGTGACCGGCGTTTGCCCGATCCGCTCGTCGCGGCTTTCGGCTCGCTGTATCTCGTGCACGCTTGGCTCATTGCCATGCCATGGGATGTCGTTGCGCAACACGTTCTGACCGCGTGCGTTTGCTTTGCGATCGGCGCGTGCCTGCACGTGGCGGGGCAGTTGGGCGGCGGTGACGTGAAGCTCGCGAGCATGCTGCTGCTGTGGGTCGGCGCACGTGCCGCGTGCCCGACGCTCGCGCTCGTCTCGCTCTGCGGTCTCCCGCTGTTGCTCATCGGCGTTGCGGCGGATCGGCTCGTGCCGGCCTCGACATTCGGACATTGGTGCTCGGCCAAGCGCGGCCTGCCGTATGGCGTTCCACTTGCCATCGCGGGCTGGTTCGCCCTACTGCCTCACACGCTCATCAACGGATAAAACCATGCGGACATCGTCATGTCGAGCACAGTGAAACTCGCACTGCTCGTGGGTGTTGCCATCGTCGCCGCGCTGATCTTGCGCATGCTGTTCATCGCAGCGTCCGCGCACACGTCGTCTGCCTCCGTGCAGCGGGTCAGAATCGCCGCGAGCGATTTGCCTCCCGGCTTGCTGCTGCGCGACAGCGACCTCGCCTGGAAAGACATGTCCTCGGGACGCGCGCCCGTCGGCGCCGTCCTGCAAAACGACCCGGCCACCCCCGATGTCGCCGGTGCCGTCGTTCTGCACGCCGTGACCGCCGGCGCCATCGTGACCTCGCGCGACGTCGTGTTTCCGAATGCCCCGGGCTTTCTCGCGGCCGCGCTCAAGCCCGATATGCGCGCCATCTCCGTGGCTATCGACGATGTCTCCGGCAACGCGGGCCTCATTCAGCCCGGCGACTACGTCGACCTCATCCTCACGCAAAATCTGAACGGCAAGACCGATTCGCCGCGCTTGTCGGTATCGAGCGAGACCGTCGTCAATCACGTTCGCGTGCTCGCCGTCGGCAGCGAATTCACCCGCCCCAAGGGCGATACGACACAAGGCGGCACCGCCCACGCCCGCACCGTGACGCTCGAAGTGGATCCGCGCACGGCAGAGGTCGTCGCGATTGCCGCGCGCCTCGGCACGCTTTCGCTCGCGTTGCGCAGCTTCGCCACGCTCGTTCATTCGACGCCGGGCGCGCAACCACCGGCCGAAGCCACCCCGGAGAACACACCGCCGATCTGGGCAGGCGACGTCTCGCGCGCCGTGCGCGCGCTGCCCGCGATCGAGAAAGGCGGGATGCCGCGCGCCCCGCAAGCGCCCGCGGTCCTCGTCTATCGCGGCTCGAGCAAAAGCGATCAGGAGGCCGAAGTATCGCCCGCCCAAGCAGGCGCCGCACCCTACGCCGCGCCTGCGCCATCCGCACCGGGCCTGCCGCCTATCGCTTCTCCCGCCGGACCTTCAGCCTCGAACCCATGACAGCCGCCCTCCTCGCGCACGACTCCCGGCGCCCGCCCCCTGCCGCCCCGCGCCTCGGGCTCGGCCGGCGCCTTGCTCGCCTGTTCGCCATCGCTTGCACCGCGCTGGCGGCCCTCCTCGCCATGCGGCCGGTTCAGGCACTCGAGCCGTTGCGAATCGCATCGGGCTCCGGCGAAGTGGTCCAGCTCGGGCAAGCGGCCGTCGCCGTCTTCGTCGCCGACCCGGACGTCGCCGACATCCACGTGCCGACACCGAACTCGGTGTTCGTCGTGGGCAAGAAAGAAGGCCGCACGACGCTCTTTGCGCTCGGACCGAACAACCGTGTCATCCTGCGCCGCGCGGTCGTCGTGCAGCGCGATCTCGAAGCGCTCGACGGCCTGCTGCGGCAGCGCTTTGCGCATCTATCGCTGAAGCTCGCGTCGGCGCCGGGCTCGCTGATGATCTCGGGCGCCGTCAACTCGCCCGCGGAAGTGGACGCAATCACGCAGACCTTGACGCCCGCGCTGCGCGAGAAGGAAACGTTGATCAATCATTTGACGGTCAAGCAGCCGACGCAGGTGTATTTGCGTGTGCGCATCGTCGAAATCGACCGCAACGCCACGCAGCAACTCGGCGTGAACTGGTCCGCGGTCGGCAGCATCGGCAACTTCGTGGTCGGTCTGTTGAGCGGCCGCGAAATCGTGAACCCGACGCAAGGCTTCTATGAGTTGCCGCCGTCGGCCGCGACGGGCGTGCTGACAGGCTTCAGAACCGCCCACTCGTCCGTTCAGAACGTGATCGACGCGCTCGACCAGGATGGCTTGCTGACCGTGCTCGCCGAACCGAACTTGACGGTACTGTCGGGGCAAACCGCAAGCTTTCTCGCGGGCGGCGAATTCCCGATCCCCGTGGCCCAGCAACAGAACACGGTCACGATCGCGTTCAAACAGTTCGGCGTCTCCCTGGCCTTCACGCCCACCGTGCTCGACGACAATCGCATCAGCATGAAGGTGCGCCCCGAAGTCAGCGAGATCGACACGACCAACGCCGTGACGACCAATTCGCTCAGCGTGCCGGGCCTCTCGGTACGGCGCGTCGAAACCACGGTCGAACTCTCGAGCGGCCAGAGCTTCGCCATCGGCGGACTGCTGCAGAACGAAACGCGCGACATCGTTTCGCAACTGCCGGGCCTCGGCAAGCTTCCGATCCTCGGCCGCCTGTTTTCGTCGAAGAACTACCAGAACAACAAGACCGAGCTCGTCGTCATCGCCACGCCCTACCTCGTGCATCCGGCCAATGCGGCGCAAATCGTCAGTGCCGAGGACAGCGTCATGACACCGAGTTCCGACATCGAAACCATTTTGCAGCGAAAAACCGGGCTCGATCCGCTCGACGGATCGACGCCGCGTCTCGTCGGCACAGCCGGCTTCGTCTACTGAGGAGGGACGATGCTCACCACCTGGATTCGATCGGCGGCGCCGCTCATCGCGCTGTTCACCGCGCTGCTCGGCGGCTGCATGTCGACGCCGCCGCGACTGGGCCTGCCCGATGCGTCCGTCATCCGCCTGCGCGACGGTCACGCCGTGCCCCCCGATTGCGCGCTGCTCGTCGAGCATTCCGACTTCCGCGACGCGGGCGCGGCACGCCCCGACATCGCGTTTGGCTGCGCCACCTATACGAACCTCGCGGTGATGCTCGCGCGTGGGTCGGACCTGACGGACCCGGTGCCGTTCGGCGGCGCCGATGCCGGTGTCGCGGGCGATGCCGTTCGCCGCTACGAGACCGGCAAGGTGACGCCGCTGCAAAGCAGCAGCACGTCCAGCGTCGATCCGTCGTCGAACGGCAACAAGTGAGACGGTCACTCGATATGAACTCCTTGCTCAAACTGGCCAGCGCACAACGCAAGAGCAGCCTTTCCGCGAACTTCGTCGCGTTCGTCGGGGATCGCAACAGCGAAGACTTGATGCAGCGCTTCGCCCAAGAACAGAACATCGCCCACGCCTATGTTCAAACGGGCGGTATCGACGAAGCAATCGAGCACGTCTCGAAGATGCAACGTTCGCCCGCCCAGCTCGTCGTCGATGTCTCGGCGGTAGCCATGCCGCTGTCGGAGCTCGCGCGGCTTGCCGCGGTTTGCGAGCCGTCGGTGCAAGTGATCGTCGTCGGCGCCGCGAACGACGTCGGTCTCTTTCGCAATCTGCTCGAAATCGGCGTACAGGACTATCTCGTCAAGCCGCTCACGATCGAGCTGCTGCGCCGCGCGATCGGGTCGGGCCGCGATGCTCAGCCGCTACGCCAGTCGCGCACCGGCAAAGCCATCGGATTCGCGGGTACCCGTGGCGGCGTCGGCGTCACGACGGTCGCCACGCACCTTGCGCACCATCTCGCGAACGCCGGCCGCCGCATTGCGCTCGTCGACCTCAACCTGCACGGCGGCGCCGCGAACTCGATGCTGGGCCTGAAAAGCAATAACGGGCTGATCGACGTGCTGCGCGATGCCGACCGCCTCGATCAGCAATTCGTCGAGCGCTCGCTGGTCGCACGCGGCAACCGCTTGTTCGTCCTGTCGGCAGAGCTGCCCTACGGCGAGCCGCTGCGCGTGCCGGACGGCGCGCTCGGCGAAGTGCTCGAGCGGCTCAAGCCTCACTTCCACTACATCTTGCTCGATATTCCGGGACAAGGCCACGCGCTGGCCGACGCCGGGATCGGCGAGGCGCAGGTCCTCTATCTCGTGGCCGATCCCTCGATTCACTCGGCACGCGAAGTCCTACGCCTGACACGCCACATCGACAACCGGGAAAAACCACCCTCGACATCCGTGATCCTGAATTCGCCCAACGCGGCGACAAGCGGCCGCCTGAAGACGGGCGACTTCGTGGGCGCGATCCACCGTCAAGTCTTGCTCGAATTGCCTTTCGACGGCGCCGCGTTGGCAACGGCCGAGAACCTCGGCGAACCGGCCCCGCCGGGCAAGTCCCGCTATCGCGATGCGATCGCCGCGCTCGCAGACAGTCTCAGCGGCCGACCGCTGGCGGCGTCCAGCGCGTGGTACGCCAGGTTGTTATCGAAACGGAGCACATGATGTTCGGTCAGAAAAAGACGGCATGGCGGGCCGAGCCCGCCGAGGCAAGGACGCTCGAGCATGTGCCCGTCTCGTTCGATGCGAACCCGGCGTCCCCTTATGTCGACGAGACGGCCGGGGTAGACCTCGATCCCGCCTCCGACGCCTCGCCCGCCTCGAGGCTGCCGAAGGGTAACCGCGAAAGCGCTTCCCGAGATCGCCCGTCTTCGCCGGATAAGAGTCCCGCCGTCGGCAGCGCGAATGCCGGCACGTTGATTCGTTCCGACGGCTTTCGCATCATCCGCTCGCTCGTCCTTGCGTCGATGAACGTCTCGGCCGCGGTGATGCGCACGCGTGAGCACGTGCAGGCGGAAATCACCCGGTTGGCCGCCGAAATCGTCGAACGGGAGCGCCTGAAGCTTACGCAGTCAGAGCTCGCGCAAGCCGTCGACGAGATCCTCAACGACATGTTCGGCGTCGGCCCCATCGAGCCGCTGCTGACCGACGATTCCGTCACCGATATCCTCGTCAACGGAGCGGATCAGGTGTATGTCGAGCGTTGCGGCCGGCTGGAGCTGACAACGCTGAAGTTTCGCGACAACGCACACGTGGTGAACGTCGCGCAGCGCATTGCGGCGTCGGTGGGACGGCGTGTCGACGAGAGCAGTCCGATGGTCGATGCGCGCCTCGCCGACGGCAGCCGAGTCAACGTCGTGTTGCCGCCGCTCGCGCTCAAAGGCGCATGCATCGCGATTCGCAAATTCGCCAAGCGCGACATCACGCTCACGCGCATGACGACGCAAGGCACGCTGTCCGCGCCGATGGCGCGCGTGCTCGAAATTGCCAGTGCGTGCCGCCTGAACATCGTCATCTCGGGCGGCACCGGCTCGGGCAAGACAACACTGCTCAATGCCATGTCGCACTACATCGATGCGCGCGAGCGCGTCGTGACGATCGAAGACGCGGCCGAACTGCAGCTTCAGCAGCCCCACGTGGTGAGCCTCGAAACCCGCCCGGAAAACGCCGAAGGGCTCGGCGCCGTCACGCAGCGCGATCTCGTCCGCAACGCGCTGCGGATGCGCCCGGACCGCATCATCCTCGGCGAAACGCGCGGCGCGGAAGCGTTCGACGTGCTGCAGGCGATGAACACCGGCCACGACGGTTCGATGACGACCGTACACGCGAACACGCCGCGCGATGCGATTACGCGGCTCGAAAGCATGGTGATCATGGCCAACGGAAACTTGCCGTTGGTGTCCATCCGCAGGCAGATCGCGAGCGCCGTTCAATTGATCGTGCAAACCGAGCGCATGCGCGATGGCATGAGACGCGTCACCCACATTACCGAGATCGTCGGTCTCGAAGGCGAAGTGATTCTGACTCAGGATTTGTTCACGTTCGAATACGACGATACGCATGCCGTCGAGGAGATCAAAGGCCGGTTCGTCGGTTCGGCGCTGCGCCCGAATTTTTCCGCGCGTGCCGCTCATTTCGGCCTCGAAGAAGGCCTCAAGAAAGCGATTCATTCATGAGCGCGCCCAACGTCTTCGCGCTCGCTGTTTTCCTCGCCGTCCTCGGGAGCGGGCTCATCGTCCATACGGCGCTGCAAGCGCTGCGCTCACGCCCCTCGGCCGTCATGCGTGCGCGCCTTGCCGAACTCGACGACGCACGCGACGTACCGGCCGGCGATCGCCCGGCCGACGGCGCCGCGTTGTTCAACGAACGCAACCGGCGCGTAAAGCTATGGGCAAGGCTCGATGAGCGCCTTCGATACCTGGAGGTCGTCAGCGGCAAAAACGGGTTGCGGCTAGCGGCGCTCGTCGCGGTGTCGGCGGCCGTCGCCGCGGTTGGCATCGCCCGGATCGACGTCATGCCCTCATGGTCGCTTCCGGTGCTCCTCGTCGTGCTGCCGGCGTTCGGCGTCAACTGGGTGTCGCGGCAACTCGTCGAGCGCTTTCGCCTTAGTTTTCTGAACGTGTTTCCCGACGCTTTGGAATTGATGGTGCGCGCCGTGCGCGCCGGCGTTCCGACGGTGCGCGCCATCGAGATCGTCGCCGACGAATGCGCGGCCCCCGTTTGCCTCGAATTTCGCAAGATCGCCGACAGTCTCCGCTTGGGCATCGAATTCGACCGGATCCTGAACGAAGCGATGCATCGCCTGCGCGTGCCCGAATTTTCGTTTTTCTGCGTGGCGTTGCTGTTGCAGCGCGAAACCGGCGGGCCGCTCAGCGACACGCTCGAAGGTCTGTCCGATATCGTGCGCTCGCGCAAGGACGTCCGCATGAAGAGTCGCGCGCTGACCGCCGAAAGCCGGCTGGCGAGCCGCATCATCGCTTGCGTCCCCCCGCTCGTGTTCGGCTTGCTCTATACGGTCAATCGCGAATACGTCCAGATCCTGCTCGATACGAAACCGGGCCACATGATCGTCGTGACGAGCGGGGCACTGCTGACGTTCGGCCTTCTGATCATCCAAAAGATCGCCAAATTGGACACGCATAAATGATGCCCTCCCTCGTCGATACGATCCTATCGGCCGCCGTTCTGGTCTTTGCCGCCTTCGCGGTCGTCCGCAATGCGACGCCCGCCGCACGCATCGCTCAGCGCGCCCGCACGCTCGGAGACGCGCCGCGCACCGTCGACGTCGCCGATGCGGCGCCGAGTTCGTTCGCGCAGCGCCTCGGCGCGCGCCTGGCAGCCCTCGGCGAACGGCTCCCGATATTCGAGGCGGCCCATCGCAGCGAGTTGGCCAAGCGCCTGCTACGCGCCGGTTTCCGCGGCAATCGCGCGGCGTCGGCGCTCATCGGCATCAAGGTGCTCTTCGGCGGCATCGCCGCACTGACGATGTTCGTGCTCGGTCATCACATTCCGGTCGTCGAAAAATTGTTGGTACTCCGTATCATCGTCGCCGGCGCCTTTTTCATGATCGGCATGATGCTGCCCGAGTTCGCACTGCAGATTTATACGCGGCGACGCCAAGCGCAAATCGCATCGGCACTGCCGGACGCGCTCGATCTGCTGGTCATCTGCACGAATGCCGGGCACAGCCTCGCCGCGAGCGTCGTTCGCATCGCGGAGGAAATGCGTGCCATCGCTCCCGCGCTCGCACGCGAACTCGAGCTGACGGCGCAAGAGTTGCGCATCGACAGCGACAGCTCCGCCGTCTTGCGCAATCTCGCCGAGCGCGTGGACGTGGCTTCGTTACGCGCGCTAGTGACGACGCTGAACCAGTCGCAACGTTACGGCACGCCCATCACGCAAGCGTTGCAGGTGCTGGCACGCGCGGAACGAACGCAGCACATGCGCCGGCTGGAAGAGCGCGCGGCCAAGCTGTCGATCAAGATCACCTTGCCCATGATGTTTTTCATTTTGCCGACGGTCGTTCTCATTGCGGCCGGCCCTGCCGTGCTGCGCCTCATGACGGTGTTTCATCCATGATCAAAAATCGAGCCCTACGGGCGGTTGCCCTCGTATTCCTCGCCATGCCGATTTGCGCCTGCACGGTAACCTCCGTCAGATCCGAGACGCATGCGGGGCTTCCCGCCGAACACATCGAGCGCACCACGGGCGACGTCAAGCTCAGCGACGCGTCGCTGGCGACGAGCGCGTTGCAAAGCGGTGATATTTCGCTCGCGTCGTCGCTCTATGCCAAGACGCTCGAGAAGCATCCGAACGACGTCGATGCGCTGATCGGAATGGGAACGACCTTGGCGGACGCGGGCGACTTCGAGCGCGCGAGGCAGACGTACCGGCACGCGATTGCGGTGGCCCCCAAGCGGACGGAGCCGGTGCTCGAGTTAGCACGGCTCGATTTGCGCCAACGACGACTCGACGACGCGATCGCACTGTATCGGCAGTTGCTCTCGCGCGAGCCGGGTAGCCGCTTCGCGAGCGCCGGGCTCGGTACCGCCTACGCCGTCAAGGGCGATGCCCACGCCGCGCAGCGGACGTTCGAGGAGGCGCTGCGCGCGCACCCGGGCGACGTCATGCTGACGATCGATCTCGGATTGTCGTACGTACTCGACGGCCAGGTTCGCCGGGGCGCGAATCTATTGCTCGATGTCGCCGGCCAGCCCGGCGCGCCCGCGCAGGCACGTCAGGACCTGGCGCTCGCCTATGGACTGCTGGGCAACAACGACGCGGCCGATAAAGTGTTGGCGCGCGATTTGCCGCGTAAGAGCGCCGAGGACAACGTCACGTTCTACAAGGTAGTGCGCGCGAAGCTTCAGTCGCTGCCGGGCGGCGTGCAGATCGCGACGCTGCCGCCGGCAACCGAAATCGGCGTGCGCGCGATTCGATTGCCGATGGCCGGCGGGCAGGCGCCCGTGACCGAGCGACTCAGCGACACGGCGCCCCCCGAGACATGGGCCTTGCGGCATCAAGCGCCGCTGCTCGATCCGCAATGAGCATCGATATGACCATGAGGGTGCATCCTCGGCGCGAGCGCGGGGCCGTCGCGCTTGAATTCGCCGTGATCGTGCTGCCCTTTCTCATCGTGCTATTCGGCATCGTCATGCTCGCGTTTCTCTTCGTCGCGCAATCGTTGCTCGATAACGCGGCGCGCGATGCCGCGCGCATGATCCGCATCGGCTACTACACCGGCTCGGGATACCAGGCTGCTTTGAAAGCCCGGCTATGCGGCAACGAGCTTGCCCTCGGCAACTTCAGCCTCGTTCACGACTGCACACAAAACCTGCTTTTGCGCGTTGTCGCGGCACCGACGGGCTCGCCGGCCGGCTCCGGTTTCTGGAACTTGACGACGGTCGATTTCGGTAACGGCGGGACCCAGCAATTCGATGCGTTGGGCCCCAAGAACGACGTGGTGGTGCAGATCGGCTACGCATTCGCGACGTTTGCACGCGGCGCCTCGCCGACGCTGATGTCGACCGTGGCTTTTCAAACGGAGCCCTACTGATGTTACGCAAAGTGCGCACCATCCTCGCCGATACGCGCGGCGTCGTCGCGATGGAGTTCGCGCTCGTACTGCCGCTCATGATTCCGCTGTTGTTCGTCGGCTACGAAATTGCGCAGTACGTCCGCGCAACCATGCAGCTGCAGAGCGCGACGGCGGCGATGGCCGACCTGATCGCTCAGCAGAGCGCGGGCGTCAGCGCCGGCGGATGGAGCTCGCTCGGCAACTTCTGTAGCGCGGGGCAGATGATGATGACGCCGTTTCCGCCGGACTCGCTCGCGGTGGCCATGGCGAGCGTGTCGAACTCGGCGGGCTCCGCGCAACTCGACTGGGAAGACGACAACGAATGCTGGGTGACGGCCGCGCCGTTGGGCGGTAAAGCGATCGCCCTCGCGACGACGCCGAAGAATCTCATACCGAACGCGGGCACGCCCGGCGACAGCGTAATCGTCGTGCAGGCGACCTACCAGTACCAGTCGCTGCTGAAGTACCTCTTGCCGATTCCGATCACGATTACGCAAACAGCCTTAGCCCGCCCACGCGGCAATGCGCCCATCGCATGCAACGGCTGTTAAGGGGAAATGCAATGAGCCGTCGCTTCGTTCCCGCTAGACGCTGGCTGCGCGCACTGCGGTGCCTGCTTACCGACGATTCGGGCGCCATCGCGCTGTCGTACGCCCTGCTGTTCGTGCCGCTTCTCGTCTCGATCGGATGCGCCGTGGACTACGCGAGGATGGTGCAATATCGCAGCGCGTTGCAGGCTGCGGTGGACGAGGCCGCGCTCGCCGGCGCCGCGGCATTCACGGACCCGAGCGAGCAGAGCCGGGCGATCGGCGTGGCGACGACCTACTTCGATCAGGCCATCTTGCCCACCAGCCTCTCGCTCACCGCGCCCAGCGTGACGGCGAATGCGAACGGGACGACCCGCTCGGGCGCTACCGCGCACACGGTCACGGTATCGGCGAGCGCCACCGTGGCCACGACGATCATGTCGATGTTCACGCCGTGGGGGACGATCAGCGCCTCGGCCACGGCCGGGGACCCCGTGGTCACGACCGACATGGTCGTCAACCATATCAATTGGTGGGCCTGCGACGGCAACACCGTCTACCTGTACCAGGTGCCGAAAAACAAAAGCGGCGCAGGCTACGATTATGCGTCGGTACCGGCGTTCTCCGTCGCCAACGGCACCACGCAAGGCAACTATTACGAAATCGGGACCTCGTATTCCGGCACCAATCCGTTGGCGAGCCTGCCCCCTGGTCAGACGATGCCCTCCTTCAGCGCGAATCAACCCGTGGGCGTGATGCTTCGCAACGACACGGACGGCAACGCGGGCATCGGCTGCGCCGCGCCCGTTAGGGGCGCCAACTCGTACGGAGCGCCCGACGGAGCCACTCAGTATTTTTATTCGTCGTTGATGCTCGATAACGAATCGCCGAGTCAGCACACGAACTACCGTTACACCACGGACGTGACGAGGGACGTCAACGGAAATATCACCCAAGTCACGAGTTATATCCCCCCCAACCCGCTGCACCCCGATGGCGTGGATCCGGAGCCGATCCCATCCGACCAGAACTACAACAACCTGTGGAACTACTTCGGCGTGAACGCGCCGGGCACCGCGTACTCGAACTGTACGTCGACGCCGCTCAGCTCGAGCACGACCCGCTACCAATGCCAGACGCAATACCCGACCACGGCCACTTCGGCATTGTCCAACTGCTCGCTGTACGTGGAATCGGGCGTCACGCAAGACTATCTCGACGGCCTGAAAGCCAACAGCCTGTCTCCCTCGGCAGCTTGGTACAACTGCTTTTCCATTCCAGGCAGCAACAGCGGCAATCCGCAACTCTCGGCACCCTCTTGCGCGCAAATCTCGGCGCTCGCCTCGCCGGGCGCGAACGGCGCGGCCGATACGCAGCCGGTCGCGGTCTTCTGGTGGGACGACGCGGGCGGAGTGGGACCGCACGAACAGTTTTTCTTTCCTCAAGGCAGTTGCTCGGGCACGACGCGAGACGGCCCCGGCGGGGGCGAAGACTGCTTGTACATGAACAACTTCTTTGCGATGCGGTGCACGCTGAACGGGGGCGGCACCGGGCCGGGCGGTACGTACACCGAGGTGGTACTGACGCGGTGACCGCGCCCGCCTTGTTCTCGATCGACCGTGAAATTCGTAAAATGTCTTGCGTCCACCGCGGCATGCGTCCCGAACACTACTGAAAAGCGCGGTATCCATCTAAATTCTTCCGACTATAGTCGAAGGCTATGAACCGGCGCTCGACCATGCGTAGCGCCGCTTTCAAGATGGAGAGGTGGATGACGAACTTAGAGACTGAGGGGCGCTCGCCAAAGGCTAAATCGAACAGCGAGCGAGACGCACGACGCGCAATCGATTTTATCGAACTCGCCGACTGTCAACTTGTCGTCGGCAATGACGCAGGACGACCACGCGATGCGAACGGCAGCGACCGCATCTCCGACATCGCGGCCGATCTTGCCCGCGCCCATTCCCCGCACGAGCGCAAGCAATTACTGCGGATCGCACTGCGCGCGATAGGCTTCGATTGGTTCTGCTACTGCCGTCTCACACGGCTGGGCCAGATCGTCAATCGGGCGCGCTACTTCGATCTGTGCTCTCCCCCCGGCTGGGCGCAGCGCTATGTGGACCAGCGCTACTTCGACCTCGACCCGCGCATGGCGTTCGCATGCCGGCATGATTGGCCGCTCGTATGGGACCACGGCACGCTCCGGACCGAAAGCGCGATCGCGACGGGCGAAATGAACGAACGCATGCACCGCTTTTTGCAAGACGCCGACGGCTTCGGCACGCGAAGCGGCATCGCCTTTGGGCTCGTCGACCCGAACAGTTTCGAGCACAGCGTCATAATCTTCAGTTCGATCAACGCAACGAGCGAATGGATCAACGATCGCATAGTCGGTCAAGCCTATGCCTTGGGCCTCGGCGTACATGCGTTCTTGGCCGAGCATATGGCATCGATGGCGCAAACGCCGATGCTATCGGACCTGCAGCGCCGCATCTTGAACTTCACGGCAAGCGGTCTCAGCGATCGGGCAATCGCACAGCAGTTGAATATGTCGCGCAGCAATGTCGACTATCACATGCGGCAGATCCGCAAGAAATATGGCGTTCTGAATCGCGTACAGCTTGCTTATCTCGCGGGCCGCCTTCTGGTCGTCTAAGGTCGTTGCTAGGAAAGACAGCGCGGCGGCCTCAACCGCCGCGCCTCGAAAGCAGGTGGTTCTTACCTGCCCGACATTCCGCACGAGTGCAGTACTTACCGATTGCATTGGCTTCCACGAAGCGCCATCGGCAGGCATACCGTGGTCTCGTAGTTATTCGACGTTCGCGTATGCAAAGACGCGGTGCGACTACTAGTTCGCGTTTTGCACGGCGACGGCCGCGGCTGGGATACTGTGCCCTCACACTTCGGCGTGCGGGGGCGCCTCTTTCCCGGAGTCAGAATATGAGTCAGTACGGCATCAGCGATATGGATTCCGAAGCGCTGAACTTCCAAATCTACGGCGACGCCGATCTCGATAGCGCTCCCGAACTGTCCCACGACTTCGATGCGCCCGACGGCCAGCGGCTCGCCGGCATCGCATATGAACTGGCGAAGGCCGATGGCGCGCAGGAGCGCCAAGCGCTTTTACGTCCGGCGCTGCGCGCGGCCGGGTTCGATTCGCTGTGCTACCTGCGCGTCTCGCGCATCGGCGACACCTTCAATCGAATCGTCTATTTCAACGCGTTCTCGCCCGCCGGGTGGGCGCAACGCTACTTGCGCGAACGCTTTTACGAAATCGACGCGCGCCTCGCCTACTCGAGCCGCCACGAGTGGCCGATGCTGTGGGACTTGGCTTCGATTGCGTCGACGCCCCAGTTGAGCGGCATCGGATCGAACGGCACCGCCCCGGCGAGCACGCCCGCCACGCCGGGCACGCCGGCCGCGGCCCGCGAGGCACGGCTCGTTTCGGCCTCGCGCGATGCGGGTATGCTCTCGGGCGTCTCCTTCGGCGTAGGCACGCCCGACGCGCTGGATACGTGCGTCGCGATTTTTTCGAACACGCAGCCGTCCAAAGCGCGGGTGCCCGACATGTCGATCGGCCATGCGTACGCGCTCGCCGTGGGCTTGCACGAGTTCCTTACGCTGCGCGCGCCGCAGACCCACCGGCCCACCGGGGCAGCCGAGCTCAGCGAAATCCAGCGCTCGATACTCGAATTCGTCACGCTGGGTTTGAACGACAAGGACATCGCCGAGCGGCTCGGCACCTCGCACCATAACGTCGACTACTACTTGCGCCAGCTCAAGAAGCTCTATCACGCGAACAACCGTGTCCAACTCGCCTACATCGCCGGGCACGTGCTCGGCAGACGCGAAGCGAGCCGCGGTGCAAGCCGGTAGCGGCGAGCCGCAACGCTGGGATTACGACCGGCTCCACCCCCAGCGCGCGGCGAGATACGCGAGTTGCGCGCGGTTTTCGACGTTGAACGATTTTTGGAGCATCTTGACGTGCTGGCTGACGCGGTGCGCCGATGAAGCGGTCTCGGCGGCGATCTCGTGATCGGATAGTCCTTTCACGAGCCGTTCGAGCACCGCCGCTTGTTCATCGGAGAGCGTAACGACGCGCGCCATGCGAGCGCATTCTTCGACAAAGGGTTGCACGGTACGGCCGATCGTCAGGCTCGCCGCCAGCACCGTGCCCATCACCCGGTCGTCGATCCAGCTCGTATCGCTCGCCTCGGCGCTCAGCGTGACGGCAACGCGCAAATCGGCGCGCGGGGCCGGCAGACCGAGAATGAGCCCACTGTGCATCGCATGTGCGCGTAATGTCGATAAAAGGCTGCGAACACGCGGTTCGGCCGAATTCGACCGAACCTCCAATTCATCGAGATTCCACGTGACCGGAAGACCGCTTTCACGTAAAGCCGCCAGCCGGGGATCGGTTTCATAGAGCCGGCTTTTCAAATAGACGGTCGTAAACCTCACATTGCCCATCTCGCGCATCGCATAGGCACGCAAAATGCGCCGCCCAATGGTTTCCAATGCCATATAGGAGAAGCTGGAAAAGCCCGCCTGCTGCAAGCGCTCGCGGCATTCGCGAAGGACGCACGCCTGCCCATCGACATGAGCCGTCGCGTCGAGCCGGCTCAAATGAGCCAGCGCGTCACCTTGCGAAAACCATACGAGCGCCGGAAATTCGTCATCGGATGTCATCAGCGAATAACCTCACCCACCGGTATGCTTTTTTTACGTTTATTATTACGCGATGTTACGCGCCCGAACATAGACGATTCAAACTAAGGGCCATACAGCGTAACGTCAATCCTCGATCGGAGGCTCCCCGATGCACTACCCTGCATTGCGCCAGGACGATTCAGCCCTTGCTCCGCTTTCGCATTCGTGCGGTACCGAGCCGGCCACGGCCGGTAGAGGCCGGACGATCGAGGTCGTTTGGTGCAACGATCCGCGGCAGATGAGCCTCGCGCAACGTCACGCGCCGCGACTCGGCATCGCCACGGCGCTCGCGGCCGCCCAAGGCGCACGCGAGCGCAGCCGGATGGTCAACGGTTTGCTGCACTTGATCGGATTTTCCACTTTCGCGTACTTCGCACTCGAATTCTCCCGCGACCGCGTCGAACGCTTGTTCCTGCATGAAGCGTTCATTCCCGGTACCTATCGCGGCGACTACGTCCGCGAACGCTATCACGATGTCGACCCGAGAACGATCGCAGCCCGGCAAGGCAGCCTGCCGCTCGTATGGGATCTGCAGCAGTTGCACGCGCAACCGCCCAGCGTAGCGCGAAGCGATGCCGCGCAAGAAGGGCTGGACGGCTTCATCAAAATGATGCGCGACGATGGGATGCGCAGCGGGCTCATGTTCGCCATGTCAATACCGGGCACGAGGATGCATGCGTTCATGAGCTTCACCGCCCAGCGTCGCACGCGCGATTGGATCACATCGACGACGCTCGAACAGGCGCTCACGGTCGGTATGTCGGTCCATACGATCGCGTCGCAGCAATTGACGTCCGCGGCCCGCGAACGCACGACCGACGGGCTCACCGCGTTCGAGCGCGAATTGCTGCTCGGCATCGCCGAAGGCGCATCGGACAAGGAGATCGGGCGCCGCCTGGACACGAGCCCCCACAACGTCGACTACCACCTTCGCAAGCTGCGCAAGCGCTTCGGCGTGGCGAACCGCACCGAGCTGACCTACCTCACGTCGAAGCTGGAGCTGATTTGAAGCTCACGCGAAGACGATAGACGGCCTTAGGCGCCGGCGAGCGTCGCCAGGCTCGCTAGGCGTTCGAGCGTCACGTTGCCGCCGCAAGCCAGTACCGCCACGCGCGCGCCCGGCGCGAAATTCAACCGGCTCTCGAATGCGGCGGCGAGCGCGACTGCGCCGCCGGGCTCGACGACGAGTTTCGCCTCTTCGAAATAACGCATGCACGCGGACGCGATCCGCCCCTCGTCGACGGTCACGATGTCGTCGACATAGCGGCGAATCAGCGGGAATGTCAGATCGCCGAGGCATTGCACCTTGATCGCATCGGCAATGCTTGCGCTCGGCGCATCCATCGATACGCGCTGCCCGCTATGGAACGATCGGCGTGCGTCGTCTTCGAGCGCGGGCTCCACGCCGATGACGGCAACGTGCGGCGCCACTTGCTTGATCGCCGCCGCCACCCCGGCAATAAGGCCGCCCCCGCCGATCGGTACGAACACGGCCGCCGGCATCCGATCGGCGCATTGTTGCAGCAGCTCGAGTCCGATCGATCCCTGCCCTGCCATGACGTGCAGGTCGTCGTAGGGCGCGATGAGCGTATGGCCGCGCGATTGCGCGAGACGTTCCGCCAGCGCGCGCCGCGCATGCGAAGACGGTTCGGCCATAACGACGCGCGCGCCCCACCCCTCGGTGGCCTCGATCTTGGCCGCCGGCACACCCGGCGACATGACGATGGTGGCGCGAATACCGGCGTCGGCAGCGGCTTTGGCTACCGCTTGGGCGTGGTTACCGGTCGAATAGGCGACCACGCCTCGTGCACGCTCGTCCGGGGTCAGCGTCGCGACGCGCCACGTCGCGCCTCGAATCTTGAACGATCCGGTGGGAAGCAGGCTCTCGGCTTTGACGACGATCGGCGAGCCCGCGGCCGTATGCCACCGGCCCACGCCGACGAGCGGAGATGGCCCCAGCTTATCGGCTAGAAAATCGGCGGCCGCGCGAATGTCGGACAGGTCCAGATTCACCGTCCCGCTTTCTCGTATCGTCAATTCTCGCTCCCGCATGAAGATAAACCGATGGGAGCAGTTTGCTATTCTGCCGCTTATCGATCAAACAAATTGTGCTGAAGATGAAAATCAATGTGCTCGATATCAAGCGGCTCGATTTGAATCTAGCCGTGGTGTTCGTGGCGATATGGCAAGAGCGCAGTGTGACGAAGGCGGCCGCGCGGCTCGCGCTCAGTCAAGCCGCCACGAGCGCCGCGCTTGCGCGCCTGCGCGAAGCGTGCGGCGATCCGCTGTTCGTGCGCGTGCGTGGCGGTATGACGCCCACGCCGCGCGCGCAAGCCATGGCCGATCGGCTCGAAGCCGGCATTGCCGATCTATGGGAGGTGCTCACGCATCGGCATGCGTTCGAACCGTCGAGCGCGTCGCGCCGCTTTTCGATCGGCATGTCGGACGACTTCGAGATCGCGCTCGGGCCACCTCTCACGCGGCTCGTGCAGCGCGCCGGCGCACGGCTTTCGGTCATGTTTCGGCAAACGAATCGCCATACGGTCGAGCAGATGCTGCACGATCGCGAGATCGAATTGGCCATCGTATCGGATACCGTCAAGCGCGCTTGGATCGCGCATGAGCCAATCGGGCAAAGCGGCTACGCGTGCGTGTTCGACAAACGCGCGGTACGTGCGCCGCTGCCGCTATCGCTCGATGCGTATTTGGACCTTCCGCATCTGCTCGTGTCGTTTTCGGGCAGGACGGGTATCGTCGATACGGCATTGCAGGCACTCAAACGCGAGCGTCAAGTCTATGCGGCACTGACGCATTTCTCGGCTGTGCCGGCGTTCCTCGCCAAGACGCGTGCCGTCGTCACGCTGCCTTCGCATGCGGCCGCCGCGCTTACGAGGGTGTCGAGCTTGAGCGCATGCGCGGTGCCGCTCGAGTTGGGGAGTTATCCGGTGCAAATGCTTTGGCGTCGCGAGAGCGACGGCGAAACCGCACTCGCGTGGATGAGAGAACAGGTCAAGCAGGCGTTTGCGCTTGCGTGCGAAGAAACGAAGTCGATCGCGGCGGCGCCGCGCGCCGGGAAGAGGATTCGCGATGAGGAACGTTGACCGTTCGCTACAGAGCGGTCAGCAGCCGCCGCGTGAGCATCGACTGCAAGTCTCTGCGTGTATCGCAAATCAGATGGACGTACGCGATCTCGCCTCGCAACTCATAAACGATCCGATTCGTGCCGCTGAGAACCTGCCGATACTGCGCTAACCCAAGCTTGCTCAGTTCCCCGGGAATGCTGCCGCTTTCGGGGTGCGACTTGATCGCCGCGATCGATTCTCTGAGCTTTCGAGATGTGGCGTGCCATGCGTGCATTCCAAAGTTTTTCACTACGTAGCCACGGAGATTTTTGATGTCCGATTCGGCGGATTGGAGCAGGACAACGTTGATCGTCACGCGTTATCTTCCCTGTCCAAGTCCGCGAAAACATCATCCGCCGAACGAAAGCGGCCTTGCTCGATCTCGCGGTTGCCTAACGTCAGAATCTTTAGTAACGCGAGTGTTTGCTCGTAGTCTTCGTACGAGCGAACGTCCATGACAACGAGCTTGGCTTCGCCGTTTTGCGTGATGAGCATCGGCTCCCGGCTTTCCGAGATTTCTTTGACGATCTCAGCCGCGTGACTTTTTAGATAGCTGATGGGCTTCACCTGGGTCGAAAGTTTCATGATTGCCTCGCGTCGAATCGATGAGACCGATTATAGTCCGAATTCAGTCCGACGCAGGGCGATGATTTTCATGGCGCCCGCAACGCTGGGGCCGCCTGCCGTAGCTACCATCGCCAAACCCACATGAACGAACAACTTGCCTAACGGCCAACCCCGCGGCAGCCGGATTGCCCTCGGTTCAGCCCCCATTCGCCCGCGGAGGCGCCGGAAAATGCACCCCCGCGCGCTGGGCCGCGGCCGTGATATGCGCCTCGATACTCCTGCCCGCCGCCTCGCAATCGCGCGCCTTCAATGCATCGAGAATCGCGCGATGTTCGCGATACGTCGATTGCAGTAGCTCGCTGCGATAAAACGGCAAGCGCTGGCTTTCCTGCATGATCTCGCCGCTGCTGCGCAAAATCGCTTCGATCGCACCGTTGCCGGCCATCGCGACGATGCGCATATGAAACTCGAAATCGAGGCGCGCGGCGGTATCGAGGTCGCCCTGCGCCAACGCCTCGTGCAACCGCGCCATGTTTTCCTCGAGCGATGCGATCACTTCGTCCGTCATCGCCAGCGCCGCCATGCGCGCCGCGAAACCTTCAAGCGCGTAACGCACTTGATACGTGTCGGGCAACGACGACTGCTCGGCGTAACGCCAAGCCGGCCCGGCGAGCGCACGCTCGCTTTGCACGTACACGCCCTTGCCCGCGCGTATCGTCAGCATGCCGAGCGCCTCGAGCGTGGACAGCGCCTCGCGCAGCGCAGCCCGGCTGATATCGAGTTCCTCAGAAAGCTGCCGCTGCGCCGGCAGCGCGCTGCCGACTGCATACTCGCCGCGCTCGATGCGCTCGCGGATCGTCTCGGTCGCCGCTTCCGTCACCGTCTGTGTGTTGCTTCTCATCGTGCAGAACAATCGCCTGGTCGGACCAGCATTGTAGCGCGGCGCCACCGCGCCAGCCGCACCCAGCCGTCCGGCGCCGCCTAGCGACGGGTATACCACTACGTTCAGCGAGCTTGACGCGACTATATCGGCTTCCTAATCTTCGCCATAAGACGTCCGGTCTTACCAGTTAGACCAGATGAAATCCCGCCGCCACCCTTTGGAGAAAGCCGTGCTTAGATTCATCAATTCGCTGTTCGGCCGCGTCATGATCGCCCTCGTGGCCGGCGTCGCGATCGGCGCGCTGTTCCCGCATTTCGCGCAGTCGCTGCGGCCGTTCGGAGACGGCTTTCTGAAATTGATCACGATGGTGATCGCGCCGATCGTGTTTTGCGTGGTGGTCAGCGGGATCGCAAGCGCGGGCAACCTGAAGAAGGTAGGCCGGGTGGGCGGCAAAGCCATCGTCTACTTCGAGGCGATGACGTCGATCGCGCTGATGATCGGCGCGGTACTCGCACTCGTACTCAAGCCCGGCGCCGGCATGAACGTCAATGTCGGCACGCTCGATGCGCAAGCACTGACGACTTACACCGAGCACGCCAAGAGCTTGAAAGACGTGGCGGCCTTTCTCTTGAAGATCATCCCCAGCACGGCCTTCGATGCGTTCGCCAGAGGCGACATCCTGCAAGTGCTCGTCTTCGCCGTGCTGTTCGGTTCGGCGCTCTCGCTGCTCGGGGAGAAAGCCAAACGCGTGAGTTCGCTGATCGACGAACTTGCGCAAGTGTTCTTCCGCATCATGGGCTTCATCATCAAGCTCGCGCCGCTCGGCGTGCTCGGCGCCATCGCCTTTACCACCGGCACTTACGGCGTCGCCTCGCTCGAACAGCTCGGCCTGCTCGTGCTCGTCTTCTATGCCAGTTGCGCCCTGTTCGTCGTGATCGTGCTCGGTGTCGTCATGCGAATCGCCGGGTTCAACGTCTTCAAGCTGATTCGCTATTTGCGCGAAGAACTCGTCATCGTGCTCGGTACGGCATCATCGGACGCGGTCCTGCCCCAAGTCATGCGCAAGCTCGAATGGATGGGCGTCAAGGATTCGACGGTGGGCCTCGTCATCCCCACCGGCTACTCGTTCAACCTCGACGGGTTCTCGATTTACCTCACGCTCGCGGTCCTGTTCATCGCTCAGGCCACCAATACGCCGCTGTCGATGCACGATCTGATCGTCGTCGTATTGGTATCGCTCGTCACGTCCAAAGGTGCGCACGGCATCCCCGGCTCCGCGATCGTGATCTTGGCGGCCACGCTGTCGGCGATTCCGGCGATTCCCGTGCTGGGCCTCGTCTTGATCCTTCCCGTGGACTGGTTCGTCGGCATCGCCCGCGCGGTCACCAACATGATCGGCAACTGCGTCGCGACCGTGGTCGTCGCATCCTGGGAGCGCGATATCGATCGTGCCCGCGCCCACCGCGTGCTCAATCAGGACCCCGACGTGCGCTTCGTGCAGGAAGCGCACGCGCCGCAACTCGATACGCCCGCTCACGGGGCCGCCGCGATCTAAACGCGAAAGGCTCCGCACCGTCCCTGCCCTTGTGGCTCCCACGCGGTAAGCGGACAAACCGATAAAAGAGGCCCCCGCGGCCTCTTTCCGACACGACACTTTGGACGACTCATCAACCTGCCATGGCCATCCCCACCCTCGATCCGAACGCACCCGATTTCACGCGCCGCTCGTTGAATCTCGCCGATCCGCGCCTGGGCGCGAAAGCGCTGGCGGCCAGTGACGAATTTTTCGCCCCGAAAGAGCGCATGCTCGATCCGCAGCCGGCCGTGTTCATTCCCGGCAAATACGACGACCACGGCAAGTGGATGGACGGTTGGGAAACGCGCCGCAAGCGCACGACCGGGCAAGATTGGTGCATAGTGAAACTGGCACGCCTCGGTACGATCGAAGGCGTCGATATCGACACGAGCCACTTCACGGGCAATTTTCCGCCGGCCGCATCGATCGAAGCCTGTGCGAGCCGCGGCGAGTTCCCCGCCGACGACGCGCAGTGGCATATGCTCGTGGCACCGACCGCGTTGCAAGGCAATCAGCATCATTACATCCCCGTGCGCCACCCCGAAGCCTTCACGCACGTCCGCATCACGCTGTTTCCCGACGGCGGCGTAGCGAGGCTGCGTGTCTACGGCCGGCCCGCGTTCGAGGAAGCGCTTGCCACGTCGGAGCAAGGCGCACTCGTCGATCTTGCCGCCGCCATCAACGGCGCGCACGTCGTCACCGCGAACAATCAGCATTTCGGGCTAGCGGCCAACATGCTCATGCCGGGCCGCGGCGCGAACATGGGCGATGGGTGGGAAACACGCCGGCGCCGGGAGCCGGGCAACGACTGGGCCATCGTCGCGCTCGCCCGGCCGGGCGTGATCCGCAAAATCGAGGTGGACACCGCGTTCTTCAAAGGCAACTACCCCGATCGCTGCTCGCTGCAAGCGGCCTACGTGACCGGTGGGACCGACGAATCGCTCGT
This sequence comes from Trinickia dabaoshanensis, assembly GCF_002879885.1. Lineage (GTDB taxonomy): Bacteria > Pseudomonadota > Gammaproteobacteria > Burkholderiales > Burkholderiaceae > Trinickia > Trinickia dabaoshanensis. Next base: position 24,606 of record NZ_PNYA01000032.1, read on the forward strand.
GACGCAGGCCATGTTTTGGCCGGTTCTGCTGCCCGAGCAGCCGCTGCGGATGGACCACCAGCACCTCTACGAAAGCGAGATCGCGGCGCTCGGCGCGGTCACGCACGTGCGCTTCAATATCTTCCCGGACGGCGGCGTATCGCGCCTTCGTCTATGGGGCGAGCCCGCATAAGGACGCGACGATGAGCCAGGTGCTACGAATCGAACCCATCACGCGCGGCGCGTTTGCACCGTTCGGCGACGTCATTACGCTGGACGGCGCGCGCCATTTCCCGATCAACGGCGGAACGACGGAGCGCTTTCACGATCTCGCGACGATCGACGTTAGCGAAGCCGGCGGCAGAGCGCTCGTCAACGTATTTCGCGGACAACCGCGCGCGCTGCCCTTCGAGGTGACGATGATGGAACGCCACCCGCTCGGCTCCCAGGCGTTCATCCCGCTCGCTCCCACGCGCTATCTCGTCGTGGTGGCACCGGCCGGCCCCTTCGACGAACGGCAGTTGCGCGCCTTCGCCGTCGAAGGACGCATCGGTGTGAACTACGCGCGCGGCGTCTGGCATCACCCGCTGATCGCCCTCGATGCCGTCGCCGACTTTCTCGTCATCGATCGCGGCGGCAGCCAGCCGAACTGCGACGAGATCGAACTCGCGCGGCCGTACCGGCTCGGCGCCGGCGAGATGGCCGTGACCTGAACCGCGAGCGGAATGCCGGTAAAATGGCCGGATGGACAAGTGCCAGTATTGCGGAAAAATCCGCGACGAATGGGAATGCCATGGGCAAGAATGCCGCACCGCGATCGCCAGGGCGTTGCGGCGGCATCGCTCCGGCTTGCCGATGGTGGCGAATGTTATCCGCAACGAAGTGCCCGCGGGAGCCAGCACGAGCGAGGTAATCGCCGTACTCTCTCGCCAGCGCCTCAAGGCGCGCCGCGCGAACGAGGAGCGGCGCGAGCGGCGCGAGGCGGACGGATACGAGCAGGCGCCTCAGAGCGCCCCGACGAGCCGGTAGCCGACGCCCGTTTCCGTCACGATGTGCTCGGGCTGTGCGGGATCGCGCTCGAGTTTTTGGCGCAAATGCCCCATGTAGATGCGCAAGTAGTGTGCGCTATCGACACGCGACGGCCCCCACACTTCCTGAAGTAGTTGCCGATGGGTCAACACGCGGCCCGCATGACGCGCCAGCGAGACCAGCAAGCGGTATTCGATCGGCGTCAAATGCACCGGTTCCCCGTCGCGCTGTACCGTCCGCATTTCGAAATCCACTTCGACCGAGCCGAAGCGCAGCGTCGAGGCATCGCCCGACGCGCCTCGATTGCGCCTGCGCAATTGAGCCCGAATGCGCGCGAGCAACTCGGCAACGCCGAAGGGCTTGGTCAGGTAGTCGTCCGCGCCGGCATCGAGCGCCGCCACTTTTTCCTCTTCGCGCGTACGCGCCGACAGCACGATCACAGGGACCGACGACCAATCGCGTAACTGGCGAATGAGGTCGGCCCCGTCGATATCGGGTAAGCCCAAGTCGACGATGACCAAGTCGGGCCGCGCGCTGGCCGCGAGCGAGAGCCCTCGTCGCCCCAACTCGGCCTCGATCACGCGCACGTTTTCCGATTCGAGCGACGCTTGCACGAAGCGGCGAATCGCTTTGTCGTCCTCGATCAGGACGACGGTAATCGTGGATTCCGACATGGTTAGTTCTTCGGCCCAGTCGAGGGTAGCGGCGGCGGCACATCCTCGAGTGCGATATCGTCGATCGGCTCCGCTTCGATCGCCGGCATTTCGTTCGCCGGCAACGTGAACCAGAACGTTGCGCCGATCACCGCGCCAGCGCCGTCGAGGCGATTGTCGGCACCGATCTGCCCGCCGTGCGCCTCGACGATCGCTCGGCAAATAGCCAGCCCCAGCCCGATACCGGGTTTGGCCGATTCTTTCTCGCCGCGCGTGAATTTCTCGAACAGGCGCGACTCCATGCCCGGCGGCAGCCCCGGCCCGCGGTCCTGGACTTCCACCTTGACGTAGCGTTGCGAATCGGCCTCGAGCGTCGATGCGGCGATCGTGATGGGCGACGCGGCCGGCGTGTACTTCGATGCGTTCTCGAGCAGGTTCGCGAAGAGCCGCTCCACGAGCACCGCATCGAGTTGAACGAGCGGCAGATCGGGCGGCACGCGCGCCTCGATCGTCCTGCCGGCCAGCATGCGGCGGCACGCCGACAACGCCGAGCCGACCACCTCTTCGATCGACGACCATTGCCGGTTCAGCCGCATGCTGCCTTCTTGCAGCCGCGCCATGTCGAGCAAGTTCGTGACGAGCCCCGTCATGCGCAGCGCCTCGTCGTGAATCGCTTCCGCCAGTTCGTGCTCGCGCGGACGCATCGCCTCGCCGCCCGGGGCCTCGGCGAGCATCGATGCGAAGCCGACGATCGATGTGAGCGGCGTGCGCAAGTCATGGGAAATCGCCGAGAGCAACGAGTTACGCAACCGCTCCGACTCCATATTGACGAGCGCGTCTTGCGCGATCTCCACGTAATGCACGCGCTCGAGCGCGAGCGCGATCTGCGACGCGAAGGTATCGATCATGCGGCGCTGCTCGGGAATCTCGAGCTCCTCCATCCGCGGCGAGAAGATCGCGATGACGCCGCGCGTGCGCATCGGCGCCTTCAGCGGGAGATACAACGCGCGCGCCGCCGGCAACGTATCGGTGCCGTGCCCCGCGTTCTTTTGCTGATCGTAGACCCATTGCGCGATATCCAAATCGAGCGTCGATGGGTCGAGCGTCAGCGCCTCGTCCGGGTTCTCGATCTTTTGTTTCACCTTCTCGGCGCTGTCGGGCAATAAAATTGCGACGCGCGCCTGAAAAACCTCCGCCACGTGGCGCGTACCGATTTCGATGATCTGCCCTGTCGTCAACGCGGCGCCCAACTCGCGCGCCATCGCGAACATCGCGCCGGTGCGGCGTTCGCGCATCGTCGCAATGCGCGCTTGCCGGCGCAGACTCGCCGTCAAGTGACTGATCGTGAGCGAGGTCATCAGCATCACGCCGAACGTCAGCAGATACTGCGTATCGGACACCGTAAACGACATCTGCGGCGGCACGAAGAAGAAATCGAACGCTCCCACCCCCAGGAACGAGAACATCACGCCCGGTCCGCGCCCGAGCCTCGCCGCCGTAAAAATCGTCCCAAGCAGATAGAGCATGACGAGATTCGTGAGCGAAATATGTTCGACGAAAAAGCTTTCGACGAATGTAATCGCGGCGCAAATACCGAATGCGTAGGAGTACGAAACGAGCGTCGAGCGGCCACCGCCCGAACCGATGCCCGCAAAACGCGTCACCACCTCGCCGCGCTCGGCCGTTTCGCGCACGGTGCCCGAATTGACGAGCGTGACATCGATATCGCGCGCTGCGCGGATCAGCCGCTCGCCCGTCGAGCGCCGCATCCATCCGACCCATCCCGACGTGGGCGTCGCGCCCATGACGAGCTTGGATACATTGCGCATGCGCGCATAGGCGATCAGCGTTTGTGTAGCGTCCTGCCCTTGCAAGGTAACCGTTTCGGCGCCCAGCTCCGAAGCGAGCTTCAATGCATCGAGCGTGCGCTTGCGAATCGCGTCGGGCAACCGCTGCAGCTTCGGCGTTTCGACATAGACGGCAAGCCAATCGGCCTTCAGACTCGACGCGAGGCGCGCTGCCGCGCGCACGAGCGTCGCGCTTTCCGGCCCGGCCCCCACGCATACGATGATCCGTTCGCGCGCTTGCCAAATCCGTTCGATCGATTGATCGGCGCGGTACTCGCGCATTTGCGCATCGACGCGATCGGCCGTGCGCCGCAGCGCGAGTTCGCGCAGCGCGATCAGATTGCCTTTGCGAAAGAAATTGCGGACGGCGTTTTCCGCTTGATGCGGAAGATAGACCTTGCCCTCGCGCAGGCGATCGAGCAATTCCTCGGCGGGTAAATCGACGAGCGTGACCTCGTCGGCCAAATCGAACACGCGATCGGGCACGGTCTCCCATACCCGAATGCCCGTGATCTGCCCGACGATATCGTTCAAGCTCTCCAAGTGCTGGACGTTGACGGTGGTATAGACGTCGATTCCCGCATCGAGCAGCTCGTGCACGTCCTGCCAGCGTTTCAGGTGCCGCGAGCCTTGCACGTTCGAGTGCGCCAACTCGTCGACGAGTATCAACCCCGGCTTGCGCGCGAGGGCCGCGTCGAGATCGAACTCCGCGAGCTGGCGCCCGCGATATTCGATGCGCGCCGGCGGCAAGATCTCCAAGCCGTCGAGCAACGCGAGCGTTTCCTTGCGGCCGTGCGTCTCCACCAGGCCGACGACGACATCGACGCCCTCTTCCAGCCGGCGGCGCGCCGCCTGCAGCATGGCAAACGTCTTGCCGACGCCGGCCGATGCTCCGAAGAACACCTTGAGCCGGCCACGGTGACGTTTTTCCTCCTCGCGCTGAAGCTTATCGAGCAGCGCGTCGGGATCGGGTCGTTCCATAGAGCGTCTTCAGATCGTCATGACCGCAGGGCTTGAACCGGCATCGGCATCGGCGATAGCCACCGCCGCCCGCCGTTGCCACCATCTCGTCAGTGTAGCGGTTTCAGTTGATCGAGCGCGAGATTGAGCTTGAGCACATTCACGCGCGCCTCGCCCAGCACGCCGAGTTGCCGCCCCGACGTATTGCGTGCGATCAGCGCCTCGACTTGGCTAGCCGCCAAACCGCGCGCCTTGGCCACGCGCGCCGCTTGATACTCGGCGGCAGCCGGCGAGATCTCGGGATCGAGACCGCTGGCCGAGGACGTCACGAGATCGACTGGCACCGGCAACGTATTCGACGGATCGGCGTCATGCAAGGCACTCAATCGCCCTTTCACTTCATCGGCGAGCGCGGGGTTCGTCGGCCCGAGATTCGAGCCGCCGGAGCTTTGCGCGTTGTACGGATTGGGCGAGGTAGCGGACAGACGGCCCCAGAAGTAACCGGGGGCGTCGAATTGCTGCCCGATCAGCTCGGAGCCGACCGCCTTGCCGTCTTTCTCGATCAAGCTGCCGTTCGCTTGGTGCGGAAAGACGGCCTGCCCGATCGCCGTGACGACGACCGGATAGACGATGCCCGTGACCACCGTCAACGCGGCAAACAACACCAGCACGGGTCTCAGCATATTTTTCATGATCAATCGATGCAAACAAAGGGTGTTCTGAATGGGCCCGCCCGAGCAGTACGACTTTCGAGCCGGGCCCGTGATACTTACCGAGGGCCTCGCCTTACGCCCAGCCCATCGCCGTGATCAGCAGGTCGATCAGTTTGATGAAAGGGAACGGCAGCAAGAGGCCGCCGAGCCCGTAGATCAGCAGGTTGCGGCGCAAGAGCGACGCCGCGCCGAGCGCGCGGTACTTCACCCCTTTCAGCGCGAGCGGGATCAAGAAGACGATGATCAACGCGTTGAAAATCACCGCCGACATGATCGCCGACGCCGGCGAGCTCAAGTGCATGACGTCGAGCACGCGCAATTGCGGGTACGTCGTCGCGAAAGCGGCCGGGATGATGGCGAAGTACTTGGCCACGTCGTTGGCGATCGAGAACGTCGTCAGCGAGCCGCGTGTCATCAGCATCTGCTTGCCGATTTCCACGATCTCGATCAGCTTCGTCGGATTTGAATCGAGGTCGACCATGTTGCCCGCCTCTTTCGCCGCCTGCGTGCCCGTGTTCATGGCAACGGCCACGTCCGCTTGCGCAAGGGCCGGGGCGTCGTTCGTCCCGTCTCCCGTCATCGCGACCAACCGTCCTTCGGACTGATGCGAGCGGATCATCTTCAGCTTCGCCTCGGGCGTCGCTTCCGCAAGGAAGTCGTCCACCCCGGCTTCGGCGGCGATCGCGGCGGCCGTCAAGCGGTTGTCGCCCGTGATCATCACCGTCTTGATGCCCATCTTGCGGAGCTCGGCGAAGCGCTCTTTGATTCCGCCCTTGACGATGTCCTTCAGCTCGATCACGCCGAGGATACGCGCCGCGCCGTTCAGCTTTTCGGCCACGACGAGCGGCGTGCTGCCGCGGCGGGCGACATCGTCCACGGCCTTCATCACCTCTTGCGGATAACGGCCGCCGTTTTCTTCGACGTAGCGCTTCACGGCATCGGACGCGCCTTTACGAATCTCGCGGTTGGGCAGATCGACGCCGCTCATACGCGTTTGCGCGGTAAAGCCGAGAAAGACCGCTTGCAATGCGTGCATGTCGCGTTCGCGGATGTTGAAGCGCTGCTTCGCGAGCACGACGATGCTGCGGCCCTCGGGCGTTTCGTCGGCCAGCGAGGACAACTGGGCCGCATCGGCCAGCGCCTCCTCGGCTACGCCGGGGGCCGGGATGAACGACGAAGCTTGACGATTGCCGAGCGTGATCGTGCCGGTTTTGTCGAGCAACAGCACATCGACGTCGCCCGCCGCTTCCACCGCGCGGCCCGACGTGGCTATGACGTTCGCCTGCATCATCCGGCTCATGCCGGCGACGCCGATAGCCGACAGCAGGCCGCCGATCGTCGTCGGAATCAAGCACACGAGCAGCGCGACGAGCGCGGTGATCGTCACCACATGGCCCGCATGAGCGGCCGTCACCGAAAAGATCGAGAACGGCAGCAGCGTGGCGGTCGCGAACAGCAGCACGAGCGTAAGCGCCACGAGCAAGATCGTCAACGCGATCTCGTTCGGCGTCTTTTGCCGCTTGGCACCTTCGACCATCGCGATCATTCGATCGAGAAAAGCCTCGCCGGGGTTGACGCTCACGCGCACGACGATCCAATCGGAAAGCACACGCGTGCCGCCCGTCACCGACGAGAAATCGCCGCCCGACTCGCGGATCACCGGCGCCGATTCGCCCGTGATCGCCGATTCATCGACGGAGGCAACGCCTTCGATCACTTCGCCGTCGGCGGGAATCGTATCGCCCGCCTCGACGAGCACGACGTCGCCCTTGCGCAGATCCGTGGACGTGACGAGCAGCACCGGCGCCTTCGGATGCGGCTCGTTCAGCTTTTTCGCCATCACGTTGCTCTTGGCGCTTCTGAGCGACGCGGCCTGCGCCTTCGAGCGCCCTTCCGCCAAGGCTTCGGCAAAGTTCGCGAACAGCACCGTAAACCACAGCCACAGCGCAATCGCGAGAATGAACCCGGCCGGCGCCTCGGCTTGGCCCGCGAGCGCGGCGATCCACAGGATCGTCGTCAAAATGCTGCCGACATAGACGCAAAACATCACGGGGTTGCGCAACTGGGTGCGCGGCCCGAGCTTCTTGAACGCGTCGACGATCGCCGGTTTCACGAGAGACGGGTCGAGCATCGAGCGCACAGCGGTACGTGCCTGCCCGAGATTATCGGGACGATGGACAGGCGGTTGAGTCACAGTAGTCATGCTTTCCTCGAAATCAATGACCCGAGATCATCGTGAGATGTTCGGCAACGGGGCCGAGCGCCAAGGCGGGCACATAAGTGAGCGCGCCGACCAGCACGAGCGTGCCGAGCAACAGCACGACGAACAGCGGACCGTGCGTCGGCAGCGTGCCGGACGTTGCTGCGATGCGCTTCTTGTTCGCGAGCGAACCGGCGATGGCGAGCACCGCCACGATCGTGCCGAAGCGGCCGAACCACATGGCGATCGCGGTCAGCACGTTATAGAAAGGCGTGCTCACGGTGAGACCCGCGAACGCGCTTCCGTTGTTGTTGGCGGCCGAGCTGAACGCATAGAGGATTTCGGAGAAACCATGCGCTCCGGGGTTCGAGATGCCGGCCGTACCGAGCGGCGAAAGCACCGCGATCGACGTACCGACGAGCACCAGCAACGGCGTCAGCAAAATCGCGATCGACACCATCTTCATCTCGTAGGCTTCGATCTTCTTGCCGACGTATTCGGGCGTGCGGCCGATCATGAGGCCCGCCACGAACACGGCCAGGAGCGCGAACACGAGCATGCCGTACAAGCCCGAGCCGACGCCGCCGAAGATCACTTCGCCGAGTTGAATGAGCAGCAACGGCGTGAACCCGCCCATGGGCGTGAGCGAATCGTGCATCGCGTCCACGGCGCCGCACGATGCGGCCGTCGTCGCCACCGTGAAGAGGCCCGTCTGCGCAATACCGAAGCGCACTTCCTTGCCTTCGGTGTTGCCGCCCGGCTGCATCGCCGTCGTGCTTTGATCGACGTGCAGCGACGTGAACAGCGGATTGCCGCTTTGCTCGGCGGATATCTCGCCCCAGCATGCGACGGCGAATGCGATCGTCATGGCCGCGAGCACGGCATAGCCTTGGCGGCGATCGCCGACCATCCGTCCGAACACGACGCATAGGCCGGCCGGAATAACGAGGATCGAGAGGATCTGCACGAAGTTCGACAACGGTGTCGGGTTCTCGTACGGGTGCGCAGAGTTCGCATTGAAGAAGCCGCCGCCGTTCGTGCCGAGCATCTTGATCGCTTCTTGCGAGGCCACGGGGCCCATCGCGATCGTCTGTTTGTCGGCCTTGACGTCCTGCGTGACTGGGTTGCCCTTGGCATCCTTCACCGGGTTGCCCTGCGCGTCCGTCTTGGGCGCCTGGTACGCGGTGACTTGCAGCGTGGGCACGTCTTGATACGACTTGAAGTTTTGAATCACGCCTTGGCTGATGAAAACCAGCGCAATGACCGTCGCCAGCGGCGCGAGGATATAGAGCGTAATGCGCGTCAAGTCGACCCAGAAGTTGCCGATCGTTTGCATCGTGTGACGCGCGAAGCCGCGAATCAATGCGATGACGACGGCGATCCCGGTTGCCGCGGACAGGAAGTTTTGCACGGTAAGGCCGGCCATCTGCGACAGATAGCTCACGGTCGCCTCGGGCGTGTAATCCTGCCAGTTCGTGTTCGTCACGAAGCTGACGGCCGTATTGAACGCCCCGTCGGGCGTCATCGGCCCGAAGGCCTGCGGATTGGCGGGCAGCCATTGTTGAAGACGCAAGAAGCCGTAGACGGCCAATACGCCGAGTGCATTGAACAGCAGCACGGCCAGCGCATAGTGCTTCCACGACATCTCGGCGTTTTCGTCGACACCGGCGATCTTATAAAGCAGCACCTCGAGCGGACGTCCGATCTTGCGCACGACGACCGACGTTCCGTCGAGCACGGCGCTCATATAACGGCCGACCGGAAAGGCCAGCGCGATCAATACGACGATATAGAGAGCGGTTTGAAGAAAGTTGTTGGCGTTCATTCGAGATCCTCCGCGCGCAAGAGCGCGTAGACGAGATACGCCAGCAATAGCAGCGTCGAAGCCCCTGCGAGCCACATCATCCAAGCAATCACGGCCGGCCTCCCGGTCCGCGGTTGCGAAGCTTGTCGCAACCGACGGTCAGCGCCACGCATAGCCCCAAGAAAATGGCTATGCCGACGAGGTAGATAAAGTCCATTGTTGTGTTCTCCCGTAGCGGATCAGGACAGCGTGAAGCGTAGACGAGATCGAGTAAACGCCACGATAAGAGTGAGAGGACGCGCGTAAAAATCGTGTAAACGGTCCATGGTTTCCGTCTGCGAGGACACGGATCGTGGCAGCCATAACTCGGATTGGTCCGAGAATTTCGCCGACTAGCAAAACGACCGCGTCAAGCGGCTAGCCTCTGCCTCGCGTTCAAGCCCGCGCTGCCTGCGGGCTCGAACGCCTCACTCTTATTCAACGAGGCATAGATGTTCAGTTGCTCCCCAGGCACGCTACGGCGTGCGTTATTGATTTGCGTATCCCTGGCTTTCTCGGTCGATGCCGTGGCCGAGTCCGGCCACTACCGCGCGAGAGAAGAATTGCTTTCGACGGGCGTCCGAATTGCCCAGCGAGTCGATGCCGTTGCCTTCGCCGGTTTCCAAGGTGCCCCTACCAACTCGCCGGACACCGACGTTCCGGCTGTCGGCGGCGATCACATGCGTTCGATCCGCGCCCTCGTGCCGAACGAGCGGAATAGCACGTTCGCGATCGCGTTACCGAACGGATCGGCATATCTCACGCTCGACCTGTTCAACCATGCGTTGCTCATCGGCTACGGCGGACCTTCGGTCACGCAGTCGGCAACACCGTTTTGGGGAACCGATAAGAAATCCATACGGCTCCCAAGCGACGATCCGCGCTGGTCGCAGGTCGTGAATACCGGCGATCGCATTTCGTCCAAGGCGACGCACGTGCTCGTCACGCTGTATGTCGTCCCCCGGCTCGACGATAGAGCGAAAACCGGTAGTACGGCCAATCTGACGCTGACCGTCAGCGAGGCGACGGTGCAGGGCATGCATGTGGTCAGCGGCCGCTCCCTGGCCGACAGCGTGATGCTTTCCGTGAGCGACGCCGATTGGGCAGGCTGGCGCGAACAGCCGCTTCGCGCGGGCACGATCGCCGCTACCGACGCGGCCTTCGCATTACCGGCGGCGTTCCCCCATCGCTTGCCATTCTTGGAGCAGCGCACTGTCGATCTAAGCGGCGATTCGGGCGGGCGCCGGCGCGACAAGCGCTGCATGATGAATGTCGCCTACGAAATGAGCAATTTGCTGTTCCCCGCGCTCTTGGAGGTGTACTTCGGCCGATCGGATCTGTGCACGCTCGATCCGCATCCGAACCAAGACATCGCCGCGCCGCTTCCGCTCGTTGAAGTGGCCAATCGCGAGGACGTCCCACGCCTGCCCGATTCGGCCGTATTCGAGGCGACCGCGCAGGAGCCGGACGAACTAGGCGCCGTGGAAGCATTCGATGCGGCGATGAATATCGAGTTTTGCAATTCCAATCATCCGCAGGCCGCCGGCGAGGACGCGTGTACGGATGCGGACCGGCGAGCGGCCGCCGCGCTCGGCGATCTCACCCCCACGCAAATCGACGAATTCTTGGCGCAAATCGAACGTATGTACGATGCCGACCGAGCCGGGCCGGCCACGCTGCGAACGGGCAACGACGAATTGGACCGATGGCTGAACGCCGATCTGGTGCGCGCCGAAAATGCGTTGAACGCCGCGCAAGCAGTCGTCCACGTGTCGGATGCAAGAGAAGAACCCGAAGAGCCGGTGAAGAAGAAGAAAAAGAAAAACAACAAGAAACAAAAATTGGTGAAGGCGAGCTGCACCGAAAACGATAAAGCGCATGACGCTCCGGGAGACCGCGCCCGCAAGTGCGTCAAGGCTGCGAAAGCATTGCTGCGCGAGAGGAGCGACACGGTAGCGATTACGCCTCAGGTGGCGAGCCGCGACTCCTACAGTTTGCGCGGCACGGACCAATTCAACCGCTTCGTCAGGGAGTTCAGAAACTCCGGTAGAGGCATGCCGCGCGGCATCTCCGAAGATCAGTTCGCGACATTCACCGCTGCGATCGGCAGAGACACGGCATCCACGGGCGATAACCTCGGCTTCGTGTTCATCAACGATCCGGTGCTGCGCGGCGGGGCATCGCGCTTTCCGTATGGTGTCGAGCATATCTGGTCTCCCGGGGGCGGAGGTAATGAGAATGCGGGCCACCGGCAGGATTGGGAGAAGCTGAAAGGACTTCCCGTGGAAAATCGAGAATTGTTGATACAGGTGATCATGGCCGCGCTGACGGATCGAAATGCCCGCTTCACGCAAACTCGATCGCACAATGGCAACGTCGTGCGAACGTTCCAATACTTCGTCTTCATGCGGGGCAATGTGCCGTACGCGGTCAGGAATGTGCGAATCGTCCTGGCTCAAAACGGCATGGTGGTGACCGCCTTTCCGCTTCGCGGCGCCAGCGCCGAACCGCTAGCGATGTAAGGCCACGCTCGGGCGGAGGTGCAGCGCTTGGCGCCCGCGTCCCCGCTCCCTGCGCGTTCCTTGTCCGGCCCCGCTCCACTGTTAGCGGTCGAACACGATGTCCGGCGTCAATGCTCGTGCCATCGCGGCATTGCCCGCATCGTTCGGATGCAGGTGATCGCCCACATCGTACGCCGGCAACAAGCGCGTCGGATGCGCGGGGTCGCGTAACACCGAATCGAAATCGGCCACCGCATCGAACGCGCCGCTGTTGCGAATCCACGCATTGACTTCCTGTCGCACCGTGTCCTTGCCCGCCGCGTAGTAGCCGTGCACGTCGGTGCCTTCCAACGCCCCCTCGAACGGCGCGATCGTGCCGCCGACGACGCGCAGGCCGCGCGCATGCGCGCGCTCGATCAATTGGCGGTAGCCGTCGATCAGCGCTTGCGCGGTCATCGCCTTTTCGTCCGGTGCGAAACTCGATCCCGGCCAACCGATGTCGTTCGTGCCGAGCAGGACGATCACGGTTTTCACGTTCGGGCGGGCAAGTACGTCCCGATTCAGCCTCGCCAGCGCATTCACGCCCATACCGTCGCGCAGCAAGCGAGCGCCGGAAATGCCGGCGTTGATCACCGCGACATGGTCTCCGGCGAGCGTGCGCGCGAGGTCGTCCGTCCAACGGCGATCGGCATTCATGGTCACGCCGCGGCCGTCGGTGATCGAATCGCCGAGCGCGACGATCGCGCTCGTGCCTTGCGGGGCGTCGACGATTACCTCGCTGATCAGCAATCTCGCATCGAGCAGCACCGGTTCGGTCAAGCGCGCATCGCCTAGATGATTGCCGGGTACGACCTCGGCATTTTGACGCCCGTCCCAGTGGAAGGTCGCGAGCGGGGTACGGTTCGGCAGATAGAGACTCACGGCGAGACGCGCAAGGGCGGCAACCGGCATATCGATCGGATCGGAGATGACGCGTCTGCCCGGCGCGATCGTCGTCATGGCTTGACCGCCGAACGTGACTTGACGGTCGGTGGACGTATCGATCGACGCCGCTTCGTCGGTCAACGTTGCGACGTGTAGGCCGCCGACGGTCACGGGCCTCGTTCCGTATTCGTTCGATACGGCGATACGGATTCGCTGCCCGCCGACGCTCAGCCGCACGATCTGGCGTATCGTGCTATCGGTCAGCGTATCGGGAATGCCCTTGGGCAACGGCAGTGTATGGTCAGCCCAGCTGGGCTGCACGCTTGCTGCCCAGGTATCGACCCAAGCGGCTTGAGCGGGTTGACACGCCGCACCACCGGCTAGCATGGCGCCGGCCACTAGCGTTTTCGCGGCCTTGCGCAAAAGGTGGGACGAAGCCGTCCCGAAGGGATATCGAGGTTTCAACTTGTCGCTCCAGAGAGTCGGCGCGCGAATTGCACGCCCGGAGACGCCAAGTTAGGTCATTCCTTTTTACCTTAGAAGCTGGCAAACTCGCATATCACTCATTCCGTTTTAGAATGTGCGTAGATTCGATTAGCGCGATGAGCTCTTTCGTTCGCGGTCGGCGGTTAGCGCGCGCGCCTTGTCCAACAGAAATAGCCCACGGTAAGCCCGACCGTTAGCGCGTCCGTTGCATAGAGTGCCGGCAACGGATCGGTCCATTTATCCATGTTGGTCGTTCGCGAAAAATAGGGTGCACCGCTTCCATAAGCTTCAGCCAAATTGAGGCCGTTAAATATGGCCACGCCCACGATCAAGACAACCGACGTTAGGCTGACGGAAAGATGGAAGGCTCGTTGCGGCGTCATATTCCGAGTGACAGACGCATTCATGCTCCGCGTTCGGCATCGTACCGATTCAGCATAGAGGTTCACCAAGGCTGTCGAAGCCGAACAATGTATCTCTCCATCGAATACCTTCCGACCGTAGCGGAAATTATCAGACGTTTTGCAAGTGCGGCCGTCGGTGACGTGAAGCACAACCTAACCACTCAAATGCAAGGCACCCTTCATGGATTCGATCAGAGCAATGCGCACTTTCGTTCGCGCCGTGGACCTTGGCAGCCTGTCCGCCGTCGCGCGCGAGTTCGACACGACCCAGCCCACCGTCAGCAAGATCATCGCGGGATTGGAAGCCGAGATGGGTGCGCGTCTGCTCACACGCACCACCACTTCGTTGTCCTGCACCGAACAAGGTGAGCGCTTCTACCTGCGCGCGCGCCAAATGGTCGAAGCTTACGACGAAGCGAAGGCCGATGTACGCGGTCTGATCGAACGGCCCGAGGGACGGCTGCGCGTCGCCGCGCCCGTCAGCCTTGGCGTATTGCATTTGAACCGGCTCGTGCTCGAATTCATGCAGCACTACCCCGAGATCGAAGTGGACGTGACGCTGAACGATCGCTTCATCGATCTGGCCGTCGAAGGTGTCGACGTCGCGGTGCGAATCGGCGGAGATTTGCCGCCCGACGTTGTCGCGCGCCCGCTTGCGACTTACGAGCGCACGCTCGTCGCATCGCCCGCGTATGTGACAGCGCATGCGGCGATCCGCCGTCCGGAGGACCTCGCCAAGCACGCGTATCTACGTTTCGCCCGGCTCGCGCAAGGCGATTCGGTCACGCTCGGTCATCGCGACGGACGGCAAACGACCGTCCTCACGCAGGCCCGGTATCGCATCAACAATTCGCTCGCCATTCGTGAAGCACTGCTCGCCGGAGCGGGCGTCGGCCTCGCTCCGGATTGGCTCGTCGGAGATTTGCTCGAGCACGGACGATTGCAACGTATCCTGCCCACTTGGCGCGCATCGCCGCACGCGCTTTTCTTGCTCTATCCGCCGCGCCGCTATCAACCGTTGCGGGCACGCTTGTTCATCGATTTCGTGACGGCGCGGCTCGGCGCTCACGCCTAACGCTCCACGGGCTGCGGTTCCCTGAGCCGATTGGCCACGCGCACTGCATCGTAGTAAGCCGCGTTCGGCGGGCGCTTCAAATACTGCCCCGCCCCGCGCCGCGCCCGCAAGTCGCCATCGGCCCATACATGCGCGCCGCGACTGAACGTATGCATGGCGACGCCCTGCACCGTCATGCCTTCGAAGACATTGAAGTCGACCTTCTGATGATGCGTCTTCACGGAGATCGTCTTCGTCGCCGCCGGGTCCCAAATCACGAGATCCGCGTCGGCGCCGACCTGCACGGCGCCCTTGCGCGGATACAAATTGAAAATCTGAGCGGCGTTCGTCGACGTAATCCGAACGAACTCGTTCGGCGTGATCCTCCCGTGATTCACCCCCTCATGCCATAACACCGACATGCGGTCTTCAACGCCGCCGCAGCCATTCGGGATCTTGGTAAAGTCCTCGCGGCCCATCGCCTTTTGCGACGCGCAAAACACGCAATGATCGGTAGCCGTCGTATGCAACTGACCCGATTGCAAGCCCCGCCACAAAGCCTCGCGATGCTCGCTGGTGCGAAACGGCGGACTCATCACGTGGGCGGCGGCACGCGTCCAATCGGGATCGCGGTACACGCTCTCGTCGATCACCAGATGTCCCGGCAATACTTCACCGAATACCCGCTGCCCCTCGTTGCGCGCGCGCGAGATCGCCTCCACGGCCTCTCGCGCCGAGACGTGCACGATATAGACGGGCACGCCGAGCACCTGTGCGATGCGGATCGCGCGATTCGCCGCCTCGCCTTCCACTTCGGGCGGTCGCGATAGCGGATGCGCCTCCGGCCCACGGAACCCCTTCGCCAACAGCTGCTTTTGTAGTTGGAACACGAGTTCGCCGTTTTCCGCATGAACGGTGGGCAGCGCACCAAGCTCGAGCGACCGCGAGAAGCTGTTCACGAGCACCTCGTCGTCGGCCATGATCGCGTTCTTATAGGCCATGAAGTGCTTGAAACTCGACACGCCGTGCTCATGCACGAGCGTCCCCATGTCGCGATAAACGGAATCGTCCCACCACGTCACCGCCACATGGAATCCGTAATCGGCCGACGCCTTCTCTGCCCAGCCGCGCCACTCGCCGAACGCGTCCATCAGGGGCTGCTTAGGACTCGGAATGACGAAGTCGATGATGCTCGTCGTCCCGCCCGACAGCCCAGCCGCCGTGCCCGTGTAGAAATCGTCGCTCGCGGTCGTACCCATGAACGGCAGTTCCATGTGGGTATGCGGGTCGATACCGCCGGGCATCACGTACTGATCACGCGCGTCGACGATGTCCGCCCCCGCGGGCGGGTCGATCGACGGCTCGATTTGTAGGATCGTGCCGCCGTCTTGCGGGCCCGCGATCAACACATCGGCGCGATAGGTGCGGTCGGCATCGACTACCGTGCCGCCGCGAATAAGCGTTGTCATGAGGTGCCTCCTCCAAGGAGTGTCGAATGGATCACGCGTTCGCCATGCGCGCGTCCGGACTGCCGCGCAACTTCATCCAAGTGCCGTACACCATCGACGCCAACGCCAGCCCCACGAACCACGCATAGGTATAGAGCGTGTTGAAGAACGCAGGTACGTTCGGAAAGGACGCGGGAAAGGCGGTATGCAAAAAGCCCGGTAGATTCGGCAGCACGCCGATCGCCAGCGCGACGACGGCCGCGATATTCCAGCCGCCCGTATAGCTGTATTCGCCCGATTCGTCGAACAGTTCGTGCGAGTCGAGCCGCGTGCCGCGAATGAGAAAGTAATCGACCATCAAGATGCCCGCGACGGGACCCAGCAACGCCGAATATCCGACGAGCCAGGTAAAGATGTAGCCCTGCGTGGTCGCGAGAATCTTCCACGGCATCATCACGATCGCAATCGTGGCGGTAATCAAGCCGCCCGCGCGATACGAGATGCCCTTCGGCCATAGGCTGGAGAAGTCGTACGCCGGACCGACGAGATTCGCCGCGAGGTTGCAGCACATCGTATCGAGCGTGAGGATGAGGAGCGCCACGCCAACGCCGATGCCGGTCATCCGGCTCGTCAAATCGATCGGGTCCCAGATCGCTTTGCCGTAGATGACGACCGTCGCCGACGTCACGACGACCGAAATCACCGACAGCAATGCCATCGGCACCGGCAAGCCGATCGATTGGCCGACGATCTGATCGCGTTGTGTCTTCGCGAAACGCGTGAAGTCGGGAATGTTCAAGGCGAGCGTGGCCCAGAAGCCGACCATCGCTGTCAGCCCCGGCCAGAACGTCAACCAAAATAGTCCTTCCTTCTTCCCACCGGCGACGAACTGCGACGGCGCCGACAGCATCGAGCCGACCCCACCCGCCTTCGACGTCGCCCACCACACGAGGGCGATGCACATGACGACTTTGATCGGCGCGGACCAGCTTTCTAGCCAGCGAATCGAATCGGTACCGTGGACGATGAAGTAGATCTGCAACGCCCAGAACGCGAGGAAGCACGCGAGCTGGCCGATCGAGATGTCGAGAAACGGCAACGCCGCGCCGTGCAGCGCGTTTCCCGTCAGAATGTTCAACAGCGTATAGATCGCGCTGCCGCCGAGCCATGTCTGAATGCCGTACCAGCCGCATGCGACGATCGCGCGCAACATGGCGGGCAATTTCGCACCCTGCGTGCCGAACGACGAACGCACGAGCACCGCATAGGGGATGCCGTGCTTCGCGCCCGCGTGGCCGATCATGAGCATCGGCACGAGCACGATCACGTTGCCGAGCAGCACGGTCAACACGGCCTGCCACGGCGACATGCCTTCCTCGGTCAACCCAGCCGCGAGCATATACGACGCGATGTTCATGACCATGCCGACCCATAGCGCCGCGAAGTGATACCACTTCCATGTGCGCTGCGCCGGCCCGGTCGGCGCAAGGTCGTCGTTATAGAGACTGCTGCCGTGAGCGCCGGCCGCGTGCGGCACGTCGACGGATTGCGCTGTCTGCTTCATCGTTGAATCTCCACTTGATCGCTTACTGCCGGTGGGGTGCTTTCAGGTTTTTTTCAGCCGTGCCGTATTCATGCAGCTTTGGCAGCTCGTGGTGCCGTTGCAGTTGTCGATTCCTCCGCCGCGACGCGCGACGGATTATTCGGATGCGTGGTCCAGTTGGCGTACTCGCCGTTATCGACGCGCTCCATCGTGATGCATTGCTCGACGGGGCAGACGTGCATGCAAAGATTGCACCCGACACATTCGGAATCGACCACCTCGAAGTGGCGTTTGCCGTCCTTCTCGCGCGTAATGGCCTGGTGCGACGTGTCTTCGCAGGCGATGTGACAAAGGCCGCATTGAATGCACTTGTCCTGGTCGATGCGCGCCTTGATGTCGTATCGCAGGTTCAAGTATTTCCAGTCCGTGACATTCGGAACCGCGCGGCCGCGGATGTCGTCGAGCGTGGCGTAGCCCTTTTCGTCCATCCAGTTCGATAGACCGTCGGCGAGATCGGAGACGATACGAAAGCCGTAGTGCATCGCCGCGGTGCACACTTGCACGCTGCCGGCGCCCAGCACCATGAACTCGGCCGCGTCGCGCCACGACGAAATGCCGCCGATGCCCGAAATCGGCAGACCTGGCGTTTCCGG
Organism: Trinickia dabaoshanensis; assembly: GCF_002879885.1. Taxonomy (GTDB): domain Bacteria; phylum Pseudomonadota; class Gammaproteobacteria; order Burkholderiales; family Burkholderiaceae; genus Trinickia; species Trinickia dabaoshanensis. Next base: position 42,843 of record NZ_PNYA01000032.1, read on the forward strand.
GTCGCGCGCGATTTCGGCGACCATGTTCAACGCAATCGGCTTGACGGCCGGGCCGCAGTAGCCGCCGTGCGTGCCCTTGCCATCCACGGTCGGCATGGGCGCCATCTGATCGAGATCCACGGCGACGATCGAATTGATCGTATTGATCAGCGATACGCCGTCCGCCCCGCCTTGATATGCGGCGCGCGAGCCCATGCGAATGTCGCTGATATTCGGCGTGAGCTTGACGAGGCAAGGCAGCTTCGTGCCTTCCTTCACCCAGCGCGTGACCATCTCCACGTATTCCGGCACCTGGCCGACGGCAGCCCCCATGCCGCGTTCGCTCATGCCGTGCGGACAGCCGAAATTCAACTCGACGGCATCGGCGCCCGTGTCTTCGACGAGCGGCAAGATCCATTTCCAATCGCGCTCGTTGCACGGCACCATCAACGATACGATCAGCGCGCGATCGGGCCAGTCGCGTTTGACTTGCGCGATCTCGCGCAGATTGACGTCGAGCGGACGGTCGGTGATCAGCTCGATGTTGTTCAGCCCGGCGATACGCTGGCCGTTCCATTGCACGGCGCCGTAGCGCGAACTGACGTTCACCACGTGCGGATCGAGTCCGAGCGTTTTCCAGACCACCCCGCCCCAGCCCGCCTCGAATGCGCGGTTCACGTTATAGGCTTTGTCGGTTGGCGGCGCGGACGCTAGCCAGAAAGGATTCGGCGACGTAATACCCGCAATCGTGCAGCGTAGATCGGCCATGGTCGGCTCCGTGGGAATGGGGTTGTTTTGCCTATCGAGCGGTCGCGCGTCAGGCCGCTTTCACGGCGGCCAGCGCGAACGCCGCGTCGATCGACGCCGCCGCGAGCTTGCCGTCCTGCACCGCTTGCACGGTCAAATCCATGCCGGCCGATGCCGCGCAATCGCCGCCGGCCCACACCTTGTCGAGCGATGTGCGCATGTCGGCGTCCACCGCAATGCGGCTTTCATCGAGCGTCAATAGCGCGTGATCGAGACCGATGGGAACCAGCGTTTGACCGATCGCCAGGTGCACCATGTCGGCTTCCAAAGTGAAGCGCTCCGCTTCGCCATCGCCGCCAGTGCGCTCGAACTCGACGGCAGTCACGTTGCCGTTGCTGCCGAGCAAACGAATGGGCTTGGCCTGCGTGACGAGCGTCACTCCTTGGGTCCGCGCGAACTCGCGCTCGGCCCCTGTCGCACTCATCGATGCTTCGCCGCGCCGGTACACGATGGTCACGCTCGTTGCCCCGAGTTTGCGGCTTTGCACGGCGGCATCGACCGCTGTATTGCCGCCGCCGATCACGACCACACGCCGGCCGACCGGCACCATCGCCAGATCCCGCGCCTCGCGTACCTGCTTGATGAAATCGACGGCGTTCATCACGCCGTTCAATGCATCCCCTTCAAGCTCGAGCGCTCGCACGCCGCCCAGACCGATAGCGAGGAACACGGCGTCGTACTGTTGGCGCAGCGCATCGAGCGTGATATCGCGCCCCATGACGAGGCCCGTCTTCAGCTCGATCCCGCCTACCGAAAAAAGCCATTGCAGTTCGCGTTGCGCGAAATCGTCAACGGTCTTGTACGCGGCGATACCGTATTCGTTGAGGCCGCCGCCCTTCTCGTTGGCGTCGTAGATCGTCACGCGATGCCCGGCCGCAGCAAGTCGATGCGCGCACGCCAGCCCCGCCGGTCCCGCGCCTACGACGGCCACATGGCGTCCGCTGTCGGGCGCTCGCGTCCACCGTACCGCGTCGTTCGCCATCGCCCAATCCGTCGCATGACGCTGCAGCGCGCCGATCGCGACAGGCTTCGCGTCCTGATGATTGCGCACGCATGCGCCCTCGCAAAGGATTTCGGTTGGGCATACGCGCGCGCACATGCCGCCCAGGGGATTGGCGGAAAGGATGTCGGTGGCCGCGCCCTTTAGATTGCCGTTGCCGATCTTGCGGATGAAGCTTGGGATGTCGATTTGCGTCGGGCACGCTTGAACGCACGGCGCGTCGTAGCAATAGTGGCAGCGGCTCGCGGCCGCGGCGGCTGCGGTCGGATCGAGTAGCGGCGCGATATCGGTAAATTCGCACGAAAGCTGCTCGGACGACAGGCGGTGCGCCGCGATGTCGCCTGTTTGCTTGATGGCCATACGCGTTCCTTCGTCAAAGTGAGGACGTAGCCTTGCCCGCCGGCTTCGTGTGAACGAAGCCGGGACGGCGTCATTTTTGTGGTAGAGCGTTGAAACGTTAAAGCGCGTTCGAGTGCTTGACTTTTACGATGCCGGTTCGCACGCGCGCTCGAGCATCGCGTGCAGCAATACGTTCGCGCCCGCCTCGATCCATTCGGGCGTCGCGTCTTCGATTTCGTTATGACTGATGCCGTCCACGCACGGCACGAACACCATCGATGTCGGCGCGACCTGCGACAGATAGCAGGCGTCGTGACCGGCGCCCGACACCATGTCGCGATGGGGATAGCCGAAGCGCTCCGCGGCGGCGCGCACGGACTTCACACAGGCTGCGTCGAACTTGACGGGTTCGTAGTAAAAGATCTGTTCCAACTGCGTTTCGAGGCCGATCCGGCCGGCGATTTTCTCGACGCCCTCACGCAACGCGGCGTCCATCTTCGCAAGCACGGCATCGTCCGGGTGACGGAAATCGACAGTAAAGAACACGCGGCCGGGGATCACGTTGCGCGAGTTCGGGTACACCTGCATCATGCCCACCGTCGCGCAGGCGAGCGGCGCGTGGTCGAGGCCGATGCGATTCACGAGATCGACGACGCGGGCAGCGCCGAGCAGCGCATCCTTGCGGCGCGGCATCGGCGTGGGGCCCGCATGCGCTTCCTGGCCCGTTAGCGTGATCTCGTACCAACGTTGCCCCTGCGCATCGGTGACGACGCCGATCGTCTTTTGCTCGGCTTCGAGGATCGGCCCTTGTTCGATGTGCAGTTCGAACGCGGCATGCAATGGGCGGCCTCCGCATGGCAGATCGCCCGCATAGCCGATACGCTTCAGTTCCTCACCGATCGTTTTGCCGTCGACGTCCTTGCGCGAGAGCCCATAGTCCAACGTGAAGACGCCTGCGAACACGCCCGATGCGACCATCGCGGGCGCAAAGCGCGAGCCCTCTTCGTTCGTCCAAATGACCACTTCGATCGGGTGCTCGGTTTCGATCTGCCGGTCGTTGAGACTGCGGATCACTTCTAGGCCGCCCAATACGCCGTAGATGCCGTCGAAGCGGCCGCCCGTCGGCTGGGAATCCGCGTGCGAGCCCGTGACGACCGGCAACGCGTTCGGATTCGTGCCCGCGCGCCGCATGAAGACGTTGCCCATCTGATCGACGCTGACCGTGCAGTCGGCCTCCTTCGCCCAACTGACGATCAGATCGCGCCCGGCCTTATCGAGATCGGTGAGGGCGAGACGGCAAACGCCGCCCTTCTGCGTTGCGCCGATTTTCGCCATCGTCATCAGCGAGTCCCACAGGCGCTTGCCGTTGACGGTGATCGCCGTATGGAGTCCTTGCTTCAAAGCTTCCGATACCGCAGTCATTTGTCGTTCTCCTATGGATTGACAGGCTATGCAGTTCAACCTACGCGCGGCGCGAGAGGCGGGGTGAAAATATGCCGCTTGAATCCTGACCGGATGGACAGGTTGTAGTTGATCAAAAACACCAAATCAATGTCTTTCTGCATTTCGATGCGGATCGGGGCGAGAGCGAGAAGCGTGCCATTGCGATGCATCATCGCGTTTTCGCGCATACCGGGTGGCGACGCATCGGTTCTCGGTCCGATCGTGGAGGGAGCGGCTAGAATGAAGCGCAACGCGGCACCGGGGCCGCGCAAGGCGAACGATGAGAGACGACAAGCCAGTGGAAGAAGCGGCCGGGAGCGAGACCCCTCATGACGAAGCAAGCCCACCTTTGCGGCGGCGCAAGGCCCACATCCGCGAGAGCGCCGAAGCGCATCTTCTTGCGTGCGCCGAAGCCGTTTTCGCGGAGCGCGGCTTCGAAGGGGCGAGCACGGCGATGATCGCCGAACGCGCCGGTGTACCGAAAGCCAACGTTCATTACTACTTTCCGACGAAGCTCGCGCTCTATCGCCGCGTGCTCGAAGATTTGTTCGAAGACTGGCACCGCGCGGCCAATACGTTCGAAGGCACCGACGATCCTGTGGCGGCGATCGGCGGTTATGTTCGCGCGAAGATGGAATTGTCGCGGCGGCGGCCGCTCGGCTCGAAGGTGTGGGCGAACGAGATCATCCACGGCGCCGAGCACATGGCCGACATTCTCGAGCAACGCGTGAAGCCCTGGCTCGATACGCGCGTGACCGTCATCGACGATTGGATCGCACGCGGGCTGCTTGCGGACGTGGATGCGAAAGCGCTGATGTACATGATTTGGGCGACGACGCAGCACTATGCGGATTTCGATGCGCAGATACGGGCGCTGGGCGGTAAGCGGGCGTTGTCGCAAAAGGCGTTCGAGGCGACGACAGATGAGGTCGTGCAGCTCGTGATTCGTGCGTGTGGGGCGCGCTCGCCTGATGAGGATCGGTGACGAGACGACATTCGAAGGCGGGCAACATCGGGCGTCCTGACTCGTCCATTCGGGTGCAAATCGGAACCGCAACGCTCACCGTGTTACTTACCGCTTGGAGACGGCCGACGGCTGTGCGATCACGCGCTATATCGATCCGCAACAGCCGCGGCTGCGGGCCAGCGTTTCACGTTTGAGCAGGCGGAAAAGATGAGTACCGTATTGAGAGAAGAGTTCGAAGCGCGTATCGAGGCTGTCGAAGCGCGGATGGATGCACGCATCGCAGCGATGGGAGCGCGGCTGGATGCTTATGTGATACGCGCCGAGGAGCGGGACAAACGGCTCGACGAAAGGCTCAACGAGCGCGACAAGCGGCTTGACGAGCGCGACAAGCGGATCGAATTGATTGCCCAGCAAGTCGCGGCTGCGGCAAAAAGCGCCTCTAATTTGAAGGCGCATATGTGGCTGGCCACGACGACGATCGTCATCGCGGTCGCAGGCACGGTCGTGGCCGCGTACCACGCAACGCAGTCATCCCATCTCGGGGTGACGCAGGCCGTTATTTCCGCCTTTCAGCAAGGGCAGGAGATGCAAATGCCGTTGAAGGAATAGCGCGGCGGCGAGGGCCGACGCCTGTAGCCGGATATCGTGGGCTTTGGGCTTACGGCGCAGGGCTCGTTCGGGCGGTTACGAACACCTTGCCGCCGATCGATCCGTATACCGCCCGCGAAATCGATCGGCTGCAACGACCGCTTACTTCGCCGCCGTGCTAATCGGCGTCCCCGTGTATTTGAGCGTCTCGACCTCGTGCGCTGCCGTTTCCGGGTCATCGAGCGTCGGCGTGACGTGGCCGACCAACAAGCCCATGCTCACGGACGTCCGCACGTATTTGGTATCGCCGGCGTGCAGTGTGAACTTGACTTCGCGCGTCACTTCGGTCGACGTCGATGCCGTATATTCGCCCGGTTCTTCGTCGACAAAGAAGAAGCCGCCAGGGATCGAACGGCCTACGACCTTATCGTTGAGCTTGATCTCGGGCTGGATCGTCGCTCCGCCGAAGCTATCGGAGCGGAAGAAATAGATGCGGCCGTGATCCGCGGCGAGCGTCGGAATGGCAGACGCCACATCCTTGTACTCCGGCCCCGTCGCGCAACCCGATGCAACCAACGCCACGCTAGAGGAAATCAACAGCGCACGAAAAAGCTTCTTCATTAAATGGTCTCCTTAGAATAACTCTTCAAAAAATTAAAAGCGACGGGCGAGCCCTCGGTTATCGCTTGCATTCGCCGCATTTAGATAACGGCTCACGGAGCAACATTCTTTAGATATATCGCGTTTTTCCGGCCATTCGCCTGCAAATCGGAACCGCAACGCTCAACGCGTTACTTATCGCGTGGCATCAGCCGATGACTGCGCGGTCGCACTGTAACGATCCGCCGCGGCCGCATGCCGGCGTTTCAATTTCAAGCAGGCGGAAGACATGAGTACGGTATTGAGAGAAGAGTTCGAAGCGCGCATCGAGGCCGTCGAAGCGCGGATGGATGCACGCATCGCTGCGATGGGAGCGCGCCTGGACGCCTATGTGATTCGCGCAGAAGAGCGGGACAAACGGCTCGAGGAGAGGCTCGAGGAGCGCGATCGGCGGATCGACGAAAGGCTCAATGAGCGCGACAAGCGGCTTGACGAGCGCGACAAGCGAATCGAATTAATTGCCCAGCAAGTTGCCGCCGCGGCAAAAAGCGCCTCAAACTTAAAGGCACATATGTGGCTCGCCACGACGACGATCGTCATCGCGGTCTCAGGCACGGTCGTGGCTGCGTACTACGCGACGCAGTCGTCTCATCTCGGCATAACGCAGGCGGTCATTTCCGCCTTTCAGCAAGGACAGCAGATGCAGACGCAAATGCCGCTGAAGGAGTAGCGCAGGCAACAAAAAACCCGCGACAGCCTAAGCTGACGCGGGTTTTTTAATCTGGTCGGGGCGAGAGGATTTGAACCTCCGACCACCTGCACCCCATGCAGGTACGCTACCAGGCTGCGCTACGCCCCGAAAGCATGAAAGTATAACAGACACTTTCACTAAATAGAACCACCTTCGCGAAACTATCTTCGCAGCAGTTCGATGATGCCGATCAGATCTTTTCTGAGTTGCCCGACATCGACATTTCCCCCTGCTTGAGAAGCCGAAGCAGACGCCAATGCCGCCTCCCCCTCCTGCTGCGCGTGCGCCTCAGGCTTTGCATCCGCCTCGTCCTCGATCACCGCGCCGCGCGCATCGAGCTTATTGCGCGCGCCGTTGATCGTGAAACCCTGCTCATAGAGCAATTCGCGAATACGGCGTATCAACAGCACCTCATGGTGCTGATAGTAACGACGGTTGCCACGACGCTTCACAGGACGCAGCTGCGTGAACTCCTGCTCCCAGTACCGCAGCACATGAGGCTTCACGCCACACAGCTCGCTAACTTCACCGATCGTGAAGTAGCGCTTCGCCGGGATCGGAGGCAAGACGACTTTCTCGACCGTCGTTGTCATCGTCGGTTAACCGTCGTGGTGGAAGGCGCGCTAAACCGCGTCGAAAACCTCGCGATCAGCGCGGCAGAGCCGCCTCGGCGCCGTTTTCGACGAGCGCCTTCAGCTTTTGACTTGCATGGAACGTCACGACACGGCGCGCCGCGATCGGAATCGCCTCGCCCGTCTTGGGATTACGCCCGGGCCGTTGCGGCTTGTCGCGCAATTGAAAATTGCCGAAGCCGGACAGCTTCACGCTGTCTCCCCCTTCAAGCGCGTCGCGAATCACCTCGAAAAACGCTTCGACCATGTCCTTGGCCTCGCGCTTGTTCAGTCCCACATTGTCGAACAGCAGCTCGGCCAATTCGGCTTTGGTCAGGGTCGGCGTTTCCGAGGAAGCGGACACGCCGATGGGCGGGGTCGGTATTTCGCGAATCATGGCGCCACGCTGCGCCGCAAGTAGGGCTTCGAAATCACTCGAGTTCATTTCGTTCATGTCTAAAAACGGCGACTAACCGATGGCGACGCATCGCACGAACGCTCTTGCGAGCGCTCCCGCACTCATCCGCGCAACCGCGCACCGTAGACTCGAGCCAAGCGATCCACCAAGGCTTTAACGGCCGAATCGACCGTCTCATCCTGCAGCGTGCCGCCAGTATCTTGCAGGGTTACGCGGAAGGCAAGGCTTTTCTCGTGCGCCGCCATTCCGCCGGAAGTGCTTGATTTTGCACGAAATTCATCGAACAGCGCAACCCTCTGAACGAACTTGCACGCCTCCTCGCCGAGCGCCTTGTGCATCTCGTCGAGCAATGCCTGAACTTCCACGTTTTGATCGACGACCACCGCGATATCGCGCCGAACCGGCGGATATTTCGATACTTCCGTCAGTGTGGGCAACGCACGGCCCATCAGCGCCTGCGCATCGACTTCGAACACGATCGGCGCATGCGGCAAATCGTATTGCTGCATCCAACGCGGGTGGAGCTCGCCGATCCAACCGGCGGCCTGTCCATCGAGTTCGATGCGCGCGCTGCGCCCCGGATGCAGAGCAGGATGCTCGGCCTTGACGAAGCGCGCGACGCGCGGCGCGAACAACGCCTCGACGTCGCCCTTCACGTCGAAGAAGTCGACCATGCGCGTGGGCGTGCCCCACTGCTCTTCCACAGCCGGACCATAAGCGAGCGCACCGATGCGCTTCGGCTGCGCGTAACCTTCAACGGTCGTCTCGCTGGCGCCGACCGACCGGTCGCGCAAGAACACGCGCCCCGCCTCGAACACACGCACGCGTTCCGCGCGGCGATTCAAGTTGTGACGCAAGACGTCGATGAGGCTGCCGATGAGCGTCGTACGCATCACCGAGAGCTGGCTCGCGATCGGATTGAGCACGCGCACCGGCGTGTCGTTGCCCGCGAAATCGCGCTCCCAGCTTTCGTCGACGAAACTGAAGTTGATCGTTTCCGCATAGTCGCGCGCGGCCAGCGCGTGACGCAGCGTGTGAATGGAGCGGCAGGTTTCGTTCGTCGCGCGCATCACATTGGCCGCAACGGGAGGACGAGCCGGAATCTTTTCGAAGCCGTAGATACGCGCGACTTCCTCGATCAAATCTTCTTCGATCTCGATGTCGAAGCGATACGACGGCGGGGTGACGGCGAAAATCTCGCCGTCGAATTCATACTCGAGCCCAAGGCGCGTGAAGATACGCGCCATCTCGTCGGCGTCGATCGCGATACCGATCACGCGCTGGGCGCGCGCAACCCGCATCGTTACCGGCGCACGTTGCGGCAGGTTGACGACCTGATCGTCGACGGGACCGGCCTCGCCGCCGCAGATATCGAGAATCAAGCCCGTGATGCGCTCGATGTGCGACACCGTCGTCTCGTAATCGACACCGCGCTCGAAGCGATGCGCCGCGTCGGTCGAGAAGTTGTACTTGCGCGCACGGCCTCGAATGCTATCGGGCCACCAGAAGGCGGCTTCGAGGTATACGTTCGTCGTATCGAGCGTCACCGCGGTGCTGTCGCCGCCCATGATGCCGGCCAGGCTCTCCACTTGATGATCGTCGGCGATCACGCCCACGGCTTCATCGAGTTCGACCGTATTGCCGTTCAGCAGCTTCAGGCTTTCGCCGCGACGCCCCCAGCGCACTTCGATCCCGCCATGAATCTTGTCGAGATCGAACACGTGCGACGGACGGCCCAACTCGAGCATGACGTAGTTCGAGATATCGACGAGCGCCGAAATGCTTCGTTGTCCTGAGCGTTCGAGCCGCTCGACCATCCATTGCGGCGTCTTCGCGCGCGCATTCACGCCGCGAATCACACGGCCCGAAAAACGGCCGCATAGGTCGGGCGCCGCGATCTTCACGGGCAGACGCTCGTTTAGTTTCACCGGCACGGGCTCGATCGCCAACGGCTTGAGCGGCGTACCCGTGATCGCTGCCGTCTCGCGTGCGACGCCGAACACCGAAAGGCAATCGGCCTTGTTAGGCGTCAGCTTGATTTCGAAGATGGTGTCGTCGAGATTCAACGCTTCGCGGATGTCCCGTCCGATCGGCGTGTCCTCGGGCAAGATCATGAGACCGCCGTGATCTTCCGACAGCTTGAGCTCGCGTGCGGAACAAAGCATGCCTTCGCTTTGCACGCCGCGCAGCTTCGACAGCTTGATCACGAACGGCGCCCCGCCTTCCTCGGCCGGCGGCAACTGCGCGCCGACGAGCGCAACGGGCACCTTGATCCCGGGGGCGACGTTCGGTGCGCCGCACACGATATTGAGCACCGAGCCCGTTCCGGCATCGACCTGACAGACGTTGAGCTTGTCCGCGTCGGGATGCTTGACCACCTCGAGCACGCGGCCGACGACGATCTTCGTCGTAGGCGGCGCAGCCGGGCGCAACGATTCGACTTCGAGGCCGGCCATCGTCAACGCATGCGACAGTTCCTCCGTCGTCAGTTGCGGATCGGCAAACGTTCGGAGCCAGGATTCAGGGAATTGCATGTGTGTCTACGTTCGAAGGAGTGGGTCCATGCCTGGCCGGCGCACGCTCGGGCCAGGCACCGCTTGCGGTGTTCGTTACGCGCCGGGCGCGTTACGCGAACTGCCGCAAGAAGCGCAGATCGTTCTCGAAGAACAGCCGCAGATCCTGCACGCCATAGCGCAGCATCGTCAAACGCTCGAGGCCGCTGCCGAATGCGAAACCGATGTAGCGCTCGGGATCGAGGCCCATGTTGCGGATGACGTTCGGATGCACTTGGCCTGAGCCCGAAATTTCGAGCCACTTGCCGGCGTTCTTGCCTTCCTCGAACTTCATATCGATTTCAGCCGACGGTTCGGTGAACGGGAAATACGACGGCCTAAAGCGCACGAGAATGTCGTCGCGCTCGAAGAATTTCTTCAGGAAATCGGTGTACACGCCCTTCAGATCGGCGAAGCTGATGTTCTCGTCGATCCACAAGCCCTCGACCTGATTGAACATCGGCGAGTGCGTCGCGTCGCTGTCGACGCGATACGTACGCCCCGGCACGATGACCTTGATCGGCGGCGTATTGCTGCGCGCATAGCGCACTTGCATCGGGCTCGTATGCGTGCGCAGCAGCAGCGGACGTCCGCCCGCATCTTTGCCGTCCACGTAGAACGTGTCTTGCATCGAGCGCGCCGGATGGTTCTCCGGGCTATTGAGCGCCGTGAAGTTGTACCAATCGGTTTCGATCTCGGGGCCGTCGGCCACGTCGAAGCCGATCGAGCCGAAGATTTGCTCGACGCGCTCCCACGTTTGCATCACGGGATGCAGGCTGCCGGCGCCGGCACCGCGGCCGGGCAGCGTCACGTCGATCGCCTCGGCCGTCAGGCGTTGCTCGAGCAACGCTTGCGCGAGCGCGTCGCGACGTGCCGTGAGAGCCGCTTCGACTTGCTGCTTCGCGACGTTGATGCGCGCGCCCTCGGCCTTGCGTGTCTCGGGGTCGAGCTTGCCGAGCCCCTTGAGCAGCTCGGTCAACATGCCCGCCTTACCGAGAAAACGAGCTTTCTCGTTTTCGAGCGTGGCGCTATCGACAGCTTGCGAGAAAGCTTCTTGCGCGTCGGCGACAATCCGGTCCAAATCCATTGATCCCATCATTTCAACGTCGGTGTTTTACGTAAGTGCGGCCAGCAAAAAAAAAGGGCTCGGTGAGGAGCCCCGTTTTCTTGTCTGGAGCACCGGCTTGCCCCGGCGCTCCAGACGAACCACGCAGTGACTAATCTAGCAATTAGGCTGCAACGGCGGCTTTCACCTGCTTCACGATCGCGGCAAAAGCAGCCTTGTCGAACACGGCCATATCGGCCAGCACCTTGCGGTCGAGTTCGATCGACGCCTTCTTCAGGCCGTTGATGAACACGCTGTACGTCATGTCGTGCTGACGGACGGCCGCGTTGATACGCGTGATCCACAGCGCACGGAATACGCGCTTCTTGTTGCGGCGGTCGCGGTAGGCGTATTGGCCTGCGCGCATGACCGCTTGCTTCGCGATGCGGTAGACGTTATTGCGACGGCCGCGGTAACCCTTGGCCAGGTTGATGATCTTCTTGTGGCGGGCACGTGCCGTAACCCCACGTTTGACTCGAGGCATGTTTCGCTCCTATGAGTAAAGGTTGAGGGTTAGGCGAAGGGCATCATGGCGCGCACGGAATCCAAATTGGACTCGTGCACCGCTGCCGAACCGCGCAGGTGACGCTTGTTCTTCGTGGTTTTCTTCGTGAGAATGTGGCGCTTGAAGGCTTGACCGCGCTTGACGGTACCGCCCGGACGCACCACGAAGCGCTTTGCAGCGCTCTTCTTGGTCTTCATCTTAGGCATGACGAACAACTCCGTTATTTGATGGCGATGGGTGTGCGGCCGGCAAAAAGCCCTAGCTCCGCCCTTTGAAACCCAGTCCACTTGTCTGCGGCTTGGCCGTTGCCGGCCGCCGCGCTTTCAGGAACGCCGCCCGATACCGCCCGGGCGCCGCTCCGAAACCTGCTTGGAAATCTCTGACTGCTTCGTCGCACACGCCGCCCATCGCGCCACTCGCTGCGTGGCGCATCGGCGGCGAGCCGCACGTTACTTCTTTTTCTTCGGCGCGAGCACCATGATCATCTGGCGCCCTTCCATCTTCGGCATTTGCTCGACCTGACCCACTTCTTCGAGGTCGGTGCGCAGGCGCTCTAGCATGCGCATGCCGATTTCCTGGTGCGCCATTTCGCGTCCGCGAAAACGCAACGTGATCTTCGTCTTGTCGCCCTCATCCAGAAAGCGTACGAGATTGCGCAGCTTGACGTTGTAATCGCCGTCGTCGGTACCCGGGCGGAACTTCACTTCCTTCACCTGGATGACCTTCTGCTTGAGCTTCGCCTCGTGCTGCTTCTTCGCTTCCTGGTATTTGAACTTGCCGTAATCCATCAAACGGCAGACCGGTGGGACCGCCTGAGGGGCGATTTCCACCAAATCGACGTCCTGCTGTTCCGACATGCGGAAAGCATCAGCCAGTTTCACAATGCCGAGCGGTTCGTTGTCGACTCCGACTAGACGCACCTCGGGTGCCGTAATCTCACCGTTGATGCGGTGCCCCTTATCAGTAGCGATGTTCCGGTTCCTCTAAAAATTAAAAAAACGAGCCGCGCTGCCGCGGTGGCTTACTTGAACGCCTGGACGTCTTCACGCAGGCGCTCAACGAAGGCGTCGACCGGCATCACGCCCAGATCGACACCGCCACGGGCACGCACGGCTACCGTTTGTGCTTCACGCTCTTTGTCGCCTACCACGAGCAGGTACGGCACTTTTTCGAGCGTATGCTCGCGTATTTTATAGCTAATTTTCTCGTTGCGCAAATCAAGCTCGATTCTAAGCCCTTGTTTTTGCAACGTTTGGGCTAGGCTCTGCGCATACTCGGCTTGGCTTTCGGCGATATTCATGACGACAGCCTGCGTCGGCGCGAGCCACGGCGGCATCGCCCCGGCATGGTGCTCGATCAAAATCCCGAGGAAACGCTCCATCGAACCGACGATAGCCCGGTGCAGCATCACGGGCCGGCGGCGGCTGTTGTCCTCGGCCACGTACTCGGCGCCGAGCCGCTCCGGCAGGACCATATCCAATTGCAGCGTGCCGCACTGCCAGGACCGGCCGAGCGCGTCCTTGATGTGGTACTCGATCTTCGGGCCGTAGAACGCACCCTCGCCGTCGAGCTCTTCCCAGGTGAGGCCGCACGCCGTCAAAGCCTGGCGCAAGCCTTCCTCGGCGCGATCCCAAATCTCATCCGTCCCCGCGCGCTGCTCAGGCCGCAACGAGAGCTTGATGTCGATGTTTTCGAAGCCGAAGTCGCGGTAGACGCTCATCGCGAGCGTGTTGAACTTGATCGACTCCTCGATGAACTGCTCTTCAGTACAGAAGATGTGCGCATCGTCCTGGACGAAACCGCGCACCCGCATCAATCCATGCAGCGCACCGGACGCCTCGTTGCGATGGCACGAACCGAACTCGGCATAGCGCAGCGGCAGATCGCGGTACGAGCGCAGGCCGTGCTTGAACACCTGAACGTGCCCGGGACAGTTCATCGGCTTGATCGCGTAGTCGCGCTTTTCCGATTCCGTCGTGAACATGTTCTCGCGATAGTTCTGCCAATGGCCCGACGCCTCCCACAGCGAGCGATCCATGATCATCGGCGTCTTGATCTCGAGATACCCGTCGGCATTCACGCGCCGGCGCATGTACTGTTCCACCTGCTGCCACAGCGACCAGCCCTTCGGATGCCAGAACACCATGCCCGGCGATTCGTCCTGCAAGTGGAACAGATCGAGCTGACGGCCGAGCTTGCGGTGATCGCGCTTCTCGGCTTCCTCGAGCATATGCAGATAGGCGTCCTGCTCTTCCTTCTTCGCCCAAGCCGTACCGTAGATGCGCTGCAACTGCTCGTTCTTCGAATCGCCGCGCCAGTAGGCGCCCGCGACCTTCATCAACTTGAAGACCTTGAGCTTGCCCGTGGACGGCACGTGCGGGCCGCGGCACAGATCCGTAAAACCGCCGTGCGAATAGAGCTTGATTTCGTCGCTCGCCGGGATCGACTCGATGATCTCGGCCTTGTACTTTTCGCCGATGCCCTTGAAGTACTGCACCGCCTCGTCGCGCGAAACGACACGCCGCGATACCGGCTCGTCCTTCTTCGCGAGTTCCTGCATGCGCTTTTCGATCTTCTCGAGATCCTCGGGCGTGAAGGGACGCTGATAGGCGAAGTCGTAATAAAAGCCGTTGTCGATCACCGGCCCGATCGTGACTTGCGCCTCGGGATAGAGATCCTTCACCGCATAGGCGAGCAAGTGCGCAGCCGAATGGCGAATGATATCGAGGCCGTCCGGGTCTTTCTCGGTGACGATCGCAAGCGAAGCATCGCGATCGATCAACGTGGACGTATCGACGAGTTCGCCATCGAGCTTGCCGCCCAGCGCGGCTTTCGCGAGACCCGGACCGATCGAGGCGGCTACCTCGGCCACCGTCACCGGGTGATCGTATTGTCGAGACGAACCGTCGGGCAGGCGTATCGAAACCATTGCGTTCTCTCCGAGATGCCGCGCGGGGCATCAAAAACAATCGATTGGCGGCAACAAATCAAAACTGCAAAGACATGCCAAGCAAAAGACGGATAAAAAAAATGCGGCCCCGCTTTCGAGGGGCCGCATTCACTTTCACTGACAAGCAGACTAATAGGGCGAAAGAGGTCCTCGACTAGCGTCGCTCCGAAAAAGTTTCGGTCAACGTTCGCGGTGTCATAACCGTATTCGCCTTGTGCGCTTTCGCGCCTTTGACTGCTGCTGAATACCCGGCGAACCGGACATTCGATTTTCGTTGGTAGGCTCGATTGGACTCGAACCAACGACCCCCACCATGTCAAGGTGGTGCTCTAACCAGCTGAGCTACGAGCCTGAAGAAGAAGCGATTATATGGACCCTATTGAACCTTGGCAAGTACTTTTATGCTTTCACATGCAAAAAGTTACGACTTGCGCGTCGCGCTCACGACGCCGGCCACTTCACCGAGCAGCGTGCAAGCACGTTGGATCTGCGACGAGCTCGACACTTCCACCGTGAATTGCATGAACGCGCTCGTGCGCCGGCTCATCGTCTTCACGCCGACGACATTCATCTTCTCGCGCGCGAAGACTTCGGAGATATCGCGCAACAAGCCTTGCCGGTCTTGCGCCTCGATCGTGATATCGACGGGATACACGGACGAGCCGCGCCCGCCCATCACATCGGCCGACCAGGCGGCGGCGAGCACGCGTTCGGGCGCGCGCGCGGCCATGCGCTGGAACATCGCGCAATCGCTGCGGTGGATCGACATGCCCTTGCCCCGCGTAACGAAGCCGCTGATTTCGTCGGGCGGCGCGGGGCGGCAGCACCGCGCAAGCTGCGTGAGCAACGCGTCGACGCCGACGACGAGCACGCCCGTCGACGCGCCGCGCGCGACGCTCGCGCCGCTGCCGCGCTTTTCGAATTGCTCGGGCGTGTCCGCTTGGGGCTCGGGGGCCGGCTGTTCGGTAAGCGCCTGCTCGATGTTGCGCAGGCTGAACTCTTCCTTGCCGACGACGTTGAATAAATCGTCGGGCGATTTGAAGCCGAGCTTGGCGGCGAGCTGATCGAGACTGACCGACGTCCGGCCTTCTCGCTGCAACGTCTTTTCCACCATCGCCCGGCCGGTGGCGATATGTTCCTGCAACTCGATCGCGTTGAACCAAGCGCGCACCTTCTGCTTGGCGCGGTTGCTTTGCAGATAACCGAGCTGCGGATTGAGCCAATCGCGCGACGGCCCGCCCTCCTTCACCGCGACGATCTCGACCGTCTGGCCGTTTTGCAACGGCTTGTTGAGTGGCACCATCGCGCCATCGACCCGCGCGCCTCGGCAGCGATGGCCGAGTTCACTGTGCAAGTGATACGCGAAGTCGAGCGGCGTCGCGCCTTGCGGCAACGCGATCACACGCGCTTGCGGCGTGAGCACGTAGATATGGTCGTCGTCGAGCGTGGCATGGCGCAATTGCTCCCAGGGCCTGGCGGCGGCGGGCTCGCTTTCGGCGACGTCCTCCTTCCACGCAAGCAATTGCCGCAGCCACGCAATCTTCTCGTCGTATTTCTCGCTTGCGCTGAATTGGCCGCCATAGCCGCGCGTGCCCGCTTCCTTGTAGCGCCAATGCGCGGCGACGCCATATTCGGCGAAGCGGTGCATCTCGTGCGTACGAATCTGCACTTCGAAGGCGCGCCCGTCGTCGCCGATCACGACCGTGTGCAACGACTTGTAGCCATTCGGCTTCGGCCGCGAAATGTAGTCGTCGAATTCCTTCGGCACGGGCTGCCAAAGGTTGTGCACGATGCCGAGCACCGCGTAGCAATCCTTGATGTCCGGCACGATGACTCGGAACGCGCGCACGTCGTAAAGCTCGGCGAAGTCGAGCGCCTTGCCGCGCATCTTGCGCCAGATGCTATAGATGTGTTTCGGGCGCCCGCTGACCTCGGCTTGGATGTGGGCGGCGGCAAGCTCTTGCTGCAACCGGTCGATCGCCTGAGCGACGTACGACTCGCGCTCGATGCGCTTTTCGTCGAGCAGCTTGGCGATGCGCTTATAGGTATCGGGGTCTTGAAAGCGGAAAGCGAGATCCTCGAGTTCCCACTTCAATTGCCAGATACCGAGCCGGTTCGCGAGCGGCGCATAGATCTCGAGCGTCTCGCGCGCAACCTCGGGCCCCGGCGAGATCTTGGCGGCCGCGTAGTAGCGCAGCGTCTGCAAGCGCGAGGCGAGCCGGATCAACACCACGCGGATGTCCTGCGCGAACGCGAGCAACATCTTGCGCAGCGCCTCGATCTGCGCGCGGCGTGCAGCCTGGGCATCGCGGCCTGCTTCGGGCATGGCGTTGCTCGCCGCCTTCAGACTGACCGTCCCGAGGCGAAGCAGCTTGCGCACGTCGCCCACGAGTTGGCCGACCTCCTCACCGAAGCGCTCGGCGATGATCCGTTCGGGATCGGCCAGATGGGGCGTGAGCGCGAACAGCGCCGCCGCCAGCACCGCGGGCGGATCGACGTTCAGCTTGCCGACGATCGACGCCGTACCCGCGGCATGTTCGGCCAGCAACTCGCCCGACGCCAGGCGCGCCTCGCCCGCGTGCTCGCGCACGAACGCGAGCGCATCCTCAAATGACGGCAACGACGGCGCGCCGGTGACGACCGTATCGGCGTTCATCGTTCGACTCTCTTGCAAAAACAGCGACTACGAAATTCGATACGCTCAGCCGCGCTGAGCCGCGACGACGACGATTTCGACGAGGCATTCGGGATTGGCGAGCTTCGCCTCCACGGTGGCACGCGGCGGCGTGGCGCCTTCTTGAACCCACTCGTCCCATGCGGCGTTCATGCCTTGGAAATGAGCCATGTCGGCCAAGTATATTTGCACCGACAGCAGTTGCGACTTGTCGCTGTTCGCTTCCGCGAGCAAACGGTCGATATGGCCAAGCACTTCGCGCGTCTGCCCGCCGATGTCCTGGTTCGTGTCCTCGGCGATCTGCCCGGCTAGGTAGACCGTGCCGTTGTGAATCGCGGTTTCCGAGAGACGCTTGCCGACGTGATGACGAATGACTGCCATTTGAAGTCCTGATCCGGTACGTAAAGTTTCACGGGCCGCGCGGGGCGGCAAACCGCTATTATGACTCGGGCGCGTCGTTGCCGACGAAGAACCGGCGCGCGATGCCGATCTGCTCCGGATCGAGAAAAGCCGGCGCATGCCCCACACCCTCGATTTCCACGCACGACACCGCTTTACCGCGCTCGACCATGCTTGCCGCGGTCTGCGCCGAGAGCAAGTCCGACTCGGCGCCGCGCACGACCAGCACCGGGCCTGCAATTGCCTCGAACAGGCGCCACAACAGTTGCTCCGCGCCGAGTCCGGCGTCGGGGTTCACCGCGGCGAACGGCTGCGCGATCGCCGGATCGTAGCGCAATCCCCACCTCCCATCCTCGCGCTGACGCATGAGCGGCGCGTTGATCTCGTGCCACTCGTCGGCACTCAGCGGACCGAAGCCTGGGGCAACCGACGCAGCGTAATCGACGGCTTCGCGCAGCGTGCCGAAACTCGCGGGTTTGCCGAGATAGTCGCGGATCCGGTCCAGCGCGACCGGCTCGATATGCGGGCCGATGTCGTTCACGAGCAGCCTGCGAATCGGCGAGCTCGGCAAGCCGGCCAGCGTCATCCCGATCAACCCGCCCATGGACGTGCCGAACCAATCGACCGACTCCACGTCGAGCCGCGCGATCAGCGTGATCATGTCGGCGACATACTGCGGCACGATGTAGCGGCTCGAATCGCCGAGCCAATCGGACAAACCGCGGCCGACCACGTCCGGGCAGACGACGCGATATTCATCGGCGAGCGCTGCCGCGACACGATCGAAATCGCGGCCGGACCGCGTGAGACCGTGCACGCAGACGAGAACGCGCTTGTTGGCCGGATCGCCCCATTCCGAATAGGCCATCCGATGCAGGCCCGTGGGGCTCGCGCATTGCACGTAACGTTGCACGGGAGCCGCGGCTGTGAGCGTCGTTTGAGTCATCGTATCGTCGTCCTCGGGTGGATACGGCGCGGCGCGACGCTGCCAAGAGCGCATGACGTCGCGGCTGTCATCGATTGTAGTCACTTCGCGAAACGAGCGGTCTCCCCGCGCGCGAGCAACGCACAGTCTAGGACGATCGGGGAACGGGCATTGTCTTGCCGATGACAGTTGGAACGCCGCGAGGTGTACCAACGACAACGGGCGGCACCTTGGCCGCCCGTTGTCTTGTGCCTCGCGCGCGGCACGCGGACGGCGCGCTCAGTTCAGCGCGCTCGTATCGAGCGGCGCGCCCGTCTTCGCTTTGATTTCGTCGACCGTCACGCCCGGCGCGAGTTCGACGAGCTTAAGGCCCGCCTCGGTCACGTCGATGACGCCCAGATCCGTGATGATGCGATTGACGACGCCCACGCCCGTGAGCGGCAGCGTGCAGGCGTCGAGGATCTTGTGCTGGTCGCCCTTGGCCACATGCTCCATGAGCACGACGACGCGCTTGACGCCCGCCACGAGGTCCATCGCGCCGCCCATCCCCTTGATCATCTTGCCGGGGATCATCCAGTTCGCGAGATCGCCGTTCTTGCTGATCTGCATGGCGCCGAGGATTGCCAGGTTGATATGGCCGCCGCGAATCATCGCGAACGAATCGGCCGACGAAAAAATCGACGAACCGGGCAGCGTCGTGATGGTTTGCTTGCCCGCGTTGATCAGATCGGCATCGAGCTCCTCCTCGGTCGGGGACGGGCCGATACCGAGCAGGCCGTTCTCCGATTGCAGCCAAACGTCCATGCCCGCGGGCACGTAGTTCGCCACGAGCGTCGGCAGCCCGATGCCCAGGTTCACGTAAAAGCCGTCTTGCAGCTCCTGCGCCGCGCGCGCGGCCATCTCGTCACGTGTCCAAGCCATGTCAGTCTCCTTTCGCGCGCACGACGCGTTGTTCGATGCGTTTCTCGGGATGCGCATTGAGCACGATGCGCTGCACGAAGATGCCGGGCGTATGGATCGCATCCGGATCGAGTTCGCCCACTTCGACGATCTCTTCGACTTCGGCCACCGTGATGCGCCCCGCCATCGCGCACATCGGGTTGAAGTTACGCGCCGTGCGGCGATAGATGAGGTTGCCGGCCTTGTCGGCCTTCCACGCTTTCACGAGCGCGACGTCGGCTGTGAGCGAATGCTCGAGCACGTACTGGCTATCGCCGAACTGACGCGTTTCCTTACCCTCGGCGATGATCGTGCCGTAACCCGTGCGCGTGAAGAAGGCCGGGATGCCCGCGCCGCCGGCGCGCAGCTTTTCGGCCAGCGTGCCTTGCGGCGTGAACTCGAGTTCGAGTTCGCCCGACAGATACTGGCGCTCGAACTCCTTGTTTTCGCCCACGTACGACGAGATCATTTTTTTGATCTGCCGCGTTTGAAGCAACACGCCGAGGCCGAAGCCGTCCACACCCGCGTTGTTGCTGATGCATGTAATGCCCGCAACGCCCGTGTCGCGCAGGGCCGCGATCAACGCTTCGGGGATGCCGCACAGGCCGAAGCCGCCGACGGCGAACGTTTGACCGTCCGCAACGACGCCTTCGAGCGCGGCGGCCGCGCTTGGATAGACTTTATTCATCTGTATGTCCCTTCCATGATGGAAATCCGACGATCGGATCGGCACGAGTGAGAATGGTCGACATCGAACGCAATCGATGGCCATTTTAGTCGTCGTGCGCGCATTCGTTCATCTTCGATACGCGCCGCCACACTCGATTTAATGGCCCAAAGGGTACGATGGTCCGCGCTTGCGGCACAATACGCAAAAATACATAAGCGAAAGCCCGCGAAATGAGCGTCCGCTTGCCGCGAACCATGTCCAAAATCGATTATCAAACCGCATTCCATCTCGCGCCGATCGGCCTCGTGCTGTCGCGCGATCGGATCATCGAAGACTGCAACGACGCGGTGGCCGCGATCTTTCGCTGCGAGCGCTCGGCGCTGATCGGCCGTTCGTTCGAAGTGCTCTACCCGTCCTCGGACGAGTTCATGCGGATCGGCGAGCGGATCGGGCCGATCATGACGGCCCAAGGCAGCTACGCCGACGATCGGATCATGAAGCGCGCCGATGGCGAACTATTCTGGTGCCATGTAACCGGGCGCGCGCTGGAACGGCAAGCCCCGCTTGCCGCGGGCGTCTGGACGTTCGAAGACTTGAGCGCGACGCGCCGCGTGGCCATCGAACTCACGCCGCGCGAGCGCGAAGTGGCCGCTCAACTCGCGACGGGTAAAACGAGCAAACAGATCGGGCGCGCTCTGGACATCAGCTCGCGCACGGTCGATATCTATCGCGCGCGTCTCATGCGCAAATTCGGCACGGGCAACGCGACCGAACTCATGCAGCGGCTGCTCGGGCACTGAACGCCCCCCTCAGGCAGGAGGCGACCACGTGGCGCCCGTGTCGAAACGCGCGCGCCTTCAGGGCAATCAGCCGGCGCTGACGAGATGCGGATGTTCGAGCAGTTCGCGCAAACGCTCGGGCAACGGCACGGAGCGCCCGGCCGCGTAATCGATCCACACGCAACGGGCCGCGCCGCGGGCATAGAGCGTGCCCGGATCGTCCGAGCGGCGCAGCTCGAAGCCCGTATCGAAGCTGCTGCGCCCGGGCTTGCCCACCGACATCACGGCCACGACGTCGCCCGGGTAATGCAGTTGCCGCAAAAATTCCATCGAGGCATTGACGATGACGGGTCCCTGCCCTTGTTCGGCGCCGCCGATAATGCCGATCGATTCGAACCAGCTGATCCGCACCTGCTCCATGTAGCGAAAGTACACGGTGTTGTTGACGTGCCCGAACGCATCCATGTCGCCCCAACGGATGGGCATCGACATTTCGAACACGCGCTGGTAATCGTTGATCGTCGCTTCTGCTTGTTCCACTTCTTTATACCTAAGACAAAAAAATCCGGGGCGCAATCGGCCGGCCGGCGGGGCTAAAAGCGAAGCCTCAAGCGAGGCCGAACCCGTCGTCCGCCGCGATCACGGCGCCATTGATGAATTGAGATTCGTCGGCGGCGAGCAAGAGCAGCAGCCCGTCGAGATCCTCCGGGCGGCCCACGCGGCGCCGGGGCAACATCGACAGCAGCTTCTGTCCTTGATCGGTCGACCAATGGTGATGATTGATCTCCGTATCGATATAGCCCGGGGCGATCGCGTTCACGTTGATGCCGTGCCGTCCCCACTCGAGCGCCATCGCTTTCGTCATGTGGACGACCGCCGCCTTGCTCATCGAATATAGGCCGATCTGCGGCAACACGCGCAGCCCCGCCACCGACGCGATGTTGATGATGCGGTACGCGGGCTTCTGCGCCCCGCCGGCCGAGCGCATGATCATGCGCTTGGCCACTTCCTGCGCCACGAAAAACGCGCCGCGCGTATTGGTATCGAATACGTATTCGTAGTCGGCCGGCGTAACTTCGGAGAGCTTTTGCGTCGTCGAGACGCCGGAGTTGTTCACGAGGATGTCGATCGTGCCCGCCTCGGTTTCGGCATGCGCCACGGCCGACTTGATGCTTTGGTAGTCGGTCACGTCCAGCGAAACCACGTGGGCCGCGCCGCCCGATGCCTCGATTTCAGCGCGCAATTCTTTCAAACGATCCACGCGGCGGCTCGCCAGGACGACCTTCGCCCCCGCCTGCGAGAGCACCAGGGCAAAGCGCTTGCCCAGCCCGCTTGATGCGCCCGTAATCAGCGCGACCTTGCCTTCCAGGTTGATCGAACGGCCCATTCTCGTTCCTTTAATCGATGAAGTTGTGCAAAGCGCGATCGAACGCGGGACCCGCCCCGAGGGTTCCGCCACTCTACCACGTAAATAGAACGATCGTGCTAATCTTGATCCATGCGGTTGCAGCGTCCCTACCGTTCGCTGACAATACGAACCCGAAAAAAAGCATTCTAATGGTTAAGGAGCCCCAATGACCCCCGAAAGTCTGATCGAGCAGTACGGCCCGCGCGAGTCGATGGAATACGACGTCGTCATCGTCGGCGGCGGCCCCGCCGGTCTGTCCGCGGCCATCCGGCTCAAGCAGCTCGCACAGGAAAAGGGCGTCGACGTCGGCGTGTGCGTGCTGGAGAAGGGTTCGGAGATCGGCGCGCACATCTTGTCGGGCGCCGTGATGGACCCTCGCGCCATTAGCGAGCTCATCCCCGACTGGAAGGAGAAAGGCGCGCCGTTGAACGTGGAAGTGACCGAAGACCGGTTCCTCTTTCTGACGCAAAAGGGCGCGGTCAAGACGCCGAACTGGGCGCTGCCGGACAACTTCAAGAATCACGGGAACTACGTCATCAGCCTCGCCAACGTCACGCGCTGGCTAGGCCAGCAAGCGGAAGCGCTCGGCGTCGAGATCTTCCCCGGTTTCGCAGCCGCCGAGGTGCTCTACAACGACGACGGATCGGTAAAAGGCGTCGCCACGGGCAACATGGGGATCGGCAAGGACGGCGAGCCGACCGAGAACTTCCAGCTCGGCATGGAGCTGCACGCGAAATACACGCTGTTCTGCGAAGGGGCACGCGGGCATCTCGGGCGTCAGTTGAACGCGAAGTTCAAGCTCGACGAGGGCGCCGACCCGCAGGTCTACGGGATCGGCATCAAGGAGCTCTGGGAGATCGATCCGGCCAAGCATAAACCAGGGCTCGTGATCCATACGGCAGGCTGGCCGTTGGACACGCAAACCTACGGCGGCTCGTTCCTCTATCACATCGACAACAATCAAGTGATGGTGGGCTTCGTCGTGGGGCTCGGCTATACCAATCCGTATCTCTCGCCGTTCGAGGAATTCCAGCGCTACAAGACGCACCCGGAAATCCGTCAATTCCTCGAGGGCGGCAAACGTCTGTCATACGGCGCCCGCGCGATCACGGCAGGCGGCATCCTGTCGCTGCCGAAGCTCGTATTCCGGGGCGGCGCGCTCGTCGGCGACGATGCTGGTTTCCTGAATGCCTCGCGCATCAAAGGCAGCCATGCGGCGATCAAGAGCGGCATGCTGGCGGCCGAAGCGGCATTCGACGCGGTGCAAGCGGGCCGCCAAGGCGACGAACTCGCGGCCTACCCCGATTCGTTCAAGCACTCGTGGCTGCACAAAGAACTGCATCGCGCGCGCAACTTCAAGCAGTGGATGAGCAAGGGGCTGTACCTGGGCACGCTGATGGTCGGCATCGAGGAAAAGCTGCTGGGCGGCAACGTACCTTGGACGCTCCATCACCAGCACCGCGATCACGAGATGCTCAAGCCCGCTGCGCAGTGCACGCCGATCGACTATCCGAAACCGGATGGCAAACTGACGTTCGATCGGCTTTCGTCCGTCTTCCTCTCGAACACGAATCATGAGGAAAACCAGCCCGCGCATTTGACGCTCAAGGACCCTTCGGTGCCCGTGAACGTCAACCTGCACACCTACGCGGGCCCCGAGGGGCGCTACTGCCCCGCTGCCGTGTACGAGTTCGTCAAGAACGACGATGGCGCCGAGCGGCTCGTCATCAATGCGCAAAACTGCGTGCATTGCAAAACGTGCGACATCAAAGACCCGACGCAAAACATCGTGTGGGTGACGCCTGAAGGCGGCGGCGGACCGAATTACGCGAATATGTAACCGGCCAAGCCGCAACGAAAACGGGCCGCTTCGCCGGCGGCCCGTTACGCTTCACCCGCGAACGCCTTCGCGGGCCCATCGACCGTGTTCGCCTCAGGGCGCGCTGGCCGGAATTTTCGGCGTGGCCACGCTCACGTCGCCGCATTGCGCGCGGTGACGCAATGCATGGTCGATCAAGACCAGTGCCAGCATTGCCTCGGTGATCGGCGTCGCGCGAATGCCGACGCATGGGTCGTGGCGGCCGAACGTCTCGACGATGGACGGTTGACCTTGCTTGTCGATGGAGCGGCGCGGCGTGCGAATGCTCGACGTGGGCTTGATCGCAATCGACACCGTAATGTCCTGGCCGGTCGAAATTCCCCCGAGCACCCCGCCCGCGTGATTACCGACGAACCCCTGCGGCGTCAGTTCGTCGCCGTGGACCGAGCCACGCTGAGCGACGCTGGCGAACCCGGCACCGATCTCGACGCCCTTCACCGCGTTGATTCCCATCATGGCGTGTGCGATATCGGCGTCGAGGCGGTCGAACAGCGGTTCACCCCACCCCACCGGCACGCCCGTGGCCACCGTATTGATGCGCGCGCCGATCGAATCGCCGTCCTTACGCAGCGCGTCCATGTACGCTTCGAGCTCCGGCACGATATCGGCGTTCGGCGCAAAGAACGGATTTTCGCGGACATGCGACCAGTCGACGAACGGAATCTCGATCTCCCCCAGCGCGCTCATATAGCCGCGCACTTCGACGCCGAACTTCTCGCGCAGCCATTTCTTCGCGACCGCGCCGGCCGCCACCGTGGGCGCCGTGAGCCGGGCCGACGAACGTCCGCCTCCGCGGTAGTCGCGAATACCGTATTTCTGCCAGTAGGTGTAGTCGGCATGCCCGGGCCGGAACGTCTCGACGATGTTGCCGTAATCCTTGCTGCGCTGGTCGGTATTGCGGATCAAAAGCGCGATAGGCGCGCCGGTGGTCACGCCTTCGAATACGCCCGAGAGGATCTCCACCTTGTCCTCTTCCTGGCGCTGCGTCACGTGCCGCGACGTGCCCGGCTTGCGGCGATCGAGCTCGCCTTGGATGTCGGTTTCCGAAAGCGCCATCCCCGGGGGGCAACCGTCGATCACGCAGCCGATCGCCGGCCCGTGCGACTCGCCGAACGTCGTGACGGTGAAAAGCGTGCCGAGTGTATTGCCGGACATGAAGGTGGCCTCGAGAGAATGAATGAGCAAGAAGGGGCAAGGCGATATTATGCCTTGCCCCGCGCCCGCGGCGGGCGCTACCGGGCCAAGCGCGCGCTAGCGCCGGACCGTGTGGCGCGCGCTAGCGCCGGGCGCCGCGCAGTTCGGCCACGATGGCTTGCAGCGCCTCGGGCGTGGCGGCGGTGGGCTCGAGCGGCTCGGCAACGGCCAGCGTGAGCCGGCTCATGACGCCCTTTCGCAAAGGGCGGGGCCAATGCGCATCGGCATGACGGGAAAACACGCTGCCCCATAGCCCGCGCAGCGCCATCGGCACGACGGGAACGGGCGTGCGCTCCAAGATCTGCGTGATGCCGTGGCGGAACGTGTTCATTTCGCCGTCGCGCGTGAGCTTGCCTTCCGGAAAAATGCAGACGAGCTCACCGTCGGCCAACGCCGCGGCGCAGGCCTCGTAGGCCTTGGCGAGCATCACGGGATCTTCATGCGCCGGCGCGATCGGGATGGCTTTCGCGTGACGAAACAACCAGCCGGAGAACGGCGAGCGGAAGATCCGATGATCCATGACGAACCGGATCGGCCGCGGGCTCTCGGCCATGATGACGACGGCGTCGGCATAACTCACATGATTGCAGACCAGCACCGCCGCGCCTTCCTCGGGAATGCGCTCGGCATGCACGAGCCGAATCCGATAAAACGTATGTACGAGCACCCAAGCCACGAACCGCAGCAAGAACTCGGGCACCAGCGAGTAGATGTAGCCGGCGACGACGATATTGAGCAATGCCGTGACCGCGAAAATCCCCGGAATGCTCACACCGAGCGAAGTCAGCCCGATGGCCATCAATGCCGACACGATCATGAAGAAGGCATTGAGAATATTGTTCGCGGCGATGATGCGCGCCCGGTGAGTGCTTTGGCAGCGGCTTTGGATCAACGCGTACAGCGGGACGCTGTAGAAACCGCCGAACATCGCGAGCAAGAACAGATCGGCGAGGATGCGCCAGTCGCGCGCACGGGCCAGGAATTCGCCGACACCGATCAACCGCCCCATGGGGGCGTACCCGCGACTTGCCCAGTAGAGGTCGAGCGCGAACACGCTGATGCCGATCGAACCGAGCGGCACGAGTCCGATTTCGACACGCCGCTTCGAAAGCCGCTCGCACAGCAGCGAGCCCGTTCCGATCCCCAGCGAAAACGTGGCGAGCAGTACCGTGACGACATCGGGATTGGCCGATAGGACATCTTTCGCGTAGTTGAAAAACGACGTGAGAAACGTCGCGCCGACGAACCAGAGCCAGGAAATGCCCAGCAAGCTCAAAAAGACCGTACGGTTCGTCCGCGCGAGCGCCAAGTTGCGCCAGGTCTCGGTGAAGGGGTTCCAGTTGATCCGCAACTCCGGCTGCGATGCCGGGGAAACAGGCACACCGCTGGAAATGTAGCGCCCGGCGAGCGCTACGAGCAAACACACGCCGGCCAGCACCCAGGCGCCGTGCTCGGGCGCTCCGGCGGCGGCACCGCCGATGATCGTGCCGATCAGGATCGCCACGAAAGTGCCCATTTCGACGAGACCGTTGCCGCCGACGAGTTCGCGATCGTCCAGATGCTGCGGCAGATACGCGTATTTGACCGGCCCGAACAGCGTCGAATGCACGCCCATGAGGAACGTGCACAGGAAAAGCAGTACCGCATGATGCGTGATGAAACCGGCGCCGCCGATCAGCATCACGACGATTTCGAATGTCTTGACGAAGCGTGTCAGCGTGGCTTTGTCGAATTTGTCGGCGATCTGCCCGGACGTGGCGGACAGCAGCACGAACGGCAGGATGAAGATGGCGGAAATCAGGAACGCGGCCGTCTTCGGATCGATGCCCGAGAACCGCGCGGCCTGGTAGGTCACGAGCGAGCTGAACCCAACCTTGAAAACGTTATCGTTCAGCGCGCCGAGAAATTGCGTCCAAAAGAACGGGGCGAATCGCCGCTCGCGAAACAGCGAGAATTGGGAATGGTTTTCGCGCGAGGCGCGACGCGGCAACGAAGCGGCCGGCAACGGTTGATCACTCATGCGGTCAGCGCGTCTCCCTCGATTGCCCTTCCTCGGGCCAATCGCGGATATAGGCCTTGAGCATGCGGTTTTCGAAGCTCTGCTCCTCCACCACCGCCTTGGCCACGTCGTAGAACGAAATGACGCCCATCAACGTGCGGTTTTCCATCACCGGCAGATAGCGCACATGGTGCTCGAGCATGATGCGGCGCACCTCGTTGACGTCCGTTTCGGGCGTACAGGTAATCGGATGGTCGTCCATTACCTTGCGGATCGTGGCCGTGCCGACGGTGCCGTCGTTCTTCTTCAGCGTCAGGATGATCTCGCGGAATGTCAGCATGCCGACGAGATCGCCGAATTCCATGACGACGAGCGAGCCGATGTCATGCTCCGCCATCGTATTGACGGCATCGTGCAGCGCCGTGTCGGGCGTGACCGTATACAAAGTATTGCCCTTGACCTTCAGGATGTCGCTGACTCTCATGTCTATCTCCCGGTGATGCTTGAGTGGATCGGTCGATGCTAGCGGAAAGGCTTCTAAAAGGAAAGCGAGGCGCCCATCGGCCGGACGGCCGGCGAGGCATGCTTCGAGCCGATCCGGCACCAGCCGATGTTACGATGGCCGCCACCGCCACCTTTGCCGGGTTCGCCCGGCCGACGACATGTCCGCCAACCGCTTCGACACGCTCGCGCTGCACGCCGGCGCGGCCCCCGATCCCGCCACGGGCGCGCGCGCCACGCCAATCTACCAAAGCACCGCGTTCGTCTTTCGCGATGCCGACCACGCGGCCGCCCTATTCAACATGGAACGGGCGGGCCACGTCTATTCGCGCATTTCGAATCCGACCGTCGCCGTTTTCGAGGAGCGCGTCGCGGCGCTCGAGAACGGGGTGGGCGCGATCGGCACCGCGAGCGGTCAAGCTGCCCTGCACTTGGCCATCGTCACCCTGATGGGCGCCGGCTCGCACATCGTCGCCTCCAGCGCTTTGTACGGCGGCTCGCATAATTTCCTGCATTACACGCTACGCCGCTTCGGCATCGAAACGACGTTCGTCGCGCCGCGCGACCTGGACGCATGGCGCGCGGCGGTGCGCCCGAACACGCGCCTTTTCCTCGGCGAAACGCTCGGCAATCCGAATCTGGACGTGCTCGACATCGAGGCGCTCGCGCAAATCGCGCACGCCCATGCCGTCCCGCTGCTCGTCGATTCCACGTTCACCACGCCGTATCTCATTAAGCCGTTCGAGCACGGCGCCGACTTCGTCTATCACTCGGCCACCAAATTTCTCGGCGGCCATGGCACGACGATCGGCGGCGTGCTGGTGGATGGCGGCACCTTCGATTTCGCGGCGTCCGGCCGGTTTCCCGAATTCACCGAACCGTACGACGGTTTTCACGGCATGGTCTTCGCCGAGGAAAGCACCGTCGCGCCGTTCCTGCTGCGCGCCCGCCGCGAAGGCCTGCGCGATTTCGGCGCGTGCCTGCACCCGCAAGCCGCCTGGCAGTTGCTGCAAGGCATCGAGACCTTGCCTCTGCGGATGGAGCGGCACGTCGCCAATACGCGCAAAATCGTCGAATTCCTCGTAGGCCATGCGGGTGTCGAATCGGTTGCGTATCCCGAACTCGACTCGCACCCCGACCACGCGCTGGCCATGCGCCTGCTGCCGCGCGGCGCCGGCGCCGTGGTCAGCTTCAATCTGCGCGGCGATCGCGCGGCGGGCCGCCGCTTCATCGAAGCGTTGACGCTGTTTTCGCACCTCGCCAACGTAGGCGATGCGCGCTCGCTCGTCATCCATCCGGCCTCGACCACGCATTTCCGCATGGATGCCGCCGCCCTGGCCGCGGCAGGCATTGCCGAGGGGACGATCCGTCTGTCGATCGGCCTCGAAGACCCCGACGATCTCATCGACGACCTGAAACGCGCGCTGAAAGCGGCAGGTAAGACCACGGCGAAGCCGGTCCCGAGCGCGCCGTCGAAGGAGCAGCCGTGAACCTGACCGTCCAAGGCAAAATCGCCTATGCGTACACCGGCGGCAAGCGCTTCGACGCGGCGCTGCCGACCGCCGTCTTCATCCACGGCGCTCAGCACGACCACAGCGTTTGGGCACTGCAAAGCCGATACTTCGCCCATCACGGCTGGAACGTATTGGCGCTCGATCTGCCCGGCCACTGCCGCAGCGAAGGGCCCGCCAAGACGACGATCGAGGCGCTCGCCGATTGGCTCGCACAGGTGCTCGATGCGGCCGGGGCCGAACGTGCGCTGGTAATCGGACACAGTATGGGCTCGCTCGTGGCGCTCGACTTCGCCGGCCGCTATCCCGAGCGCGCGCTCGGCGCCGCGCTCGTGGCGAGCGCCGTGCCCATGGCCGTCTCGGACGCCCTACTCGACGCCGCCCTCAATCGCGAGCCCGAGGCGATCGATCTCGTCAATCGATGGTCGCATTCGAGCATTGCGGCCAAACCGTCGTGCCCCGGTCCGGGCTTTTGGCTGCATGGCGTAAACCAACGGTTGATGGAACGGGTCGCGGCTCGCGGCGAGCCGAGGCTATTCCATACCGATTTCGCCGCCTGCAACAGCTACGCGGCAGGTTTGGAGCGCGCCGCGCAAGTGCGCTGCCCGGTGCGGCTCGTGCTTGGCGCGAAGGACATGATGACCCCGGCACGGGCCACGCGCGCCCTGGTCGATACCTTGAAAGGGGCGGGAGCGGCGGTGGATGTCGTGACCCTCGATGCGGGACATGCGTTGATGAGCGAGCAGCCCGACGCCACGCTCGATGCGCTTTACGCGTTTGCCGGCAAGGCCGCCGCGGCACAAGAGGCCTGACGACACGCGTGGGCCGGTGCGGGAGCGACTCGGCCGGACGGCCGGGTTGCGCCTGCGCGGCAATCGCCCGACAATGGATCTCGTCGGCGCGCATGCCAGGGAAGTCGGCGTGTGCGCCATCGGCGCAAACGGAGGAAGCGATGACTCACGGCGCTCATACGGCCCATTTCGCGAGTTTCAGCGAGTTCTACCCCTTTTATCTCGGCGAGCATCGAAATACGGCCTGCCGCCGGCTGCACTTCGTGGGCTCCCTCGGCGTGATCGGATGCCTAGCGATGGCTGTCGCCACGGGCGGCTGGCTCTGGCTGCCGGCTGCGCTCGTGTGCGGCTACGGCTTTGCCTGGGTCGGCCACTTCGTCTTCGAGAAGAACCGCCCCGCCACGTTCCGGCATCCGCTTTACAGCTTGATGGGCGATTGGGTGATGTTCAAAGACATTTGCGTCGGCAAAATCCCGCTATAGGGGACGCGCTAGGCCGGCTGATGCGGCCACGGTGCCCGCACCGGCTGACCGTCGCGCCCGAGCGGCTCGCGCTCGTTGCGGGCCGCCACTAGCGTCGCGATCGTCAGCTCGAGCTTCGGATTGTGCAGTGCATCGAGCAGTAGCGCGGTATCGACGCGCGTCGAATCGAGCCGCAACTGGTATTCGAGTTCGCCCCGATCGATAACGAATATATCGAATAAGCGTCCCACGGTAATCTGCGTCGGGTTCGCGATCAGCACGAAACGTAGCTCGGAGTCGTCCGCGAGCCGCGTCACCCACTCGCGCCGCGCAAGCTTGCCCAAGAGCCGCGTAACCGTATCGATATCGCAGCGAAGCATGCGAGCAAGCTCCATCGGCGTGCGGCCGGGCTGTCCCGCCTCACGGGCTTCGTCCAGCCGAACGAGCAACTCCAGCGCATCGAGCAAGTCGCTGCCCGCGTAGTGGCGCCGATGAAACTGCCCCACGCGAATCGCGGGCAACGCCGAAACGAACGTCGCCCCGGCAAGCGTGATGAACCAGCACAGATACACCCAGAGCAGGAACATCGGCACGAGCGCGAAAGCGCCGTATACCGCGGTGTAGGTCGGTATCCGCCGCACGTAGAAGCCGAAGCCGCGCTTGGCGAATTCGAAGGCGATCGCGGCCAGCAGCCCGCCCACCACGGCGTCGCGCCACTGCACCGCGCAATTGGGCAGGTACACGTAAAGCAGCGCGAAAGCGAGCGCGGTCAGCGGCAACGCGGCGCCGGTCAGCGCCCATTCCAGCAATGAAGGTACGTACCCACCGGCGAGTACGCTGGAGCGGGCGAACAGATAAGACGAGATCGACAAACTCACGCCGATCAGGAGCGGGCCGAGCGTCACGATCGCCCAATACACGAGCACGCGCTGCGCGAGCGGACGCGGCTTGGCCACGCGCCAGATCACGTTGAAGGCCGATTCGACCGTCATCATCGTCATGACCGAGGTGACGAACAGCACGATCATGCCGGCTGTCGTCAGCCCTTTCGCCTTCGAGGCGAACTCGTTCAGATACTTGAAGATCTGACTGTTGATCTGATCGGGCATCAAATGCTGCGCGAGGAACGTCTGCAGCGACGCCTGGAACTGGGCAAAGATCGGAAACGCCGTGAACAGCGCGAACGCAACCGTCGCGAGCGGGACGATCGCGAGCATCGTGGTGAACGTGAGGCTTCCCGCGACTTGCGCGATGCGGTCCTCACGGCTGCGCTTCACGGCAAAGCGCCCCAGACGTTTGAGCGTGTCCAATTCGGAGCTGAGCGTCCGCAAGAATCGTTCTCCTGATAGTTCGACGGCGGCGTGGGCCGGCGGCTAGCGGCCGGCGTGCCCCTATAATAAGCCGCTCACGACCACGCCCTTATGAAAGACATTCTCATACTCTATTACAGTCGGCACGGCGCGACGCGCGATTTGGCCTTGGCCGTTGCCCAAGGTGTGGACAGCGTACCCGGCATGCAGGCACGCGTGCGTACCGTGCCCGCCGTCTCGGCCGTGAGCGAAGCCGTCGAGCCGGCCATTCCGCCCGATGGCCCGCCCTACGCCGAAGCGCGCGACCTCGAGGAGTGCGTGGGTCTGGCGCTCGGCTCTCCCACCCGCTTCGGCAACATGGCCGCATCGCTGAAATACTTCCTCGACGGCACGGCCCCGCAATGGATGAGCGGCGCCCTAGCCGGCAAGCCCGCCTGTGTATTCACGTCCACCGGTAGTTTGCACGGGGGCCAAGAATCGACCCTGCTGTCGATGATGCTGCCGCTGTTGCACCACGGCATGCTGATGCTCGGCATTCCTTACACCGAGAGCGCGCTGTCCACCACGCAAACCGGCGGCACCCCTTACGGCGCCTCGCATGTCGCGGGCGCCGGGGCGCGCGAATCGGCGCTCTCTGCCGATGAAAAGATGCTCGCGGTGGCGCTCGGCGCGCGCCTTGCGCGCACGGCGTCGATGCTGGCGGGCCGCTCATGACGGCCAACCGGGCAAGCGAGGCATCGCAGGCCGTCGCGGCACGCGGACATTGGGCGCGAGGCGCGACGCTCGCGCTCGTGGCCTTGATCGTGCTCGCGGTGCTGTGGGAGTGCTGGCTTGCCCCGCTCCGTCCCGGTGGCTCGGCATTCGTGCTCAAGGCTGTCCCGCTTCTTTGCGCGCTGCCCGGCGTCTGGCGACGCAAGCTCTACACGTTGCAGTGGGCGTCGATGCTCGTGTTGCTGTACATGGCCGAAGGCATCGTGCGCGGTATGACCGACGCCGGCGCGTCGGCGCGGCTCGCCTGGATCGAAGTGGCGCTCGCGACGAGCTTTCTCGCCTGCGCGCTCGCCTATGTCGCCCCGTTCAAACGCGCGGCTCGCGCGGCTCGCCGCGAAGCCGGCACCGCCGGCCAGTAGCTACAAACGTTCATCATGACCGACACCCTATCGCCTACCCTCACCGCGTTCGTCAGCGCTTGCCGCGATGCCATCGGCGCCGCGCATGTGCTCACGGAGCCGCACGATACCGCGCCCTTTTTGACGGATTGGCGGCGCCGCTACACCGGCGCCGCCTGCGCCGTGCTACGCCCGGGCACGACGCAGGAAGTCGCCGCGATCGTTGCACTCGCCAACGCGCATCGTGTCGCACTGGTGCCGCAAGGCGGCAACACGGGGCTCGCGGGCGGCGCGACGCCGGATGCGAGCGGAAGCCAGGCCGTCGTGAGCCTTGCGCGGCTAAACCGCGTCCGCGCGATCGATGCCCACAACAATACGATCACCGTCGAAGCAGGCGTCGTTCTAGCCGAAGTGCAAAATCACGCACGCGCGGCCGACCGGCTGTTTCCGCTGAGCCTCGCCGCCGAGGGCAGTTGCACGATCGGCGGTAACCTCGCGACGAACGCGGGCGGCACGGCGGTCCTTCGGTACGGCAATACGCGAGAGTTGTGCCTCGGCCTGGAAGTCGTCACGCCGCAAGGGGAAATCTGGGATGGGCTGCGTGCGCTGCGCAAGGACAACACGGGCTACGATTTGCGCGATTTGTACATTGGCGCCGAGGGCACGCTCGGCATCATTACCGCGGCCGTGATGAAGCTTTACCCATTGCCGGCGGCGAGTGTCACGGCGCTGGCCGCCCTCGCCTCGCCGCACGCCGCCTTGGATTTTCTCGCATTGGCGCACCGCTACGCGGGCCCGCTGCTGACGGGCTTCGAACTGATGTCCGATTTTTGCCTGCAGCTAGTGGGCAAGCACTTCCCGCAAATGCGTTATCCGTTCGGCGAACGGCACGCGCAGGTCGTGCTGCTCGAGCTCTCCGACAACGAAAGCGAAGCGCACGCGCGCGCGCTGTTCGAACAGTTGATGCAAGAAGCGCTCGAATCGGGCCTCGTCGAGGATGCCGTCGTGGCCGAAAACCTCGCGCAATCGCGCGCGTTCTGGGACCTGCGCGAGCATATCCCGCTCGCGCAGGCCGAGGAAGGCTTGAACGTCAAACATGACATCGCGGTGCCGATTTCGAGCATCGGCACGTTCATCGAGCAGACCGACGCGGCCATCGCGCAAGCGATACCGGGCGCCCGCATGGTCACGTTCGGCCACCTCGGCGACGGCAACCTCCATTACAACTTGCAAGCCCCCGAAGGCGACGACGCGCCGGCGTTTCTCGCGCGTTATCAAGCGCAATTGAACCGCATCGTCTACGACAGCGTTCATCGCCATCGCGGCACGCTCAGCGCCGAGCACGGTATCGGACAATTGAAAGTCGACGATGCGGCGCACTACAAGTCGCCGGTCGAGATGGCAATCATGCGCACGCTGAAGGCCGCGCTCGATCCGCTCGGCCTGATGAACCCGGGCAAAGTGCTACGCTAAGCATCATCGACGGGCCGTGCGCCATAGCGGGCGCCGCGGCCCATTCCCTCACCGAGTCAGATCGCGCCAACGGGTGCCTCGTGAAAATCCGCGTGTTGTCCGACCTGCACCTCGAGTGCGACGAGCCGGAAGTCATTCCCCATGCCGATGCCGACTTGATCGTGTTGGCCGGCGATATCCACAACCATGCCGAAGGCATCCGCTGGGCTGCCGAAACGTTCGGCACCCATGCGCCTGTCGTCTATGTGCCCGGCAATCACGAGTATTACGACGGCGAGTTCGGCGCGCTCGAAGTCGCCATGCGCGATGCGGCGGCGAGCGTCGATCGGGTCCACTACCTGAACAACGAGACGCTGGTCGATCCCGACGGCCGTTGGCGAGTGCTCGGCACGACGCTATGGACCGACTTCGAATTGTTCGGCTCGAACGAGGAAGCCGTCGCAGCCGCGATCGCCGCCGCGCAAAAGGTGATGCTCGATTTCCGCGGACCGATCCAAGTGACCTGGCCGTCCGGCGTTCCGGGCTCGTCTGCACAGGCCAACGCCCCGCGCCTGTTCGAGCCGGCCGATACGCTGGCGATGCATCGCCATGCGCGCGACTGGCTCGCGCGCGAGCTGGCACGGCCGTTCGGCGGCAAGACGATCGTCGTCACCCACCATGCGCCGCATCGCGCGAGCCTTGCGCCACGCTACGCGGGCGACCTCGCATCGGCCGGATTTATCAGCCACATAGCCGAGCTCGTCGGGCCGCCTGTCGACCTATGGATTCATGGTCACACGCATACGCCGTTCGATTACGAGGCAAACGGCACGCGCGTCGTCTGCAACCCGCGCGGCTATGTGGACCGCCGCCGCAATCGGCTCGAGAATCCGCTATTTGCTTGGGACAAAATCGTCGATCTCTAATGCCAAAGCTTCGCTCGCGCGAACGAACGCTATGACAACTCGCGCTCCTGCGCGGCTTGCAATGGGATACGGACTTCGATGGTCGTGCCGCGCCCGGGCGCCGAATCGATGCGCAGTTCGCCATCGACGAGATAAGCACGCTCGCGCAGCCCGGCCAGCCCGAACGACGCGGCCTTGCGCGGCCGCGCGGGATCGAACCCGACGCCATCATCGCGTATCGTCAGCACGACCCGGTCATGCGCACGTGCCACGCCGACCTCGACATGCGTGGCATGCGCATGGCGTGCGACATTCGTCAGCGACTCCTGCAAAATTCGAAACGTCGCGGTCGCGTACGGCTCCGTAAGCTCGATATCCGGCGGATCGAGCGTCAAGTTGCACGGCACCCCGGTGCGCTGCGTAAAGTTTTGAACGAGCCATTGCACCGCGGCAACGAGACCGAGATCGTCGAGCACGAGGGGCCGCAAATCGGATGCGATCCGCCGTGTCGATGCGACCGCTTCGTCGAGCAACGCGCGCATCGCGGCGAGCCTCGACCGAGTCGCCGCGTCCTCGGGCGCACCCGCCGTCGCTTCTCGCAGCCAATCGGTCTCGATCCTCAACGTGGCAAGGGTCTGCGCGAGTTCGTCATGCAATTCGCGAGAGATCCGGCGCATTTCCTGTTCTCGGGCCGAACTGCTCATCGCGGCCACCTCGCGCAGCTCTTTCTGTGACAAAACAAGCGCGGCCTGTGTGCGCTGACGCTCCGTGACCTCGCGCAGCAAATCGCGATTGGACTCCGCCAATGCGGCTGTACGCGCCTGAACGCGTTGCTCGAGCAATGCCTTGGCCTCGTTCAATTCCATCGTTCGATGCTGCACGAGCTGACGCTCGGCGCGCTCGCGTCCGAGCGCTTGCACCACGCGCGCGTAGAGCTGGATATTGTCGAACGTCATCGCCACGAGCACGAAGCTCGATGCGATGAGACCGTAAATGCGCCCCGCGTAAAAACCCAAGTCGAAACGCGCGTGATTCAGCACCGCCGACAGCGCGATGTCGAAGACCCAAGCGCAGAGCACGACGATGAGCCAGAGGTCGAGGATCGTGCGCGCGCGCCGTGCGATCAGAATCGCCAACGCGACGAAGTTCAGCAACCAGACGATCGACACCACTGGGCGGATCCAGCCCGCTTCGTGCGAGCCGCGCATGAGCGGGGGTAGCCATGGATGGCCGACCGTCGCGATGGCGGTCATCAGGCAAGACAGCGACACGGCCAGCGCGATGCAGATCGCGGCGTTGCGCCACGGCGAGGCCGGCCGAACGCATTCGGCGATCGGGCGCGCACGCGCATAGGCGATTACCGCCAGCGGGAACGCCCCGTGCCACATCATATAAAGCCAGGCGGTGGTCTGGGGGCCGGAACCGAGCAGACCCGTAGGCGAAAACAATCCAGGAAAGGACAGCGTGTGGGCGATCGCCATGCACGCGCTCAGCAGATAGCCGCCGGCAAGAATAAGGAGCGGCCGGGAAAAAAGAATGTGGTATTGGCCGATGAATAGCGCCGCGGTCAGCAAATCGCATACGGCGAGCGCGGACTGATAGATCGGCACGAATGCCCAAACCATCGGGAGCGACCACTTGGCGAACGGCGCCAGCACGGCGAATACGATGACGGATACCGCGACGGCACCGAGCGCGAGTTGGCGCTCTCGGCGGCCGGGCCGCAACGTCGAAAGAAAAATCCGTGTTTCGTCCGCCGACTCGCTCAACTCACCTCCCGGCTCGCGCGCTAGCCGCACGCTCTGCAGCATGACATTCCATTATGGGATGCAGCCCGGCGCGAGGAAAGCGGGAAACTACGGGATTGCCGCCGAGAACCGGATGCGACAGGGCGGCGGCTCCCACATACTCCGCCTGCGCGCTTGAATACTGGCCGGTTGTAGCAGACGCCGGATCAAGATAGTCTGCTTGGCTTTAAACGCCCAAAAAGCCCCATACGCCATGCGACCCACGATTCTTCCTTTGACGAGTCTCAGAGGTATCGCCGCCGTCTTAGTTGTAATCAACCACGCGAGCCTGCTGATGCTCCCTCTGGGTCTTACGCGCGCCCGGCCGGCATTGATCAAAACGGGCATCCTTGGCATGACGATCTTCTTTGTGCTCAGCGGTTTCGTTATGTACTACAATTATGCTCATCGCATAACCACCGAGCGTCGCGAAGGCACGCTGCACTTCGCGGCCGCGCGATTTGCACGCCTTTATCCGCTCCTGCTCGCCTACGTCTTGCTGAATTTCGCCTTGAATGTGGGACGCGCCCTCGTAAGGGGTCACTCAACCGAGGCATCCATCTACGTCGCTACGCTGCCGCTCTATCTGCTCGGCATTCAGTCTTGGCTGTACGCTGTCATCGGCAATACAAACGTGACGATCTCTCAGGCTCTCGGCAACCCCGCATGGTCCGTTAGCACGGAATTATTCTTTTATATGTTGTTCGTGCCGTTAATCATTATGCGAAAGGCGAGCACGCCGTCGATCTCGCGCGGGATCGTCATTGTGATCGCATCCATCACTGCGCGCGGACTGTTCCTCCTTGCGGCTGGGACGAGCGTCCTCCAGCACTGGATCGCCATGAAGTTTGGAGAGTCGCCGTTGCTGAACGTCTACGAGTGGCTCGTTTATTACTGCCCCTATGGACGCTGCTTCGAATTCCTCGCTGGAATCGGCATCGGCGAGATATGGCTCGCCCGTCGGCAAAACCTATGCTCGCCGGCATTGGATTTTTTTGGAAAAACCGCGGGAGTATGTGGATTGGCTTACATCGGCGCGTCGTTCGTCAGCGAAATCGGTTTTTCGATACCCTGGTTATTCGAAGGCGCCGCCATGCACTTTTTCTACATCATCGCAGTCCCGCCAGCGATTTATCTCATGAGCCGCGAACGCGGTTTGGGTGCAAAATTTTTATCGCTCGCACCGTTACTATTGCTCGGCGAAATCAGTTACTCGCTATATTTCGTTCATACACTGGTCTTCCCCATGTTCAGGGTTTCTCCCGAGACGGACATCGCCCAACACTTGCCGAGCGTCGCTGGACGTTGTGCGGCGTTCACGGCAATTACGCTCTCCGTCTCGACGCTGGTCTATCGACTCTATGAAAAGCCAGCCCGTGCCGCACTCTCGCGTGTGTTGGGCATTGGCCAACGCCCGATAGAACCACGCCCCGCCAGCGGGAAGCCACTGAGCGGCGTAGTCCGCCCATGACCACAACCACCGTTTGGTACGTGTCGCACGACGGTTTTAAGCGTTTGTTCCGTTAAAGATCACCACCTTTTAGCTGCCAATAGCGGTCCGAACGCCGTCATCGAATAAAAATTACACGCACCCCGTCCCTATATTTCGATATTCAGCACACCGAAATATCAGCATCGAACGCCGAACTACCCGTCGCTAGCATTCTGACCTATGGTATTAAGTCAGCAATTTCTGCGACACCCAAAGATATGAAAGCAGTTTTGCTTGCTGGCCAGCCTGACGAGCACTCGAACCGCCGAGAAGACGCGCGCGGGACCGGCCGAGGGTCAAAATCGCCAGCGCCCCGACTCCGCAGCACCACCCTAGGTCCATTCGAAACAAGCCATAAACGATTTCATTGTTTACTCCGACCTCAAGAGATATGCAATAAAGGATTTCTTCACAAATCATTTTCCGCATATGTCGACTATCAATCCGATCTGCGCAAATAGGTGCCGCAGGCCCGGGATCCGCCGGCCCTATCGAGCGGGCTCCGATTGCTTCGAGAACGATGTATTGGCTGGAGGGACAACCTTGGCAAACGCGCAGATCGACAAACTCAAAGTCTCGCTGAACGACAGCCTGTCCGACGTCGTCAGATGCATCCAATTCAGCGGATCCCTCGGTTGCGCGCTGATCTACGACGACGAGGGCCGCTTCCTCAATATCGCGACCGACGGCGACGTTCGCCGTGCGTTCTTGGAAGGAAAGCAGCTCAATGTTACGGCGCGCCATATCAACGAACTGAAGCTGCGAAGCTCCCGGCCCAGGCCCATCGTGGCACCCGTCAATTCGTCCAGAGCCGAGCGATGCGCCCTGTTCCGCAAGCATTTGCTGCGTCAATTGATACTGGTGGACCATCGGGGTGTACCCGTTGAGGTCATCGATCATCGAAGCATCGATTCGTCACCCGCGTACTGCAACCGCCCTTTCACGGCGGTGGTGATGGCGGGCGGCTTCGGCACGCGGTTGCGTCCGCTGACGGAAAACACGCCGAAACCGATGCTGCATGTCAACGGGCGGCCGATGCTCGAGATCAGCATCGAAAAACTCGTGAACCACGGCGCACATCGCATCTTTATCACGACCCACTACCTGCATGAGAAGATCGTCGATCACTTCGGCAACGGTGAGCGGTTCGGCGTGCCGATCGACTATATTCACGAACAGGAGCCGCTCGGCACCGGCGGCGCGCTCTCGTGCCTGTCTCATCGCGAAGACGCCACCCTGGTGTTCAACGGCGATATCTTGACCAATCTGGATATCGGCATGTTCCTCGCCTACCACCTGCGTACGGAATCGGCCATGACGATCGCGGCGACGCGGTACAGCTTTCAAGTGCCGTTCGGCGTCATCGAGGCGGCCGAGTCGCGCGTCACGCATATCGAGGAGAAGCCGACGCTCAGCTATCTCGTCAATAGCGGCATTTACTTCCTGTCGCCCAAGGTGTTCGCCACTCTACCCAAGGAGGGCGCGTACCACATGACGGATGTCACACACGAGCAGATTCGCCGTGGCGGACGCGTGTCGTGCTTCCCGGTGTTCGAACATTGGCTCGATGTCGGCCGCCCGAGCGACTACGACCTCGCCCCCACACTCTTTTGAGCGGATCTGCATCATGCGTAGCATCGTGAAAGCCCGATACGACACTTGGCTGCGCAGGGCTCGAGCCCCCATCGCAGCGATCGCCATTGCAGTGCTCACGGCTTGTGGAGGCGACGACGCCCCCTCACCCCCGACGAACGCGGGACCTCCCGGCGGTATCGTGCTGCAAGTCGTTTCCTTCGGCGACAGTCTCTCGGACGTGGGCACCTACGGGTGGTACGCCGAACCGAACTTCGGAGGGGACCAGTTCACGACGAATCCCGGGCAAGTGTGGGCCCAAAGCGTAGCAACGTACTATGGCGGTTCGTTGACGCCGGCGCGCAACGGCGGATTCACATTGACCGGCGAAACGGATGCGGGCGGGCTCGGTTTCGCCGAAGGAGGCGCCCGGGCGACGCTTCAACCAGGGTTAGGCGCTCCGGCGCTAAGCGCGACGCCGATCGACACTCAGATCGCAAACTATCTCATTCAATACAAGCGCTTCAACTCGAACCAGCTCGTACTTATCGACGGGGGCACGAGCGATCTGTGGGTGGCGATAAACACGTTTATCAAGAACGGCAACAATGCGTCGTTCATCGGTCAGGCGGTCGCGGCCGTGCAAGGCGCCGCTAATGCGCTTGCAGCCGCTGTCGATACCGTGGTGCAAAACGGCGCCACGCAGGTCGTGCTCGTGAACGCACCGGACCTCGGCGCAATGCCCGCGGGACTCAGCCTAGGCGGAGGATACTATTCGTCGTTTTTGAGTCAGTTGAGCAATCTGTTCAACATGACGCTGACACAAGCGCTATCGAATGCCGGCATTTCGAACAAGGTGATTTACGTGGACGCCTATACGTTCATCGACAATCTATTGGCGAGCAATAACGCCGCAGCGGTAGGCTTCACGGTTACGAACACGGGGACCGCCTGCAACGTAGCGCGAATGCAAGCGGCGGCCACCGCCTACGGCCAAGCCAACGCGAGCGCGCTCAACGGTATGACACCGGCTGCGTTCGGCGCATCGATCGCTTCGTCGCTGTTTTGCACGCCGGCAATGTATACGGTGGCCGGGGCGGATCAGACCTACATGTTCGCGGACGGGCTTCACCCCAGCACCAAGCTACACGCACTACTTACCCAATACGTCGAACAACGGATCGCCGCCTCCGGTATCGGGAGGTGAGCAATGCGTTCGGTGCTTTGCCCGCGGCGAGCGATCCTTCGCAGAAAAGCAAACAGCCCGATCGGTATGAACCGATCGGGCTGTTTGCGTCAAAGTGACCATCGCATGGAGCCCCATCCTAAGGATCAGGCTCGATGCTCGAAACGATTGGTCGGAGCGATAGGCGAATTTACGCCCCTGATCTGAACATGTATTGACTTTTCACGGCAGCTTGATAGCTATACGATAGTCGGAACATCGCTCGCGGGTACGGGCGACTTGACACGAACTATCACGGTGACCAGCGAGCATGCAGATTCGGGGAAACGAAAGAGTAAAGATGGAGCGACTCATTGCCAACATTGTCAATGGCCAGTTTGGCGAAACAGATGTCGATCTGCTACTGATCAAACTGCGCGAATTCGCTGGTCGTCACCGAATCTTCAGGGAAGTTGCTGACTTCGTCGCACACAACGATGCGCGCGACAGAGGAATTTTTAATGAGACCATTGAGGCAATAACGCTCAGCCTTCGGTTTTTGCACGATTACTCATTTAAAAAACAAAGCTTAAATTTGCTCGAGCCATTTCCTTCCTACATCAAGAAAATGCTCAAATATCAAGCCGATAGGTGTGATGCGAGCGAACTCCGTGGCATGTTTCGCGCGACACCCGAACGCATGAAATCACGCATCGAAAAGCTGTTATCGGAAGATAAAGCGACGCGAACCTGCACCTTATCCAAAGGCGCGGGGACGGAAACGCTCGATGCGATCAGATTTCTAGCAAATGCGATTCGAGTGACTCCGGCTTTCGAAAGCCATCAATTTCACGATGAACTAATGGAAATATTAAATGAAAATCATTTCAAATTTGATCAAACAGCCCTTTCAAATCAAAGCAAAAAAATCAGTCTGTGCATCCTTACCCTCTTGAACGGCGCAAAGTTTAATTTCGATGCAATGCATTCAGCCAGCTGCAGAATTCATTGTCAGAATTTATCAGTTATGCAAAGCATCACAATTATCGACAACAACGGCCGACCGTTGACCACTCCAACCGGGGAATCACACGGAAATTTATTGCTACATGGCCACGTCGATTTCGCCAACGACTTTGGCAACACGATTACTTGGGTGTTCCCGGTCTTCGATCCACATTTGGCAGTAAGTGACTGGTGCGACGACAGCATCTATCGGCGTGATGTATCTGAGGGAGGATATGTGCGCCGTCATGCAGATTTCAGTGGAACACTAGGCGTTAACGACGCATTCCGCCTTTATCGAGTTGCAGAATGACAGATGTTGCCATGCTGTCCATCTTCGGCCGCTCTCATCCGCACAATTGCTTCGAGTGACATTTATGCCCGACCCGACGTTCGGCTTGGCGTCCGTTTTAAGCGTGCTGGTCGTTGCCAGCGGCTTCAAAAGGATGGAAACAAAATGACAGAATCTGGGCTTGACGGGCGTCATCGCAACCGAGCCGGTCGCATTCGACAAAAGTGCCGCGACACGGCAACGCTTGAACAGATGCGCCGCGAAACTGCGAAAATTAGCGAAAGGCATTCGCAACACGGTCGAGCCGAAAAGGTAGTCAACCGTAGAAGAACTGCCAATTGGAATGATCTCGCATTCGTACACGCTGCCCTCGGCCTGTCGCGAGATGGCTGCCTGATGCCTGCAGGTTTCGTACTAAACGCCGTTACTGATTAGGATGTACCCACAGATGTCCTCCGTAAGTCAGCGCCGGCTAACCCCGGCCTCATCCGTTCATAAATAATCACACCAAATCTTATAAAAATGCAGAATAAACCGAGCCTTTATAGATCGTTCATCGATGGTTGCGCAAGACTCAAAGAACCCGAAAACATAATGCTACTTTTCGT
This sequence comes from Trinickia dabaoshanensis, assembly GCF_002879885.1. Lineage (GTDB taxonomy): Bacteria > Pseudomonadota > Gammaproteobacteria > Burkholderiales > Burkholderiaceae > Trinickia > Trinickia dabaoshanensis. The sequence continues at coordinate 86,285 of NZ_PNYA01000032.1, forward strand.
TAATTGCGCACTTATGGTTCTTCCAACTGTCGTGGCGTGGGTGTACAGAGGTCACGGGAATAAATCACCCGCATTCTATCTTTTATCACTTTCAGGGGTCGCTCTTTATGTTTGTATTTTATGTAGATGCATAAATCCCCAATTCACGAAGAGTGACTCTTTTCGCCTCGAAGGAATTATCCCTACCCTCTACGCACTTACCTTTATTTCATTGATATTATTTTATGCCTCAGGCTGGTATTTTCTGGGAAATTACAACGGCCATCAATGTAGCGATGGAGACTGCGATTTCAAAGAGGCATTTTATTTCTCAGTAGCAACATCCACTACCGTCGGCTACGGTGACTTCTTCCCAAAAACAGACGCAGCTAGAATTTTTGCGTCCATCCAAGTCCTAACCAGCTTGTTTCATGGACTGTTCGGGCTCGCCTTCTTGATGCGTCATCTCGTTGCCCCCGGCTCCACATCCTACGTTTTTTATCGAGAGTTAAGTGACAAAAAATCAAATTTAAAAATTTCTAAAAAAATAAAAAGAGAACCGATAGAGACATGGCATGAAAAAGTCGGCGACCTGAGGCAGACCGGGAAGCGTCACGCTTACTCGGTGGACCAAGGCAAGGAGAACAGTTGGCTGGAAATTTAGCCATCCCTCGTCCAAGCGTGGCCGAACATAAGCTTTAGCTCTCTCTGCATCTGCCCACGGCCCACGCTTCTGCGCGCCGATCGTGTTGTCATTACGCAGGTCTAGTGGATCTCGGTTTATCAAGTCGTCCCTTTCCGCTACCCTGAGCCCCCCCTGTCGAAAGCGCGGATCAATAACGCGGGCCGCAATTCAACGCTCACTATCCACAACGGAGCTCGCGATATCTACGGCGGGCTGCGTGCAACAAGCGGGCAGAAGGATCGCCCGGTGCGCGAATTCTATATCCCCGCTGGCGCAACGTTCACGCTGAAGGAGATCAGGCCGGGAAGCTACGATGTTCGCTACGAGTATCTGAACGACGGCAGCAAGCAGAAGACCGATCCCCTTTCATTGACCGAGCGCGAGACCGGGGACGGAATCGAGTTTTCGAACAGGATCATCACGCTTTAGCAGGCTGTTGAAGTATCGCCGTCGTGGCGCAGCGGTGGCTTTCCACAGCGCTGCCGTGCCGATTCGGGTCATGTCGTTTTGATGCTGGATTTCTTTAATTCTGACCGATTCGATGTCATTTGCT
>NZ_PNYA01000033.1 GCF_002879885.1 Trinickia dabaoshanensis
TGAAGGGCGCGACGATGCTCGCAACGTTGGAAAACTTGGGCGTGGTGGCTTCGTTCAGCCGACCGCGCGTGAGTAACGACAACCCATACGCCGAGGCGCTGTTCCGGACGTGCAAGTACCGGCCAGACTACCCGCGCAAAGCGTTCGCGAGCCTCGAGGCCGCGCGTGCGTGGACGCAGCAGTTCGTGCGTTGGTACAACCATGAGCACAAGCACAGCGGACTGAAATTCGTCACGCCGGCTCAGCGTCACAACGGCGTTGCCATCGCCGTGTTGGCACGACGTGATGCCGTCTACGCGCAAGCCAAGGCACGTAACCCGCAGCGTTGGTCCCGCTCGACTCGCGATTGGGAATTGAAGAACGAAGTCTGGCTCAATCCGGAGCGTGCGCCCCGAGCCGAATTAAAGCAGTGCGCGTGAAGCGACGCGACAACTACGTTGACAAACACCGTGAAGGGCGCGACGATGCTCGCAACGTTGGAAAACTTGGGCGTGGTGGCTTCGTTCAGCCGACCGCGCGTGAGTAACGACAACCCATACGCCGAGGCGCTGTTCCGGACGTGCAAGTACCGGCCAGACTACCCGCGCAAAGCGTTCGCGAGCCTCGAGGCCGCGCGTGCGTGGACGCAGCAGTTCGTGCGTTGGTACAACCATGAGCACAAGCACAGCGGACTGAAATTCGTCACGCCGGCTCAGCGTCACAACGGCGTTGCCATCGCCGTGTTGGCACGACGTGATGCCGTCTACGCGCAAGCCAAGGCACGTAACCCGCAGCGTTGGTCCCGCTCGACTCGCGATTGGGAATTGAAGAACGAAGTCTGGCTCAATCCGGAGCGTGCGCCCCGAGCCGAATTAAAGCAGTGCGCGTGAAGCGACGCGACAACTACGTTGACAAACACCGTATCCGTCGAGACGCATTTCGTCGTCTGATGCTACAACGGCTTGCCATTCGTCACGGCCGATTTTCGGTTCCTCTTCAAACCAGTTCGTTTTGCGCGTGATGTGGATGTCGTATCCCATGTGCTCACCTAGGTTTAAAGCCCCCGCGTCGCGCAGGGCGATTTTGGATTCTCCCGAGGCCGTCGTCGGCGCGACTCTCGCGGCCAGTTCCTTAGCAAGTCAGTACGGCCGAACTCCGATGCGAGGGTTCACGCACGCATAGACCAGCGTCAGGGAAATGAATAGCAGTAGAGTGCCGGCCGCGACTTTGCCGAACCGACGAACTCTATCCACTTTCATGAACAGCACGCTACCGATGAGAAGCATTGCGACACCGGTGAAGAAGTCGCTGACCATGCCACCCACCGCCTGACCGTCCACAATGCTGACATAGTCGTACGTCATGAGGCGATGAAGCTCGTCTGTGCTCTTGATGGCACCGAGGGCCCCGATGGTAAGGACAAGACCGACCAGTGAGACTATGCCGGCAAAAAGTGATGCAAGATTGCTTGCTCGTAGTTTCATATTATCCGACTGTATAGAAGGCTCGCATCTGCGCATACACAAGGATTGCTAGCAGCACGATGGACCAGGAAAGTATGAACGCGAAGCGACGGCCGGTGGCATTGGCGCGGAACGCGAAGATGCCGGCCGCCGCACTGACAGCGGCGAGAATCAGCACGTAAAAGCGACTGGCCATTAGCTCCGCCTCCGGAATTGTCCGGTCGAGCCGGTTTGTCCAGTGGTAACTAATTGGCTTGAGCGCGAGGGCGTCACTTAGGACCGCCGGTTTGAATAGCAAGCCAACTGCCGGTGTCCCCGCCGCGATATAGCACGCGACAAGAACCACGAGCGCGACGATACTGACCCAACGCTTCATAGATTATTGAACTCCGCGAAGTTCCAGCGACGGTGCTTGCTCATCGTTCCCCATACGTCGGAATCCAAATCTCGGTAGCCACTGCACAGGCGTTGATACATCCATTTTCCGTTCCGTTGGCGTCACCGCGAGACGACCGGCCGCCCATCGTTCGAAATTTTCCCTCCGTGAGGCGGCATTTTTTCGTCCAGTCGCGACGCGTGGGCTTGAGTCCCGTTTGAAATCGGTGCACCGTTCGGTCAAAGTCAACCTCGATGACCTGTGATGACGCACGGCCTACGGTTCGTGCCCGATGCTCTCGAGGAACGGGTGCGCCTCGACGGTTCGGTCAACACGCACTCAAAGGCGGCGCTGAAAAAGCGACTGGGGACGCCTAGGGTACCGGACGCGGAACCGCGCTCGCCCCCCATCGAATTGGATGACACCTGTATGCATATACAGTAATATACATCCACTTCGCCGCCGCCTGCCCCGACCCATTCGGTTCAAGGGATAAGACCGTGCAGCGAAATGGCCGAATTCGCCTCGAAGGCAGGGAGATGAGATGTTGCGCGTAATGGGTGTCATGCTATTGGCTTTGGGCTGGGCTTGCACGGCGCATGCTGGCGAACACTATCGCGAGGTTTGGAATCCGCCTGAGGCGAGACACGCACCGCATGGGAGCCATCACACGGCACTGCGCCGGCCGGTGGCTCACCGGCTTCTGGCAAAACACACGACGAAACACTCGACGAAACCAAGACCGTCGCGCATAACGGCGAGCGCAACGAGATCGCAGAAACGAATGCACGAAGGCCGATCGGTTTCGGTAAGCGCCGCGCCCCGCGTCGAGATCCTCCCGCCCCTACTCACCCCCGAAGGCAATATACTTCGAGTCGATGCACGCGCTGCACGACCGGAGATCATGCGCTAATGGATGCCGAACGCTACAAAGGGTATTCGATCTGGGGACACGCCATCCGGCAAGGCCACGAATATGCGGCGAGCGGCACGATCACGCAAAATAACAAGCTCGTCGAAACATCGGGCGTGCTGGGTACCTTCGAGAGCGAGAGCGAAGCCGAACTGGTCGGCCTCGATTGGAGCCGCGCCTGGGTGGACAGCCACGGTTGACTCCCCGAAGCGCCCGGCGAGCCCGTCAACCATCAGTGCCGAGAATCGCTGAAGCGAAGGAAATGGACATGGCAGTATCGAGCAGCGCCCCCGTACTCGAGGAAGCTTGGATTGCATTGCAGTTTCAGCTCGACGGACTACCGGCGGATTTCGAGGGCGACATCCCGGAAGCCGTCCTAAACGCCCGCGAAGACGCATGCGGCGTGATCGAAGCCGAGTATCGGGGCTTGCCCTCGATGTATCGTGGCGCGGATGACGTTGAAGTTCCCGCCTATGACATCTGCGCGCGCGAAGACGATTTCCAAGAATTCGAAGGGCGTCTAGTGGCAACCGTCTCGTTCGTCAGTCCGTACGATTTCACAGATGAAGCCGTTTCCGAACTGAAGCAGCTATGCACTGAAAAATTCATGGATGCGGCCGCCGCCCACGGTATCGGCTGTGTGCTGGCCTGCGTTGAGGGCTGGCGTCGCTTTTCCTATGTCGAGCGAGTCGTGTTCGAGGGTTGAGGGCTCGCCTTCATTCGCTCGGCACCGCAATGCCAAGCGTTATCGGTGTGCTTACGCTTGACCTTCGATGAGAAATTTCGAGCGATCCTTGGCGTTGGCCATCCATGCCGGCGCCCGCCCGCGGCCCGACCAGGTCGCGCCGCTATTCGGATCTCGGTATTTGGCCGGCTGCGGTCCGCGAACGTAATCACCTTTCCGTTTCGCATCGCTCGAAGCCGCAACCGATACGCTCGGCGCCTCGCCATCCACTAGAAACTTAATGCGGTTTTTGGCATTGGCAATCCATGCCGGCGCACGCCCGCGACCGGACCACGTTGCGCCCGATTTGGGATCGCGATATTTCGCCTTGACCGAGGCAACGCTCGCGGGAGCCTTCTTCGCCGCTCGAGCACCACGCTTGTTGCCGCCCACATAGGCCTCGATATCGGCAATCGTCACCCCGCTTTTACCCATCAGATCGACGATGCGTTCAAGGCTCGCGGAGGCCTGCTTCGCTTTGATCGCTTCAGCCTGCTCTTGCAAGCGCTTGATCTTCGTTTGGATGGATTCCAACGTAGCCATGACTTCCTCTATCAATATGAGTGGGACGCACTATGCCACGACTGAGGGCGTGCTGCCACTCGCATCGGGAAACTTGGGCGACGCGGCATCGAGCCGAGATGAGCAAAACCTCAGTTTTGAAGGCGTCTCTTCAGCAGGAATACTGTTCTGTCGAACGTGTTGTGCGAGCGAGAGGCGACGAAAGCAAAACGGATATCTCGAAACTAATTTATTTTGAATTGTAGCTATCGTCTTTCGTGTTGGGCGATAGTGGAAGTGCGATTCGAGCGATCGATACCCAACATTCGCGCTATCGCATCAACGGCCTCGTCAAGCGTGCACGAACTCGTGTCGATCGTTAAGTCGGGTTCGAGCGGAATCTCGTAGACGTCGCCGGTGCCCGTGAAATTAGTGATCTCCCCCGCCCTTGCCTTCTTGTATAACCCTTTGGGATCGCGCGCTTCACATACTGTTAGCGGTGTCGAGACGAACGCTTCCACGAATCGGCCAAGACCAATCGTGTGCCGTGCCGACTCGCGGTCGGCGCGATACGGAGAAACCAGCGCGGCAATCGCAACGACACCGGCGTCATTGAGTTCTCGGCAACGCGCGGCGACGCGACGGACGTTTTCTCGACGATCGGCAGGAGAAAAGCCGAGATCGCGGCACACGGTCTGCCGCACGACGTCACCATCCAGCACTTCGTGCGCGACGGCGATCGACGTAAGCAACGCCGCAAGCGCGTGCGCCAGTGTGGTCTTGCCGGCCGCGCTAAGGCCCGTAAGCCATATCGTGCAGGGAAGCCTATTCATTGCATTGATTTCCTCGATAGCGGACTACTCGCCAGCCACTATACGAGTTGCTTATGAAAGAACGTCGTGCCGCACAATGCGCCGTCGGGCATCAACGCATAGTTCGGTACGACGCCCACTTTGAGCCAGCCCGCGCGTTCGTAAAGCCGTTCGGCGTCGCCCCCCGTCACGGTGTCGAGCACGAGCACCGATTTGCCCGCACGCCGCGCCTCGTCGTCCACGGCCTCGAGCAAGCGCTGGGCAATGCCTTGTCGTCTGGCATCTCGACGCACGAGCATTTTCGCGACGTCGGCGCGATGCGGCTGATTCTCCGGCTGAGCGGTGATCAACTGCACGGTGCCGACGATGCGTCCCGCCGCACTTTCGGCAACCAGCAAAATGCGTTCGCCAAGCGCGACGCTCTCGGCGGCTCGCCGCCAAAATGCCACCGCTGTCTCCTTCGCAATGGGCAGCATGAAGCTCACCGACGCCCCGCCCTCCACGCAATCGATCAAGACGTCGGCCAAGGCATCGACACAAGCCATGGCCTCGTTCATGCCGATACGCCGTATCGTGATCGCATCGCTTATCGTCATGTCAGTGGCTCCGCGATTCGTTGACCGAGGGCTTGCTCAACGCGACCAAATAGCGCGCGCTCTTGCGTGATGTATTGCGAAAAACGATCGGGCAATCGAGCTTCATGGCGAGGCAATCGCCGGCCTCCAGCCGCCATTGGCGATTGCCCACGCTGACCTCCATCGTCCCTTCCATGATCCACACTTGCTGATGAATATCGGCATCGCGCAAGCCGGTCTCGTAGGCGACCTGCTTACCGGGAGGAAACTGAACCTCCACCAGTTGAAGGGGCGACCAGGCCGGCGGCGAGAGGTTTCGCCGCACGTATCCCGAGTCGGGATCGGTCCACTGCAATTGCTCGTGGCGCGAGCAATGGGCAGACGGCTCGACGATCGTCGCCTGCTCGGTTTGCTCGAAGAGCGCCGCCAACGAGACGCCGAACGCCATCGCGAGCTTGTCGAGCACGATCGCGGTGGGGCTGCTTTGCCCCCGCTCGATCAAGGAAATGTTGGACCGGCTGACCTTGCTGCGTTCTGCCAGCGCATCGAGCGACCAGCCCTTCGCATCGCGCAACTCCCGCACGCGGCGGGCGATCGTATCGTGAACGTTCATTGTTTCTAGTTTTATGGATTTCAATGTCCAGTAAACTAGAGCCACAAAAACGCGGTGTCAACCTTTGCCTTGGGCACCCGCCTACTCACCTGGCGACATGCACCCCAAGCCCCACTTGCCCAGGCAATATCGCGTCCTTCAACGTGCATTCGGGAATGTCGTAGTCGCCCGCATTTTGCCTCCGATAAGGAATCGGCCTCGTGCTCCAAATCTCATCCAGACGCCGTCCCAACGCATCGGTCGTTTGCGCGAATCGCGCTTCGTCCATCCGGCCGGTACGGTAGACGACAAAAGGCGGCAAGACGTCAAAGCCCGGGTAAAAGAGCACCCCGTGATTGATCGGGAACAAGATGTCGTCGATCGGTCCATTGATACCGCGCGGGCCGTAGTGCGGCTCCCAGCCGCCAGTCGTGACGACCAGCATGGCGCGCTTGCCCACCAACGAACCTTCCCCGTAACGATCGCCCCAATGCGTATCCGAATGTTCGCCCACGCCATAGGCGAAGCCGTACGCGTATACACGCTCTACCCATCCCTTGAGGATGGCCGGCATCGAGAACCACCAGAGCGGAAACTGCAGAATCACGGCGTCGGCCCATTTGAGCTTGTCTTGTTCGGCTGCGATGTCCGCGCTTTGCGTGCCGTTCTCGAATGCGTGCTTCGATTCTAGCGACGGACTGAACGCGGTCCCCGGCACGTGCTCGGTGCTGTCGTCGGCATCGAGCACGGCCTTCCATTTCATCGCGTACAGATCGGAGACACGCACCGTATGTCCCGCAGCTTCCAACCGCTTCACCGAAAATTCCTTGAGGGCACCGTTCAACGACTGCGGTTCGGGGTGCGCATAGACGAGCAATACATTCATGAGTTCGATCTCCTGTGTGACTCAGGGCACAGCTTACGGCGCGCACAGGTATAGTAGAAATGAATTACTCGAATCTCAGGTATTGCCGTGGATAATCGCCTTAGAGGGCTCGACCTCAATTTGCTCGTCACGCTCGATATGCTGCTCACCGAGCAAAACGTCACGCGCGCGGCGCAGCGGTTGCATTACTCGCAGCCGTCCGTGAGCGTCCAACTCGCGAAGCTCCGGGACGTGTTTGACGACCCGCTATTGCTGCCGGGCCCGCGCGGCATGCGGCCGACCAAGCGCGCGGAGCAACTGCGTGAGCCGTTGCGGGAAGCGCTGGTTGCGCTGGAGCGCGCGGTCGCCCCGCCGTATGCGTTCGATCCGAAGCGCGCGACCGAAACGTGGCGCCTGGCCGCCACCGATTACGCCGAATCGACGATCGTGTTGCCGGCGCTGCGGCGTCTACGTCCGGCGGCGCCGAACAGCAGGCTCGCCGTCGTCGAAATGGTCCCGCCGCGCTTCGAAAAACAAGCCGAACAAGGCGAGATCGATCTTGCGTTCCACACGACGGAGGATGCGCCGGAGAATATGCGCCGGCGCGTGCTGTTCGCCGAACGCTACGTGCTGGTTGGGCGGGCCGATCATCCGCGCTTGAAGCGCCGGCCCACCGTGGCGCAATTTTGCAAACTCGAACAGGCCATCGTCTCGCCCGACGGCGGCGGTTTTCATGCCGTAACCGATGAAGCGCTTCGCGCCGTCGGGCTCGCGCGGCGCGTCGTGCTCTCCGTGCCGCACTTTTTGTTTCTTGTATCGGCCGTGGCAAACAGCGACCTCGTGGCAATGGCGCCGTTACGCCTAGTGCAGGGCAACCCGGCGCTGCGCGTGACGGAGCCGCCGATCGACGTTCCGGGCTACGAAATGTGCATGCTCTGGCATGAGCGGGCGCATCGCGATCCCGCTCATCAGTGGCTGCGGGAACATATCGCCGCGTCGGTGTAGTCGGCGCTCAGCGGTCTTAGCGCGGCCACATCCGCACGGCCAGCGCGGCGAGCGACGTCGTCACCGCCATCGCGATCACGCCCAGCCATCCCCATTGCGCCAGCATCAAGCTGCCGAGGCCCGCGCCGGCCGCCATTCCGATGAACATGCCGACGAAGAGCACGGCGTTCAGGCGGCTGCGCGAAGCCGGGTCGATACCGTACACGATCGTTTGATGCGCGATCAGCGTGGTTTGAACCCCGAGATCGAAGCCGACGGTGGCCAATGCCAACAGCACCAACTGCGCGTGGGGCGTCATCATCGACCCGAGCGCCATCGAAGCGAACGATACCGTCGCGATGCCGATCCCGAGTCTCGTGACCACTTCCGGGCCGCGACGGTCGGCCAACCGCCCCGCGATCGGCGCGGCCAATGCACCTGCCGCACCGGCAAGCCCGAAGCCGCCGGCCACGGCGCTGCCGAGGTGAAACGGCGCGCCGTGAAGCAACACGGCAAGCGTCGACCAAAACCCGCTGAAGCCCATTGCGAGCAACCCTTGCGCGGTCGCGGCGCGGCGCAGCGCCCGCTGATGCCACCAAAGATGGCCGAGCGAGGCAATCAATGCGCGATAGGAAAGATGCGTGGTGGGCCTGAAGGCCGGCAACCCGCGCCATGCCGCAAAGCCGATCGCCGCCACGCTCACGGCGGCCGCGACGAACATGGCGCGCCAACTGTAATGCGCCGCGACGAGGCCGCTCACGACACGCGAGAGCAAGATACCGAGCAACAGGCCCGTCATCACGGTGCCGACCACCTTGCCGCGATGCGCGTCGGGGGCAAGTACGGCCGCGGCGGGAACGACGTCTTGCGCCATCGTCGCCGATAGCCCGATCGCGAAGCTCGCCGCGAGCAGCAAGCCGATCGACGGCGCGGCCGCGGCAAGCAGCAGCGCCACGACGAGCGCGGTCGCTTTCGCCAGAATCACACGGCGCCGGTCGAAGCGATCGCCGAGCGGTGCCAACAGCAAAATCCCGAACGCATAGCCCAGTTGCGTCAGCGTGGGCACCATACCGACCGCGCCCGCGGATGCGCCCATATCCGATTCGAGCACGCCGAGCATCGGCTGGCAGTAGTAGAGCGGCGCGACGCCGAGACCGGCGGCGGCCGCCAAGAGCAGGACGAGACGCGGCGGCAGCGAAGCGGCGATCGACGGCTCCGGCAGCGTTCCGGACGCAGCGGCCGGCGCCGTGTGAAGCGATTGAGTGGTAGTCATGGCGATGGCGTTTAAGTGCTAGTGCTTTGAATAGGGATCGAAGGCATGGACGGCAGTTTGACGCAGTGCATCGAAGGCCGGTAGTACCGCGCCGCGCACATTTGTTATACGCTGGGCGTATGAGCACAAAAAATCGTCTTTCTTCGGCCCGGCATGGCGCAGCAGGCACATCCGAGTTTTCTCTGGATGGCGCAAGTCAACGCTTTCAGCTCATGGAAACGTTCGTACGTATAGTCGAATCGGGCAACTTGTCGGCCGCCGCGGCGCAGTTGAATACCACGCAGCCGACGGTCAGCCGTCGCTTGCAAGCGCTCGAACGCTCGCTCGGCGTGCGTTTGCTACACCGCTCGACGCATACGATGCGGCTCACGGTGGATGGGGAGCGTTGCTTCAATCGCGCCAAGGAGTTGCTCGCGAGCTGGGCATCGTTCGAAGCGGAAGTGCGCGGCGCGCAAGAGGAACCCGAGGGTTTGCTGCGCGTGGCCGTGCCGCACGCATTCGGTCAGCACAGGTTGGTCGAACCGCTCGTGCGGTATTTGAAGGACTATCCGCGCGTCCAAGTGGAGTGGTTGCTGCAGGACGACGTGCGCGATTTCATCGCCAAGGGCATCGATTGCGCCATCCAAGTGGGCGAGCCCAACGATCCGGCTGTCGTGGCGATTCGTTTGTCGAAGGTGCCCCGCATCGTGGTGGCTTCGCCCACCCTACTCGAGAACGGCCGGGTACCACAGGAGCCGGACGAACTGGTCGGGTTGCCGTGGATGGCGCTGCGCACCTACTACCGCACCGAAGTCACGCTCACGCATGAGCAAACGGGCGAAACGCGGCGCATTCCCATCCGGCCGCGTATCAGCACGGACAATCTCTACGCGCTGCGCAGCGCTGCCGTGCTCGGGATGGGGGCATGCGCCAGTTCGGCCTGGTTGCTCGCCGACGATCTAGCCAGCAACCGTCTGGTGCAACTTGCGCCGAAGTGGCAGGCGCAAGCGCTCCCCGTCTACTTGCTTTATCCGCACGCGCAGCATTACCCGTCGCGCCTTTTGCGGTTCATCGCGCTCATGCGCGAAGCGGTGTCCGTCGCGACGCAGGGCGCTTAAGGCACACCGCCCGTTCACGCATACTCGTACACGCCGCGGCCCGTCTTGCGCCCCAAGCGTCCCGCCGCCACGAGCTCGCGCAAGAGCGGACACGGACGGTACTTCGGATCGCCGAGATCTTTGACGAACACCTCCATCACGGCGAGGCAGACGTCGAGCCCGACGAGATCGGCGAGCGCGAGCGGGCCGATCGGGTGATTGGCGCCGAGCTTCATGCCGGCGTCGATCTCCTCGGCCGTGGCCACCCCTTCGGCCAGCACGAAGAACGCTTCGTTGATCATCGGCACGAGGATGCGATTGACGACGAAACCGGGGCTGTTACGCACGCCGATGGGCGACTTCTCGAAGCGCGCGACGAGTGCGGCGACGGTGGCCGCCGTGGCGTCGCTCGTTTGCAGGCCGCGAATGATTTCGACGAGCGGCATCAGCGGCACTGGGTTGAAAAAATGCATGCCGATGAAGCGCGCGGGCTCGGCCAGCGTCGCCGCCAGCGCGGTGATCGAGATCGACGAGGTATTCGACGCGATGATCGTGCTCGGCTGAACGATCGCCTCGATCTGCTTGAGGATGCGCGTCTTGAGTTCGACGTTCTCGGTGGCCGCTTCGATCACGAGATCGACGGCCGCGAGGCGTTGATAGTCGGTGGACGTTTCGATCCGCGCGAGCGCCGCTTCGCGGGCAGCCGCATCGAGCTTGCCTTTCGCGACGAGCCGCTCGAGACTCGAGCCGAGCGCCGCCAACCCTTTGGCCAACGCGGCCTCCGTCACATCGATCAGCACGACCTTCAAGCCCGACACCGCGGCTGTTTGCGCGATGCCGTTGCCCATCGTGCCGGCGCCGATCACGCCTAAAGTTTCAATCGTCATGGCCACACCCGAACTCACACCAGGTTTTCGAAGATGGCGGCGATGCCTTGGCCGCCGCCGATGCACATCGTCACCAACGCATAACGTCCGCCGATGCGATGCAATTCGTCGATCGCCTTGACGGTGATCACGGCACCGGTCGCGCCGATCGGATGGCCCAGCGAAATACCGGAGCCGTTCGGATTGACCTTAGCGGGATCGAAGCCGAGTTCGCGCGTCACGGCGCAGGCTTGGGCGGCGAACGCTTCGTTCGCTTCGACGACGTCGATATCACCGACGGCGAGCCCCGCGCGCTCGAGCGCGATCCGCGTGGCAGGCACCGGGCCGATACCCATATGCAGCGGGTCCACGCCCGCGTGCGCGTACGAAACGAGGCGCGCCATCGGCCTGATGCCGCGGCGCTCGGCCTCGTCACGCGACATGAGCAGCACGGCCGCGGCCGCATCGTTGATGCCCGACGCGTTGCCGGCCGTGACCGTCCCGTTCTCGCGATCGAACACGGGCTGAAGTTTCGAGAAGTCTTCGATCGTGGCTTGCAAGCGCAGGTGTTCGTCCGTATCGAACACGACCTCCTTGCCCTTCACCCGGCGCGTGACCGGCACGATTTGACGCTTGAACCGCCCTTCGGCGATCGCGCGCTCCGCGCGGCGGTGCGATTCGAGCGCGAGCGCGTCTTGATCCTCGCGCGAAATGCCGAACTTGCGCGCGACGTTCTCGGCCGTGATGCCCATCGGCACGCCGTGGAACGGATCGTTCAGCGCGCCGAGCATCATGTCGATCATGCGCACGTCGCCCATGCGGGCGCCGAAGCGAACGTCGGACGTGATGTACGGCGCGCGGCTCATGTTTTCGGCACCGGCACCGATGGCCACTTGGGCGTCGCCGAGCATGATCGTTTGCGCCGCCGATACGATGGCCTGCAAGCCCGAGCCGCACAGTCGGTTCACGTTGAACGCCGGGGTCGTGTCGGGAATGCCCGCGTTGATCGCGGCCACGCGCGACAAGTAGAAATCTTTCGGTTCGGTGGCAATCACGTTGCCGAACACGACGTGATCGACATGCGCCGCCTCGACGCCGGCGCGCGCCAACGTTTCGCGCACGACGATCGTCCCGAGTTCGGTCGGTGCGAAATCCTTCAGGCTGCCGCCGAATTTGCCGATGGCGGTGCGCGCGCTGTTTACAACGACCACTTCCTTGTTCATAGCCTCTCCTCAATGATCCGTTCGATTCGTCCGACTTGCCGATGAAGCGTCATCCGCTCGTTACATGTTCGAGTAGTTGGGGCCGCCACCGCCTTCCGGTGCGACCCATACGATATTCTGCGTCGGGTCCTTGATGTCGCAAGTCTTGCAATGCACGCAGTTCTGCGCATTGATTTGAAGCCGCTCACCGGCCACCTCGTCGGCGACGAACTCATAGACGCCGGCCGGACAATACCGGCTTTCCGGACCGGCGTATGTCTTCAAATTGACATTCACGGGTACGGCCGCGTCTTTCAGCGTCAGATGCGTGGGCTGATTTTCCTCGTGGTTCGTATTCGATAAGAACACCGATGACAGACGGTCGAACGTCAATTTGCCGTCGGGCTTCGGGTAATCGATCGGCTTGCAGCGCGATGCGTCTTCGAGGGTCTCGTGATCCCAGTGGCGATGGCGCAGCGTCCAAGGCACCTTGCCGCCGAACAGCTTCTGTTCGATGCCCACCATCAACGTACCGACGTATAGGCCCTTGCTCATCCAGGGCTTGAAGTTGCGGCCCTTGTGCAATTCGGCGTGCAGCCACGATGCCGCGAACGCTTGCGGGTAAGCGCTCAGCTCGTCGACCTGCCGGCCGGCCTGCACCGCGTCGAAGGCCGCATCGGCCGCGAGCATGCCCGTCTTGATCGCCGCGTGGCTTCCCTTGATCCGCGATGCGTTCAAAAAACCCGCTTCATCGCCGACGAGCGCGCCGCCCGGGAAGACGAGCTTCGGCAGCGATTGCAATCCGCCGGCCGTAATCGCCCGCGCGCCGTACGACACCCGCTTGCCGCCTTCGAGAAACGCGCGGATCGCCGGATGCGTTTTGTAGCGCTGAAATTCCTCGAACGGCGACAGATAAGGATTCGTATAACCGAGCCCGACGACGAACCCGACCACCACCTGGTTATCGCCCATGTGGTACAGAAACGAACCCCCGTACGTTTGCGTATCGAGCGGCCAGCCGGCCGTATGAATCACGAGCCCGCGTTGATGCTTGGCGGGGTCGATGTCCCACACTTCCTTGATGCCGATGCCGTACACCTGCGGGTCCGCCCCGTCGCGCAGCTTGAACACCTCTTGCAACTGGCGGCCCAGATGCCCGCGCGTGCCTTCGCAAAACAGCGTGTACTTGGCGTGCAACTCCATGCCGCGCTGGAAGTTTTCGGTCGGCTGCCCGTCCTTGCCGATCCCCATGTCGCCCGTTGCGACGCCCTTGACGCGGCCGTCCTCCGCATAGAGCACTTCGGCTGCGGCAAAGCCCGGGAAAATCTCGACGCCGAGGGCCTCGGCTTGCTGCCCGAGCCAGCGCGTGACGTTCGCAAGGCTGATGACGTAGTTGCCGTGATTCTTGAAATTGTCGGGCAGCATCCAATTCGGAATCGATCGCGCTCCCGTCTCCGACAAAAACAAGAAGCGGTCTTCCGTCACCTCGACTTCCAGCGGCGCGCCTTTTTCCTTCCAGTCGGGAATCAACTCGTCGATCGCGCGCGGATCCATCACCGCACCGGACAAGATGTGCGCACCGATTTCGGAACCCTTCTCCAACACGCACACGCCAATCTCGACACCGTCCTTCGCCGCGCGCTGCTTGAGCCGGATCGCGGCGGAAAGCCCCGCGGGGCCGCCGCCGACGATCACCACGTCGTATTCCATCGATTCGCGTTGCGAGGCGCTCGTCGTCATGCTCGTCATCCCCTCATGCTCAGAATTGATCGCCGTCCAGCGCAAGCCAGCCTTCGCCGCCCTTCGCGGTCACGATCGACGTTTCGATCGCTGCGGCATGCGGCAACACGTGCTCGGCGAAGAATTGCGCCGTCCGGATCTTCGCGCCGAAGAACGCCGGGTCCTGCGCTTGCCGTTCGCGCGCGATGAGCGCGGCGCGCGCCATCTGCCAGCCGCCCAGCACGATGCCGGCGAGCTCGAGATAAGGCACGCTGCCGGCGAACACCGCATTCGGATCGCGCTTGGCATGCGCAACGACGTACTCCACCACGCGCGCCAATGCATCCCGGCCTGCCTCGAGTTGAGTCGCGATCGAGCGCAACGACGGCTCGTCCTGCGCTTTCAACGCTTCGATCGTGCCGTCGATATCGCGCAGGAGACGCTGCGCCACCGCGCCGCCGTCGCGCAGCGTCTTGCGGCCGACGAGGTCGTTGGCCTGGATCGCCGTCGTGCCTTCGTAGATCGGCAAGATGCGCGCGTCGCGGTAGTACTGCGCCGCCCCCGTCTCCTCGATGAAGCCCATTCCGCCGTGCACCTGCACGCCGAGGCTCGTGACCTCGAGCGACATCTCCGTGCTCCAGCCCTTCACGATCGGCACCAGATATTCGTAGATCGCTTGATGCTCGGCGCGGACACGCTCGTCCGCATGGCGATGCGCGATATCGCTGTGCGCCGCGGCCACATAGCCGAGCGCTCGCGCGCCTTCGGTCAGCGCGCGCATCCTCATCAGCATGCGCCGTACGTCGGGGTGATGAACGATCGACACGGCCTGCTTGGCCGATCCATCCACGGGCCGGCTTTGCACGCGCTCCTTCGCGTACGCCACCGCCTTTTGATAGGCGCGATCGGCCACGGCCACCCCTTGCATCCCCACCGCGAAGCGCGCCGCGTTCATCATGATGAACATGTACTCGAGCCCGCGATTCTCTTCGCCGATCAAGTAGCCGACGGCCCCGCCGTGATCGCCGAACTGCAAGACCGCCGTCGGGCTCGCCTTAATGCCCAGCTTGTGCTCGATCGACACGCAGTGCACGTCGTTACGCGCGCCGAGCGTGCCGTCTTCGCCGATCAAGAATTTCGGTACGATGAACAGCGAAATGCCCTTCACGCCTTCCGGCGCATTCGGCGTACGCGCCAACACGAGATGGACGATGTTCTCGGCCATGTCGTGCTCGCCCCACGTGATGAAGATCTTCGTGCCGAACACGCGGTACGTGCCGTCGCCTTGCGGCTCGGCGCGCGTGCGCACGAGCGCCAGATCGGAGCCCGCTTGCGGCTCGGTGAGGTTCATCGTGCCGGTCCACTCGCCCGAAATCAGCTTCGGTACGTAACGCTGTTTTTGAGCTTCGCTGCCTGCCGTCAACAGCGCTTCGATCGCGCCGTCGGTCAGCAGCGGGCACAGCGCGAAGGACAGGTTCGAGGCGTTGAGCATTTCGATGCAAGGCGTGGCGATCGACTTCGGCAAGCCCTGCCCTTCATATTCGGCCGGATGCTGCACGCCTTGCCAGCCGCCTTCGACGAATTGGCGGAACGCTTCTTTAAAGCCGGGGGTGGCGCTCACCACACCGTCCTTCCAAGTACTCGGGTTGCGATCGCCTTCCACATTCAGCGGCGCCAGCACTTGTTCGCACAGCTTGGCCGATTCTTCGAGCACGGCCTGCGCCGTCTCCGCACCCGCGTCTTCGAAACCGGGAAGTCCGGCCACGGTATCGAGACCGGCCAGTTCTTTCAGCACGAACAACATGTCTTTGATCGGAGCGGTATAGCTCATAGCGCACTGTCCAAATGAGGGAGAGAAAACAAGCGCGGCGCGTTTATGACAAATGCAGCCACGTTGCGATGAATTGAACGAGATCGTAACGGCAAACCGCCGTTGCAGGCTGTCCAAACCGGACCGCCTACTGACATATCTGGCCAAACGATGGGCGGTGCGCGGGTAAACCTGGACCTATGCCCGGCGGCGGTATGTCCCGGGTGTGCTGCCCGTCCAGTGCCGGAATGCGCGGTGGAAGGCGCTCGGGTCGTCGAAGCCGATGTCGCCCGCGATCTTCGTGATCGTCTCGTCGGTCTCGGTTAGCCGTTGGATCGCGATGTCGCGGCGAAGTTCGTCCTTGAGCGCCTGGAACGTCGTCTCTTCGCCCGCCAAACGCCGGCACAGCGTTCGAACGGAGCAATGCTGATTCTCCGCGGCTTGCTCGATCGTCGGCGAGTCGGGCAATTGCGCCGCCAAATACTGGCGGATGCGGTGGCTGACCAGTTGTTCGCTGAACGAGCCGAAAATCCAATCGCCCGGCGCCCGCGCGAGGAATTTGCCCAAGTTGCGCTTGCTTTGCCGAATCGGCAGATCCAAGTAGGCGGCGCTAAAGCGCATCAGCGTGCCTTCGCAATCGAAGCGCACCGGCCCGGAGAAAAAGTAGCGGTGATCGAGCGCATGAGCCGGACGTGGGCACGCCAGATCGACTTGCAATAGTGGAATGTTCTGTCCGATGAGCCAAGACGACACGCCATGGACGAGCTTGAGCATCAATTCGTGCCCCAACGGCCCGATCCGGTGGAATACCGGATTGGGCCGTAGCGTGAGTTGGGCAACCGCGCCGCTGCGCCGAGACTCGAGACGAAAATCGTCGAGCACGATATGGAAGAACTGGCAAAATCGATGCAGCGCCGTTTCGAGGCTGCGCGCGTCGAGCAAGCTCAAGCACAGAAACTTCAGCGTGCCGCTGCGCAGCGGACGGCTAAAGAAGCCGGGCATCTCGTCGTCCAAGGCGATGGCGATCGTTTGATAGAACGTCGAGAATTGCTCCTCCGTCACCCGGGCACCGGGTTCGGCCAACAACTCGGGCGCGATGCCCGCCTCTTCCAAATAACGGTGGATCGTTTCCGGACGCGCTTCGGCACCCGCGAGAAAGGCTCTCACGAGGGAGATCGGCACGGTTGCGCTCGGTGGCTCGGCCGAGCGGATGTTGTCGACGATAACGCGCTGCATAGCCGTGAGGATACCAGCGGGAGCCGCCCGCTCAGCCAGGCGCCTGGCAGAGTGTGCCGATTCGCGCCTGACACGCGAAGCCGAGCGCTTCGTACAGCCGATGCGCGTGATAGTTCTCGTCGGCCACGATCACGAGACGATCGCGCGCCCCGGCCGCCCGCTTGACGACTTCCGTCAGCAACGTGCGGCACACGCGTTTATTGCGCTGATCGCGGCGCGTGACGATCGACTGAAACCGGCCGATCCGGCCAAAGAAAAACAGCCCTAGGCTGCCGACCATCTCGCCATCGATGAACGCGCCCCACCAATTACCCCATTGCCGCTCGATCAAAGCGCGATAGGCATCGCGTTGAAAGGCGACGCACCGGCGCGATACGTCGCTATCGGGATCGGGCATGTCGGCGAGCGACATTTGGAGCCAATCGTCCCAATCGCGCTCGGAACCGGAATCGGAATTGGAATCGAAAAGTCTGACTTCGACGGCCTCGTTGATTTCGGGCGAATGCACGGCATTGCGTTCGGCCACGAGAACGCTGCACGTCGCCCTTTCGTAGCCTTGGCCGATGAACGCATCCAGATCACGGACCGCCCCATCGTCCTCTGGCCACGCGAAAGATCGATGCACCATGGCCGGTGGCGTACCGATCAAGCGCGCGAAATCGTCTTCGAGACGTTGACGGTCGTCATCGCCGGGCGGTCCGTCGAGGACGAGCATGTTGCCCGAGAAATACTCCGGCGCCTGTGCCGTTCGCATGATTGCATAACGGCCATCGTGCGAGACCGACCCGATCTGCGCATGGAGCAATAAGTCCGTCGCCAACCCTAAATTTTCTTGTAATTTTCGATGCATGCTCACCACGGTTTCCTTGGCCGCGGGCACGCCCGCGACGACCAGGGCGCAGGCCATCGCTATCGATGCCGCGCCTCTTAGGGGAAGCCATAATAGCGGTTCGTCGCGGTTCTCGCTCGTTATCGATGAGCTGATGAAAACGTGCTCAGGATTCGATACGCGGCGCGCACACGCGCTTCGATCGGGAAGTTCTTGTTCGCCAGCAAAACGATTCCCAGCCGCTCTTGCGGAACGAAAGCGATGTAGGCGCCGAACCCGTTCGTCGAGCCCGTCTTGTTGATCCACGTCGATTGATTAGGCGCTTCAGGCGGATCGATACGCGCGACCGGTGTCGCATTCAAAATCACGGCGGCCGAATTGCCTTGCAATAAAGCATCCAGCTTCACGGGATACGGATACTGCTCCCAAATCAAATCTTGCGTCATTGCCCCGGCTTGGAAGTAGCCCGTATGCGTTTGCGTCACCGCGCGCTGCCATTTTTCGTCGATCTTCGATAAGCGCATATTCGCGTCGAGGAAGCGAAGCATGTCGGTCGCGGTCGACTTGACGCCATATGCGGGCGCCGACAACACGCCCGGCGACATGCGAACCGGCCCGCCTTGTTTCGTATAGCCTTGCGCGTAGTCGGGTACGCGCGCCTTCGGGACGTCGATGAACGTGCTCGTCATTCCCAATGCGGGAAACAGGTGTCGTTGCATCGTCGAAGTGAACGCGCCGTTCATGCCGTTCATGCCGTCCATGCTCTTAGCCGCGATTTCGCCGAGCAGACCGATTCCGAGGTTCGAATACGTGCGGTATGTACCCGGCGCGTAGGCCGGCTGCCACGCTTTTAGATAAGCGAGGAGATCCTCGTTGCTCTTGATCGAATCGGGCACCTGCAGCGGCACGCCGCCCGGCGTATGCGTGCCTAGGTTGACGAGTTCGACTTTGCCGAACGCCTTGCCCGCCAAGCCCGGCAAATACTTGCTCACCGGATCGGTCAACGAAAGATCGCCGTTCGTGTCGGCATAGGAGACGAGCGTCGCGGTCAACGTTTTGCTGATCGAGCCGAGTTCGAATAGCGTCGCATCGGTCACGGGTTGGCCGGTTTCCGTCGATGCCAAGCCATAGTTGAAGACATAGGGCTTGCCGTCGGCGATGACGCCCACGGCCATCCCGTGGATACCGTTTTGGCGCATGAGCGGCTCGATCACCGCATCGACGCTTTTTCGTACGAGCGCTTTCGGCGCCTCGGCTGCGTGGCTAATCGCAGTTAAAGCGCCTGCCATGACGGCGATCGTCACGACGACGCTCCTGAGTCTTGTCTTCATTGGTGGATTTTCCTTGAGCGAGGGGGCCGGCAGCGATGGGGCAGCGCCAGGCGACTCAACAGTTTCGCTTTCGTATTGCCCCATCCTGCGTTCCGTTGGGATACAAGCCTGCATCCCGTCGATGCAGGACTATCCACTCAATGTGGAGCGGCGACAATCGACGTTTATTTGAGCGATGCAGAAGAAAAACTAATACCTGAAGGCGCCCATTCGGACCGGTAAGCGACCGCTTTCCGATCAGTCAGCCCAGTTGCTTGTGCAGCTCCCGATAGCGCACCGGCGGTACGCCATGAACGAGCCGGAATGCAAGCGAAAACTTGCTCGCACTCGCAAATCCGAAGTCATATGCGATAGCCGCGAGGCTCCTTCTCGTGCCGACGACCTGCTCCGTCGCATACACCACGCGGGCCCGTTGCACGAACTCGCTCCATGTCATCGACAATTCGTCCGCAAAGCGCCTATTGAGCGTACGTTCCGAAACCTTCGCCGCTTTCGCGACATCGGCAAAACTGAGCGGCCCGGTCAGCATCGACAACGTAAATGCCAGCGCGCGCTCCAAATCGTTCGACACCGCGCGCGGAAACCACAGCGCCTCGGGCTGTCGCGCCGCTTCTGTTGCGATATGTCCCAACGAAATGAAGAACGGCGCGGCCGCCGGATCGTCTCGCGCCGCCGTTTCGTGCCAACGCACCGCGTGCATGACCATCTCTCGAATCAGCGGCGAAACGCGAAACACGGCGCAACGAGCGGAAGGCACCGCCATATGCGCCGCGTCGAACAATACCGATGCCGACGTCGCGGGTTTCTCGGCCCGAACGCGGATAGCCGTGTTCGCCGCAATCAAAGCAGCGCGATGCGGTGGCAGCAGCCAACTGCGCGTCTCGGTATCCAGTTGGAAAGCGCCATGCGACGCGTACAGCAAGTAATGCTGGGGAAACGTCCTGATGCCGGTGTCGATCGGCTCGGAAAATTGGCGATGAAAGGCGTGGGAAGTCACGTGGCGGCACCTTCTCGATGCGATGGGCGTACCGTAACATCGAATCGCGATTCAGCCGCGCGTACAGGCCAGGCCGGGGTCCGGAAGTGCGTTCAATTGCTGCATCAGCGACATGGTGTCGAACAGCGCCCAATGCTCCGAGACGACGTCATGGCGAATTCGGAACGTACGATATTGCGCCACGTTGATGAGCGCCCCCGTCGGCGCTATGCCGCGGAATACTCCGGTATGCCGAGCATGGACACAAAGCCGCAGTATCACGAGATCCAATTGCGCAACCGCATGCGCGATCTCGTGCCGAGTCTCGGAAAAAGCGGCGTTGAAGCGATCCACCATCGCGGCATGGCCACGGGCGTCGGACGGCACGTACGCGTGGTCGAGATAATCTTCGGTGACCAAGTCGAAGACGGCCCGCGAGTCGCGGCCGTTCCACACGACCTGCATGAACCGGGCCGCAACGGCGACGCGCGAATCGCCGTGGGCGGGAAGATCGGTCAGTTCCGGCATGGCATTTCCTCCGTGTTGAATGGCGCAAATGTTAGTGCGCGCCGAACGAAGGAAATACACCGCGAGCGCCAGAAGCTGGCCGTTTTCCGCCAATCCGTGTCGATCAGGCGTTTCCCTGCTCGCGCACGAAGTCGATGAAGGCGCGCAGCGGCGCCGGTACATGGCGGCGGCCGGGGTAGTAAAGAAACGGACCGGTAAAGGAAACTTGCCACGATTCGAGCACGGGCGCGAGCGCCCCGCTCTCGAGGTACGGCCGAAGCATGTCCTCGAATAGATGCACGATGCCGCCGCCCGAGGCCGCCACGCGAATCGCGAACTCCAGCGCCAACGCCGGTTTCACGAGCAACGGGCCGCCCGGGTCCAACCGATAGCTTTCCTCGCCACGCTCGAAACACCAGGTCACCATGGCCCCGCCCGAAAACTGGATACGCAAGCACGCATGTTCGAGCAGCTCGCGCGGATGCGTGGGCTTGCCGTGGGCCTCCAGGTAACTCGGCGCGGCAGCGGTGACGAAGCGCTGGACGCGCGGGCCGATCGGCACCGCGATCATGTCTTGTTCGAGCCGCTCGTCGTAGCGGATGCCCGCGTCGCAGCCGATCGACAGCAGATCGACGAAACCATCCTCGGCGACGACTTCCACCCGGACGCCGGGGTATTGCTTGATGAACGCACTGACGATGTCGGGCAAAAACGTATAGGTCGCGCTCGACGGCACATTCAGCCGTAGCGTGCCGGTGGGCGTATCGCGGAACGTATTGAGGACATCGAGGGTTTCTTGCATTTCGCCGAACAGCGGCATCAACCGGTCGAGCAAGTGCGCGCCCGCCTCGGTCGGTGAGACGCTGCGCGTCGTGCGATGGAGCAAGCGCAGACCGAGCTTCGTCTCCAAGCGTTTGACCGCCGTGCTCAAGCTCGATGCCGACACGCCGCTCGCGCGCGCGGCATCGCGAAACCCTCCCGCCCGCGCCACCGACGCAAACGCTGCAAGGTCATTGAAATCCATGCTCGACTGTTCCCGATTTTGAACAACCCGTTCAACTTAAATCGGATTATCGAACAGCGCAATCGCTCTCATACTGGGCTCAGTGATTCCCTTTTACGGAGACCGACATGTCCCAACCCATCGTTCAAACGAGCTTCACCCTTGCGGGGCGCACCGTGCGCCGCCTCGGCTATGGCGCCATGCAATTGAGCGGCCCCGGCGTATTCGGCCCGCCGAGCGACCGCCAAGCGGCGGTCAGCGTACTGCGCGAAGCAATCGCCGCCGGCGTCGAGCACATCGATACGAGCGACTTTTACGGCCCGCACGTGACGAATCAGATCATTCGCGAAGCGCTTCATCCCTATCCGCAATCATTGGTAATCGTGACGAAAATCGGCGCCGTCCGCGGACACGACGGCGCTTGGCTACCGGCGCAAGAGCCGGAAGATCTGCGACGCGCCGTGGAAGACAACCTACGCAACTTGAAGTTGGACGTGCTCGACATCGTCAACTTGCGTTTGATGTTCGACACGCATGGGCCCGCGGAAGGATCGATCGAACGCCAGATGACGGCACTCGCTCAACTGCAACGCGATGGCCTCGTCCGGCACATCGGCATCAGCAACGCGACCGCAACGCAAATCGACGAGGCCCAACGCATCGCCCCCATCGTTTGCGTGCAGAACCATTACAACCTATTGCACCGGCAGGACGATGCGCTCATCGATCGACTGGCCGGTCAAGGGATCGCTTATGTTCCGTACTTCCCGCTCGGCGGATTTTCGCGGATTCAGTCGGAGGCGCTATCGGCCATCGCGGCCAAGATCGGCGCAACGCCGATGCAAACGGCACTCGCGTGGCTCATGCACCGGTCACCGAACATTCTCTTGATCCCGGGGACGTCGTCCGTCGAGCATCTGCGCGAGAACATGCGCGCCGATGCATTGCGTCTGTCCGAAGAAACGCTAGCCGAGTTGGAGTCGGTCGGTGGATCGGAGCCGCGCAGCTAACTTAGTTATCGCAACTCGCCAAGCGGCTTTCGTTGCTTGCCCTGCTCGTCGAAATTGTCGGCCGCGAGCCACGCTTTGAACGCCCGTTTTTGCGCCGGCCATTCGCTATCGAGAATCGAAAACCAGGCAGTGTCGCGGCTGCGGCCCTTGTAGACCAACGCTTGGCGGAAAATACCCTCGAACGTGAAGCCGAGCCGCTGCGCCGCCGCGCGCGAAGGGGCGTTCAAACTATCGCACTTCCATTCGTAGCGCCGATAGCCGAGTTCGTCGAAAACGTACGACATCAATAAGAATTGCGCTTCGGTGGAGATAGGCGTGCGTTTGAGCAGCGGCGAAAACGTCACATGGCCCACCTCGATGACGCCGTGCGCCGGATCGATACGCATCAGCGCCAAGGTACCGACGGCTTTTCCGGTCTTGCGGTCGATGACCGCGAAGTGCCGGGGGTCGGTACTGCGCGCCGCCGCTTCGGCGTGCCGCCGGTACACTTCCTCGTCGTCGAAGGGGCCCACGCTCAGATATGTCCAGTCCCGCGCATCCGGCGCCTCGCGATAAGCCGCGAAGAGGTCCGCGGCATGGCGGGCCGCGTCGAGCGGTTCGACGCGGCAATAGGTCCCCTCGAGCGTTACCGCTCCGGGCAAAGGCCGCGGCGACCACCCGGGCACGGGCGCGCCGACCGGTTGGCCATATTCGTTCGTCAGAGTGCTCATGGGTTCCCCCGCATTGGTGTCGTCGAGGGAACACTTTAGAATCTTGCGTGGCTCATCGAAAAGAGCCACATCTTCACTATTTTATGGTGCCACGAGTACGGCGCCTCGATCCACCTCGCCGCACCCTGGAACTGGACCGCCGCATGTTGACGCTCGACGCATCCGCCGACCCGGTGCTCACGCTGTTGTTGGAGACGCCGCTCGTCAAAGACCGAAGCGGAGTTTCTCTGCAACGGCAACTGCATCAACGCATCCGCGGCGCGATCTTGGACGGACGGTTGCCGTCGGGCTGCCGGTTGCCGGGCTCGCGTGCGCTCGCAACCGCGCTCGGCATCTCGCGCAACAGCGTGACGGCGGTGTACGAGTTGCTCGGCACCGAGGGGTATATCGCGCCAAGCCGGCAAGGCACGCGTGTGAGCCTGCTCGAGAGGCCGGCGCCGCGGCCCCGCACGGCGCGGCAAGCGGCCGCGCCCGAACTCGCGCGGCGCGCC
Organism: Trinickia dabaoshanensis; assembly: GCF_002879885.1. GTDB lineage: Bacteria > Pseudomonadota > Gammaproteobacteria > Burkholderiales > Burkholderiaceae > Trinickia > Trinickia dabaoshanensis. Next base: position 23,824 of record NZ_PNYA01000033.1, read on the forward strand.
CATCAAGTGCGCACCAGCTCGCTCGCCGCGGGCGATACGCTGCCGCTGCGCCCCGGCGTGCCGGCGCTTGCCCGGTTTCCGCTCGGCGCTTGGAAACGATGCTTGGACCGCGCCGTCCGGCACGCGGGCGTCGCCGGCCTTTCGTACGGCGACCCGCAAGGCGAGCTAGCGCTGCGCGAGGCGATCATGCGGCACCTCGCGGTGGCGCGCGGCGTTCGCTGCGAGCCCGAACAGATCGTCATCACCGAGGGCGCGCAAGAAGCGCTCACATGGTGCGTGCGCCTGGTCACGAATCCGGGCGACAAGGCTTGGGTGGAAGATCCGGGCTACCGGGGCGCGAAGTCGGCCATGGCCTGCGGCGATCTCGACGTGATACCGATGCGCGTCGACGCAAGCGGCTTGAATGTACCGGAAGCGGCCTGGAGGACCCACACGCCGCGGCTCATCTACACCTCCCCGTCGCATCAATATCCGACAGGCGCGGTCCTCACGGCCGCGCGCCGGCTCGATCTGATCGCGAAAGCCCAGCGGCACGGCGCCTGGATCGTCGAAGACGACTACGACAGCGAGTACCGCCATGCCGGCGAGCTAGTGGCCGCGATGCAGGGCCTCGTTGCGCATGCGCCCGTGCTCTACGTCGGCACGTTCAGCAAAACGCTGTTCCCTTCGTTGCGCCTCGGATTCCTCGTGCTGCCGGCATCTCTGGCCGCTCCGGCAGCCGCGCTGCTCCGAGAGGCGCTGCGCGGCGGCCATCGTTACGAGCAACTCGCACTCGCGGAATTCATCGAGAGCGGACAATTCAGCCGCCACCTCGGGCGGATGCGGCGCCTTTACAAACGCAGGCAAGATGCGTTGCGAGCCGCGTTGACCCAGTACCTCGACGTCCCGCACGTCGTGGCGGGCGGCGACAGCGGCATGCATCTGACGATCAGGCTGCCGGCCGAGTATCCCGACGAACGCATTGCGCAAGCCGCGCGCGGATTCGACATGGCGCCGATGCCGCTATCGCGCTTCGCCATGTGCCCTCAGCCTGAAGACAACGGCCTCGTGCTCGGTTACGGCAACACGTCGGAATCGCTGTTCCCCGCGCTCGTTCAACGTTTGTCCGCGCTGATCCGAAGCGAGCGCCGGGCCGTCGACACGACGGGCGGCGGCTCCCGAAAGCGGCGGGCCCTTTAGGACTGCGTACAATACGCGCTGATCGATCCAACCTGCGGGACGCAAGCCATGGCAATGAAGAAATTCGACCTTGAAAAGAACAAGGCGTTGAAACTGACTCAATCGTTGAAACAGTCGCAATCGGAACGCTTCGGCAAAGGGGCCACCGAAAGCCCGGCCAATCGCCGCGAACAGCGCAAGCTCGACCAGGCCAAAGGCCTCGTGCCGTTTGCCTGCAAGCTCGACGGCGAACTCGTCGCGGCGCTCAAGGCGCGCGCGGCCGCCCACCCCGAAGGCATGACCGGCGTGCTCGAGGATCTGCTCCGCCCCGCGCTCACGAAGGGCGACTGAGCGCGCAACGCGCGCGCACGGGCAGCGCGCACCCCGTAATGCAGCGTTACCAATCTCGCATAGCGCTTTCACATGTATCGCGGTCATGCCCCTACACTGGGCTCGTCTTCCACAGAAACGAGCGCAGGCAACGCGCAAGGAGTAGACCAAATGAACAAGAAGCTCGTCGCAGCGGTACTCGGCGCCGGTATTGCGGCGCTCGCAATGTCCAAGGCAGCTTCGGCCCACGTCGATCTGGCGGTCGGCATCGGCATTCCTGCAGCTCCGGTATACGTGGCTCCGCCCGAGGTGGCGTACGCACCGCCGCCGGTCGCGGTCGGCTACTACGGCGGCTACTACGGCGGCGACGGCTGGCGCGAACGCGAATGGCACCGCCGTGAGTGGCGCGAGCATGAATGGCGCGAACACGAATGGCGTGAGCACCACGACCGCGGTTGGGGCTGGGGCCGCGACTAACGCGCCCCCAAGCTAGGCGGGCGCCGGTTACGGCGCCCCCGTCCCGCCCGCGGGACTTTCTAGCCAATGCACGCTGAACAAGCGCGCTTCGTCGGTCCACACGGGCCCCGGCCGAAAACCCGCGGACGCAGCCAGCTTTCGAAACCCCTCGATCGTAAATTTGTGCGAATTCTCCGTGTGCAGGCTCTCGCCTTCCGCAAAACTGAAATCGTGCCCCGCCACGCGCACGGTTTGCGCACACCGGCTCAAGAGATGCATCTCGATCCTGCATCGGCGCGGATCGTAAAACGCGTAATGCGCGAATTGCCGTAGATCGAAATCGGCCCCCAATTCCACATTCGCTCTGCGCAACAAATTCAAATTGAACGCCGCGGTGACGCCCTGCGCATCGTTATAAGCGCGATGCAAGGTTTGCGGATCCTTGACGAGATCGACGCCGACGAGCAGCCCCCCGCCCTGGAGCAACCGCGCCGCGAGCCGCAAGAAGGCCAGCGCTTCGTCCGAATCGAAGTTGCCGATGGTCGAGCCCGGGAAGAATCCCACGCGGCGCCCGGTGCAATCGTCGAGCGCCGAGAGCTGCGCTTCTTTCATGTAATCGGCCGCGATCGGCCGGACCTGAAGCCACGGGCAATCGGCATGCAAGCGCCGCGAAGCCTCCTCCAAATGCGCGGCCGAAATGTCGATGGGAACATACCGGCGCGGCAACGCGTGAGCATCGAAGGCACGCAACAACACGCGAATCTTTTCCAGCGAGCCCGCCCCGAACTCGATGAGCTCGGCCTGCGCACCCATCACGGCAGCCATCTCGCGCCCATGGCGCTCGAGGATGCGCCGCTCGGTACGCGTGGGATAGTACTCGGGCAACTCGCAGATGCGGTCGAACAGCGCGGAGCCTTCGGCATCGTAGAAGTATTTCGGCGCGATGCTGCGCGGGCTCTTCGATAAGCCGGCCAGCAAGTCTCGGCAAAATGCGTTCTCTGCCAGGTCGGCTGCTCGATGCCGAAGGGGCGCGCCCGTAAGCGCCGATGCTTCAGTTGTCTCGTACAAGGCGTACTCCCGTAAATTGCCAGCGAGCCGCCGGCGGGAAAAAGTTTCGATACGTGCGGCGCGTGTGCCCCGGCGGCGTCGCGATACTGCCGCCGCGCAGCACTTGCTGCCCCACCATGAACTTGCCGTTGTATTCGGCCGCTACACCGGCCAATGGACGAAACCCCGGGTAGGGATCGTACGATGAACGCGTCCATTGCCAGACATGCTCTGTCATCTGCTCGATGCCGGGCGCATCGAATGCCGCCTCCCACTCGAATTCGGTCGGCAGCCTCGCGCCGGCCCACTCCGCGTAGGCCGCCGCTTCATAGAAACTCAGGTTCGATACGGGCGCGCCGGGCTCGAGCGCCCGCAATCCCGACAGCCCAAATACGCGCCAGTTCTCGAGATCGTCTGGCTCGCCGTGTCCCGATTCCTCCGAACGGAACCAATAGATCGGGGCGCGCAAGCCTTCGCGCTGTATGGCGGCCCATCCGTCCGACAGCCAAAGCTCGGGACGCGCGTAGCCCCCATCCGCGATGAACGCCGCGTATTCGCCACAGGTGACGAGCCGGTGCGCGATCTCGTAGGGCCGCAGCAAGAACTCATGCCTCGGGCCTTCGTTATCGAACGCGAAGCCGCGCCCATCGTGACCGATGCTCACGACGCCGCCCGGCTGGCGCAGCCACTCGAGCGGCTGTGCGTGTCCGGCGCCGCGCTCCGTCTCGATCGCTTCCGGCCGATAAACCGGCATCAAAGGGTTGCACGACAGGGCATGGACGATATCCGTCACGATCAGCTCTTGGTGCTGCTGCTCGTGATGTAAGCCGAGCGTAATGGTCGGCTCGAGCGCCGCCAAATCGCTTTCGTCCAGCGTGCTCATCAACCGCGCCATCGATTCGTCGACGTGGCGGCGGTACGCATGCACCTCTTGCAGCGAAGGCCGAGTGAGCAAGCCGCGCTGCGGACGCGCGTGGCGCGGTCCCAATGCTTCGTAGTACGAATTGAAAAGGTAGGCGTAGCGCTCGTCGAACGGCCGATACCCGGGCAGGTGGGGCGCGAGGACGATCGTTTCGAAAAACCACGTGGTGTGCGCGAGGTGCCATTTCGTCGGGCTCGCGTCGGGCATCGACTGTACGTTTTGGTCCTCGGCCGATAACGGTTCGGCCAGCGCCATGCTGTGCCGCCGAACTTCGTCGTAAGCGTGTTGCAATTCAGGTACGACCATGGGCATCGGACTCGCTCCTGTCGATCACATGGCCCGGCAAAAACCGAGCCTTTAAGCCGCGCTTCGCCTGGAAAGCGCCGCGCAAGCGCACTACTTTAAGGGCTTTTCGGCGCGGCTGCAGCGGGGCGCGACGCGCCGTCTCTTCGGCTCCGCACCGATTCGCGCGGCGGCGCGGCATCGCCGCTCAACCGCTCTTTCAAGCGAGCGGCATCGAATGGCGCCTCGACCTTCCGGTCGTTGTCGAAATAGCAGAAGACGTCGCGTGCCATTTTCTCGGCAGGCTTCGCCGCGACACGCTTCGCGTCGCTCGGCTCGTCCCCTCGCGCCCACGTCCGAATGCGTTCGGCCCACCAATCGAGCGCAGGTTCCGCGTAGGCGCCGCTGTAAAGCGTTTGCGTTCCGTGCAACCGGATGTAGACGAACCGCGCAGTCATATCCTCGAAATACGGCCAACCGGCGACCGAATCAGACACCACGAGCGACGCTTCGTGGCGCCGCAAGATCTCGGGGAACACCTCCACGCAAAAGCTGGGGTGCCGCACTTCCACGGCGTGCCGCAGCGCGCCGCGCCGCTTCGTCCCGAACCACGGCGCCTTCACACGCGCGTCATGTCCGCGTGCCAGCGCAATGGCATCTTCGATCGTTCGAGGCAACAACGCTAGGAATCGTTCAAGGCGAGTCGCATCGAAAGGGAAGTTTGGCGGGAATTGCCAGAGGAAGGGGCCGAGCTTTTCCTCGAGCGCCAGCACGCCCGACGCGAAAAAATTGGCCATGGCCGGGCGCGCACTGTCGTCGCGGAATCGCAGCATATGCGTCAAATAGCGCGGCCCCTTCACGCTAAAAACGAAATGCTCGGGCGTCGCCTCGTACCACGACCGGTAGCTGCCTATCGTTTGCAGCGAATAGTGCGAGCCGTTGATCTCGATCGTATCGACCGCGCGCGATGCGTAAGCGAGTTCGCGCGCCTGGGCCAAGCCTTTCGGATAGAACACGCCGCGCCAACCCGCGTAGCGCCAGCCCGATATGCCGATGTGAATGCTCATTGCGCCTTACCGTTTGCATTTCGGGCATTCGCAGCAAGGGGCGTTCCTGGTCGTGCGTTTTCCGGCAACGCTTAAGAGGCTCGGCGCCGCGTATGCGCATTCGTCGCTCATAGCATGCGCACTTTCTTCCGCGCACTCGGCATTCGCGTAGGATTGCCGCGGCGTGGGCCCAGCCTGGCCCGGTCCGGCGCGGGCGCGCGATAATTGCACACCCCGTTGCACATCCGGCTTTGAACACCTTCGATTTCCTTTCAATTTGGAGCATCAATACATGCGTATGCGCGCAGTCGCGGCTCGGCAGGGTTCACATTGGTTCTCGGAAGGGTGGGCGCTATTCCAACAGCGCCCCGCCATGTGGATCGCGCTCGGTCTCATCGATCTGCTCATCACCGTCGTGCTTTATGAGCTGCCTTATGCAAGCGATTTGACGGCCGTGTTCACCGTGCTTTGGACCGGAGGCATGATGTACGCCGCCGATCGATGCCGGGCCACGGGCGCGTTGGGATTCGCCGAGGTCGTACGCGGCATCCGCGTGCATTTTCAACCGCTGTTCGCCGCGGCCGTTTTCGGGTTGCTCATTGCGATCGTCTGCGACTTGACCGGCGATCGCGCGTCGAGTGCGTTGCGGCTGATCGCGTTCGGCGGCGCAGGCAATAAAAGTTCGCTGATCGCGCTCGTCGCCGGCGCGATCTATTTGACCGCCGCGCTGATCGGCACCATGGCGCTATGGCTCGCGCCGGCGCTGATCGTGCTCAATGGCGCCACGCCGGCCGAGGCCTTGCGCGCGAGCTTCGCGGCGACCTGGCGCAACGGCCCCGCCGCACTCGTCTATGGCCTGATCGCCGCGGGATTGATGCTGGCCTGCGTGTTGACGCTCGGCGTCGCCGTGCTCGTCGTCGCGCCGCTCGTGTATTTGTCGACCTTCGCCGCCAGCCTCGATATGTTTCCGCCGGAGCGGTAACCTACAATCGAGCGCATGAACGCCCCCTCCAGTGCCGGTCCGCTCGCCGCGTTCCACCCGGCCGTCGCCGCGTGGTTCGAGTCGGCCTTTACCGCGCCCACCGATGCCCAGGTGCGCGCGTGGCCGCATATTCGAGGCGGCGAATCGACGCTCGTGGCCGCCCCCACCGGCTCGGGCAAAACGCTCACGGCCTTCCTCTGGGCGCTGGACGAACTCATCCGCGACGGGCTGGCGCACGGGGGCGCGTTGCCCGACGAAACGCTGGTGGTCTACGTCTCGCCGCTCAAGGCGCTGTCCAACGACATCCACGCCAATCTGGAACGGCCGCTCGCGGGCATCGGCGAGGAACTCGCGCGGCGCGATCTGCCACGCGTCGAGATTCGCACGGCCGTGCGTACGGGCGACACCACGACGGCACAGCGCACGGCAATGAAGCGGCGGCCGGCGCATATCCTCGTGACGACGCCCGAGTCGCTCTACGTCCTGCTCTCGTCCGATTCCGGGCGCCGGATGCTGGCGACGACGCGCACCGTCATCGTCGACGAAATCCACGCCATGGTGGGCAGCAAGCGCGGCGCTCATCTGGCGCTTTCGCTCGAGCGCCTCGACGCGTTGTGCAAGCGGCGGCTGCCGCGCATCGGCTTATCGGCCACGCAAAAGCCGATCGAAGCGGTCGCGCGTTTTCTCGTCGGCACCCACCCGGCGGCGGCATGCGCGATCGTCGACGTGGGCCATCACCGCGAGCGCGACCTGGCGCTCGAGTTGCCGCCCGTGCCGCTCGAAGCGGTCATGGCCAACGAGGTGTGGGAGCGCGTCTACGATCGGCTCGCCGAACTCGCTTGCGCGCACGCGACGACGCTCGTGTTCGTCAATACGCGCCGCATGGCCGAGCGGGCGGCGCGTCATCTGACGGACCGCCTCGGCAAGAACGCCGTCGCCGCGCATCACGGCAGCATGGCCAAGGAGCATCGGCTCGACGCGGAGCAGCGCCTGAAAGCCGGCACCCTGCGTGTGCTGATCGCAACGGCATCGCTCGAATTGGGCATCGATATCGGCGACGTCGATCTCGTCTGCCAACTCGGTTCGCCGCGCGCCATCGCCTCTTTTTTGCAGCGCGTGGGGCGTTCGGGTCACCAAGTCGGCGGAATGCCCAAAGGGCGGCTCTTTCCCAATTCGCGCGACGATCTGCTCGAATGCGCCGCGCTGATCGATTGCGTGCGGCGCGGGGAGCTCGACACGCTGAGCGTGCCGCACGCTCCGCTGGACGTACTCGCGCAACAAATCGTGGCCGAGGTGGCGTGCGAGGAGTGGAGCGAGCAGAACTTGTTCGCCTGTTTCACGCGCGCGGCACCCTATGCGGCGCTGACGCGCGAGCAGTACGACGCTGTCCTTCGCATGCTGGCCGAGGGCTACACGAGCCGGCACGGACCGCGCGGCGCTTATATCCACCGCGACGTCGTCAGTGCCACGCTGCGCGGGCGCCGCAGCGGCAAAATGACTGCTGTGACGTCGGGCGGAACGATCCCCGAGAATGCCGATTACGCTGTCTTGCTCGAGCCGCAAGGCTTGAATATCGGCACCGTCAACGAGGACTTCGCCGTCGAAAGTCTCGCCGGCGATATTTTTCAACTCGGCAACACCTCGTACAAGATCTTGCGCGTCGAGCCGGGCCGCGTGCGCGTCGTCGATGCCGAAGGGCAGGCGCCGAATATCCCGTTTTGGCTGGGTGAGGCCCCAGGGCGCAGCGACGAACTCTCGATGGCGGTTTCGCGGCTCAGGGCGCGTGTCGACGCGTTGCTCGGCGGCGCCAAGCCACCTTCGAACTCGGACGATGCTGGCGTGACCGGCCTCATCCACGAGCGCGCCGTGACGACGCTCGTGAGCGAGCTTGCCATCGACGAGAACGCCGCGCGCCAGATCGTCGATTACCTCGCCCGCGCGAAGGCTGCGCTCTCGGTGCTGCCCACGCAAGACACGCTCGTGATGGAGCGTTTCTTCGACGAATCGGGCGGCACGCAGCTAGTCATCCATTCGCCGTTCGGCAGCCGCTTGAACCGTGCATGGGGTCTCGCGCTCAGAAAGCGGTTTTGCCGGACGTTCAACTTCGAGTTGCAAGCGGCCGCCACCGAAGACGCCATCGTGCTGTCGCTGACGGGGGCTCACAGCTTCGCGCTCGACGAGGTATGGCGTTTCCTGCATTCGGCCAGCGCCGAGCACGTGCTGATTCAAGCGCTGCTCGATGCGCCGCTGTTCAACGTGCGCTGGCGCTGGAACGCGGTGACGTCGCTGGCACTGCCGCGCTTCACGGGCGGCCGCAAAACGCCGCCGCAATTGCAGCGCATGAAGAGCGAGGACCTGCTCTCCGCCGTCTTCCCCGATCAGGTTGCCTGCCTCGAGAACATCGTCGGCGAGCGCGAACTGCCGCATCATCCGCTCGTCGATCAAACGATCGACGACTGCCTGCACGAAGCGATGGATTGCGAGGGATGGCTTGCCTTGCTGCGGCGCATGGAGCGCGGCGAAGTCGCGCTCGTCGCGCGGGAGTTGCCCGCGCCCTCGCCGCTTGCGGCCGAAATCCTGAACGCGCGACCCTATGCGTTCCTCGACGACGCACCGCTGGAGGAACGCCGCACGCAAGCGGTGCTCTCGCGGCGGTGGACCGATCCGCAAGACGCTTCCGATTTGGGCGCGCTCGACGCCGATGCGATCGCGGCGGTACGCGAGGAGGCCTGGCCGCAAGCGCGCGACGCGGACGAAATGCACGAGGCATTGGTCGGCCTCGCCTGCATCAACGAAACCGAGGCGCGCTCGCACTCGGGATGGCTGGCCTGGCTCGAAACACTCGCGCGTGCCAAGCGCGCCACGCGCATGCAGGTGGCGGAAGACGAAGCACTGTGGCTGCCCGTGGAAAGGCTGACGTGCTTGCGCGCGGTCTACCCCGATGCAGCGTACGCGCCGGAGTTGACCGCACCGAAGGGCTTCGACCAAAACTGGGAGCCCGACGATGCGCTCGTCGAGATTCTCCGCGCCCGGCTGTCGGGCTCGGGCCCGGAGCCCGTGCCCGCGCTCGCCCGCGGCCTTGCGCTGAAAGCCTCGACCTTGGCGGCCGCGCTCGTCAAGCTCGAAAGCCAAGGCTATGCGATGCGCGGCCGCTTCACGCCCGGTGCGACGCAGGACGAATGGTGCGAACGGCACCTGCTCGCGCGCATCCATCGGTACACGATCAAGCGGCTGCGCCGCGAGATCGAACCCGTCGAACGCGCCGACTTCGTGCGCTTCTTGATCGAGTGGCAACGGCTCGCGCCGGCGGCGCGCGGCATGGGCCGCGACGCGCTCGCCGCGACGTTGGAACAACTCGAAGGCTTCGAAGCCGCCGCGTCGGCTTGGGAGGAGGAGATTTTGCCGGCGCGCGTGCGCGATTACACCGGCGTCGCGCTCGACGAGCTCAGCCGTTCCGGCAAATTCGTTTGGGCCCGTTTCGCGCCGCAAGGACGCAGCGCCGCGGCGCCGGTTCGCACGACGCCGATCGTTTTACTGCCTCGACGCACGCTGGCGCAGTGGCACACGCTCGCCGAGCGCCGCGCCGCCGAGCCGGGCGGCACCGATACGGCGCTCTCTTCGCGGGCGCAGTTCCTGTTCGACGCGCTGTCGCGTCACGGCGCGATGTTCTTCGATGAGTTGCTCGGCGAAGCGCGCGCGTTGCCGCTCGAAGTCGAGGCCGCGCTCGGCGAACTCGTCGCGGCGGGGCTCGTCACGGCCGATAGCTTCGCCGGCTTACGCGCCCTCATCGCCCCGGCCGTCGCGCGGCAACGCGGCTCACGCGCCATGACACGGCGCGGCATGCATCGTGGCGCGTTCATCGGCGGGATGCAGGATGCGGGCCGGTGGGCGTTGCTGCGCCGGCCGAGCTTCTCCGATCGCGCCGGCGGCACCCATGAATCGGACACACCGGCGGCCCCGGCGCACGCGGGCGCGCTCGCACCCGAGGCGATCGAGCATGTCGCGATGACCTTGTTGCGCCGCTACGGCGTGGTGTTCTGGCAACTGTTGGACCGCGAACCGGCCTGGCTGCCGCGCTGGCGCGACCTGTTGCACGTCTTTCACCGGATGGAGGCGCGCGGCCTGATTCGCGGCGGCCGATTCGTCAATGGGCTTTCCGGCGAGCAATTCGCGTTGCCCGAAGCCTTGGCGCTGCTACGCGACGTCCGAAAGCGCCCGTCCGATGGCCAATACGTGTGCATCTGCGCGGCGGACCCGCTCAATATCGTCGGCACGGTGCTGCCCGGCGAGAAAGTGCCCGCGCTCGTGGGCAATCGTCTCGCGTTTCGCGACGGCGATTGCGTCGCCACGTTGATCGCGGGCACGTTCGAATTCGCGGACCGATTGACCGCGCAAGAACGGGAGACCGCGCGGCAAGCCCTCGCCCGCCGTCGATGACCGTGCAGGGCGGCGTACCCCTAGGTCGTCAGACGAGCACCCGATACAGCGCCTCGAACAAGATATCGGCGCCGAGTACGAAACCGCGTCCGTCCACGTTGACGTACGCCGACAACGTGACGCACAGGTTCTTCGAACTCGACGACATATACGGTTCGCTGACGATCGTCTCGCCGGGGTGCACGAGCGCATCGCGGAAGTAGGTGCGCTTGGACCAATTGGCCCCCGCGCTGCGCGCCAGCAGCGGAAATGTGGTGCGGAGCCAATGGCCGTGCCGGTCCGATTCGATGTTCTCGCCCACCTGACGGCCCGTGTCGTCGAGCACGAAGACGCGCAGCGCCCACTCGCAGGCGAAAAAATGCCGGGCCGCCTGCTCCACGGCAACGCCCGAGCAAAAGGCGTTGCGCAGCAGGCCGAATGCATGACGGTAGGGCGCGATTTCGTCGAGATCGCCGACGCGCCGCAGCTTGCGCGAGTCCGTGAGCTGGCCCTCGAGCGCCGATGTCGATATCCGTGCGAACCCGGTCGAGGCCTCGATCTCGATGGACGGCCGCGCAAAATAATAGCCCTGGACGAAATCGGCGTCGCAATCGGCGCTGAGCCTGGCCTGCTCCTCGGTTTCGATGCCCTCCACGACGATGAACGTGCCGCTGTCGTGCAGCAAATCGACGAGCCGCAACAAGCTGCGCGCGTTCCGGTAACTAGAAGCTGCCTTACAAATCAATTCGCGGTCTAGCTTGACGACATCGGGGCGCAGGTCCCAGACCCGCCCGAGATTGGTCAGTCCCGCGCCGAAGTCGTCGAGTGCGATCAAGAACCCGTAGCCGCGCAAGCGATCGACGGCATCGACGAGCGCGGACGGCGTATCTTGCCGGGCTTCCAGCACTTCGACGACGACGCGCCCGGGCGGCACGCCGCTCTCCAGCAGATCGTCGGCCAGCGCGGGGCCATGCACGGGGTCGGCCAGCACGTCCGGGTGCATATTGAGGAACAAGACGCTCTCGTCGTCGGCGAACCGCATGAAGCGCTGCACGTGATGCCGGGTGCACGCTCGTTCGTATTCGCAGTATCGCCCAGCCTGGCGGGCGATACCGAATGCCTGCTCGGGCGAGCAAGGCGCATCGCCACGCCTCGCTCGAAGCAGCGCCTCGTAGCCGACCGCTGCCCCGTGGGCCAGCGACAGCACGGGCTGGAAGGCGCTTTCTATCTGCGGCAGGCCGGGCGCTTGGAGGTCGATCATGGAATCGGGAGTCGCGTCGTTGGGGTCGAAAGCCGACTTGGCGATTAGGGGTGGGACGCATCGTCGCACGATCGCCCTAGCGCTATATAACGTCAGATGGTTCGGTGAACTTAACAGTTTTCTCGGGGGAAACGCGAACCTCATTCAATTTTCCCGGCGGCGCGCCGTTATCAGCGATATAGCCTGAGCAGCGACCGCGGCACCCCCATCCAAGGTGCAACCGCCGGGCACAGGCGCAACCAAGAGGAAAAACTTCGATGGCCGCTGATCACCACTCGATCGACGAACGCACCAACCTGACGAGCTCGAACAAATTCGAGCTACTGCTGTTCCGGCTCGGTGCCGCCCCCGGAAACGACGATTCGCACGAGTTGTACGGCATCAACGTCTTCAAGGTCCGCGAAATCATGACGATGCCGACGATCACGCCGATCGCCGGTGCCTCCGAGCACATGATCGGCGCCGTCGACATCCGCGGACAAATCATCCCCGTCATCGATCTGCCCAAACTCATGGGCTGCCAACCCTCGCGCGGCCTGAACATCTTGCTCGTCACCGAGTTCGCGCGCTCGACGCAGGCGTTCGCCGTGGAGGAAGTGGACGACATCGTCCGCCTCGAATGGAATCAAGTGCTGTCGGCGGAAGGATCGGCCGGCGGCAATTCGGTCACGAGCATCGCGCGGATCGACGGTAATACCGGCGACTCGCGGCTCGCGCAGGTGGTCGATGTCGAGCAGGTGCTGCGCGACGTGTTCCCGGCGCAGCACCCCAGTGTCGGCGCGGAAGACGTCGGCACCTCGGTGCGGATGAACGGCGGCGCCAAGATTCTGGCCGCCGACGATTCCGGCTTCGCCCGTAAGCTGATCGAGCAGAGCCTGAGCGCGCTCGGCGCCGAGTACATCATTACGAAGACGGGGCAGGAAGCCTGGGACACGCTGACGCGCATCGCGGCGGAAGCGCAAAAGGAAGGTGTGCGTGCCCGCGACAAGATCGCGCTCGTGCTGACCGACCTCGAAATGCCCGAGATGGACGGCTTCATGCTCACGCGCCAGATCAAAGCGGACGACCGGTTGCGCGACATCCCCGTCATCATTCATTCCTCGCTCACCGGCACGGCCAACGAAGCGCACGTGAAAAATGCCGGCGCAACCGGCTACGTCGCCAAGTTCGCCGCCGGCGATCTGGCCGAAGCCATTCGCCAGGCGCTCGCCGCTTAAGCAGGCAACGGCCGCTGCGTCGTCCGCTGCTGTCTCGTCCGCCTTATCGTCCGTAAGGCTCGATTTTCGGACCGGCGACGCGGCCGGCTTGCCGCTTACAGCAGCGGCAAGCCGACGTCGCGTTTGACCTCGCGCAGCGACAACACCGATTCCACGGACGTCACGCCGGGCAACGCCCGCAGCACGTCGCGCACGAAGGCGCCGTAGTCTTCGAGATCGCGTGCCACCACATGCAGGAGATAGTCGGCGCTGCCCGAGACGTTATGGCACGCGACGATGCGTTCGATACCCTGGATTTCGCGCTCGAACTGGTCGGCCAAGCGCCGGTCGTGCACGCCGAAGCGCACGAGCGCGAACGCCGTCACGCCGATCCGTAGCGCCGGCTTGGACAGCACCGCGCGGTATCCCTCGACATAGCCGTCGGCCTCGAGCCGCTTCAGGCGCCGCGCGCAAGGCGTCTCGGTCAGGCCCACCGCTTCGGCGAGGCTCGCGTTCGTGATACGGCCATCCGCTTGGATCGCCAACAAAATAGCGCGGTCGGTCTTGTCGAGAGTCATGCGTCGCTGCCCTTGGGTTGCGGAAGCTGCGATGGTAGCGCATGCATGGGCACCGTCCTTGCTGCCGCCCCGCGTCATGCGCACGCTCTCGTCGACATCGCCCCGCCCCGCTCCCCTTTGCGTCGTCTCCCCTCATTTGGACGACGCCGTGTTCAGTTGCGGCATGCTGCTCGCGAGCCGCCCCGGCTCGATCGTCTGCACCGTCTTTTGCGGCGAGCCCCACCCGCCTCAGTGCACGCCTTGGGATCGCTGCGCGGGCCACGCCGATTCGAGCGAAGCCCTGCGCGCGCGCATTGCCGAAGACGAACAGGCACTGGCAATCTTGGGCGCCCAAGCGGTACGGCTGCCGTTCCTCGATAGCCAATACGGCGCGACGCCGACGATCGATGCACTCGCGCGCGCCTTGACGCGCATGTGGCGCGAGGCGGGATCGCCCCGCTTGGTCGTGCCGCTCGGGCTCTATCACTCCGACCATGTTCTGGTGGGCGATGCATGCCGCTCGCTCGTGCGCGAGGAGAGGTTGAGCGATACGCTCGTCTATGAAGATGCGCTCTACCGCACGATCCGCGGCGTCGCACGCGCGCGGTACGAGGCGCTGGCGCAAGAGGGCTTTCGCTTCTCGCCGCTGGAGGACTCGATGGCGGCGAGCTTGAGCCCGCCTCGCTCAGCCAATGCGAAATGGCGCGCGGTACATGCCTATCGGAGCCAATTGCGCGCGCTGCGCGATGCCCATCCCTACGACCTCGCCGAGCCCGAACGCTATCACCTCATCGATCCGCCTCGGCAGGGGACATCCCCGGTCCGGTACGAATTGACGGCGCGTTGATCCGTCCGCGCTGCGCCTCGCGCACGCGTGCGCGCATCGCCAGCACCGCGTCGCCAACGACCCGCCGCCGCCGCAAGGCCCAAACGATTCCCCCCGCCAACGCCCCCAGATCGCGCACGAACGATCGCTCCCTGGCACAAAGCGCCAACGCGCGAGCCGTGGCGGCCAACGCTTCGCGCAACGGCAACCGCAGCCACGCGACGAGCGCCGCATTACGCGCGAGCATCCGGCGGCGCAGCCGCGCGTCTCGCGCGGGCGACGGGTGGTGCGTGACGGTCATCGCGTCGCAGTAGACGATCGCATAGCCGCGATCGAGCAGATCGAGCGCGACGAGCGACTCTTCCCCGCCGATGAACAAGCGAGGCTCATAACCGCCGACATGGCGAAACGTCGATACGCGAAACACGCAGGCCCCCGCCATATAGCCGACGAGCGCGGGGCCCGGCAGCAGGTCGCGCTCGAGCGGACTCGTTTGCATATCGATACAAGTCGGATCGAGTTCGCCCGCTTCGCCCACGAGCACGCGCGCGGACAACACCGCAATGCGCGGCGCGCCGTCGAGCACGCGCACCGCGTGCGCCAGCGAGCCGGGCGACCAATGCGTATCGTCGTCGCTGAACGCCACGTAGTCGGTCGTTGCCGCCGCCACCCCTAAATTGCGCCCCGCCGCGCCCAAGTTCCGGTCGGACGCGATCACGCGCACTTGGGGAAAGCGCAGCGGCAGCATCTGCGCGGTACCGTCGGTCGATCCGTTGTCCACGACGATGACCGCCGGCCGCTCGGGCAAAGCGAGCAACCCCTCCACCGTCTTGAAGACTTCCTTCGCCCGGTTATGGGTCAGCACCACCACCGACATGCGCGCGGTCAACGGGGTCGGTGTGCTCGATCTATCCAACGTGTCCATGCCTCGATATCCATGTCGTTCGTCGCTTCCGCCGACGCCACGTCCAAGCGCCGCCCGGGCCCGGCCACGAGACAGCAAGAAGCAAACCGCCGAGCGCGCGCTGCCGACGGCACAGCGAGGCGCCGCGCCCGGTGCCGCTTAATTACATCGCCTCTGTAACACCGGCGTCACGTTGGCTCGAACAAGTAAAGATCACAGCAGCGTCTCCGGAGCGTCGCAACGCTTCTGCACGTTTGACCTGTCTCGCGAAATGATGGGCACAGCGTGTGCTCGATAGGACGCGAACGCTTCGCAAACGCCCGTACACCGGCCGATTGCGCGCTCGCCGGGCAGGCCTCCAATATCAAGGACTACTCATGAAAATCGCACTCGTCAGTGAACACGCATCGCCTCTCGCCGTAGCGGGCGGCGTCGACAGCGGCGGACAGAACATTTATGTCGCGCACGTCGCGCGGCAGCTACATCGCGCCGGGCATCAGGTCGACGTGTTCACGCGACGCGATCGTGCGCTCTTGCCCGCGATCTCGGACATGGACGGCGTACGCGTGATTCATGTCCCCGCGGGACCGCCCACGCAAATGCCGAAGGAACAGTTGCTGCCGTTCATGGCGGAATTCGCGGACTTTCTCATCGGATTCTGCCGCCAAGAGCGCACGCCGTACGACGTCATCCACGCGAACTTCTTCATGTCGGGCCTCGCGTCGCTCAAAGTAAAAAAGGTGCTGGGCATCCCGCTCGTCACGACGTTTCATGCGCTCGGCAAAGTCCGGCGGATTCATCAAGGCGCCGACGACGGCTTTCCCGACGCGCGCTTCGCCATCGAAGAGCAACTCGTGCGCGACTCCGATGCGATCATCGCCGAGTGCCCCCAAGACGCGCTCGATCTACGCGCGCACTACGGGTCGGATCCCTCGCGCGTGCAAATCGTCCCCTGCGGTTTCGACACCGCGGAGTTCGGCCGCACCGACCGTGCCCAAGCACGTGCCGCCCTCGGATGGCCCGGCGAGCGGTTCTCCGTCCTGCAGCTCGGGCGTTTGGTCCCGCGCAAGGGGATCGACACGGTGGTGCGCGCGCTCGCCACGTTGCGCGAAAACACCGGTATCGATGCGCATTTGTATGTCGTCGGCGGCAACGCCGATTTGCCCAACGAAATCGCCACGCCCGAAATCGCGCGGCTGCGCGGTATCGCGGCCGGTTGCGGCGTGTCCGACCATGTCACCTTCGTCGGACGACGCGGCCGCGCGCAACTGCGCGAGTTCTACGCGGCGGCCGACGTCTTCGTCACCACACCGTGGTACGAACCGTTCGGCATCACGCCGATCGAAGCGATGGCGTGCGCGCGCCCCGTCATCGGCGCCGACGTCGGCGGCATCCGCTACAGCGTGGTCGACGGCAAGACCGGATTTCTCGTGCCCCCGCGCGATCCCGATGCGTTGGCCGAGCGCTTGGCTCGCATCGCCCACGATCCCGCCCTCGGCGAGCGGATGGGCGAGGCGGGATTCGAGCGCGTCCATACGAGCTTCACGTGGTCGCGCGTGGCGCATATGTTGGAAGACGTCTATCGCGGCGTGGTTCGAACGCCGGCCGAGGAGACCCGTGTCGTGCGCGAGCGGCCAGCCCGTGCGCAAGGCGGCGCCGCGCGTGCCGCCGCGGCGGGCCGCGCTTGAGTACGCCTGCGCCGCTGCATCCGGAAACGCATGCGATGACGAATGCCGCCGTGCTGTTCGACAAGGACGGGACGTTGCTCGACGACGTCCCCTATAACGTCGATCCCGCGCTGATGCGCTTCGCTCCCCGCGCTCGTGAAGCGCTCGCGCTGCTGCACGCGCATGGGTTTCGTCTGTTCGTGGTCAGCAACCAGAGCGGGGTCGCGCTGGGCCGCTTCCCGCACGAGGCGCTCGGTCCAATGGAAGCGCGCTTACGCGCCATGTTCGAGTCATGCGGCGTGCCGCTTCAGGCGGCCTACTGGTGTCCGCATCATCCCAACGGCACCGTCGCGCCTTACGCCTATCGCTGCGCGTGCCGCAAACCAAAGCCGGGCATGGCGCTGCGGGCCGCGGACGAACACGGCATCGATCTTTCGAAGAGCTGGTTCGTTGGCGACATCCTCGACGACGTCGAAGCGGGCACGCGGGCGGGCTGCCGCACGGTACTGATCGACAACGGCAACGAGACGCTATGGGAACCGGGCCCGGCACGCGTGCCGACGTTGCGCGAACCCGACCTATGGCACGCGGCGCTCGCCATCGTTCGCGAACATCGCATGGCGCCTCACCCGGCACGGCAAGCGCATGCGCATGCGCCGGCAGCCGATTTGGCGACGAAACCGAACCCGACGAGGCAGAGCATCGTATGAGCGCGTTACCTTTCACGATCGCGCCGGTTCTGTCCCAGGCTCAGGAGCGAGAGACGAACGTCTCCCAATGGGGGCCGGAGGTCAAGCGCATTCTTTGCGTGCGCCTCGATCGTCTCGGCGACATCCTCATGACCACCCCGGCGATCCATGCGCTGCGGACGTCGGCGCCGGGGCGGCACATCACGCTGCTCACCTCGAACGTCGGGGCGCAAGCCGCGCCGCACTTGAGCGACGTGGACGAGGTCATCGCTTACGACGCGCCATGGCACGGCTTGGCGGGGCATACATCGCCATCGGTCGATCTCGCCATGCAGCGCACACTCGAGGCCGGGCGCTTCGATGCGGCCGTGATCTTTACCGTCTATAGCCAAAGCGCCCTGCCATCGGCGATGCTGTGCTACCTCGCAGGCATCCCCCGGCGGCTCGCCCATTGCCGGGAAAATCCGTACGGACTCCTAACCGACTGGGTATGCGATACCGAGCCGCACGGCGGCCTGCGGCACGAGGTGGAGCGACAATTGGCGCTGGTCGCGAAAGTCGGTGCCGTGAGCGCGGATACGCGTATGCGCTTGGACGTCGGCGTGCAAGCCCGCCGAGCGCTCGCGCCGCGGCTAGCCGCGCGCGGCATCCCGGCGCAGGGTCCTTGGTTCGTCCTTCACCCCGGCGCCAGCGCCGCCTCGCGCCGCTATCCGCCCGATCGCTTCGGCGAAGTGGCGGCGCGTCTTGCCAAGGCGAGTGCGTGGCCGATCCTCGTGACCGGCAGTTCGGAGGAAGCGCCGCTCGTTCGCGCAGTCATCGAGGCGGCCGGAAGCGCCGTGCGCGGGCGTCTGCACGATTTATCGGGACTGCTCGGCATGGGCGAATTCGCCGCCCTGATCGAGCGCACGGCCGTGCTCGTCACGAACAACAGCGGGCCGGTTCATCTCGCATCGGCGCTCGCGACGCCCGTCGTCGATCTGTACGCCTTGACCAACCCGCAGCACACGCCCTGGCAGACGCGCCAGCGCGTGCTGTTTCGCGACGTCGAATGCCGCTGGTGCTATCGCGGCGTGTGCCCCGAGGGTCATCACCGTTGCTTGCTCGGCGTATCGGCCGCGGAGGTCGCCGCGGCCGCGCTCGAGCTCGCGGCCGACTGGCGCAGCGGCGAACCCGGCCCGATTGCGGTATCCCCAACGGCATCGCTCGCCGGTCTAGACGCAACCTCGGCGAGCAGCCCCCTTTCTTCCTGACCTGAGATCCGAATACCGCCATGTACACACTCGGAATCAATGCCGTTTATCACGACAGCGCCGCGACGCTCGTCAAGGACGGGGTCGTGATCGCCGCCGCCGAAGACGAGCGCTTCACGCACGTGAAGCACGCGAAGCGTCCCGTCCCGTTCTCCACGTGGCAAATGCCGTTCGACGCGATCGATTACTGCCTCAAGGAAGCAGGGATCACATTGGCCGATATCGATCATGTCGCGTATTCCTACGACCCGGCCTTGCTGGCGTCGATGCCTGGGCCCTCGCGCGGGGCGGCGACGATCGCCCTGCCGCTCGAGCCCGGTTTGCAGCGCACGTCGCCCCCCGGCGAGTCGCCGTGGGACCCGCTCTTCGTCAGCTACATCGTGAACGCGCGGGCGCAATTGATCGACGGCGCGCCGCATCACCTCGCCAAGCGCTTTCGCGCGCCCGAGGGCGGCCATCGCTTCGCCTGGCACTACGTCGAACACCATCTCGCCCACGAAGCCAGCGCCTTTTTGGCCGCCCCGTTCGGGGATACCGCCGTGCTGACGATGGACGGCCGCGGCGAAGGCGTCACGACGAGCCTTGGCCAATTCGTCGACGGGCAATACAAGCGCCTCAAACAAGTCGAGTTGCCCCATTCGCTCGGTCTGCTCTATGAAGCGGTCACGACCTGGCTCGGCTTTTTGCACTCCTCGGACGAGTACAAGGTCATGGCGCTGGCCGCGTTCGGCCGCCCCAACTATGCCGATGCCTTCCGGGAAATCGTCCGCTATCGCGGTAACGGCAGCTATACCGTCGACGATCCGCGGCTCGTCGAGCGCTTCGGGCCCCCGCGCGAACGCGGCGGCCCGTTGGAGCAACATCACTACGATGTGGCCAGTTCCTTGCAAACCGTGCTCGAGGAGACCGTGCTCGAACTCGCGCGCTGGCTGCACGAGCGCACGGGCTTGCCGCGCCTTTGCATGGCCGGAGGCGTCGCACTCAATTGCGTAATGAACTCACGCGTGCGCGACGAGGGCCCGTTCGACGAAGTCTGGGTGCAGCCCGCCGCGGGCGACGCCGGCACGGCGCTCGGCGCGGCGCTTTGGATCGACTGGCGCGAACGCGGGCTCAAGGGCGATCGCGTGCGGCACTGGGCGATGAGTCACGCGTATCTCGGCCCGTCGTATCCGGACGCCGAGATCGAATCGTTCTTGCGGTGGTCGAAGGTGCCGTTCAAGCGGCTCGCCGACGTGGCCGGCGAAACCGCCGATCTGCTGGCGGCGGGCAACGTCATCGGCTGGTACCAAGGGCGCACGGAGTTCGGACCGCGCGCATTGGGAGCGAGATCGATCCTCGCCTCGCCGGTCGATCCGGGCATGCAAGCCAAGCTCAACGAAATCAAGGATCGCGAGGATTTCCGTCCCGTCGCCCCCGTCGTCATGGAGGAACACGCGGCCGAATGGTTCGTGAACGCGCGCACCGCCCCGTTCATGCTGTTCATCTTCGATGTGAAACCCGAGGCGGCGCAGCGTATTCCGGCCGTGCGCCACGTGGACGGCACGGCGCGCGTGCAAACGGTCAATCGGTCGCAGCACCCGCTCTATTACGACCTGCTCGCCGCGTTCCACGCGCGCACGGGCGTCCCCATCCTCGTGAACACGTCGTTCAATACGCGAGGCGAACCGATGGTCAATTCGCCGCGCGACGCCCTCGAATCGTTTTGGACCTCGCCGCTCGACGCACTCGTGATCGGCCCGTTCCTCATCACCAAGCAAGGAGCCGGTTCGTGAACACGCCCGCGCTCGCGCGCACGCAGTCTCGACACCAGGCGGCAGCCGACGACGGCGCCGACGCGTCGCTCGTGCCCGTCGTCTCCGTCGTCGTGCCCACTTGGCGCCGGCCCGCGATGCTTACGCGCTGCCTCGCCGCGCTCGTGCGCCAGACGTTGGCGCCGCAGCGCTACGAGATCGTCGTCTGCGACGATGGCCCCGATGAAACCACACGCGCGCTCGTCGAACGGGTGGCCGACGCCCACCGCGCACGTGCTCTACAGGTGCGCTACGTACCCGTCACGGCCACGCAGGGCCCTGCCGGCGCACGCAACGCCGGATGGCGCGCGGCGCGCGGCGAGACGATTGCGTTCACCGATGACGATACGATCCCCGACGCCCGTTGGCTCGAGGCGGGATTGTCGGCCATGGCCGACGGCGCCTGCGCCGCCTCGGGCGCGATCGTCGTGCCCCTGCCCGAACGCCCCACCGACTACGAGTTCGATGCGAGCGGCCTCGCGCGCGCCGAATTCGCCACGGCGAACGCATTCGTACGCAAGGACGCGCTCGTCGCCGTGGACGGCTTCGACGAACGGTTCACCTCGGCATGGCGCGAAGACTCCGATCTGCAGTTTTCGTTACTCGCCGCCGGTGGGCGCATCGTCAGCGCGTCGGAGGCGCGCGTGGTGCACCCAGTGCGGCCGGCGCGCTGGGGCGTGAGCCTCTCGCAACAACGCAAGAGCGCGTTCGAAGCCCTGCTCTATCGCAAGCATCCGGCGCTTTATCGCGAACGGATCGCGAGCACACCTCCGCTCGGCTATTACGCGAGCACGGCCGCGGCCGCCGCCGGCCTTGCCGGCGCGTTGGGGCAACGGCCGGCGGTCGCCGGCATCGGCGCCCTGCTCTGGCTCGGGCTCACGCTGCGCTTTTTCCTGTTACGCATGCGCGGACGAAGCCGAGCGTGGCGGCATATCGCCGAAATGGCCGTGACCTCGGCGTTGATTCCGTTCCTCTCGATCTATTGGCGCATCCGTGGCGCCATCCGCTATAGGACATGGTTCCTCTAATGCGCATCTCTCCCACTTCGGCCGAATCCGCGCCTCCGAAGCGCGTCGCGATCTTCCGCGCCTTGCAGCTCGGCGACATGCTGTGCTCGGTCCCGGCTCTGCGCGCGTTACGACGGGCCTGGCCCGACGCCCACATCACGTTGATCGGGTTGCCTTGGGCGACGCGTTTCGTCGAGCGGTTTTCTTCTTTGATCGACGAACTCGTGATATTCCCCGGTGCGCGCGGATTTCCCGAGCAAGAAGAAACCGATGCCGGCTTGCCGCAGTTTTACGCGGCCATGCGCGCGCGCCGTTTCGATCTCGCCTTGCAGATGCACGGCAGCGGCGGGCCCGCCAACGAGATCGTCGAGCAATTCGGCGCCCGCCACTGCGCGGGCTTTCACCAGCCGCACGAAGCGCCGAAACCGGGCTTCATCGCCTGGCCCGACGATCAGCCCGAGCCGCAGCGCTATCTCGCGCTCGTGCGCGCGCTCGGCATCGAGGCGCACGACGACACGCTCTGGTTTCCGCTTTCGCTTCACGACCGCTGCGAGTACGAAGCATTGGAAGCGCGGCACGGGATCGAGCCCGAGCGGCTGATCGTCGTGCATCCGGGTGCCCAATTGCCGTCGCGGCGCTGGCCGCCGGCGAGGTTCGCCGAGGTCGCCGACGCGCTCTCTTCGCGCGGCTGGCAAATCGCCATCACCGGCACGTCGAACGAAGCGGCGATCACGGCGGCCGTGCTCGGCGCGATGGCGGCCCCGGCGCTGCATCTGACCGGATCGACGACGCTGGGCGGCCTGGCCGCGCTCGTGGGACGCGCACGGCTCGTCGTATGCAACGACACCGGAATCTCCCACGTGGCCGCGGCAATGCGCACGCCGAGCACCGTCATCGCCTCGGGCAGCGACACGCGGCGCTGGGCACCGCTCGACCACACGCGCCACCGGGTGTTGGCCGATTACCCGCCTTGCCGGCCCTGCGCGTTTCGCGATTGCCCGTTCGGCCATGCGTGCGCGTTGAACGTCAGCGTCGAGCACGTCGTCGAAACGGCGCTCGAACAACTCTCGCATCGCGCGCGCGCTCATCCGGCGGCTGCCGGCGTTCTGCACGCGCGCGCCCATCATCGTGACCAGAAGGAGCCGCGTCATGCGACGTAACCGGCGTTTGCGCGTGCTGACTTGGCACGTTCACGGCAATTACCTTTACTACCTGACCCAAGCTCCGCACGATTTTTGGCTCGTCACGCGCCCCGGCCAGCCGCCCGGGTATGCGGGACGTTCGGGCGTATTGCCGTGGGGCGAGAACGTGCACGAAGTCGACGCCGCGGTGGTCGCGCAACGCGAGTTCGACGTCGTGCTCTATCAACATCGCGAGCACTGGGAGCATGATCGGCACATGGTGCTCTCCGAGGCGCAACGCAAACTGCCCTCGATCTACCTCGAGCACGATCCGCCGCAGAACAACCCGTTCGCGGAGCGTCATTGGGTGCAAGATCCCGCGACGCTGCTCGTGCACGTGACGCACTTCAACCGATTGATGTGGGATTGCGACGCCTTGCCGACGCGCGTCATCGAGCACGGTGTCGTCGTGCCGAAAGGCGTGCGCTATACCGGCGAGCTCGAGCGAGGCGTGGTCGTCATCAACAACCTGGCTTCGCGCGGCCGGCGCTTGGGTTCGGACGTCTATGCGTCGGTCTCGGGACGCGTTCCGCTCGAACTCGTCGGCATGAATGCGCAGCAAGCGGGCGGTCTCGGCGAGATCGGCAATTTGGATCTCGCGGCGTTCTGCGCGCGCTATCGGTTTTTCTTCAATCCGATTCGCTGGACGAGCCTCGGCCTCGCGATCATCGAAGCGATGACGATCGGCATGCCGATCATCGGTTTGGCGACGACCGAATTGGCGACCGTCATCGTCAACGGAGAAAACGGCTACGTGGCGACCGACGTCGATACGCTCGTCGAACGGATGCGCGCCTTGCTGACCGATCCGCGCGAAGCGCGGCGGCTCGGCGAAGGAGCCCGCCGCACCGCGCTCGAGCGCTTCAATATCGAGCGCTTCGCGCGCGACTGGAACAGCGTACTGTGCGAGGTCGCTCTATGAATTCAGCGTCCTCGCGCGATCATTGCCACGATACATGGAGCCTCCGACGATGAAAGAACTCGATCGAAAGCGGATACTGGTCACAGGCGGTGCGGGCTTTCTCGGCTCGCATCTATGCGAGCGGCTCGTCGAGGCCGGTCACGACGTACTGTGCGTCGACAATTTCTTCACGGGTACACGCGAGAACGTCGCCCATCTGCTCGGCCGCAGCAACTTCGAATTGATGCGGCACGACGTCACGTTTCCCCTATATGTCGAGGTGGACGAGATCTATAACCTCGCTTGCCCCGCCTCGCCGATCCATTATCAGTACGATCCCGTGCGCACCACCAAGACGAGCGTGCACGGCGCGATCAACATGCTCGGGCTCGCCAAGCGCGTTCGCGCCAAGATCTTCCAAGCATCGACGAGCGAGGTGTACGGCGACGCGCGCGTGCATCCGCAAAAGGAGGATTACTGGGGACACGTGAACCCGATCGGCCCGCGCTCGTGCTACGACGAAGGCAAACGCTGCGCGGAGACGTTGTTCGTCGATTACCGCCGTCAGTACGGGATGGAGGTGCGTATCGCGCGCATCTTCAATACCTATGGACCGCGGATGCATCCCGCCGATGGACGCGTCGTGTCCAATTTCATGGTGCAGGCGCTCTCGGGCGAGCCGTTGACCGTCTACGGCGACGGTTCGCAAACGCGCTCGCTGTGCTATGTCGACGACCTCATCGACGCCTTCATCCGCTTGATGAATGCCCCCGACGGCACCTGCGATCCGGTGAATCTCGGCAATCCGCACGAGATCACGATGCTCGAATTGGCCGAGCACATCAAGGAAGCTACCGGCTCCGACAGCGAGATCGTGTTTCGTCCGCTGCCGATCGACGATCCGTGGCATCGTCAGCCCGATATCGGCAAGGCCCGCGCGCTGTTGGGCTGGGCCCCCTCGACCTCGCTCGGCGAAGGACTGCGCGCAACGGCCGAGCACTTCCGTGAACGCCTCGCGAGCCGGCCGGCCGCGCAATGCACGCAAGGCATGCAGGGCTCGCACAACGCCGGCGCGGCCCGCGGCTAGTCCGGACCCGTCTCGCGCTTACGGCTCGAGCTTCACTTTCATCCAGCCGGGTTGACGCTTGTCGAAGGCCTTGTAGGCATCGATGGCACTCATGATCGGCTCGCGCTGAGTAAGGATCGCGATCGGATCGACGGAGCCGTTACGCACCAGACGAACGAGTTCGGGCAAGATCGCGCGGTGATTGCAATTGCCCATATGAATTCGTAGATTCCGATTCATCGCTTCGCCGAGCGGGAAACGCGCGAGGCTCGGCGGATAGACGCCGATGACGCCGATCGTGCCGGCCTTGGCGACGGACTTCACGGCCCATTGAATCGCCTGCGTCGGCCCGCTTCCGGGCTTCCATTGGCCGTCGCGTGCGCTTTGCGCCTGCTCCGGCGCCACTTCTTTGACCTCGGTGTCGAACATTTCATGCTGCTGCCCGTCAGCCGCGGGGCCCTTATCGGCACGCTCGGCGTCCACGCCGACCGCATCGATCACGCGATCCACGCCGATGCCGCCCGTCAGGGTCCGGAGTGCCTCCACCGGGTCCTCTCGATCGAAATCGATCGGCTCCGCGCCCTGCGCGCGTGCCATCGCGAGGCGCGATTCGAGCCGGTCGATCGCGAAGATGCGGCCCGCGCCCATCAATCGCGCGCTCGCGATCGCGAATTGCCCCACCGGCCCCGCGCCGAATACGGCCACCGTATCGCCCAGCCCGACTCGCGCGAGTTGCGCGCCGAACCAGCCTGTCGGAAAGATATCGGACATGAGGATGGCTCGATCGTCGTCGATATCGTCGGGCAGACGCACGAGGCTTGCCGCGGCAAGCGGCGTGCGTGCGTATTGGGCTTGCAAGCCCTGAAACGGCCCGGTGTCCTTCGGTCCACCGAAAAACGCGGTACCGGCGAGCGGTCCGTTCGGGTTGGCGTTGTCGCACTGCGCCGTATAACCCGATCGGCAGTACGAGCAGTAGCCGCACGAGATAGTGGAAGGAATCAGCACACGATCGCCTTAGGCGAGATTGCGCACGCCCGCGCCCACTTCCTCGACGATGCCCACACCCTCATTGCCCAAGATCGTACCGGGCTGCATGCCGCTGAACGTCCCTCGAACCATATGCAAATCGGTGCCGCATATGGCACTCGAGGTCAAACGCACGATGGCGTCGGTCGGTGCCTGCATCTTCGGATCGGGGACCGTATCCAGTCGAATATCGCCGATGCCGTGAAATACCACTGCCTTCATAGTGACCTCCCTTCAATACGGTTGGATTCGGTTCCGTAGGCAAGCAAGGGCGGGTCCTGCGATAGCGCCCGCTAGGCATGCGCCGTGAGGCGCTTGATTTCTCCGGCCAGCGCGTCGATCGGTACCGGCTTCACGAAGTGCGCGCGGAACCCCGCGCGTGCCGTGCGCTCGCGCACAGCGGGATCGCTATGGCCCGTCAATGCGATGGCCGGGGGCGACGCACCGTCGTATGTGCGCGCCATATCGCGAATCGCCGCCAATACGTCGCAACCGTCCTGATCGCCCAGCGAGATATCGCACACGACGATGCCGGGCCAATCCGACGGCGTGGTTTCGCGCAGGCGCCGCAACGCGTCGTCGCCCGAGGTGGCGAGTTCGACTTGCGCGCCATTGGCGACGAGCGCCGCTTCGAGCGCGTCGCGGGCCTCTTCGTCGTCGTCGATCGCCAGGACATTGATCCCGTCGAGCCGCGCGCTGGCGGGTGCAATGGGGGCCACCTGCCCGTCAGCGCCGACGACCGGCAGCAGCGGCAAGCACGCCACGTATGCCACGCGGCCATCCACGGCCATCGGCCGGAACGTCCCTCCAGCGGCGCCCAACGTATGCTCGGCCTCCGCCGCCTGCTCATCGGAGAGCGGCGCCGGCTCACCGCGCGCACCGACGACGGCGAGCCAAGCCGTATTGTTCTCGCGCTGGGCCCGCAACTCCACCCGCGCGCCCGGCGGCGCATGCTCGATCTCGTTGGCGCAAAGCATCGCCACGACGCGCTGAATTTGCTCGGTCTCCCCGGCGACCGGGATATCCGGATCGGCCACCCGCAAACCGAAATCGATCCCTTGCTTGCTCGCCTCCGTCGCGACGCGCGCCCCGATCGCCGCCGCGAGATCGCCCACCCGCATCGGTTGCGCGGCAAGCTTGCGCTGCGTGTGCTCGAGCTCTCCTTGCTCCAGTTGCAACGCCCACATGCGCGCATACACGCCGCCCTGGCGCGCGAGCAATTGCTCGTGCCGGCCTTGCTCGACGATGCGCCCATGTTCCATCACGAGGATGTGATCGGCATCGACGATGGTCGATAACCGGTGTGCTATCACGACCGAGGTGCGCCCCTCGGCCAGCCGCCGAAACTCGTTTTGAATCGCGCGCTCCGAGCGCGTGTCGAGCGCAGAGGTGGCCTCGTCGAATACGATGATCGGCGGGTCCTTCAAGAACGCGCGCGCGATCGCGATGCGCTGCCGCTCGCCGCCCGAGAGCCGCACGCCACGCTCGCCGACGCGCGTGTCGTAATGATCGGGCAGGCGTTCGACGAACTCGTCGAGCTGCGCCGCACGCGCGGCTCGCACGATATCGGCGCGTGTCGCGTTCGCATGCCCGTAGCCGATGTTGTAGGCGATCGTTTCGTTGAAGAGCACCGTGTCTTGCGGCACGATGCCGATCGCCCGGCGCAGCGAGTGGCGCGTGACTAGGCGCACGTCCTGCCCATCGATCGTCACGCGGCCGCTAGTCGGGGCGTACAGGCGAAAGAGCAGCCGCATGAGCGTCGATTTGCCCGAGCCGCTTCCGCCCACGACCGCGAGCGTGGTGCCGGCCTTCGCGCGAAAGTCGACATCGTGCAAGATTTGACGCGCGGGGTCGTAGCCGAACTCCACGTGTTCGAACGCGATCTCGCCCGCCGTCACCACGAGCGGCATCGCACCGGGCTCGTCGCGATCCTCGTCGGCCGTTGCGTCGCCGCCTTCGAGACTGTCGGCGGCCAGCACGATGAACATCCGCTCGACGTTCACGAGCGCGTCGTTGGTCTCGCGAAACACGAACCCGAGCGTATTGAGCGGCATACATACCTGAACGATGTAGGCGTTCACGAGCACGAGATCGCCGAGCGTCATCCGCCCCGCCACGACGTATTGCACCGCGAGCAACATCATCACCGCGATTCCCAGGCACACGATCGCGCTCTGCCCCAAATGCAATGCGGTGAGCGCCCGCTGATTGGCCAGCCGCGCGACGATCCATTGCGACAGCACGCCCCGGTAGCGCGCCGTTTCGATGTCTTCGGCGGCGAAGTATTTCACCGTCTCGTAGTTGAGCATGCTGTCGACGAGCCGGCTATCCGAGGCCGACTCCAAGCGATTGACCTCGCGCTGAACGAGCATGCGACGGCGCGTGAAGATGACCGTGTAGGTCGCGTATCCGGCCAGCGTCGCGGCAATGATCCAGATGAACGCAATCGTGAAATTGCTGGCGATGATGCCCATGACGGTGCCGATTTCGATGAACGCGGGCAAGATCGTAAAGAGCCCCACACCGAGCAGATAACCGACCCCGTCGGTACCCTTTTGCACGTCGCGCACGATCGAACCCGTCTCGCGCTGCGAGTGGTACCGTGCCCCCAGCCGATGCAAGCGCGCGAACGTCCGCTCGGCAAGCCCCGCGACCGTATGCTGCGTAACGGTGCTGAACACGACGTCGCGCGCCTCGCCGAGCGCATCGCCGATGAAGCGCAACAACGCATAGCCCAATACGAGAAACACGGGAAACAACGCGAGCGCGGTACGGTGTCCGAGATCGTCGATGATCGCGCGCAAGGCGAGCGGCACCGATACCCCGGCGAGCTTGGCCACGACCATCAACGCGGCGGCGCCGAACGTCTGCTTGCGATACCGCCACATCGCGAACCAGAGATCGGCCGCGATGCGCCCCTTCACTTTTGCCTGTATGCGCCGCCCGATTCGCTTCACGCCCGCCCTCGTTCGGCGTCGGCCAGGAACGATTCATCGATGCCTATCATTAGGTTGCACTCGTCGAGGCCGGCGCCGCTGGCGGGCAGATGGCGCTGAAACGCATCCTCGGCGCGTAGGCGCAGCGCCTCGCGCGCTTGCAGCCGCTTCGCCCCGGGCAACGCCGCATAGCGCGCGACGACGCTGGGCTCGAGCACGAGGCTCACCGCGCAGCGCGAGTCGAGAATGCTCATATTGCCTGCCGACGCAACCCAGGACACCTGGATCGTGACCGCGCCGTCGGAGCCCGTCACGTGCGTGATGGAAGTGGTCGGAAACGGGAAACTCTTGAACAGGGCATGTTCCATTTCGGCAAGGCTTCGCCGTGTGTCGAGCAACTCGGTCATCGACTCTCCTCATCACGGTTAGGGGGCGGGCGACGACGCAGAAAAGCGCTGCGCGTGCCGCATACACGATAGACGCAATGCGCGTTCCAGGGATTCGGCGGCGACGTTCCCGCGGTTCGCGGCATGCCCCTTGCAGCATTGAAAGCGTGCGTGCGGAGTTGAATGAACGCGCATCTCGCAACCATTTTGACGGAGGACCATCATGAAGACCTCGACGAAGAAGACCCTATTGGTTTCGATGCTGGCGCTCGCTTGCGCGGGCGGTGCCTATGCCCAGGGTGCGGCCGGTGCCGGCGGCGCGGGCGGCTCCGGTGGCGGAGCGGCCGGTGCGGCAGGCGGTACGGGCGGGACCGGCGGCGGCACGCGCGGCGGGACCGGCGTGGCCCCGAGCGGCAATACGTTGTCGCAGCCGGGTGTTCAACCCGGTATGAGCGGTGCGAACTCGAGCGGTGGATACGGCAGCCCCGGCGATACCGGATCGGAATCGGGACGCACCTCGGGCCGCTATAGCAAGTCGCGCAACATGACCCACAGTCCTTCCGATTCGACGGGCGGCTACTCGCCTCGGCAAGAGGGGCAAACGAGCAACGGGCAGCAGTAACCCGGGGCGCTCGTAGCCGACGGGCCGGCGTAGGCGCCGGCCCGTCGGCCGTTATAGCAACACCGCCCCATCAATTTCCGCCCGGCAGCCCTGAACTTGCCACGACACGCGCGATTTGCCGCTTGGCGGCTTCGTAGACATGCTCGGGCGTGAAGCCGAACTTGCCTTGCAGATCGCGCATCGGCGCCGAGGCACCGAACGTATGCATGGCGATCGTCTCGCCGAAGCGCCCGACGTACCGGTCCCATCCGAGCGACGCGCCCTGTTCGACGGCCACGCGCGCATCCACTTCCGGCGGCAACACGGCGTCCCGATACGCACGGCCTTGGAGCTCGAAGACATACCAAGACGGCATCGACACCACGCGCGCGGCGATCCCCTCCCGCGTCAAGCGCTCGTAGGTCTGCATGCAGACGTGCACCTCGCTGCCCGTCGCGAGCAGCAACACGCTGGGCGCCGCCCCGTTCGGGGGATCCGCGAGGACGTATGCACCGCGCCGCACGCCCTCGGCGTCGGCGCACCGGGTGCGATCGAGCGTGGGCACCGGTTGACGCGACAGCACGAGCGCGGTGGGGCGCCGGCGCGCCGACAACGCCATGCGCCAGGCTTGCGTCACCTCATTGGCATCCGCCGGGCGCAGCACCGTCAATCCCGGCACGGCGCGCAGCGAGGCAAGCTGCTCGACCGGTTGATGGGTCGGCCCGTCCTCGCCAAGGCCGATCGAGTCATGCGTGAAGACGAAAACGACCGGGATTTCCATCAACGCGGCAAGGCGAATCGGCGGCTTCATATAGTCGCTGAAGATCAAAAACGTGCCCGTGTAGGGCCGCAGATTCGATAGAGCAAGCCCGTTCGCGACGGCGCCCATCGCGTGCTCGCGCACGCCGAAGTGCAGGTTGCGGCCGTGCGGGTCCTCGGCCGAGAAACTACCCGCGCCGTCGAACTTGAGCAGCGTCTTGGTGGAGGGCGCGAGGTCCGCTGCGCCGCCCAATATCCAAGGCACGCGCGGCGCGATGGCGTTGAGCACTTCGCCCGATGACGCGCGCGTCGCCTCGCCCTTTGAATCGGGCGCGAACGAAGGCAAACCGTCATCCCATCCGTCAGGCAGCGCATGCCGTTCGATCAACTCCAATTCACGCGCCAGCTCCGGGTACTTGCGCGCGTATTGCTCGAACGATGCGAGCCATGTTTGCCACGCTTGCGCCCCGCGCGCGCCGATGCCTTCGGCGAACCGCTCGTGCACATGAGGCGGCACGTAGAACTGCTTTTCCTCGGGCCACCCATAGGCGCGCTTGGCC
Source organism: Trinickia dabaoshanensis (assembly GCF_002879885.1). Classification (GTDB taxonomy): domain Bacteria; phylum Pseudomonadota; class Gammaproteobacteria; order Burkholderiales; family Burkholderiaceae; genus Trinickia; species Trinickia dabaoshanensis. The sequence goes on from NZ_PNYA01000033.1 coordinate 55,026, forward strand.
AGTGCCACTTCCTCTTCACCTAACGCGTCGCTATGCGCGGCCGAGGTACCTTCCTTATGCGGCGCGCCCCAGCCGATGACGCTCTGCACGACGATCAAGGTGGGTGCATCGCTCGTCCGCGCCGCATCGTTCAGCGCGGCTTCGAGGGCGTCGCGATCATTGGCGTCTTCGACGGTCAGCGTATGCCAGCCGTAGCCTTTGAAGCGCGCCTGCACATCGTCGCTATACGCGAGATCGGTGTGCCCTTCGATCGTCACGCGATTGCTGTCGTAGATCCACGTGAGGTTCGACAAGCGAAGGTGCCCCGCCAGCGAAGCCGCTTCATGCGAGATGCCTTCCATTAGATCGCCGTCGCCGGCCAGCGCGTAGACGCGATAGTCGAACAGATCGAAGCCGTCGCGGTTGTATCGCGCCGCATACCAGCGCGAGGCGATAGCCATGCCCACGCTGTTGCCGAGCCCCTGCCCGAGCGGGCCGGTGGTCGTCTCCACACCCGTGGTCATGCGGTACTCCGGATGTCCCGGCGTTTTACTGTCGAGTTGACGAAACCGGCGAATGTCGTCGAGCGAGACCGCGGGTGCCTGCGTCGCTCGGCCCTCGTCGTCGACCGCTTTGACGCCGGCCAAATGCAGGACCGAATACAGCAGCATCGAAGCGTGACCGACGGACAGAACGAAACGGTCGCGATTGGGCCATAGCGGCTCGTTCGGGTCGTAGCGCAGATGGCGTTGCCAAAGCTGATACACGACGGGCGCCAACGCCATCGGCGCGCCGGCATGGCCCGAATTGGCCTTTTGCACGGCATCCATCGACAACGTGCGAATGGTGTCGATACAAAGCTTGTCGAGTGCGGGGTCTGAATGCATTGCATGCGTCCTTATGAAGGGTTGCAACCGAACAATCGAAACGAGCAACGCCTATACCCACGATTCACCTGCAAAGGCTGCATCGCCGCTGCAGGTTTTACGAAAGACCCACACGTGACACACCGCTCGTTCGCGGCGGCCGCGCGCGCCACGCCGCGGCGCCCCGCGCAAGGAACGCTCGTTGCTTGATTGAAGGCGTGTTCAACTTCATCGAAGGAGGCAAATATGGCGCAGCATCCGGCCCACTCCCAAGACCATCGACACCCGGGACAACCGTCGCCGGTCGCCGTTCAAAAAGCGCTGGCGGGCATCGACTACCCCACGACGCGCGAGCACCTGGCCGAAACCGCGCGCAGCCATCACGCGGATCGAGAGATCGTCGAGTTGCTCGACCGGCTACCCGACAAGAATTACGACAGCCCCGCTGCCGTGTCGAAGGCCATCGCGCAAGTGCAATAGCGTTCGATGCCGCAAGGCGAGCGAGACACGCGGCATCGGCCATACCGATTGATCCACAGTAAAGGAGCAGACCATGAGCATTTCACCCGATCCCATCGGCAGTCGCGGCGAAACCCGCATCGTTGGTAAAGGCAGTGAGACGGCGGAAGGCCCCGGCCCCTATGTCATGGCGGCGAGCACGCTCGACGGCGACAAGGTCATGAGTTCCGACGGCGAAGATGTCGGCAAGATCAAGGAAATCATGTTGGACGTCTACACGGGGCGTATTGCTTACGCCGTGATGTCCAGCGGCGGGTTCCTCGGCATCGGCGACAAGCTGCTCGCGATTCCATGGAGCGCGCTGACCTTGGATACGGACCGCAAATGCTTTTTGCTTTCCGTGACGAGCGAATCCGTCAAGAACGCGCCGGGCTTCGACAAGGATCATTGGCCGGCCATGGCGGACGTTGCCTGGGCGAGCGAGTTGCACGATTACTACCGGACCTCGCCTTATTGGAACTCGAATATGGAGCGGGTCGAGACGACGGGCGTCGCCTCCGGCACCGTGCCGGATAGAAGCGGCCACCACTAGGCACCACTAACCCGCGCAGGGCTAGAGCGCCGGCCGGCCGCGCCGCAAGATGCGCGGCCGGCCGGCGCGAGCGCTGCTCGCTCTCAACCGCCGCCGATCCCCTGTAACACCCTGCCTGTCCCCCCGCAGATGGTACAAGGCTGACCTTCCACCATGCCGGTTCCCCGGCACACCCGGCACGGGCTCTCACCGACGCCCGGTGCATCCGGTGGCGCTTCGTCCCCGGGATTCTTCGGTTCTTGGGTCTCTTGCATGGGCTTAAGTCCTCCGTGAATGGGCGCGGCTCGCCCGCGCCGCCGTTGGCTGCGGAGCAGCAATTTGCGGGCCGCCGGGCAAGCGGCGCGGCCTGTCCGAAAATGCATGGTTTCGGCACGTGCACTGACATCGGATTGTGACGAGCGAATTAAAGCGATTCGCATTAACGGTAACCGAACATTTCCGAAAGCCGATGAAAATGGGGAAATTCATTCGCACCCATCAAAACAAATGGGGCAGCAGACAAAGGCCATTCTTCCATATTGCGAACCGCCGAAGACCGGATTAGTATTGCGCCAACCCCGAATCAAGCCCGGCCTCACCCAACCAGTCGGGTATTCGAAACAATTACCGGATCGCCGCAGGATGCGTGCCTGCGGCGGGTAATTACTACCTTCTGCAGTTGAACGAAAAAATTATTCTTCGAAAACGTTTTATAGCGTCATATGAATAGCCATTCCGATCGCTCGTTGATTTTTGCCTTTTCGCCGGCATTCAATCCGGTTTTACTCAGCGCTTTTCGTCGACGAAGTAATTGATACGCGGGTGGGGCCGCAACCGGTCCCACACGCCACTACTGATCCCGAGATCGATCGACTATCTTTGTTCCATTGGAGAGCAGCATGCTGAGCCCACACGAACTCGCCACATTGATGCTGGTCAGGGACGCGCCCGACCAAATCGGCGACCGCGCCGAGCTGAGCACATTGCTCGAGCGTCATTTGATCGCGCTCGAGCAGAGCGCCGAACAGGTCGGGATGCCGCGGCCGCGCATTACCGAAAACGGCAACTCGATTCTCGAGGCCTGCTCTCGCCTGCGGTAACGGCGAGGGAGGCTGGAGTACAGCGGCGCGATGGCAGCGAGCGGCACATCGCGCCGTCCTTACGTTTCACTTCGTCAAACGCGCATCGAAGGAGAATCGAAGATGACAAAGAGAATTGCCCTCGTAACCGGCGGCATGGGCGGCATCGGCGAAGCGATCAGCATTAGGTTGCACGACGTCGGTCATGCCGTCGTCGTGACCTATTCGCCGAGCAATACCGGCGCCGACGATTGGCTTGCAAAGATGGAAGCGACGGGCCGGCAATTTCGGGCGTATCCCGTCGACGTGGCGGACTACGCTTCGTGCCAGCGCTGCGCGGCCCAGATCAAGGCCGAGATCGGGCCGATCGACATTCTCGTCAACAACGCGGGCATCACGCGCGACTCGAGCTTCAAAAAGCTCGAGAAAGAGGCATGGGATGCGGTGCTGAGCACGAACCTCGATTCGGTGTTCAACATGACCAAGCAGTGGTACGAGGACATGACGACGCGAGGCTGGGGGCGAATCGTCAATATCTCGTCGGTCATCGGCTGCAAGGGCGGCTTCGGACAAACGAACTATGCGGCGGCCAAAGCGGGCATGCACGGCTTCACGAAGTCGCTCGCGCTGGAAGTGGCGCGCAAGGGCGTGACCGTCAACACCGTCTCGCCGGGTTTCATCGCGACGCGCATGGTCACGGCCGTGCCCGACGAGATCATGCAGTCGAAGATCTTGCCGGAGATTCCGGTCGGGCGCCTCGGCCAGCCCGAGGAAGTGGCAGCGCTGGTCGCCTACTTGTGTTCGCAAGACGCCGCCTTCGTAACGGGCGCCAACATCTCGATCAACGGTGGCCAACATCTGCAATGACGCGCGCCGCTGGTAAAGCCACCATCCGATAAAACGGCCGCGAGCGGATGACGTCCGCCACGCATGGCCATCCCCGACCGGTACGCCTCTCGCCTTCGCAGCCGGTTACATCCACTCGCGCCGCGCGTCGGACACCGTCCTCGCGCGGCGCGATCCTATCGTGTGACCGGTGTGCCCGCCGTGCCCGGCGCGCTCAGGCCAAGCGAGTCGTACCGCATGAGCCTCGGCATGTCGCTTGCAGTTGCGCCCGGGAATCCACATAGAAAGGACCCCACCTCATGCACTTTGCATCCGCGCGTGCCGCGCTCGCCGCCGCCCTGTTCTGCGCCGCCGCCTGCTGCGCCGCCAAACCGGCGCACCCGCGCGTACCTATCGGCGCGGCAAGCGAGCCGGTGCAATTGGCGCGCGCGGATCCCGCAGCCCCCGCGACCGAGCCCGCGCCGCCGTCCGAAACGCTCGGCGAGCTTTACCGGGACGTCGAACTCGCGCATCTGTTTCCCGACAGCAAGACGTTCGCCGACATGATTCCGAACGAGTCACCCCAACGCATCGTTGCGGCCTATCGCGCCGCGCGAGACCAATCGGGCTTCAATCTGCACAAGTTCGTCGTGGCCCATTTCGACCCGCCCACGCACGATGCAAAGCCGTATGTGTCGGACCCGAAGGAAACGGTCGTCGAGCATATCGATACGCTCTGGGATGTGCTGACCCGCAAGCCCGACGCCGTACCGAATCCGTGGTCGTCGCTCTTGCCGCTGCCCGCGCCGTATGTCGTACCGGGCGGCCGCTTCGACGAGGTGTACTACTGGGATTCGTACTTCATCATGCTCGGCTTGGTCGCCAGCGGCCGGCACGACCTCGCCGACGACGAACTGAAGAACTTCGCCGCCCTCATCGATCGCTACGGCCACATTCCGAACGGCAACCGCACGTACTATCTGAGCCGGTCGCAGCCGCCGTTTTTCTCGCAGATGGTGGGATTGCTCGCCGAACACGATGGCGAAAGCATCTATCTGCGATATCTGCCCGAGCTCAAAGCCGAGTACGACTATTGGATGAACGGCGCGGCGTCCTTGGGGCCGGGTCAGGCGAGCCGCCACGTCGTGAGATTGGCGGACGGCACGGTGCTCAATCGCTACTGGGACGAGCGGGCCGCGCCGCGCGACGAATCGTATCGAGAGGACGTCGCGACGGCGCATTCGATGCCTCGGCGCGACTCCGGAGAACTGTGGCGGGACCTGCGCGCGGGCGGAGAAACCGGCTGGGACTTCAGCTCCCGCTGGTTCGCCGACGACCGCACGCTCGCGACGATCGACGTCACCTCTCTCATCCCCGTCGATCTCAATTCGTTGCTTTACGGTCTGGAGCGGACGTTGGCGAAAGCCTATCAGTTGCAGGGCGACGCTTCGCGCGCGGAGAACTTCAACGCGCGAGCATCTGCGCGGGCCGATGCCATCCGCCGCTTGCTCTGGGACCCGCGCATCGGCGCATTCGCGGATTACGATTTCGTACACGGCAAGTTGCTTGATCGACTGACGGCTGCGACGGCCTACCCATTGTTCGCGGGCGTCGCCTCGCGCAGCCAAGCGACCACGGTCGCGCAATCGATCCAGCGGGGCTTACTGCGCCCTGGGGGGATCGCGACGACCGAGGTCGACAGCGGCCAACAATGGGACGAGCCCAATGGCTGGGCCCCGCTGCAGTACCTCGCGGTGATCGGCCTGCGGCGCTATGGGCAGAGCGCGCTTGCGCGGACCATCGCGACGCGCTGGATCCGCACCAACGTCGACTATTACGTACGCACGGGCAAGCTCGTGGAGAAATACGACATCGGCCGCAATGCCGGCCACGAATCGGCCGGCGGCGGCGAGTACCCGTTACAGGATGGATTCGGCTGGACCAACGGCGTGCTGAGAGCCCTGCTCGTGCTCTACCCGCACGCCGTCGACGTCGAGCATGCGATTGCTGAGCATCAGGGTTCTAAATCCGCATCGGGTAAGTCGGGCGTCTCGATGTGATCCGGTTCGATATCGGCGTCGGGGGTCAGGGTCGAGTCGCCGTCCGCCGACGAGCGCTCGCCCGTCCCCGCGCGATCGGTGTCGCTCGCGAGTTCGGCGTCGCCCAATTCCAACGCATGCTCGTCCAACTCGGAGTCCTTATCGAACTCGTGACGCTTCGCCCCGGCGATGTCGCTTCCGCTATCGGACGAATCGCTCGGTCCCAGGGCCCCGGTCTCGCGGCCGCTCGCCTCCGAATCGCCGCTTTACGGAAAGTTGTCTGGATCTAACGTACTCATAAAGTTTCTCCTTCGTTTCAATCGAATCGCTCCCTCCCAGGTCGAGCAACGCTCGCGCCTACGGCCGCGCCCCGGTGCAAGACATGGCGTCTCGGCACGCACGATGCGTGTTCATCGACGTGCCGCCGAAACGATGGGTTGGCGCTATCTAAACGGAGGACGATGATGACCATTCACAGCGGAAAATCGCAGGACGAACGCGTCGCCGCGCGCAAGGGAGAGAAGCAGCGGGCGTTGGAGCAGCCCGGCGGCGACATGGCCGTCGACGGCACGCAAGCCGACGAAACGCACAGCAGCGGCGAGCTCTCCGAGACGGGCAAACGCGCCTGGCGCACGGGGTCCGGGATGGACGAAGGCGGGAAAAGCCGCTAACGCCGCTGAAGCCGCTGAAGCGCAACGCACCCTCGTGGAACGCCCGTTGCTTACACATCGCTTGTCTCAAGCGCGGCGGCGAGGCTTCGTTACGGCCGCCGCGACCATCGCTCAACCGTATTCGATAGGAGATCCGATATGCGCACCCACAGCACATCGACCACGGGCGTCTCTCAATCTCAAGGCGCCCGCATCGTCGGCAAAGGGCCGGAAACCGCGGCGGGTCCGGGCCCCGATGTCATGGCCGCGAGCACCCTGGATGGCGACAAGATTCTCAGCACCGACGGCGAGGAAATCGGCAAGGTCAAGGAAATCATGCTCGACGTACAGGCCGGGCGCATCGCCTACGTCGTGATGTCGTGCGGCGGCTTCCTCGGCATCGGCGACAAGCTGCTCGCGATCCCTTGGAACGCACTGACACTCGACACCACACGCAAGTGTTTCCTCGTGTCGCTGTCGTCCGAGCTCATCAAGAACGCCCCGGGTTTCGACAAGCAACACTGGCCCTCGATGGCCGACGCCACCTGGGCCACGTCCATCCATCAGTACTACGGACGCGAACCGTATTGGCGCAGCCTCGGCGCCGATGACGAGTACGAGTCGGACTACGACGCCGCTCGCGACGATCTCGACCCGGACGCCCCCGAAGCGGGCGGCGTCAAGCTGTAAACCGCCGGCGGCCGCCGAAACCGATCGGCGGCCGCCGCGTCGAAGCGATCCCGCCGGTTAGGGCTTCGTCGAGGAAGCCGCTTCCGGATTGCTCGCCCCGCTCGCACCGCGAAGGTGGCGATGGTGGTGCTTCTTGTGCTTGTGCTTCATATGCATCGTGCCGCTGCTCGAGGCGTTGTCGTCCGACGGCGAGGCGGTGCTGCCCGGCGGCATCGTCGCGCCCTTGGTCCCGGTGGTGCCCTCGCTGCCGGGCGGCTGCTGCACGCCGGTCCCGGCCGCTCCCGGTCCGTTCGAATTGCCGCCCCCGTTCGCGTTCTGACCGAACGACGGTGCCGCCACCAAGCCAAGACCAGCCACGAGGGCCGATGCGATCAGTGTCCGATGCGCGATGCTCGATTTCATTGGAATCACCTCCTTTAAATACAACGGCCATTGCGGCCCGGTACGCCGCACGAAATTCGGCGCAGGAGCTTTACGCCATGCAATGCGCATGCCTCAACGGTGCAGCTTCTTGCGCAGGCCTTCGACTTCGTCCGGTGTAACCGGCCGCGCCTGGTTGCCCCACGCATTGCGCACGAACGTCAGCACACGGGCCATCTCGGTGTCGTTGAGCTTGCCGATGAACGAGGGCATGCGCTCGGGCTTGGGGCCGCCGATCGTATGGGGGCTCTGGCCGCCGTTGATCAGCAGCCGGATCAGCGAAGTCGCGTGAGGTGCCACGACGATGGGATTACCGGCGAGCCGCGGAAATTTTCCGGGCTGGCCTTGCCCATCGGCCTCGTGGCAACGCGCGCAAAACGCGTTGTAAATGCCGGCCCCCGGATACTCCACCGAACCCGTGCGCAGGATATTCACGGTGGCCTCGCCTTTGGCCGGGTCCGTATCCACATGTCCGCTCTTCGCGCGCGGCGGCAGCGATTTCAAATATGTGGCGATCGCGTGCAAATCGGCGTCGCTCATGTATTGCCCGCTGTCCTCCACCACTTCCACCATGCTGCCGAACGTCACGAGCCCACCGCCGTGTCCGTGGCGCAAGAAGCCGACGATGTCGTCTTCCGAGAACCGGCCCAGGCCTGAATCCGGATCGCCCGTCAAATTCGGCGCATACCAGTGATCGTTGGTGCCGCCCGTGAGATACAGCGGATCGCCCTCGTTGTAGCCGCGCTCCTCGTACGCTACTCCGCGCGGCGTGTGGCAAGCGCCGCAGTGGCCGAATGCCTGCACGAGATAGGCGCCGCGATTCCACTCGGCGCTGCGATCTTCCCGGGGACCGTAGCGCGAGTGCGGCACCATGAGCGAGTCCCAGGCGGCGAGTACCCAGCGTTGATTGAACGGAAACGGCAGCTTGGTTTCAGGCGCCGGCTTGGCGACCGGTTTCACCCCATGCATGAAAAAGGCGTAAAGCGCGCGCATGTCGTCGTCGCTGATTTTGACGAACGAGCCGAACGGCATCGCGGGGTACAGATGCTTGCCCCCCGGCGCGATGCCGTCGCGCACCGCGCGGACGAAATCATCGTAGCTGTACTTGCCGATCCCGTAGACCGGGTCGGGCGTGATGTTGCTCGTCCATATCGTGCCGAACGGCGAGCCCATCGGCAGCCCCCCCGCGAACGCGGGCGAAGGCTTCGGCGGATTGCCGGTGGGCGCGTTGGTGTGACATCCCGCGCAGTCGGATAGATCGGCCAGATACTTCCCGCGGGCGATCAGCTGCGCGCTTGCCGTATCGTCGGCGCGGCAGAGCGCCGGAAAGGCGAGCGCACACAGCAAGGCGGCCCATGCGAAGCAACGTCGAAGCGGTCGAGCACTCGAGCCGGACACCATATGCTCCTTGTCATCGATGCGCGCAGTCATCTGCACGCCGAAACGAGCGAGGTCGCCACATCGGTGGCCACCAGCGCGAACAAGAACAACCCGCTCGCCATCAATGCCACGCGAGCGACGAACGCTTCGCCTTCCACTTTCGTGTCCGTCGATTCGGGACGCACCTTGCGCGCGTGATGCAATAGCCGCCAATTGCGCCACGCGAGCCAAGTACCGACGAGTCCCACGAGCAGCCACATCGCGCTCATGCCCACGACGCTCCACGCCACTCTCGAGCCGAGCGGGATGCGAAGCTGCACGTCGTGAGGAAAGCACCATTGCGCAACGATGGTTTCGCCGATCGTGGTTTGAGCGAGCCAAGCACCGGGCGCGGCGAGCGCACCCATCGTCAATGCGAACGCCGAAACGGGCGAGCCGCCCTCGGCACGTTTCGCTAGCATGTGGGTCCTCCCCGTCAAAACCAATATGGCGTCAAATACAACGTCGTGAAAATAAAGAGCCACACGACGTCGACGAAGTGCCAGTAGTAGCTGCCGATTTTGAGAGCGGCATGTCGCCGTTCGTCCAAATAGCCGAGCGCGATCCACACCGTGAGCACCGAAAGCACGACGACGCCCACGAGCACGTGCGCCATATGGAAGCCCGTGATCGTGAAGTAGAGCGAGCCGTACAAATGCGACGTGGCGCCATACGGATGGTCGTGCCACTCGTGCCGCTGAATCGCCATGAAGACGATCCCCAGCACGACCGCGGTCGCCATCGATACGACGGCCATGCGCTTGTGCTTGTGACGCAAGAACCATTCGCACAGCCAGCAAAACACGCTGCTCGAAATCAGGATCAGCGTGTTCACCGACGAAATGCCGAGCTTAGGCAGCCCTTCGGGAGGCCAATGCTGGGTCTGCTGTACCGCGGAGTACATGTAGCTGAAGATCAAGTAGCCGAACAACGAGGCTTCCGTCAGAATCAGCATCAGCACGCCGAGCATCCCGCTTGCCCTCATGCCCGCGCTGCCGACCGGCAACGCTTCGGGCGGACTCATCAGCACTACTTGCGCATCGTCGCTCATCGATCAGCCCTCCCGCGCCGGTATGGGTTCGCGTTGGACGAGTTCACGGCGCGGCCACATCCATCCGATGATGGCCGCGACGCACACCGCGAGCACGATCCCGCCGAACACCCACCACTGGAGCAGCAACGCCCCGAAAAACAGCGCCGCGGCCAGGCCGAGTACGAACGGGGCGTACGAGTCCCCGGGCATCTTGAGAATCACGTACGGTTTTCCGCTTACCGCGGTCGTACCGAGCGCCTCCTTGCCTTGGCCCAGCAGGTAGCCATCGTCCAAATGCGAGCGGGCCTCTTCAGGTTTATCGGCTTCGTCTTCCATCCGCGTTTCCCATAACGGATGACGGCTGCCGACGATCGGCAACACGGCGAAGTTGTAGGGGGGCGGCGGCGACGGTATCGACCATTCGAGCGAGCCGGCGTCCCACGGGTTGTTGCCCGCCGCCGGACCGCGTTTCAGGCTATAGGCCACGTCGATCAAAAAGACCAAAATACCGAATGCGAAGATGAACGATCCGATCGATGTGATCAGATTCGCGGTGCTCCAGCCCATGTCCGGCGCGTAGGTGTAAATCCGTCGCGGCATCCCGAGCAGGCCGAGGATATGCATCGGAAAAAAGCCCACGTTGAAGCCGACGAACATGAGCCAAAAGGCCACGCGCCCGAGCCGCTCGCTCATCATCTTCCCCGTGAATTTCGGAAACCAGTAATAGACGCCGCCTACGACCGGGAACACGTTGATGCCGATCAGCACGTAATGCAGGTGCGCCACGATGAAATACGTGTCGGTCAGTTGCCAGTCGAGCGGCACGGCGGCCGTCATGACGCCGGACACGCCACCGATGACGAACAACAGAACGAACCCGGCGAAAAAGAAGAACGGCACCTTCCAGACGGGGCGCCCCAGCCAGATCGTCGCGATCCATGCGAACGTTCCGACCGCGCTCGGGATCGAAATGATCATGCTGGCCGAGCCGAAGAAAGCCAGCGCGAGCGGCGGGATGCCGGTCGCGAACATGTGGTGGATCCAGACGACGAACCCGATCACCATCGTCACCACCGTGGAGATCGCCACCGCGCCGTAGCCCACCAGCGGCCGCCGGCAAAAAACGGGCAGCGCGTCGGAGACGATGCCCATCGCCGGAAGCACGACGACGTACACCCAGGGATGCGCGAACACCCAGAACAAGTGCTGCCACATGAGCGCCCGCCCGCCGCCGCCCGTCACGTCGAAAAAGTGCGTGCCGATGCGGCGATCCATCCACAGCATGAAGAACGCGAGGCTGACCGACGGTACCGCGAGCAGATTGGCGGCCGAGATCGTCAGCGTTCCCCAGACGAGCACCGGCACGCGATTGATCGACATTCCGGCGGCGCGCATGCGGATGAAGGTCACTACGAAGTTCGCCGCGCCGGCCGTCGTCGAGACGCCGAGCAGCACCATCCCGAGCGCATAGACGTCGATGTTCGGCCCCGGGTTATAGGTCAAGCTCGATTGCGGAACGTAGTTGAACCAGCCGTCGTTCGCGCCCTGCCCCAGCGGAAAACTCAAATACAAGAACACGCCCGCGAACAAGTACGTCCAATACGAAAGCGCATTGAGCCGCGGAAATACCATGTCGCGCGCACCGAACACGAGCGGCCACAAGTAATTCGAAAAGCCGGAGAGCACGGGCATCGCGTAGAGAAAAATCATCGTGAGCCCGTGCATCGTGAATAGTTGATCGTATTGCCCGGGCGTCAGCACGGTCTCGCTCGGCTGCGCCAGTTGAATCCGCATGATCAGCGCCTCCACCCCGCCGATCACCAAGAACAGAAACGCCGTCACGAGGTAGCGCAAGCCGATGGTCTTGTGATCGACCGTCGAGAGCCAGCCGCGCCATCCCGGCTCCGTTTCCCAAATCTCATGTAGCCGCTTCCTGCCCTCCTCGTCGAGCGTGCCTCGCTGAAGCGGGCGCGACAGGCGCACAGTGCCCGGCGGGTCGCCTGGCAACGCGGAGATGGGCGTATCGGACATCGCGGTCACTCACTGCAAAGTGGACAAGTAGGCCGAAAGCGCGGCAGCGTCGGACGCCGACAAGGCGATCGACGGCATGAGCGCATCGGGCTTGATGCGTTGCGCGTGCTCGATCCAGTCGAGCCGGTTTTGCGCCGTGTTCTCGAGCTGCGCGGCGACGATCGTGCGGCGCGAGGCGAGATGCGTAAGATCGGGCGCCTGCATGCCTACCGCCGATGTGCCGCGCACCGTGTGGCATCCCGCGCAGCGCTCGTCGAATACATGCTGGCCGGTTCTTGCCTCGGGGGTCGCGACCGGTTGCGCACCTTTGCGCTGAGCGTCGGCCCATGCCTCGTACTGCACTTTCGGCTGTGCGATCACCTCGAACGCCATATGCGCATGACCCGGTCCGCAAAACTGCGCGCACTGCCCGCGAAAAATGCCGGGGCGATCGGCCTGCATCCATTGCATGTTCGTCTGCCCGGGAATCATTTCCATCTTGCCGGTAAGCCGCGGCACCCAAAACGTATGAATGACGTCCGCGCTGCGAAGCTCGACGCGCACCGGCACCCCGACGGGAATGTGGATTTCGTTCGCGGTCACGAACTCGCGCGACGGATTCGCGGCGTCGATGTAATTCACCTTCCACCACCAGTCGTAGCCGGTCACGTCGATCGTAAGCGGCGGCTCGCTCGGCGGTGAAGCGACCGATTCGAGCGTCACCATCGCGTAGACGAGTGCGCCGAAAAGCCCCAACGTCGAGATGCCCGTGCCGATGACGATCCAATTGATGCCGCCCGAATCGGGCGGAAGCTTGTTCTCCTCGCCCGGCGCTAAAGGCGGGCGCCGCCGGCACAATGCGCCGGCCAGCAGCACGGCGATAACGATGACCACAAAGGAGACAAGACCGATCAAGGCCCAGCCGAGCGTATAGGTAGGCGCGGAAGCCGGTCCTGCCGCAGCGAACAGATATTGGAGGGGAGCCGTGCTCATCTCGGTTGAGGTCAGCGCGAATCGTCACGGGGTCTGCCGGTGCGCTCGACGAGCCCCGCGATTCCGCTCAGGCCGTCGCTTTCGCTCTCGCCCCCGGGGTTCGAAGTCTTGCCGTCTCCCTTCGCGCGTCCCGTCTTGCCCGCATCCGAAGGGGTGTCGTCGCTGCCGCCGTTGTCTTCGCTGCCCCCGCCTTCGCCCGGTCTATGTTGCGGCCGATCGGGGTCGATGCGAGTCGCGCCGCCGACGGCGGGCGGATCGCTTGCGGGAAACGTCTCGTCGACGCCGTGATCGATTCGCTGCTCTTCGTGGCTTTCGCCGCCTTGCGGCTTACCGCTCGCCTTCGACATGGTGTGACCTCCTGCGCGCTTGGAAACGAAGGCGGCGGCGCAATGCACATGCCCGTTCGGAACGCCGCGAATTCGCAAAGCATTGCAAACGGCATGTAAAAGTTCGCACCGCCGATGCAACCGGTTCCGGGTATTTCCCGCGGATGGTCCGCGCAATAGCCGCCCCGCTTATATCGTCCGGCTTTAAGAACCGATGGGCATAGGGTTTGCGCCCGGTCGGTCAACTTTGCGACGACCTTCTCCCATGCCAGACGCCGACGCCCCTTCGGATCGCAATGACGATGCCCACCGCACGCGCGATGACGAGCACGCTCAAGACCGCGATGAATCGAAAGAGAACCGTAATGACGATGACAGTCGAGACAATTCCGAGCGCAATAGCGACAAAGACGACGTCAATGGAAATAGCCGTAAAAAGCGCAGCAAGAAGCCGCTATTCATTCTTGCCGGTGTGGTCGTCGTACTGGCGATCGCCGCATTCGTCTGGTGGTTTTCGACGCGCAATCAAACGAGCACGGATGACGCTTACACCGACGGCAACTCGGTCATGATCGCGCCGAAGGTCGGGGGTTACGTCGTCGGCCTGCCGATCGACGACAACATGTATGTACATAAAGGAGACGTACTCGTCGAAATCGATCCGCGCGAATACCGTGCGCAGCTCGACCGGGCCCGCGCGCAATTGGGCTTGGCCGAAGCGCAAGTGAAGGCTGCGCAGGTTCAACTCGATATCGCGCGCGTGCACTATCCGGCGCAATACCGGCAAGCGCAGGCGCAAACGAGCGCGGCACGCGCCGAGTTGCGGCAGGCTCAAGCCGCATATAACCGGCAACACAGTGTGGATGCGCGGGCGACGTCCGCGCAAAACATCGATGCGGCCGACGCGAAAGCGGCATCGGCACGCGCGAACGTCACCGAAGCGCAAGCGCAATTGGCGAGCGCGAGCCTCGTCACGCAACAGATCAGACAAGCAGTCGCGGCGCTCGACGCGCGGCAGCAAGAAGTGAAGCAGGCGCAAGCACAGCTCGAGCAAGCACAACTGAATCTTTCGTGGTGCGTGGTGCGCGCACCCGCGGACGGATGGGTCACGCAGCGCAAAGTTCATATGGGTGCGTTCTTGCAGCCGGGCGAATCGCTATTCTCGCTGGTGACGCCCCAGGTATGGGTAACGGCCAACTTCAAGGAGACCGACCTGGCCCGCATGCATCCCGGCGACAAGGTCGAGATCGGCGTCGATGCTTACCCCGATCTGACGTTGCGGGGTCACGTCGACAGCGTGCAGAAAGGCAGCGGGTCGCGCTTCTCGGCGTTTCCCGCCGAGAACGCCACCGGCAATTTCGTGAAGATCGTACAACGCGTGCCGGTAAAGATCGTGATCGACAGAGGGTTGCCCAAAGGCCGCGCGCTGCCGCTCGGCATTTCGGTCGAGCCGACCGTCTATTTCCAATAACGCGGGAGCGCCGAGCGAGCCATGTCCAACGAAAACTGGCGCCCGTCCGCGAACCCGTGGGTCATCGCCGTCGTGGTCACGCTGGCCGCGTTCATGGAGGTGCTCGACACGACCATCGTGAACGTGGCGTTACCGCACATCGCCGGCACGATGTCGGCCAGTTACGACCAAGCAACGTGGACGCTAACGTCGTATCTCGTCGCCAACGGCATCGTGCTGCCGATCTCCGCGTTCTTTGCGCGCTGGCTCGGCCGCAAGCGGTACTTTCTGCTTTGCATCGCCGCGTTCACGGTGTGCTCGTTCTTGTGCGGCATTGCGTCCAATCTCGGCGAGCTCATCGTCTTTCGCATTCTTCAAGGATTTTTCGGCGGCGGTTTGCAACCGAATCAACAATCGATCATCCTCGATACGTTCGAGCCGGCGCAACGCTCGCGCGCATTTTCCATTTCGGCCGTGGCGATCGTCGTCGCGCCGGTGGTGGGACCCACCCTAGGCGGGTGGATCACCGATCATTTTTCCTGGCGATGGGTATTTCTGCTGAACGTCCCGATCGGCATCCTGACGACGATCGCCGTACAGCAACTCGTCGAAGATCCACCTTGGGAGCGCAAGCGGCGCGGCAAGCTGTCGATCGACTACGTCGGCATCGGCTTGCTTGCGATCGGCTTGGGCTGCTTGCAAGTCATGCTCGATCGCGGCGAGGACGAAGATTGGTTTTCCTCTCCGTTCATTCGCGTATTCGGGGCGCTCGCCGCGCTCGGCCTAGCGGGCGCGGCCGTGTGGCTCGTCTACGCCCGAAAACCGGTCGTTCACCTCACGCCGCTCAAGGACCGCAATTTCGCGCTGGGTTGCGTGGCGATCGCGTCGTTCGCGATGGTCTTGTACGGCAGCGCCGTGTTGATTCCGCAACTCGCCCAGCAACGGCTCGGCTACACCGCCACCCTCGCGGGACTCGTACTCTCCCCCGGTGCGCTGCTGATCACGTTGGAGATTCCCATCATCGGCAAAATCATGCCGTATATCGAAACCCGCTTTTTTATCGGCCTCGGCTTCGCCTTGCTGTCGGCCGCGCTCGCCTATGCCCACTGGCTGACGCCCGACATCGACTACAAGACCTTGACGTTGATGCGCAGCGCGCAATCGATCGCCATCGGGTTTTTGTTCGTGCCGACGACCGCCCTTGCGTATTTGAGCGTACCGAGGGAATTGAACAACGATGCATCGGCGCTGTTCACGATGTTCCGCAACGTGGCGGGCTCGATCGGCATCTCCGTTTCCACCGCGCTCGTGCGTGAGCGCACGCAAGCGCGCATGGCGCATCTTGCCGCGCACATGACGCCGCTCTCGCAAAACTTTACAGACGCTTTGAACGCGCGCGTCGCGGCCATCTCCTCGCTCATGGGAGAACCGCATCGCCAAGCGTTGAGGACGGCCAACGGCATGATGTACAAGACGTTCGTGTCCCAAGCGACGATACTCGCCTACATCGATGTGTTCGCCATGCTCGCGATACTCTGCGCGCTGTGCGTGCCGCTGATGTTCTTCTTCTCGCCGGTGAAAGCGGCCGGCGGCGCGGGAGGCCATTGATATGGATATGCGCCTTCCTGCGTTGCGCGCGCATCGCGCGCGGCGGCTCCCGGCACCGCGCGCGGTCGCATCCCTCTTCGTCGCGTGCGCGCTCAGCGCATGCACGGTCGGTCCGGATTTTCATGCGCCGGCCGCGCGGACACCGGAACAGTGGCACGCGATCGCATCGACACCATCCGGCGGCACCGCGGGTGCGACACATCGCGCATCGGCGCCGGACATCGTCGTCGATACCGATCCCGATCCGCGTTGGTGGCATACCTTCAACGACCCCACGCTCGATGCATTGATCGACGAGGCTCGCGCCGGCAACTTGGATCTTCAGCGCGCCGTGCTGCGCATCGTGGAGGCGAGAACGCAGATGCAATCGGCCGCCTCGCAGGGCCTGCCGAATCTACGCGCCAGTGCGAGCTATCAGCGCGAGCAACTCGGTCTGAAAGGCTTGTTGCAATCGAACGGCGTGTATAGACAAGCGGATGCGCTAGGCGCGCCGAACTCACCCGTCGACGCGATCTCCCCAGGCGCCGGCCCCGCTTTGCAGCAGCGCGCCAACGCGATACTCGGCCAACTGAGCTCGCCCATCAATCTATGGCAAGCCGGGTTCGACGCGTCGTGGGAACTCGATCTGTTCGGCCGCGTACGCCGCTCGGTGGAGGCCGCATCGGCCAACCTAGACGCCGCGCGCGAGAGCCGCAACGACGCGCTGCTCTCGCTCGAGGCCGAAGTTGCGCAAACGTATCTGCAATTGCGGGGCTCGCAAGCGGCGCGCGATATCGCCGAGCGCCAGGTGCGCGATGCGCGCGACGTGCTCGCGCTCACGAAAAGCCAAGCCGCGGTCGGGCTTGCCAGTACGCTCGACGTCAAGCAAGCGCAGGCCGAGCTTGCGCAGGCGCAAGCCCGCGTGACGCCGTTCGACGGACAGATCGCTCAGGCCGCGAACGGCCTCGCGCTGCTCGTCGGCGCACAACCCGGAGCACTCGATGCCGAACTGACCGCATCGGCCCCACTGCCGGCACTGCCGCCGCGCATCGCCGTCGGCCTGCCGTCCACGCTCGCGCGCCGCCGCCCCGACGTGCGCCGCGCCGAGGCCCAGCTTCACGCCGCCACGGCCGGGGTCGGCGTGGCCGTCGCACAGTTTTACCCCGACATCACCTTGACCGGGAAAATCGGCACGCGCGCATCGAACGCCTCGGATTTGGCACGCTGGTCGCATCTGTTCTACTCGTTCGGTCCGGCTGTTTCATTGCCGATTTTCGAAGGCGGCGCGCTCGTCGCCAATTTGCATCTCGCCGACGCTCGCCAAGCCGAAGCCGCACTCGCCTATCGCCGGACCGTATTGGTCGCCTTGCGCGACGTCGATAACGCGCTCGCCGTCTATCGGAGCGATCTATCGCATCGCGATGCGCTGTCGGCGACCGTCGACGCGCAACGCAGCGCCTACGATCTCGCCCGGGCCCGCTACGAAAAGGGTTTCGTCAGTTTCATCGACGTGCTCGACGCGCAGCGGCAGTTATCGCAAGCCCAGGCGCAATTCGTCCAGGCGCAAACCCAAGTCGAAACCGACGTCGTCGCGCTGTACAAGGCGCTGAGCGGAGGATGGGAAAGCGCGGCATAGCGCTTGCTGCCGTTTCGATCGCGGCCTGTGCGCACCATTTCGATCAACCCTACGATTTGCTTGCCGATGAATACCCCTCCCGCTCAACCGCGGCCCCCGGACGCCGCTCGCGCCGCAAACGCGCTGGACGCGGCCGCGATTACGGCCGTGCGCGCGGATGCGTACAAGATTCCAACCGATTCGCCCGAACAGGACGGCACGTTCGAATGGAAATCGACGACGCTCGTTCTCGTCGAGATCGATGCCGGCGGCCGCACGGGGCTCGGCTACACCTATACCGATGCGAGCGCCGCGAACCTGATTCGCGACACGCTCGCTCAGGTGCTGCTGCATGAGGACGCCACCCGCATCACCGCGCTATCGCAGCGCTTATGGCAACGCGTGCGCAATATCGGCCGATCCGGATTGTGCGCAACGGCCATCTCGGCGCTCGATTTCGCGCTGTGGGACCTCAATGCGCGGCGGCTCGACATACCGCTCGCGCACTTGCTCGGCGGGACGCTGCGCGAGCGGGTGCCGATCTACGGCAGCGGCGGCTTTACGAATTACGACGATGCGAAGCTGCGCGAGCAGCTCGGCCACTGGGTGCACGAGGACGGATGCACCGCGGTGAAGATGAAAGTCGGCAGACAGCCCGGACGCGATCCCGAGCGCGTGCGCGCGGCGCGCGAGGCGATCGGGGACGCGGCGCTGTTCGTCGACGCGAACGGCGCGCTGACGGTGAACGGCGCGCTCCAAAGCGCGGAGCGGTTCGCCGCGCACGGTGTGGTCTGGTTCGAAGAGCCCGTTTCGTCGGACGATCTAGCCGGGATGCGTCGTGTCCGCGACGGTACGCCCGCGACGATCGATATTGCCGCGGGCGAATACGCTTACACGCCCGACGATTTTCGCAGGATGCTCGAAACGGGTGCGGTCGACGTGCTGCAAGCCGACGCGACGCGCTGCGGCGGCGCCACGGGTTTCTTGCGGGCCGCGCAACTGTGCGACGCGTGGCATATCCCGCTGTCGGCCCACTGCGCCCCCGCGCTGCACCGCCACCTGAGCGCCGCGGCCCCGCGCTTGCGGCACATCGAATGGTTTCACGACCACGTGCGGATCGAATCGATGCTGTTCGACGGCGCACCGGCGCCCGAGCGCGGCACCATCCGCCCCGATCTTTCTCGCCCCGGATGCGGGCTCGAATTCAAGCGAGCCGATGCCCAATCGTTTGCATTGACCTAACGGAGAACGATGCCGATGAATCGCACGGCGACCGGAATCTTGGCAGCCCTCGGCGCCGCCGCCGGGGCGGCTGCCGCGGCGGCGGCATTCAAATCCGTCGCTTCGCGCGACGGCGGGCAACCGACGCGACTGTCCGGTGCGTTGGGACGATTGGCCGCGCATCCGGGCATCGATGCCCACGTTCGAGCCGCCCGCGCCTTCAATCACAGCTCGGCGCTGCTGGCGTGGTCGGCCCTCACCGACTCGGCGATCGAACACTATCGCGGCTCATTCGAGAACCGTGCGATGTACACCCCGCTCGTCGTCGGCGCGCTGTCGCTGGCAGCCGGCGTCCATGGCGGAGCCGATCGCCTCGGCGCGCGCCATCGCGCGCGCTACGCCATTTATCTCGCCGCCGCCGGCGTCGGCGTGGCCGGTACCGGCTTTCACCTTTATAACGTCACCAAGCGCCCGGGCCGATTCAGTTGGAACAACTTGTTCTACGGCGCCCCGCTCGGCGCCCCGGCCTCGTTACTGCTATCCGGTGCGCTCGGCGCCGTAGCGGAGATGCTGCGTGAGGAGCCCGCTCACGACCCGCGCCTGTTCGGCATGCCCGCGGGGAAGGCGCTCGCTTTGCTCTGCACCGCGGGCTTGATAGGCACCGTCGGCGAGGTGGCGCTGCTGCATTTTCGCGGAGCGTTTCAACATCGAGCGATGTATGTTCCCGTCACCGTGCCGCCGATCGCCGCCGCGCTGCTCGCGCGCGCGGCCTTGGCCCCGCCTAGGCCGAACTGGTGGACGCGTGTTTGGCTGCGGGCCACGGCCCTGCTCGGTGCGATCGGCGTCGGCTTTCATATCCGCGGCGTGGCACGTCAGCAAGGCGGCTGGCGCAACTGGTCTCAGAACGTCCTGAACGGCCCGCCCATCCCCGCGCCGCCGAGCTTTACCGCCCTTGCGGCGGCCGGCCTCGCGGCCTTGCGTCTAAGAGATACCGAATGAACAAGCCATTTCAATCGCGCTATCCGGGCTACGACGTCCTACGCAAGCGCGACACGCCGTCGTGGGACGACGCGACGCGGGCGGTGATCGATGCGCGCTTGAACCAGCGCAATACGCCCCGGTTCTGCAACGACGCGCAGTGGCGCGCGTTATGCGCCCTTTGCGCCGTGATCGTGCCGCGCTCGCGCCGAGCGCCCGTGGAACCGCCGGGAGATGCCCGCTCGAGCGGCCGGCGCTGGGGCGAACCGGCGGTGCCCGTCGCGGCTTACATCGACGGCAAATTGGCCGCCGATCAGCGCGACGGTTACCGCAATGCCCGCTTGCCGGTCCTACGCGACGCCTGGCGCATCGGGCTCGCCGCGCTCGATATCGAGAGCCGCCGCGCCTACGGCACGGCCTTCGCCGATCTCGACGAGGCCAATCAACGCGCGCTCGTGACACGAATGCAGCGCGGCGAACTCGACGACCCTGCATGGGAAGGCATGCCCTGCAAGCTGTTTTTCAGCTTGCGCGTATTGCACGACATCGGCGCCGCTTATTACTCGCACCCGCAATCGTGGAACGAGATCGGCTTTGGCGGCCCTGCCAATCCACGCGGCTATGTGCGCATGCAGCCGAATCGCCGCGACCCGTGGGAACCGGCCGAAGCCAAACCGGGGCAAGAGGCCCAGACCGAGGAGGAGAACCGCCGTGCTCGATGACGCTTTGCATACGCCGCGAGGAAAGAACGGACGCGCGCCCGATGTCTTCACGATCGGGGGCTGGACGCCGATGCGCGAGTATGCACAAGACGATGCCGTCGACTTCGCGATCGTCGGCACGGGCGCCGGCGGCGGGACGCTGGCATGCCGTCTCGCGGAACATGGGTTTCGCGTGGTGGCGCTCGACGCGGGCGCATGGTGGCGCCCACTCGAAGAATTCGCGTCGGACGAAGCGCATCAATCCAAGCTGTACTGGACCGACGAGCGCATCTGCGCAGGTGAAAACCCGCTCAAGCTCGGCAGCAACAACAGCGGCAAGGCCGTCGGCGGCAGCACCGTGCATTTCGCCATGGTGTCGCTGCGTTTCCGCCCCGAGTGGTTCAAATCACGCACCGCGTTGGGGTACGGCGTCGATTGGCCGATCGATTGGCGTGAGATGTGGCGGTACTACACCTACGTCGAAGATGCGCTGAAAATATCAGGTCCCGTGAACTATCCATGGGGCCCGCACCGTCCCCGCTATCCGTATCGTTCTCACGAACTGAACGCGGCCGCGCTGGTGCTCGCGCGCGGCTGCGACGCGCTCGGCATTCGCTGGGCGCCCACACCGCTCGCGACGCTGTCGGCGCCACGCGAGCAGGCGCACCCTTGCGTCTATCGCGGGTTTTGCGTAACCGGCTGCGCGACGAACGCGAAGCAAAGCGCACTCGTCACGTGGATTCCCCGCGCGGTGCGGGCGGGCGCGGAGATCCGCGATCTGTCGATGGCCGGTCGCATCGTCCTAGATGCGAACGATCGCGTGCATGGGGTCGAGTACTTTCGCGAAGGGCGGTGGCAGTTTCAGCGCGCGCGCAACGTCGTCGTCGCGGGCTATGCGATCGAGACGCCGAGATTGCTGCTCATGTCGGCGACGCCCCGCTTTCCCGAGGGACTGGCCAATCGCTCGGGGCTCGTCGGCAAGAATCTGATGGTGCAGACCAATCAAGCGGTGTGGGGGCTGATGGACGAAGAAATTCGGTGGTACAAGGGCCCGCCGTCGCTAGCGTTGACGGAGCATTGGAATTACACCGACGAAGGCAAGGACTTTTTCGGCGGGTACTGCTACATGAGCCAAGGGCCGCTGCCCAATGCGTGGGCCGCGGCGCAGACGGGACGAGGGCTGTGGGGCGACGCCTTGCACGATGAGATGGATAAATACAATCATCAAGCCGGGCTGAAGATCGTAGGCGAGACGCTGCCGCAGGAGATGAACCGCGTCACGCTCGCCGACGAAAAGGACCAATACGGATTGCCCGTCGCGCGCGTCACCTACTCGCTGTGCGACAACGATCGCCGGCTGGTCGAACACGCGCTCGATCACATGAGCACGGTACTCGAAGCGGCGGGCGGCAAGGAAATCTGGCGTCAGGAAGACGACACCGCGCATCTGGGCGGCACCGCACGCATGGGAGACGATCCGCGCACGAGCGTCGTCGATGCCGATTGCCGCAGTTGGGATATTCCGAATCTTTGGGTGTGCGACGGCTCGGTTTTTCCGACGGTGGGAGGGGCCAATCCCTCGCTGACGATCCAGGCCATCGCATGCCGCACTGCCGACCGCATTGCGGCGCTGCGCGCTCGCGGAGAGCTCTAAGCTCACCTGCTCGTCCCCCCGCCGAGCCGCTCGATTCGGGAACTATTTCGGCCGTGCGCGTACGTATCGTTAGCGCGCGGCTCCGGGGCTTTCTCGCGCCGCACAGTTTCAACGAAAAAAAAGCGGGGAAATATAGATGAAGTGGTTCGACCTCAACGCATTCATGGGGATATCGGCCATAGAGTGGTTCTACGCGGCCGCTGCGGCGCTCGTCACCTACCTCTTGCTCAGTTGGATTTTGCGGATAGCCGTGGTGCGGCTGGCCGCACTCGCGGAAAGAACGGCCACGCAGTTCGACGACCTCGTGGTGTTGCTCCTCAAAGGCACCAATCGGCTGACGCTCGTGGCCGCCGCGCTGCTCACCGGCACCAACTTCCTGACGATCCCGGACAAGTGGAGCAACAGGCTGGACCATTTGTGGTTCTTGGTCGTCGGCTTTCAAATCGCCTCTTGGCTCAATCGCGCGGTCACGTTATGGGCGCAGCGGCGATTGAGCGAACAAGGCGTCGCGACGCACAATCCGGTCATCACGACCATGGGGGCCTGGATTACGCGAACGCTGCTCTGGACCATCCTGGTCCTCGCGGTGCTTGCCAATATGGGGGTCGACATCACGGCGTTCGTCGCGAGTTTGGGCGTAGGCGGCGTCGCGGTCGCACTGGCGGTGCAGAACATTCTCGGCGATGTGTTGGCATCGCTTGCCATCGGCCTCGACAAGCCGTTCGAAATAGGCGACTTCATCGTCTTCAACGACATCGCGGGCAGTATCGAGCATATCGGGCTCAAGACCACGCGCATCCGTAGCCTCAGCGGCGAAGAGATCGTCTGCGGCAACACCGCCTTGCTCAAGAACACCATTCACAATTACAAGCGCATGAGGGAGCGCCGCATCGTGTTCGGATTCGGCGTCACCTACGACGCCACGGTCGAGCAATTGAAGGCGGTGCCTGCGCTCGTCAAGCAGGCCGTCGAGGTGGCGGGCAACACGCGATTCGATCGCGCCCATTTCAAGGCCTTCGGCGCGAGCTCTCTCGATTTCGAGGTCGTCTACTACGTGACCGATCCCGACTACAACCTCTACATGGACGTCCAGCAACGCATCAATCTCGAAGTCATGGACGGTCTGTACCGCATCGGCCTCGGTTTTGCTTTCCCGACTCGAACGGTTCACCTGGCGCCCGGCGCCGCCATCGAACAGCTCGCAAGAGGACGGCTAAACGGCGCGAACGGCAGCGAGCGGGTGACGGCCGGCAATGGACATCTCGAGGCGCATTAGCCGCATCGCCGGCTCGGCTCGGCGTCGAGCGCCGGAAAACCGCGTCCATACGGAGCGCCTGCCGATCTCGAGGTCATCGTGTCGGGCGAATCGCTGTTCAACGACGGCGTGGGGATCACGTTCTTCCTGCTCGTGTTGCGCGCGGCGACGCGAGGCGCGTGGCCGTCCGCCGAACGCCGTTGACGGCCGGATTATGGCGGCTGTTGACCTGGGGCGGGCTGCGAGGGGGAATATCGGTGGCCCTGGCACTGTCCTTGCCGCGTAGCGAAGAGCAGCAAGTGATCGTCGCCATGACGTACTGCGTCGTGATTTTCTCGGTGCTCGTGCAAGGGGCGACGGTGGGATACGTGACGCGCCGCTTGCCGGACGTATCGACGGATTGTCAGGAGGAGTGAACCATGCGCAAGGTTGTCGTCATAACAGGAGCGGGGGCGGGCGTCGGCCGCGCATGCGCCGATGAATTTGCCCGGCACGGCTACGACGTCGCCCTACTCTCGCGCGACCCCGATCGCTTGCAACGCGCGGCGGGCGAGATCCACGGCGCGTACGACGTGCGAACTTTGCCTGTGCCGACCGATGTCGCCGATGCAGGGGCGGTCGAAGCCGCCGCGACAGAGGTCGAAAACGCGCTGGGACCGATCGACGTCTGGGTGAATGTCGCGATGGCGACGGCGTTCGCCCCTGTCTCCGCACTCACCGCCGAAGAGATCGAGCGCGGCACGAAGGTCACCTACCTCGGGCAGGTGCACGGAATGATGTCAGCGCTCTCGCGCATGCGAACCCGCAATCGTGGAACGATCGTCAATGTCGGGTCGGCCTTGGGTTACCGTTCCGTGCCGCTGCAATCGATCTATTGCGGCGCGAAGTTCGCGATTCGCGGCTTCACCGATTCCTTACGCTCGGAGATCATTCACGATGGTCTCGACATCCATTTGACGATGGTCGACCTGCCCGCGGTCAACACGCCGCAGTTCGATTGGGCGGTCAATAAAACGGGCAAGCGGGCGCGTCCCGTCGCTCCCATCTTCCAGCCCGAGGTTGCGGCGCGCGCCATTTATTTTGCCGCGACGCATCGCCGCCGCGAAATTTGGGTCGGTTTCTCCACCGTGAAGGCGATCCTCGCCAACCGTGTCGCGCCCGGATTGATCGACCGCTATCTGGCACGGGCCGGCTATAGCGGGCAACTGACGGACGAGCCGGCCTGCCCGGACGCGCCCAAAAACCTATTCGAGCCCGTGCCCGGCGACTTCGAAGCCCACGGTCGATTCGATGGGGAGGCGCGCCAACGATGCTGGGAGATGTTTACCGACCGGCATCGGACGCTGTTTTGGGCGATGGCCGGAATCGGCGCGCTGGGCGTCGTCAAGTCCTTGCTGCAAAACCGCCGTTAGCCGCCATGAGTAGACGAGTCGAGGACTACGCGCTGCTCGGCAACGGCAAAACGGCAGCGTTACTCGATTGCCACGGATCGATCGATTGGCTTTGCTGGCCGCGATTCGACGCCGACGCATGCTTCGCCGCGCTGCTCGGCACCACGGAGAACGGTTGCTGGTCGCTCGCCCCGGTCGAGTCCAACGCACGGGGCGAGCGGCGGTACCAGGCCGACACGCTCGTCATGGAGACGGACTTCGAAACGGCGGGCGGCGCGGCACGCGTCGTCGACTTCATGCCGATCGGCGACTCGCACAATGCGATCGTACGCATCGTCGTGGGATTGCGCGGCCGGGTGCGAATGCGATCCACCGTGCGTCTACGCTTCGATTACGGGAAGTTGCCGCCATGGACGACGCTGACGGACGGGGTTGCGCAGGCCCGCGTCGGATCCGATCGCGTCGTGCTGCGCGCCGATACCTCGCTCTCGTTGGCGGCGAACTGCGTCGATGCGGAGTTTACCGTCGATGAGGGCGAGCGATGCTCGTTCGTGATGGCGTACGCCCCCTCTTCCGAGCCCATGCCTGAGCCGCTCGACGCCGACGCGGCACTGCTTGCCGCACAGCGGCACTGGCGCGACTGGATCGGGCGATTCGACGACGGCAAGACGGACTGGCCGGACGTGGTCAGGCGCTCCTTGCTCACGCTCAAAGCGCTGATCCATTGGGACACCGGCGCGATGGTCGCGGCGCCCACGACCTCCATACCGGAAGCGCCCGGCGGTTCGTTGAATTGGGATTATCGCTACTGTTGGTTGCGCGATAGCTGCTTTGCGCTGGTCGCACTGTTGAATGCCGGCTTTCACGACGAAGCGCGCGCGTTGCGCGATTGGTTGCTGTGTTCGATTGCCGATTCCCCCGAGCACATACGCATCATGTATCGCGTCGACGGCGGCCGGCGCTTGAACGAATGGACCGTCGATTGGCTACAGGGCTTCCGATACGCGACACCGGTCAGGGTAGGCAACGCGGCAGCGGACCAAAAGCAGGTCGACGTACTGGGCGAAGTCATCGACTGCCTCGACGTTGCACGGCGTGGCGGGCTGCCTTCCACGGCCCACGACGCGTTCATCGAAACGCGCATCGTCGAGCACCTGGAACAGGTTTGGGACACGCCGGGTTCCGGTATTTGGGAATCTCGCTCGAAGCTTCGGCATTACACCTATTCGCGGGTCATGACCTGGGTCGCCCTGGATCGCTTCATCGGCTCACAGTCCCGTGGCGGCATGCCCTCGCCCCTGCTCGCCCGCCTCGCGTCGCTGAAGCAGACCGTTCACGACGAGGTTTGCCGCAACGGGTGGAGCGACGGCATCGGCGCATTCACGCGGTATTACGGCGGAGCGGATCTGGACGGAAGCCTGTTGTTGATACCGCTCGTAGGCTTTTTACCGGCGGACGATCCGCGTATGGTCGCCACCATCGAAAAAATTCGACGCGAGCTGACCGAAGACGGACTCGTTCGCCGGCACGCACGCAAACCGAGCGGCCCGAGCGAGGGCGCTTTTTTGGCGTGCTCGTGCTGGATGGCGGACTGCTTGCAGATGCAGGGTCGCACCGCCGAGGCGCGCGAACAATTCGAGCGCGTGCTCGCGGTGGCAAACGACCTCGGCCTTTTCTCGGAGCAGTACGACACCGAGCGAAAAGAACTCGCCGGCAACTTCCCGCAAGCGCTGACGCATCTTGCCGTCATCAACACCGCCCTGAGTCTGTGCGGGCCGACCCTCCAACGCGGCGGAGGGTAAGCTCGATGGCTTGCTGCGGCCGTCTCACGTCCCTTCCGGCACGTTCTTTGCGTGATCGAGCGTAGGTCACGTTCAATCATTCGGAGGTCAGCGATGGCAGAGAACGCGCAGAACAATCCGACGCAAGCACAGCAGAACGAAATCGCGGCGAAGAGCCCGGCCAAGACGCCGGCCGCGGGCGATATGCCCGATGCAAAGACGCAGGGTAAGGAATTCGGCAAAACGAAGCGCGCGACGTTGGCCGAAGCGGTCGCCGCGAAGGATCCCGCACCGCTGCCGGCGATCGAACACGGAATGAAGGATGCGGATAGCCCGGACCCCGTGGCACGCGCCAATGCGCGCACGGTATCGGTCGATAACGCCGGCATGGCTGCATCGGACGATACGGTGGATACGGACGGCAAGGGTCTAGAAGCACGACGCGACGCGTCGATGTGGCGAGACAACGTGATCAACTCGAATGCGACGCTCGAGAACAACGTGCCGGTGCCGCCGGAGGGGCTCGTCGATCTGGACAGTCGCGTCGGCGGCAACCTGCCGATCGTCGCGACGCGAGACGGGTGGCGGGTGGCTTATCACGGAACGGTGGATATCGCCGAGCGTAATGGGACGCGCGCCGAACAAGTGTTCACGCTGGAGCGCATCGGCAACGGGTACTCGCACGGGTGATATGGCCGTGGGGCCCAGGGGCTCGGCCCCGCCACCGATTCTCAAGCGGCGGCGAGCAGATCGAACTCGATATGAATCTTCTCGTACGGTACGTGCAGCTTGCCGCTCTCGGTGCGTTCGACAAGCCCCCATTCGAGCAACACCGCCGCATCCTCATGCACCCGTTTGACGTCGCGCCCGAGACTTCGAGCGAGACCGCGTAAGCTGATCTCGCCGAGGGCTTGCAGCCGCTCGAGCAGTTCCCAGCGCTTCGGTGTCAATACCGCAAACAGTGCTTTCGGAGATTCGAAATCGAACGTATCGGTATCGGATTTCCCGTGCCGCCAGGCCTCGATGAACTGCTCGCCCATCTCCGATAGCGCGGTGGCCGTATTGCGGCGAATACGGATAATGGCAAATTTCATGGGGACCTCCTACGGTGGTTCGATCTTGCCTTCACGTTGGCGACTATGCCAACAATGGCGGCCGTTGTCGACGCTGACACCACCCCCACC
>NZ_PNYA01000034.1 GCF_002879885.1 Trinickia dabaoshanensis
CCAGGTGCAGCACGACGACGGAATCCTTGCCGCCCGAGAACAGCAACGCCGGCTTGCTGCATTCGGCCACGAGCTCGCGCAGGATGTGAATCGATTCCGCCTCGAGCCAGTCGAGATGGTCCATGCGGGTTGCGCTGACCTTGAGCGGGGTCGTCGCGGAGGATTCGAGAATCGTGCTCATGTTTGACGGTTTCCTATCGTTTGCTCGTGTGCCGCCCAGCGCGGGAATACGCGCGGGGCCGCCGTCACATCATTCGGATACTGCGTGTCACGCCGGTGTCGCCCGTGGCGTCAAGCCGGCGTCTGCTTCGTTGCACCGCTCGGTGCGAATTGAATGGTCGAGGCGGTGACGTGCAGGCCGCACTCTTTCGAGTCGCGCGACTCCCACCACCAGCGTCCCGCGCGGCTGTCCTCGCCGGGACGGACCGCGCGCGTACAAGGCTCGCACCCGATGCTGGGATAGCCGCGCGCATGCAGCGGGTTGACGGGCACGTCGAACAGCTTGAGGTAAGCCCACACCTCGCCTTCGGTCCAATCCGCAAGCGGGTTGTATTTCTCGATGTTTCGCGCCGCATCGTGCTCTTGCTCGTGCAGTTCGGTGCGCGTCACGGACTGCTCGCGGCGCTGGCCCGTCACCCACGCTTGCACGCCGCCAAGCGCGCGGTTCAGCGGCTCGACCTTGCGGATCTCGCAGCAGCGCTTGCGCAGCTCGACGCTTTCGTAAAACGCGTTCAAACCGTGCGTCTTCACGTATTCGTCGACGGCGTCGGCCTGCGGATGAAACTGCTCGATCTCGTAGCCGTAGCGTTCGCGGACGCGATCGATCATGCCGACCGTCTCCGCGTGCAGGCGGCCGGTATTGAGCGAAAAGATGCCGATCGGCGCTTTGCGCGACAAGATCGCATGCGTGAGCACCATGTCTTCAGCCGCCAAGCTGCTGGCCAGCTTCACGCTCGAATGGCGTTGCCCGATCTCGTCGATGAATGCATGCAAACGCTCGAACTTCGCCTCGAGCGCCGCATCGACGGCCGCGGCGGCGGGCGTGCGGTCTTGGCTCATGCACGCTCCGATTCGAGTTCGGCGCGGCGGCGAAACAGAGGCGCCGGCGTATCGTAGGCGCCTTGATATTTGACCGTGAACTCCTCGAACGCCCGCAAGGCGTCGTGAATGTCCTTGTCGGCCCGCACGGCGAACGCATCGAAACCGCAGCGCGCCATGAAGTTCAGGTGATCGCGCAGCACGTCGCCGATCGCGCGCAACTCACCGCTCCAACCGTAGCGATCGCGCAGCAGGCGCGCCGTGCTGTAGCCGCGACCATCGCGGAACACGGGGAAATCGACGCCGATCAGCGATATCTTGTCGAAGTCGCCGGCCAGTTCGGCCGGTTCGTCGTCGGGCGCAAGCCATACGCCGAGCTCATCGCGGCCGCGGGAGGCGACCAGCGCCTCGCGCGCTTGCGTCCATAGCGCGAACGGGACCAGCACGCGTCCGCCCGGCAGCGCCTCGGCCGCCGGCAACGAGCCGTCTTCGAGCGCGCGCACCACCGTCCAGTCGTCGCGCACCACCGAGCGATTCTTGATAATCGAAGTCATCTGCAAATATCCTTGATCCGCTCGAAATTTAAGCGTGCGCCGGCTGGCGCGACGCGTAGACGCGTTCCTTGAACGGCGCCACGCCGATCCGGTTGTAGGTGTCGATGAAGCGCTCGCCGTCGATGCGATGCTCGATGAACGTGTCGATCACCTTGCTCATGACGTCGGGCATCTCCTCCGCCGCGAACGACGGTCCGATCACGCGGCCCAGACGCGCGCCGTTCGCGCCCGTGCCCTGCTCGCCGCCGAGCGTCACTTGGTACCACTCGGAACCGTCCTTATCGACGCCGAGAATGCCGATATTGCCGACGTGATGGTGACCGCACGAGTTGATACAACCCGAGATGTTCAGCGACAGGTCCCCCAAATCGTAGACGTAGTCGAGATCGTCGAAACGATCTTGGATCGACTGAGCGATCGGCAACGACTTAGCATTGGCGAGCGAGCAGAAATCGCCGCCGGGACACGCGATGATATCGGTCAGCAAACCGATATTGGGCGTGGCGAAACCTTGCTGCTTGGCGAGCTCCCACAACGCGAACAAGTCGCGCTTGCGCACGTCCGCCAGAATCAGGTTCTGCTCGTGCGAGACGCGAATCTCGCCGAACGAGTACTGGTCCGCCCAATCGGCGACCGCTTCCATTTGCTCGGCCGTCGCATCGCCCGGCGCGCCCTTGGCCGGCTTCAGCGAAAGCGTGACGGCGGCATAACCGGGGACGCGGTGCGGACGCAGATTGCGCTCGATCCAGCGTGCGAACGCGCGGTTTTCGAGCAGATGCTTTTCGAACGTGGCATCCGTATCCGACAGCTTATCGTAAGCCGGCGGTGCGAAATGGCGCGCGACGCGGTCGACCTCGGCTTGCGTGAGCGTCGAGGGGCCGTCCTTCAGATGCTGCCATTCCTCTTCGACTTGCTGCGCGAATTTCTCGGGACCGAGTGCCTTCACGAGAATCTTGATACGCGCCTTGTACATGTTGTCGCGGCGGCCGAAGCGGTTGTACACGCGCAGAACGGCTTCGCAGTAGGTAAGCAGATGCTGCCACGGCAGGTTCTCCCGAATCACCGAGCCGATGATCGGCGTGCGGCCGAGGCCGCCGCCCGCGAGAATCGCGCACACCACCTCGCCCGCTTCGTTCTTCGACAGATACACGCCGAGATCGTGGATCTGCACGGCGACACGATCTTCCTTCGTTCCCGACACGGCGATCTTGAACTTACGCGGCAGCCAGCTAAATTCGGGGTGGAACGTGGACCATTGGCGCAGGATCTCGGACCACGGACGCGGATCGACGATCTCGTCCGGTGCCACGCCCGCGAACTGGTCGGCCGTGATGTTCCGGATGTCGTTGCCCGACGTCTGGATGCCGTGCATTTGCACCGAAGCGAGATCCGCCAGCAGATCGGGCGTTTCCTCGAGCTTGATCCAGTTGTACTGAATGTTCGTGCGGGTCGAGAAGTGGCCGTAGCCGCGGTCGTACTTGCGCGCGATGTGCGCGAGCATCCGCAATTGGTCGCTGCGCAGGTTGCCGTACGGAATCGCGATCCGATGCATGTAGGCATGACGCTGCATATACAGGCCGTTCTGCAGCCGCAGCGGGCGGAACTCGTCCTCGCTCAATTCGCCCGACAAGCGGCGGCGGACTTGGTCGCGATACTGCGCGACGCGCTCGTCGACGATTCTCTGGTCGTACTGATCGTATTGATACATGCGGGACCCCAAGTTAGTGTCGCGCGGCATCGCGCGGTGTCCGAATCGCTATCGACGCTGGCGGCGAGCCTTCGTTCAGACAAGCTCGTCATGCGCTAATGACGAAAACAGCTATGCATATTGAAAAACGTGGGTCGATCGTAATAAACTGCCCTTATATTTCAAACGACTAAAAAATTCTTTCCTTATGTCGATAGGGTTATAAATGAACCTGCACCAATTTAGGTTCGTGCGCGAGGCGGTCCGCCAGAAGTTCAATCTGACCGAGGCCGCCAAGGCGCTGTACACGTCTCAGCCGGGCGTCTCGAAGGCGATCATCGAGCTCGAGGACGAACTCGGGGTCGAAATCTTCACGCGGCACGGCAAGCGCGTGCGCTCGCTCACGGAGCCGGGACGCATCATCCTTGCCTCGGTCGAGCGGATCTTGCAGGAGGTGGAAAGCCTCAAACGCGTGGGCAAGGACTTCGCGGCGCAGGACCAGGGCAATCTCGTGATCGCCGCCACGCATACGCAGGCGCGCTACTCGCTGCCCGGGGCGATCGCCGAGTTCAAAAAGCGCTTTCCTAAGGTGCACCTGTCGATCCTGCAAGGCAGCCCGACGCAGGTGGCCGAAATGGTCATGCACGATCATGCCGACGTCGCGATCGCGACCGAGGCGATTTCGTCATACAAGGAATTGGTCTCGCTGCCGTGCTTCCAATGGCATCACGTGGCGATCATGCCGGTCGATCATCCGCTGCTGCAGCGCAAGCAACTCTCGCTCGAGGATCTCGCGCAGTATCCGCTGATCACCTACGACAACGCGTTCGCCGGGCGCACCAAGATCGACCAGGCGTTCGCGCTGCGCTCGCTCGCGCCGGACATCGTGCTCGAGGCGATCGACGCGGACGTCATCAAGACGTACGTCGAACTGGGGCTCGGGGTCGGGATCATGGCCGACATCGCGTTCAATGCCGAGCGCGACCGTAATCTGCGCGCGATGCCGGTCGGCCATTTGTTCGGCAGCAACCTGACACGCGTCGCGCTCAAGCAAGGCGCTTATTTGCGCAGTTATGTGTATACGCTCGTCGAACTGCTCTCGCCCACGCTCAATCGGAAGTTGATCGAGCAGGCCCTCAAGGGCGAATACGACAGCTACGAGCTTTGAACCAGCGGGCCGTCCCGGCGAGTATGTGCTCGCTCGACGCCCCTATCATCGATTTCACTCAGCCACGAACCTCAGGAGACCTTCGCATGGCGTTGTCCGCAACCTTGCGCCGCGCGTTCGCGCTGGCCGCATTCGCGTTCGTTAGTGCGGCACAGACCGCCCCGGCGCGAGCCGAAGTCAAAGTCGGCATCGATTTGTCCTCGACCGGGCCGGCCGCCGTCATCGGCATCACGAGCAAGAACGCGATGCTGATGTGGCCGAAGACGATCGCCGGAGAACCGGCGCAATACATCTTCCTCGACGACGGCTCCGACCCCGGCGCGGCCGTACGCAATATCAACAAGCTCATCAACGAGGATCATGTCGACGTCGTCGTGGGCCCGAACATCACGCCGGCCGCGTTGGCCGCGCTCGATCCGGTGGCCGCCTCGCATACGCCGATGATTACGCTGATCGGCTCGGGCAGCGTGGTCGAGCCGCAAAGCGGCCCGCGCGTCTGGGCCTTCAAAATGGCGCAGACCGACACCGCGATGGCCGATGTCATGACGCGCTACATGTCCAACCACGGCGTGAAGACGGTCGGCTTCATCGGTTTCGCCGACAGCTACGGCGATAGCTGGCTCAAAGAGTTTTCGACGTTCGCCAAGCTGCGTCATATCTCGATCGTCGCCACCGAGCGCTACAACCGCACCGATTCGAGCGTGACGGGCCAAGTGCTCAAGCTGATGGAAGCCAAGCCCGACGCGATGCTCGTCGCGGGCGCCGGTACGCCGGCCGTACTGCCGCAGCGCGAACTCGTCCAGCGCGGTTTCAAAGGCCCGATCTACCAGACGCACGGCATCGCCACGCCGGCGTTCATCAAGCTCGGCGGCAAGGATGTCGAGGGCACGCTGTTCCCCACCCAGCCGGTCGTCGTCGCCCGCACGTTACCGGCCGACCACCCGTCGAAGAAGGCCGCGATGGCGTTCGTCGATAGCTACGAAGCCAAATTCGGTGCGGGCAGCGTCACCCAGTTCGCCGGCGATGCGGCCGGTGTCTACCCGCGCTTGAACGACGCCGTCGCACGCGCCTTGAAGACGGCGCGGCCGGGCACCGAGGCCTTCCGCTCGGCGCTGCGCACCGCGCTCGAGCAGGCGCACGAACTCGTGGTGCCGAACGGCGTCGTCACGACGACCGCGACCGATCACGTCGGGCTCGATCAACGTGCGAGCGTCATGGGGGCGATCAAGGACGGCAAGTTCGTCTACTTGAGCCAGTAAGCGCTAGCCGCCCTCAGGCGAGCTGAAAGCGGGCGACCAACCGCTCCATCTGCTCCGCCTGTTCCTGCAACGACGCGCTCGCGGCCGCCGATTCCTCCACGAGCGCGGCGTTGCGCTGGGTCACTTCGTCCATCTGCGCGATCGCGACGTTGACCTGCTCGATGCCGTCGCTCTGTTGCTCCGAGGCATCGGCGATTTCACCGACGATGCGATCGACGTCGGCGATCGCATCGATGACCGCATGGATCGCTCCGTCGACTTGAACGAATAGCGCCGAGCCGCCCGTCACGCGTTCGATGGACGTTTGGATCAGCGCCTTGACGTCCTTCGCCGCGGCCGCACTGCGGTGCGCGAGCGCGCGCACTTCCCCGGCGACCACGCCGAACCCTTTGCCCTGCTCGCCCGCGCGCGCCGCCTCGACGGCCGCGTTCAACGCCAGGATGTTCGTCTGGAATGCGATGCCTTCGATGACGGAGACGATCTCGGCCATGCGCG
This sequence comes from Trinickia dabaoshanensis, assembly GCF_002879885.1. Classification (GTDB taxonomy): domain Bacteria; phylum Pseudomonadota; class Gammaproteobacteria; order Burkholderiales; family Burkholderiaceae; genus Trinickia; species Trinickia dabaoshanensis. The sequence goes on from NZ_PNYA01000034.1 coordinate 6,202, forward strand.
TCGACCCGTCGTGTACCTGCTTCATGATGTCCACGGCCGAGGTCACGATCGAGCCCGTGCGCGAAGCGCGTTCGGAAGCCTCGGCACTGAGCTTGTTCGCGTTGGCCGCGTTCGACGCGTTGTGCCGCACGGTCGAGGTCAATTGCTCCATGCTGGCCGCTGTCTCTTGGAGCGATGCCGCCTGCGTCTCCGTGCGTTGCGATAGATCCTGATTGCCGGCCGCGATTTGCCCGCTGCCCACCAGTACCGATTGCGCGGCGCCGCGTGTCGCGGCGATCGTCTGCGTCCACGCCGCGACGAGCGCGTTCAAGCCGCGTTTGATCGACGCGAATTCGTCTTTGCCGTCCACGGCGAGCGATGCCCGTAGATCGCCCGTGCCGATCGCCGCCATCGAAGTCGACAAGGCGGCGACATCGCGCTGGGTCCGCAACGCGAAGGCGGCAAATAAATACAGCGCGCAGCCGATCGACATCGCACTCAGCAGCGATAGGACGATCACCTCGTTGCGTTCGTGGCGCGCGCGCGTGTTCAGCCGATCGCGCGCAAGCTGCGAAAGCGTGGCGTGTGCTCCGTATAAGGCGGCGATCGCGTCGGTGCCTTGCTGAAAAAAGGCGCTGGCGTCGAGCGCTGGGGCGCCCTCGCGGGCCAACGCGGCGACCGTCTGCCGGAAGGTATCGTAGGGGCTGAGATCGATCGCCGAGAGCTTGGCGCCCACTGCCGGGCCGGTTTGCGCTTCGCGTATGCCGGAGAGGGCATGGCGCAGTGCGGCGCTTTGCTCGTCGAGCAAAGCCGCGCGCGTTTGCAGCACGCCTCGGTCGAGATCGGCGAGCGCACCCGCGCTCAATGCGGCCGCCCCCTTTCCCCGTGTGAGGCCCGCCGTTTCGGCGGCGCTCGGCAATTCGAATGCCACTGTGTCGATGAGCGCGGCGTTCACTTCGTCCGGATCGAGAGCGAGTCTGGCCAAATTGGCCAAGTCACGCTCGAACAAAAAAATCTCGCGCACGAGGCGCGTGTGCGATTCGAATAGCGCCGTGCCGGTCGGCCCGAGCCCCGCCGCCGAGAGTTGCGCGTAGCGATCGGCCAGCGCCTTGGGCTGCGCGCGCATATCGAAGTGCGTACTCGCTTGCGCTTGCGCGATTAGACGGGTCAGCGAGGCATCGGCTGCCGCGCTCGACGAATCGAAGGCCGATCGCATGCCCGCGTTCCCGGCCAATACCGCCGCGCCGGCGCCGCGGCGCACTTGTACCGCTTTGAGTAGATCTTGTGTCGTGGCGAGCATGGCGATGCCGTCTTGCTCGCTGAGCGTCGCGCGGTACGCTTGCAGCGCGGAGTGAATTGTGGCGTAGAGGGTCGTCGACAAAGGCGCCATGAACAACAGCGCTAGGATGATGAGCTTGTTCGGCATGCGCAGCCGGCCCATCAGCGCCATTCCAGGCGCAAATACGGCTCGAATCACGGTGTTCCCCAGCAAGTGCGCGGTCTACGTCGCATAGACCGATAAATCGCCGCGCTCCATGTTGCGAAAGCTCATGCCTCGCTTCGGCGGCTTGGATAGTCAGACGATACGCGGCCGAAGCGGGCCTCCGCTTGACGCACGTCAACGGTAAAAAAACGGGGAAAAAAGGGCCACGACGTTGGTCCTGGCTGATCGGGTCGGCTTTCAATGAGAGGAAGGCGAAGCCGCCTGGACGAGCGGCGGATCGACGCGGTGGGCCAACACGCGGTGAGCCACCGCTTGTCAGGCGCGACGAATTCCGCCATAATCGCGCTCTTGTCGTCCGGTGTGTTCTCGCGCCGGCGAAAGCCCAGGTGGTGAAACAGGTAGACGCAGGGGACTCAAAATCCCCCGCCGCAAGGCGTGCCGGTTCGAGTCCGGCCCTGGGCACCAAGAATTCCCGTGAAAGGCCCAGCCCGCAAGGCTGGGCCTTTTCATTTGGCGCAGATTTGGCGCGGCGCGATTCCAAGGCACACGTGCCCGTCTCCAAGCACATATCGGTACTGTCGAACCGGCCAACGCGCCGAAATGAAGCCAATACCGCCGCATTCAGTCGATCAATACGTGTAGGTCGACTCGCGACGCGACAGCACGCACCACTTTGTGCGTGCCGTGTCCGGGATTGACCGCTGTCTCTACCGACACCAGTCCCGCGGCAAGCAACGCGTCGACGTCGCGCTTCACCGCACTCCGATCACGATGCAAGCGCGCTGCGATCGTGGTGATCGAAGCCGGCTCCGCCTTGATCGTGCGGAACAGGCCGATACGAGCCTGCGTGAGCAACTGTGCAACCTCGGCCGGGTCGTCGAACGTAACGATGTGAGTTTCAGCAAGTGGTTCGCCGCGATCAGCCTGGCGCGCAAGACGCTTGCCACGCGCGAAGAATTCCGCCTCGGTACCAGTTTCGATTCGTGTCTTGCTCATGATTTGCTCCGCAATGCAGTCCAGTCGCGCTCGAACCGCTCCTCGACATCCTCGAAGCTGACGACCCGGTGACGCCCTTTCTCTTTCTATTTGTCTTCCGTGCGCTGGAACCGGCACCCGGGCTGGCCTCACAGCATGCTCTCCGTCGCAGCCCCCGAGGATGAGTAGTGGCTGAATTGGGACCGACTTACCTCCTCAGCAAAGCTCGTTCATCCGACGCGCGGCCTCACAACTCGACCAATCTTTGGCCTATCCGCTCATGCCGCGAGGCGATGGGGTCGAACATCGAGTCTGCGACGGAATCCGCATCGGTGAAGGCATCCACCGCCTTGCCGTAGTAGGTCCGCGCCGTGTTCAGGAACCGTACGGCATTGACTTTGTATTCCGCGATCAAGCTTTGCTGGTAGTCCTCTCGCGCCGTCTCGTCCATGACGTACTGCTTACGATCCCATCCGGTATAGGGGTCGATTAAGGCAGGAGCATCCGCCATCGTGAGATTCGCGATCTTGTTCACTTCGCCAACGGCTTGCGCGAGCGCACCGTCCGCATATTGCAAGAACTGCACGGCGAGCGTCGCTTGCGACTGTTCGTCGACCTTCAACCCGACGAGTGCCTCGGCACCGGACACGTTGCCTCGCGCAATCCAATCGTCGTCGATGAATTTCACGAGCTTGCTCTGCTTGAAGCGGACGCGGCGGGAGAATCGCAGCTTCGAACCGACTCGTCGAAAGAAGCTACCGGACCTGCGCTGCCTCATGATCGATCGGGGCGGGGACGCGCTTTCGCCGATGCCGCGACCTGCCGCGCCGGGCGAAACTTCGGAGTCGGGCTTGGCATATACGACCGTGAGCGGGTCGTCGTCTCTGTACGGCCGTAAGCGGGAGTATGTCGTTCGTGCCCAGTTGAGGACGGGCATGAAGGAAACATGCCCCGACGGATCGATGCGATTGATCGGATCGCCCGCGCAGTACGCATACGGACCGAGCCCGCCGCCACCGAATGGACTGAGGGCATCCGCCACGTTGAAACCCATTCGGCCCGCGAGATACCACCGGTAGCCGTCGCCCAGCGGATAAGCGAACGTGACGGGATCCCGATAGGCGCCGGAGAACGCTAACGACGTGGTCTTGCGCATCGTTCATCCGGCGTAAGCATGCATCGCATCGAGCGCTCCCTATTGGAAAATATCGCTGCCGTAGACCATGGAACTCAACTTCTCGCTCCCGTAATCCAACAACAAACGCTTCGCCTCGGCGACGCGATCGGCGGGCACGTAGATTCCCCGAAAGTGGTCGAGGTTGATCGATTCGACGGTCAAGATATGCACGTCGCAACAACGCAGTGGCATATCGTTATCCAGCCCATATAGCACCGGAAACACCTTGTCCGACGAACCGTAGCTGCTATAGACCTCTACGCTGAGCTTGGCCTTATGGAATCCGTATAAGCTGATCCCCAGGCTCGTCCCCGACCGGGTTTCGAGGTCGGTGACCGTATTACGGAACTCGCCGGAGGGCAACCTCGGTCCGTCACGGAAAAACCACGGCGTGCCGTCCATCTTTTCCATGCTCAAGAGTGCGCGAAATTTCGCCACGCCCTCGAGCGAGGCACTGTTCGACCCGTGCACGTACCACGATCCATCGGCTATGAGTTGACTCTTCCAAGTCGTCCACGGGACTTCAAACCGCTGCGGCTCCCACACATCATCCGACTCGCTGCGCGCGCGTGGTACGGCAACGCTAGCCGCCAATGAGCCGCCGTCCTCGGTTCCCCGCTCCGCCGCCTCGCTCACGGCACGCGCAGCGAATGCCCCGAGCGCCTCGAACGTGCGACCGGTGGGGTCCGCGCGGCTGACGGGATCACCGCCGCAATAGGCATACGGATGGATACCGCCCGCGCCGAACGGACTCACGCTATCCGGCGCGTTGAAGCGCATCCGAGCCGGCCCGTACCAACGATAACCGGCACCGAGCGGATAACCGCACGCGACGAGATCCCGATAGGTGCCCGTGAATCCGATTCGGATGTTTGCGGTCATGGTCCATGTCGTCTAAAGAAGGACGCGCGCCCATTACGAACCTCACATCACGCAAGCGTGCGAGCCAGCCCTGTTCGTCGATCCTACGGCCAAGCGTCGTTCGCCGCGCTGGTAAAACTGATAGCCTCGGTGCGGCTAAACCCTCGACGCTTCTCAAATAACCGCTCAGGCGCGGGCGAGGAAACGCGTCAAACGATCGACGCCGTCCAAAAGCTTGCGATCGTCGCTCACGGCATGACACCAACGCAGCCATCCGTCTCCCTCGGGGCCGAAGGCCGAACCAGGCGCGAGGCCGAGGCCGACTTCGCTCACGAGCTTCTTGGCGAGATCGAGCGAATCGTCGAAACCGGCGAGGCGGAAGAACACATACATGGCCCCGCCCGCTTCGGGCACCTGCACGCCGGGCAGCGATTGCAGCGCTTGCGAAAGCAGCGTGCGCGTATGCGACAAGCGAGACCGCAGGCGTGCGATCTCGGGCTCGCCGCGCTGCAACGCAATGGCCGCGGCCCGCTGCACGGGCTCGAATACGCATGAGAAGTTGTATTCGATGATCTTCGCCAAGTCTGCCGTGAGTTCATCGGGCACGACCATCCATCCCGCGCGCCAACCCGTCATCGACCAAGCCTTCGAGAAGCTATTGACCGAAATGATGCGGTCGCCCGCTTCCCCGTGCCGAAGAAACGACGGCGCCGAGCGCCGATTCTCGTCATAGACCAATCGCTCATACACGTCGTCGCAGATGATCCAAATGCCATGCTTGCGGCAGTGACTCAAGATCGCTTCGACGCTTTGCTCGTCGATGGTCCATCCCGTGGGATTATTCGGCGAATTGACGATCACCGCCCGCGTATCCGGCGTGAGTACGTCCAGCAGCCGATCGAGGTCGAGCGTCCATCGGCCATTGCTGACGCACAAGGGGACGCGGTCCACTCGGGCACCGAGGATCTTGGGGATTTCACAAATGTTGGGCCACAACGGAGTCACCGCAACGACGCGATCCTGCGGCGACAGCAGCAGTTCCGAGGCGATCATGAGGGCTGTCACGCCCGAACTCGTCACGGCGATTCGCTCGTCCCCGATCGGTCGCGCATGCAACTCCGAGAGATAGGTGGCGATGTGTTCGCGCAGATACGGCCTGCCCAAGTTCTGCGAGTAGAACGTTTCGCCTTGCGTCAGCGAGCGCGCCGCCTCCTCGCGGATGAACGCCGCCGTTGCCGTATCAGACTCTCCGAACCAAAACGGCAAGACGTCCGCGCGGCCCATGCCGCTGTTGGCAACCTCTCGAATAAGGGAGCCGGCTAGGTCCTGGATAGCGGCTCTGGCCTGGAGGGGGTGAAAGCGGCGATCGGTCATAACTTGTCTCGGCGGGCAATGGCGGGTAGTGGCGGCGGGAAACGCAAGCGCGGCTTCCCGACGGCGATATTAGGTGGCTAATATTCGCATGTCATTCCGATACCGGGGATGACGGCGGGAACGCCGCTCACCGCCCGCCTCCTCGAACACAGAAAAGCAACTACACCCGATGAGAAAGCTGCTCACGATTCCCATGCTGCTGGCGTGCCTGTCGGCGCACGCGAAAGATACCCATACGGAGCCTAGGCCCTATTCTCCGCAGTACTACGCCTGCTTGGATAAAGCGGGGCCCACCACGTTTTACGACCAAAGCGCTGATTCCAACTGCGACGCAGAGGAAGTCAAGTTTCAAAAGAAGCGCATCAATGCTGCCTACGGCAAGCTCGTGAAACTTTGGAAGGACAATCCGCAAACCGTCGCCCAATTCAATGTGGCGCAAAAGGCATGGGTGCAGTGGCGCGACAGTACGTACGCGTTGCTGCAAGAGGCCGGCGGAACGAACGGACAAGTGGTGTATCTCGTTAGCTCCGACTTCCTGCTGAGGTCGCTCGTCGATCAGGCGAACCTCTTGGAGACACTCGTCGCGTCCAACGGCGGCGGCTGACGAACGACGCGCCGGCTTCGCCCCGGAGGGTCTACGCAGTACGCCGAGCCCAAACACCCGTCGCTGCGCCTCGCGTCGCGCGAACGTGCGCGATGCGCGCGACGTAGCCGAACACGCATGCCGCCGCCACCGCCGCGACGTCGATCGCGAGTAGCGCCCAGTCGTGTCGCGCAATCGACTCGAGCAGATCGCTTGCGCCCAATGCAACGTCGGCCAGCACGATGCCTGCGCACGCGACGGACGCGACGATCAGCAAATCGCGCGCGGCGAGGACCGGCGCCCGCCACGCGCAATGGACGAGACTGGCCGCGAGCACGATGCCGAACACCCGATTCGCGCCGATTCCGGGCAAACATCGCGCGCCGGCGAATGCGACCGCAAGACCCACACAGGTGCCGATGCAAACCCCGACCGTCGCGCGCGCCACGTTACGCGCCGCAAGCGGCTGCACGGCCATATGGCGTTTGCGCCGCGCCTCGAGCCACATGAGGTTGCCGGTGAATACCATGGCTGCGCCGCAAAGGCCCAGGACGAAGTACACGCAGCGCAACGCAAGCCCACCATACGTACCGAAGTGAAGCCCGTACACCGCGCTACCGACGGCGTGGTTCGCATCGCGCGCGCCGGCGTACTGGCCACCCGTGACGATGCCGCTATTCAACCGCAACGTCACCGCCCCGCGCGTGCCGAGCGCTCGTGGGACGTTGCCCCATAGCTCGGCCGTTCCCTTGGGCGCGCCATAGTCGACGAACGTGATCCATTCGGGTTCGAGATCCGGCACTTCCCGTCTCGCCGCCGCGAGCAGTTGCGCGGCACTCAGCGGCGCGGAATCGGATCGCGCCTGCTCGGCAGGCGCGGCGAGCGCATTCGGCGACCACATCGCTGGCAATGCCGCCGCGAATTGATGCCCGAACGCGATGTTGAAAGCGAATGCGATGACCGTCGCGAGGCACATGAAGCCCCCGGTAACGGCCACCATCGCGTAGTACGGCAACGCAAACAAGCCGAGCGCATTGTGCGCATCCTGCCAGAAGCGCTTGCGATTCTTCCCCGGCCGCAACGCGAAGATATCCTTTGCCATCCGCGGCCAATGTACGACCAAGCCGCTCAGCATCGCGAAGCCGAACGCGATCGATACCGCGCCCATCAGGTACGTGCCGAAGGGCGGCAGCGCGAGCGCGTAGTGCAGTTGATTGACGAACGAAGCGAGCCTCGGCGTATCGAGCGGCATAAGAGACGGCGCTCCACGCCCGGACGCATCGCGTCGATCCAGCGCCGCGAAATGCCAGCGTCCGCGTTCGAACCAATACGCCGTAGGATCCGGCATGGCCGCGCTCGGCCACACGATGCCGAAGCGCGTCGCGGCTAACGGATGCGCCGTCAGCACGGCCGCGGCCAGCCGGTCGACGTCGTCCATCGACGGCTGCACATGGCGCGCCTGCGGGCGCTCCCAGCGGCCGATCTCGTCCTCGAACATCGTCAGCGCTCCGGCGAGAAAGGCGATGAACAGCGCGAAGCCCGCGACGATGCCGCTCCAGGTATGCAGCCACTGATAGGTCTTTAGCGTTTGCGCGCGCATCGTCAACTCGCCGAACCGATCCGCTGCGCCGCGTAGAGGAGCGCGAACGCGACGAGATTGCCGCCCGCCAGATACGCCGCCAGGCGCCGGTGCGAAGCCACGCCAACCCACCACGAAGCGGCGCCGACCCAAACGGGGATCGACAGCACCATCGCACCGATGGCCGAGTGCCGCCAGCCACCGGGCAATAGCATTGCGAATGCGGCGCACAGCGCGATGGAAAACGGCAACGCCGCAACCGACACGATCAAGAAGCGCAACGGCACTTGTCCCCTCCCATGCGCCGGATCGCCAAGCGCCGAGTTGCCTCCACCGCGAACGGCATGGCGCAGCAACTCACGCCGATCGAGACGCAAGTCGCGCACAGGCCCGCAAGCCACCCTTGCGCCTCGATCCACTGCACCGCCGCGAGCAGCGCGAACGACGCGGCGAGACCGCTTGCCAAGCGGCGGTGCACGGCACCGCTCGGGACGGCCGCGGGCGACGCGCGCCAAGCCGAGGCCGCCGCGCCGAGGCTAGCGGCAAACGCAAGCCAACCGTTCATGCCGAAAAGTCCTCGCTATGGCCTGCTATATCGCTCGACGTATCCATCCTCGCTCCCGTCGCCATGCTCGCCCCTCAAAAGTCGGTCGACAGCGAGAACATCGCCGTGCGCGGCGCGCCTTGCGTCAGATAGCCGCCAAGGGTCGAGCTCCAGTAAGCGTGATTGGCGACGTTCAGCACCATCGCGCGAAGCTCCGTTTCGTGACCGAACACCTTGCGGCGATAGCGCGCGCCGATATCGATGCGCGTCCAAGGCGCAATCGATAACTGATTGGCCACGTCGAGGTACTGCTTGCTCGTATAGGTTGCCCGGCCCATCAGCGTGAAGCCTGTCAGCGCCGGAACGTCCCATTCGCCGGTGAAGGTGAACATGTAGCGGGGCACGCCGATCGGCCGATTGCCGTCGTCGGCCCCGCCCGCCGTGCCGCGCAAGGTGGCGTCGATCAACGTGCCGCCCGCGATCAGCCGTACCCCTTTGATCGGCTCGCCGAACATCGATACTTCGACGCCGCGATGGCGCTGATCGCCGTTCGTGCCGTAGATCTCCGTCGCCGGGTCCACGTATGCGGACGGCTGATTGATCTGATAGACGGCGAGCGACGCGCCGTAGCGCTCGGCGTCGTATTTAACGCCCGCCTCGACTTGGCGCGCGCGATACGGCGCGAGCATTTGATTCGCGTTGCGCGCGGTCGAAGGCGCCTGTCCGCCCTGCGACAACGCCTCGGTACGATTCAAGTAAAACGACACGCTTCGCCACGGTTTCACGACGAGCCCGAATACCGGTGTGGTCGCGGACTGATCGTAGACGGACGTGGACGCGCCCGTGTAGTCGTAATCGGCGACGTGGAGCTTTTGATAGCGCGCACCCAGCGTGAACAAAACGCGATCGTTCAGGAACCCGAGCGTGTCCGCGATCGCTGCGCTGCGCATCAAGGTCGTGCTCGTCAAACCGGGATCGTTCAAGTTGCCGCCCGAGAAAAGCGCAGCCGGTTGAGGCACTTGCACAGTGTCGTACAGGCTCGTCGGGAAGGTGCCCGACATGTCGTAGGCGCTGTACGTGTTCAGGTGAGAAATCGACACGCCCGCGCTGAGCCGGTGCGTCACCGGTCCCGTTGCGAACGCCCCGCGCACGCCCGCCTCGCCGGCCAGGCCGTCGGCCTTGTACGGCACGCCCAATCGATAGCCTGACGTTTCGGTGGGCGAAACGTACGTCGGCGATTCGTATTGACCGCGTTCGCTGTCGTGATGGACACCCGCGCTCGCATAGGCCGTCCAGCCCGGCAAGAAGTCGTATTCGGCTCGGACCATCGCGAGCGTGTCTTCAAGCGTGCTGTAGTTCCACGCTTGCGTGTAGTTGTAAGTGGCGGACGGAACAGCCGGGATCGCATTGCCTCGCACATACACGACCGAGCGCCCATCGGTGATCTTCTCGCGCTGGTAGACGAAATCCCCGTACACGCGCAGCTTTTCGCCGCGATAGTCGAGCGACACCGACGTAATCGCATCGCGCCGATGCTCGCCGTCGATCGACGTCTCGCCGCCGTGCGCGGCCGAATTGACGCGAATGCCGAACTGATCGCGATCGCCGAAGCGCCTGCCGACATCGACGTGCGTGCCGACCTCTCCGGAAGCCGTCCCGTCCAGCGTGATGCGCGTGAGCGGCTTGTCGTCAGCGCGTTTCAGCCGCAGATCGATGCCGCCGCCCACGCCCGAACTCGAAGGCGGCACGCCGCCGACGAACGAATTCGCTCCGCGGAACACATCCACGCGTTCGAGCGCCTCGGTCATGACGAGTTGACGCGGGACGATTCCATACAAGCCGTTCAGGGAAATATCGTCGCCCTCGAGCGGGAAACCGCGCACGACGAACTCTTGGGAGAAGTTGCCGAAACCGAACGCGCTGCGCACGGCCGGGTCGTTGGCGATGACGTCGGCGAGCGTCCGCGCCTGCTGCTGCTCGATCAGCCGAGACGTGTAGCTCGTGACAGTGAACGGCATGTCGAGGTTCGTCTGTTTGCCGAGCACGCCGTACTCGGCCCCGCGCGCAACCTGCCCGCCGGCGAAAGTCGGCGCATAGTCGCCTGGCAAGCTTGGCGCTTTGTCCTTGACGGTGATGGTGGGTAGCGCCACCGTGCCTTCGGCTTGCGCCGCGGCATGGCCGGCGATCGTCGAGAGCACGGCACCGGCGACGGAAACAGGAAGAATGCGACGCCGACGCGCGACGCCTCGAACAACACCCCGATTGCAGACAGACATAGTTATTGAGCGAACAAGCAGACGGACCAAGGCCGCTACCCTCGTTCGGGTAGCGGGGAATTCTGAGATAGCTCGCATGATAAATGCAAATGAGAAACATTTCTATTCGCATTGATGATCACCCGGCTCTCTCGACACCGCTTGCGTCCCGCATGACCCGATGCTGCCCACTCCGGCGCACACATGATTGACAATCTACATGTTGTATAACAACAATAGCCATACCTCCGTCGAGACGGCCGCAGTGGGCGGCGCTTTCTTTCGACGCCTCGCCTCACCGCAACGGAACATCCATGAGCGACGACCAACTGACCGCGCAACCGTATCGCCTCGAGCATCGAGACCCTCTGCGTTGCGCCGTCGGCGAGAGCCCGGTCTGGCGCGCATCGCAACGCGCGCTGTACTGGGTGGACATCCCGGCGCAAGCCATCGTGCGTTATGAGCTAACGCGCGCGCGACGCACGCGCTGGACCTTGCCGGAGCGCGTGGGCTGCATCGCGTTCGATGCCGTCGGCACCGTGTTGGCCGCCTTGGAGACAGGTCTATTCGCGGTCGAGCTAGGCGAAGTCGAAACCGAAGGCCAATCCGCAAATCACGAAAACGCGAACGAACACATCGGCACCGCGACGATTCGCCGCCTAGCCCGGGTCGAGCACGACGCCGAGTGCATGCGCTTCAACGATGGGCGGTGCGATCGCCAGGGCCGCTTCTGGGCCGGCACGATGGTGCAGGACGCAACGCAGCCCCACCCCGCCGGCAAGCTCTATCGATACGGCGCACAAACGGGCCTCTCCGCCCCGATCGTCGCGGGCCTGTGCACGCAAAACGGCCTGGCTTGGTCGCCCGACGGCCGCACTATGTATCTCTCCGATTCGCACACCTCGAGCCGGCTCATTTGGGCGTTCGACTACGACGTGGACGACGGCTTGCCGACGAACCGCCGCGTCTTCGCCGATTTGCACGACTACGCGGGCCGCCCGGACGGCGCGGCGATCGACGCCGACGGCTGTTATTGGACCTGCGCAAACGACGCCGGCCTGCTGCTACGCTTTACGCCCGACGGCCGCCTCGATCGCAAGCTCGCGTTGCCGGCCGCCAAGCCGTCGATGTGCGCATTCGGCGGCGACGGCCTCGACACGCTATTCGTCACCACCATCTGCCCGAACCCCGTCGGCGAGCACGACGGCTATGTCTTCGCGCTGCATCCGGGGGTGCGCGGCTTACCCGAACCGGAGTTCGGCGGCACCTTGTAGCCGCCGCTTCACCGACAGGTCCCCGGGGCACAATCGAGCGGCACGCTATGATTTCCGACTTGCCGTGACTTACAATCGGTCACACTCATGACAACTCATCCCACCACGCCCCAAATGGCCGAGCAGAAGGCGCCGCGCATGCCGGCGCGCATTTACAGCGATATCCTCAACCGCATCATCGATGGCGAGTACAAGGAAGGGGAACGGCTGCCGACCGAGCACGCGCTGGCCGAGCGTTTCGCAACCTCTCGGCCGACCGTGCGCGAAGCGCTCGCGCAGTTGCGCGCCGACGGCATCATCGCCACGCGCCACGGGTCGGGCACGACCGTCGTCCGGCGCCCCGATCCGGACGTGCGCCGATTCGCGCCGCTCGAGACACTCTCGGACATTCGCCGCTGCTACGAATACCGCGTGGTGATCGAATCCGGCGCGGCCGCGCTCGCCGCCGAAAAGGCCGAGGAAGACGACATCGCCGCGATTCAGCACGAATGGGACAACCTGCAAACGATCGTCGAAACGTCGGGTATCGGTGCAAAGGACGACTTCGCGTTTCACCTCGCCGTCGCACGCGCATCGAAAAACCAATTTTTCGTGGCTGCGCTGTCGTCCATCCAAGAGCAGATGGTCTTCAGCATGAACCTGTCGCGCAACCTCTCGCTCGTGAAGTCGATTGAACGGCAACGCGTCGTGCAGCAGGAACACCTCGAAGTGTTGCAAGCGATCGCCGCACGCGATCCGCAACGCGCGACCCGCGCCATGCGCGATCACCTAGAACACGCGCTGAGCCGCATGTTCGGTTCCTGACGCGCGCCGATCCCCCTTCCCTTCCTTCCTAATCGCGCGGTCCCGTACCTAGGGAAACCCCTGGGTTCACGGCGATTTGCTTGACAACTTTGATCACTTCGCCGACGATGTCTTACATGGTCGGCGGCACGGGCGCGTCGGCGTCGAACCGATGCGCGCTAGATATCCCTTGCCTTCGACGCTTCGCTTCGCAAGCGATTAGGATCGTCCTCCGATCCGGCCGCTCCCCCAAGAGACACGAGATGACGAAACTCTGCGCGAACCTCACCATGCTGTTCGGCGAGGTCGATTTTATGGAACGCTTTGCTCAAGCCGCCCATGCCGGCTTCAAGGGCGTCGAATTCCTGTTCCCCTACGCATACGACAAGCACCAGCTCGCCGAGCAACTGCATGTGCACGGCCTGAAGCAAGTGCTGCACAACTTGCCTGCGGGCAATTGGGCCGGCGGCGAACGCGGCATCGCCTGCCTGCCCGATCGCGTCGGAGAGTTCCAAGACGGCGTGGGCACGGCCATCGAATACGCGCAAGCGCTCGGTTGCACGCAACTGAATGTATTGGCCGGGATTGCGCCGGTCGGCGTGGCGCCCGATACGATCTGCGAAACGTTCGTCGCGAACGTGGAGTTCGCTGCTCGCGCGCTGGCTGCCGCCGGCATCCGCCTCTTGATCGAACCGATCAATACCTACGACATCCCGGGCTTTTACGTCAGCCATTCGCAGCAAGCGATCAATCTGATCGAAGCTAGCGCGAGCGAGAACGTCTTCTTGCAGTACGACATCTATCACATGCAGCGCATGGAGGGCGAGCTCGCCGCCACGATCGAACGGCATCTGCCGAAGATCGCCCACATGCAACTCGCGGACAACCCCGGCCGCCACGAACCGGGCACCGGCGAGATCAACTATCCGTTCCTGTTCGCGCACCTCGAGACGCTCGGCTACGACGGTTGGATCGGCTGCGAATACAAGCCGGCGACGACGACGGCCGCCGGCCTGCACTGGGCCGCGGACTATCTCTAACCGAGCGCGCGAGCACTCCCGCGAGGACAAACGCAATGAGCAAGATCGGCTTTATCGGCCTCGGCATCATGGGCGCGCCCATGGCCGGCAATCTCCTGAAGGGCGGGCACGAACTCTATGCGCATACGCGCCGGCAAGTGCCGGGCGAACTGATCGCCGCCGGCGCCCATGCCTGCGAGAGCGCGAAAGCCGTGGCTCACGCGGCCGACATCGTCGTCACCATGCTGCCCGACACGGCCGATGTGGAGAAGGTGTTGTTCGGTGAAAACGGCGTGGCGCAAGGGCTCTCACCGGGCAAGCTCGTCATCGACATGAGCTCGATCTCGCCGCTCGCCACGCGCGAGTTCGCCCGCCGCATCGAGGCGCTCGGTTGCGACTACCTCGACGCGCCGGTATCGGGCGGCGAGGTCGGCGCGAAAGCGGCCACGCTGACGATCATGGTTGGCGGTTCGCAAGAAGCGTTCGCGCGCGCCAAGCCGCTTTTCGAACTGATGGGCCGCAACATCACGCTCGTCGGCGGCAACGGCGACGGGCAAACGGCGAAGGTCGCCAATCAAATCATCGTCGCGCTGACGATCGAAGCGGTCGGCGAAGCACTGACGTTTGCCGCGAAGGCCGGCGCCGATCCGGCCAAAGTGCGCGAGGCGCTGATGGGGGGCTTCGCATCGTCGCGCGTGCTCGAGGTCCACGGCGAACGCATGATCAAGCGCACCTTCGAGCCGGGATTTCGAATCGAACTGCATCAGAAGGATCTGAACCTCGCGCTCGATAGTGCCCGCAGCCTGGCCATGGCGCTGCCCAATACCGCGAGCACGCAGCAGCTATTCAGCGCTTGCGTCGCCCAAGGCGGTCGCGGTTGGGATCATTCCGCGATCGTGCGGGCGCTCGAGCAATTGGCGAACTTCTCGCCCGAACAAGCGGCGCGCACAGCCGACGTAAGAGCGTAGAGCGGCGCGCGCTCCCCTCTTTCAAGCCCCTTCGACAAGGATTCGTATCGTGAAGAAAGTTGCATTGACCGGTGCGGCAGGCCAACTCGGCCGCGTGTTGCGCAAAACGCTGCTCGAGCGCGGCGTGAACCTGCGATCGGCGGCGGGCACGAAACCGCTCGAGCCGCTCGTGGACGGCGAAGACGTCATGCACGGCGATCTGCGCGATGCCGCGGTCGTCGATCGATTGCTCGCAGGCGTGGACGTGCTGATTCACATGGCCGGTACCAGCGTGGAGCGCCCGTTGCCCGAGATCATCGAGAACAACCTGCGCGCGCTCGTCGAAGTGTATGAAGGCGCGCGCCGCCATGGCACGCGCCGCATCGTTTTCGCGAGCTCGAATCACGCGGTCGGCATGCACCCCGTCGAATCGAAACTCGCGCTCGATTGCGACTTTCGTCCCGACGGGTTTTACGGCCTGAGTAAGATGTGGGGCGAAGGTCTCGCTCGCTTGTACTGGGACAAGCACGGTATCGAAAGCGTATGCATCCGCATCGGCAGTTGCATCGAAAAGCCCACGGAGTTTCGCCATCTGAGCACGTGGCTGGGTTTCGACGACCTGCTGCAGTTGATCGAGCGCTCGATCGACACGCCCGATCTCGGCTTCGAGGTGGTGTGGGGCGTGTCGGCCAATACGCGCAGCTACTGGGACAACGCGGGGGCTGCGCGCCTAAACTATCGACCAACCCAGAACGCCGAAGACTACGCGTCCGAGATCCTCGCCAAGCCGAACGCGATGGACAGCGTCGGCCAACGCTATCAAGGCGGTAGCTTCGCAAGCTACGATTTCTCGCGGCAGGCGCCCGGCGCCGCGCCGCGCTGAGCGTATTTCCTTCGACCTCACCGGGGATCGTCGATGCAACTGCCCGAAAATCGTTTCAAGCGCGCGCTCGCCGCACACGAACAGCAAATCGGTTTGTGGTCGAGCCTCGCCAGCCCCCTCTCGGTCGAGTTGCTGGCCGGCGCCGGCTTCGATTGGCTCGTGCTCGACATGGAGCACGCGCCCAACGAGTTGCCGATGGTCGTGAGCCAGTTGCAGGCGATGGCCGCCTACCCAACGCATCCCGTCGTCCGCCCGCCGTGGAACGATATGGTGGCGATCAAGCGTTTGCTCGACGCCGGCGTGCAGACGCTGCTGATTCCGTACGTCGAAACCGAAGCGCAAGCGCGCGACGCCGTCGCGTTCACGCGCTACCCGCCGCAAGGCGTGCGCGGCTACGCGTCGGGGGCGCGCGGCTCAGGCTACGGGCGTATCGCCGATTACGCCAAGCATTGCGCCGACGAGCTATGCGTCCTCGTGCAAGTGGAAAGCCGCCTCGGACTCGAAAATCTCGAACGGATCGCGGCCGTCGAGGGCGTCGACGGCGTGTTCGTCGGGCCCGGCGACCTCGCGGCGGCGCTCGGCCACGCGGGCGATATCGCCCATCCCGAAGTACAAGCGACGATCGAGCAGACGATCGAACGCATCGTCGCAGCCGGAAAACCCGCGGGTATCTTGACGCCGAACGAGACGTTCGCGCGCCGCTACATCGAATTGGGGTGCTTGTTTACAGCCGTCGGCTCCGACATCGGCATTCTCGGGCGCGGTGCCGACGCGCTCGCCGCGCGCTTCAAACCCGCCCGCTGAGCGCGCTCGTTCAGAAGACGGGATGCGCGTTGATCAAGCTCGGCAGCCAAGTCGAGAAGTACGGGAAATACGTGACGATGTTGATCGCGCTGAAGATCGCCAGGTAATACGGCCATGCGATCTTCGTCGTCTCACCGATCGACACGTCGCCGATCGCGCAGCCGATGAATTGCACCGAGCCGATCGGCGGATGCACGAGGCCGAGCGAGCAGTTCAGCAAAATCATGATCCCGAACTGCACGGGGCCGACACCGTAGTGCATCGCCATCGGCAAGAACAGCGGCGTCGTGATCAAGATGTGCGCGGCCATATCGACGAACGTGCCGAGGAACACCTGGATGATGTTGATGTAGAGCAGCATGAGCCAGGGCACCGTCGTCGCATGCTCGAGCAGATGTTCGATCGCATCGGGAATTTCGAGGTACGCCATCTGAAAGCGCAGCATGTTCGACACGCCGATCAGCAGCAGCACCACGCCGGTGGTGCGAGTCGCACGGGCGAGCGACACGCAAAGCTTCTTGAGCGTCATCGTCCGGTAGACGATGAAGGTCAATACGAGCGAATACGCTACCGCGATGGCGGCGGCCTCGGTCGCGGTCGCGATGCCCTTGGCAACGCACAGCAAGATGATGACGATGACGAGCAGCCCCGGCACCGCGCCGACGAACGACTTGGCCACCGCGAACCAGCCGGGAAAGATCGGCAGCTCGGAGGTGCCGTCGGCGCGGCGCGGAAAGCGATAGCGCACGGCCTGCCAGTACGCGGCCAGCAGCACGAAGCCCATGACCCACAGCACCGGCAGCAAACCCGAGAACAGCAGGTCGCCGATCGAGACGCCGGTGACCGAGTGCCCCGCGACGATGCCCGTGATCCCTTGCGCGGCAAGCGCATAGATGATCATGTTCGTCGAAGTGGGCATCAATGCGCCCGCGAGCGATGCATGGGTCGTGACGTTCACGGCGTAAGCGGCGCTATACCCCTCGCGCTTCATGAGCGGAATGACCACGCCGCCCATCGCCGACGTATCGGCCGTGGGCGAGCCCGAGACGCCGCCGAACAGCGTGCAGGCGACGACGTTGGCCATCCCCAGGCCGCCGCGGAAATGCCCGACGGTGGCTTGCGCGAAGCGCAAAATCCGGTCGGCGATCCCGCCGTGCAACATCAACTCGCCGGACAGGATGAAGAACGGCACGGCGAGAAACGAGAAGGCGTTGATGCCGGAAACCATCGCTTGCATCGCGGTGGCGAGCGGCAGTCCCTCATGCAGATAGGTCAATACGCACGAAAGACCCAATGCGAACGAAACCGGCACTCCCAAGACGAGAAAGACGATAAAACTGACGACTAGGATCAAGAGTTCCATTTGAATCACGTCCGCTTTGGCGCGAAGAGCGCGAGCAAGCGCTCGATTGAGAAAAGGATCGTGCAGGCGCTGGCGACGAAGGGGATCGCATAGCGAACGGCCTCGGGCAATCCCAGAATCGGGATTCGATCGTCGATCGTGGTCATCGCCATTTCCTTGGTGCCGAAGCACACTGCGAGCGAAAACGCGACGAGGCAAAGCTGCTGCAGCGCCTCGAGCACGAGCCGCCCGCGCGGCGGCAATGCCTTGGCGAGCGAATCGAGGCCGATATGCCCGCCGTCGCGCACTTTGAGCGCCGCGCCCATGAAGGCCACCCCGAGCACCATCAGCAAACCGATCGGCTCGACGTAGTCGGGCGCGCTATCGAACACGTAGCGCATCACGACGCTGTACATGACGAGTACGCAAAGCACGGCCAGGCAAATCGAGGCAAGCACCGTGATCAAGAGCGCGACGATGCCGCTCGGACGCTTGATGAAGTTCATGGGTCGGTCTCTCATGCAAGACATGACGGCCCCTTGGGCGCATCGCGCACTTCATGCGTGCGGGACGCGCCTTTGAGGCGTCTATGCGCCGTTGAGCGCTTGAGCTTTGGAGCGTGCGGTTTCGGCGCTTACTTGGTCGAGACGATCTCGTCGACGATCTGCTTCATCGCCGGCGTCTTCTCGTACTTGGCCCAAACCGGCTGCATCGCTTTCACGAATCCCGCGCGATCGATCTGCGCCGCCGGCACGATCGTCACACCGGCCTTCTTGACCGTTTGCACCCCGTCGGACTCTTTGGCCACCCACAGCTTTTGGTAATACGGCACCGAATCGACCGCCGCCTTGCGGATGGCCTGCTGTTCTTGCGGCGTCAACGTGTCCCAAGTCTTCTTGGAGAAGACCACCACTTCGGGCGTCATCGAATGCTCGGTCTCGGAGAAGTCCGGCGCGACCTCATAGTGCTTCGTTTCGACGTACGACGGAATGTTGTTCTCGGCCGCATCGACGAGTCCCGTCTTCAACCCCGTATACACCTCGGAGAACGGCATCGGCGTGGGCGTACCGCCCATCGCCTTGATTTCGTCGACCATCAGATCGGACGGTTGGACCCGCACCTTCATGCCCTTCATGTCGGCCGGCGAGTGGATCGCCTTCTTGCCGTAGATCGAGCGCGCGCCGCTCTCGTAGAACGTCAGCGCAACCATCCCCTTGGCGGCGAACGCATCGAGAATCTTCTGTCCTATCGGGCCATACATGACCTTGCGGAAATGGTCGATGTCGCGGAACAAGAACGGCAGCGACGGGATCATCGATTCGGGAACGATATCGTTGAAGGCCGCCGCGTTGGCGCGAACCATATCGATCGCGCCGATCCGAACCTGATCGATCGTGTCGTTTTCCGAACCGAGCGCGCTATTGCCGAACACCTTCAGACTGTCCTTGCCGCCTGTGGCCTTCGAGATTTCGTCCCCCATGAACTTCAACGCCATCGTGGTCGGGAACGTATCGCTATGCACGTCGGCCGCGCGAAACACGCGAGCCTGCGCCGTTCCTGCCGCCAATGCGAGGCACGAGGCAGCCAGCGCCATGGCGACACTGGACAGGGCGAATTTCCGTTTCATTTTCTGATCTCCTCGGGATATGGATCGTCTACTGATTGCGCGAAGGCCCTTCTCGTCGTTGTCTACAGAGTCCGACGAAAAATCCGACGAAACGAGCTCGCGACTGACATCTTTATTGCTATTGGCCATGTTGTCTTACAATGTAGATGATTGTATTGACATGTCATGGACTTGCGGCCTAGTACATACCCGGGGGCAGGGCGCCTTGCTCGCCACCGCCCGCCGGGAGGCCGCCCGAATCAGAACTGGTGGTTGATGCCGAGCGTCGCGGCGAACTGGCTGCGCGTGGCCGAGGCCGATTGCTCGCCGATGCTCGCGGTTGCGTTCACCGCCTTGCCGCTCGTGCTCAACGTTTGGCCGTTGGCGTGCTGATACGCCTCGAGCACGTAGATGCGCGTGTGCTTGGACAGGCTGTAAAGCTGCGTCAAGTTCACTTGCTGATAGCTGGCCGCGTCTTGAATTCCGTTGGCCTTGGTGGCGCGTGTGTAGCTGTAGCCGGCCGCGAGGTCCCAGGCCGAGGCGGGACGGAAATGCAGCACGACGCCGCCCGTATTGAAGATCGCCTTGTCCGTGAAGCCGGAGCTGATGCCCGGCAGGTACTGCACGTTCGAATACGTTGCCGAAACATCCCACTGCGGGCTGAACTTGTAGCCGCCCGTCACGGCGAAGCGCTGTTGCGCGGCGGCGTTCTGATAGCCGTTGGTGATGCTCGAGACGCCTTGCTCGCCCGTCCCGGAATAGGCCGTCGAACTCGTGCTCCATGCGCCGCCGCCATTCGTCGCGTTATTGAAGCGCGCGAAGCCGACCGCGATACCGGCCGAACCCATCAGGTATTGCGCGGCCACGCTCCAGGTGGAGCCGGCATTGAAGCTGCCTGCCACACCGCCGAGCGCGTACATGCCGCTCACCTTGAATCCGCCGAACGACGGCGAGGTATAGACGAGCCCGTTGTTCACGCGATAGTCGGTATCGAGCGCGTCGAGGTCGCCCGGATGCGCGCCGTAGGCGCCCGTCAGCCAAGTCGTCGGGCTGTACGGCGAGAGCATCGTGTAGTAAGGCGTGTACTGACGGCCCGCCGTGAACGTACCGAATTTTGCGTTGTCGAGGCCGACCCACGACGCGCGGTTGAACGCGAGGCCGCTCTTGCCCATCGTGCCGTTATCGAGGTTGAAGCCCTCTTCGAGCTTGAAGATCGTCTTCGTGCCGCCGCCCAGATCCTCGCTGCCGGTGAGGCCGAAGCGTTCGCCGCCCCACACGCCTTCGAGCATCTTCACGACGGACTTGCCGCCCGAGGTCGCGCCCGTGGAGGGCGCTTGGTTGCTCAGGTAGCCGATGCCGGTATCGACGATGCCGTAGAGCGTGACGCTCGATTGCGCGAATGCGCCGGTGCTCGCGAGCACCGCCGCCGCGCCGGCGAGCGTGAGCGTGGCTTGTTTATAGTGCTTCATCAAATCTCCTGGTCTTTGTTGGACTTATCGCGGCGCGTTTGCATTGCCGCTCGATACCGCCTGGCCGCCGCACGGCGCCAGTCACTGCTTTAACCGCTCCCGATCGATCGAAGCGTGCGTGCCAGTCGTCTTTTCATTAGGAGTCCTAATAACATGACGCGGGGCCCCGCGCCGCCGGAGCACGCGCGCCTGCCTCCTGCAGGCGCACCCATCCCGAACCGCTTCGATGCGAGGGAGCCCGTTCGGCGTACGCGTCGAACGGGCGAACCTAGCTGTTAGTGAATCTCCGGCTCGCCGCCGCTGCCGCCGCAACTCGCCCCTTGCGCGCCTTCGCGTTGCAGGAAGTCGAAATCGCAGCCTTTATCGGCTTGCATGACGTGGATTTGATGCATCGCGCCGTAGCCGCGCGTAAAGCGCGGCGCGGGCGGCACCCACGCGGCCTTGCGGCGCGCAAGCTCCTCGTCGCCGATCAGGACGTTCAGCTTGCGGGCAGGCACGTCGAGTTCGATCAGATCGCCGTCGCGCACGAGCGCGAGCGGACCGCCGATGAACGATTCGGGCGCCACGTGCAGCACGCACGCGCCGTAGCTCGTGCCGCTCATGCGCGCGTCGGAGATGCGCACCATATCGCGCACGCCCTTTTGCAGCAGCTTCTTCGGAATCGGCAATTGGCCCCATTCCGGCATGCCGGGCGCGCCCACGGGGCCAGCATGCTGGAGCACGATGACGCACTGGTCGTCGATGTCGAGCGCGTCGTCGTCGATACGGGCCGCCATGTCGTTGTAGTCCTTGAATACGACGGCGCGTCCCGTATGCACGTGCAGCTTCGGGTCGGCCGCGCCGGGCTTGATCACCGCACCGTCAGGTGCCAAGTTGCCGCGCAGCACCGCGAGCCCCGTATCGGGCATGACGGGAGCCGCGATCCGGCGGATGACTTCGTCGTTGAAGATCTCGGCGTCCGCGATGTTTTCACCGAGGGTCTTGCCGTTGACCGTGCGCTGCGTGCCGTCGATCAGCTCGCCGAGTTCCTTGAGCATCGCGCGCAAACCGCCCGCGTAATAGAAGTCTTCCATCAGGTACTGGCCGGTCGGGCGGATATTCGCGAGCACGGGCGTGCGCCGCGACAGATCGTCGTAGTGCCCGAGCGTGAGCGGGATACCCGCGCGGCGCGCGAGCGCGATCATGTGCACGATCGCATTCGTCGAACCGGACAGCGCGAGAC
This sequence comes from Trinickia dabaoshanensis, assembly GCF_002879885.1. Taxonomy (GTDB): domain Bacteria; phylum Pseudomonadota; class Gammaproteobacteria; order Burkholderiales; family Burkholderiaceae; genus Trinickia; species Trinickia dabaoshanensis. The sequence continues at coordinate 28,322 of NZ_PNYA01000034.1, forward strand.
ACGTCGTGACGGCGTTGTCGACCGACTTGCCGGTGATGATGTCGGAGGGCTTGAGGTCTTCCCACACCATGTCGACGATGCGCATGCCCGTTTTCGCGGCCATTTGCGCGTGGCGCGAATCGGCGGCCGGAATCGATGCGAAGCCCGGCAACGTAAAGCCGAGCGCTTCCGCAGCGCTCGTCATCGTCGAGGCGGTGCCCATCGTCATGCAATGCCCGGGCGAACGCGCGATGCCGCCCTCGACGCCCTTCCAGTCGTCCTCGGTGATCTTGCCCGCGCGCAGGTCGGCCCAATACTTCCACGTATCCGAACCGGAGCCGAGCGTACGGCCATTCCAATTGCCGTTGAGCATCGGGCCGGCGGGTAGGAAGATCGCGGGCAAGTCCATCGAAATCGCGCCCATCAGCAGCGCGGGCGTGGTCTTGTCGCAGCCGCCCATCAGCACGACGCCGTCCGCCGGGTACGAGCGCAACGTTTCCTCGACTTCCATCGCGAGGAAATTGCGGTACAGCATCGTCGTGGGCTTTTGGAACGGCTCAGAGAGGGTTTGCACGGGCAGCTCGATCGGAAAGCCGCCCGCCTGCCAAATCCCGCGCTTCACTTCCTCCACGCGCACCTTGAAGTGCGTGTGGCATGGATTGATCTCGCTCCACGTGTTCAGGATCGCGATCACGGGCTTGCCCGCATATTCCTCGCGGCTATAGCCCATCTGTGCGCTGCGCGAGCGATGGCCGAACGAACGCAGATCGTTCACGCCGTACCAGCGGTGGCTGCGCAGCTCTTCGGGTTTCTTTCTGTTCGTGCTCACTTCGTGCCACTCCGCAATACTGAATCAGTGAAAATGCCGGCCACCGAACGCCGCCGTCAGCGGCGCGCGAGCTCGCCGTCGCGCACGCGCCAAAGACCCAGCGGGTTTTCGTCGCGCAGCGCCACCGGCATGAGTGCCTGGGGCAAATCTTGGTAGCACACCGGGCGCAGGAACCGCTCGATCGCCATAGCGCCAACCGAGGTCGTGCGCGCATCGGACGTTGCCGGAAATGGGCCGCCGTGCACCATCGCATACGTTACCTCGACGCCCGTCGGAAATCCGTTCGCGAGAATCCGCCCTACCTTGCGTTCCAGCGTCGGCATGAGCTGCGCCGCGAGCACATAGTCCGCTTCGTCGATGTGCAGCGTAGCCGTCAATTGCCCTTCGAGGCACTCGGCCACGCGCAGCAGCTCGTCGGCGTCGCGGCATTGCACGATCAGCGAAGCCGGGCCGAAGATTTCGTCCTGCAGGTGCGGGTTCGCGAGAAACTCGGCCGCGCTCGTCTTGAACAGCGCAGGGCGCCCGGCGCATTGCGCGTCGCTCGCGGCGCCATCGGCCAGGCGCGTGACGCCGGGGCTCTTCGCACGCGCATCGATGCCGCTTCGATAAGCCGCCGCAATGCCGGCGGTCAACATCGTTTGGGCGCTTTTCGCTTCGAGCGCGCGGGCGGCGGCATCGACGAATGCGTCCAATGCCCCACCCTCGATCGCGATCACGAGCCCCGGGTTCGTGCAGAACTGGCCGACGCCGAGCGTCAACGAATCGACGAAACCGCGAGCCAGCGCATCCGTGCGCGCGCGAAGCGCTGCGGGCAGCACGAACATCGGGTTCACACTGCTCATCTCCGCATAAACGGGAATCGGCTCGCGCCGCGACGCAGCGATGCGCATCAGGGCCAAACCGCCGCCGCGCGAACCGGTGAAACCGACCGCCTTGATCGCGGGATGCGCGACGAGGGCCTCGCCGATCGCGTTGCCCGCGCCGATCACGAGCGAGAACACGCCCTCAGGCAAGCCGAGATCTGCCACCGCTTTTTGAATGACCCGGCCGACCAGTTCGGACGTGCCCAAATGGGCCGGATGCGCTTTGACGACGACGGGACACCCGGCCGCCAGCGCCGATGCCGTGTCCCCACCTGCGACCGAAAATGCGAGCGGAAAGTTGCTGGCGCCGAATACGGCTACCGGGCCGAGCCCGATACGCTGCGCGCGCAAATCGGGGCGCGGCGCCGGCGTACGCTCGGGCATTGCGGAATCGAGCACCGCGCCGCACCAGCGTCCGTCGCGCACGAGTTGCGCGAAGAGCTTGAGTTGGCCAATCGTGCGTGCGCGCTCGCCTTCGAGGCGGGCCTTGGGCAACGCCGATTCCGCCTGCGCGCGCTCGATGAGCATATCGCCCAGCGCGGCGATGTGCTCGGCGATCAGCTCGAGCAACCGTGCACGCGTCTCGAGCGGCGCCGCCCTGAACGGATCGAAGGCCGCGGCCGCCAATGCGCACGCGCGCTCCACCTCGGCCACGCCGCCCATTCCGAAGGACGGTTCGATCTCGGCGTTACGCGCGGGATCGAACGCACGCATCGTTCCTTGCGTCCCTCTTACCGAAGACGCGCCCAACAACATCTCGCCAGCAATGCGCATAGTCGCCCGTCCCTACTCGTCAAGCGCCGTTTGCGGCACGCAAGGCTTGCTCGAACGCGAGCAATGCCTGGGCCGCGGCGCGCACCGCGTCGTGGTGCTGCTTCGGCGTTTCGCTGAGCAAAGGCAGAATCGCGCCCATATCGGCCACGCCCGAGAACGTCACGGCGTCATGCAACACGCGGATCAACGAGATGTCGTCACGCAACGTTTCGAGCGGCATGAACGCATCGTAGAGGCGCTGTGCATCGGCGGCACGCGACTCGCGCACGGCGCGCATGAGTTCGGTCACGGCGCGCGAGGCGATACAGCCCGAGCCCGTCGTCCAGGCGGCCAAGCCGAAATCGCGCAGATGGATGACGGCCGGGCGCTCGCCCATGCCCGATACGACACGCGCCGGATTCACGCTTTGCAGCAGACGGCGCAGATACGGATCGTTCGACGGATCGTCGCGCTCGATCGCATATTTCACGGCGGAGAGCGTGCCACGGTCGACGAGCCGCGCGAGCGTATCGACGTCGACGTATTGCTCGCTTTTCACATACAGCGTGAGGGGAATGCCCGCCGTATCGGCGATGCGCGTAAGCCCCGACTCGACGCCGGCCGGCGTCGCGAAGTTCGCGAACGGCAGCACCATCGCCGTTCGGTAGGACGTCTGCGCGAGGATGCGGGCTTGATCGAGCATCTTGCCGTAGTCCGGGCCGATCGACGGAATCACACGGGTACCCGGTGCGGCGCTCTCGGCGAGCATGTCGAGCAATTCGCGATATTCGCTCACGGCGACGTGATAGAAGTTCGCGTTGCCGCCGTACAGCAGCGTGGTGACGCCGCCGGCTTCGATATGGCGAATCAGCTTTCGGTTTTCGGCGACATCGATCGACAAATCGGCGCGGCGCGCAAGCGGGGGCACCGCCATCACGGACGAGGCGAATTCGCTCTCGACAAGTGGGGACACGTTCATGGGGCCTCGAAACGAGTGTTTTGATGACTGACAGGCCGGACGGTATCACTGCAAAATCCATCTTGTCAAACAACATTGACGAGCTTGTCATGCCATTGACTAAACAAGCTCGCCCTCAGATCGACGTCACAGCCCCCGCCAAATGGTCATCGCTTGCCACCGAACCGCTGCAAGCTATCGTTTATGAGGTTTGACAACTATAAACTTGCATAACGAAAGCTTGTGCGCGTGGGCGCGGCTGCGCCGGGCCTGCCGCGTCTCGCTCACGCGGGTCATTTCACGACGAAGGCGTAATGTCCTTGCGTGCGGTGGCCGTCCGCGGCCACCGCCACCCACGCGACCGTGTACACGCCGGGTTTGAGCGTCCCGAGCGCCACCGTCATATGCTTTTTGTCGTTCGGGTCGACGCCCGACTTGCCGTTCGTGCTATCGGCTCCGGTCGCGTCGGTCACTTTGATCGAGCTGAACGCGGGCTCCAATGCGTCGTCGAACTCGATCGATACTTGTTTCGTATCCGTGCCCACGCTTTGGCCGGCGCCCGGTGTCTGCTGTTTCGGATGAGCGTGAGCGCTCGCCCATTGCGAGCACGCCAGCAGCAATGCGGCCGCGAAAATCCGCGTGCACAGCGAAGTCGATGATGTTTTCATGGTTCGAATCCGAAGTTAGAACAACGGCTTACCGAGGGAACCCGGGAATACGTCGTCGAAAAATAGATGGGCTTGCAGCAATACGCCGGTATGCGTTCCGCTGGCGCGATTCACGGGGATCTGCGCCTCGATGCCGAACTGGCCAAAGCGATTCGTCCATAGCAAGCCGGGATTGATGGTACCCGTCGTTTGTCCCGAACAAGCGCCGGCGGTACACGTGCTCATCGGAAATTCGACGACCGGAATCAAGTTCGAGAGCGGCTGCGGCAGATGCAAGTCTTTCACCTGCGACTGCAAGTACGGGATGCTGTATTGCAGCGTCAGCCCCCAACCGAACGAATTCGGTCCGTTGTCCGAGGTCGCGGTGGTGATGTTCAGGCCGAATTGCCGGCGCGATTCGCGCGCACGGCGACACCGCGGCGCTCGTGGGCCGCGGAAACGTTCCGGTCAAGACTCAGGAAACGGCGGGAGGGGCGCGCGGTTGCGCCGTATAAACGCGCTCCGCGTGCCAAGGCACGGCCGCCGATGCGACATGGGCGGCCTTCGCCGCGGCGAAGGCGGGAACGACGCGCGGCGTCAACCCGGGCAGCAACGGAAGATGCGCGAAAAAGCCGCAATAGCCGCATGCCTGCCCATGTTCAAACGTATCGTGCCGATGAGATCCGCCTGCGCCGGCGTAATGCGCATGATGGGCGTAATGGGCCGCACCCTGCCGCGCCCCGCATTCGACGTAGGACGATTGCTCGATGCTCGTGCGCGAGATGAGCACCTGAGAGATCGGCGGCGCGAGCACGGTCAGCCAGATTGCAAGCAATCCGAGCAGCGTACCGAGCTTTTGCAATCGGCGATCGAGCATCATCGGGCGCGCAGCGCACGCAAAGGGAATCCAAACCGCTCGATTATCGGCGACGCCGCCCGGACCGTACAAGGCGGCTGCGACAATCCGCCGGAGGGGCGGCGCAACGTAAAGGCCGCGTCGCACCGGGCGTACAATCGCGCCACTTCGATTCGACGCATGCCATGGACCTCGAAAGCATTCTCTTCAAACAAGGCTTCGGCTCACGCCGCCAATGCCGCGCGTTGATTGCCGAGGGGCGCGTCACGGTCGCCGGCACCGTATGCACCGAGGCGCATACCGACTTCGCCCTCGACGATCTAACGTTCGACGTCGACGGCACCGAGTGGCGCTACCGCGAGCGCGCCTACTTGATGTTGAACAAGCCGTCCGGTTACGAATGCTCGCGCGATCCGCAACACCATTTGAGCGTGTTTGCGTTGCTGCCGCCGCCATTGGCCGCGCGCGGGGTTCAATGTGTCGGCCGGCTCGACGAGGACACGACCGGGCTATTGCTGCTCTCCGACGACGGTCAGTTCGTTCACGCTCATACATCCCCGAAGCGCAAGGTGCCGAAGACCTATCTCGCGACGACGCGCCACGCGCTCGACGAGCACCAACTGCAAGCGCTGCGCGACGGCGTGCTGCTGCATGGAGAAAAGGCGCCGATCGCGGCGGCTGGCGCGAGCATCCGCGGCGAGAAGCTGCTCGAGATTACCGTCAACGAAGGCAAGTATCACCAAGTCAAGCGCATGATCGCGGCGGCAGGCAACCGCTGCGAGGCACTGCATCGGGAGAAGATCGGCTCGCTCGCGCTACCGGCAACGCTTGCGCCGGGCGCATGGCAGTGGCTCGACGACGAAGCCTTGCGCGCACTGCGCGGTTGACCGGGCGTGGTGCGCCCCTGCGCCGGGCGCCGATGCATGGGTCCCCGCGCCGCCCGAACTGTGCGCCGGCGCACACCTAATCCGAAGGAATCCTCGATATCGGGTCGCCCCCCTATGGGGCCCGCCCGGTCCCACCCCTATACTGCCTCTAACGAACAAATGAGGATCGCCCGCGCGAATCCGATCAAGAGACAGTTGGAGGGAGGTGTGTCGTGGCCATTCATAGCACGCTCGAGATTTCGTACGGGACGCTCGTGTTCGCGGCGCTCGGTGCAATCCTCATCGGCGCATTGCTGACGGTGATGCACGTCAAGCGCCGCTACCATCCGAACCTGATCGGCGCTTTGCTTGGTGCCCTGCTGTGCTTCTTGCTGCTCGAGGCGCTGCCCGCGCTCATTTAACGGACCGAAGTCCGCGTAAGAAGTCGTCGACCGTCGGATAGCGCAACGTCGCGCCCAATTCGCGCTTGAGCCGCACGTTCGACAAACGCCGCGATTCGCGCATGAACGACAGCGTCGCGGGATCGAGACTGCGCTGGGCCGCCTCGCGTGTGACACGCGGCACGCGCGGCAGGCCGAACGCATCGGCCACGCGGTCGAAATAAGCCCCCATCTTCAGCACGGTGTCGTCGCAGGCGTGGACGACACGCCCGATGCGTCCGCGCACCGCGACGCGCAGCATGATCGCGGCCAGGTCGTCGGCATGAATGTGGTTCGTGTAGACGTCCTCGTCCTCGAGCAGCGCCGGCTTGCGTTGCTCGATCCGCGCGAGCGGCAGGCGCTCGCGCGCGTAAATGCCCGGAATGCGCACGATGCTCGCCGCGACAGCGCCGCGCGCGCTCGCTTGCCTGAGTTGGCGCTCGGCCGCCACGCGTCGTTTCGCGCGAGCGTTCGCGGGCCTGACCGGCCGCGTCTCGTCGATGAAAGCACCGGCACAATCGCCGTACACGCCCGACGTACTCGCATAGACGAGCCGTAACCGCGCGCCGGGCCATGCCGTCGAAAACGCCTCGGGTACAATACGGCGTTTAGACCGCACGCCCACGCCAGGCGCAAATCGGCTCGGCTCCAATGGATCACGGGCCGCTTGCCGAAGGTGGCGCAGCCGCCCTTCGGCCGGCGCGGCGAGGCGAGCCGGGCGGTGCCGCCAGCGTCGCCCGAGCGCCGCGATCAGCGCCCGGGTGCGCGGATCGTCGTTGCCGTGCGGCGGCGGCGGCGCAAGATGCAGTACGGTAGGCGCAAGCCCCGCGAGTCTTCGCAACGTGCGCGGGGTGTCGAGGTCGCCGACGATCGGTGTCAAGCCTTCGGCGCGCAGTACGCCGGCACGCTCGGCGCGTGTGGTCAGCGCGATGACGCGCGCGGGCACCGAGCGGGCGAGCAAGCGCCGCGCGCAGCGTAGTCCGACATCGCCGCATCCGACGATGAGCACGCGGGGCCGGCGCAAGATTCGTGTGGCGTTCATGTGCGCGCATTGTAGCGGTCCGCCGCCGCACGCGCTTCGGCCCAAGATTTTTTCGCTTTTTTCGTTTCCATCGAGCTATGGCATACAACGTGACCCTCCGGCAAAGCGGCCGGCAGTTTCAAGTAGAACCCGACGAACCCGTACTCGTCGCCGCGCTGCGCCAAGGCGTAGGCGTCCCCTACGGCTGCAAGAACGGCGCATGCGGCTCGTGCAAGGGCGAGGTCGTGTCGGGCCAGGTCGAGCAACGCTCGCATTCGTCATCGGCATTATCGAACGACGAGAAAACGCGCGGCATGGCGCTGTTTTGCTGCGCCACGGCTCAGTCCGATCTCGTCATCGACGTGCGCGAGATCGCGGGCGTCGGCGATGTCCAGGTCAAAAAATTGCCGTGCCGCGTGAACGCGCTCGAGCGCCGCGCCGACGACGTCATCGTGCTGAAGCTGCAATTGCCCGCGAACGAGCGGCTGCAATATCTCGCCGGACAGTACATCGAGTTCATTTTGAAGGACGGCAAGCGCCGTAGCTACTCGATGGCGAGCGCGCCGAACGACGAAGGTCCGGTCGAGCTGCATATCCGCCACATGCCCGGGGGCCTCTTCACCGACCACGTTTTCAATACGATGAAGGAGCGCGAAATCCTGCGCTTCGAAGGCCCGCTCGGCACCTTCTTCCTGCGCGAGGATTCCGATAAGCCTATCGTCCTGTTGGCCTCGGGCACGGGTTTCGCGCCGATCAAGGCCATCGCCGAGCACGCGTTTTTCAAGAACATCGATCGGCCGATCACGCTTTACTGGGGCGCGCGCCGCAAGAAAGATCTGTACATGCTCGAGCTCGCGGAAAGCTGGGCGCAAGCTCACCCGAACTTCAAGTTCGTCCCCGTGCTGTCCGAGCCCGATCCGAGTGACGACTGGACGGGCCGGACCGGTTTCGTGCATCGCGCCGTGATCGAAGACTTGCCCGATTTGTCGGCCTACCAGGTGTACGCGTGCGGCGCGCCGGTCATGGTCGAATCGGCCTTGCGCGATTTCACCGCGCACCACGGCCTGCCGGCCGAAGAGTTTTACGCCGATTCGTTCACGAGCGAAGCCGATCTCGTCAACGCGGTCTGACGAGACGAAAATGCGACAGCCGATGCGGCACTGTCATTGCATCGACACGCACGCTGTCGTATTCTTGCGCCCATGAACCGCAAGCTACCCGCCCTCCGACGTCGCCGCTCGCTCCCCGCCAGGGAAGCCGTCGGCTCGTAGCGGACGCGCGCCTCGCCAGCAATCGGCAGCAAGCAGGCAAGCGCGTAATCGGTCAAAACCGCAAAGCCACGGACTACCGTGGCTTTTTTCATTTCCCGCTCACCTTTCCTTCACTTATCGCGGAGCCGTGCCATGCAATCGACGCAGAACCCGACGCAGTCGCTGATGTACATCACCAACCGGCCGGACATCGTCTTTACGCGCGGCGAAGGCTCGTGGCTCGTCGACAGCGAAGGCAAGCGCTACCTCGATTTCATTCAGGGCTGGGCCGTCAACTGCCTCGGGCACTGCCATCCGGCGATGATCGAGGCACTCGAAACGCAAGCGCGCCGACTGATCAACCCGTCGCCGGCGTTCTACAACGAGCCGATGGCCAACCTCGCCGCGCTGCTGACCGAACACAGCGTCTTCGACAAAGTCTTTTTCGCCAACAGCGGCGCGGAAGCGAACGAAGGCGCGATCAAGCTCGCGCGCAAATGGGGCAAGAAATTCAAGAACGGTGCGTACGAGATCATCACGTTCGATCACAGCTTTCACGGCCGTACGCTCGCGACGATGTCCGCCAGCGGCAAACCGGGCTGGGACACGATCTACGCCCCGCAAGTGCCGGGCTTTCCGAAAGCCGAGCTGAACGATATCGCTTCGGTCGAGAAGCTCATCGGCGAAAAGACCGTCGCCGTCATGCTCGAGCCGATTCAAGGCGAAGGCGGCGTCATTCCGGCCACGCCCGAGTTCATGCGCGAGTTGCGCGCATTGACGAAGCGCCATGGGCTGCTGCTGATCGTCGACGAAGTGCAAAGCGGCTGCGGCCGGGCCGGCACCCTCTTCGCCTACGAGCTCTCCGGCATCGAACCCGACATCATGACGCTCGGCAAAGGCATCGGCGGCGGGGTGCCGCTCGCAGCGCTGCTCTCGAAGGCCGACGTGGCCGTGTTCGAGGCGGGCGATCAAGGCGGCACGTATAACGGCAACCCGTTGATGACGGCGGTCGGATACGCGGTCATCAAGACGCTGACGGCGCCGGGTTTCCTCGACGGCGTCCGGGCGCGCGGCGAGTACCTGCGCACGAAGCTGCTCGAGCTTTCGGCCGAGCGCGGCTTCGAGGGCGAGCGCGGCGAGGGCTTGCTGCGTGCGTTGCTGCTAGGCAAGGACATCGGTCCGCAAATCGTGGAGAAGGCACGCGACATGCAGCCCATGGGCCTGCTGCTGAACGCGGCGCGGCCGAACCTGCTGCGCTTCATGCCGGCGCTGAACGTCACGAACGAAGAAATCGATCAAATGATGGCCATGCTGCGCACCATCCTCGATTCGCTTTGAGGGGTGTAAGCGAGGCGCGGGGCGATCTTCGGACGCCTTGCCTGCGCAAAAAAGCCGCATGCGCGATCGACACGCATGCGGCTTTTTATTTCACCTCGGGCTTAGGCCTGGCCCGGGCCCTATGGACCCAAGCCGGCCTCATGCCCGCAGCTTACATCGAGACCTTGTTGATGAAGGTCCGCTTGCCTTCCTTGTAGCCGTAGATCGAGATGACGCCGTGCTTCAGGTCGCCCTTCGCATCGAACGTCGTCTGGCCGATCACGCCCTTGTAATCGGTCGCGGGCATCGCGGCGAGGATCTTGGCCGGATCGACCGAGTTCGCACGCTTCATCGCGTCGACGATGATGTAGACGGCGTCGTAGGTGTAGGGCGAGTACAGCACCACGTCTTGCTCGTAGCGCTTCTTGTACTTCGCCGCGAACGCCGCGCCGCCTGCCATTTGGTCGAGACCGACGCCGGCTTGCGAGCAGACGATGTTGTCCGCCGCGTTGCCTGCCAGATCGGCGATGTTAGCCGTGCACACGCCGTCGCCCGCGAGGATCTTCGCGCGCAGGCCCAGTTGCTTTGCTTGCTTCGCGAACGGGCCGCCCGTCGCGTCCATCGCGCCGATCATGATCGCGTCGGGATTTTCGCCCTTGATCTTCGTCAGAATGGCGCGGAAGTCGACCGCCTTGTCGTTCGTCGCATCGTGCGACACGACCGTCATGCCCGCCGCCTTCGCGGCCGTTTCGAATTGCTGCGACAGACCTTGGCCGTACGCCGTGGAGTCGTCGACGATCGCGATCTTCTTCACGTGCAGTTCCTTAGCCGCGTAGTTCGCGAGCGCGGGGCCTTGCTGAGCGTCGGTCGCGACGACACGATACGTCGTCTTGAAGCCTTGCTCCGTGTACTTCGGATTCGTTGCCGACGGCGAGATCTGCACGATGCCTGCGTCGCTGTAGATCTTCGATGCGGGGATCGACGTGCCCGACGTTTCGTGGCCGACGACGGCGACGACCTTGTCATCGACGAGCTTTTGCGCGACTTGCGTCGCTTGGCGCGGGTCGCCCGCGTCGTCTTGCGGATCGAGCTGGAGCGTGACCTTTTGACCACCGATCACGAGGCCCTTCGCATTGATCTCTTCGATCGCGAGGCGGGCGCCGTTTTCGTTGTCCTTGCCTTGGTGAGCCGAGCCGCCCGTGAGCGGAGCGACGTGGCCGATCTTGACGGTCGTATCCGCGTAAGCGGCATTGGAAAGTGCAAACGAGAGCGCGGCTGCTGCAGCACAGCCGGTGAGAAGCGACTTAATCACTGTTTTATTCCCTTGTTGGATCGGGTTTTGATGACACTACTGCGACTACTGCAACGACTGCGGGCCGTGGGCCCATTGACGGCGCCCGTGCGTCTCGCACGGGCGCGCGAGAGATGGCGTTACTCGCCGAGGTACGCGGCCCGCACCTTCGGATCGTCGAGCATTTGCTTGGCATCGCCCGACATCGTGACCATGCCGGAATCCATCACGTAGCCGCGGTTAGCCGCTTGCAGCGCGAGGCGTGCATTCTGCTCCACGAGCAACACGGTCAAGCCTTCCTTCGAGATGTCGCGCACGACTTCGAAGATCTTCTCGACCATGATCGGCGACAGACCCATCGACGGTTCGTCGAGCAACAAAAGCTTAGGACGGCTGATGATCGCGCGCGCCATCGCCAGCATCTGCTGTTCGCCGCCCGAGAGCGTACCGGCCAATTGCTTGGCCCGCTCCTTCAAGCGCGGGAAGTAGCCGAACATGCGCTCGACGTCCTTCTCGATGCCGTCGTTGTCGCTGCGCAGATAGGCACCCATCTGCATGTTTTCGAGGATCGACATGCGCGCGAAAATGCCGCGGCCTTCCGGCACCATCGCCAAGCCGCGCTTGAGCAACTCATGCGCCGGCACGCCCTTGATCGACTGGCCCATATACTCGATGTCGCCGGCCGAATAGGGCTTCAGGCCCGTGATGGCCTTCATCGTCGTCGTCTTGCCCGCGCCGTTCGCGCCGATCAACGTGACCAGCTCGCCCTGCGCCACTTCCATGTCGACGCCCTTGACTGCCTGGATGCCGCCGTAATTGACCTGCAGGCCCTTGATTTTCAACATTGCCGTAGCCATCAGTGGACCCCCGCGCCCAGATATGCCTCAATCACCTTCGGGTTCTTCTGCACGTCTTGCGGCAGACCTTCAGCGATCACCTTGCCGTAATCGAGCACCGTCATGCGATTGCACAGGTGCATCACGAGCTTCACGTCGTGTTCGATCAACAGAATCGTCTTGCCGTCGTCGCGAATCTTTTCCAGAAGACGCGTGAGTTCGACCTTCTCCGTCGCGTTCATCCCCGCCGCCGGCTCGTCGAGCGCAAGCAGCTTCGGATCGGTGGCCAGCGCGCGCGCGATTTCCAAGCGGCGTTGGTGGCCGTACGACAGGTTGCGCGCCGTGTAGTCGGCGTATTGCAGCACGCCCACGTACTCGAGCAGCTCGAGCGCGCGCTCCTTGATCTCGCGCTCTTCCTTACGCTCGGCCGGCGTTTGGAACACCGCGCCCAGCAGCCCGTGCTTGGTGCGCACGTGGCGCCCCACCATCACGTTCTCGAGCGCCGTCATGCCGCCGAACAAACGAATGTTTTGGAACGTACGCGCGATACCGGCTTGCGCCACTTGGTGCACGGCCGTCGGCGTGTAGTCCAGCCCGTCGAGCTTGAAATCGCCCGAATCGGGCGTGTACAGCCCCGTGATCACGTTGAAGAACGTGGTCTTGCCCGCGCCGTTCGGGCCGATCAAACCATAGATCGTACCTTCCTCGATTTGCAGACCCACGTCCGACAGCGCTTGCAGGCCGCCGAACCGCTTGTTCACGCCCTTGACGGACAAACGAATGCTTTTGTTGCTCATAGATAGACTCCCGTTCCGTCGAGCGTTAAGCGCGCACCGGCTTCTTGGCGTTGCGCTTGGCCAGTTTCGCGATCTTGTCCTCATGCTTCGGCGCGGGCCACAGACCTTCCGAGCGGTAGAGCATGATCAGAACCATCGCCAGACCGTAGAGCAGCTGACGGATCACTTCCGTGTCGACGATCTGATGGCCGAACATCCAATGTTGCAGCGGCCCCATCGTCGAGCGCAGGAATTCCGGGAAGATGGCCAGCAGCAGGGCACCCAGGATCACACCGGGGATGTGGCCCATGCCGCCGAGCACGACGCAGGCGAGCACCACGACCGATTCCCAGAACGTGAACGACTCGGGCGAGACGAACCCTTGGAAGCCGCCGAACATCGCACCCGAGAGGCCGCCGAACGACGCGCCCATCGCGAACGCGAGCAGCTTCACGTTACGCGTGTTGATACCCATCGCCTTCGCGGCGATTTCGTCTTCGCGAATCGCGGCCCAAGCACGGCCGATACGCGAATGCTGAAGGCGCGTACAGACCCAGATCACGAACAGCGAGCACAGCACGAAGAGGTAGTAGTACGAATAGACCGACGGGAATTCGAAACCGAACAACGTGTGCGTTTGCGCGAGGCTGAAGCCCGCCACGTGCACCGGGTCGACGCCGGTAATCCCTTGCGGTCCGTTCGTGATGTTGATCGGGCGGTCCAGGTTGTTCATGAAAATCCGCACGATTTCACCGAAACCGAGCGTCACGATCGCCAGGTAGTCGCCGCGCAAACGCAATGTAGGCGCACCGAGCAGCACGCCGAACAGCGCGGCCAAGCCCATCGCGATCGGCACGACCACGAAGTACGACAGGTGCAGACCGTTCGGCCAAATATGGCCGATCCATTCGAACTGCGTGGACAGGTGCGGCGAAGTGAGCAGCGCGGCCGTGTAGGCACCCACTGCGTAGAACGCGATGTAGCCCAAGTCGAGCAGGCCGGCGAAGCCGACCACGACGTTCAGGCCCAGCGCCAGCATCACGTAGAGCATCGCGAAGTCGAGCACGCGAACCCAATAGTTGCCGCCGGCCGCGCCGATGATCATCGGCGCCGCAATAACGAAGATAGCCGTGAGTACACCCACGACAAGCGTCTTCGTGGCATTTTTCTCGGGGATGAGCGTGGTGGACGGCTCGATCGGTTGAATTGAAGTCATTTGCTTTGCTCCTTACCCTTACGCGCGGTCAGCCACACGTTCGCCGAGCAGACCCGACGGACGGAAGACCAAGACGATGATCAGCACGACGAAGGCGAACACGTCTTGATAGTTACTACCGAATACGCCGCCCGTGAGGTTGCCGATGTAGCCGGCACCGAGCTGTTCGATCAGGCCCAGCACCACGCCGCCGACCATGGCGCCGCCCAGGTTGCCGATGCCGCCGAGCACCGCTGCGGTAAACGCCTTCATGCCCGGAATGAAGCCCATATAGAAGTGAACGTTGCCGTATTCGGAGGCGATCATCACGCCGGCCAACGCGGCCAAGGCCGAGCCGATCATGAAGGTGGCCGAAATCACGAAGTTCGGGTTCACGCCCATCAGGCTCGCGACGTTCGGGTTCTCGGCGATGGCGCGCATCGCGCGGCCGAGCTTCGTCTTGTGCACGAGCAACAGCAGACCGCCCATCACGAGGAACGCGACGACGATGATCGTGATTTCAGTCATCGAGATCACCGCGCCGACGCTCGTGTCGGTCGCCTTGATGACGTTGAGCGGATCGGTCGAAATGAGCTGCGGGAACGGCAGCGGGTTGCGCGACCAGATCATCATGGCCAGCGTTTCCAGCAGGATCGACACGCCGATGGCGGTGATCAGCGGGGCCAGGCGCGGCGCGCGGCGCAGCGGCCGGTACGCGGTACGCTCGATCAGGTAACCGACGACCGCGCACACGGCGGCGGCGACGATGAGCCCGATGATGAGCGTCGGGATGTTGCCAAGCCCGGGGAAGTGGTTGTGCAGCACGTTGATGGTGGACAGCGCGACCATCGCACCGACCATCAGCACGTCGCCGTGAGCGAAGTTGATGATGCCCAAGATGCCGTACACCATCGTATAGCCCAGTGCGATGATCGCGTAAACGCTCCCAAGCACCAGACCGTTGAGGATCTGCTGGATGAAGATATCCATTTAAAGCTCCTTAGCCCGTGCGACTGGATCTTCGCTTCGCGCCGGTTGTAACCAGGGTCGGCGAAAACCGCAACGGCACTGCGGGTACTGATAAAAAAACCGGTAAGGGTCGGCCACCTCACAGCTACCGCTCGAAGCCGTGATTCGGCAGCAGACCGGTGGGGCGGATGCAAAAACGGCACCGTCGGGTATCCGGTGCCGTCGCGTTGCCATGCTCCGTCACTACACCTCCACGACGTCGAGAACCGCGCGGACGCTGTCCTTGAAGTCGTGAAGCGTAATGGCACCGTCTCGCGAATCGCCGCGGACGTCGAGGGTGATGAGGGCCATCCGCGCACTCGCGTGCGTGGGTGTCATCGCCATCAGCGTCTTGGGCGTCTCGATCGAGGCGGCACACTTTTTCGCGTCGAACGCCGCCAAAGCGGCCTCCGGCACCAGCGTGCTTGCGCGGGCTTCGCCATGCGGCGCGAAGTCAGCTTCTTGCCGCCGGCACGCGGGCGATGAACCTGCCTGCGAACCGGCGCGATACCGCCACGCATCGAGTGCGGACGGCATCCCCTTGCCGGCACGCACGCCGCCCGCAAGGATTGTTGCTCCGATTTCGAGTGCGGCCTGCGCTGCAGGCAACACACTCAACGAAAATATTCCGCCATACCCGCGCGTGCTCATTCGAGCGCGCCCGGTGCGGGTGGGGAAAATCGCCGGCGCCGACGTGCGCGAAGGCACGAGCCGGTGCGAGCGAGCTGGCCGCGCGTGGTCGCTCAACCGCGACGCCGCCTGCTTTTTATTTTGTTTGTCCTGATCCAAAGGCGCAGGGCATGCCGCCATCCATCCGGCTGGCCCCAAGGAGACGATAGCCGCCGTCTCGTTCGCCGGCCCCGCGACGGCCCTCGCCGCGACACCGATGCTCGCCTCGCCGCCCTTCGTGTTGCTCGTTGCGGCGTAAGCAAACTTGACTTGCATTAACTAGGTCTCCTGCGCCTTACTCAATACCGATGCCAGAAGGCCCGGGGACCTTGAGGACGCGCGCATTGTAACTCTAATTACCGAACGGCCAATATGCTGAATCGCCAGGGTTTTCCTGCATTGCAACCTTTTTTTGAGACCCTTATTTGGTGAACGTCGCAACCTAGTTGCAACATTTCGGCATTTATTGGGAGCAACCTCTACCGGCGCGTTCTTGGGGCAAATAAAAAAGCGCGCCCGAAAAGGCGCGCTTTTTCAATCGAAACAGCCACCAAGGGAAAACCCCGAGCCGCGATATCGATGGAAACGATCGATCGGCTTGCGTCCCACCTTGCGTCAGGTCGACAAAGCAAGACCGCGCGGCAGCGGAAACGAGATGTTCTCCTCGATCCCTTCCAGCGCACGCACGTTGCGCACGCCGAGCTCGCGCAGCCGCGCGATCACGGCTTGGGCGAGCACCTCGGGGGCGGACGCGCCGGCCGTGACGCCGATACGCACCTTCCCCTCGACCCACGCGGGATCGATTTGATCCGGCGAGTCCACCATATAGGCGGGCACGCCCCGCTTTTCGGCGACTTCGCGCAGACGGTTCGAATTCGAGCTGTTCGGGCTGCCCACGACGATCACGACGTCGCACTGCGGCGCCATGAACTTGACCGCGTCTTGCCGGTTTTGCGTCGCATAGCAAATGTCTTGCTTCTTCGGCTCGCGAATCAGCGGGAAACGCGCCTTGAGGGCGGCGATGATATCGGCCGCGTCGTCGACCGACAACGTCGTTTGCGTGACGAAAGCGATCCGCGCGGGATCGTCGACTTCGAGCGCGTTGACGTCGTCGATGCTTTCGACGAGATACATGCCCTCGCCGCACTGCCCCATCGTCCCCTCCACCTCGGGGTGACCCTTGTGACCGATCATGACGATGTCGAGACCCTCCTGCCGCATCTTCGCCACTTCTATATGAACCTTGGTGACGAGGGGACAGGTGGCGTCGTAAATGCGCAGCCCGCGCGCGTCGGCTTCCTCGCGCACCGCCTTCGATACGCCGTGGGCGCTGAAGATGACCGTGCTGCCCGCGGGCACTTCGTCGAGCAATTCGACGAAGACCGCACCCTTCTTGCGTAGATCCTCGACGACGTAGGCGTTATGGACGATCTCGTGCCGAACGTAGATCGGCGCGCCGAATAGTGTGATCGCGCGCTCGACGATCTCGATGGCGCGATCGACGCCCGCGCAAAAGCCGCGCGGCTGCGCGAGCAGAATTTCCGCCTCGGCTGCGGCGAGGGAGGTGTCCGTGAGGCTCATGTCTACAGAATTCCGATGATTTGCACTTCGAACGTGAGCGCTTGGCCCGCGAGCGGGTGATTGAAATCGAACAGCGCCGAGGTTTCGCCGACCTCCTTGAGCACGCCCGCGTAGCGTCCGCCGCTCGGCGCGTTGAATTCGATCAGATCGCCCGGAGCAAAATCCTCGCCCATCATGCCGTTTTCGCGCAGCGTCGCAAGCGACACGCGCTGGATCAAATCGGGGTTGCGCGGACCGAAGGCTTCGCCCTCACCTAGCCGGAAGGTCGAATGGTCGCCCGTCTTCATCCCCACGAGAATATCTTCGAGCGGCTCGGCCAACTGGCCCGCGCCGAGGAGCAGCGTAGCCGGTTTGTCGCCGAACGTGTTCACGATGTCGCCGCCATCGGCCAGTGCAAGCCGGTAGTGAAGCGTGACATGCGAGCCGGCCT
This sequence comes from Trinickia dabaoshanensis, assembly GCF_002879885.1. Classification (GTDB taxonomy): domain Bacteria; phylum Pseudomonadota; class Gammaproteobacteria; order Burkholderiales; family Burkholderiaceae; genus Trinickia; species Trinickia dabaoshanensis. The sequence goes on from NZ_PNYA01000034.1 coordinate 45,887, forward strand.
TCACTTCTGAAATATCGATGATGCTCATGCTGTGTAGCTCGTTGGGCAAACGTGAGTTGCGCGGCGCGCGCAAGGAGCGCCGGGACGGATCGCGCCCCTAGGGTGGCCGCCCCGCGGATGGCCGCCCCGCACAAAGCATCCATTGTAAGCCAGCTCGCGCCGGGCGAGATCGCGCCCTATGAGCGCGCCCGGCGCGAACCTCCCGCAACGCCGCTATTCGGAGACGCACAATGCAAGATAGTTCCACCGTCGTACCGTTTCGAGCCCCGCCCGGCCGCGCGCAAGGCGGCAAGTGCCGCCCGCGCCCCGGCGCGGCGCGCGATATGCCGCGCGAGCGGCTCATCGACGTCGGCCCGGCCGCGCTCTCGGACACCGAACTGATCTCGATCTTCCTCTGCTCGGGGCTGCCGGGCCACGACGTGTTCGACGTCGCCCGTTCGCTGCTCGAGCGTTTCGGCTCGCTGCGCGCGATGCTCGACGCGACCCCGGCCGACTTTCGCGGGTTGCGCGGTATCGGCCCCGCCAAGACAGCCGTGCTGTTGGCCGTCATCGAGATGGCACGGCGCGCGCTCGCCGAGCGCGCCCGCGAGCGTCCGCTCGTCGATTCGACCGCCGCGGTGCAAGATTACGTCCGGCTGCTGATCGGCGCCCGGCCCCATGAAGTGTTCGTCTGCCTCTATTTAGATGCGCGGCACCGGCTGATCGATACCGAGGAAACGTCGCGCGGATCGCTCACCCGCCTGGCCGTCTATCCGCGCGAAATCGTGCGTCGGGCGCTGGAGGCGAACGCCGCGAGCCTGATCGTGGCGCATAATCACCCGTCGGGCGCGGTCAAACCGAGCGCGAGCGACCGGCAACTCACCCAGGTACTGCGCGATGCGCTCGCGCTGATCGACGTGCGGCTCGTCGATCATCTGGTGGTCGGACGCAACGATATCTTTTCGTTCGCGCACGCCGGCTGGCTTTGATGGCGGGGCGCCGGCACGTTCGCCACAGATCGATGTAAATTCGGTTTGATTTTTCGGCGCTTTTTCTGCTAGAATCGCCGTCTGCCTGTTTCCAACCCCGTTCAGAAGCTTGGGGGGAGGTCGCCGCGACCGGTTGCTGATCGGCTTCCCGTGCCCAGTTTGGGCCGCCCGCCGCCCACCATCCATCGCTTTCACGCGGCTTAGCTTGTCAGGGCAGCGCGCCGTTAGGCGCATGTCTCGGCTTGCTAGGAACGGCGAGAAAAGCGGCGGTGTCTACCTTTCCTGTTAGGCCCGACCCAGGCTTGAACCCCGAATTTAAGCGTTTTAGGAGTGCTCTCATATGGCACGCGTATGCCAAGTAACTGGGAAAGCGCCGATGAGCGGCAACAACGTTTCCCACGCGAACAACAAGACGAAGCGGCGCTTCTTGCCGAATCTGCAATACCGCCGTTTCTGGGTGGAAAGCGAAAACCGTTTCGTGCGTCTGCGCGTTTCGAACGCCGGTCTGCGCCTCATCGATAAGAACGGCATCGATACCGTGCTCGCCGATCTGCGCGCACGCGGCGAAATCTAAGGAGTAAGTCATGGCCAAAGGCGCACGCGACAAGATCAAGCTGGAGTCGACCGCAGGCACGGGTCACTTCTACACGACCACGAAGAACAAGCGCAACATGCCGGAAAAGATGGAGATCATGAAGTTCGATCCCGTCGTCCGCAAGCACGTGGCGTACAAGGAAACGAAGATCAAGTAATCGGTTCCCTTCGAGCTCGAAGACACTAAAAGCCCCGCCTCGTGCGGGGCTTTTTGCGTCGTGCTCTACCCCTTCCGTGCCGGCGCGCGGTATCCTCCCTCGTTTACCCGCGCAACTTTTACATCGCGGCGGGCGCAAGCGAGATCGGGGACAGAGGATTTGCACATGAATTTCGACGTCGTAATCGTAGGCAGCGGGCTCGCGGGGCTAACCGTCGCGCTGAATTTGGCTGAAAAACGGCGCGTCGCCGTCATCGCCAAGCGATCGATGATGGAGGGCGCGAGCGATTGGGCGCAAGGCGGGATCGCCGCCGTGCTCGATTCGGCGGACAGCGTCGAAAATCATGTCAGCGATACGCTGATCGCCGGCGGCGGCCTTTGCGACGAAGGCGCCACGCGCTTCATCGTCGAAAACGGCCGCACCGCCATCGAATGGCTGATCGCGCAAGGCGTGCCGTTCACACGCGACGATGCCGCCGAGCTCGGCTTCCATCTGACGCGGGAAGGCGGCCACAGCCATCGGCGCATCATTCACGCGGCCGACGCCACGGGCCACGCCGTCGTCGCCACGCTCTCGGAGCGCGTGCGCGCCCACCCGAACATCACACTGCTCGAAGACCATTACGCGATCGACCTCATCACGTCGGATCGCCTCGGCTTGCCCGGCCGGCGCTGCCATGGCCTTTACGCGCTCGATTTGGCCAACGGCCGCACGGTCACGCTACAGGCACCGCATACGATCCTCGCGACAGGCGGGGCCGGCAAGGTCTACTTGTACACGACGAACCCCGACACGGCCACCGGCGACGGGATCGCCATGGCGTGGCGCGCGGGCTGCCGCGTTTCGAACATGGAGTTCATCCAGTTCCACCCGACGTGCCTGTTCCACCCCTACGCCAAATCCTTCCTGATCACCGAAGCGGTACGCGGAGAAGGCGGCAAGCTCCTGTTGCCCGACGGCACCCGCTTCATGCCCGCGCACGACGAGCGGGCCGAACTCGCGCCGCGCGACATCGTCGCGCGCGCGATCGACTTCGAGATCAAGAAACGCGGTATCGATTGCGTCTACCTCGATATCAGTCATCAACCGGCCGAGTTCCTGCGCGAGCATTTTCCGACGATCCTTGCCCGTTGCCTCGAATTCGGCATCGATATCACAAAGGACCCGATTCCCGTCGTGCCGGCCGCGCACTACACATGCGGCGGCGTCGTGACCGACCTGGCCGGGCGTACCGACCTGGCCGGCTTGTACGCGGTGGGCGAAACGTCGTGCACGGGCCTGCACGGCGCCAATCGCCTCGCCAGCAATTCGTTGCTCGAGTGTCTCGTCATCGGACGCTCCGCGGCGGAAGCGATCGAGGCCGAAGGTTTCGATGCCGGCGCCCACGCGCCGCTGCCCGATTGGGACGAAAGCCGCGTCTCCGATCCCGATGAGGAAGTCGTCGTGGCCCACAACTGGGACGAACTGCGCCGGCTCATGTGGAATTACGTCGGTATCGTGCGGACCGATAAACGCCTCGCGCGCGCCAAGCACCGCATCGCGATGCTGCGCGACGAAATTCAGGAGTACTACGCGAATTTCAAGGTGAGCCGCGATCTGCTCGAACTGCGCAATCTCGTCGACGTCGCGTCCCTGATCGTCGATAGCGCTCGCTCGCGCCGGGAAAGCCGCGGTCTGCATTTCTCGCGCGATTGGCCGTCGGCGCTCCCCAAGGCGCTGCCGACCGTGCTCTCGCCCGAGCGAGTACGCAACCGGAAGATCTGATCGAGGATCGAGCCCGCGCCGCCGGCTCGCAAACGCGCTAGATCAAGCGCATCGAGTAGTCGGTGGCGCGCACGTCTTTCGTCAGCGCGCCGATCGAAATGCGATCGACTCCCGTCTCGGCGATCGTGCGCACGGTGTCGAAACTGACGCCGCCCGATACCTCGAGCAGGGCTCGCCCCGCCGTTAGCTTGACGGCATCGCGCATCGCCTCGAACGAGAAGTTATCGAGCAAGATCGATTCGGCTCGGTGGGCCAGCGCCGTCTCCAATTGCTCGATCGTTTCCACCTCGATCTGAATCGGCACGCCCGCGTCGAGCGCATAGGCCGCGTCCAAGGCCGCCCCCACCCCGCCGGCTGCGGCGATATGGTTTTCCTTGATCAAAATGCCGTCGTACAACGCCAGGCGCTGGTTCGCGCCGCCGCCCACGCGCACCGCGTACTTTTGCGCCAGGCGCAGCCCGGGCAGCGTCTTGCGCGTATCGAGAATATGGGCCCGGGTGCCCGTGACGGCGTCCACATAGCGGCGCGTCGCCGTGGCCACGCCCGAGAGCAACTGCAGGAAGTTCAGGCCGTTGCGCTCGGCCGTCAGCAGCGAGCGCGCGGGCCCGCGCAGGAAACAGACCGCCGAATCGGCGGTCATGAGATCGCCTTCGCGATAACGCCAATCGATCTCGATCGATGCGTCGACCTGCCGCATGACGGCGACGAACCAGGGCACTCCGCAGAGCACCGCCTCCTCGCGCACGAGAATGCGCGCCTCGCGAATCGAATCGGCCGGGACGAGCCGCCCCGTGCGGTCGCCGTCGCCGACGTCTTCCGCGAGCGCATCGGCGACATTGCGGGCGAGCGCCGCATCGAACGCCGCGCCGTAGCGCGAGCGGACTTCGGCGAAAAGCGGCGAGACGGCGTCCGCCACACGCGTTGCTTGTTGCTCGGTCATAGGGTCAAGTGATCCTTTGCGCCTTTCGCGGCCACGCGGGCGGCCACGGCGCACGAATGGGGGGACTGCGGAAAAAGGCGTCTCGTCAGGCCGGGCCGACGTTCGCGAACAGCGCCGTATCGCGAGCCAAATCGCCGCTCGTACGAACGCGCTTCTTATGCTCGGCCGCGAATGCCAGCATCCGATCGATCGGCACACGCGCACGCTCGCCCATGCCGGCGTCTACGAAGATCTCGTTATGGCCGCGCTCGAGCACGTCGACCAAGTTGGCCAGCCCGTTCATCGCCATCCACGGGCAATGCGCGCAACTCTTGCACGTCGCGCTGTTGCCCGCGGTGGGAGCCGCGATAAACGTCTTGCCGGGAGCGGCGAGGCGCATCTTGTGCAAGATACCGAGATCGGTCGCGACGATGAAGTGGGTCGCGTCCAAACGCGTGGCCGCGTCGATCAGTTGCGTCGTCGAACCGACCACGTCGGCCTGCGAAACGACGCCCGCCGGCGATTCGGGATGCACGAGGACCTTGGCGCCCGGATATTCGGCGCGCAACAAATCGAGCTCGATGCCCTTGAACTCGTCGTGAACGAGGCACGAGCCCTGCCAGAGCAGCATATCGGCACCCGTTTGCTTCTGGATATACGTGCCGAGGTGGCGATCCGGCGCCCACAGGATTTTTTCGCCGCGCGCATGCAAATGCTTCACGATTTCCAAACCGATCGACGACGTGACCATCCAATCGGCGCGCGCCTTCACGGCAGCGCTCGTATTGGCATAGACCACGACGGTGCGATCGGGATGAGCGTCGCAAAAAGCGGAAAATTCATCGGCGGGGCAGCCCAGATCGAGCGAGCACGTCGCGTCGAGATCGGGCATCAAGATACGCTTGCCGGGGCTCAGAATCTTGGCCGTCTCGCCCATGAAGCGAACGCCCGCCACGACGAGCGTTTGCGCCTCGTGGTCACGGCCGAAGCGAGCCATCTCGAGCGAATCGGCTACGCAGCCACCCGTTTCGTCGGCCAACTCCTGCAACTCGGCGTCGACGTAGTAATGCGCGACGAGCACGGCTTTTTCGCGGACGAGCAACTCGCGCACACGCGCCTTGAGCCGCGCGCGCTCTTCGGGCGCCGGCGCCGGCGGCACCTTGGCCCATGCGTGGCCGACGCCGCACACGGCGCCGCCCTGCGGCTTGTCGAATTCGACGGTTTTGATGGCCGGATCCATCGTGTTCTCCACTAGTGCGCCTGGCGGCGTGGGCCTCTCGCCTGACGATCGAGATGAGCGGAGTGCATAACGAGGGCCCCAAAAAGCAACACCCCGCCAGACGCGGGGTGTGTGACGTACCGAAATTTTAAAGGATTTCGCGTTTAGCCGTGCTCAGGCGTACCGGCGCAAGCGCATCGCGAATTCCTGCAGCGCCTTGATGCCGCTTTGCTCGGCCCGATGGCACCAATCTTGAAGTTGCACGAGCAATTGCTCGCGCGAAGCGTTCGAGCGTTCCCAGATCGCGCTCAGATCGTTGCGCAACTCGATGAACGTCCGCAGCGTCTGGCTATCCGCGAAGATCTCGGGAAGCTGGCGCTTTTGCGGCTCGTCGAGGCCCGCCTCCTCTTTGTGGAACCAGTTGCGTGCACCGCGCATCAGTTGGTACTTCTCGCGCGAGCCGATTTCCTTCAAACGCGCGAGCTCCTGACGATAGGCACGCTTGACCGTCTTGGCGTAACGCGCCATAACTTCGTAGCGGTTGCTCAGCACGGCTTGCAGCGTCTCTTGATCGAGCACGAGCTTGCGGTCGGCGAGCCGCGGCGTGGGCGCGACCTTCTTGACCTTCGCAAGTCCGACGGCCGACATCATGCGGATGTACATCCAACCGATATCGAATTCGTACCACTTGTTCGAGAGCTTCGCCGACGTCGCGAACGTGTGGTGATTGTTATGCAACTCTTCCCCGCCGATGATGATGCCCCACGGGAAGATGTTCGTGCTCGCGTCGGCCGAATTGAAATTGCGGTAGCCCCAGAAGTGCGCGAGCCCGTTGACGACGCCCGCCGCCCAAAACGGAATCCACACCATCTGCACGGCCCAGACGGACAAGCCGACCACGCCGAACAGCGCCACGTCGATCACCATCATGATGCTCACGCCGAGGATCGGATAGCGCGTGTAGACGTTGCGCTCCATCCAGTCGTTCGGCGTACCGTGCCCGAAACGGCGCAGCGTTTCTTCGTTCTTCGCTTCGGCGCGATACAGTTCGGCGCCTTCGAGCAGCACCTTCCAGATACCGCGCGTTTGCGGGCTATGCGGATCTTCCTCGGTCTCGCATTTCGCGTGGTGCTTGCGGTGGATCGACGCCCACTGGCCCGTGAGCATGCCCGTCGTCATCCAAAGCCAGAGACGGAAGAAGTGGCTTGCGGCCGGATGCAGATCCAGCGCGCGGTGCGCTTGGCAGCGATGGAGATAAACCGTGACGCCGATAATCGTCACGTGCGTGACGGCAAGGGCGAACAATACGATTTGCCACCAAGAAAAGCGAAGGAAACCGTGTGCAAGAAAATCGAGAAGGGAGTTCAGCAAGGCGTTGTACCTGTATTGCGACGACACCCAGCTCGGTTGCGGGCGTCAAAAAGTTGAAAGCTGGCTTTCAGACCTGCTCGGCATTCTACTTCAACCGCCGCAAGTAGTTGTAACAAATGAGGTTTTACCCCGATGCGCGACCGCAACGGGCGCCAGGTTTATCCCGATTTACGGCTTGCGCGCGGGCGCTGCGGCCGATCGACGCAGCGACGATCGAGCACCCCATGCGCACCTCTCATGCATCGGCAGCCAACGCCGTGCCCGCTCCAGCGGGCGGCTCGCCGGGCGGCATCGGAGCGTTGGCCCCTTCCCGCCCTATTTCGACGGCGCCGCCGACGGCCGTCGGCAACCCGCCGACGATATGAATATCGCGCCGGCTGAACGGAATCGAAATCCCGTTTTCGTTGAACAGCCGCCAGATGTTGCGGTTGATCGTCGAGCGTGTGCCGGCCGTCCCTTTGGCGGCCTCCTCGATCCAAAACCCGAGTTCGAGGTTGATGCCGTCGGCCCCGAAGCCGGCCAGGTAGGCGGCCGGCGCGGGGTCCGTCACCACGCGCTCGACACCCTGCGCCGCTTCGACGAGCAGCGCCAGCGCCCGATCGAGATCGGATGTGTAGGCGATCTGGACGACTGCCTTGGCATAGCCGCGCGTGAGGTACGACGAATGGTTTTGCACGACGTCGGTCACGAGCTTTTCGTTCGGGATCAGCGTCTCGATACCGTCGAGGCCGCGCACCGTGGTGTAGCGCGTGCGGATTTCGGTGACTTGCCCTTGCAGCCCCGCGACGTTGATCGTGTCGCCGATGCGCAGCGACCGGTCGATCAGGATGATGAAGCCCGACACGTAATTGCTCGCGATCTTTTGCAAGCTGAAGCCGAGCCCGACGCCGAGCGCGCCGCCGAACACGCCCAGCACCGTGATGTCGATACCGACGAGCGAGAAACTCACGAGCAATGCCGCGAGCACGAAGAGCGCCCGCCCGAGGCGCGAAAGCACGACTCGCAGGTTCGCGTCGATCGAGTACGCGCGCATCACGCGATCCTCGTACACGGAACCGAGCCAAAGCGCCGCGATGACGGTGGCGCCGACCCACATGAGCCCGGTCGTGAGCGAGAGCAGCGTCATGTGCGCCGTGCCGACGCGAAAGTGCACCGACGCCATCCAGCGCAACACCTCGTCCTGGATGCCGAGCACGGTGACGACCATGCCGATCCATACGAGGAACGAGACGAGTTTCTCGGTGATCGAGAGCCAAGCATGCGCCTGCCCCGATCGAGCAAACACGCGGCGCGCGATGAAAAAAACGATATAGATCAACGCGATGCCGATGAGCGGCACGAGGGCCAGCTCGAGCAGCGACGTGGACATGTACTCGTCGAGGACCGTCTGCGCGATCCAAACGAGCGCGCCGCCCAGGAGCGGGAATAGCGCCTTGTGCAGGCTTTCGGCGCCGAAGCGGGCCGTCTGGTGCCGGGCTTGCCGGTGAGAATCGAGCTTGCGGCGCAAGAGCCGGGCGAAGATCCATGCGAACAGCAACGTGCCGACGAGTGTGGCGGCCTGCCAGATCATCACCGGCTCGCCGTAATCGCGGACGATGCCCGCGAGCATATGGGAAAGGATTCGGTTCTGTGTCATCGGTTCCACGAGGGGCCGGCCGCGCGGCCGGCCCGGAGTCCATCAACGGGCAAGGCCCGCTCGCAAGCCGCGAGCGGGCTGGGGCCGCCGCCGCTCACTTCAAGCGCGGCGCTCGAGGACGGCCGCGAAAAAGCCGTCGGTCGCGTGCCGATGCGGCCAGAGGGACAAATAGTCGCCCATTTCGATCTCGATGCGCTGCTCGGCCAGCACCTTGCCCGCGGGAATCAGCGTGAAATCGGGATGGTCGGCCAAAAATTGCGTGACGATCGCTTCGTTCTCCGCCTCGAGCATGCTGCACGTCGCATAAACGAGCCGGCCGCCCGGCTTCACGAGACGCGCCGCGCTGGCGAGGATCGAGCCCTGCTTGGGCACCAGTTCCTCGACCGAGGCCGGGCTTTGGCGCCACTTCAAATCGGGGTTGCGGCGCAACGTGCCGAGACCGCTGCACGGCGCGTCCACCAGCACGCGATCGATCTTGCCGGCCAGCCGTTTGATCTTGGCATCCTGTTCGCTGTCGATGAGCACGGGGTGCACGTTCGACAAGCCGCTTCGCGCGAGCCGCGGCTTGAGCTTGGCCAAACGACGGTCGGACACGTCGAACGCGTAAAGCCGCCCCGTCGAGCGCATCGCGGCACCGAGTGCGAGCGTCTTGCCGCCGGCACCGGCGCAGAAGTCGACGACCATCTCCCCACGGCGCGGCGCGACGAGCGCGCACAGCAGTTGGCTGCCTTCATCCTGGACTTCGATCCAACCGTCCTCGAACGGCTGGAGCTTGGTCAGCGCGGGCTTGCCCGACACGCGCACGCCGAGCGGCGCGAACGGCGTCGCGCCCGCTTCGATCCCCGAGGCCTGCAACGCGTCGAGCACCTGCTCGCGATTGGCCTTGATCGGATTGACCCGCAGGTCGAGCGGCGCCGGGTAATTTAGCGCCGCCGCGAGTTGCGCGAGTTCCTGCTCGTCGAATCGCTTGGCGAGCGCTTCGACGATCCACTCAGGCAGATTTGTGCGCACACGCAGCGGCAAACTGGCCGGGTCGATCTTCGAGACGTGCTCGAGCCAAGCCCCCTCGGCCTCGGAGACGAACGGCGCCACGGCCGCGCGGCCCGCGGTCTGCATCAAACCGAGCAGCGCCAGACGCCGCGTCGGATTGCCGCTGCCGCTTTCGGCCAGGTGAGCGAACTCCATGCGCCGGCGCAGGACCGCGAACACGGCCTCCGCGATGATTCCACGCTCGGCATGACCGAGCTTCGGATGCGCGCGGAAGAACCGGCTCGTGGCGGCGTCGGCCGGCCCCGTGAATTTCAGAATCTCGGCCAGCAGCGTCTCCGTTTGACCGATCAAGAAGCCGTGCAGCGCGGAATCGCGTCGGGCCGCGTGCGGTCGCGCCGCGTTCGGTCGGGCCGCGTTCGGACGAGCCCCGCTCGGGCGGCCGGCGGCGCGATTGTCCTTGGGCGAGCCTTTTGCCGCACCTTTGTCTTTCTTCTTAATGCTTTTCATGCGGTCGTCCCTTCGGTATCCGAGAAAAACCATTGCGGCTCGGGTGGCGTCACCGTGACCCGGAGCCCGGCGAGCGTCAAACGCCCTTCGACGAACCAGCGCACGGCGCGCGGATAAATGGTGTGCTCGACGGCCAACAGCCGCCGCGCGAGCGAGCCGGCGTCGTCGGCCGCCGTCACCGGAATGGCGCCTTGCACGACGATCGGCCCATGATCGAGCTCGGGCGTGACGAAATGCACGGTCGCGCCGTGCAGCGTGACGCCGGCCTGCAGCGCGCGTTCGTGCGTGCGCAGCCCGGGAAAGCTCGGCAGCAGCGACGGATGAATGTTCAGCATCCGGCCCGCATAGCGCCCGACGAAGCTCAGCGTCAGTACGCGCATGAAACCGGCGAGCACGACGAGATCGGGCGAAAAGCCGTCCACCACGTCGGCCAGTGCCGCGTCGAACGCCTCGCGATCGGCGAAACCGCCATGTTCGACGACGGCCGTCGCAATGCCGTGGGCCGCCGCGAAGGCGAGCCCGGGCGCGTCGGGCCGGTTCGACACGACCGCCGCGATGCGCGCCGGCCAGCGCTCGCTAGCGCAGGCGCGTACGATGGCTTCCATGTTGCTGCCGCGCCCGGAAATCAAAATCACGATATTTTTCATCCAGCGATTTTATCACCCGGGGGGCCCGCTAAAGCCTCGCGCCGCCGCGCGCGGCCCCGAGCGTTTATAATCTTTTGCTTTGCGGCATTTGCCGCACGCCCATCGATGAATGGCTTCGCGGCCTGGCGCCGCCCACCCCAACGGCTATCGTGAGAGTCTTCCGCGGTCTTCCCAACGCCGAAAGCCGCGCGCCCTGCGCGCTGACGATCGGTAACTTCGACGGTGTCCACCGCGGCCACCAGGCGCTGCTCGCCCGCGTGAACGAGGCGGCGCGCGCGCGCGGCCTGCCCGTATGCGTGATGACCTTCGAGCCGCATCCGCGGGAGTTCTTCAATCCGGCCGGCGCGCCGCCGCGCATCGCGATGCTGCGCGACAAGCTCGAGGCGTTGCGCACGAACGGGGTCGATCGCGTCGTCGTCGAGCACTTCAACCACACGTTCGCGAGCCAATCGCCCGAGGCGTTCGTCAAACGCATCTTGGTGGACGGCCTGCACGCGCGTTGGGTGTTGATCGGCGACGACTTCCGGTACGGCGCCAAGCGCGCGGGCGATTTCGCCTCGCTCAAGGCGGCCGGCGAGCAATATGGCTTCGAGGTCGAGCAAATGCCGACCGTCGCCGATCCGAGCGGCGCGCGTATCTCGAGCTCCGGGGTGCGTGCCTCGCTCGTCGCGGGCGATCTCGACGGCGCGCGCGCGGCGCTGGGCCGCCCTTACGCGATCAGCGGCCACGTCACGCATGGGCTCAAGCTCGGCCGCGATTTGGGCTTCCCCACCCTGAATCTGCCGATCGCGCACAAGCGCCCCGCGCTCGCGGGCATCTTCGTCGTGCGCGTGCACGGCATCGAAGACGCCCCGCTGCCGGCCGTAGCGAGCCTCGGGCTGCGCCCGACGGTCGACGATTCCGGGCGTGTGCTGCTCGAAGTGCATTTACTCGATTGGCACGGCGATGCGTATGGCAAACTCGTGCGCGTCGAATTTTTGAAAAAGCTGCGCGACGAGCAGAAGTACCCCGACCTCGAAACGCTGACGGCGGCCATCGCCCACGACGTGACGGTCGCCCGCGCGTACTTCGCGGCGCCCGGCGGAGCAAGCGCGGCGCCGGCGTCAAGCGACGCCGGATCGGCGTTCGATACCGCGCCGGGTAGCCGGACCACGGCGTTTTCGACATCGGCGACCGACCGAATTCGCTAACCGCCCGCATTAGCGCCGGCCCGCGCTCGCGAAGCGTTCGGCCGTGCAACACGAAAGACTCAATACCGAAGCGCCCACGGCTCGGGCGCCCACCGATTTAGCGATAGCACCATGAGCGACAAAAAAGCCGATTCGAAATCCCAGGCCAAGTATCCGGTCAACCTGCTCGACACGCCGTTTCCCATGCGCGGCGACTTGCCCAAGCGTGAACCGCAATGGGTCAAGGCATGGCAAGAGAACCGGATCTACGAGAAGATCCGCGCGGCCAGCAAGGGCCGGCCGCTGTTCGTCCTGCACGACGGCCCCCCGTACGCCAACGGCGACATCCACCTCGGCCACGCCGTCAACAAGATCCTGAAGGACATCATCGTCAAGTCGCGCAATATGGCGGGCTTCGACGCGCCGTATGTGCCGGGCTGGGACTGCCACGGCATGCCGATCGAAATCCAGATCGAAAAGAAGTTCGGCAAATCGCTGCCGGCCGAGGAAGTGCAGCGCAAGGCGCGCGCTTACGCGGGCGAGCAGATCGAAACGCAGAAGGCCGGCTTCAAGCGGCTCGGCGTGCTCGGCGATTGGGACAATCCGTACAAGACGATGAATTTCTCGAACGAGGCGGCCGAAATCCGCGCGCTCGCGAAAATTCTCGAGAAGGGCTACGTGTTCCGCGGCCTGAAGCCCGTGAACTGGTGCTTCGATTGCGGCTCGGCGCTGGCCGAGGCCGAAGTCGAGTACAAGGACCGCGTCGATCCGTCGATCAGCGTCCTATTCCCGTTCGCGGAGCCCGAAAAAACCGCCCACGCGTTCGGCCTTGCGGCGCTGCCGCGCGCCGAAGGCGGCATCGTCATCTGGACGACCACCCCGTGGACGATCCCGGCCAACCAAGCCTTGAACGTGCACCCCGAGCTCGAGTATGCGCTCGTCGATACCGAGCGCGGACTGCTCGTGCTCGCGCAGGAGCGCGTCGATGCTTCGCTCGAGGAGTTCGGTCTCTCGGGCAGCGTCATCGCCACGGCTCCGGGGGCCAAGCTCGTGAATCTGCGCTTTCATCACCCGCTCGCTTCGGCGCATCCGGGCTACAAGCGCACCGCCCCGGTGTATCTCGGCGAGTACGTGACGATCGATTCGGGCACGGGTGTCGTGCACTCGTCGCCGGCCTACGGCGTGGAAGACTTCGAATCGTGCAAGTCGCACGGCATGGCCGATTCCGACATCATCAACCCGGTGATGGGCGACGGCCGTTACATCGAATCGCTGCCGCTGTTCGGCGGGCTCACGATTTGGGAAGCCAACCCCAAGGTGGTCGAGGCGCTGACCGCCGCCGGCACGCTGCTGCACACCGAGAAGTACTCGCACAGCTACATGCACTGCTGGCGCCACAAAACGCCGATCATCTATCGCGCCACCTCGCAATGGTTCGCGGGCATGGACCTCACGCCGAACGACGGCAGCGCGACGTTGCGCGAAACGGCGCTGGCCGGCGTCGAGGCAACGGCGTTCTACCCCTCCTGGGGCAAGCAGCGTCTGTTCAACATGATCGCGAATCGCCCCGACTGGACACTCTCGCGCCAACGCCAATGGGGCGTGCCGATGGCGTTCTTCGTCCACAAGGAAACGGGCGAACTGCATCCGCGCACGCTCGAATTGCTCGAAGCCGTCGCGCAACGCGTCGAGGCGGGCGGGATCGAGGCATGGCAAACGCTCGATCCGCGCGAGCTGCTCGGCGACGACGCCAACCTCTACGAGAAGAACCGCGACACGCTCGACGTCTGGTTCGATTCGGGCACGACGCACTGGCACGTGCTGCGCGGCTCGCACAAAGCGGTCTCGCATTTTCCGGCCGACCTCTATCTGGAAGGCTCGGACCAGCATCGCGGCTGGTTCCACTCGTCGCTCTTGACGGCGTCGATGCTCGACGGTTGCGCGCCTTATCGCGGTCTGCTCACGCACGGCTTCACCGTGGACGGCGAAGGCCGCAAGATGAGCAAGTCGCTCGGCAACGGCATCGATCCGCATGACGTCGCGAACCGGCTCGGCGCCGAGATCATCCGCCTGTGGATCGCCTCGACCGATTATTCGGGCGAACTCGCGATCTCCGAGGAAATTCTCAAGCGCGTGACCGAGAGCTATCGCCGCATCCGCAACACGCTGCGCTTCTTGCTCGCGAACTTGTCCGATTTCGATTACGCCCAGCATGCGGTGCCCGTGGGCGCTTGGCTCGAGATCGACCGCTACGCCGTGGCGCTTGCCGGCGAACTGCAAAAGGACATCCTCGCGCACTACGAGAAGTACGAATTCCACCCCGTGGTGGCGAAGCTGCAAACGTTCTGCTCGGAAGACCTCGGCGGGTTCTATCTCGACGTACTCAAGGATCGCCTTTACACGAGCGCGGCGAATTCGCCCGCGCGCCGCTCGGCGCAAACGGCGCTCCACCACATCGCCCAGGGTTTGCTGCGCGTGATGGCGCCGTTCCTCTCGTTCACGGCCGAGGAAGCATGGAAAGTGTTCCAGCCCGGTAGCGACACGATCTTCACCGAGACGTACTACGCCTATCCCGAGGTGCCGGCCGCCGAGAATCTGCTCTCGAAATGGTCGCTGCTGCGGGCGGTTCGCGGCAACGTCATGAAGGCCCTCGAGGAAGCGCGCTCCGCCGAGCAAATCGGCTCCTCGCTGCAGGCGCAAGTCACCGTGCGGGCGACCGGCGCGGCTTACGATGCGCTCGCGAGCCTCGGCGACGATCTGAAGTTCGTCTTCATCACTTCGGACGCAACGCTCGTGAAGGTCGACTCCGATGCCGAGGAAGGCGTCGAGGTGGTGAGCTCGAAGTACCTCAAGTGCGAGCGCTGCTGGCACTACCGCGCCGATGTCGGCTCGCACGCCGATCATCCGACGCTGTGCGGACGCTGTTTCAGCAACCTGTTCGGCGACGGCGAAAAAAGGAGCGCGGCATAATGGCGAAATCGCGTTCGATGCAAGCGAGCGGCTCGTCCTCTCTTGCCCCGTGGCTGGGCATTTCGCTGATCGTGATCCTGTTCGATCAGCTCACGAAGATCGCGGTGACGAAGGTGTTCTCCTATGCCACGCCGTACGCGATCACGCCGTTCTTCAACTTCCTGCTGATCTTCAACCGCGGAGCGGCGTTCAGCTTCTTGTCGTCGGCCAGCGGCTGGCAGCGCTGGGCCTTCACGGCGCTCGGCGTGGCGGCGGCGTGCGTGATCGTCTATCTGCTCAAGCGGCACGGCAATCAGCGGCTGTTTTGCACGGCGCTCTCGCTCATCATGGGCGGGGCGCTCGGCAACGTCATCGACCGGCTCGTGCACGGCCGCGTGATCGACTTTCTCGACTTTCACGTCGGCGGCTGGCATTGGCCCGCCTTCAACTTGGCGGACAGCGCGATCGTCGTCGGCGCCGCGCTCCTCGTGCTCGACGAGTTGCGGCGCGTGCGCGGCGCGCGCTGACCCCGGTGCGGGCCGCGCCGCCGGCGAGGCGCGCGAGCCCGCCTTGTTACGAGCGCATTCGGAGGCAACGTTGGCAACCGCAGAACTCGAAGGCAAGCGTGTCCTGCTCGGCATGACGGGCGGGATCGCGTGTTACAAGATCGCCGAACTCACGCGGCTCATGACGAAGGCCGGCGCGACCGTGCAGGTGGCGATGACCGAGGCGGCAACGCAGTTCATCACGCCCGTCACGATGCAGGCACTGTCGGGGCATCCCGTCTTCACGAGCCAGTGGGATGCGCGCATCGACAACAACATGCCGCATATCGACCTGTCGCGCGCGGCCGATGCGATCGTCATCGCCCCGGCCTCGGCCGATTTTCTCGCGAAGCTCGCACAAGGACGCGCCGACGATTTGCTCTCGATCGCGTGCCTTGCGCGCGAGTGCCCGCTGCTCGTCGTCCCCGCGATGAATCGGCAGATGTGGAGCAATCCCGCGACTCAGCGCAATGTCGCGCAATTGCGCGCGGACGGCGTCATCATCCTAGGCCCCGACGCAGGTTCGCAGGCCTGCGGCGAAGTGGGCGAAGGCCGCATGATCGAGCCCGAGGCCGCGTACGAAGCCATCGTTTCGTTCTTCCGTCCGAAGCTGCTGGCCGGCCGGCGCATGCTCATTACGGCCGGCCCCACGTTCGAGCCGATCGATCCCGTGCGCGGCATCACGAACCGCTCGAGCGGCAAGATGGGGTTCGCGCTTGCGCGGGCCGCGAGCCAAGCCGGGGCCGATGTGCGGCTGATCGCGGGACCGGTTGCGCTGGCCACGCCGTGGGGAGTCGAGCGCGAGGACGTGGAGACGGCGCGGCAGATGCATGACGCCGTGATGCAAGCCGTGGCCGACTACGACGTATTCGTCTCGGTTGCGGCGGTGGCCGACTGGCGCGTTGCGCAACCGAGCGACCACAAGATCAAAAAGACTGCGACGCAAGCGGTGCCTTCGTTATCGTTCATCGAAAATCCCGACATTCTCGCGACGGTGGCGCGCCTACCGAACCCGCCGTTTTGCGTCGGGTTTGCGGCGGAGAGCGATAACCTCGAAACGAACGGCGAGCAAAAGCGGATCAAGAAAAACGTCCCGCTGCTCATCGGCAACCTCGGTCCGGCCACGTTCGGCCGCGACGATAACGAGGTGGTGCTGTTCGACGCCTCGGGCGTCACGCATTTGCCGCGTTCCAGTAAAGACGCGTTGGCGAGCGTGCTGATCGAGCAGATCGCGCGGCGCCTGCCCGACGCAAGCCTCATTTCCTGACGACGAGGCGGCCCACCGGGCCGCCCGCCTCTACCCGGAACCCCATGAAACTCGACCTCAAGATCCTCGATGCGCGCATGCGCGATTACCTGCCCGCCTACGCGACACCCGGCAGTGCCGGACTCGACTTGCGCGCTTGCCTCGACCACGCATTGACGCTCGAACCCGGCCAAACGGCACTGATTCCCACGGGCCTCGCGATTCACGTCGGCGATCCCGGCTATGCCGCGCTGATTTTGCCGCGCTCGGGTCTCGGTCATAAGCACGGCGTCGTACTCGGCAATCTCGTCGGCCTGATCGACTCCGACTACCAGGGCGAATTGATGATTTCGACGTGGAACCGAGGCCAGAGCTCGTTCACGCTGAACCCGATGGAGCGGCTGGCGCAACTCGTGATCGTCCCCGTCGTGCAGGCGCAGTTCAATATCGTCGACGAATTCGCCGTGAGCGAACGCGGCGAGGGCGGCTTCGGCAGCACCGGCAAGCACTGAGCCGCCTGGGCGGGCGCCGGACGCAACGGCCGGCGCCCGCCCACAAATAAAAACGGCGCTTCGCATCACGAAGCGCCGTTTTGTTTTACGCCGGGCGAACCGCGGTTCGCCCTGAGCCTTGCTCGCTTACTCGACTTCCACCGTTTCCGGATTCGGATTGCGCGGCGCGGCGTTCTCGTCGAACGTCAGTTGCACCTTGTCGCTCTCGTCGACATCGACCGTCACACGCCCGCCGCTCATGAGCTTGCCGAACAGCAACTCGTCGGCCAGCGCACGCCGGATCGTGTCCTGGATGAGGCGCTGCATCGGACGCGCGCCCATCAACGGATCGAAGCCGTGCTTCGCAAGGTGTTTGCGCAGCGCATCGGTGAAGAGCGCATCGACCTTCTTCTCGTGCAGTTGATCCTCGAGCTGCATGAGGAACTTGTCGACCACGCGCATGATGATTTCCTCATCGAGCGAGCGGAAGCTGATGACCGAATCGAGCCGGTTACGGAACTCGGGCGTGAACATCCGCTTGATGTCGGCCATTTCATCGCCCGTTTCGCGACGCGACGTAAAGCCGATCGTGCCTTTCTGCATCGATTCCGCGCCCGCGTTCGTCGTCATGATGATGATGACGTTGCGGAAGTCGGCCTTGCGCCCGTTGTTATCGGTCAGCGTGCCGTGATCCATCACTTGCAGCAGCACGTTGAAGATATCCGGGTGCGCCTTTTCGATTTCGTCGAGCAGCAGCACGCAGTGCGGTTTCTTCGTAACGGCCTCGGTCAAGAGCCCGCCTTGATCGAAACCGACATAGCCCGGCGGCGCGCCGATGAGGCGGCTCACCGCATGGCGCTCCATGTACTCCGACATATCGAACCGGATCAATTCGATACCGAGCGTGAAAGCGAGCTGGCGTGCCACTTCGGTCTTGCCGACGCCGGTGGGCCCCGAGAACAGGAACGCACCGATCGGTTTGTCCGTCTTGCCCAGGCCCGCGCGCGCCATCTTGATCGCCGCCGACAGCGCGTCGATCGCCGGGTCTTGGCCGAACACGACGGCCTTCAGATCGCGATCGAGCGTTTGCAGCTTGCTGCGGTCGTCTTGCGACACGCTTTGAGCGGGCACGCGCGCGATCTTGGAGATGATCTCCTCGATCTCGCCTTTGCCGATCGTCTTCTTTTGCTTGGACTTCGGCAAAATCCGCTGGGCCGCGCCGGCTTCGTCGATGACGTCGATCGCCTTGTCGGGCAGATGGCGATCGGTGATGAAGCGCGCCGACAACTCCGCCGCGGCCGAGAGGGCACCCGACGAATACTTGACGCCGTGATGCTCCTCGAAACGCGACTTCAGCCCGCGCAGGATCGCAACGGTCTGCTCGACCGTCGGCTCGGTGACGTCGATCTTCTGGAAGCGCCGCGAGAGCGCGGCGTCTTTTTCGAAGATGCCGCGATACTCGGTGAAGGTCGTCGCGCCGATGCACTTCAGTGTGCCCGAAGAGAGCGCCGGCTTGAGCAGATTCGAGGCATCGAGCGTGCCGCCCGACGCGGCGCCCGCGCCGATCAGCGTATGAATTTCGTCGATGAACAAGATCGCGTGCGGACGCTCCTTGAGCTCTTTGAGCACGGTCTTCAACCGCTGCTCGAAATCGCCCCGGTATTTCGTGCCGGCTAGCAACGCGCCCATGTCGAGCGAGTAGACCTGCGCGTCGGCGAGAATATCGGGCACTTCGCCGCGCGTGATGCGCCAGGCCAAGCCCTCGGCGATCGCGGTCTTGCCGACGCCGGCTTCGCCCACGAGCAGCGGATTGTTCTTGCGCCGACGGCACAGCACCTGCACCACACGCTCGACTTCCGCCTCGCGCCCGATCAAGGGATCGATGCGGCCGTCCTTGGCCATCTGGTTCAGGTTCTGCGTGAACTGCGCCAGCGGCGTTTCCTTTTGCGAGGCGGCATCTTCCGATTCCGCATTCGCGTCGCCGGCCTTGGCCGCATCGCTGCTGTTCGTCTTCGCGATGCCGTGCGAAATGAAGTTCACGACGTCCAGACGCGTCACCCCCTGCTGCTGCAGGTAGTAGACCGCGTGCGAGTCCTTCTCGCCGAAGATCGCAACGAGCACGTTCGCGCCCGTTACTTCCTTCTTGCCGTTCGAGGTGGACTGCACGTGCATGATCGCGCGCTGTATCACACGTTGAAAACCGAGCGTGGGCTGCGTGTCCACGTCGTCGGTGCCTGGCACCGTCGGCGTGTTGTCATGGATGAAATTGCGCAGGTTCTGGCGCAAATCTTCTATGTTTGCCGCACACGCCCTCAGCACCTCGGCGGCGGTCGGGTTGTCCAGCAATGCCAGCAACAAATGTTCGACCGTGATGAACTCATGCCGCGCCTGGCGCGCTTCCATGAACGCCATGTGCAGGCTGACTTCCAGTTCCTGGGCAATCATGCTTCCTCCATCACGCATTGCAGCGGATGCCCTGCCTGCCTTGCGTGGGTAACGACTTGCTCGACCTTGGTCGCCGCGATATCCCGCGTATAGACCCCACATACCCCCCGCCCTTCGCGATGCACCTTCAGCATGATCTGCGTAGCGGTCTCTCTATCTTTATTGAAATATTCCTGCACGATCATCACGACAAATTCCATTGGCGTGAAATCGTCATTCAGCAGGACAACCTTATACATGGACGGCGGTTTCAGCGCTTTTTCCTGCCGCTCCAGTACGGTGCCATCCTGCTTGTCCGGGATAATCGCCATACACCCATTCTAAACAACTCGGACGGACCCGCAATCTGCGCGAAAACCCGACCGACCAGTTGGTGGACCGGGCCACCGCCGAACGGCGGCCCGCGCGCTGCCCGCAACCCGATCACAGGGATCTCCCGCATCGTGCGCGCCTCGCACCCTCGCCGTGCCCCGCCGCCGCGTCCTTCGCGCGCGGCCGAGCGTCGCGGCCGATTCGAGTATCGCACATAGCGTGCCGACTTTCCCGACACCGCATCGAAGCAGCTTACGCGCCACGGCCCGAGGCCACGCCGAGTCTATCTGAGTCGATTATGCGACTTTTCAAGCCCCACCGCTTGCGCTAGCGCACAAAAGGAAAGCGGGAGAAACCCTGAAACCCATCACTCGACGCAACGCTCCAGGCAACATCTCAAAAACCACTTGACACTCGGTTAAAGAGATCCAACAATCAAGCTGGCACTTTTTTTCAGTAGCCGCAAGAAGTGGGACAAGAAAAAAAATGCCGAGGTGAGCTAGTGCGGAGGGGGCGGCCGCGTAAAGCGGCTGTCGAGCTTTTCGAGCATGCTCGTGGGACATGAGTTACAGGGGAAGTTGGTATGGCAACTGGTACGGTCAAATGGTTCAATGACGCGAAAGGCTTCGGATTCATCACGCCGGATGAAGGCGGTGAGGATCTGTTTGCGCACTTCTCGGCCATCCAGATGAACGGTTTCAAAACGCTCAAGGAAGGTCAGAAGGTGAGCTTCGAGGTCGTGCAAGGACCGAAGGGCAAGCAAGCGTCGAACATTCAGTCCGCAGCTTAAGACTGATTCGACAGCAGCGCCCATGAAAACCCGGCTTCGGCCGGGTTTTTTTATTTCCGCGTGCGCGCCTCGTACCCGGTCCGCGCGTGCCGGCGACCGGAAGATTCCAGCCGCCGGCGCACGCGGGTTACGACATCCGATTAGTTTTTATAAACCCAGATATTGCTGAAGTACACGCCGTCGGCTTGCCAGCCGAGCTTGACGAAACGCGAGGCTTCCGCGTTCAGGCCCTCGGTCGTGGCGCTGCGGCCCGAGATCGACGGCACGAACGTTTCGGAATACGTGCCCGCAACGTCCACGGCCGGCACCGTCACGTAGTTGTTGTTGTAGTACGCCTCTTGCGGCGAGGCGGCCGTCGCGGCGGTGACCGCACCGATCGACACGCCGAAATTCGGCTTGGCCCAATGCGCCATCAACGCCGGCGCGGTCCAATCGAGCGCGACCGTCGCTTGGGGCGCCGTAGCCGCGGAGCCGCCCGGCGTGAGGAAGTTCGCGATCACGTCGCTGCCGAGCGTCTGCCACGGCACGAGCGCGCCGGCCGCCGCCGCCACGTTCGGCGCGATGTTCATCACTTGGACCGGCTGACCGATTCGCGTGCCGGTCGTGTCGAACAGCGTCACCGTGTACACCCCGTGTTGCGGCAACGATGCGACGTTGATCGGCTGCGGCGTGTAGTCGGCCGCGCCGTTCGGTGCGAACGCACTCGTCCCGCCCGTGAGCGACACCCAGTCCCACTTGTAGGACGAAGTGGTGCCGTTCGACTGAGCGCAAGTTGCACAGCCGGTCCACGGCCCCGTCAGCGCGGTGGATGGAATCGTCAGGTCATACGCGGCGTTGCCCAGGCCCGATGCCGTATTGAGCATATAGAGCCCATTACCGCTGATACCCGGCCCTTGCACGAGCGCCGAACCGACGTTCGTCTGAACCCCGCCGATGAACAACGCTTGCGGGATCTGAATGTCGATCCCCGATTCGAGGCGGCCGTTGTTCGCATCGGCTGCATCGGTGAATTGCTTGCGACCGACGAACGATGCGATATACACATCGTATTGCTCCTGGTTGCCGATGATGTCCCAGGTGCCGTTCGGCAGCTTCTGCACGAAGTCGCTCGCGAAGTTCGGCATGCCGTTCGCGCCGATGTAGAGGAAGTACACGAGCGCGGCTTGATTGCTGATCGCCGAGAGCGTCCCAGCCGGCAAGAATGCGACTGTCTTGACGCCGATCAAACTTTTCGCATTGAACAGGCCACCATGCCGAATCTGCATCGACGTGTAACCGTCGTTCAGATAGTTGGCATCGATCGCGCTCGAGCAGGCAGTCGCGTTCTTCGCAATACACTGACCGAGCGATTGCACGAGCGAAGCGAGGTAGTCGGCTTTTTGTGCGGGCGCGGCCAGGGTCGGCGCGGTGCCGCCATTGCGCTTGAGCGGTACGACCGTGTTGGGGTCGGCCACGCTCGATAGTTGCAAGCCGGTACCGCTCGCGGACGGAGCGATTTCGACGGAATCGATGACTGCGTCCGCCCCCGTCTGGTCGGGCGTGAATTTGCCGCCGATCGGATCGAACGTTGCAGGCGAAAGGTTGTACTGATTCAGAATCGGCGTGAGCGACGTATTGAGTTGCGTCACCGCGGCGCTCACCGCCGAGGGCGAAACGGAACTCAATGCCGTCGTCGATGCGAGATCGCCCGGGTTGCCGCTATCGGTCAGCTCGGCCGCCACCGCTGTCGTGAGCGTCGTCACGTTGGCCGTGATCGACGTGGCACCGTTCGTCGTGGTGCTCGCCACGATCGAGTACAAGGTCGAACTGGCGCCGCTCGAATCGGCTGCCGTAATGAGCAGCGGCGAGGTCAGCCCCGTGAGTTGGATGCTATAGCTGCCGTTGCCGTCGCTCGTCGTCGAAACCGTTTTACCGGTCGAGTCCATGACCGTGACCGAGGCACCGCTCAATGCGTTGCCGATTGCAACCGTTCCGCTCATCGACGATGCCGCAACCGTCGATGCCGACGTACCCGAAGTGCTCGACGTCGAACCACTGCCCCCGCCACCACCGCAAGCTGCAAGCACCGCGATCAGCGATGCGCACAAGCTGAACTTTGCAGCCCCGGAATTACAAATTGTTTTCAATTTATTTGCCCTTTTGTTTTCAGTCTCGGTTTGTTATCGGCACACCGTCAGTCGCTTTGTGCGCCGACGAAAGGCGTTAACGTCCTTGGGCTGGTTTTCTTGAATTTTTTTATCTCGGAGCCGAAATGAAATCGAAAGGGAATGCCGGCTGATGGATAGACTCGAAGCGGAAACGTTTGCCTTACCGGACAGGCTCGTGCAGACGGTAAGATCATCGCGGATACATGAGATCGCCTAATATGCCGCGCCATCCGCTAACGGAGGAAATATGTCATTCCAATCCATGGTGCATCGCCTGAATCCCAAACATTATCCTCGCGACTACCGGGTGGCTACGATCGTTGAAGGTCGCGAGACGACGATAGATGATCGCCGTATTCATATTGCCGCGAACAGCACCACCGCCGTACTCCAAACACAACCGGGCGGGACCGGTACGCCATGGGTGCCCGCCGCTCCCGCCGCCTCGGTAACACAAGCGCAAATGGTCCAGTTCGTCCGGTTCATCGAGGATGGCTCATTCACGCCGGGAAGCTATCGCGACGTGATCTACAACGCGCAATGGCGCGCGTTCTACAACGTCGCCGCGAGGGCCCTGCAGTACATCGATCCGTCCAATACCCCCACCATCAAGCCCGCGGTCGATTCCGTGCCTTGCTTCGACTGCGAACTCGTATTGCCAACGCGCAATATCACGATCGATCATCAGCGTCCGCAAGAAGGAAACCCCGTGGAGGCGACATGTAAATTATTTCGAGCGCTCGGGTTGACGAAAGGCGATCCTGACGGGCCGAAAGGCGATGGCGTTCGCAACGTGCATATGGGCAATGTCGGCGGCGTTGCCGGCAGAGCCAACGCTCCGCTGCGGAAAAAGTACACGCTCAACAACGTCGGGCAGATCTACTTCACGATCGCCGACTGGGGGGGCTTCGTTGACAGCGGGGACTTGGACAAGGCATGCCTGCACCATGTCGTCAATCTTCGCCCCCTATGCAACGCGTGCAATACGTCCAATCGCAATGTCGCGCACTATGCCTAACTCGAAAAACCTCTGATTCGCGGCACAGCATGAACGCGCGCAGTAAAAAAGCCGATAGATCACTGACCTATCGGCTTTTTTCCGAGACCGCCGAGCACTAACGGATAGCGCCGGCAATACCGCTTACATATTTTCGATCAACACCTGACCGAAGCCCGAGCACGACACTTGCGTCGCGCCTTCCATCAGGCGTGCGAAGTCGTACGTGACGCGCTTTTGCAGGATCGACTTTTCCATCGACGCGATGATGACGTCGGCCGCTTCCGTCCAGCCCAGGTGACGCAGCATCATTTCAGCCGACAGGATTTCCGAACCCGGGTTCACGTAGTCCTTACCCGCGTACTTCGGTGCCGTGCCGTGCGTCGCTTCGAACATCGCGACGGAATCGGACAAGTTCGCGCCCGGCGCGATGCCGATGCCGCCGACTTGCGCCGCCAGCGCGTCCGAGATGTAGTCGCCGTTCAGGTTCAGCGTGGCGATCACGTCGTATTCGGCCGGACGCAGCAGGATCTGCTGCAAGAACGCATCGGCGATCACGTCCTTCACGACGATCTCGTTGCCCGTCTTCGGGTTCTTGAACTTCATCCACGGGCCGCCGTCGATCAGCTCGGCGCCGAATTCCTTCTGCGCCAACGCATAGCCGGCATCGCGGAACGCGCCTTCCGTGAATTTCATGATGTTGCCCTTGTGCACGAGCGTGACCGAGCGGCGGTCATTGTCGATCGCGTACTGGATCGCCTTGCGCACGAGACGCTCCGTGCCTTCGCGCGAAACGGGCTTCACGCCGATACCCGACGTTTCCGGGAAGCGGATCTTCTTCACGCCCATTTCTTCGCGCAGGAACTTGATGACCTTCTTCGCCTGCTCCGACTCCGCCGCCCATTCGATGCCGGCGTAGATGTCTTCCGAGTTCTCGCGGAAGATCACCATGTTCGTCTTTTCCGGCTCGCGTACCGGCGAGGGCACGCCCTTGAAGTACTGCACCGGACGCAAGCAGACGTACAGGTCCAGCTCTTGACGCAGCGCCACGTTCAGCGAGCGAATGCCGCCGCCGACCGGCGTCGTCAGCGGACCCTTGATCGACACGACGTAGTCCTTCAGGACTTGCAGCGTTTCTTCGGGCAGCCAGACGTCCGGACCGTAGATCTTCGTCGCCTTCTCGCCCGCGTAGATTTCCATCCAGTGGATCTTGCGCTTGCCGCTGTATGCTTTCTCGACCGCCGCATCGACGACCTTGATCATCACCGGCGTGATGTCGAAGCCCGTGCCGTCACCCTCGATGTACGGAATGATGGGCTGGTCGGAAACGTTGAGCGAAAAGTCCGCGTTGACGGTGATCTTGTCACCGCCCGTCGGAACCTTGATGTGCTGATACGGCATGATCGACTCCAGTGTTGGCTGTGCGGGTGGAAAGCAGTGATGCGGTAATGCGCAAGCGGGCTCATATCCTTCCCGAGCGCTCGTGCCGCAGCACTTGCCCAATCCTCGGTTCGGCGCGCTCCATCGGCTCAAGTACGAACGCGGCTGGATGGCTATTCTAGCCCACGTCGGATTGGCGGCGGCTTGCTTGCACCGCTTCGGGCACGTTGCGAACCGCCGCTCTCGCGACCCGCGGCAGAACCACGGTAGCGAGAGGGTCAGTCTTCAGTCTTATATAAGACAAAAGACTTGGGCATTCCGTATTATGCATTAAGATTCCGCCATTTGCCATAGAGGCGGCGGGCGCAAACCGCGCGAGCGTACCCGCGCGCACGTTCGTCACTGCTTCGTTCGAGTCCTTCCGTCATGCGTCTCATCGCTCTCAACAAACCGTTCGGCACGATCTGCCAATTCTCGGCGCACGAGACGCGCGCTTCGCTCGGCGATTGGGTGGATGTGCCCGGCGTCTATCCGGCGGGCCGCCTCGACGCCGACAGCGAAGGGCTGCTTTTGCTGACGGACGACGGCGCGTTGCAAGCGCGCATCGCCGAACCCCGTCACAAACTCGTCAAACGCTACTGGGCGCAGGTGGAAGGCGCGCCCGATCGAGCGGCGCTCGCTCGGCTCGCGTCCGGGGTCGACTTGGGCGATTACGTGACACGCCCGTGTCAGGTACGGCTCATCGAGGAGCCTGCCGCGCTCTGGCCACGCGTGCCGCCCATCCGCTACCGCGCCGCGATTCCCACCGGTTGGATCGAAATCGCGCTCGCCGAAGGCAAGAATCGCCAAGTGCGCCGCATGACCGCCGCCGTCGGCTTTCCCACGCTGCGGCTCGTACGCGTCGCCATCGGCAAGCTCGATCTGTTCGCCCTCGGCCTCGCGCCCGGCGAGTGGTGCGACCTGCCGCCGCGCGCCCCCTGGGACGGCTTGCCGCGAACGGTGCGTTAATCCGGAAATTCGAAAAAAATGCGTCAACCGTCCGAGCGCGTCGCGCGTTATCCGACGCAGATGCCGCACGAAGCTATCCGGCATTGGCCTTCGGCAGCCGCCGACCGTATCGTTCCGCGATATGAGACGTCGACCCGAGTGCCCGCAGACGCGTCGGCAAAATTGTTTGATGCGGCTGTCAACCGAAAGGTGGATGGCACGTTTACCGACTTGACTCATTGACCGGGTCATTTGGTTAATTAACTAAAGCTGAGGATTTACAAATGAGCAAAATCATCGCCGCTCTGGTCGCTGGCCTGTTCGCAACGGCTGCTTTCGCACAAGCTTCGGCTCCGGAAGCCGCTTCGGCTGCTGCTCCGGCTGCCAAGATGGAAAAGAAGGCTGCTAAGCACCACGCAGTCAAGAAGCACCACGCCAAGAAGGCGAAGGCTGCTGAAGCCGCTTCGGGCGCTTCGGAGTAAGTTTGTTGTAAAGACGCAGTCAAGAACTAGCAATACTGCCGTTCTTTACGGCGTTGAAAGGCAGGTGACCGCAAGGCGCCTGCCTTTTTCTTTTTCATGCGCACCGGCTTTGCATTGCCCGCGCCGGCTCGCGTAACATGCGCTGATTTCTCGTCGTCGAAAAGGAGTGGTGTCGTGCGATTTTCGTTTCGCTCGTGGATGGCGCGCGTAGCGCTTGCCCTCGCTTTGCCCGCCGGCGCCCTAGTGGCCGCACCGTTTTCGGCCATCACGGCCGCCGCGCAAACCATGCCCGCCGGCGCCAAACCGCCCGAGGCGTTCCCGCGCGTGAAGCTCACGGCCGGGATGTTCGTGATCGATGCGGCCGTCGCGGCCAACGACCCCGACCGCGAGCAAGGCCTGATGTACCGAACCCAACTCGCACCGAATGAAGGCATGCTGTTCGTCTTCAATGAAAACGCGGTTCACTGCTTTTGGATGAAGAACACGCTGATCCCGCTCTCGATCGCCTTCATCCGCGCCGACGGCACGATCACCGACATCGACGAAATGCAGGCGGAGACGACCAACAATCATTGCCCGCGCAACAACGGCACCTATGCCCTCGAAATGAGCAAGGGCTGGTTCACCGCCAAGGGCATTCGCCCCGGCACGAAGATCCAAGGGCTGCCGCAGCCTCAGTAGTTGCCTCAGTAGTTGCCTCGGTAGCAGCCTCGGCCGCCCCGCCCCGACGTCGACCGAGCGGCCCCGCCTCCTCCCTGCGATCCTTGCCCCGAGCCGCCGGCGATGCGGCCTTTTCGCCGTGCCGAGCAGCTGTCATGCAAAACGAGCGGGCAAGCGCTATGCTTCTAGGTCTGCAACATCGCACGCGCCGCGCGTGGTGGCGTGGTGGGTAAGCATGCCCCGGCGTTCGCGGCCAACAATCCAAGGAGATCGACGTGCCCCGCAAGACTCCCATCGAGCGCTATCGGAACATCGGCATCAGCGCTCATATCGACGCAGGCAAAACCACGACTACCGAGCGCATCCTGTTTTACACGGGCGTGAGCCATAAAATCGGCGAGGTGCACGAGGGCGCGGCCGTGATGGATTGGATGGAGCAGGAGCAAGAGCGCGGCATCACGATCACGTCGGCCGCGACGACGGCGTTCTGGAAAGGCATGGCCGGCAACTATCCGGAACACCGCATCAACATCATCGATACCCCGGGTCACGTCGACTTCACCATCGAGGTCGAACGCTCGATGCGCGTGCTCGACGGCGCCTGCATGGTCTACGACTCCGTGGGCGGCGTGCAGCCGCAATCGGAGACGGTCTGGCGCCAAGCCAATAAGTACAAGGTGCCGCGCATCGCGTTCGTCAATAAGATGGACCGCGTGGGCGCCGACTTTTTCCGCGTCCAGCGTCAAATCGGCGAGCGCCTGAAGGGTGTAGCCGTACCGATTCAAATTCCGGTCGGCGCGGAGGAGCATTTCCAAGGCGTGATCGATCTCGTCAAGATGAAAGCGATCATCTGGGATGAGGAAAGCCAGGGCGTGAAGTTCGAGTACCAGGACATCCCCGAGAACCTGCGCGCGACCGCCGACGAGTGGCGCGAAAAGATGGTCGAAGCCGCCGCCGAAGCGAGCGAGGAGTTGCTCGAGAAGTATTTGAACGACCATACCTCGCTGACCGAAGCCGAGATCAAGGGCGGGTTGCGCAAGCGCACGATCGCCAACGAGATCGTGCCGATGCTGTGCGGCAGCGCGTTCAAGAACAAGGGCGTGCAGGCCATGCTCGATGCCGTCATCGATTACCTGCCCTCGCCCATCGACGTGCCGGCCATTCTCGGACACGACGAAGACGACAAGGAAGCCGAACGTCACCCGAGCGACGAAGAGCCGTTCTCCGCGCTGGCCTTCAAGATCATGACCGACCCGTTCGTTGGGCAGTTGATCTTTTTCCGCGTCTACTCGGGCATCGTCAATTCGGGCGATACCGTCCTGAATTCGACCAAGAACAAGAAGGAACGCGTTGGCCGGATCTTGCAGATGCACGCCAACGACCGCAAGGAGATCAAAGAGGTCTACGCGGGCGACATCGCCGCTGCCGTCGGCCTGAAGGAAGCGACCACGGGCGACACGCTGTGCGACCCGGCCAATCCGATCATTCTCGAGCGGATGATCTTCCCCGAGCCCGTGATCTCGCAGGCCGTGGAGCCGAAGACCAAGGCCGACCAGGAGAAGATGGGCATCGCGCTCAATCGCCTGGCGCAAGAAGATCCGTCGTTCCGCGTGCAAACGGATGAGGAATCGGGGCAGACGATCATCTCCGGGATGGGCGAGCTGCACCTCGAAATTCTCGTCGACCGGATGAAGCGCGAGTTCAACGTCGAAGCAACGGTCGGCAAGCCGCAAGTCGCCTACCGCGAAACGATCCGCACCAGCGCAGAGGACGTCGAAGGCAAGTTCGTCAAGCAATCGGGCGGGCGCGGTCAGTACGGTCACGTCGTCATCAAGCTCGAACCGCAGCCGCCCGGCAAGGGCTACGAGTTCGTCGACGCCATCAAGGGCGGCGTCGTGCCGCGCGAGTACATTCCGGCTGTCGACAAGGGTATTCAAGAGACGCTCAAGAGCGGCGTGCTCGCGGGCTATCCGGTGGTGGACATCAAGGTGACGCTCACGTTCGGTTCGTACCACGACGTCGATTCGAACGAAAACGCCTTCCGCATGGCCGGCTCGATGGCCTTCAAGGAAGGCATGCGGCGCGCCAAGCCCGTGCTGCTCGAACCGATGATGGCCGTCGAGGTGGAAACGCCCGAGGATTTCATGGGCAACGTCATGGGCGACCTCTCGGGCCGGCGCGGCATCGTGCAGGGCATGGAAGATATCGCGGGCGGCGGCGGCAAGGTGATTCGCGCCGAAGTGCCGCTCGCGGAGATGTTCGGCTATTCGACGTCGCTGCGCTCGCTCACGCAAGGGCGCGCCACCTATACGATGGAATTCAAGCATTACGCCGAAACGCCGAACAACGTGTCCGAGGGCATCGTCAACGCAAAGGCGAAGTAACGCAGAGCCAATCGGCTCCGGTGCGCGCGCCGGAGCCGCAATTGTCGAGCCTGTCGGGGCGCCGCACCCCGGCGGGCTTTTTTTATATGCATGGCGGCCCGCGACGCAGGCGCGGGCTCGCGCATCGCAGCAGCCGCGTGCCCGCCGCTTCGCGTTAAACTGCAACGGCTATTGTCGTCGCAGTACCGCTCGTCGCCGCCGCGCCGCTTCATTTCACGCGCCCCTACACGAACCGGAAACGCCCGATGA
This sequence comes from Trinickia dabaoshanensis, assembly GCF_002879885.1. Classification (GTDB taxonomy): domain Bacteria; phylum Pseudomonadota; class Gammaproteobacteria; order Burkholderiales; family Burkholderiaceae; genus Trinickia; species Trinickia dabaoshanensis. Next base: position 75,893 of record NZ_PNYA01000034.1, read on the forward strand.
AAATACCCGCTGCGCTTGCCCTCGCCTTGGACGCCGTCCGCCGCGATGCCGGGGAACTCGGCAATCACGCCATCGACGAATATCTCGCGCGACGGATCTCGCGGCGCGACTTGCTGCGCCACGCGAGCGTACTCGGGTGTTCGAGCGTCGTGCTCGCCGCCGGCACGCTCGTCGCACCGGGTCGCGCACGTGCGCAAAGCGCAACCGCCGGCGCGAACGCGACCATACGCGTCGCCCATTTGACGCCCGCGGGCCGCGTCGATCCGCTGACGGTGGCCGATGCCGCAGGCTTATGCCTCATCGCGCAGACGGGCGAATTCCTCGTCAACGATGCGGGTGAACACTCGACGCTCACGCCCGCCTTGGCGCTCTCGTGGAGCGCCAACGAGAAGGGCGACGTATGGACGTTCAAGCTGCGGCCGAACGTGAAGTTCCACGATGGCCGGGTACTGGGCGCGAAAGACGTCGCCGCCACGTTCGATCGCCTCGCCGACCCGGCGAGCGGATCGGCCGCGCTATCGGTCTTCAAGGGCGTGCTCTCGAAAGGCGGCGCGCGAGTCGTCGATGAGCGCACCGTCGCGTTCCACCTCGATGCGCCGAACGGCAATTTCCCCTACTACGTATCCTCGGACAACTACAACGCGGTGATCTTGCCGGCCGGCGCGGGAGGCGATTACGAGCAAAGCTTCATCGGCACGGGGCCGTTCAAGCTCGAGCGTTATGAAGCCAAACGCGGTGCCTCGTTCGTTCGCAACGCCGACTACTGGGGAGAAAAAGCACTGCCGGCCCGTGTGCAATTCGTGTTTTATGCCGATCAGCAGGCGCAAATCCTCGCATTGCAGGGGCGCCAAGCCGACGTCATGGGCGATCTGACGGTACAAGGCGGGCTGGGCATTTTGAACAATCCCGAATTTACCGTGCAGGGCGTGAAATCGAGCGCGCATCGCCAAATCCACATGCGCTGCGACATGGCGCCTTTCCACGACAAGCGCGTCCGGCAGGCGCTTGCGCTCGCCGTCGATCGCGACGTGCTCGTGCGCGGACTGTTCAAGGGGCGCGCCGCGGTCGGCAACGATAGCCCGTTCGCGCCGATCTTTCCTTCGACCGATGCATCGGTGGCGCAGCGGCACCTCGACATCGCCCAGGCGAAGAAATTGCTGGCGCAAGCGGGTCATCCCAACGGTTTCGCCGCCACGCTGACCACCGAAAAATTCATGGAGATTCCCGATCTCGCCGTCGTCTTGCAAAACGAGGCCAAGGCCATCGGCATCAACCTCTCGCTGAAAGTCGAAAGCCAAGGGCAGTATTACGGCAAGGGCACCTTCGGCAGTTCCGATTGGCTCGATGCGCCGCTCGGCATCACCGATTACGGCCATCGCGGCGTGCCCAATCTGTTCTTGAACGCACCGCTCGTGAGCGGCGGCGCATGGAACGCCGCCCATTTCGCCAATCCGCAATACGACAAACTCGTCGGCCAATTCGTGGCCGCGCTCGACGTCGCCTCGCAAAAGAAGATCGCGGGAGAGATAGAAAGACTGTTGCTCGACGAAACGCCGATGATCATTCCGTACTTCTTCGATCAGCTCGTCGCGACGCGCAAGAATCTGACGGGCGTGCGATTCACGGCCATTTCGCAGATGTATTTCGACCGCGCTCGATTGACGGCCTGAGCGCTTGCGCGCAGGGGCGTCGTCGAGCGTCGAAGCTTTTCACTGGAATGAGGGTACTTCGATCACTGTGCCGATCTCCGATCCCGCTCTAGCGTTTCGTCCCCGTGCCGCGCGCGGCAACGCGGCGCGCGTCGTTCGCTTTCTCGCCGGCAGGCTCGCGTTGTCGCTCGTCACGCTGTGGCTGCTGTCGATCATCGTGTTCGCGCTCGGCCAATTGCTGCCCGGCGATATCGGCCGCGCGATTCTCGGTCCGCTCGCCGATGCGCGCGCCGTCGCCACGCTCGATCATCAACTCGGCGTAGACCGGCCGGTGCTCGTCCAATACGCGCAATGGATCGGCCGGTTCGTGCGCGGCGACATGGGGATGTCGTACGCGTATCGATCGCCCGTCGCGCCCTTCGTCGGCGATGCGCTATTGCGTTCGGCCGAGCTCGGCGCCCTCGCGTTCGCTATCGTCGTACCGCTCGCCATTTCGGCCGGGGTATGGGCCGCGCTGCACGCGGGACGCTGGCTCGACCGCGCGATCATGATCGTGGGCCTATCCGCCACGGTCGTGCCCGAGTTCGTTTCGTCGATCACGCTGATTCTGATCTTCGGCATTTGGCTGCGCTGGCTGCCGAGCGAGGCGGGCTACCCCGACGATGCGGGTGCGCTGACGGCGCTGCGGCATCTGATTCTGCCCGCGCTGCCGCTCGTGTTCGTCTTCTTCGGTTACATCGCGCGCATGGCGCGCGCCGGGACGGCGGAGGCGCTCGATGCCGACTACACACGCACGGCCGTGCTCAAGGGTCTGCCTCGGCGAGTCGTCATCGTCCGCCATGTGCTGCCCAATGCGCTGACGCCCACGATTACCGTGGCCGCCACGCAACTCGGGTATATGGTGGGCGGGCTCGTTGTCGTCGAGACGCTGTTCCACTACCAGGGCATCGGCTCGCTGATCTATAACGCCGCCACCGCCAAAGATTTCCCGATGCTCGAAGCGGGCGTGCTCACCGTCGGCGTGGTGTATATGCTCGCCAATCTCGTCGCCGACGCGCTCATCGTCATGCTCGATCCGCGCATGCGGGTAGGGGGCGCCGCATGAATCAGGCCGTCGATTCGTCGCGTGACACGATGGCGGCCGGCGAGCGAGCGCTGCAAACGCCCCGCTTCGAGACGCTGCGCGCGCTAGCCCGCTCGCCGAGCTTCGTCATCGGCGTAGCCATCGTCCTCGTTTGGATCGTATGCGCGATCTTCGGTCCGCTGCTGGTACCGCTGGACCCGTTCGCCTCCGATCCGCTCAATTCGCTGCTTGCGCCGAGCCGCGCGCACTGGTTCGGCACCGATCAACTCGGCCGCGATGTGTTCTCGCGTGTGATCGTCGGCGCGCGCGACATTCTCACGATCGCGCCGCTCGCCACGCTCGTCGGCACATTCGCGGGCACGGCTTTGGGCCTCGCCGTCGGATATTTCGGGGGATGGCTCGACAATCTGATCGGCCGCCTGATCGATGCCCTGCTCGCGCTGCCGCTCGTCGTGCTGGCACTCGCGGCGCTTGCCGCGCTCGGTGCGTCGAACGCGGCCGTCGTACTCGTCATCGGGCTCACGTTTACGCCGATCACGGCGCGCACCGTGCGCGCGGCGGTGTTCACCGAGCGCCATCTCGACTATGTCGATGCCGCCCAATTGCGCGGCGAGCGCGCGCCGTACATCATGTTCGTCGAAATCTTGCCGAACATACTGCCGCCGATCATGGTCGAGGCCACCGTGCGGCTCGGCTATGCCATCTTCGCCGTCGCCACGCTTTCGTTCCTTGGATTCGGCATTCAACCGCCTTCGGCCGATTGGGGGCTCGCGCTGTCCGAGTCCTATTCCCTGATGACGGGCGGGGCGTGGTGGACTGTCGTATTCGATGCGGCGGCGATCGCCTCGCTCGTCGTCGGCGTCAATCTGATCGCCGATAGCGTCCAAGGAGTATTCGAGCGATGACGGGCGCAGCACGCCGCACCTACCCGAGCTTCGAGCCCGCGTCGCCGAGCGGCGACGATGCGCTTGCCGTCATCGGCTTGAGCTTGGCCTACCGCGTGCGCGGCCGCGACCGGGAAGTGCTGCACGACGTGACGTTCCGCGTGCGCCGTGGCGAAGCGTACGGACTCGTCGGCGAATCGGGCTGCGGCAAGTCCACGGTCGCGCTGGCCGCCCTGGCCTACCTGCCGCGCAACGGCAAGATCAAGGCGGGGCGCATTTCGATCGCCGGCCGCGAGGTGAGTTCGCTCGCCGCCGACGATCTGCGCGCGATGCGCGCGCGCACCGTCTCGATGGTCTACCAGGATCCTTCGCGCGCACTGAATCCTTCGTTGACGATCGGGCGGCAAGTATCGGAGGCCTTCGAACTCGCCGGCGCCTCGCGCCCGGACGCCTACGCGCAAGCGCTCGATATGCTGCGCCGAGTGCGGATCGCGGCTCCCGAGCGGGTGATGACCTGCTATCCGCATCAGCTTTCGGGCGGCATGCAGCAACGCGTCGTGATCGCGATGGCGCTGGCGTCGAAACCGGCGCTCCTGATCCTGGACGAGCCGACGACCGGTCTCGATGCGACCGTCGAAGCCGAAGTACTCGATCTCGTCGCGAAGCTGCGCGAAGAGTCCGGCACCGCGGTGCTGTTCATCAGCCATAACCTCGCCGTGATCGGCCGGATGTGCAGCCGCGTCGGCGTGCTCTACGCGGGGCGGCTCGTGGAGGAAGGCTCGACCGAGGACGTCTTCGGCGCGCCGCGTCATCCCTATACGGTCGGCTTGCTGCGCTGCCTGCCGAAAGCCGGGCGCAGTAAGGACACGGAACGGCTCGATACGATCGCCGGCGCGTTGCCGCCGCTCGGCGCGGCCGTTGCCGGCTGCGTGTTCGCGGCTCGCTGCCGTCTGGCCGACGACCGCTGCCGCCGGGAGACCCCGCCGCCGCATCGATTCGGCGCCGAACACGGACCACAGATGGCGCGCTGCCACTATCACGAGCAGGCCGGCAGCCTGCCGCGCGCCGGCTCCGATCCGGTGCTCGCGCCGTCCCTGTCCGCCGATGGCGGCTCCCATCGAGCGCTCGCGTTGCGCGCGGCGCATCTGTCGAAGACGTTCGATGCTTCCGGCGTCGCCTTGCGCGCCGTCGACGATGTGTCGCTCGAACTCGCGGCCGGCGAAACACTGGGCCTCGTCGGCGAATCGGGCAGCGGTAAGACCACGCTCGCGAAGCTGCTCGTCGGCTTGGTCGCACCGGATCGGGGCGGCACGTTGGAGTTGGACGGCAAGCCCCTGCCCGCGCGCGTGGCACGCCGCGACGACGAGCAGGTCAAGTCGTTGCAGATCGTTTTTCAAAACCCCGATTCGGCTTTGAACCGAGCCCATTCGGTCAAGCGGCTGATCGGGCGCGCGCTATCGAAGCTCGGCGCGCTGCGCGGGGCGGCCCACGGCGCCCGGCTCGCCACGCTCGCGCAAGCGGTCAGGCTACCGCCGCGTTACCTCGATGCGCGCACGCGGCAACTGTCCGGGGGCTTGAAACAGCGCGTCGCGATCGCGCGGGCATTCGCGGGCGACCCTCGCGTCGTCGTATGCGACGAACCGACGTCCGCGCTCGATGTCTCCGTGCAAGCGGCCATCTTGAACCTGCTCGCCGATTTGCAACGCGAGCGTGGGGTCAGTTATGTGTTCATCTCGCACGACCTGCATGTCGTGCGCTACGTCTCCGATCGCATCGCCGTGCTCTACATCGGCAAGCTGCTCGAAATCGGTCCGGCCCATGCCGTCTTCGCCGGTCCGCATCACCCGTACACCGAAGCGCTGCTTTCCGCGATGCCGGCGCTCGCGAGTCCCGACAGTGCGCGTCCGCACGAAAAGCAACGCATTCGATTAGCGGGCGAGCCGCCTAGCCCGGCCGCCCCGCCCACGGGATGCGTGTTCCATACGCGGTGTCCGCGCAAACTCGGCGCCGTGTGCGAGGAACGCGATCCGCCGTTCGCCGACGCGGGCGCGGGCCATCGCATCCGCTGCCATATCCCCATCGACGAGTTGCGCGCGATGCAGCGGGAAACGCAGACCGCCTGAACGAAGGGCGATCGTTCTTTTGCCTCGGGTCTCGGGGCTTTGCTCGACGCTCCCGCGATGGTGCGGCGCCGCTCATAAGCGTTGCGGTCGCGCGTTTCAGCTTTGAAACGTTCCGCGCGGTTTTCTCGTTGCCGCTTCGGATATGCGATGGCGCGCTCAAGCGTGGCGCGGCATTGCGCGCGATGGCACGCTTATCGCAATTCTCCACGCACATGGCCGCGTGACCGACGCGGGCCCAGCAGCAGTTTCTCGTACGGTGTCGAGACCGGGAGGCGCATGCGTTCGTGCAGTCGAACGCATGGTGCCGCGCGACATCCGCATCGATCGCGCTCGGGCAGCCATGGTCGCCTGCGGGCGACAGGAGTACGACGACATTCGATCGTCGTTCCTGCCGGGGAGATGACGATGAAGACCAAGGCAATTAATAAGGACTCCTACATATTTCGCGGAGTCCTGAAGGCGACGGCCGGCGCGGTGCTCGTCTTGCTCGCGGGCGGTGCGCAAGCAGGCTCGTTCTTGGATGGGATGGGCAGGTGGCTCGCGGAATCGAGCGCCGCCATCCAAGCCGAGGCCGTGAACTCGAATGTTTCGAGCACCCCAACGGGCGGACAGTTGCGCGAGGCGGCGCCGTTCGATGCGTCGTCGCTGAAGGTCAGCGCGCCGGCGAACGCGGCGGATGCGCCTAGCGCGGCAGATTGCCGATCGGGCGCCGGCAGCGCCGGGTGCGTGCAAGACCCGAGCAGCGATCCGGCCGTGACCGGCCTCGGCGGAACAGCGGACGGCACCACCGCAAGCGGCGACGGCAGCGCCGGATCGATAGGCGGCGGCGCATTCGGCGGCGGTCGCGGAGGCAACAACGGCGCAGCCGCGCCCGGCAATGGAAAGGGCGGAAACGGCGGGAGCGCTGGAGGTTCCGGTGGGTCTGGGAGCGGTGGGAGTTCGGGCGGCTCGGGCGGCTCGGGAAGCTCGGGCGGCTCGGGAAGCTCGGGAAGCTCAGGAAGCTCGGGAAGTTCAGGAAGCTCGGGCGGCTCGGGCGGCTCGGGAAGCAGCGGATCTGGACACAGTAGCGGCGGTACTGGAAGCAGCAGCGGCTCGAGTGGATCTGGAAGCTCAGGTGGCTCAGGTGGCTCAGGTGGCTCAGGTGGCTCAGGTGGCTCTGGCGGCTCCAGTGGCTCCGGTGGATCTGGCGGCTCCGGCGGCTCCGGCGGCTCCGGCGGCTCTGGCGGCTCCGGCGGCTCTGGCGGCTCTGGCGGCTCGGGTGGCTCGGGTGGCTCGGGTGGCTCGGGT
>NZ_PNYA01000035.1 GCF_002879885.1 Trinickia dabaoshanensis
GTCCCTCCCGTCGTCGGCTCCCCGTCCGCAGTGCGACTCGCTCCCCATCTGTCCCTTTGACGGACTTTATTCTTCCATGACTGACTTTATTACACCGGATCACAGATATCACTGCCGTTCGCCCGTCCCGCCCGCCATTACTTGACACCTAAACTATTTACCCCTAAATTTCCCTCATCGACACGCGAGGAGGGAACATGCGCATCGTCTGCATCGGGGGCGGGCCGGCCGGCCTTTACTTCGGCTTATTGATGAAACTGCGCAACCCGGCGCACGAAGTCTCCGTCATCGAGCGCAACCGCCCGTACGACACGTTCGGCTGGGGTGTCGTCTTCTCCGATCAAACGCTCGAAAACCTGCGCGCCGCCGATGGCCCCAGCGCCGAAATGATCCTCGATGCGTTCAATCACTGGGACGACATCGACGTCCACTTCGGCGGCCGCACGATCCGCTCGTCCGGTCACGGCTTTTGTGGTATCGGCCGCAAACGTCTGCTCAATATTCTTCAAGCTCGCTGCGAAGCGCTCGGCGTGAAGCTCGTCTTCGAAACGAACGTCACCAACGACGACGATTACGATGCCGATCTGATCATCGCCTGCGACGGCGCCAACAGCCCCATCCGCCAAAAGTACGCCGCCACCTATCGCCCCGACATCGACACCCGCGATTGCCGTTTCGTTTGGCTCGGCACGCACAAGCTCTTCGACGCATTCACCTTCGCGTTCGAAAAAACCGAGTGGGGCTGGTTCCAAGCGCACGCCTATCGATTCGACGAAGACACGTCCACGTTCATCGTCGAAGCCCCCGAGCGCGTATGGCGCGCCGCCGGGCTCGACGAGATGAGCAAGGAAGACGGCATCGCCTTCTGCGAACGGCTCTTCGCAAAATATCTAGACGGCCACGCCTTGATGTCGAACGCCGCGCACTTGCGCGGCTCGGCGCAATGGATTCGATTCCCGCGTGTGGTCAACCAGGAATGGGTTCATTACAAGCCGCGCGGGAAAGACGGCACCACCCCCGTCGTATTGATGGGCGACGCCGCCCATACAGCGCACTTCTCGATCGGCTCGGGCACGAAGCTAGCGCTCGAAGACGCCATTGCCCTCGCAGACAGCATCGACGCACATCCGAACGACCTACACGCGGCATTGACGCATTACACGCAAACGCGCAGTGTCGATGTGCTTCGCATTCAAAACGCGGCGCGCAATTCAACGGAATGGTTCGAACACGTCGACCGCTACGCTTCGTTCGAGCCCGAGCAATTCGCCTACTCGCTACTTACACGCTCGCAACGGATCTCGCATGAGAACCTGCGTGAACGCGATCCCCGCTATGTCCGTTCGTTCGAGCAATGGCTCGCCGAGAAGGCCGGCGAGCAGCGCGTACTCGACGACGCCCATTCGATCCCTCCGATGTTCACGCCGTTCTCCGTGCGTGATGTCACGCTCAAAAATCGCGTGGTCGTTTCGCCGATGGCCCAATACTCGGCCATCGACGGCACCGTCGGCGACTATCACCTGACGCACCTCGGCGCCCGGGCGATGGGAGGCGCCGGCCTCGTCATGACGGAGATGACCTGTGTATCGCCGCAAGCGCGCATCACACCGGGCTGTCCCGGCATGTACAGCGCCGAGCATCTGCACGCCTGGCGGCGAATCGTCGAATTCGTCCACCTGATGAGCGATGCCAAGATCGGGATGCAACTCGGCCACGCCGGGGCGAAAGCATCGACGCGCGTGGCCTGGGAAGGCATCGACCAACCCTTGCCCGACGGCAATTGGCCAATCGTCTCGGCATCGCCCCAACAATATCTGACCGGCGTCAGCCAATGGTCGAGCGCGGCGACGTGCGATGAATTGCGCGAAATCGAAGCGCAATTCGTACGGGCCACGGAGCTGGCGAACGAAGCCGGTTTCGATTGGCTCGAGCTGCACTGCGCACACGGGTATCTTCTCTCGAGCTTCATCTCCCCGCTCACGAATCACCGCACCGACGAATACGGCGGCAGCCTCGAAAACCGTCTGCGCTATCCGCTCGAAGTATTCGAAGCGATCCGTCATGTGTGGCCGCAAGGCAAGCCGATTTCCGTGCGCATCTCCGCGCACGACTGGGTTGAAGGCGGCACGACGCCCGACGATGCCGTCGAAATCGCCCGTGCCTTCAAAGCGGCGGGGGCCGATATGATCGACGTCTCGTCCGGCCAAGTCAGCAAAGCTGAAAAACCCGTCTACGGCCGCATGTTCCAAACGCCGTTCGCCGATCGCGTTCGAAACGAGGCCGGCATTTCGACGATCGCGGTAGGCGCCATCTCCGAAGCCGATCACGTCAACAGCATCATCGCGGCGGGCCGCGCCGATCTATGCGCCATCGCCAGGCCGCATCTGGCAAACCCGGCCTGGACGCTGACCGAAGCAGCCAAGATCGGCTACTTCGACGTCACGTGGCCGAAGCAATACAAAGCCGCCAAAGGCCAATTGGAACGTAACTTCGAGCGCGAGCGAGCGACACAACCGGCGGGGGCATCCCGATGACCACCCGCACGAATGCGCTAAACGATATGCACGCCGTCGTCACGGGCGGCGGCAGCGGCATCGGCGCCGCGATTGCGCGCGCCCTCGTCGATGCGGGAGCTCGCGTCACGCTCATCGGTCGAGATCCCGCCAAGCTCGAAGCACAACGTCTAGCACTCGGCCCATCGCATGCCGTTCATTGCGTCACGGCCGACATCACGCAACCCGATGCCGTCGAAAACGCGTTTGCCTCGGCGCGCGACGCGCTAGGGCCGGTCGATATCCTCGTCAACAACGCGGGCCAAGCGCAAGCCGCGCCGTTCGGCAAGACCGATCTCGGTCTGTGGCAACGCATGCTCGACGTCAATCTAACGGGCACGTTTCTCTGCACGCAAGCCGCCCTACCCGCGATGATCGAACGCGGCTTCGGCCGCATCGTTAACGTCGCGAGCACGGCCGGGCAAATCGGGTACGCCTACGTCGCGGCCTATTGCGCGGCCAAACACGGCGTCATCGGTTTGACGCGCGCACTGGCGCTCGAAACGGCAACGACCGGCGTCACAGTCAATGCGGTCTGCCCCGGCTATACGGAAACGCCTTTGCTGCAAACATCGCTCGATCAGGTCGTCGCCAAAACCGGCCGCTCGACCGACGATGCCAGAGCGGCACTCCAACGCACCAACCCGCAACGACGATTCATCGAACCCGACGAAGTGGCGCATGCCGTCTTATGGCTCGTGATGCCCGAGTCGGGCTCGATGACGGGCCAATCCATATCGATTTCCGGTGGAGAAGTAATGTGAGCGATACCGTCCAAGCATCGACGAAAAAGCGCGCCGCGTCGCGCGCCGAGAACGTCGTCGATCTAGAAATGAGCACGGGTGCTGAGAGTCATATGAGTCTGCGCCTCTGGCTGCGTCTTTTGACGACGACCAATCTCGTGCAAACCGAATTGCGCCGCAGGCTACGCGCCGAATTCGACACCACATTGCCGCGCTTCGATTTCATGGCGCAACTCGAGCGCCACCCCGAAGGGCTGAAGATGAGCGAGATTTCGCGGCGCCTCATGGTGACGGGCGGCAACGTGACTGGACTGACCGATCAACTCGAAAAAGAAGGGCTTGTCTCGCGCGATGCAGATCCGAACGATCGCCGGGCTTTCACGGTCAAGCTCACCCCCGCGGGTCGCGCGCTCTTCGACAAGATGGCGCAAGCACACGAACGCTGGGTGATCGAGTTGTTCGGCGGCCTGTCGATCGACGATAAATCGAAAATGCATCAACGCCTCGGCAAGCTCAAGGCACATCTGCTCGATAGCATCAAGAGTAGCTAAAGCCGCCCGCGATGCAAACGAATAGGAGAAACGAATCATGACGGACGCCGCATTCACCGCCGACGCGCTGCTGGCCGGCAATCGCACGACGCTCGCCTCGTATTCGGCGCGTCACTTCGGTTGGCGGCTCGAGGATGGCGTCGGCACGATCGTATTGAATCGCCCCGAACGCAAGAACCCGTTGACGTTCGAATCGTATGCGGAATTGCGCGATCTGTTTCGTCAACTCGCTTATGCCACCGACGTCAAAGCAGTCGTGATCCACGGCGCCGGAGAGAACTTCTGCTCGGGTGGCGACGTGCACGAGATCATCGGTCCGCTCATCGGTCTGCCCATGCCGCAATTGCTGATGTTCACGCGGATGACGGGCGACCTCGTCAAGGCGATGCGTCACTGTCCGCAGCCGATCGTTGCCGCCGTGGATGGCGTCTGTGCAGGCGCAGGGGCGATCGTCGCCATGGCCTCCGACATGCGGCTCGGCACGTCGCGCAGCAAACTCGCTTTCCTCTTCACGCGCGTGGGTCTCGCTGGCTGCGACATGGGCGCCTGCTCGATTCTTCCTCGCATCATCGGTCAAGGCCGCGCCTCGGAGTTGTTGTTCACCGGCCGCGCCGCCAGCGGCGACGAAGGCTACGCCTGGGGCTTTTACAACCGCTTATGTGCCCCGGATAGCCTGCTTGCCGATGCCAACGAACTCGCGCGGTCGATCGCGGCCGGGCCGACGTTCGCCCACGGCGTGACGAAGACGATGCTGCATCAAGAGTGGAGCATGAGCGTGGACGAGGCCATCGAATCCGAAGCGCAAGCACAGGCCATTTGCATGGCGACGCGCGACTTCGAACGCGCCTATCAGGCATTTGCCGCTAAAACGCGTCCCACGTTCCAGGGGGACTAAACATGACGAACATCCAACGGCGCGACATGCTCGATTGGCCGTTCTTCGACGAAAGGCATCGCACGCTCGCACGTGAACTCGATGCTTGGTGCGACGCGAATCGAGCCACGCTCGAACATGCCGATCCGGTCACGTCAGGGCCGCAAGGCCACGCGAGCCTCGACGATCAGTGCCGGCGGCTCGTGCGCGCGCTCGGTGACGGCGGTTGGCTACGTTACGGCGTAGGCGGCACCGCATACGGTGGTCACGGCGATGCGATCGACACGCGCGCCGTGTGTCTCCTGCGCGAAACCCTTTCGCAACGCTCCGGCCTCGCCGATTTCGCGCTTGCGATGCAGGGGCTCGGCTCGGGCGCGATCTCGCTGGCGGGCACAGAGCAGCAGAAGCAACGCTATTTGCCGCGTGTCGCAAGCGGGCAAGCCATCGCCGCATTCGCCCTGTCGGAACCCGACGCGGGCTCCGACGTCGCGGCGCTCTCGCTTGCAGCCCGCGAAGACGGCGACGCCTACGTGCTCGACGGCGAAAAAACCTGGATTTCGAACGGCGGCATCGCCGACTTCTACGTCGTTTTTGCTCGCACAGGCGAGGCGTCCGGCGCGCGCGGCATCAGCGCATTCGTCGTCGATGCCGATACACCGGGATTCACGATTGCCGAGCGCATCGATGTCATCGCACCGCATCCCCTCGCACGATTGCGCTTCGAAGGCGCGCGCGTGCCGAAATCGCAGCGGCTCGGCGCCGCGGGCGAGGGATTCAAACTCGCCATGCGCACACTCGATATCTTCCGTACCTCCGTGGCCGCCGCATCGCTCGGCTTCGCGCGCCATGCCATGCAAGAAGCGCTCGAACGTGCTTCGACGCGGCGCATGTTCGGGCAAACGCTCGGCGATTTCCAACTGACGCAAGCCAAACTCGGCGAAATGGCGCTCACGATCGATTCGGCCGCCCTGCTCGTCTATCGCGCCGCTTGGATGCGCGATCAAGGCAAACGCGTCACGCGCGAGGCCGCCATGGCGAAGTGGCATGCGAGCGAAGGCGCGCAACGCGTCATCGATGCGGCAGTTCAACTCTGGGGCGGCCAAGGCGTCTGCAGCGGCACGGCCGTCGAAACGCTCTATCGCGAGATTCGCGCGCTGCGCATCTATGAAGGCGCCACCGAAGTGCAGCAACTCATCGTCGGACGCGACCTACTGAAGGAACATGCCGACAACGCCGGTAAATCGGCAGACGGCCAGCAAACGGCGAAGGGGACTCGATGAGTGAAGACGCTCCGATCCTATTCGAGCGTCCGGTACGCATCCGGTTCGCCCACTGCGACCCGGCGGGCATCGTTTTCTTTCCGCAGTACCTGACGCTCACCAACGGACTCGTCGAAGACTGGTTCACCGACGGGCTCGGCATCGACTACGCGCACATGATCGGCGAGCGCCGGATCGGGTTGCCCATCGTGAAGCTCGAATGCGAGTTCTCGCGACCGAGCCGGATGGGCGAGACGATTTCGCTCGGTTTATCGCTGGCGAAGATCGGAGCTCGCTCCCTGTCCATTCGCACCGTTGGAGAGGGACGCGACGGCGTGCGCTTCGCGGCGACGCAGGTGCTCGTCACGACTTCGCTTGCAACGGGCGAATCGATCGATATCCCCGGCGACATCCGTACGGCGCTCATGCAAGCGGCTGCGGCGGCATCCTCATCCACGATGGCAGACAAGGGCCTCTCGATATGAAACGACCACTTTTACCGGCCGGTTGGCCCAAGCCCCGCGGCTACGCCAACGGTGTAAGCGCCCATGGCACGCAAGTGTTCATCGCCGGCCAAATCGGCTGGGATGAATCGGGGCAGTTCCGTTCGGATCATTTTGCCGATCAAGCACGCCAGGCGCTCTCGAACATCGTCGCCGTGTTGAAGGAAGCGGGCGCCCGCCCGGAGCATCTCGTCCGCATGACGTGGTACGTAACGGATAAGCGCGAATACCTCGCCGCATCGCGAGACATCGGCCAAGCGTTCCGCGAGCTCATCGGCGATTACGACATCGCGATGAGCGCCGTGCAAGTCGCGGCGCTCATCGAAGACCGAGCGAAAGTAGAGATCGAAGCCACCGCCGTCATACCGGACTGACTCGGAGGGAGTCATGCAACCGTCTGCCCATGTCGATACGTTTGCGCGAGACAATCTGCCGCCGCAAGATCAATGGCCCGTCTTGCTGCTAGATTGCCCCGATGTCTCCTATCCCGATCGATTGAACTGCGCGACGGCGTTGCTCGACGATACGATCGCCGCCGGACACGGCAATCGGGTGGCGATCTGGTCGGAGGTGGACGACAAGCCGCAAGGCACGACCTACGACGCGCTGCGCGAGATGGTCGATCGTTGGGCGTACGTGCTGACGCAAGACATGGGGCTCGTGCCCGGCAACCGCATCTTGCTGCGCGGACCCAATACGTTGCAAATGGCTGCCGCCTTTCTTGCGAGTTTGAAGGCAGGTCTCGTCGTCGTGCCGACGATGCCGCTGCTGCGCGCGAAAGAACTGAAGCAAATCATCGATAAGGCAAAGATCGGCGCGGCGCTCTGCGATGCGCGGCTGCTCGATGAGTTGAACCGGTGCCGCGATAAGGACGATTCGTCGTTTTGTGCCGATCTCGCCGACGTGCGCGTGTTTCATAGCGATGCGCCCGACGGCGTCGAAGCCCTCGCCGCGGCGAAGCCCGCCCGGTTCGCCGCCTGCGATACCGCCGCCGATGACGTCTGTCTAATCGCCTTTACGAGCGGCACGACCGGCGCACCCAAGGGGTGTATGCATTTTCATCGCGACGTGTTGGCGATGTGCGATCTATTCCCGCGCCATATCCTGAAGCCGACGCACGCCGATGTCTTCTGCGGCACGCCGCCGCTCGCCTTCACGTTCGGACTCGGCGGGCTGCTTTGCTTCCCGATGCGCGTGGGCGCATCCACCGTGCTCATCGAGAAGTTGACGCCCGAAACGCTCCTGCGCACCGTGGAGCGCTTTCGTGCGACGACGATGTTCACGGCGCCGACGTTCTACCGCCAGATGGCACCGCTTGCGGCGCGTTACGACATCGCGAGTCTGCGCAAAACCGTGTCGGCCGGAGAAGCGCTGCCCGATTCGACGCGCGAGCTATGGCGAAACACGACCGGACTCGAGATGATCGACGGAATCGGCGGCACGGAGATGATCCATATCTTCATTTCGTCGGCGGGAGAGAACGTGCGGCCGCATGCGATCGGCCAGCCCGTGCCCGGGTATGTCGTACAGGTCGTCGACGACGAGATGCGTCCCGTGCCGATCGGCACCGTCGGCAAGCTCGCGGTTCGGGGGCCGACAGGATGCCGCTATCTCGCCGATGAGCGGCAAAAGAAGTTCGTGCGCGAGGGGTGGAATCTGCCGGGAGACGCCGTCTATGTCGATGCGGACGGCTATGTCTTTTATCAAGCGCGCGCCGACGACATGATCGTCTCGGCCGGTTACAACATCTCCGGGCCCGAGGTGGAAAGCACGCTGATGCAGCACGAAGCGGTGGCCGAATGCGGCGTCATCGGCGTGCCCGACGAGGAGCGCGGGCAAGTAGTGAAGGCCTTCGTCGTCGTCAAACCCGGATACGAGGCAAACGAGGCGCTAGCCGAGCAGTTGCAGGCGTTCGTGAAGCAAACCGTCGCGCCTTATAAATACCCACGCATCGTGCAATTCATCGACGCGCTGCCCCGCACGGAAACGGGCAAACTCAAACGCTTCGCGCTACGCAGCATGTAGTCGAACGTCGAGCCGGTTACATCTGCTTGAACAGCGCGGCGTACGCCCGGCTCACGGGCAACACCGCGTCATGGCCGAGCAGATGGATCCGCATGCGGCCAAGCAGGTCTCGCTCCACGCGATCGATCGCCGCGTACGAAACGATCACGCCTCGATGCACCTGGGCGAATCGATCGCTGTCCAAACGCGGCAGCAACTCCTTGAGCGGCGTGCGGATCAAATGACGTTGATCGGCCGTGACCGCCTCGGTGTATTTGTCGGTTGCTTGGAAGAATAGAACGTCGTCGATCGAGACGAGTTTAGTGGCGTCTTTCACGCCCACGGTCAACCAACGGATCGGTGTTGCGTCTCTTTGAATACAGGCGGCCACGGCTGCGGCATCTTCCTGCGTCGGCGCACCCTGCCGCTGCAAGCGCGCGATGCAACGCATCAGGCGATCGTCCGTCACCGGCTTGAGCAAGTAGTCGATCGCCGACGTTTCGAAGGCTTCCACCGCGTGCGCATCGTAGGCGGTGACGAACACCACGCGCACGTCGCTCGCCAATTGAGCGACCTTGAGCCCGTCGATGCCCGGCATGCGAATGTCGAGGAATGCGAAGTCGGGCCGCTTCTCGTTCAACTGCGCTAGCGTCTGCACGCCATCGCGCGGCATGGCCACGATTTGCAACTCGGGCCAAAAGCGCGTGAGCCGCGACGCGAGTTCGGCGGACAGATTCGGTTCGTCGTCGGCGATGAGGGCGGAAGGCATAACGGCTTTAGCAGACAGGAATGGACAAGCGCGCCGTCACGCCCCGCGCGGCACCGGCGTTCGCCATCACGGATACACCGGCGCGCGCGCCGTACATCGAGGCAAGACGCGCGCGGACGTTCGCGAGCCCCACGCCGCCATGCAACTTCGCGGTGTGGCCGAGACCCACACCGGTATCGATTGCTTCGAGCACGAGCATGTCGCCTTCGCGGCGGCCGACGACGCGGATATCTCCGCCTTCGATCGACGGTTCGATGCCGTGCAGCAATGCGTTTTCGACGAGGGGCTGCAACAGCAACGGAGCGAGCGGCAACGCGCGCAGCGGTTCGGGCACGTCGATCGTGAAACGCAAGCGCTCGCCCAGGCGAATGGCGGCAATATTGAGCAGCGCTTCGACGAGTTCGAGTTCGTCGGCCAGCGTGGAGGCGGTGCTTCGAGTACGGGTCAAACTCGCTCGAAGATAGCGATTGAGACTACCGAGCATCGACGCCGCGCGCTTCGGATCGCGCTCGATCAAGCTTTGCACGTTAGCTAACGTGTTGAACAGAAAATGCGGCTCGATTTGCGCTTGCAAGAGCGCGAGACGCGCCGCCGTTTCCGATTGCCGCAATTCGGCCGCCTCGCGGCGCTGCGTCTCGAGCGTGGCACGCATGCGCATCGCTTGTGCCGAGACGGTAAAGAAAGCGCAGGCCACCCCGGTCACCACGAACGAGGTGCCGTAATTGAGCCAGGCACCCATATCGGTATGGCCGATCAGATGCGGCATGCCGCCGATAGTGGCGGCCGTGAATTCCACGCCGACGACGACGCTGGCGGGCGCGATCAGCAGCACCTTCAGGACCGGGCCGAGCCGCGGCGAGCCGAATCGATTCAACAACGTGCTGAAAAGCGCCGCGGCAAGGCCGATCGTGATCCCAACGACCAGGTTCGGCAATAACGGCTGACTACGATGCGCGGCCCAAAATCCCAACCCAACGATGCAACTGAATACGACAACCCAAACGATCGATGCTCGATTCCCAAGGACCGGTGCGTCGGGGCGTGCGCCCGCGCCCGGGCGTAACCGGGAGTCGGTGCCGTTCGATGTAATCGGGGTGTGCTGCTCGCTGTGCATGGTGTGGCCTAAGGGCGGCTCGAACGATTCGCGCCGGCTGTGCACACACTGTATCGCGGCACGTGCGCCGCAGGCAAAGCCCGCGACGAGCGGCATCGGTGGGCGACGAACGGTCGAAAAGCGCTCACGACCCGCATCCCTCGCCTACGCCGCCCGCGCGCGGACGTCAGCTCGCCCGCAACGCTGTAGCGATCGGCTGACGCGCCGCCCGAATCGCCGGCAGCAAACCGCCGAGCATGCCGATGGTACAAGCGACGAAGACGCCCGAGACCAACAGCGATGCGGTGACCGTCAAATGAAACACGACTTGCGAGAACCCCGCACCCAGCGTGTTGACCGTATTGCCGTCGAAAAAAGCCCAGGCCGCAACCGATCCGATCACACTGCCCACGATGGCGAGCAGCAACGATTCGATCAGCACCGAAATCACGATCGGCGTCCCGCCAAATCCGATCGCTCTCAGCGTCGCGATTTCGCGGATGCGCGTGGAAACCGCCGTATACATCGTGTTGAGCGCCCCGAAGCAGGCCCCCAGCGCCATGATCCCGCCAACGAAATAAGCCAGCAGGTTCAACAGCTTCGACAGATTGCGCGACTGCACCGCGTAGTAATCCGCTTCGCGCTGCACGCCGACTTTCAGCGACGGGTCGGTCGTTAAGGCACCCTTGAATCGATCGAACGCGGCGGCCGAATCGAGCATCGCCGTCACGGATTGAAAGCCGTTTCGGCGATAAGCGGATAGCACTGTTTCGACGTCGCCTTGCAGTTCGGATTCATGCGCGTCGCCGCCGCTTTCGAAGATGCCGACCACCGTCCACTCCGAATTGCGGAACGCAATATGGCTCCCCAGCTCGAGCCCCTTGAACTGCGCCAAGGCCGACTTGCCGACGATCAGCTCGCGCACCGCAGGGCGAAACATCCGGCCCGCGATCAAATGCATCTCGGGCCGGAGCTTCATCGCATTCGGGCCGACGCCGCGCAGCGTGACGTTCGCATCGGCGTTGTCCTTCTTTTGCGGCAACGCGACGATCACCACGGCATCGGCCGAAGCGATCGGGCGACCGGCCTCGTCCTTACGCACACCGGGCGCATCCATGATCGTCTGCGCATCTTGGCGGTCGATCGTACTTTCGAGTTCGGCCTGCGAGCCGGCCCGGAGCACGATCGCCCGGTCGGCCCGCGCGGTGCCTTTGAGCGTGCGCTGAAAACCCGCCGCCATCGCCAGCACCGACACCATGACGGCCACCGTCACGGCAATGCCGATCACGATGACCCATGCGGTACTGAGCCGCTGCGGCAAGCTGCGCAGGTTCATCGACGTGACTGCAACGATTTGCTTGATCATGAGCGCAGCGCCTCCACGATAACGAGCCGCTTGGCGCGCCAAGCGGGAACGATGCCGGTTGCCACGGCCAGCAATGCGGACATGAGCACGCCTTCCGCAATCACGGTCACGGGCAGCTTCACCACGCCGAGCGTATTGCGCAGCACCGGGAACAGCAGATCGGCGACCCCGAGCCCGAGCAGCGCCGCCGCTATGCACAGCGTCAGCGATTGCACGAGGACGAGCACGAGCATGCGGGTATCGCTGAAGCCCAGCGTCTTGAGCACGGCCAATTCCGGCACTTGCTCGCGCACGGCTTGCATGACCGTACTGCCAACCGCGAACAGCAAAGCGAAGAACACGGCGAACAAGATGTACGTGACGATGAGGTTGATGTCACCGATTTGCTTCATGAACGACTGCTGAAATTCCTTTTCGGTCTGCGTCTTCGTTTCATCGGACGAATTGGCGAAATGGTCGTCGATCTCCTTGGCCACCTGCGCCGACTGCGACGGGTCTTTCACGACGACGATGTACCAGCCCACCGTCCCCTTCGCGAAGCTGCGCGCTTCGTCGAAATACTTGTAGTTGAAGAACATGGCGTCTTCACGCGAGCTATCGGACGGGTCCTGATAAATACCCACGATCGTGAAGTCCCAATCCGAGTTGCCGTCGGCCGCCTTCACCCAGATCGTCGAATGCAGCGGGATGCGATCGCCGATCTTCCAGCCGTATTTCTTCGCGAGGTTCGCCCCCACGACAGCGCCGTCGCGCGTATGTTCGAGCGCCGCAAGTTGGTCCTTCGGCAATAGATACTCTGGATGCGCCGGAAACTCGCGCTCGGGCTCGACGGGAAACGCCGCGATGAAGTTCTTCGGATCTTGGTAATACGGCCCGAACCACGATTCGTGCGATACGCGCTCTACGCCGGGCAGCGCTTCGATCTGCTGCATGTAGGCGTACGGCAAGCTTTCCGTGATCGAGATTCGGTTCGTGACCACGAGCCGATTGACGTTCGAGCGCTCGATCGTTTCCTTGAACGCCGAATTCACGCCTTGCAGCATGCCGAACAGCAAGAACGCGATCATGATCGACAAGAGCGTGAGCGAGGTGCGCACCTTCTTGCGCCAGAGCATCGCCCATATGAGCGGAATGAATTTCATCGCACTACGCCTCCGTGCTTTGCCGCTCTTCGACAAAGCGGCCCTTGTCGAGATGCAGCGTGTGCGTCGCGTAATCGGCGGCCTTTTGATCGTGCGTCACCATGACGATCGTCTTGCCGTACTCGCGATTGAGCAATTGCAGCAGGTGCAGGATTTCGTCCGCCGTGGCACGGTCGAGGTCGCCCGTCGGCTCGTCGCACACCAGCAGTTTCGGGTCGGACACGAGCGCGCGCGCAATCGCCACGCGCTGCGCCTGCCCGCCCGAGAGCTCGGACGGCTTGTGCTTGGCCCGGTCCTCCAACCCGACGATGCTCAGCGCCGCATGCACGCGCTTGAACCGCTCGCTTTTGCCGAGCGAAGTCAGCAAGAGCGGAAGCTCGACGTTGCGCTCGGCCGTGAGCATCGGCATCAGGTTGTAGAACTGGAAAACGAAGCCGACATTGTTCGAGCGCCAGCGCGCGAGCGCGCCGCCCTTAAGTTGGTCGATCCGCTCTCCCGCGACGATGAGTTCGCCGCTCGTCGGATGATCGATGCCGCCGATCAGATTGAGCACGGTCGTCTTGCCCGAACCCGAGGGACCCATGAGCGCGACGAAATCGCCGTCGGCCACTTGCAAGTCGAGATGGTGCAGCACTTCCACCGTTTGCTTGCCGCGGACGTACGTCTTGACGATGTTCTTGAGGGAAACCATAGCAGTCATTTGCTTCACTCCTCGGTGGCACTCGATGTGGGGCCAAGTGCCTGTGATCGTTTAAAGGTCGATCAGCGATCGACGACCTTGACGTGCGAGCCGTCGGAGAGCTTCGTCAAATCGCCCACGGCGACGTGCTCTCCGGGCGCGACGCCGGCGATGACGGTTTGCGTATCGGCGCTGCGCGCGCCGAGCTTGACCTCGCGCCGCTCCACCGTCTCGTCGTGCAGCACATACACGATGCCGGTGGCCGCACCCGCGGCGGCTTGCACGGCGTCCAGCGGCAGTGCGACGCCGCCGCTGGCCCGCGACCCGTTCGCGCCGTTCGAGCCCCCTTGGGGATGGTTCAAGAACGATACGCGCGCGCCCATTTCGGGCAAGATGCGCGGGTCGCGCGATTTGAAACCCACGCGCACTTTGACGGTCGCCTTGCTGCGATCGGCCGTTGGCACCACCGCGATGACATACGCCGGAATCGCCCAATCAGGATAGGCGTTCAGTTTCAGCGTGGCGGGTGCACCCGCCTGCACGCGGCTGATGAAGTTTTCGCTGACATCCACCTCGACTTCGAGGGAATCCATGTCCACGAGCGTGCAGATACCGGTGCGCGTGAAGCCCCCGCCCGCCGACAGCGGCGAGACGATTTCACCAGGCTGAGCGTTCTTCGTCGTCACGACCCCCGTAAACGGCGCCCGCACGATCGTATCGTCGAGGTCGCGCTGCGCGATTTGGAGCGCCGCGCGCCGCACCGCTAAATTGCCTTGCGCGACGGCCACGTCCGTTTGCTTCTGATCGTAATTGGCCTTGCTTTGCTCCAAAGCGGTCGTGCTGATCACGGAGGCCGCGGCCAGCTTGCGATCGCGTTCGTAGATCGGCGTGATGTCGATTGCGGCCTGCTTGGCTTGCGTCAACGTACTTTCAGCCTGCGTCACCGCAGCCTTCGCTTGCAGCAGCGCGGCCGATGCGTTCGTGTTGTCCAGCGTGGCGATGACGTCGCCCTCCTTCACGTGGACGCCCTCCTCGATGAACAACTGTTCGAGCTTGCCGGTGATCTTCGCGGAAACGGTCGCTTGGCGACGCGCCACCACATAACCCGATGCGTCGAGGATCGACGTCCCGGCTTCCGCACCGGCCCCGGTCGCCAGCGGCTTCGCGACCGCCGTCCGTACGGCCGGCACGGCCGCATGCAGCCAAAAATACGCCCCTGCCGCGAGCGCGATCGCAAGTCCGAGCAGGCCGCCGATCCACCACCAGCGATGGGACGCCGCCGCTTGCGTGGGCCGTTGATCCCGCTCGATCCGCAACTGCCGCAACAATTCCGATTTGTCCGTCATCTAATCGACTTCCGCGGTTTGAATGGGTGAAATTGAGTCAACGTTCCGGTGCGAGTCTTCATGGGGCCGCGGAAACGGCCTGCCCCGCCTGCTTCCAATCGCCGCCCAACGCGAGAAACAGGGCCGCCGTGTCTTGATAGCGAGCGGCGAGCGCCTGCACGTAAGCGACACGCGAGCGTTGATACTGCTGCTGCGCGACGAGCAATTCGAGGTGATTCGCACCGCCCAGGCCGTAGCGCTGCTCGATCAGGTGCAAGCTATCCGCCGCCGCCGTTTGCGCGCGGTATTGGGCGGCGAGCGTTTGCGCATCGGTATCGAGCGCGCGCAACGTATCGGCCACGTTTTTGAACGCGAGCAGCACGGTTTGCCGGTACTGCGCCAGCGATTGATCGTAGGTTGCGATGGCGGCGCGGCGTTTCGCGTTCAATGCGCCCCCTTGAAACAACGGCTGGGTGACGTTGCCGGCCAACGAGAAGACGTTGCTCGTGAAGAGCGACCGGAACGATACGGCCGAATCGCCGAAGTTTCCGGTCAGACCGATATGCGGCAGCATGTTCGCCGTCGCCACGCCGATTTGCGCGCTGGCTTGATGCAGCAGCGCCTGCGCGCGTCTGACGTCGGGCCGCTGACGCACGATTTCCGAGGGCATCATCAGGGGAATATCGAGCGGCAATTGCAGCGACGCCAGATCGAATTGCGCTTCGTCGTACTCGCTCGGCGCCTTGCCCAGATAGACGGCCAGTTGACTGCGCGCCGCCGAGAGCTGCTGCACGAGCGGCGGTAAGGTGGCCTGCACCGAGGCCAAATTCGATTCCGCCGACGACACATCCGAACGCGCCGCACCGCCCAGCTCGAACTCTTGGCGGCTCAAGTCCACTTCGTGTTGCGCCGAAGCGATGAGCTCGCGCGTCGCATCGATTTGCGCACGGAGCGAAGCTTCGAGCACGGCGGCCGTGACGACATTGGCCGCCAGTGTTTGGTACGTCGCCTCCAGCTCTTCGCGCTGCGCTTCGCGCGCCGCTTCTTGCGCTTCGAGACCGCGCCGGACACCGCCGAAGACATCGAAGTCGTATGACAAACTGACCGATGCGTTATACAGCGTAAATAGAAAGCTCCCGGCTTGCGGAAAACCTTGTGCCGCCCCGTTCAACTTTTCTCGTGTAACGCCGGCGCTGCCGCTGATCGTCGGGAACAACGCGCCGCGTTGCACATTCACTTGTTCCTGCGCAATTCTGAGCGCGGCTTGCGCCGATGCGATCGTCGGACTATTGGCGAATGCGTCCGCTACGAGTCGATCGAGTCGATCCGATCCATACGCCGTCCACCACCGCGACGGCAATTGCGCCGCGGGGTCGAAACGCTGAGCCGCGCCGCCCGCCACCGGGGTGGCTTGCGTTTGCGCCGGCAGGGGCGGTTGCGTGATGACCGTGGCGGCCGGCGCGGCGGGGGCCTTGAAATCAGGACCTACGGCACATCCACCGCAGGTCAGCAGGCCCGCGAGCGAGACCATCCCCGCCGCCAAGCCGAAGGGCGACCTTTTCGGTCCGCGCACAAGCATCGATCGGAGCAGTTGGCCACGCTCGTTTTTTTTCATATTCCGAATGGGGGCTGTTTTACAGCTATCGGGCAATCAAATGCGGGACAGAGTATAACGCCCGCTTTCGAGCAACGATAGTCGCATTCGATAATCGATCCGCTCTAATGGATTAACGGTTCACATCGGATTTTTTCGTTTCGGGCCGGCCTTGCTACGAAACTCGGTGGTGCTCGATACGTCCGCCGAGCAAGCAGGAGCGCTCATCGCCATAAAACGCCATCCATCCCGGCGCAATGCCATTCGTCGCATGCCCCGCACGCCCGCCGGCGCATAAATACACTGCGGCATGTCTCTCGCGCATTGCATCGCAAGCGCGTCAATTCATGGATGGAGCGACTCGTCATGTTTCACATTCCGGCTCAGGTCTATATATTGTTTTGCGCGCTCGTCTATCTTGGCGTGCGGCGCTGCTTTGCGCGCACCGTCCGGCCCGAACGTACGCTCGTCTTTCCGCTCGCCTTCGTCGTCCTGGGCGCGGCCAGCCTGCAGCGTCTCTTTCCGGCTCCCCATCCGACCGCTCAAGCGCTGGCCCTCGCTGCGATCGTGCTCAGTGCCGGAATCGGCTGGTTACACGCGAGCCGCTGGCGCCTGCAATTCGAGCACACCGGCGCGCGGCTCCAAGTGAGGTTGCCGGGCGATCCCACGCTGCTCGTCACGTTGCTCCTGTCGTTCTTTATCAAGTTCGCACAGCATTACGCGCTGGCCGTTCACGCGGCTTGGAGCACGACGAACACGTTCGAAATCCTTTCCTTCGCCGCGTGGGGCGCGCTCGCCGGGATGCCGCTCGGGCGTTCCGTGAACGTACTGGTGCGAGCCATGCGTGCGAGACAAAGGGACATGGCAGCGCCGACATGGGAGTGAAAATTGCTTCCCCCGGAGCGAAACTTCACGTGCGATATGCGAGGCCGCGTATGATATGTGCTTGAACCCAATTGAAACCCAAGAAGGCCGCACGCGGCGTCGCCCATGCCGGAGGGCAGGCTAGCCGGTCGCGAATCGAACGGTCGGTCGCGAACGAGCCGGCGTCACGTGCCGAAGCCTCCATCCGACAGATCCCTATGTCCGATCAAAGCTTAGGACGTTCGGCGCCGAACCGGTTCGCATTCCCTACGGTGGGAATCGACGCATCGGCTGGCGATATCGAAGCGCTGAAACAGTTTTTCGACATCATGCCGGCGCAATCCGGCGCGGCTTTCGTCATCGTATTGCGGGCGCCGGCCGAGCCCGTGCAATCGCTCGTCACGGCACTTCAGCCCGCGACGGTCATGCCCGTGGTTCCGGTGCGTCAGACAACGCGCATGGAGCCGAACCACGTTTATCTCGTCGAACCGCCGATGGTCTGCACGATCGTCGAGCACGAATTGCGGACGAGCGGCCCACGCGACGCCGACGAGCGGCGCCACCCGGTCGATCTGTTCTTCGATTCACTCGCCACCGCTTATGGCGAGCGCGCCGTCGGGGTGCTGTTCGCGAGCGTGAGTACCGATAGCGCCTTCGGTTTCACTCGCCTGAAGGAATTCGGCGGTGTGACGTTCGCGCAAAGCAGGAGTGCGGCACGGACCGACAACGCACCGTGGCCGCCGAGCGTCGTCAATTCGATCGACTTCCAACTCGACGCCGCGGAAATGCCGCAGCGCATGCTCGAGTTGTGGGCCAACGCGAAAAAGATTCGACTTGCGCGGGTGCCCGCCGGCCGCGACGAGCTAGAGCAGGAAGCGGGCGAACCCGGCGCCGGGACGGGCAACGTCGAACGCACGCTGCGCGAGATCATGATGATTTTGCGCAACCGGACGGGGCACGATTTCCGCCACTACAAGCGCGCCACTGTCCTGCGCCGGATCGAGCGGCGTTTGCAGGTGAACGGACTGTCCGATCTCCAGCCATATCGCGATTATCTGCAGACGCACCCGGAGGAAACCACGACGCTGCTGCAAGACATGCTGATCAGCGTGACGAACTTTTTCCGCGACAAAGACGCCTACGACATCCTCAAAGATCAGGTCATACCGTCCATCTTCGAGAATCGCCGGCAGGACGAGCCCGTGCGGGTTTGGGTCGTGGGATGCGCGACGGGGGAAGAAGCCTATACGGTGGCGATGCTGCTGCAGGAAGCATCGGCGAGCACGCGCGACCAAGTCCCTTTTCAAGTTTTCGCGACCGATATCAGCGAGCGCGCGATCGCTACGGCGCGGGAAGGTCTTTACCCCGCGTCGATCGCAGCCGACGTCGACGCCAATCGCCTGCGTCAATTCTTCACGAAAGACGGCGAACACTATCGCGTCAAGAAGGACTTGCGCGAACGCGTGCTGTTTGCGTTGCATAACGTATTGAGCGATCCGCCGTTTTCGCGCCTCGATCTGGTCTGCTGCCGCAACCTTCTCATTTACCTCGATCGCGAAGCGCAAATCGATACGCTGCGCACGTTCCATTTCGCGCTGCGGCCGAACGCGCACTTGTTCCTCGGCAGTTCCGAGACGGCGGACAGCGTGGGCGGATTGTTTTCCGTCGTCGATAAGAAGACACGCGTCTACCGGGCGAGCATCGCCGTGCGCGCCGACACGCCGGTGCCGATCGCGCAGCCTGGCGCACTGAACGCGCGTCCGCCGATCGCGCATGTGCAACCCATGGGCAAGCGCAAGTTCTCGTTCGGTGAATTGCACCAACGCGTTGTCGAGCAACATGCGCCGCCTAGTGTGCTCGTGAACCGCGATTCCGACATCGTCCATCTATCCGAGCGAGCCGGACGCTTTCTGCAATACGTCGGCGGCGAGCCGTCCCACAACGTCTTGACGGTCGTTCGGCGTGAGTTGCGGCTCGAATTGCGTTCGGCGATCTACCAGGCGCTTCAATCCGAGGTCAGCGTGGAATCGAGGCGCGTGCGGCTCGATCGCGACGGCCGCTCCTTCTTCGTCAAGATGACGGCGCGTCCCGTGCACGATTCCGATGCCAACGCGGACTTCGTTCTCATCTTGTTCGACGAAGTGGAAGACAGCGTCGGCGACGTGGACGAAGCGCCGCCCGAGCATCAACGCGATCCGATCATCGCCCAACTCGAGCGGGAGCTGCAGCGCACGCGCGAGCAACTGCAAGCGACGATCGAACATTCGGAAACCTCGACGGAGGAGTTGAAAGCCTCCAACGAGGAATTGCAGGCCATCAACGAGGAATTGCGCTCGGCCACCGAAGAGCTCGAAACGAGCAAGGAAGAGTTGCAGGCGATCAACGAGGAACTGACGACCGTCAATGCCGAGTTGAAGGCGAAGGTGGAAGAGACGAGCAAGATCAACGACGACTTGCAAAACCTCGTAATGGCCAACGACATCGGCACGATCTTCGTCGATCGGAATTTGTCGATCAAGCGCTACACGCCGCGCGCCACCGATGTGTTCAGCATCATTGCAACCGATATCGGCCGCTCGTTGCTCGACATCACGCACCGGCTCGAATACGACAAGCTCGCCGACGACGCGGCCGAAGCGTTCGGCTCGCTGCGCCTGATCGAACGCGAGTTGAAGAGCACGGACGGCCGCTGGTATCTCGCGCGAATCTTGCCGTACCGTACGACCGAGAATCGCATTGACGGTGCGGTGCTGTCGTTCATCGATATCACGTCCCGTCGCGCCGCCGAGGAACGGCTGCGTAAAGTCGGGCAAGCGGGCGTCGATGAAATCGAACGGCGGCGCGACGAATTCCTGGCCGTCGTCTCGCACGAGCTGAAGCATCCGCTGAACTTGATCAGCGCGAGCACCGAATTGATCGGACGTTCCGGCGAAGCACGCTCGAATCCCACGATCGCGCGCGCTGCCGATACGATACGGCGTACGGTTCTCGGCCAAGCGCAGATCATCGACGATCTGCTCGATATGTCGCGCATGCGGACGGGGAAGCTGTCGATCACGCGCCGACCCGTCGATCTCAAAGAGGTCGTGCAGCGTATCAGTCATACGATGCAGGACGAGGCGCAGCGCAAGGATATCGATTTCCGGTTGTCCGTACCCGACGGTCCCGTTGCCATCCATGCGGACCTTACGCGTGTCGAGCAGATCGTCTGGAACCTGATCAGCAACGCGCTCAAATTCACGGAAGGCGACGGCAAGATCACGGTGCAGCTTTCGCTCGACGAGCATCATGCGGTGTTGAGCATCAGCGACAACGGCATCGGCATCGACGGCGCCGCGCTGCCGACTATCTTCGAAATGTTCGAGCAAAGCCGCAGCTCCACCTCGGCTGTGCGAGGCGGCCTAGGCATTGGGCTATCGCTCGTCAAAGACCTCGTGGCCGTGCATGGCGGCGAGGTGAATGCGCACTCCGACGGGATCGGCCACGGCGCGACGTTCACCGTTAGGCTGCCGCGCGTCGTCGAGGCCGTGATGCACGACGGCAGCGGCACGTCGCCCACGACGTTCTTGAAGGGCGAGCATGTGATGCTCGTGGACGACGATCACGATACCGTCGAGACCTTCCGGATGTTGCTCGAGATGGAGGGTGCCACGGTTACGGTGGCAACGAGCGGCGAGGAAGCACTGGATATGGTCGGCAAGCAGCAGCCGTCGTTGATTTTGTCGGACCTCGGGATGCCTGGGATGAGCGGCTTGGCGTTTATCGAAGCCGTGCGTCAGCGGCCGGAATTAGGGGCCGTGAAGGCGATCGCTTTAAGCGGATTCGGCAGGCCCTCGGATGTCGAGGAAGCGACGCGGGCGGGGTTCGATGCGCATTTGACGAAGCCGGTCATGTTGGATGCGCTGCTCAGCGCGATCGCACGGGTGCGGGTGAAGTAGGGAGGTCGTGGGGCGGGCATCGAGCCCGCCTCACCGCTACGTACTTCCCGCTCACCAGATGGTCCTGACGTGCGTATAGGCTCGAATCTTCTCGTCCTTGGTCACAAGCGACACGGAAAACTTGCGCGCGGTCGCGACAATCATCCTGTCAGCCGGGTCTTTGTGGAATTCGCCCGGCAGTTCGACCGACTTGATTGCAATTTCCGAATCTACCGGAACGAAGCGTACCGCTTCAATATCCGCAACAGTGGCAAGCCAACTTCCAACATCCATCGAAAGTACAAGCTTTTCTCGCTCGACGAGCATGGCGATCTCCCATGCCGAGATGGAAGAAACTAGAATTTCGCCTCCGGCAAGCTCACGATCGATGGCCGCTTTCGCCTTCTTGCTCAAGGTAGGATCACCCGACACCCACCAAACCAGCGCGTGTGTGTCCAGAACGATCACTGCGCCGCCTCCCAGTCGCCTTCGGCCACCGGGTCGGTCGGATTTTGGTACCGGACCACAGAACCTCGAAGCACGTCGAGCGGGTGGCGTGCGATGCTCCTATAAGGGCGTACTTCCAACGCCGGCTTGCCGTGATCGGTCACGATCACGCTTTCCCCCGACGATTCAACCTGCCGAAAGAATTCGAGCGCCTTCGCCTTGAATTCGGATTTGGAAACTTGATTGGTGTCCATATCTCATAACTGGTCACAATAACTAGTCATAATCATAGCACATCTCTCCATCAAGGCAAGCCGCTTCCCGGCCCGGCGTCTCACCGTCGGATCTTCGGTTTGTTGCGCGGCCGGCACTCGCCGAGTTTTCTTGGTTTTGCCGTTGGCCTTGGCATGCGGCATACGCACCGAGCCTCCTACAACAAACTCGGCGTCCCCACCCACATCAACAGCGCATCGCGCTCCCCGGTGTTGTGCCAATGGTGAGCATCCGTCGAATCGTAATGCGCCGAGTCGCCTTCGCGGAACTCGTATGTCTTCCCTTCCAACGTCAGCGTCACGTTCCCGGACAGCACGTACCAGAACTGTTCCCCTGCGCGCGCCGTGATCTCATCGAGCTTTTGACCCGCCGGAATCCGCACGAGCAGTGCCTCCATCTGCCCGCCTTCGGTCACTTGAGTCAACCGCGCGAAGCGATTGTCCGCATCGGCAAATCCAAAGAACGTCAATCGATCGCCGCGCGCGACATAGCGCTCGTCGCGCGGCGCATCGAGCAAGTATTGGATCTTCACGCCGAGCACGCGCGCGATCGCCATCAACGTCATGACGGAAGGCCGAGCAAGGCCACGTTCCACCTGCGACAGAAACGGCGCGGAGATGCCCGCGCTCGTGGCCACCTCGTCGAGCGTCAACGACAAATGCTGCCGCAGCGAACGAATTTTCGGGCCGAGTACCGTCGAACTCGCCCGCTCGTCGTCGAGCCATGCCCCGCCTTCGTAGCTCTTCCGGTGCCGCCCCATGCCGCCTTTCATGAAGGCTCCGTTTCGGGATCGGGCACGCGCTCGCCAGCCGCATCTCTAGCGCCGCCCTTCGGCGAGACCCCCGATCCGCCGCGGTTACGCATCGCGCTCATGACGAGATAAAACGCGACCGGTGTGAAGACGAGCCCGAGCACCGTCGCCGCGATCACACCCCCGAACACCCCCGTGCCGATCGAATGACGGCTCTCGGCCCCGCCCCCGCTCGAAAACACAAGCGGCACCACACCAAGCAAAAATGCCGCCGACGTCATCACGATCGGCCGAAACCGCATCGCGCACGCCTGCACCACCGAATCGAACAGCGCAACGCCACGCGCCTGCGCATCGCGCGCGAACTGCACGATCAAAATCGCGTTCTTGCCCGCAAGACCGATGACCGTCACGAGCCCGATCTTGAAGTAGATATCGTTCGGCATGCCGCGCAACAACATCGCCGCCACCGCACCGATCATCCCCAGCGGCACGACGATGAGCACCGACATCGGAATCGTCCAGCTTTCGTAAAGCGCCGCGAGCGCCATGAATACGGCAAGCAGCGACAGGCCGATCAGCAACGGCGTCTGCTTGGCCGCCTGCGTTTCCGCCAGCGCCGCATCCGCCCAATCGAACGACGTCCCGGGCGGCAGTTGCGCCGCAAGCCGTTCCATCTCGGCCATCGCCGCTCCGGAGCTATAGCCGTCGGCCGCGCGCCCGGTTACGTCTAGCGACGGGTAGCCGTTATAGCGCGAGAGCATGATCGGTCCGCGCGACCATTTGAGCGAAGCGAACGCCGAGAACGGCACCATTTTGCCGAGCGTGTTGAGCACCGACAGATTCAACAAATCGGCGTCCGTCATTCGCGAAGACGACTCGCCCCCAACCAACACACGCAGCATGCGTCCCGCTGCAGGATAGTCGTCCACGTACAACGTCCCGAACGTGCTGCCGAGCGTCGCTTGAATCGCATCGAACGACAGATCCATCGCATAGGCCTTCGCACGATCGATATCGAGCACCACGCGCGGCGCGTCGGGTAGCGTCTCCGAATGCACGTCGGCTAGCACAGGACTCTTTTTCGCGAGTTCGAGCAGACGTTCACGCGCCGCATCGAAATCCGCGCGGCTCATACCGCCGCGATTCTCGAGGTGGAACGTGAACCCTTCGGCGTGACCCATGCCGGGCACGGAGGGCGGCAACTGCGCGATGACCTCGCCCTCGCGAATCTTTTCAAACGACGCGTTCAACGTATCGCGCAGCGCCAACGCGCCGACATCGCGATGCGACCAATCCTTCAGATCGATGAACGCCATGCCCACGTTCTGGCCGCTACCGGAAAAGCTCCACCCGATGACGGTCGTCACGTTCGCGATCGACGACTGCCGCTTCAGGATGTCCTCCACCTGCTTGATCACCGCATACGTGCGCTGCTGCGAGGCGCCGGGCGGCAACTGGACCATGACCTGCAACTGCCCCTGGTCCTCGGTGGGCAAAAAGCCGCTAGGCAGCGACGCATACATCAGCGCGCCGGCGCCGATCAGCGCGAGATGCACGGCGAACAAGCGCTTAGGCGTGCGCAAAATTCGCGCGATGAAACGGCGATAGCCCTCCGATGCGCGCTCGAACTTCTCCAGGAATTTCCCCGACAACCCCGATCCTTCATATTCGTCGCCGGCGGGTGGCCTGAGCAAGTTCGCACATAACGCAGGCGCCAGGGAGAGCGCCATGAACGCCGACACCAAAATCGCCGCGATCATCGCGATCGAGAACTGCCGATAGATTCCGCCCACGCCGCCCGAGAAGAACGCCATCGGCACGAATACGGCGGTCAACACCGCCGTGACGCCGACGATGGCTCCGCCGATTTGCGCCATGGCCTTACGCGTGGCCTCGCGCGGCGCCAGCCCCTCGTCGCGCATGATCCGTTCGATGTTTTCCACGACGACGATCGCATCGTCGACCAGAATACCGATCGCGAGCACCAGCCCGAACAACGTAAAGACGTTGATCGACAGCCCAAACACATGCATCGCCGCGAACGAGCCCATCAACGCGACGGGAATCACCACGGTCGGCACGAGCGTGTAGCGCAAGTCGCGCAAAAACAGCCACATCACGCAAAACACGAGCACGATCGCTTCGACCAACGTCAACAACACCTCGCTAATCGCGATCTTCACGAAATGCGCGCCGTCATAGGGGATTTCGATGGCAATGCCGGGCGGCAGCGTCTTCGACAGCTCGGCCACGCGCTTATGAATCGCATTCGAGGTCTCGAGTGCGTTGCCGAGCGGTCCGAGTTGGATGCCCACCGTCGCGGCCGTTCTTCCGTTCAAGCGCGACCAGAACGTATAACTGTCCGCCCCGAGCTCGACGCGCGCCACATCGCCGATACGCACCACGGAGCCGTCCGGCCGCGCCTTGAGCACGATGGCGCCGAACTCCTCGGGCGAGTGCAACTGACCGCGCACGCTGACCGATGCGGTGATCGCTTGACCACCCACCGCGGGCGCATCGCCGATCGCCCCAGCCGTCACCGTCGCATTCTGCGCTTGAATCGCCGCGGTCACTTCCGCCGGAGACAAGCCGTATTCGCGCAGCTTCATCGGATCGAGCCAAATGCGCATGGCCCGATCGGCATCCCAAAGCTGCGCCGATCCCACGCCAGGGGTGCGCTTGAGCTCGCGCAGCAAGAACCGGTTCAGATAATCGCTGAGCGCCGTCGAATCGCGCGTGCCGTCGGTCGAGACGAGCGTCACGAGCATGAGGAACGTATTGGCAGCCTTGAATACACTGATCCCCTGCTGCACGACCGGCTGCGGCAAACGCGGCTCGATCTGCTTCATGCGGTTTTGCACGTCCACCATCGCCAGATCGGGGTTCGTGCCCGGGGCGAAAGTCACGTCGATCTCGAGTTCGCCGAGCGCATCGCTCGTCGTCTCGTAGTACTGAAGACCGTCGGCGCCGTCCAGGCTCTGCTCGATCAAGCTGGCGACATTGCTGTCCACTTCCTCGGCCGCCGCGCCGGGATACTGCGCTGAAATGATGATGCGCGGCGGTGCGAGCCGCGGATACTGCGCCACGGGCAGCATCGGCAACGCGAGCACGCCCGCAAGAATGATCGCGAGCGCGACGATCCAGGCGAAGACGGGGCGATCGATAAAAAATGACGGCACGGGGCTACTCCCGCGGCGCGCGGCTTGCCGCCGCGCACCGTGCCGTCCCACTAGTCTCGATGGTTGTTATTGTTTTCGTTCTATGCATGCGTTAGGTGATCGATCAGAGCGTCAGTTGAAACGACTTCGCAAGCGCTCCCGGCAGTTTTATTCCGCCGGTGGCACGCTCGCCCCATGTGGAATCGTTGAGTTGCAATTCGGGCTCCGCATCGAGCCTTTCGAGTTGATCGCCGAGCAAGCCGTAAAGGCTGTCGTCGAATCGCATCGCTTCGACGGGCGCCACGATCCGCCCGTTCTCCACCCAAAAGGTGGCGAAGCGTGTCATGCCGGTCATGCGGCAATGCATGCGGTCGGAGAAGTTCACGTACCAAAGATTGCCGACGTATAGGCCGGTGTCGAGCGCGGACAGTACGTCGTCCGCATGCAGATCGCCGCCTTCCATCGCGAGCGACGAAGGCGCTTCGTCGGCCGTCGCGCCGTTCGGGGTCAGGCCGTACTCGCGCGCGCTACGCGCATCCGTCAGTCGATCCACGCCCCGGCCGTTCGCCACGAGGGACACACTCTCGCGCAGGTAGCCGTCGTTATTGAAGCCCGGCGTAATCGCGAGGCCGATCTCTTCGGTCAACGTCACGCGCGGATCGAACTGTGCCTCGCCCGTATGAAGCTTGTACAAGGGACTGCGCGACGTCGCTTGCTGACGCGCCGAAAAACCCTCGTACGCCATCATTTCCACGAGCGAACTCATCGCCGCCGGCGTGAAATACGTGCGATATCGTCCCGGCGTCAGCACACGGGGCGTGCCACTCAAGATCGGCAACCTCGACGCAGCCTGCTCGAGCTTATGCGCAAAGACGGCGTCGTCCCACGCGTCGCCCGCGTATTCCGTCTTGATCGCCCGCCCGCTGCGATCGAACAGCGACCAACTGAAATTGAAGTTGTCGACTTCATACCAGCCGCGGCTGCCGAGCGACGACGCGAAGCCCCGCGCGATCGTGCCGCCCGCATAGAACCCCACGAAGTCGAGCCCATGCGCGCACTCTGCCACGGTGCGCACGAGCACCTGCGGGTCGGGCAGACGCCCCGTGCGCTGCGTGGACTGCGACCATTGCGAGCGATCGAACAATAGGTGAGGATCTTCGGGAGCATCGCGCAGGCTCGAGCGCAACATCGCGAGCGCCTGTGCGGCGTCGTCGAGATCGGCGTCCAATTGTCCGCCCATCGTCATCGTCGAATACGCTTGCCGCGCGCCGTCGATCAGGCGCAGCGTGAGCTTGCCTTGCGAGACGGTGCCGATCTGACGCACCTTGCCCTGGTTGAAGCGAATGAACTCGGAGTTCTCGGCGGTCAGCGAAAGCAGCGTGACTTCGCTGCCTTCGCGCAGCCGTTCGATGCCTTCGGCAAGCGCGCCGAAATGGCGCTTCCAATCGAAGTTCGCCATCATGCGCCTCCAAATACGTCGATGTCGGCAAACACGCAAGCCGGCGATGCATGGCCCACGTGAATGATCTGCGCGGGCTCGCCCTTCCCGCATAGCGGCGTGCCGTACGTTTCGCGCGTCGTCTCGTTGCCAACGGCTTTCAGGCTTCGCCAGAAGCTTGCCGACACCCCGCGATAATTCGGCCGCTTGACCACTTGGGTCAGCTTGCCGTTCTCGATCAATTGGCCGAACTCGCAGCCGAATTGGAATTTGTTGCGTCGGTCGTCGATCGACCACGACGTATTTGTGCGCATGAGGATGCCGCGCTCGATGTCCGCGATCATGTCCTCGAACGTGCTCTCGCCCGCTTCGATGTTCAAGTTCGCCATCCGGTCGATCGGCGCGCGATTCCAATTCGATGCCCGCGAATTCGCCACGCCCGGAAGCTGCGCGCGCTGCTGCGAAAGGGTGCCGCCGAGCGGCCGTTCGAGCACGCCGTCGCGAATCAAATACTGCTTGCGAGCCTGCGCGCCTTCATCGTCGAAACCATACGACGCCGCCTCCTCGCGCTCCGAAGGATCGAACGTCACGTTGAGTAGCGAGGACCCATAACGGTAGCTGCCGAACATATCGGGCGTCACGAAGCTCGAGCCCGCGAAGTTGCGCTCGTCGCCCAAGATCCGATCGAGCTCGAGCGGATGACCGATCGATTCGTGGATCTGCAGCATCATTTGATCGGGCATCAGCAGCAAATCGCGCAAACCCGACGGGCAATTCGGCGCCGCCAGCAATTGCAACGCTTCATCCGCAAGTCGAGCCCCGGAGCCGGCATAGCCGTAGCGTGCCAAGATTTCCATTCCGCCCTGCGCGAGCAGCGATTCGTACCCGCCGAGCCTACGCACTTGCGTGTCGCCGTCCGCATGCGCCACGACCGTCATTTGCGGCAACAGGTAGCGAAAGCGTTGCTCGATACGCACGCCGTCGCTCGTCAGGTAAAGCTGATCGCTATGCGTGATCCGGATCGCCGCCGTGCGCTCGACGATGCGCGCATCGACCGCGGCCGCCGCGCATTCGACTGCAAGGCGATCGATCCATTCGCCTCGCTCCGGCAAAACGGTATCGGCGTTCGGCGAGACGTAACTACCGCTCACCCCGGGCCGCGGCGCGTGGCGGTGATCGATCAACGACACGGCCGCCGCCGCACGCGCACGCGCGCTCGCCAGATCGAGCGCCGCTTGCAAGCCCGCCTCGGATAGATCGGCCGTCGCCGCGTAGCCGGCGCCTGCCCCGCACCATGCCGTCAACAATGCACCGCGGTCGCGGACCGTCGCAAACGGCTGTGCCACATCGTTACGCACGGTGTGGTCCTCGGAGCGGTCGTCCGCGATACGCAGCGACCAGAACTCGGCGCTGCTTTTCAAGTTGGCTGCCGAGCGCGACCAGCGTTCGTCGATCATGCGATTGCCTCGTTTGCGTCCGCTTCGGGCACTTGCATCGATGCCGCGAGCAGCGATTGGGTATAAGGGTGCGTGGGGGCGCGCAAAACATCGAGCGTATCGCCCGATTCGACGATCCGCCCGGACTTCATGACGACGACGCGGTGCGCCATCGCTCGCATCACCGCCAGATCGTGCGTAATGAACAGATAGCTGAGACCGTACTTCTTTTGCAGCCGTGTAAGCAACGCCAAAACTTGCTGCTGTACTGAGACATCGAGCGCGCTCGTCGGTTCGTCGAGTACGAGAAGTTCCGGTTCTACCGCAAGTGCGCGTGCAATGGCAATACGCTGACGCTGTCCCCCCGAGAATTCGTGGGGATAGCGCGAAGATGCATCGGCCGGCAATCCGACTTCCTCGAGCAGTTCGCGCACGCGCTCGCCGCGTTCTTGCGCGGTGGACTTCGGTTTATGTACGCGTAGGCCCTCGCCGATGATCTGTTCGATCGTCATGCGCGGCGAAAGCGAGCCGAACGGATCTTGGAACACCACTTGCATCCGCGCGCACAGCGCGCACCATTCGGCGCTCGACGAACGATAACTGGCGAGCGGCCGTCCGCCCACGCGGATCTGCCCCGCCGCGGCGCGCTGCAAACCGAGCACGGTGGAGGCGAGCGTCGATTTGCCCGAGCCCGACTCGCCGACGATGCCCACCGTCTCTCCGCGCCGCAATGTCAAATCCACGTCCTGCAACGCGCGAAACTTCGCGCTGCCGAACAGCGAGCGCAGACCCTTCGCACTCGTCCTGTAGTCGACGGCCAGGCCCTCGATCTCCAGCACGTTCTCCGATTCGGCGACCACGGGATCGACGCATCGAACCGGCTCGCTATTGAGCAAGCGCCTCGTGTACGGATGCTGCGGGTTGGCGAACAGCGCTTCGGTCGTGTTCGTTTCCACGAGCACGCCCTTCTCCATCACCGCTACGCGCTGCGCGAAGCGTCGCACGAGGTTCAGATCGTGCGTGATCAGGAGCACCGCCATGCCGCGATCGGCAGCCTCTTGTTCCTGTAGCTCGATCAGCAAATCGACGATCTGCTGACGCACCGTCACGTCGAGCGCCGTCGTCGGCTCGTCGGCCAGCAACAAGCGCGGACGGCACGCGAGCGCCATGGCGATCATCGCGCGCTGACGTTGCCCGCCCGACAACTGGTGCGGGAAGCTGTCGATGCGCCGCTCCGGCTCCGGAATGCCCGTGCGACGCAGCATTTCGATGCCGCGCGCACGCGCCGCGTTCGGCCGCAGGCCCTCGTGCAGCCGCAGGCTTTCGGCAATCTGCTTACCGACCGTATAAAGCGGGTTGAGCGCCGTCATCGGCTCTTGAAACACCATCGCGATGTCGGCGCCGCGAATGCCGCGCATCTGCTGCTCCGACTTCGACAGCAAATCCTCGCCTTCGAAGCAAATGCGGCCCGACAGCGTCGCATGATCCACCAGGCGCAAGATCGACAGCGCCGTCAGGCTCTTACCCGAGCCCGATTCGCCGACGAGGGCCACGCGCTCGCCGCGTGCAATGGCCAAATTCAATTCGTGCACGCACTTTTTCGCGCCGAAGCTGATCGAAAGATTTTCGATGCTGAGCAAAGGACTGCCGTTCATCACTTCGCCCCTCCGAATGCCGAACCGCGATTGCGGGTATCGAGCGCGTTACGCAGCGCGTCGCCCATGAATGTCAGTAAGAGTAGCGTCACGACGAGCGCCGCGAACGCCGACACCGAAATCCACCATGCGTCCAGGTTGTTCTTACCCTCTTGCAGCAATTCGCCCAGGCTCGGAGTGGGCGGCGGCACACCCAAGCCGAGAAAGTCGAGACTCGTCAGCGACAAGATCGCCGCGCTCATGCGAAACGGCAGGAACGTGATGACGGGCGTCAGGCTATTGGGCAGCACATGGCGCCAAATGATCTGCCAGTTCGAGAGCCCCATCGTGCGCGCAGCCTTCACGTAGTCGAGCGAACGGTTGCGCAGGAATTCCGCGCGCACGTAATCGGACAGCACGAGCCAGCCGAACATCGAGAGCAAGACGAACAGCAGCCACAGTGTGGGCTCGAAGATAGACGCGAAAATGATCAGCAAGTACAGATCGGGCATCGAGCTCCAGATCTCGATGAGCCGCTGGCCGATCAAATCGGTACGGCCGCCGTAAAAGCCCTGCAAGGCACCCGTCAGTACGCCGAAGAACACGCCCGATATCGTCAGCGCCAGCGCCATCAGCACCGACACGCGGAAGCCGTAGAGCAGACGCGCGAGCACATCGCGTCCGAATTGATCCGTCCCGAGCCAGTTGGACGACGACGGCCGGGCCGGAAACGGCCGCTCGGCGAAGTAGTCGATCGTGTCGTAGTAGTTGTGGTTCGGCGGATAGATCGCGAAGTTGCCGTTCGACTGGATACGAGACCGGATATACGGATCGAGATAGTTCGTCTTGGCGGGGAAATCGCCGCCGAATTGGGTCTCCGGATACGTCTTCACGATCGGAAAGTAATAGTGACCTTGGTAGCGCACGACGAGCGGTTTGTCGTTGCACAGCAATTCGCCGACCATACTGATCGCGAACAGCGATACGAAGATCACGAGGCTCCAGTAGCCGAGCCGCTGGCTTTTGAAGCGCAGCCACGTGCGCCGCCACGGCGAGATCGACGCTACCGGCGCGAGGACCGGCTTAGCGGTCCATGCGGTCGAATTGGATGCGGGGGTCGACGAGGACATAGCAGACGTCAGCAATGAGTTTGGTTACGAGGCCGATCAGGGTGAACAAGAACAGCGAGCCGAGCACTACGGGGTAGTCGCGGCGTATCACCGAGTCGTACGAGAGTTGCCCCATGCCGTCGAGCGAGAACAATGTCTCGATCAGCAAGTTACCGTTCAGGAAGGCACCGACGAAGGCAGCGGGCAAACCCGTGAGCAGCGGAATCGCCGCGTTGCGCAGCACGTGCTTCCACAGCACGTCGCGCTCGGGTGCTCCCTTCGCGCGGGCCGTCAGAACGTACTGCCGGCCGATCTCCTCGAGGAACGTGTTCTTCGTGAGAATCGTGACGATCGCGAAATTGCCGACGACCGATGCCGTGACGGGCAGCACCATGTGCCACAGATAATCGAGCACCTTGCCGATCGTGCTGAGATCGTCGAAGTTATCGGACGTGAGGCCGCGCATCGGGAAAACGTCCCAGAACGTCCCGCCGCCGAACAGCATCAAGAGCAGCACGCCCAAAACGAAGCCGGGAATCGCATAACCGATCAGCACGAGCACGCTCGTGACCGTATCGAAGCGCGAGCCGTTACGCACCGCCTTGGCAATCCCGAGCGGCACCGAGACGGCGTAGGTGAGGATGATCGTCCATAGCCCGAGCGATATGGAGACCGGCAGCTTCTCCTTGATCACGCCCCAGACGCTTTCGTGCTGGAAGTACGATTGGCCGAGATCGAACGTGGCGTAGCTCTTGAGCATCATGAAGTAGCGCGTGAGCGGCGGCTTGTCGAAGCCGAACTGCTTCTTGATTTGCTCGATCTGCTGCGGATCGACGCCTTGGCTCGCGTGATAACCGCCGCCACCGCCGCCGCCGTCGCCGCCGTGGTTCGAGCGGCCGTGACGCAACTGGGTGACCATTTGCTCAACCGGCCCGCCGGGGACGAACTGAGTGACGACGAACGTCACCGTGACGACCCCGATCACCGTCGGAATCATCAATAGCAGACGTCTGAGGATGTAGGCAAACATAGGACTCCTTGATACCTCGATGTCTCAGTGCGCCGCGGCCGGAGCCGAGGTCTTGACCGCCGCCGCGCCCTGCGGTCGCTGAAACCAGTAATCGATGACCAAATCCTCGGATTGGAACGTATCCGGGGTTACGCTTGGATGCCCGATCGTCGCTTTATGGGCAATCCGGGCGTTGCGCTCGTAGTACATCGGGACCTCGTAATACTCGTTGATCAAGACCCGGTCGAGCGCGTGGGTGGCCGTCTCGAGATCGTCGAGATTCGTCGCGGAGACCGTCGCATGCACGAGCGCGTCGACTGCTTTGGAACGAACGCCCGGATAGTTCTCCGAGCCCACTTCCGATGCCGCCTTACTCGTGAAGCGGCGCTCGAGTTCGATGCCCGGGATGGTCACCAGCGGGTAGATGTACGTCGTCATGTCGAACTGGAAATTATCGAGCCGCTTTTGATAAAGCGCGCTGTCGATCTCCCGGATATGCGCATCGATACCGAGCGTTTGCAGGGCCTGCGTATAAGGGATGATCAAGCGATCCATGCCCGGCTCGTCGTCCATGATCTCGATCTTCATCGGCTCGCCGGCCGCGTTGCGCAGCGCGCCGTCGCGATAGTGCCAGCCGGCTTCGCTCAGTAGCTGGCGCGCTTTGACCAGATTGGCGCGCAGCGAACCCGGCGGCTTCGTGCCCGGTTGCTTCACCATCGGTCCGAACACTTCGGGCGGCAGTTGCGCGCGGAACGGCTCGAGCAGCTTCAGCTCTTTCTCGCTCGGCATACCGGTCGCACCGAAGGGACTTGCGTCCCAGTAGCTGTTCAGGCGCGTATAGATGCCGTAGAACATCATCCGGTTCATCCAGTCGTAATCGAACGCGAGCGCCAGCGCGTGGCGTACGCGCCGATCCTGGAATTCGGGCTTGCGCGTGTTGATCATGAAGCTTTGCATCTGCGCCGGCCCGTAGGGGAACGTCTCTTTCTTCAGCAAACCATTGTCGAAGTTCTTGCCGACGTACTTGCGCGCCCATTGCGTCGAGCTGTACTCGCGATCGACGTCGTCGTTACCGGCCTTGAACGCTTCGAGCTTCGTGTACTGGTCCAGATACAGCTTGAACACGATGCGATCGAAGTGAAACATGCCACGGCGCGACGGCAAATCGGCCGCCCAATAGTTCGGATTGCGCCGATAGATGATCTCTTTGCTGTTCTTGCGCTGCTCGACGAGATACGCGCCGCTTGCGATCGGTGGATCGACGGCGATCTGATCGAACGGCAAGCGCTTGCCGTTCGGCTGCACGCCCCATTTAGGCGAGAAAATCGGCAAATCGCCGGCGATCAACGGCGCGGCGCGCGAATTGTCGACGAAGTCGAAGCGAACCGTCGACCGATCGATCACGGTCGCACGCTTCAATTCGGAGAACTGCGAAGAGACCGTCGGCGAGGCTAGCGGGCTTTTCAGCGTATCGAACGAGTACTTGACGTCGGCTGCCGTGATCGGATCGCCGTTAGAGAAACGCGCCTTCGGATTGATATGGAACGTCGCCGACAAACCGTCGGGCGCCACTTCCACATCGTCCGCGATCAGCGGATATTCCGATGCCAGTTCATCCCAGCTACGCTGCATGAGCGTATCGAACATGAGGTTTCTGACGTCGGGTGCCGGCTGGCCGCGCACGACGAACGGATTGAGCGAATCGTAGCTTTGCGACTGATCGTAATTTTGAAATTTGAGCGTTCCCGTATTGGGCGCATCGGGATCCGCATAATCGAAATGCGTGAAATTCGGCGGATATTTTAAATTGCCGAATTGCGCGATCGCGGGTTGGGCCTGCGCGCCGATCGCGAACGCCAGCCCGAACGCCGTCGCGAACGCCAGGCGAAACATTGAAGGTCTCATCTTCCCAGTACGGGTGGACGCACGCCGGAACGCACCGGCGCGCCATTCATCGGAGCGGTAGGGCTGAAAACGCGGGCCGTCGCGGGCAACGCCTGCCGCACGACGGCCGCACCCCTAGCGCCGCCTCACTTCGACGCTACCAGCAACCAGAGCTGAGCCAAATCGCTCGACCCGTCGGTGCCCTTTACCACGCGCAATGCCTGTACGGCGCGCGCCTTTTGTCCGGCTATGTAATAAGCGATGCCTAAATGCAATTGCGCTTGATCGGCATGATCGAGCCCGCCCTTTGCAATCGCCGCTTCCATCGTTGAAATGCCTTCCTTGGCTTTACCTGCGAAGACGAGATTGAAACCCTGGTCCACGGGAGCCACCGGATTGTCTTTATCGACGCCCGCCGCCGCACGCTTGGCGGCCAGCGCTTGCAGGCGCTTCTCACGCTCGGCTTGCGCATCATGGCCGAGCACGCCGGACGAAAACCCTTGGTCGATGACTTGCTTGGCTTCGGCCGGCGTGCCGGCGACGAGCGCAAGCTGCGTCATCTCCATGTAATCGTCCACGCTCGTGAGCGAACCGGTGGCACGACGCAGGCGATAAGTATCGATGTCGAGACGCGACGAATAGCCGGGCTTGTTGCGAATCGCCGTGAACAGGTCGTCCCAATACGATTGCTTCGGGTGATACGCCACGAGCTTTTCGAGCGCGCCGCGATACGAGGCATCGTCCTTCACGCGTTGCGCGCAGGTACCGAGCAATTGCAGTTGCGATTCGTCGGGCGTGCGGCCCGCGCGCACATCGCCGTCGACGGACGGCTTGAGCAGCTTGACGACGTTGCCGCAATCGTTCGAGAGGTAATACGACTGCACGAGCAGCGTGCGCATTTGCGGATCGGTGCCGCCCGCTTTCAAATAGCGCTGAGCAACCGAAACGGCGCGGGCATAGTTATGCTGCTGAAAATACACGCCGGCCAGCGTGGCCGTCACGCGCTGTTCGTCTTCGCCCTTCAACTGTCCGCCGGACAGCAGTCCCTCGTAGGCTTGCGCCGCCGTACCGGTGTCGCCGGCCGCCATAGCCGCGGCGCCACGCATTTCCTCGACCATGTACGTTTCGTACGGCGTCTTGTTCGGCACGGCCGCGGCTTGCGCGATCTTGCCGAGCGCGTCCTTGTACTTGTGCGCGCGATAGAGCGTTTGCGCGTCGTTCAAAGGCTTACCCACTTCGGGGCGCAGCGTGTCGGCCGCGAAGGTGGCATTGGGGGCCGCCGCCAGCATGAAAAACGCGCAGCCGGCCGCCGCGAGTGCGGCGTGCTTGAACCGTCGATGGATCGTTCGCATTGCCACTTCCTTATTGCATGTATTGCTCATTGCCGATCAAACCGATCTTCGTCGCGCCCACGCGTTGCGCCGCGGCCATGACTTCCGCCACGTCCTTGTAAGGTACGAGCTTGTTAGGCCGGACGTGAATCTCGTCTTGCACGGGTTCGGCCGCCACTTGGGCGAGCTTCGATTCGAGCGTGGCCTTGTCCGGAATCGGCGCGCCGTTCCAGGTCATGGTTCCGTCGAAATCGATGTCGATCTGCACGACGGTCGGCTGAACCGTTTGCGGCGGCGGATTGCCGACCGGCAAATTCATCTTCACGGCGTGCATCTGAATCGGAATCGTGATGATCAGCATGATCAGCAACACGAGCATCACGTCGATCAACGGCGTCGTGTTGATGTCGACCATCACTTCCGGTTCGCCGCCGCCGCCACCCGAGGGTACATTCATTCCCATAATTCGTTCCCCTGTCGACCTGAACGAGTGCGCGAGCGCCCCGTTCAAGTCCGATGCAAAGCCCTAGCCGCCGCGCGCGGGCGGTTCGGTGATAAACGACACCTTGGCGATGCCGGCGCGTTCGCAATCGGTGATCACGCGCCCGATGAACTCATAGCGCGTGTTCTGATCGCCGCGCACGTGGATCTCGGGCTGCGGCTGCATCGCCGACACCGTCTTGAGCTTCGTGAGCAGCGTCGGACCATCGACGTGCGATTCGTTCCAGAAGAAGTCGCCGTCCTTGTTGACTGCGATTTCGATGCTCTTCGGCGTCGTTTGCAGCGGATGCACCGTTTCCTTGGGCAACTGCAACGGCACCGTGTGCGTGACGACCGGGATGGTGATCAAGAAGATGATCAACAGCACGAGCATCACGTCGACGAGCGGCGTAGTGTTAATGGCGGCGATGACTTCGTCGTCGTCCTCGCCCCCAACGCTCATGGCCATGGTGGACCTCGCTTAACGGGAACGGAGATTACTGAACGAGCGACGCGGCGCGATTTGCCGCACGCGCTTGACGCTTGCCGCCGGCGAGCAGAACCGTGTGGAGCTGGGCGCCGAAGGCACGCACGCGCTCCATCACCGACTTGTTGCGGCGAACGAGGAAGTTGTAGCCGAGCACGGCCGGAACTGCCACCGCCAGACCGATCGCCGTCATGATCAGCGCTTCGCCCACGGGGCCCGCCACCTTGTCGATCGATGCTTGGCCGGCGATACCGATCGCCGTCAGCGCGTGATAGATACCCCAGACCGTACCGAACAGACCGACGAACGGCGCGGTGGAGCCGACGGTCGCGAGGAAGGCGAGGCCGTCTTGCAGGCGGTTCGACACGTTCGTGATCGCGCGTTCGACGGAAACGTCGATCCACGTGTTGCGATCCACGGCTTCGAGCAGCGCTTCGTCATGGTGCTCGCCGGCTTCGATCGCCGTTTCGGCGATGAAGCGGAACGGCGACGATTCGTCGAGTTGCTTGGCGCCGTCGGCCAGCGAGGGCGCGGTCCACAGTTGCTCGTCGGCCGCCTTGGCGCGGCGGTTGGCACGGAATTGCTCGAAGAACTTCGTGATCATGATGTACCAGCTACCCATCGACATGATCACGAGCAAGATCAGCACGAAACGCGCGACGAAGTCGCCGTTCTTCCACAAAGCGCCGAGGCCGTACGGGTTGTTGACCGTCTCGGTTGCGGCCGGAGCCGGCGGCGGCACCGGTTGATCGGCTGCGGGTGCGGCGGCTTGCGGTGCGGCGGCCGTAGCCGTCGTGGCCGATGCGGTGGCTGCCGTGTCGCTCGCTTGCGCGTAGG
Source organism: Trinickia dabaoshanensis (assembly GCF_002879885.1). Lineage (GTDB taxonomy): Bacteria > Pseudomonadota > Gammaproteobacteria > Burkholderiales > Burkholderiaceae > Trinickia > Trinickia dabaoshanensis. The sequence goes on from NZ_PNYA01000035.1 coordinate 37,513, forward strand.
CGAATTGCGGCAGGACGGTGCTGGTTGCGGCCAGGGCGATCAGCGTGGTGGTAGCCAGTGCGGCGAGGGAACGCTTATTCATAATCTGCTCCAGTTCAGTTCAATCGTTGAACTTGTGAAACCTGTTGTACTTGTGTCGCTCGTTTGCGTAGGTCCGTCGATGCCCAACACTCAATTTAGTTGAGGTTGAACGAAAACGGCACTTGCACTCGAACGGCTTGACCTTGTGAGATGCAGCTGAATCGCTTGACCGCTTTGAACGCCGCGTTATCGAGGCTGTCGTGATCCGACGACTTCGCCACGCGTTCGTTCGTGATGTGGCCCTGCGGGTCGACCGTGAATTCGATGAGCACGTCACCCGTATCGCCGTTTTCCTGCGCTTCCTGCGGATACGCGATCGATCCTCGAACTTGATCCGAATTCGGACACACTACGCCGACTTCCGTATGCACGACGGGTTTCGGCGGTGCCGGCGGTGCCGGAGCCAATACCGGCGCCGACTGCACGGGCGTCGCTTGATGCGCGATGGTGGCTTGCGGCGGCGCTTGCACCGGCACTTCGGGCGGCGGCACGAACGGCGGAGGCGGCGGCGCGAACTTCGGCGGCGGCAGTTGCACGGGCGGCAACGGCGGCGGCGGAGGCGGTTTCACCGGCTCGATGATCTTCGTTTCGATCGGATGTTGGATAACGTGCACGACCTTCGTTGCGAGGCCGTTCAGCAGTGCGTACACGAGCACGATGTGCAGCGCGATGACGACTGCGATCCCGCCGAAGCGGCGGACGGGATTTTGCTGCTTTCGCCCGAACTCGCGTGGGCGACCTGACCATGCCATCCCGGATGCTGCACCGGGCGATTGTCCTTCCACTTTCATACCCACCTTCGATCCTCCCGGCGTGAATCGCCTTGTTCCGTGATTGCGGCGCTCGTCGTGCAACGAACCGCGGAGATGAGGCCGATCACAAGGGACTTCTTGCGACAGCTTTAAAACAGGTCCGCCGCCGTCACGCTTGGCGCGTTGCCTTTCTTACGCGAAACGTTGCGCTTCGCGTGAAGACGGCGGACCGACTGGCTAGCTCGAGATGCCTTGTTTTTTTAGAACCGGTACGTCGCACCGACCTGGAAGAAGCGGCCCAGATCCGTGTACAGCGATTGGTCGTAGCCCGTGATGTCAGGCGTGGACTGCCACTCGACGTCGAACGGCGGCTTCTTGTCGAACAGGTTCGTCACACCGCCGTAGATCGTCCAGTGCTTGAAGCCGCGATAGGTGGCCATCAAGTCGAACTGGCTATACGACGCAACCGAACCCGTGCCGCCATCGCCGAACTCGGCCGCGACCGCGTTCGTGTACGGACCCGTATAGCGCCACGTCAGCGTCGTGGTCAGCTTGCGGTAATCCCAGGTCAAGCTCGTATTGCCCTTCCAGCGCGGGTTGCTGGCGCCGAACGGTTGCAGCAGTGCAAGGTTGTTGCCGGCGAAGTCTTGCGGCGCGGCACCGGGGCTGCGCAACTTGAAGTGCCACACGTAGGCCCAGTCGCCCGACAGAGTGAACTGACCGTACGGCGTACGCACGCCCTTGCGGAAGTTCATGTCGAAACCGTCGGTATCGAGCGAACCCAAGTTGACGAACGGCTGCACGATGTAGCGAATCGTGCCGTCCGGGTTACGCACGACCGTTGCCGGATCGTTCGCTTGGAGCACCGCATTCGGATCTGCCGTACCGATCACGCCGTCGATGTGCACTTTATAGAACGCCGCGCCGAAGTCCGTCAGCGGATCGGGCGAGAGCTCGAAGCCGATGTTGTAGTTCTTCGTGTGCTCCGGCTGCAGATCCTTGTTACCCGTGGTCTGCTCGGTCGTGAAGTGCTTCGTCGGCGTGCCGCTCGGATCGTTCGGGTCGACCAGGTTTTGGTGGCCCAGGTAGACCGACTGTGCATTCTCGACCGGCGTCGGTGCGCGGAAGCCGCGGCTATACGAAGCGTATGCCGTCAGCATACGAATGGGCTGGAACCGCAACGCGAAGCTCGGCGAGAACGCGCCGCCGAAGTCGCTGTAGTGGTCGTACCGGCCTGCCGTCGTGAACTTCAGGTTACGCAGGATGGGAATATCGAACTGATAGAACGCAGCCGCGATGTTGCGCGACGAGGCCACCGTCTGGATGTTCGCCGGCGCGATAAGGCCTTGCGAGGCGAGCGTCTGCGGATTGATCGTCATCGACTCGTGACGGAATTCCGTACCGATACCGAAGCCGACACCGCCCGTGGGCAACGTGAACAGGTTCTGCGTCGAGGCCTTGGCCGCGACGTTGTCGACCTTGTTGATGGCTTGCGTATAGTCGTCGCTGAAGACGCCGTTCAAGCCATTCGGAGTAGCGCCGGGATTCGAGAAGTTGTACGTCCCGTTCGCCAGCATGTTTTCGAGGCCCGCCACATTCAAGCGGTTCGAGATCGTGCTGTCCACCGTGCTTTGGGAATGACCGTAGTCCAAGGACCAATCCCAGCTACCGAGCTTCGAGGTATCGAACGACCCCTTGACCCCCGTCGACGCCATCCAGAACGTCGACACCGTATCGGTCACGCCGATGTTGTTCGGGAACGTCAGGTTGATCAGCGTCGGCACGCCGAACGGGTTGTACGGGTTTGCGGCGCTTACCGTGCGCGGGACCGGTGCAACGGAGCCCGTCGCCGGATTGAAGAAGTTCGAGGTGCTCGAGAGCGCGATCGGGCCGTTCGCCTGCACCGTTTCGTCGCGGCTCACCCAGAAGCCCGCGTAAGCTTCGGTGTTGTCGTCGATCTTGAAGGTGCCACGAACTTTGGCGTTCAAACGCGTCGTGGACGGAATCAGGGACGTTCCGCTTGCGACGTTATACGTACAAGACGCACCGGCGTTCGCAGTCGGAGTGCTACCCGGGGGGCAAGGCGCGAAGGCTTGCGTCGCGCCGGGGCCCGTCTGCCAATACGATTGCTGGTTCGGGCCGAGCGGAGCGGCATTGCCGCCCGAGTAGCCCGTGAAGTCTTGATGCTTCGTCATATCGCGATCGGCCAGCGTCGAGCCGCTGTCGCGATAGTAGCTCGCGGCGGCGGTAACGTTGAAGCGATCGGCATTCAGGTCGCCGAAGCCGCCCAAGACGCTGAAGCTGCCTTGGCCGTCGCCCGGATGCTGAGCCTTACCGAGTTGCCCGTCGATCTCGAGCCCACGGAAATTCTTCTTCGTGATGATGTTGACGACACCCGCGATAGCGTCCGAACCGTAGACGGAGACCGCGCCGGTCTTCACGATCTCGATCCGATCGATCATGTTCAGCGGGATCGTATTGATATCGAAGAACGTGTCGGTGAAATTGACGGCCTGCGCATAGTTCGCTACACGCTGACCGTCGACGAGAACCAGGGTGTACTTCTCGCTCAGGCCACGCAGCGCCATACCCGCGCCGCCCGGCGCCGAACTCGACGCCGTGGACTGCGACCAGCTGCTCGCGGAGTTCGCCGCCGTGCTGCGCAAGTAATCGGCAACGGTCGTGTAACCGCTCTGCTCGATATCCTTCGCGGTGATCGTCTGAACTTCGATGTGACTTTGCTTATCCGCGCTTCGGATCAGCGAACCGGTCACTTCGAACTTCTTCAGTTTCGCGACCTTACCGGTGCCGCCGGTTGCGTCCGTCGAGTCCGCAGCCGTAGCCTGCACCGGCTGTGCCGCCGGCGTCGTGGCCGTATTCGCCGCTGCCGGCTGCGATTGCGCGAAAGCCGGCGTGCCCAGCGCTGCGGTCAGCGCCAACTCAGCCCAGAAAATCTTTCTTATGGCTGATCCCAAAGCCGTTTGTTTCATTTTTCCCCTTCTCGTCTCAAAAACGCCAGATTGTTTTGCGCGAAGACCTGGCTCGTCTTCTCGCTTGCGGCAAATTGCACCGCCCCCTGTTGACTGCCCCGTTCCCGCCCTGCGCTTCAAATTCGCAATCACGCACACGCCCGGCCGAGCCGGCCCGGCGCTTCCGTTAGTAGTCCTAACTTCTAGCTTTCGCATTCCGCTTGCGAACCGACCATGGGCGTGCAAGCGCGCGGCCCCGGCCGCAATCATGCGGCGAGACTCGTTCGGCTACCGATCGAGTTCCCGCACGGAAGAAGTTAGGATTCCTAACCGTTATGCGAGGACCGGCACCCGAGAAAAAATCAACAACGGCTAATCAAAACAACTTTGGCGTTCCGACCCAAACCAGCACGGTTTCGTCGCCGGCCGTATTGGCCCAAGCGTGCGGGACCGTCGATTCGTAGTGCGCACTGTCACCGGCGTGCAATACGAAGGTCGTACCTTCTAGGTTCAGCGATATTTCACCGCGCAGCACATACAAAAACTCTTCTCCTGCATGCGTCGTCACTTCCGACGGCGGCTGGCCCGCCGGCAACCTAACGAGAATAGCGTCGAGCTGCCTATCGCCCGACACGTTCGTCAGCCGTGCGAAAAGGTTCGCCGAATCGGCAAAACTAAAGAACTGCAATTCGTCTGCGCGCCGAACCGACTTACCTTCTGTCGGCGTTTCGACGAAGTACTGCACCGTTACCCCTAGCGCCCTCGCAATGCCCGCCAACGACGTAATGGACGGCGTGGCCAGCCCTCGCTCGACTTGTGAAAGGAACGGTTTAGATATACCCGCCGCCGTTGCCGTTTCATCGAGTGTGCGTTGGAGCCTCTTGCGAAGCGCTCTAATTTTGCTGCCCAGCACAAGAGCAGCGCTCGTCTTATCTTCAGTGTGCGGAACCATATCAGGACACAAACCGGCCGTCAAAAATTGTTTGATAGAAGCAAATTACATTTACCCAAGGTAAACCCGAAGCCGATTCTTGGTTCAATGCACCGATACGGTGCCGAGTCCGGCGCGCGGCGCATACGCTACCGCGAGAAGTGGCGTGCCCGTCGATACGGGTTACCCCTGGTGCAACCTTTTGCTCGATTATTTGGATACTCGAAAATGCTTAAGACATATGGCATTTCGGATAGTAGTGTTGTCTTGATAGCCTCCTCGAATTCGCCCGTATTGCAACCCGTTGCAACCTGCACCAATACGTTGCAACCTCAAGTCGCTTGCCCATCGCAGTGCGCATCAAGACGATAGCAGGATGAATTCCGCAACCGGAGCGATCTTCTTTAGAGGATTCAATCTAACTTTGTTAACCTCAATTATTTCTATAAGCTTTCATTTGTATTTCTAAAAACATTCAGATGAGGCTTTCTGCCGGCCGGCCCCAGGGCATACGGATTGCTCTGTCGCATTGCACCGCAGCATTTACCGACCCAACGGTCGGCCACCGTAAGCGACTCTCGTCACCCGGCCGAGGCGCGCCCGGCTGCCAGCTATACTCGGCGCCCCCTCACGAATTCAATCGTCGCGCCGATGAAAAAGCTGTTCGCTGTTTTGCTCATCGCCGTCAGTGCGCAAGCACTAGCGGCTCCCGCTTGTTCTCAATTCGTCCCGAACGCTCAGTTTCCGGTGCTCGCCAACGCAAAATTGGAGCCGAAGACGCGCCTGCTTTGTTATTCGGACTTCGCGGTTCTTCACTCGGGACTTACGCACGGGCCGCTGTGGTCGGCCGAATACCTCACCCGCGCGCATCTCGCCGAAGCCAAGCGGCAGACCCGCACCAACAAGTTCTTCGAAGAACCGGCTCTGCCGCCGAGCGAGGGTGCGACCTTAGCCGATTACAAGCGCAGCGGCTACGACCGCGGACACATGAGCCCGGCTGGCGACCGTTGGACCGGCGAAGCGATGGCGCAGTCGTTCACGCTCGCGAACGTCGTGCCGCAAGATAAAGACAACAACGAGCATTTGTGGGCGCGGATCGAATCGACGGTACGCAAGATCGCCAAGCGTTACGGCGAGGCCTATGTCATAACGGGCCCGTTGTTCTCGGGGCAAACGTTGCGCACCATCGGCGCAACGCGCGTGTTCGTGCCTACCCAGCTTTTCAAGGTGGTCTATGTACCCGGGGCCGGCAAGGCGTTCGCCGTCGTCGTCGATAACGTTGCCACCGACCGGTACGAGGTCAAGACGGTGCATGAACTCGAAACCATGAGTGGTATACGCTTTCCCGGTATTCCCGAGGCATTGAAAGATCAACGGATCGGAGGGCTCAAAGGTGTCTGAATTCAACGCATATGCGAACGACGACGAGGTGCTCAACATTGCGGGCGACGCGCTGACCGTCTCCAACGGCACGACGTGCGTCACGGTGTCCGGCAAACTCGAAATCACAAAAGACAAGCGCGGACTGGCGGCGGCGCTGGCACTGAAACAGGCGCTCGACAGCATCGTTGCACAGTTGCAGCGCCACCGCGATCTACCCGAACTCGCCAACACGGAGCCGCCCACCGCCACCGGCAGTGTCGATAATCCGTTCAACTGAGCGACAACCGGGATGCATCCGTGATGCGACGGACTGGTTTCATCCTTGTGGCAATCGATGTATGCGCAAGGAGCACAAACCAGTCCATAGTATCGCACCACCGGATTACATGATTTACGTTATCAAATATATACAGGATATTCTGTCCCGAAAGTAAATAGAGGATATGCTCTAATATCGAAACGGCACTTGACTGGCATTTTTTTAGGCTGTGAAATCATTCATAAGACTTAATCGCTCAATTTCTTTCTTCTGAATTACAAACGCAGTCGTTCACCGGAGCCTCTTTTCTAAAATGCGAATCGCATATGCATTGGCAAGCGCAAATTTGCGATCCACCGGATAAAGCTCATCGTCATTTTTAGTCGATTACATGAACGGCGAATTTGCACTTCTGCAAAACCCGAAAATCGGGTTCGTAGACGTGCGCCCGATACGATATTTTCCGCGATTGGGCTAATGGTCACGAGCAAAGGCTTTTCGATGTCATCTCGAGGTGGCGAGCTTTTCAACAAGGCACGGAACGGGACGCACTCTATTCTTCGTTGGCAGATCGGCAATCTCGCGCTCTCTTCTTTACATCAAGGCATACCGGCAATAGCGGCATGGAGCATGGTGGGACAAGGATCCGATTCCGTATTGCTCGGTTCGTTTATCGGCATGCTGACCGCCGGTGAAATGCTCGGAACGTTTACGATTGCGCGTGCCCTTCGAATCATGAACGAACGCACCGCCTTATTCGTTTGCTCGCTCACATTCATTCTCTGCGCGGTGTTGAGCCTAGCGTGGTCCTCGGCAACCGGACTCGCTTACGGCCGAATTTATCTCTACATCGCAGCTATTTTCTTTGGATGTTCGAACGGGTGGCGCAGCTCGATTTTCGAAATCTTTATTGCGCGTCACTGCAGCGACACGATGGCAGCGCTCGAGCTTAGACGACTCATTCGATACTCGATGATTTCGGCGGTCATTGGACCTTCGTTAGCCGGCATCTTTTTGACTTGGCGGAACACCCATTTTGCGATGGCGCTCGCTTTCTGCGCCGCGGCAGCGCCGGTACTGCTCCTCGTGCCCTGGAATCATTCGGAAATAGACAAGAACGCCATTAGCGATTTGGAAACAGCCCGCTCATCCGGCGGAACGCTCTTGCGCGGCGGCGCCCTTCTCGCTCGGCTTCGCCCGATGTGGACGTTATTGGCAATCAGTTTTTCCGCTCAAGCTTGTCTATCGGTGTTTTTCTCATTCGTCTTGCCGGCGTTCACGTCGCGAGCCGGGCTCCCTCCATGGGCCATGACCTCCTTCGAAAACGTCTTTTCGATCTTCGGTTTCGTGATGGGCGGTTTGATCATTCGAAGGGCCTGCAAAGGCGACAAGCGAAAACCCATCGTTCTTTTGGGCGCTAGTATCGCCGTTTGCGTAATGGCTTTCTCCCAGCTGTTCGGCGCTCGACTCACGACCTTTGAACTGACGTTTGCCGCCGGCGCGCTGGCGGCCGTGATGGGCTCGGCCGCGGTGGCACTCGATAGCATCGTGAACCCGCTGATCTATTTGACGGTTCCCAAAACCCATCAAGCCGAATTCGTCCAGTTCACTGCGATCGTCCATCGATTCGTGCTTCTTTCCGCTGCGTGGTTCGCGGGCTACCTAACGGGGCATGTCGGCTTCGCCGTGGTTTGTTTCGCAGCCGGAGCACTGCTAGCCATCGTCATGCTGGCCGGCGGACTAGGGCGAATCATCGCGCCGCTGCTGAAATTGGAAGACCACGAAATACCGGGAGCGTACGGTCGCTTGTTTCCGTTCCTCTTTGGGCAGGACGTCGAGAAATGACAACCGATCGTCGGCCTTGTGCCGGCAGGAGACGGGCATGACAAGTATCAAGACGATGGTGACCGACCTAATCAGCGCGGATGCGCTCGATCTCATCTTGTACCCGACCGAGCAGTGCAATTTTCGCTGCACCTACTGCTACGAGGACTTCTCGATCGGCCGCATGACCGAGGACGTGCAACTGGCCGTGAAGCGGCTGATAAGCCAGCAAGCCCGGAATGTGAAGCTGTTGACGTTGGCGTGGTTTGGCGGCGAGCCCATGGTCGCGCGCGACATCATGCTCGACGTGGCGCGTCATGCGGCCGCGTGCGCATCGCAAAGCGGAACGAAGCTGAAAGGCATCGTGACGACCAATGGCTACTTCTTGACACCCAAGATAATGGCCGATTTCGTCGCGCTCGGGCACGACCACTTCCAAGTGTCGCTCGATGGATTCGGCGAGGATCACGACAATACACGCAAACTCATTTCCGGGGGCGGTACGTTCGCAAGAATTTGGCGCAATCTGCTGGATCTGCGCAGTACGGATTTGCAGTTCAAAGTCACGCTCCGGCTTCACCTCACGCGCACGAATCTAGCGTCTATCGAGCTACTTTTATCGAAGCTGGCCGAGGCATCGTTTCGATCGGACAAGCGCTTTGTCGTGCTCTTCAAGATCGTGAACCAGTTGGCCGACGCCCCGGCGGCCGATACGGCAGTGCTTTCGCGCAGCGAGGCACCCGCGGTGCTCGAGCAGATGCGAGCGCTCGCCTCGGGCCTCGATCTCGACGTAGCCGAACCGGATCAGATCAAGGTTTGCTATGCATCGCGCCCCAACTCGGTCGCAATCCGTGCCACCGGGAAACTTCAAAAATGCACCGTGATGCTCAACGATTCCGCAAACGATGTGGGGGAATTGATGCCTGACGGAACGCTTCGCCTCGAGCCGAAAAAAATGCTGCCGTGGATGGAAGGGATCTTGACCGAGGATCCGAGTTCGCTCGCTTGTCCGGCTGGAGCGATTTCGAAAGCGCGCGTGGCGTCGAAGCATCGGACCATACCGATCGAAGTGGTGTAGGCCGCGCGTTTTGTTGCGGCCCCACATTCACTGCAACGCCAACTCCGCGAAGGTCCGATCGTAGTAGCTGTAGCCGTAGTGGCAGTAACGCTGTGCCTGAAGTTGTCTCGCAACATCCGTTGTTTCTTTATTCCCGGCACCTTTGCCAGGGGCCAGGATTTTCAATCCGCAACTGGAGAATCAGCATGGATAGTCTCGGACTGCAAAACGTAATGGCGTCTCAACCCGCGGTCACCGGCTCGCTCTTGAGCCAGGAAATCGTCAATAACCTATCAGCGGACGAAGAGGCGAAAATCCGCGCCATAGAGCGTCGCATGCTGGATGCTGTCGATACGGGCGATCTCGATTGGATATGCAACTTCGGTTGCTGAGCGACGTCCGCTGACTGGGCACTCCGCTAGCGGGAACGTTTGACGATCACTGGAACCGAGATTGCCACGTTCCATTGAACACGCTCAGGGAACGGCATCGTCATTTGCCGTTCCCGCCCCTCGTACGCCAAACCCTATGGAAGTGCGATCCATGGACTCTCGAATTTCCCTGGACCCGGTTGCCGCCGGTGTCTGCACGCTGCTGACGAGCTACCTGCGCTTGAGCGCCGGCAACAGATTACTGGTCCGTGTGACGTCGAAAGAAGGCGGCGAAAGCCGCATCCCGCCACAATTGCGTCAGGTTGCATTGGAGCTTGGGATCGCGCTTACGGTGGAGGTACTCGCCGACAACGCGCCGTTCGACGGCGCCGAGCTTCCCGCATTCGACGCGCTGCTCTATGCGGGCATCAATAAAAGCAAGCATCGGAACGAGCTGAAAGAAGCGTTGAAGGATGGGCTCGAGACGCCTTGCTATCGATTGTTCGATTTATCGCCCGAAGTCTTCGCTCTGTGCTTCAACATGCAGCAGAGCCACATGGCCGAGTTGAATCTCAAGATCATCGAAGCAGCCCGATCGGCCAAGATCATCAAGATCCGCAGCCGCAACGGCACGGATCTCAGCATTCGCCCGGATGCGCAAGCCGATTGGACGAGCAGCTATGGCTGGTTCGACGGCACCTATCCCGGCGTCTTGCCTCCGGGCGAAGTCAATTCGTATTCCGAAGCGATCGACGGGACGCTGGTGGTCGACGGCGCGATCAACACGAATTTCGCGTTCGACGCCGATCCCTGCTTACACGGCCCGCAGGTGCGTCTGCATATCGGCAACGGTCGGGTAACGGGGATCGAATCGTCGAATGCGACTGTCATGGCGATATGCGAAACGCTTTTCTCGATGGAAAACGGCAACCGAATCGGCGAGATCGGGTTCGGCACAAACGAGGGTATCGGCCAACTCGTCGACTTCCGCTCGCACATCAATGAACGCCTAGCGGGATTTCATATCGGCGTGGGCTCGCCCATTCAGAAGAATCCGTATATCACCTGGACTTGCCCGCTGCACATCGATTTCATCCTGGCCAGCGCCTCGATATGGTTCGACGACAGATTGGTCTTCTCCAATCAGCGCTGGATTAGAACCGCGTTACCCGCGGATACGCATGGCGTAGTACCCGATCTTTACGCCGATACCGTCTAATGCACAGTCCGCCGGGAACTTCGGCTAAATGTTTTAACAGGGGCGGGTCATCCCGATCGAGATATGCCTAGCTTAATCTTCGCGGCCGGCGGGGGCATCGAGACCTCGTTGCTGCCTTTTTATCTACTGCGCATGCGAGCACAGTATGAGAACCTGTCAATTAGGGTCGCACTGTCGCCAGGGGCGCAGCAATTCGTCACGACCACGGCCATTCGCGGCGCCACGCGCGGCGAGCCGTACACCGAAAACGTCTTGTTCGATGACGTTAATCGTCTGCCCATGCACCTCTCGGTGGCGACCGCAGACCTTCTTGTCATTTACCCCGCCACGCCACGCATCTTAGCCGAGTGCGCGATCGGCTCCATCACGTGCCCAGTGACGCGAACGTTCGCGTTCTTTAAAAAGCAGAACGTGATCGTGACGCCGTTTTTGCATCCCGACTTGGATCACAGGCTCTATGTTCGGCATCTGGATACCCTGACAGAATTGGGCTGCACGGTCCTCAGGCCAACCGAGGGTAGCCTCTCTTGGGAGTCGGGCAATGCCTGGTCAAGCACCGAGCGCGCGATTTGCACGAGCTTGAATCTGGAACGCCTGGCGCAGTCCCGTACGTTCCAAGCCTCGAGAAATTGACCCGCCCACCCACTTTTATGCGAATGACACATTCAATCGCTTGAAGAAAGTGCACGCCCGTGCGATGGTTCGAAGATTCGTAGCGGCAGATCTCGTGGACGGCCTCGATGAAAAACCTTACCGACCAACTCGCACAATACGCGTCCTACCACCGCGACCGGCGCAACATCGCCACGCATTTCGCCGGCATTCCCATGATCGTGCTCGCGCTGGCGATTTTACTGAGCCGGCCGCAGTGGCACTTCGCTTCGTTGCCGATCGCCGTTTCTCCCGGACTCGTGCTGTTCGCCTGCGCTACCGTCTATTACATCGCGCTCGATGTCGTGCTCGGTGTCGTCATGGCCGTGTTTTCGGCAGCGTGCCTCACGCTCGGCGCCTGGCTTGCTCGCGAACCGGCGACGATCTGGGCGGCCAGCGGCGCCGCGCTTTTCATCGTCGGATGGATCTTCCAATTCGTGGGACATGTCGCCTACGAGCATCGTAAACCCGCTTTCGCCGATGACCTTATCGGCCTAGTCATCGGCCCGCTGTTCGTCCTCGCCGAACTCTTCTTCGGATTCGGCTGGCGCAGCACGCTGCGCGACGCCGTCGATCGCAGAGCCCACTCTCTTCGAGAAAGCCAGCAAAACCGGCATCAGCCGGTCTGATCGCGTTTCCGATCGAGGGAAACAGGCCAGATCAAACAATTGCGCCCGTGTATCCGATCGACGACGAAATGGCTTTTCATCGATTAGGACTACGAATCAAACTCGCCATTCCGCAAACGCAATACGCACCAAGTCTTCTCGTAAAACAGCTTGACCATTTCGCAGGTCGTACGGGCCCCGAACGGTGCGATTTCATACGTCAACCTCCCGTACCAGAACCTCGGCTTCCTCGATACGGACGGGTTCGAAAGCACGTTCCGCCAAGCCCTGCCGACTTCGATCGGCACCTTCACGCTCTCGGGCGATTGGGCATGGGTCCATCACTTCAAGATGCCGGTCACGGGCCTCGGTACGCAGGACTTCGCGGGCAACGACGGCGCCATGCTGCAACCGTTCGGCGCGAGCTTCCCGCGCTGGAAGGGCAATACTCAGTTGTCGTGGAATTATCACAAGTGGGACGCGTCGCTCTCGTGGGTCTACACCGGTCCGTACAAGATCTCGCCGAACGTCTTGCCTCCCGGCACATTCCCGGGGCAACCCGAAGGCGTCGCGTCGTATAGCGTCTTCAATTTCTTCATGACCTATACGGGCTTCAAGCACTGGACGCTCTATGCCGGCGTGGACAACATCTTCGATCGCGCCCCTCCGTTCGATCCGTTCTGGCAAAACGTGACGGGGATTCAATCGACGGGCTACGACCAATCGCTCTACATGTACTACGGGCGTTTCGCTCAGATCGGTGCGACCTACAAGTTCTGACGCTGGGCGGGTCTAATCGCGTCGCTGCTCCCGCAAGAGCAGCACGCTGTGCACGGCCGTGATCGCCACGGCCATCCAGATCGGTGCGTACGTACCGATCTGGCGCACGGATAAGGTCTCGCCGAGCAACGTGACCGAGAACAGCACGAGCAGTACCGGCTCGACATAGCCGAGAATGCCGAACAACGCCATCGGCAATAAACGGCTTGCCGCCAGATAGCTCGCGAGCGCGACGGTGCTCAGCGCACCAAGACCGGGCAACAACACCGCCCACAAGAGCGGCCGATCGAATGCGGCCTGAGCACTGGGGCTTAGCGCGATGACCGCCCCGGCGATAGGCAGCATCAGCAGCATCTCGAGCGCGAAGGTCGCAAGCGAATCGCCGCCGAGCTTACGGCGCAACACGAAGTACGGCGGATAGCCCAAGGCGACGACGAGCGTCGGCCACGAAAACGCATGCGTCACCCAAAGCTCGTGCGCAACGCCGAGCGTGGCGAATCCCACGGCCAGCCATTGCAACGGGACGAGCTGCTCGCGATAGTAGACACGCCCGACGAGCACCATCGTGAGCGGAAGCAAGAAATACCCGAGCGACACTTCGAGCAGACGGCCGTGCAACGGCGCCCACATGAATAGCCAAAGCTGCGTACCGAGCAACGCGCTCGCGGCGAGCAGCATGAGCGCTCTGAACGGGTCACGCAGGTAAGCCCAAGCCAGTGCCGTCAGTTCGCCGCCCCGCCCGCGCATCCAAGCGAGCAGCAATGCGCCGGGCACCGTCCAGACGATGCGCCATGCAAAAATGTCCAACCCGCCGAGCGGATGCAAGATCCGGGTATACACGGATAACAACGCGAACAACGTCGTCGCGCCGACGGAAAGCGCGATGCCACGCCCCATTTGTTTTGAATTCATCGTGTGCGCGGCGCGCCGGTATTCTCAGAATGACGGTGGGCGGCGCTCAATGTTGTTCGAAGCGCACGAAGCGCTTTTCCACGTGGCGCTCTTCGCTGATGCAATCGATTACACGGGCGGACGGCGGCCCGCGCCGCATCCACTCCAACATGCGGTCGATTTGATTCGCCGGGCCTTGCAGCATCGCCTCGACCGAGCCGTCCGCCACGTTCGCCACCCAACCCGTAATGCCTAGCGCGTGCGCCTGCCGCAGCGTCGCATGCCTGAAGCCGACGCCCTGCACCACGCCGCGCACCCGCACATAATACGTTTCCACCTTCTTGTCCAAATCCGGACCTTCCATTGCCAATCTCCACAGCAATCGCTTCAATCACCGCATTGTAGTCGCCTGACCGAAATCGTTTTTGCCGGATTCTTGCATCCCGGTCTAAAGAAAATCCGGTCCCTTGTCGTTAAGTATTCTGATTGCGTATGCGCGACGGCTCAATTGGCGAGAGGGGACCTAACAGTGGCGCTACAGAATCGAGCGGCACGATTCGCTCGGAACCGCCTCCTGAAGAACTGGTTGGACGAGCACAGCACCACTATTCTGACCTTGGTCGTTTGCGCGATCGCGGTCGGCATCGTCGCGTTCGGCGCCAGTGAGATTTTCGCGGCGCGCCAGCTCGACGACGCTCAACTGACCCGCGCATTACATATTCGTGACAACGTCGAGCAATTGGAGGCCCTGTACGCGGATGCCGATGCGGATTTTCTGCGCCTCGTCGCCGATCCGGACTCGCATACCGTGCCCTGGCCGGTTGCGCGCATCGAACGCGCGGAGCGAACGCTCGATGCGCTGGGCCAAGCGTTCGGCGAATCGTCGCCGCGCGGGCGCGACATAGAAGCGCTGCGCCTGGCCACGCACGAGTGGCAACGCAGCATCGCGCAAACGGCGCTCGGGGAGCAGCCCGAGGGCTCATACGTCCTGCTCTCGCGGGACACGCTCCTATCGGTCGAAGACAGCCGTCACCGCGTCGCGCTCGGCTTGCACAGCCTCGACGCCGCGCAGGCGCTCTCGGCCGGTGCGCGCGCTAGCGACGTGGCGCGCCGTTACGCGTCCGAGCGCATCGCTTTTGCCGCCGCCGCCGCGGCCGCTTTCGTCTTCCTCGTCTACGGTTTCCTTGCCAATCACCGCATCGGGCTCGAACGCGCTCGCGCGCGCATCTCCGCCGAGGAAGGCGAGGCGCGCTTTCGCGAGTACTTCGAAGAGCATCCGCTGCCGATGCTCATCTACGACATCGAAACGCTGACCATTGCCGCCATCAACGGTGCCGCGGTCAGGCAATACGGATACGAACGCGACGAATTGGAGGGGATGTCGATCGCCGCGCTACGGCCACCCGAGGATAGTGCCGAATTCATCGCGCGCTTCGTCGAGCTCGCCACCGTCCTGGGCGAAACCGGCGGGTCGACGAGCGGCGCGTCCGATGTGCGCACGCATGTGCGCAAAGACGGCTCGCGATTGTTCGTCGAACCGTCGTACCACTTTCTGACCTATGCGAATCGACGGGCCTGTTTCGTCGTCGCCATCGACGTCACCGAGAAAGAAAACGCGAAGGAAGCGCTGCAACAATCGAAGCAAATGCTCGAGGCCGTCATCGATAGCGTGCCTCAACGCATCTTCTGGAAGGATGTCGAATCGCGTTACCTCGGATGCAACCGCGCGTTCGCGCAGGACGTGGGCATGAGCGACGCTTCGCAGATCGTCGGACTCACCGATGACGACTTGCCCTGGCGTTCGGCCGCGCCCGACGCACGCATGCGCGATCGCGAAGTGATTCAAAGCGGAGAACCGCTGGCGAACTACGAGGAGTTCTCCCCGGCGGCCAGCGGCGCGTGGCGATGGCTGCGCAAAACGAAGGTGCCGCTGCGCAACACCCACGGCGAGGTAATGGGCCTGCTCGCCACCTACGAAGACATCACGGAACGAAAAAGCGTGGACCTCGCGCTGCGCTTGCGCAGCCGCGCGCTGGACGCCATCGTCAACGCCGTATTGATCACGCGCGTCACCGAAGACGGCGACTTGATCGAGTACACGAATCCGGCGTTCGAACGTATCACCGGTTACTCGGTCAACGACGTCAAAGGATTGGATTTCCGCATCCTGCACGGCGACGACAAGAATCAAGAGGGAATCGAAACGATCCGCCGCGCGCTTGCGGAGGAAAGCGAGGCCACCACGCTGCTGCGTAGTTACCGGCGCGACGGCACCCTCGTTTGGAACCAGGTCTACATCGCCCCGGTGCGCGACGACCACGGCAAGGTGACCCACCACATCAGCGTCGTGAACGACGTCACCGAACTGGTCCAGTCGCGCGACTTGCTGGCGAAGCAAGCCAATTTCGATTCGCTGACGGCACTGCCGAACCGCTATCGCCTGGGCGAGCGGCTGATCCAAGCCATCGACGATGCAAAACGCGACGACACGCGCGTCGCTGTCGTGTTCATGGACATCGACCACTTCAAGGATGTCAACGACAGCCTCGGACACGGTGTCGGCGACCGCTTGCTGCAGGAAATCGGCGCGCGACTGGCTTCGTGCGTCACCAGCACAGATACGGTCGCGCGCTACGGCGGCGACGAATTCGTCATCGTGCTTTGCGAAGGCGGCCATGAAGATCGGCTGACCGAAGTGCTCGCACGCATGTCGCAGGCGTTCGCACGCCCGGTCTGGATCGACGATACTGAGTTCTATGTCGAAACCAGTATCGGCGTAGCCTGCTACCCGACCGACGGCACGGACCCGGAAACACTGCTGCGCCGCGCGGATCTCGCGATGTACCGCGCCAAATCCAACGGGCGCAACGCGCTGCAGCGCTTTACCCCGGATTTGGGCAAGCGTGCGGACGAGCGGTTGGCGCTGTCGCGCCGGATGCGCGCCGCTCTGGCCAACGGCGAATTCCGCCTCGTTTATCAACCCCAGGTCGACTTGCAGACGAACCGCGTCACCGGCGTCGAGGCGCTCCTGCGATGGACCGATACGGAACTCGGCCCGGTCAGCCCCGCAACGTTCATCCCCATCGCCGAGGAAAACGGCCTGATCGTGCCGATCGGCGAATGGGTCATGCAGCAGGCCTGCTTCCAAGCGCGCGTTTGGCAGGACACGTTGCCCGGGCTACGCATGTCGGTGAACCTCTCGCCGCGGCAATTCGCGCGCGGCGATATCCTGCGCGTCGTGCAACGAGCCTTGGCCCGCGCTCGACTCTCGCCGCGCCTGCTCGAAATCGAAATCACGGAAGGGGCCTTGATGACGTTAGGGGCGCTCGACGTTTTGCGGGCCCTGCGCGCCATGGATATCGATCTCGCCATCGACGATTTCGGCACCGGCTACTCGAGCTTGTCCTACATTCGTAATTTCCGCGCGGAGCGTCTGAAGCTCGACATGTCGTTCGTATCGGGCATCGGCCGCCATCGCGAAGACGAGGTCATTACGCGCGCGATTCTCTCGCTCGGCCGGGCGCTCGGTTTCAAGGTCGTCGCCGAAGGCGTCGAGACCGAAACGCAACTCGCGTTCTTGCGGCGCCACGGGTGCAGCGTCGTGCAAGGCTACCGCTTCGCGCGCCCCATGCCCGCGGCGGATGCGCACGCCTTCATTCGCGATTTCAACGAAGGCGCGATCGTCTACGGATAAGTGCGGCCGACAAGCAAGTACAATCTCGCCGCATCTCCGTAACGAACGCATCCCGCGTGACATCATGACCGAATCATCAGGCGATCTCGTGCTCGTCACGGGCGCATCGGGCTTCGTCGGCTCGGCCGTCGCCCGCGCGGCGCTTGCGCGCGGCATGCGCGTGCGCGTGCTCGTGCGCGCGACGAGTCCGCGCACGAACGTCGAATCGCTCGACGCCGAAATCGTCGTCGGCGATATGCGCGACGAGCCGTCGATGCGCGCCGCCCTGCGCGGCGTGCGGTATCTCTTTCACGTGGCTGCCGATTACCGTCTCTGGGCACCGGATCCCTCGGCGATCGAGCGGGCCAACTTGGAAGGCACGGAAGCGACGATGCGAGCCGCCCTCGCCGAAGGCGTCGAGCGCATCGTGTACACGAGCAGCGTCGCCACGCTGAAGGTCACGAGCGAAGGCCGCGTCGCCGACGAAACCGTGCCGCTGACCGCCGAGCAGGCCATCGGCGTCTACAAGCGCAGCAAGGTGCTGGCCGAGCGCGCCGTCGAACGCATGATCGAGCAAGATGGACTGCCTGCCGTCATCGTCAATCCGTCCACGCCGATCGGACCGCGCGACGTACGCCCCACGCCCACCGGGCGCATCATCGTCGAGGCCGCGCTCGGCAAGATTCCCGCGTTCGTCGATACGGGCTTGAACCTCGTGCACGTCGACGACGTCGCACAAGGCCACCTGCTCGCGCTCGAGCGCGGCCAGATCGGCCAGCGCTACATTTTGGGCGGCGAGAACTTGCCCTTGCAGCGCATGCTCGCGGATATCGCCCACGAAACGGGCCGCAAGCCGCCGACCATTAGTTTGCCGCGCTGGCCGCTTTATCCGCTCGCCGTGGGCGCCGAATGCGTGGCCAAGCTCACGAAGCGCGAGCCGTTCGTCACCGTCGACGGACTGAAAATGTCGAAGAACAAGATGTATTTCACGTCGGCCAAAGCCGAGCGCGAAATCGGCTACCGGGCAAGGCCCTATCTGGAAGGCCTGCGCGATGCGCTGCACTGGTTCCGCGAAGCCGGTTACCTGAAGGGCTGACACGCGTCGCGTGCATTTTGTTACAACTCGCCGGCACCGCGCCCGGATGCGGGCGGCGCGCAGCCGGTAGAATCGCGTCTCTTTGGTAGAGATAGTCGGGCATGAACCTGGAAGAACAGATCGGTGCGATCGACGCGCAAGTCGATCGGCTCAGCGAACTCGTCCGGCTCGCGCAGGCCGCCGTCGAGCGCGCCGGGGCCGAGCGCGCCGAGGCGCAGGAAGCGGCGCGCGCGGCCAGCGAGGCCGCCGTGGATACAGTGCAAGCGAGCGAGGCGAAGCCCACGCTGCGCGTGGCGCGTCCGTCGCACAACGAAGTCACCCTCTCCGTCGGCACGCAATCCGTGACGCTGCACCCGGAGCAGATCGGACAACTGATCGAGGAACTGGCCAACGCACGCGCCTCGATGACACCGGAGCCGCCCATGCAAGTGCCGAGCGGCTGGCGTTTCGCCTCGACGAAGAATCCCGTCATCGGCATGCAAAAGCAGCCCAACGGCGATCGTTTGCTGATTGCGCGGCATACGGGCCACGGCTGGGTGCCGTTCACGTTCTCGCCCGAAGCCGCCGTTCAGCTTTATATGATGTTGACCCAGCGCTGACGCGCCGGGCTCAGCCCCCTTGCGCGGGCGCTTGCACGCGCGCCTTCCATTGGCCGCCTTTGCCGCGCCAGTAACGCACCGCGGATGCGAGCGTCGCGCCGACGTAAAACAGCGCGACGAGCGGCAAGGCCGGCGCCCAAAGCGGCGAGCGGCCGTAATAGCGCAGCATCGGCGCATAGGCGCAGCACATCGCCCCCCAAGCGAGCCATGCCGGCCAGCCGAGCGGACCCAACACGAGCGCGACGATGGGCGGCGCGAGATAAATCACCGTCATTCCGATCAACGTGCCGATCAACAGCCACGGCGAATAGCGCAATTGCGTGAACGCGGTGCGCGCGATCATGTTCCAGATCTCGCCGGGACCGTCGTACGGGCGCAGCGAACGGCTGCGCGCGGCGACGTCGAGACTGATCGGATGACCGCCTTGCCCGCGATGCTTGATGCGCGCCGCCAGCGAGCAATCGTCGATCAACGCGGCACGAATCGACTCCATCCCGCCCGCCTCTTCGAGCGCGTCCCGCCTAACGAGCATGCAACCGCCCGCCGCTGCCGCCGTCTTGTTGCGCGGGTCGTTGACCCAAGCGAACGGATATAGCTTCGCGAAAAAGAAGACGAAAGCCGGAATCAGCGCCTTTTCCCAAATCGAATCGCAACGCAAGCGCACCATCAGTGAGACGAGGTCGCGGCGCTCGCTCGTTGCGCGCGCCACGAGTTGCGTGACCGCGTCGGCGGGATGGCCGATGTCGGCATCCGTCAGCAGCAGAAAGTCGGAGGGCAATCCGCGTGAGGCGATCGCGGCCACGCCCTGAGATTGCGCCCACACCTTGCCGGACCAGCCGGAGGGCAGCGCTTCGGCCTGAATCACCGTCAACCGCTCGGGCCGCCCCAGCGCGAGAGACGCCGCGCGGGCGCAATCGGCGGTGCCGTCGGTGCTGTGATCGTCCACGACGATCACATGGAACGCGCCCGCATAGTCCTGCTCGAGCAGCGACGTCACGGCCGGGCCGATGACGTCCGCCTCGTTGCGCGCCGGCACCACGGCAACCACCGCGGGCCATGCGGCGATGGCATCGATTCGATCCTTGGGTACCGAGGGCGCGCAGCGCGTTCGCCAAAATCCACCGCGGGCAAAGAGGAGCACGCACCAGATCACGAGCGAGAGCAGCGACACACCGAAGAGCGCGACGATCATGCGCGCCCCCGGCTCGTGGCGGCTTCGAGCGCCGTGCAATCCGAAAAACAGTACGAACGATGAGCGAAGGGCATGGTGCCGGCCAGCAATGAAATGAATTTGAAAGATCGGTCGTAATAAAGACGTAATCGATCCTGTGAAGTGCGCTAGTTTACCGGCACGCCGCGGATCTTGGCGGCACGCGTATCGCGCGGACCGACTGACATTCTTGCAACGCCCGACTACCCGCTTGGGAGCGCGCGCGGCCCGATAGCGTTAGAATGCGCGTTTGGGTTGGTTTGCCGGCTATCACGCCCGCTTTCTAATAATAGTTGGAGTCTGGGCGATCACGCCGCTAATCGCCGGCGGTTCGATACCCCGATTCGGTCGGAGTTCGCCATAACATGCGAGTCATCCTTGCTCAACCCCGCGGCTTTTGTGCGGGCGTCGTTCGCGCGATCGAGATCGTCGATCGCGCGCTGCAACGGCACGGCGCGCCCGTGTACGTGCGCCATGAAATCGTGCATAACCGGCACGTCGTCGAAAACCTGCGCAGCAAGGGCGCGCGTTTCGTCGAGGAGCTCGATGAGGTTCCGCACGGCGCGGTTGCAATTTTCAGCGCTCACGGCGTGGCGCAAAGCGTCGAACGCGACGCGGACGCGCGCGGCCTCGATGTGCTCGACGCCACGTGCCCGCTCGTCACGAAAGTGCACGTGCAGGGCCGCCAATACGTCGCGGCCGGCCGCACGTTGATCTTGATCGGCCATGCCGGGCACCCCGAGGTGGAAGGCACGATCGGTCAGATTCCGGGCAAGGTGCTGCTCGTTCAGAGCGAGGCCGAAGTGGCCACGCTCGATTTGCCGCTCGATACGCCGCTCGCGTACGTCACGCAAACCACGCTGTCGGTGGACGATACGCGCGGCATCATCGAAGCGCTGATGCGCCGCTTCAGCAATATCGTCGGGCCCGATACGCGCGACATTTGCTATGCGACGCAAAACCGGCAGGCCGCGGTGCGCGAATTGAGCGAGCAAGTGGACGTGTTGTTGGTCGTCGGCGCGACGAACAGCTCGAACTCGAACCGCCTGCGCGAAATCGGCGCGGAAACGGGCGTACCGAGCTACCTCGTGGCGGATGGCTCGGAAATCAAGCCGGAATGGTTCGCCGGCGCCGATGCGGTCGGTATCACGGCCGGCGCATCGGCCCCCGAGGAAATGGTCGAGCACGTCATTGACGCGCTGCGCGCGCTGGGCCCCGTCGAAGTGACGACGATGGCCGGCCGTGAAGAAAAAGTCGAATTCAAGCTGCCGGCGAAGCTCACCGAGCCCGTCGCCGCACGCCAAGTTTAAGGAGGTTGCTGTGTCGATCCCGCTTCTGCAGAAAGTTCGCGTTGGTGCCTACATTGCGCGCCAGCATTTCAGCGGTAACAAACGCTATCCGCTCGCGCTGATGCTCGAGCCGCTGTTCCGCTGCAACCTCGCCTGCAATGGCTGCGGCAAGATCGATTATCCGGATCCCATTCTCAACCAGCGGCTGTCGGTCGAGGAATGCCTGGGCGCCGTGGACGAGTGCGGCGCACCCGTCGTTTCGATCGCCGGCGGCGAGCCGCTGCTGCACAAGGAAATGCCCACGATCGTGAAGGGCATCATCGCGCGCAAGAAGTTCGTCTACCTGTGCACGAACGCGCTGCTGATGGAAAAGAAGATGGACGATTACGAGCCGAGCCCGTACTTCGTCTGGTCGGTCCACCTCGACGGCGACCAAGCGATGCACGATCACTCGGTGTCGCAGGAAGGCGTGTACGAGAAGGCCGTGGCCGCGATTCGCGAAGCGAAGCGCCGGGGCTTTCGCGTCAACATCAATTGCACGCTGTTCAACGACGCCCAGCCGGAGCGCGTCGCGGCATTCTTCGATACGCTCGGCCCGATGGGCGTGGACGGCATCACGGTTTCGCCCGGCTACGCCTACGAGCGCGCGCCCGATCAGCAGCACTTCTTGAATCGCGACAAGACCAAGCAACTCTTCCGCGAAATCTTCAAGCGCGGCAATGGCGGCAAGAACTGGTCGTTCAGTCAATCGGCGATGTTCCTCGACTTCCTCGCGGGCAACCAAACGTATCACTGCACGCCGTGGGGCAACCCGGCGCGTACCGTGTTCGGCTGGCAGCGTCCGTGCTACCTCGTCGGCGAAGGCTACGCGAAGACCTTCAAGGAACTGATGGAAGAAACCGACTGGGACCAGTACGGCACCGGCAACTACGAGAAGTGCGCCGACTGCATGGTCCACAGCGGCTTCGAGGCAACGGCCGTCATGGATACGGTTGCGCATCCGCTGAAGGCGCTCGGCGTCAGCATGCGCGGCCCGAAGCTCGAAGGCGCGTTCGCCAAGGATATCCCGCTCGATAAGCAACGTCCGGCCGAATACGTCTTCTCGCGCCACGTCGAAATCAAGCTCGAGGAAATCAAGGTCGCGGCCAATTCGAAGAACTCGCGCACCGCTGCGGCGCACTAAAACGCGAAGCGGTTTTCGCAGCGCCCGTTAAAAACGGCGCGGCCCTTTTCGGGGCCGCGCCGTTTTGCTTTGATGCTTGGTTGCAATCGCCACAAACGACTCGGTGGCTCAACAACACTTGCCCGCGCCCGAGCCGTAGCGCGCGTTTTGCCTTTCCCTGAAAAACGCTTCGTAACTCATGGGGGCTTGGTCCGGATGCGTCTCGCGCACATGCGCGACGTAGGCGTCGTAATCGGGCAAGCCCACCATCAGTCTCAGCGCTTGCCCGAGATAGCGGCCCGCGCTTCGTATCTCGCTCAGATTGGAGAACATCCGGGCGCCCCGCTTCAGCGCGCGACCGCGCCAGCGCTTGCCGCCGGCACCGACTCGAACGGCGTCTCGGACGAACTGGGCTTCGCCGCGGCGCGCGCGCGCACGATCGCCGCGATGCCATAGACGACCATGCTCACCACGACCGCGACGAACAACCCCGTCAAGACCGCATCGACGTAATCGTTGAACATGACGCGATGCATCTGCGCGATCGACTTCGCCGGAGCCAACACCTTGCCCGCATCGGCCGCCTCGCCGAGCTTCGCCGCATGCGCGAGGAAACCGACTTTCGGGTTCGCCGAGAAGATCTTCTGCCAGCCTGCCGTCAACGTGCAGATCAGCAGCCAGAGCGTCGGGGCAATGGTGACCCACGCGTAGCGTTCGCGCTTCATCTTGAACAGCACGACGGTGGCGAGCACGAGCGCGATCGCGGCGAGCATCTGGTTCGACACCCCGAACAGCGGCCACAACGTATTGACGCCGCCGAGCGGGTCCACGACGCCCTGGTAGAGGAAGTAGCCCCACGCCGCCACGCATAGCGCCGTTGCGACGAGGTTGGCGGCCAGCGATTCCGTACGCTTGAGCGCGGGATGGAACGTACCGAGCAAGTCTTGCAGCATGAAACGTCCCGCGCGGGTGCCGGCATCCACCGCGGTGAGAATGAACAACGCTTCGAACAGGATCGCGAAGTGATACCAGAAGGCCATCATGGCAGGCCCGCCGATCACGCGATGCAGAATCTGCGCCATCCCGACGGCCAGTGTCGGCGCGCCGCCCGCACGTCCGACGATCGTGCTTTCTCCGACGGCCCGCGCCGTTTCGGTCAGCATATCGGGCGTGAGGACGAAGCCCCATTGGGAGATCGTATGGGCGACGGCGTCGGGCGTGGTGCCGAGCAGTGCGGCCGGCGCATTCATCGCGAAGTACACGCCGGGCTCGATGACCGACGCGGCCACGAGTGCCATGATCGCGACGAACGACTCCATCAGCATCGCCCCATAACCGATGAAACGCGCATCGGCTTCGTTGGCGAGCAGCTTTGGCGTCGTGCCCGAGGCGATCAACGCATGGAAACCCGAAACCGAGCCGCAGGCGATCGTGATGAACAAGAACGGGAACAAGTTGCCCGCCCACACCGGACCGGTGCCGTCCACGAACTTCGTCAGCGCGGGCATCTTCAATTCGGGGGCGACGATCAAGATACCGAGCGCGAGGCCGACGATCGTGCCGACCTTCAAGAACGTGGACAAGTAATCGCGCGGCGCGAGCAGCAGCCACACCGGCAGCACGGAGGCGACGAAGCCGTAGCCGACCAAGATCCAGGTCAACTGCACGCCGCTGAACGTGAAGCATGCGGCCAATGCGGGCGTGTCGTGCACGTATTGACCCACCGCGATCGATGCCATCAGCAACACGAAGCCGATGATCGAGACTTCGCCGATTCGGCCCGGGCGGATGAAGCGCGTGTAAATGCCCATGAACAGCGCGATGGGGATCGTGGCCGCGACGGTGAAGGTGCCCCAAGGCGAATTCGTCAGCGCTTTGACGACGATCAGCGCGAGCACGGCCAAGATGATGACCATGATCAGAAACGCGCCGAACAGCGCAATCACCCCAGGCACGGGGCCCAATTCCATCTTCACGAGATCGCCGAGCGAACGGCCGTCGCGACGCGTGGAGAGGAACAAGACGACGAAGTCCTGTACGGCGCCGGCAAAGACGACACCCGCGAGAATCCACAACATGCCGGGCATATAGCCCATTTGCGCGGCCAGGACCGGGCCGACGAGCGGGCCCGCGCCCGCGATCGCGGCGAAGTGATGGCCGAACAGCACGAACCGATTCGTCGGCACGTAGTCGAGCCCGTCGTTATGCCGCATGGCGGGCGTCATTCGCTTCGGATCGAGCTGCAGCACGCGATCTGCTACGAAGCGGCTATAAAAGCGATAGGCGATTAGATAGACGCAGACCGCGGCGATGACGATCCATAAAGCGCTGACACGTTCGCCGTGTGCGAGGGCGATGGTACCGAACGAGTATGCGCCCGCTAACGCGAGCACGATCCAGAGCGAAAACCGGGCGAGCCGATTCATCGGATTCATGGAGTCTCCTCAATCATTGTTCTGAGAAATCCGGCCGGGCGGCCGGCACCGAGCGAATATCGAACGTCCTTGGACGCGATCCGCTCATGGGCGTGTAGTATTGAGCCTCGCCTATCCCCTAACAAGCGAACAACTACGTACCGTCGCTACGTAAGACTACGTAGGAGTCCGTCACGACGGCGCTTTCTCGTACGCAATCCGGTATTTCGCTTATTTCGTATCGGCGATGAAAATCAGGACCAAGATCTTTCTGCTGGCAATCGTCCCATTTCTCGTGGCGATCGCGGGCATCGGCATCGGCGTGCGCTTTCAGGCGGCCGCGCTTGCCGGCGCGCAGCGAGAAACGGTCGAAAGCGCTTATCTGTCGAGCAAGCGATCGGAACTGAAGCATTACGTCGAATTAGCCACGAGCGCTATCGAGCCGCTATACGACGCCGGCGGCGACCCCCATGACGAGGCCGCCCATCGACAAGCGGCGCTTGCCGTGTTGCAACGGATGGATTTCGGCCCCGACGGCTACTTCTTCGTCTACGACATGCAAGGCAATTCGCTGATGCACCCACGCGAGCCCGATCTCGTCGGGCACAACTGGTGGTTGCTTAGGGATCCTAAAGGCTCGCTCACGATTCAGCAGCTCATCGCCGAAGCGAAAAAAGGCGGCGGCTACGTGCGTTACGTCTGGCATCGGCCATCGACGAATCGATTGGAAGCGAAGCTCGGCTATGTCGTGCCGCTGCCGCGCTGGGGCTGGATGATCGGCACCGGCATCTACCTGGACGGCGTCAACGAAACGCTCGCCGGCATCGATGCGAGCGCATCGGCCAATATCGCACGCACGATGACCTGGATCGGCGCGATCGCGCTGACGGCCTTCGGCGTCATCACCGCGTGCGCCCTCTTCCTGAACGTATCCGAATATCGCAGCGCCGATGCCAAGCTCAAACGCCTTGCGCAGCAAGTGGTCGAATCGCAGGAGCACGAACGCGCACGGCTCTCGCGCGAATTGCACGACGGCATCAGCCAGATGATGGTCTCCGTGAAGCTGCTGCTCGAATCGGCCCTCGCTCGTCTCGAACGCGCGGGCGACGGGCAAGCGCGCGTGCCCAGCGCCGAGGCCGCGCTCGGTACCGCATTGACACGGCTGTCGCACGCGCTGCGTGAAGTGCGGCGTATCTCGCATGCCTTGCGGCCGTCGATGCTCGACGATCTAGGCCTTGCGGCGGCGCTCGAACAGCTAACGCGAGAACTCGGAGGGGAGACCGGCATCGAGATGCACGTCGAAACCGACGACGCGTCGCGCAAGGCCGCCCTGCCCGCGACGGTCAACACCGCGCTGTTTCGAATCGCTCAAGAAGCGCTGACGAACATCGTGCGGCACGCGCAGGCCTCGCATGCGACGCTGACGTTCGCCGTCGGCGCAACGGCGGCCACACTCGCGATCGTCGACGACGGGCGCGGCTTCGACGTCGAGCGCACACAGGCCGACGCACGCAGCGGCATCGGCTTGCGCAACATGCGCGAGCGCCTCGATGCCCTCGCGGGCACGCTCGAGATCGTGTCGCAACCCGGCCGCACGATCGTCAAGGCGACAGTGCCCGTTTCGGTTGCGCATTCCCCCCGCCTCGCGCACACCTCCCACAACGATCGTCCGACATGAACGCCCATCCTGCCCGCTCCGCGAACATCATCCTCGTCGACGACCATCCGCTCGTGCGGGACGGTCTGCGCCTGCGCTTGGAGGGCGTGCCCGGTCTGGTCGTGGCGGGCGAAGCGGGCAACGCCGAGGAAGCGCTAACCTTGGCGGAGAGGCTGTCGCCCGACCTCGTTTTGATGGATGTGGGCATGACCGGTATGAACGGCATTGCGCTGGCGGGCATCTTTCATGAACGCTTTCCGGCCGTGCGGGTGCTCATGCTATCGATGCACGACAACATCGAATACGTCATGCAGGCCGTGCGAGCCGGCGCGAGCGGATACGTGCTGAAGGATTCGCCGGCCACCGAGATCGTTCATGCGATATCGGCCGTGCTCGACAACCGCACGTACTTCAGCGCCGGCATTGCCGCGCGCATGATTCATGCACGCGCGCTGCAAACACCGGTGGAGCGTTTGACGCCGCGCGAAAGCGAGATCCTCGACGCGCTCGCCGAGGGGCTGTCGAGCAAGCAAATCGCGGAGCGCTACGGGCTTTCGGTACGGACCGTGGAAACGCACCGCGCGAATGTGAAACGCAAGCTCGAAATCGAAGGCCAGGCCGAACTGATCAAGTTCGCCGTGGAGCGGCGCCGGCACTGACCGGCGCCGGTGGATTACTCGGAGCGGGCGTTGTGGGCCGTGAGGAACTTGATCAGACCATCGATACCGCCCTGGTTCAACTGCGCCTTGAACTGGTTCTGATAGACCTGAATGAGCCATGCACCCGACATATCGATGTCGTAGATCTTCCAGTCGTTGCCGACCTTGCCGAGGCGATAGCCCACCTGCTGACTGTCGCCCGGCGTCGTGACCGTGGACATCACCAGTGCGTCATTGGCCGACGCCTGCTCCGGCTTGAACGCGAAGCGCGCGTCTTGCGTACCCAATTGCGCGAGCGACGCCGCATAGGTGCGCGTCATCAGGACTTTAAATTGCTTCGTCAACTCTTGCTGCTGCGCGGGCGTCGCTTGCTTCCACGCGTCGCCGACGGCGATCCGAGCGGTCCGTTCGAAGTTCGTAGCCGGTAAAAAGTGCGTTTGCACGATCTGCGAAATCTTCGTCATATCGCCGCCGCGCGCGGCACTGTCTTGCTTCACCGCATCGACGGTGCCGGTGACCGCTTGCTTGACGACGTCCACGGGCGCCGTTTGCGCCCAAGCGGCGGCGCTCATCAGCGCCGCGGTAAAAAATGCGAAGAAATGACGTTTCATGGAATCTCGAGCTCAGTTGAAAGAGTGCCGGCGGCGGCGCGTGCGCCGGGGACGGGCCCAAAGGCGGTGCGGGAAGTATACCGATCCCCGCCTGCTGCCGTTTCGACGCACGTCCCGGGCCGCCGGTTCCGCGGCACTGCGCGCGCTGGTGGGCGGTCCTACCCCGTCCGCCGGTATACTTAGGCGTTTTGCCTCCCTAGCCTTGCTGCCTTCCATCCCATGTTGACGTCCCTGATCGTCCGACTCGTTGCCTGGTCCGTGCGCAGACCGATTCTGGTCGTCGCGCTGGCCCTCGTGCTGGCTGCGGCGAGCGGCGCCTATACGGTGACGCACTTCAAGATCAATACCGACGTCAGCAAGCTCATCGAAAGCGATGCGCAGTGGTCGGCGCTCGGCGATGCGATGGATCGCGCCTTTCCTCAGCGCGACGAAACGATCCTCGCCGTGGTCGAGGCAGGTGCCCCCGAAATGGCGGATGCCGCCGCCGACGCCCTGGCCGCCGCGCTATCGAGCCCGGCACACCACGCGCAAATCGACGCCGTTTCGCAGCCGGGCGGCGGCACGCTGTTCGAGCACGACGGCATGCTGTTCCTGTCCACCGAGAACGTTGCCGGCACGACCGCACAGCTCACGCAAGCGCGTCCGCTCGTCAATACGCTCGCGCACGACCCGAGCGTGACCGGTCTCTCGACCACGTTGTCGACGATGCTCGGCCTGCCGCTGCAATCGGGCCAAGTGAAGCTGCCGGCCATGGCCAACTTGCTCACGCGCGCGGCCGATACCGTCGATGCGGTTCAAGCCGGCAAACCCGCCGCGTTTTCCTGGCGGGCGCTCGTCGATACGGATGCGGCGCATCAACCCGCGCACGCGTTCGTCACCGTGACGCCGGTGGTGAACTATGGCGCGTTGCAAGCCGGGGCGCAGGCCTCGGACACGATTCGCGCCGTGGCCCGCGAGCTCGATTTGCAAAAGCGTTTCGGCGCCGTCGTGCGCTTGACGGGCGAGCAGCCGCTGGCCGACGAGGAATTCGCGTCCGTCGAGGACGGCGCGGTGGTGAACGGCATCGGCACGCTCATCGTCGTCTTGGCGATCCTGTGGCTGGCGCTGCGCTCCAAACGCATGATTCTCGCGGTGCTCGTCACGCTGGCCGTGGGCCTGCCGATCACGGCGGCACTCGGACTCATGATGGTCGGCTCGCTGAACATGATCTCGGTCGCCTTCATGGTGCTGTTCATCGGGCTCGGCGCCGATTTCGCGATCCAATACGGCGTGAAATACCGCGAAGAGCGCCATCGCGACCCGCGGCTCGATCATGCGCTCGTGGGAGCCGCCCACTCGATGGGCCTGCCGCTCACGCTGGCCGCGGCCGCCGTCGCCACGAGCTTTTTCTCGTTTCTGCCCACGGCCTACCGGGGCGTCTCAGAACTCGGGCTGATTGCAGGCGTCGGGATGGTCGTCGCTTACTTCAGCACGATGACGCTCTTGCCCGCGTTGCTTCGCCTGATGGCGCCGCCCGGCGAGGCGTCGCGCCCCGGCTTCCCGCGCCTCACGCCGATCGACGATTTTCTGCAAGACCATCGCAAGCCGATCTTGCTCGGCACGCTGCTCGTGGTGCTCGGCGCCACGCCCTTGCTGCTGCATTTGCGGTTCGACTTCAACCCGTTGAATCTCAAAGATCCGACGACCGAATCGATGGCGACGCTGTTGTCGCTGAAAAACTCCCCGGAAGCGTCCATCAACGACGTAGCCGTGCTTGCCCCGTCGCTGTCGGCCGCCGATTCGACCGCGGATCGTCTACGCGCGCTGCCCGAAGTCGGCCGCGCGACGACCCTATCGACCTTCATTCCGGCCGATCAGCCGCAAAAGCTCGCCTTGATCGCCCAAGCCGCGCAAACGCTGCTTCCGGCGCTGACGCAGCCGCGCGCGCCCCAGGCAACGGATGCCCAGCGCGTTGCCGCTCTGAAGCGCGCGTCCAATCAGCTCGCCTACGCCGCCCAAGACTACCCGGGCCCCGGCGCCAAAGAAGCCCAACGCCTCTCGGCCTCGCTCGCCAAGCTCGCGGCGGCCGACGCAGCAACGCGCGACCGGGCCGAAGCCGCGTTTTCGACGTCGCTGCGCCTGGCCTTGGGTCAACTGACCACCCTGCTGCAACCGTTCCCGCTCTCGCGCGCCACGCTGCCGCCCGCGCTCGTACGCGATTGGGTTGCGCCCGACGGCCGCGCGCTCGTGCAGATCTCGCCGCGCGTGCCGCCCGGCGTCGATTCGAACGACGACACCATGGTGCGCCGCTTCGCCCATGCCGTGAAACGCGCCGAACCGCGGGCGATCGGCGGCCCGATCTCGATCCTCCATTCGGCCGACACGATCATCAAAGCCTTCCTCCAGGCCGCGGCCTGGGCCGTGATCTCGATTACCGTATTGCTCTGGATCACGCTGGGCCGCTTCGGCGACGTGCTGCGCACGATGATTCCGCTGCTGGTGTCGGCGCTGGTGACGCTCGAGCTTTGCGTCGTCTTCGACATGCCGCTCAACTTCGCGAATATCATCGCGTTGCCGCTCATGCTCGGGGTCGGCGTCGCGTTCAAGGTCTATTTCGTCATGGCGTGGCGGGCGGGGCAAACGAGCCTGCTGTCCTCGAGCCTCACCCATGCCGTGCTGTTCAGTGCGGCGACGACCGCCACGGCTTTCGGCAGCCTATGGCTGTCGCATCATCCCGGCACCGCGAGCATGGGACGGTTGCTAGCGCTCGCGCTTTCATGCACGCTCGTCGGCGCCGTCGTGTTCCAGCCCGTGCTGATGGGCAAACCGCGCGTCGCACGCGCCAAGAAGAAAGAACTAGAAGGAATCGATGGATAAGAATCTGCGAACCTTAGCCGCGACGCTCACCACCGCGACGCTTTTGGCCGGCTGTGCCAGCCCGAGCAACCGTACGGCAGGCGACCCCTTGGAACCGATGAATCGCGTCGTGTTCAAGGTCAACGACACGATCGACAGCACGATTGCCGTGCCGATTGCGAAGGGCTATCAAAAGATCACGCCGCACCCGCTGCGCACCGCCATCAGCAACTTCTTCTCCAATTTGGGGGATCTGAACAACTTCGCGAACGAGTTGCTTCAGTTGAAGATTACCGATGCGACCGAAGATCTAATGCGCTTCGCGATGAACACCACCTTCGGGATCGGCGGCCTCATCGATTTCGCGACGCCGGCGCGGCTGCCGAAGCACCATCAGGACTTCGGTCTCACACTCGGACGATGGGGCATTCCCTCCGGCCCGTATCTCGTGCTGCCGATCTTCGGGCCGAGCTCGTTCCGCGACGGCGTGGGGCTCGCTGTCGACACCCGCTTCAACCCGCTGATCTACGCGCCCGTGGACGCGCAAAAGCCGCTCTATGGGTTGCAGTTCGTCAGCGCCCGCTCCGACATGCTCGGCGCGACGAACATTCTGGAGCAGGCCGCGCTCGACAAATACTCGTTCGTGCGCGATGCCTATACGCAGCAACGCCGCGCGGCGCTCGGCGCGGATTCGTCGACCCCGCCCGCGTTGCCCAACTACGGCGACGAGGACGAAAGCGCGACACCGGCGCCCGCCGGCGCGGCGAGCGAGGCAGCGCCCGCCAACGGCGCCTCGGCGCCGGGCGCCGCTCCCGCCGCGGCGTCAAAGCCGGCTGCCGTGCAACCCGCTTCGACGCCGGCTGTACCCGAAGCGGCATCGACTCCGGCCACGGCCGCCCCGGTGCCCAAGGCGACCGGCGACCAATAACAGGTAGATCCCCCATGCTTCACGCCGCATCTCAAGGCATGCTCGCACCGACGCTTCATGCGCTCGACCCTTACGCGCTTGCCGGCATCGTCGCCGCCCTCATCGTCGGCGGTGCGGTAAAGGGCATCGTGAGCATCGGCGTGCCGCTCGTCGCGATGCCGATTCTTAGCCAGATGATGCCCGTGAAGCAGGCGGTACTGCTGCTCTCGATGCCCGTGATTCTCGGCAACATTCCCCAGGCATTGGAAGGCGGCGAGACCCTGGCCACCGCAAGGCGCATGGCCGCGCCGCTTATCGGCACGGTGCTCGGCAATATCGTGGGCGTATCGATACTGATCTCGCTCGAGCCGCATCACGCGCAAGCCGCGGCGGGCGCATTGCTCGTGTTTGCCGCGGTCCTCCTGCTGGCATCGCCGCGCTTCACGCTCGCACCCGCGTGGGTGCGGCCGGTCGGGTTCGTCCTTGGCTTCGGCGCGGCCTTGATGGAAAGCATTGCGTCGATCCCGGGCCCGCTGCTCGCGATCTATCTGATCGCCACCGGCGCGCGCGGAAAAGTCTTTACCAAGCAGATGGCCATTATTCTCGTCGTCTCGATCGTCACGTTGCTGCTTGCCTTCAGGAGCGGCGCCCATGCGTCGAGCACCGACTTGCTGATCTCCGCGGGCGCAAGCGTTCCCGTGATCGCCGGCATGCTGATCGCCCGCCCGCTGCGCGATAAGCTGCCCCCGCACGCCTTCCGTATCATCGTGTTGCTGTTCGTGCTCGCAGCCGCCATCCAAATGATCCGCAAAGCCATGGGGCCGTAAAGCAATTCGCGAGCACAGCGCCGTCGCTATACAACTCGTTCTATTGGAAATAATTACTGAATCGGGCGCCAAGTATTTTTTGGCGCCCGTAATTTTTTCTGCTTTCGATAACGCGACTTTGTGCGGTCACTCGAATTCGGGCGGATTATCCGCGCAATCGGCCGTTTATCGGGAAACGGCTATCGATTTCGTCATGCAGGTCCATTAAAATCTTGGCCTCGCGCTGCCGGTGATGCAGCGTCGCTTTCCAAGGAATGGCGGCATGAAGTCCAATACGCTTTTCGACGCCCTTTATTACGGCGCTGCCCAACGCAATCGGCTCATTAAACTCGACACGCCGCTTGGCGCCGATTGGCTCGTGCCGCTTCAGGCAAAGGGCAGCGCGCGGCTTGGGTGCGATTACGAATTCATCGTCGATGCCGCCTCCATTCGCGGTAACGCAATCAAGCTCGACGCGCTGATCGGCCAGACCGTTACGCTCTGGTTGCAGCAAACCGACGGCAGCTATTTGCCGCATCACGGCTATGTCCACGCATTCAGCCGCTTGGGCACCGATGGAACGCTCACTTACTACCAATTGAGATTCTCGTCGTGGCTCTATTTCCTTCGGCTGCGTCGCGATATGCGCGATTGGCAGGAACAGCCCGGCGAACAAATCGTGGCCGACGTGTTCGAGCAACACCCGCAGGCGCGAGGCGCATATCGATTCGAGTTACGGCAACCGATGCCGAAGTATTCGAACCGCGTCCAATGGGAATACGATTGGGACTTCGTCCAACGCAGCTTGGAGGAGACCGGCGTTTTTGGCCGCTTCGAACATGCAGAGGACGGGAAGTCGCACACGCTCGTGTTGATGGACGACGCCTTCGCGCTGCCACAGCTCGCGCCCGATACGATCACGTTTCACCGCATGGGATTGCGCGAGGAAGCCGAAGGGCTCACGCAATGGAAAGCGCAACAGCAGATTCAAAGCGCCAAGCTCACTACCCGTACGTTCGACTACAAACGCCCCGATCTACCCAAACAAATCGTCAGTCTGACCGACGCGAGCGATACCGTTCCCGCGCAAGGCGAAGTGTATGACTACACCGGCGCTTATACCTGGGGCGCGAGCGAGCACGGCGCACAGCAAGCCAGCGTACGAACCGAGGCTTGGCAGTCGCAGGCCACGCGCTATCACGGGATCGGCAGCGTGCGTCATGCGAGCCCCGGCTATTGGTTCACGCTGAAAGGCCATCCCGTTCACGACCGCGGCCCCGAACAAGATCGGCAGTTCGTCATCCTCGCCGCCACCTGGACGATCCGCAACAACCTGCCGGGCATGGACGGCGTGGCGGATTTTCCCGAGAGCTTGCAATCCGAGCTGATCCATGTCGCATCGACGAGCGTCGACGGCGTGACCGTCAAACACCCGGACGGTAGCGAAGGCTTCTTTCAAGTCGAGATCGAGGCGCAGCCTCGGCGCACGCCGTTTCGCAGCCCGCTCGAACATCGAAAGCCCGTTTTGGGATTGCAATCGGGGATCGTCGCCGGTCCGAACGACGAAGAGATCTATACCGACTCGCTGAACCGCGTGAAGGTCTGGTTTCCGTGGAATCGGCGCAACGAGGGCGACGAAGGCGCGTCGGTTTGGGTGCGTTCCGCCTTCCCCGATGCGGGCGGCGATCGCGGCGGGCACCACCCGTTGCGCAAGGGCGATGAGGTGATCGTCGGCTTCATGGAAGGCGATTGCGATCGCCCGGTGATCTTGAGCCGCATGCATGGCGGCCCCACGCCGCCGACGTGGCATACGCACGGCTTGCTCTCCGGATTTCGATCGAAGGAATACGCGGGCAGCGGCTTCAATCAGCTCGTGATGGATGACGCCACCGGGCAGAACCGCGTGCATCTCTACTCCACGAGTGCCGATTCGCACTTGCACCTCGGGTATCTCGTCGATCACACCAACAATACGCGTGGCGCCTACGCGGGCACCGGCTTCGATTTGAAATCGGCGGCGCACGGCGCGATTCGCGCCGAACAGGGCCTATACGTCTCCACGTTCGCCAAATCGCAGGCGAGCCAGCCGCTCGACGTGGCGGAAGCGCAAAGCCAGTTGAACAACGCTCAAAGCGTCATCCAGGCGATGTCGCGCACGAGCGAGCACCATCAAGCAGAAAGCCTGCAAGACGGCTACGACGCGATACGCACTTACACCGACGCAACGCGCAAGAGCGTGCCCGGTGCGGTAGCGGGCGACGGTCGCACGGCCGGCGGCGGCACCGGCAATGCCAACGGCTTCGATCGACCCGTGCTGTTGTTCGGCAGCCCCGCCGGCATCGGCGTATCGACCCAACAGTCGGTCCACGTTGCGACGACGGATCACGTCAATCTCGTCAGCGGGCAAAGCGTGCACGTTGCAACGGGCAAATCGATGCTCGCGAGCATCGGCGAGAAACTGAGCCTGTTCGTGCAGAACGCGGGCATGAAGTTGTTCGCCGCGAACGGCAAGGTCGAACTCCAAGCCCAATCCGACAACATCGAACTCACCGCGCAACAAGCGTTGAAGGTCGTTTCGACGACCGACCGCATCGAGATCGCTTCCGACCAAGGCATCTTGCTGACGAGCGGCGGGGCGTACATCAAGATCGCCGGCGGCAATATCGAAGTGCACGGACCCGGCACCGTGGACGTCAAAGGCGCGCAACGGCAATTCGCCGGCCCCGCCAGCATGGGCTACCCCTTGCCTTCCGCGCGCCCGGACGCGCCCGGTCAGCTCGAATTGCTGCATCGTTATGCGAACAATGAAGCCGTGAAGAACGGGGCATTTTCCGTGTTCGATGCGAACGGCGCGCTGCTGAAACAAGGCTCGCTCGACGGCAACGGACACACGATCGTGAGCGGATTGCCGCCCGGCGTCGTCAAGGTCAAATTCGGCGCCGATCCTCGTACGCAGGACCAAGAGGCGAGCAAGTTCACGATGCCGAAGTGGCCGCAAGAAGACCCCTCGGGTGCCGACGACGCGGCAACGGCGGCGGCGAACGATCAAGTGGATAGCTTGATGCCGGCCGGCGGCGCAGGAAAAGGCGCCGCGGGCTTCGCTTCACTGCTGGGTAACGGTAGCGGCAGCGGCAACGGCAACGCGCTGTCTTCGCTCAAGGGCATGGCGACGGACAAAGGGTTGAGCTTTGCCGAGCAAGCGATGGCGAAGGTACTGCCCACGGGTGCGCAAAGCGCGCTGTCGCACGCCGGACAAATCGGTTCCGCGCTACCCGCGGTTGGACATCTTGCGCAAAGCGGGCTCGGCTCGTTCGCCATGCCCAAATTGGGCTGACGTTAGCGTTCCGAACTCATTCGATAAAAAGCAGAAACATTCGCCATGGCCGAAGCGACCGTACTACTTCCCAAGCCCACTGAAACGTTCGTGGCGCCCCTCGTCAACATTCACCCGAAAGACGTCTCTTCGGCCGTGAACGATTTGGATGCTTGGCTGCGGGGTATCAGCAATGGTTTGATTACGGTCGAACGGTTGGAGACGGTCGCGCAAAACGTGCCGGTGCTGGCGAACATCTTCGCCGCCATCGATGTCATCAACGACATCCGAGCGATGATCCAGCACGGCAACCGCCCGCCCGACGCATTCGATTGGGTCAATCTGGGACTCGATCTGATCGGGATCGTCCCCTTCCCGCCCGCCATGGCCGAGGTGCGGATCGGGGCGCGGCCGCTGCTCAAGCTCGTCCGCGAGGAAATCGCTAGAAGCGGAAAGGCCGTGCTCGAAGGCGGGGCACAGGTGCTCGCCAACGCGATCTTCGAAGTGCTCGCCGCCCACCTGAACGAGCGCTATGCCGGCGAGATCGAGTCGTTCTTGACGCTGGTCAAGAACGGCCTTGCGGAGATGCTCGAGAAGTGCGCGACGCTGATCGGCGAATTGATGACCGGGCTGGCCGATCTATTTGCGAAAGTGTCCGGAGAAAAGCCGCTCGGTGTGATGGGCAACGTGCATGCGGCGGAACGCCATGCGCATGAGGTGGCAGCGGGCTTCGTCGCTTACGACGCGAAGCAGGCGATGCACGGCCTGTTCGGTTTGGTCGCCGATTGGGCGAAGATCGAGGCCAAGGGGACGATCAACGCCGCGAATCAAGTGGCGAAGCTCGCCAATCCGAACTATGGCCACGATCTGAAGGTGCTTTCCGACGATTTGCGCATGCGCATTCCCGAGGTGAAAGCACGCATACGCGGATTGAACGGCACCGATGTCGGCCATATCGCCTGGGTCATTCAGCTAGCTGAACAAGGCGTGCAACGCTGGCGTAAGAGCAAAGACGTGCACCATGCCACCGCCATTCCGTCGGAAGGCAAGACGCGCGTCGAAGACAAGAAGCCCGCGAAGACGGTCGAGACGATTCCGCATACCGCCCCCGCGGAAGCCCCGGGCCCCAGTAAATGTAATATCCGCTGCCCCATACCGTCGCCGCCTCAAGCGACAACAGGATCGATCGGCTTCGCGCTCGGCGACGAGACGCTCGAACATCTCGACTTCACGATCGGCGGCGCCATGCCGATCGTTTGGGAGCGCACCTATCGTTCGTTCTTCGATGCCAACGACGAGCACGGGCCTTTGGGCGCGCGATGGATCACGCCATATACGACGCGTTTCGATATCGACGAGAGCGAATCGAAGCTCGTCTATCACGATGCGGCCGGACGTAGCGTCAAATGTCCGCTGCTCGCGCCCGGCGGCATTCACGACAATATTTCCGAGGACTTCACCCTCAAGCGGATCGACGAGCATCAGCTTGCGCTCACGCGTGGGCATGAGTTGCTCGAATTGTTCGAGAAACATGGCGACCGGTTTCGGCTCTCGCTGATCCGCGATCGTCGCGGCAATCAGATCGCGCTCGGCTATGACGAGCAAGGGCGGCTATTCCGGCTCGTGACCGCGAATACGCAGGTGGCATTCAAGTACGACAATCGTTCGCGCATCGTCGAAGCGGGGCAATACGACGCCAAGGGCGAGCTCATCGCCAAGCTCGCGCGCTACACCTACGACGCGCAAAACGATTTGGTCGGCGCCACCGATCGCTACGGCAATAGACGGCAGTATCAATACAAGCATCACCTCGTGACGCGCTATACCGATCGCACGGGGCGCGCCATGAATCTCGAATGGGATGGGGTGGACGCGAAATCCAAGTGCGTGCGGGAATGGCGCGACGACGGCAGCGACGAAGTGCGGCTCTCCTGGCATCCGACGCTTCGGCGGGTGGAAGTGACCGACGCGTTGGGCCAAGTGACGCGGCACGATTACGACATCAAGGGCTACACCTTCCGCATCGTTCATCCGGACGGCAGCGAAGAGTGGATGTATCGCGACGAGAACGACAAGTTGACGGAGTACATCCACCGCGACGGCGGCGTCGAACAGATGACGTACGACGCGCGCGGCAACTTGATCCGCCACCATCGTGTGGATGGCAGTGTCGTGGAGATGGCCTACGACAGCAAATCGCAAATGGTCGCGCTTACCGACCCGCATGGAAACGTGTGGCGGCAAGCTTATGACGACAAGGGCAATCTCACCGAGCAGATCGATCCGCTCGGGCACAAGACCGAATATGGCTACGACGCACAAGGGCGGCTGATCAAGGTCAAGGATGCGAAAGGCGGCGTCAAACAACTGGCGTACGACGACGCGGGGCAACTGACGCGCTATACCGATTGCTCCGGAAAGGCGACGAAGTGGAAGTACGACGCCGACGGCCGGCTGGCGGAAACGACCGATGCGGCCGGCAATACGACGAAGTACGTCTATGGCGAGAACGGGCAATTGGAACAAGTGCAGTCGCCCGCGGGCCTCGAGAAGATTCAATACGACTCCGAAGGCCGGCTGCGCGGTCATACCGATCCGCTCGGGCGCAACACGCGCTATCACTACGACACGGCGGGACGTATCTCGAGCCGCATCGATGCGCTCGATCAAAGCATCGCTTATCGCTATGATCGGCTGGGGCGGCTCACGACGCTGACCGATGCGAACGGTGCCGCTTATCAGTTTCGCTATGACCCCGTGGGGCGCTTGCTCGAGGAAGTGGCGTTCGACGGCAAGACGACGCGTTATATCTACGACCAGGCCAGCGGACGGCTTAGCTCGATCGATGAAGCAGGCCAGGTCACCGAACTCGAGTACGACAGGGGTGGGCGGCTCGCGAAGCGCAGCTCGGGCGCGAGCGAAGAGCGTTTCGTCTATGACCAAAGCGGCCGGCTCATCGATGCGCAAAACCGCTACAGCAAGGTGCAACGGTTCTTCGATCCGGTCGGCAACTTGGTGCGCGAGCACCATGCTTATACGGTTTTCGATCAAGCGCGTAGCTATGTTTGGCACCATCAGTACGACGAGCTTGGC
The DNA here is from genome assembly GCF_002879885.1 of Trinickia dabaoshanensis. Lineage (GTDB taxonomy): Bacteria > Pseudomonadota > Gammaproteobacteria > Burkholderiales > Burkholderiaceae > Trinickia > Trinickia dabaoshanensis. The sequence goes on from NZ_PNYA01000035.1 coordinate 76,613, forward strand.
AACCGGATCAAGACCGTGCGGCCGGATGGTTATGCGATCGATTGGCTCACGTACGGCTCCGGTCATGTGCACGGGATGTTGCTCGACGGCGAAGAGCGGATTCAATTCGAACGCGACGATCTGCACCGGGAGACACAGCGGACGCTGAGTAGCCAGTTAGGGCATCGGACCGTTTACGATCCTGCCGGGCGCGTGATTCAAACTGCGCTGCAACGTGAGAAGGCGCCGATGCCGGTCGTCGATCGGCGTTATCGCTATGACGCCGCCGGACAACTCACGCAAATCGAGGATAGCAACAAGGGGTATATCGACTATCGGTATGACCCGGTCGGACGTTTGATCGAAGCGGCCAGCCCGTGGAGCCGCGAGCGCTTTGCGTTCGATCCGGCTAGCAATATCGTCGATGCGAAGGGCGCGGGCGATGCGCCGCGTTCGGTGCCGGTCGTGTTCAAGCCTCGCGAGGAAAACACGCTGCCGCAAGAGGTGCCGAAGATCCTGGGCAATTTGCTCAAGCAGTACGCGGGGATGCACTTCGCGTATGACGAGCGCGGGAATCTGGTTACCAAGCAAAGCCCCAAGGGCGAGCAGAAGTACGAGTGGGATGCGTTCAATCGTTTGACCGCCGCGATGGTCAAGGAAGGCGATCGGCGCGTGTCGGCGAGCTATTTTTATGATGCGCTGGGACGGCGTATCGCCAAGGCGGTGAACGGAGAGCAAACGCTATTCGGATGGGACGGCGATACGCTCGCGTATGAAAGCACCGAGGGCGGCAGTACGCATTATGTGTACGAGGCGGGGTCGTTCGTGCCGCTGGCGCAGTTCGTGACGCCCTCGCCCGTGGAAGGCTTTGCGACGCCGGTTTGGCGCGCCGAGGATCGGTATCTGCCCGAGGAAGATCCGCTGCAGCGGGTGCCTCGAGCGGCGACGAAGGCGCATGTGTTTTATTACCACTGCGATCAGATCGGCACTCCGTATATGATGACGGACGAGCTGGGCGACGTGGTGTGGGAAGCGACGTATAAGGCTTGGGGGGAAACGCAGGAGGTTATCGCTCGGGCGTCGAAGGCGGCCGGGGTCGTGGGTCGGAATTTGGTGCGGTTTCAGGGGCAGCAGGAGGATCCGGAGACGGGGCTCAGCTACAACCGTCACCGCTACTACGACACAAGCGTCGGAAGGTTCATATCTAGCGATCCCATCGGCTTGGCAGGCGGGCTTAATCCGTTCCAATATGCCGAAAACCCTATCATGTGGACCGACCCGCTGGGCCTTGCATCGAAGCTGATGTGCCGGCTTTGTTGTGATGGATCGCACGGACGTTCAAACAAACAGGAAAGGCTAAAAGCCTTGGCAGATGACCCGCTACAACCGAGCTGGGTCAGAGGCTGGGTTCGCAACGAGTTGCGGCATATTGCAACCGGCAATCGCACGTCAGTCCGGCTACCAGGAAATTCGCGAAACTCTCGGACGCCCGGTAAGGAACTCGCCCATGGTCGAGAGACCGAGGCAAAGGATGGATACTGCTACAGACATTCTCTGTTGCAGGACGCCGACCTGCATAAGACTCAGCATAAGATCGGAGGCTACTGATGACGGCGCACTCGAAAAAAATCGAGAATGTGTTGCGACTCGACGCGTCGGCCCGATGTGACTACTTCGTTCGCAAGGTCGCCGACTTCGAGGTCGTGTGGGGCCTGTTCGACACTGGATGGGCCACCGCTTCCGCCGGCGCAACGATAGCAGTGCCGTTCTGGCCAGAGCAGGAGTTCGCGGCCCTTTGCGCGACGGCAGAGTGGCAAGGGTTCCAGCCGAAAGCAATCGCTCTGGAGGATTTTCTTGCTCGATGGCTGCCCGGCATGGAGCAGGACCAACGAATTTGTCTTGTCTTTTCGACGCCGACTGACCGCGGAAGCCTCTTGCATCCGAAAGATCTCGACGACTTGATCCGGCAGGAGTTGCAGCAATACGAGTGATGCCATAAGCCTGCACGGTTTCAGGAGCAGCAGGTAGACGCCGAAACGGGGCTGCATTACAACCGGTATCGGTATTACGATCCAAGCGCGGGGAGGTTTATTTCGACGGACCCGATCAAGCTTGCTGGCGGCGTTAATCTGTACCGATACGTTTCCAACCACCCTACTGGGCTAGTAGACCCGCTGGGGCTCGTCGACATCAATAACTTCCCGACAGACGAGTCCATACATGAGTACGCGAAGAACATCCGTGAAAACCCAAATGTCCTGCAGATTGGGGCTCACGGTAACCCCGACGTCGTGACGGACCGAAACCTGAACGCAATGTCAATGCAGGATCTCGGCGATCAGATCAAGGCACATCCCAAATACATCAAGGGGATGCCGATTCAACTCTGCTCGTGCGAGACGGGGAAAGGTCCTCATCCGGTGGCACAAAAGCTAGCAGATCACATCGGCTCAAACGTAATTGCACCGGACAAGACGCTATGGATTTGGCCAAACGGCAAAATGCTTCAAGTGGAGACTGCCCCTGGAGGCGGGCCGGATTTGACTCGCGTTGGTCAATGGCGGGTTTTCCGACCAAAGGGGTAGCATCGGCGGCGATCGTGGGCGTCACATGCTAGCGGCGGGCCGACGTGCCACGCTGAATATGATTAGTTTCGGAGCTGCAATGCTTACACCGGGTGAATTGAGTCTCTATACACAGCGTGCAGAAAATGGCGATTGCGAGGCGGCCTACGCTTTGTATGAGCACTACGAGCAGCTCGGTAACGAGGTGCTAGCGAATAAATGGCTGCTCCTCTCGGTCAGCGATGCGCGAGACTTTGCTGAGGGCTTACCTGAGGGCACCCCAGTAAGTGGGCGCGAAGCATTCAAACTGGATGAACTCGAAGTTGCTGCTAAGCTAATCGAAGCAGAATCGGGTGACGTGTCCGCCGCAGAAGCCCTCTATCTGCACTATGCGTACGGGACGTACGACCCTGTTATGTCAGCCACGTGGCGCTCAACCGCCGCCTCCTTGGGCTCCGAGCGAGCGCAATGCGATTTGGCGGTTTCGCTGATGGACGCGCAACCGCCCGACCTTCAACAAGCGCGGCTGTGGGCGACCACAGCCGCAAAGTCCGGTAGCGCTCGAGGCATGGAACTCGTGCGCGAAATCGAGGATCGCTTGCAACGCCGCAACGGTGGGTAGACGTTTCAGGGCAGCAGGAGGATCCTGAGACGGGGCTGCGTTACAACCGGTATCGGTATTACGACGCATCGACGGGGCGCTTCGTTAGCTCTGATCCGATTAAACTTGCAGGTGGCTTCAATCTATATCAATATGCGCCCAATGCGCAGCGTTGGGTCGATCCGCTCGGATTGGCCCGTGACCTGACGGGGTGCGATGGTTCACATCGACCGCTGCGTAGCAGCCAGTATTCGGTGCTGCACGAGGTACAACTTGCCCCAAGCCAAGAAATCGGATCTGACACGTCGCACTTCCGCGAAGCTAATCGACAACTTGATACCGCTATCAAAGAGGATCCTTCATTCAAGCAAATGATGGGCTTCAAAGCAAAGGTACCGTAATGCCTCTAGTCATTTGCCGTATCCATGGCCGCGCGGGCGGCGACTTGGTCTCCCGTCCGCTTTTCGAGCTCGTAAAAGACCGTGCTGCTTGGGGTAGCGCCGCCCTCGTTCGTCGGATCACACTCGCGTTTGAAGATATCGAATACCCCGGCTACATGTTGGACGACGACATAGTCGAAGTCGTTCGTCTGGGCGGAGTGCACGAGGGTACCGAGACATACCGATTCACCGATGAGGAGGCAATGGAGTCAGCCATTGGCATGTTTGGCCTTGCCCCTGTTTCACGAATCCCATAGCTGAAGCCATCAGGCCGCATGCCCTCGCTGAGCGACGGCCCAATTCTTCTCGAACGTCATGGGACTGACGTAGTTCAATGTCGAATGCAGTCGGCG
>NZ_PNYA01000036.1 GCF_002879885.1 Trinickia dabaoshanensis
CTACAGCGGCTCATTGCCGAGTTCGCGGGCTTGCTCGCCCAAATCGCACCGCACCGTACCCACAGCGCTACCGCCCAAAAAACAAACCCCATGCTCCGAAAAACATGGGGTTCGTCAGCAGTCTGAGCCGGCTTTATGCCGGCTTTTTTCATGCTCGCCGCCCGTCGGCTATGTCGGTGCGATAACGACGCCCGCGACTCATCAGCCAATCGAGCCCGAGGCAATAACTTCCACAATCCTCCGATTAAACGCCTTTCGAGGCGCCATAAACGCCCTACGCACCGCCTTGCAAACATCGTGCGGGCTCGTGCCAGGCGGCACTTCGCATGCGAGCGCTTGAAACGCGTTTTTTGTTTCAATATCGCCGCAATGGCCTTTTCCGGCCTCGTTTTTATTCCGTCGCCGTTTGTTTGAATCGAGCTTTTTAGATGGCTTTGTCAATTGACAGCGAAAAAATGCGCGACGAAATTACTCAGCATAACTAGATGGATCAGGGAGACGGACGGCACGCTCGAGGCCGTCCCAAGCGAGCGCGGACGGACAACCGCCGACGCTCGATCGCGCACCGCGCATCGGCTCGAGCGCCGTGCGCCGGCTCGCCGTCAAGCTCATCCCCGACCCGCTATGCCCGTTCGCCCCCCATCAGGTGCGAGGCGAGTAAGCATCGCAGCGACGCATATCGAGCACACGGCAAACGCAACACGGCGAAAGGAGGTGCCTCGGATCGATTAGGAGGACGAACTAAACGAAGCGGCAGCCGACAGGGAGCCGGCCGCCCGATAACGATAAAGCCAATGGAGGAACGTCATGACCCGGAACGCCCTTTTTATGCTGGCGCTCGTCGCGCCTTTCTTGTCCGCCTGCGGCGGCGGCGGTGGCGGCGGTAGCGGCCCCGGTGGCGCGGCCGGCACGTCGGCCGCGGCGGCCGATCGGCTGTGTCCCGCCTCGCTCGATTACGGTACCGTCTTCACGGGCGGCGGCGGCGACGGCGAACTCGTCAAAATGCAGATCGACACGACGAAGATGACGTGGCAGGTGACCTACGTCGAATCGGCCATCCCGGCGACCACCGGCACCGTGACACCCTCGCGCGCGGGCACGACGCAAAGCGGCACACTCGCACCCGAAACGCTGCTGCCGACTCAAAAACAGAACGAATGCGCGTTTTACCTGCAAGGCGCGAGTCTCGATCCGAACAAGCCCGCCCGCATCTTCGTCGGCGAGGGCGTGCTCGGCGGCACCATTCCCGGCAAGGAGATCCAATACAACGGGATCGTCGGCTTCGGCGCCGTCGCCGATAACAAGTTTCCGTACTTCCCGTTCATCGGCTTTTCCTCGCTCGAGACGAATCTCGCCAATGTCGCCGGAAGCTACAACCAGATCGGCTATCACATCATCCCTTCGCAAAACTACGCGACGGTGCCCGTCGATGCCACCCTCACCATCCATGCCGACGGAACGTGGAGCGAAACGGATAACGTCGGTGTGAACGCGGGCAAGACCCAGCAAGCGGGCACCAACTGGGTCCAGTCGAGCGACGGCAGCGGCGCGTTCGAATCGGACTCGTTCCGAAGCCAGGCCAAACCGACGAACGCCGTTACGCCGGCGGGCAAGGGATTCATGATCGTCGGCAAGCTGCGCAATCAATTGGTGCCGATCCTGATTCGCACCGGTTATGCGAACCCATCGACGTTCCAAGCCGACGACGAATCGGGCATTTCGATTCTCGGGCCGCAAACGCCGATCGCCGTCGACACGCAAAACGGCCAGTACATCGGCGTGGATAGTCAGTTCGCCTACCGGGCGACGGCGCTCGAAGGGACCGAAGCGACGATGCTCGACCCGTATCAGCCGTCGAACGCCTCGCTCGCGACGCCGCTGGATCTGAGCTTCGCGAACCTCGTACCGGGCGTGGTGACCTCGGCGGTGCACGGCGCGTCGTCGACCGCGGCCACCGGCAAGCTCGTCTTCACGGGCGGCGTGTTCGGCTATCTCTACAACGAGAATTCGTCGCCCTACTTCACGATCAACGCGTTCGTCCAATAACGCGCGAGTTTTCGCATCGACCGTCGCGTGTCGCCTCGTCCCGCCAGGCGAGGCATCGCGCGCGGCCGCACAAAAAAAGGCAGACAGGGAGGAAACATGGATAAGCACATTCGCGCCGCCGCGTGCGCGGCATCGCTCTGCGCGTTCGCGGGCAGCGCCTGCGCGCAGCATGCGGGCGATAACGTCGTCTCACTCGGCTGGTTTCACATCATGCCGCAGGACTCGAGCACGCCGATGACGACGTACGTCACGCCTCAGCCGATCGACACGCCGCTGCGGCTGCCGAGTTCGTTCACCTCGCAAGGCACGGGACTATCGACGACGAGCGCGGACACGCTCGGCCTCGTCATCAGTCACTTCGTGACCGACCACATCGCGCTCACGACCGTTGCCGGAGTGCCGCCGACGTTCAAGCTCAAGGGCCGCGGCTCGATCGTGCCGCCGGGCCCGGCCGGCGCGCTCGGCACCGAAAACCTCGACGATCCGGCCAACGAGCCGATCGTCAAAAGCGTGCGCCAGTGGAGCCCGGCGATGATGATCCAGTATTACTTCAATGCGCCGACGTCGAAATTCCGGCCGTTCGTCGGCGTGGGCGTGTCGTACAACTTCTTCACCAACATCGAGCTCAATCCGAACTTCGTCACTTCGACGCAGAACAACCTCGGCTCGGTGCTCGCCGCCGGCGCCGCGAGGCCCGGTGTGACGAGCGTCTCGGCGAAGGCGTCGCCGTCGTGGGCGCCGGTGTTCAATGCGGGCGCATCGTACGACTTCACGGATCATTGGGGCGTGAGCGCCTCGCTCACCTACATTCCGCTCAAGACGCGATCGACGGTGTACGTGCGGGCCGCCGACGGCACGCTGCTCGGGACCACGCAGGCGCAACTGACGGCCGACCCGCTCATCACTTACGTGGCGGTGTCGTATAAGTTTTAAGTCGATGCGAGGCGCGATCGATTGACAAAGCCGAGGCTTCACCTCTCCCGGCGCGCCGCGGCATAGGGGGTTGCATCGGCGAAGGACAACGAGATGCGGGTCGCCAGCACCGCATCTCATTTCTAAGCTCGACATCGATGACAGGCGGTGCACGATAAGCCCACCTCGTGAGACCAAGATGGGGCGGGACTGCCAGCCCCTTTTGGCCGAGCAGCCCATTGCACGCGCCAGGCGAAGAGCGCTTGCGTCGGTAGGCGTCTATAGAATACTCGCGCACAGTAAACCACGCGCTCGATGCCCGCCTTTGAGATATCCCTTTGCGAGACCCCGGCCGAGTTCGGCCAGAGATTCGGCCCGTTGAACTATCGTGGGGAACCCTGGGATCTGAGCCACCTCGATCCTTTTGCCTTTCGATGCGATCTGGGTTTCGGCCGAGAGCACACGGTACTCGTCCTCTTTTCATGCCACTGCTTCACCCGCAGCTTTGCGTGGGACGTCCGCCCACGCCACCACATCGCGAACGACGAAATATTCAGCGACGGCCGAGAGGAAAGGGTCCTTTGCCCTGATCGGTATGAGCTCTCGCGGCGATTGTTGGGAGAGCTCGTCATAGGCCTGCCCGTCAGGCGGATCACTATTGCGGACGAGCGTCGCGCCAACTTCCTGACCGTCGAAACAACGACAGGCTCGGGCGAGCATGCTGTCTATGCGGTGTTTTTTATGGTCGAAAAGGACAAATCACGGAAACATCGGCTACTGCTCCGCGTGCAATCGGCTTATACACTCAGCCACGGATTAACCAAGCGGCAGAAGGCGGCGAAGAAGGCTTCGTTGCGGAGCATACTGCGAGCGACAGTCGAGGGCCGTACGATTCGGGCCTAACCCAGAATGACCAACGGCTGCCTCTCGGCAGCCGTCGCATGCGGGATTCTCTATCCGCCTCTAGGCGAAATTCCCACTCCAGGTGGGACCCGGTTTCCCGGGCGGCGCTACGCTTTTTGCACCCGCTCGTACGTAGTTTTCGCAACAAAGTATAGGGGACGCGGGCAGGGACGGTCAAGGCGGCGACCCATGACGCGGATGTCCTAAAAAAAAGCCCGCCTAACCGGCGGGCTGAATCCATATCAGAGGAGACATGGAGGAGACACTTTCACTCTAGCAAACCGTTTGATGCGTTGCAACAGAGCCTGTTGACGCCCCGCTCGCGCGTTGCTCGCACGCAACACAAGACGCCGAAAAACATCCTGTCATACCAGCGTCAATGACAGCAAGAAGCCCAACTGATCGACACCCACGGGCTTCACCAAGTGGACGTCGAAGCCGGCCGCCAGCGCCATGTCGCGGTACTGCGGCTGCCCCCAACCCGTGAGCGCAATCAGCAACAATGCGGATTGCCCCGCCAGCTCCCGCATATGCCGTGCCGCGGACAAGCCGTCGAGCATCGGCGCCCCGATGTCGATCAAGGCGGCCTCGGGCATCAAAGCGCGCGCCAACTCGAGCGCCTCCTCGACGCCCCGTGCCGCCACGGCTTCGTAGCCCAGGCTCTCGACCAAATTGACCAACATCCGGCGAGCCGTATCGTCGGGGTCCGCAACGAGCACCCTTTTCCCGTGCCGGGCGGCTGCAGCCGGCTCGTATGCGCCGCACCCGGCAAGTTGCCGATCGAGATGGCTCGTTTCGCCGCCTTGTTCCGTTTCGTTCGCGACCGCTCCTTGCGCGCCGTACCCATCGGATTTCATTGCTTCATCCTCATTGCACAGTGCCTATCGACCCCATCGGGTACGAACCCCGTTCGGGCTATCTATGATGTTTCGCGTTGACACGGATATCGTCACGTCCATTCAAACGAGCGTTTGGAGAACAACTTCAGCACTCGGTTAAAAATAAGGGTTTGCGCTGACATAAGCAAAAATTTTTTCGACCACGCGGCAACGAGCCGCGTCGTTCGTCCGATTCAAACGCGTTCGAACGGCTGAATCACCGTGCCGCCCTTCTCCCAAGCGGCGCTCGTTCCCTCATTGAAACGCCGCCCCCTTTCTCTCATTCAGGCGCCGGCCGCCTGCGCGGCCTATTGCCCTCGTCCGAACGGCACCGCCCAGGCCTAAAGTTCGGCGCCGCGCATCCGTTCAATGCACTAGTTACGGTTTCGATCGCGCGCTGCGAACGTGCCGGACAGCCCCGCCCCCGATGCCGAGCGCACCCGGGGGCACGCAACAAGCGGCGTCGTACCGCCGTGCAGGTGCATCTTGAACGAAGGAAACGCAGTGAAATCGCATTCATATCCGGGCGCAATCGCTGTCGCGCTCGCCGCGGCCAGCTTCATCGCCGCACCCGGCGCCCAGGCCACCCTCGGCCAGCGCGTCGAAAGCGTCGCCACCGATGCCACGCGTCTTACCGCCGTAGCCCACGCAAGCATCGTGCAAGGCCCCTACACCGTCCACACCATCGCACTGCCCTCGGGCACGGTCGTACGCGAATACGCAGGAGCGGACGGCATCGTCTTCGGCGTCGCCTGGGAAGGCCCGACGCTTCCCGATCTGAAAACCACGCTCGGCACAGCGTTCGATCGCTTCGCCGGCGCCAGCCCCACCCGCGGCGGCAGTCCGCTCGCGGTATCGGCCGACGACCTCGTCGTCTATTCCGGCGGGCATCTGCGTGCGTTCTCGGGACGCGCCTACTTGCCTCATGCGCTGCCCGCCGGTGTCGATGCCGGCGTCGTTCGCTAAGGAGTACGAACGATGCTCCGACTCCACACTTCGAAGCTCGCCGCGCTGGCGATCGCCTTGTTTGCCGCTTGCTTGCTCGCCGCCTGCGGCGGCGGTGGCGGCGGCTCGAATTCGGCCTCCGGTTCGATCACCAATACGTCGGCCACGCCGACCACCTCGCCCCCGGCTACCGCTCAAGCGGCCAACGTCGCGGCGATCACCGTCGATCGCGGCGTGGCCGGCGTGCCCAACATGCCGTTCGTGACCGTCACCGTCTGCGCGCCGGGCACGACGAACTGCCAATCGATCGACCACGTACTCGTCGATACCGGCTCGTGGGGCTTGCGCTTGTTTGCCTCGCAGATACCGGCGTCGATCGCGCTGCCGCAACAAACGAACGGCAACGGCGGTGCGCTCGCGGAATGCATGCAATTTTTCGATGGCTATACCTGGGGCTCGGTGCGCACCGCCGACATTCAAATCGGCGGGGAGCGCGCGTCGTCGCTGCCGATCCAGGTCATCGATCCGAACTATGCCGCCGTGCCGGGGACGTGCGCCAACGTCGGCGCCCCGCGCAATACGCCGAGCGCGCTCGCCGCCAACGGCATTCTGGGCATCGGCGTGTTCAAGCACGACTGCGGGGCCGCGTGCGCGAACCAAGCGATCGCCGGCACTTATTACACTTGCTCCGGCACGAACTGCACACCGAGCGCCGTCGCCGAATCGTTGCAGGTCGCCAACCCCGTGCCTTATTTCGGCGCCGACGGCAACGGTGTCGTCGTCAGCCTGCCGGCAGTCCCGAGCGGCAGTGCAGCGAGTGTCAGCGGACAATTGATTTTCGGCATCGGTACGCGAAGCAACAACGCGCTCGCATCGGCCCAAGTCATCGGCGTCGATCCCAACCGCGGCGTCTTCACGACGACGCAAAACGGCACGACCTACACGAGCGGTTTCATCGACAGCGGCTCGACGGGACTGTTCTTCGCGACTACGCTCATGTCGGCATGCGCCAGCCCGGATCAGGCCTACTACTGCCCGAGCAGCACCGAGCAATTGAGCGCCGTCAACACCGGAACGAACGGCACGACGAGCAACGTCACGTTCGACGTGGGCAATGCCGCGCAGATTTGGCAAGCCTCCGGCGGCGCGCCGGTGATGCCGTTGTTCGCCGGGCCGGCTTTCGTCGGCTCGAGCGATTTCGACTGGGGGTTGCCGTTCTTCTACGGCCGCAACGTCTACACGGCAATCGAACAACAGGCGACTCCGGCCGGAACAGGGCCGTACTTCGCGTATTGATCGAGCCGCGGCGATCGGCTCGCAGACCGATTCTCCGAACGAATCGGCGTACGCAAAAAAGGGGGCGACGCATCGGCTGCGTCGCCCCCTTTTTCATTTGCCCCGCCGATATCGGCGCTTAGTGCCGCACGAGCGCCATCATTGCGCCGAAGCCGACGAATACGCCACCCGTCAATCGATTGAATGCGCGCGCGACACGTCCGGTCTTCAACGTCGCCCCGATCCGAGCCCCGCCGATCGCGTAGACGAGGTACCAGCTCACCTCGATTACCGCGAAGGTCACGACGAGGATGCCGAATTGCGGCAGCGTCGCCTTGGTCGCATCGATGAACTGGGGCAGCAGCGCAGCGGCGAACAAGATCGCTTTGGGGTTGCTGCTCGCGACGAGAAAGCCGTTGCGGTAAAGCGCGGCAAGCGAGCGCGCCGGCTTCGCGGACGCAGCGGCCGGTGCCTGCGCCCCGGTGCTCGCCTCATCCTCGACCTTCGCGCGCCACGATTTCACGCCGAGGTAGATCAGGTAGGCGGCGCCGATGAACCGCAACGCGTCGAACATCGTCGGCCAAGCCTTCAGGAATACGCCCAGCCCCGCGGCGGAAATCGACAGCATCAACACGAGCGCCGACAAACAGCCGGCCATCGTTGCCGTCGCCCGGCGAATCGTATGCTGCGCGCTCGCCGTCATGACGACGAGCATATTCGGACCGGGAATCGCGCAGATGACGAAAACGGTAGCGACGAACAGCCACCACGTATGCAGACTCATGACACGAAGCCTCTGGGTAAAGAAGAGAATCGCCGATTATGCCTTCGATCGCCGGCTCACGTATGCCGGTGGCATTCCCGGCCACGCTACGAAGGCTCGTATTCGCATCGCGATGGACCGCGCGGGCGACGCACCGGTGGGCGACGCACCGGCATCAGCGCCCCGCGCGTCGCGCCGCCACTTCGCCGAGCACCGCGAAGTCCTTCTCGCCCTCGCCGCGCGCCATGACTTCGACGAGGTTGTCGCGCACGAGGCTCGCGAGCGGCATCGGCGTCGATGCCGCTTCCGCCGCCGCCATCGCCAAGCGCACATCCTTCAGACCGAGCCGCGCTTTGAACAGCGCGGGTTCGTAGCGCCGTTCGGCGATGAGCTTGCCGTAGCCCGAATAAACGGGGCCAGGGAAGGCGCTCGATGTGATGACGTCGAGATAGTCGGTCATCGCAACGCCGTAACCGGCCAAGAGCGATGCCGCCTCGCCCAGCGTTTCGATGGCCGAGGCGAGCGTGAAATTGGCCGCCAGTTTGATGACGTTCGCCTGCTGCGCAAGCGAGCCGATCCGGCAAGTCTTCTGCCCGATGACGTCGAAGATCGGCTGCACGCGGTCGATGGCTTCGGCGGGACCCGCTGCCATGATCGTAAGCTTGCCGGCCGCCGCGACGTCAGGCCGGCCCATGACGGGCGCGGCGACGTAATGAATGCCGCGCGCCGCGTGATCGCGCGCGAGCGTCTCGGCCAACGCCACCGAGATCGTCGCCATGTTGACGTGAACCAGATCGCGCGGGGCCGAGGCGAGCAGCGCGCCGTCGATGACCTCGCTCAGCGCGGCATCGTCGGCGAGCATCGAAAACACGGCATCGCCGGCGAACGCGTCCGCGGGCTCGTCGACGACGGTCGCCCCGAGCGCCGCGAGCGGTTGCGCGCGCGAGCGCGTGCGATTCCATACGCGCACCCCATGCCCCGCCTTCAGCATGTTTTCGACGATGGCGTGGCCCATGTTGCCTAGACCGATAAAGCCGATATCCATTGCTCGCTCCTTCGCTCAAAGACCGAAAGTAGAGCACGATTGAACGGAACGTGCCCGCCGGCCCGCGCGCGCCGGCGCCGACAGTGCCATACTCGTGCCATGCCGACCGTCACCGCCACGTTCCGGTTTTACGAAGAGCTGAACGATTTTCTCGCCCGGCCGCTGCGCGCTCGCGCCTTTAGCTGCGCCTGCGCGCAATGCGCGACGACCAAACATATGATCGAAGCGCTCGGCGTGCCGCATACGGAAGTGGAGCTTATCGTCGTCAACGGCGAATCGGTCGGCTTCGACCGCGTCCTGCAAGACGGCGATCGCGTGGCCGTCTATCCGAAGTTCGAAGCGCTGGACATCTCGCCGCTGCTGCGCGTGCGCGAGAGACCGCTGCGCACGGTGCGTTTCGTCGCCGACGCCCACTTGGGCGGCCTCGCGCAACTGCTGCGGCTGGCCGGTTTCGACACGCTGTACGACAACCATTTCGCCGACGACGAGATCGAGGCGCTCGCCACGGAGCAAGCGCGCGTCGTCCTCACGCGCGATCGCGAGTTGCTCAAGCGCCGCACGATCACGCACGGCTGTTACGTCAGGGCGCTCAAACCGCAAGCGCAATTACGCGAGATCGTCGATCGGCTGGATCTAGCCGGCAGCGTTCATCCGTTTCGGCTCTGCCTGTCGTGCAACGCGCCGCTGCGGCGCATCGACAAGACCCAGGCGCTCGGCCGGGCCCCCGAAGGCGTACTCGAGCGCCATTCGCAGTTCGTCACGTGCGATGTTTGCCGGCGTGTCTTCTGGGAAGGCTCGCATTGGCGCCGCATGCGCACGCTGATCGACTCGCTCGTGCCGGAACCGCGCCAAGCGCTTAGAACGTCACCACCGTCCTGATGCCGCCCACGGCTTCGTTGCCGATGCGCGCGCCGCTCGCGCCCGGATTCGGCACGCCGCCGCCCGGGCGGAAAAAGTACTGGAAATCGGCCTGGACGAGCCACCATGGCGCGACTTGGTACTGATAGGTCGCCTCCACCACCGTTTCGGCCGTCCTCACCGGGTAGCCCGGCGTCGGCCCGGCCGCCGAATCGCGATCGAACGCGCTGGCGTGCGAGCCCACGCCGGCATAACCGAGCGCGAGGCCGACGCTATCGTTGTCGCGGCCCGCGAACGGCGCTTTCAACACGACACCGGCATTTGCGCTGAAGTCCACGGCATTGCGGTCGCCGGGCGCGCCCATCACACGGGCGAACACGCCGACCGAGCGAGCCGAATCGGGGCTCGCGCGCCATACCATCTGATCGGCCACCGCGTACACGCTGAAATCGCCGTGCCGCATACGGGGTTGGCCATTCGAAGCCGGATCGGCAAGCGAGAGGCCGTCCGAGCCGTCGCGCTGATCGGCGAAACGCGCGCTGTCGTACCAAAAGCCAAGCTTGTACGTGCCAGGCAGCGTGCCGTAGGCGGGCGGCGCGCCGGCCGCGGGTGCTTGGCCGATCGTGTACTGCAACTCGCCGATAAAGAGCGCGCCGTCGTGCAGGTTGAATCGCGTGCCGCTGCCGTTCAGTCGCTGCGGATCGCCGATGCCGGGGGCCGGATTGCCGTCGAAGATGCCGCCGAGCACGGTCACGGCGTCGTTCACCTTATAGCGCGCGCGAACGCCCAAGGACGACAGCGGATAAGCCGGACCGCCCGCGGGCAAATCGGCGGCGGGCAACACGGGCCAACCGAAGGTCGCGTTCAGAAAGACGCTCGCGTATTGGCTGACGATGAATTCCTGGTCGAGGCTCTGCTGGCCAACCTTGACGTCCCACGCATCGCCGAACGACTGCTGGTACCAAAGCTCCCATAGGCGCGTGCCCGCCTCAGCCTCGACACCGCTCGCGCTTTGCAGCGTCGAAAGATGCGAGGCCGTGATCCCTCGCCCGTGAATTTGCAAGGCATCGACGAAGAATTGCCCGCCCTTGAGACCTAACGCTTTATCCGTATCGACGCTCACGCCCATTTGCGTCGCGCCATCGTAGGCGAGGCCGCGCCGCGTGCCGCCGGAGAAGTTGCCGAAGAACTCGCTCGTCTCCTGCAAGGTCAGCGTGACACCATGGTCGCCAAGCCATGGGCGCAAGCCGCCCATGCCGCCGAACAGCGCCGGACGATCCCACAGCCCAGCCGGCGTGGCAACGGCCGGCGCGGCAACGGCCGGCGCGGCATCGGCCGGCGCCGCTTTGGCAGAACCGCTCGCTTCGTCGACAGGAGCCGTTTGCGCGTGCGCTCGTGAACAGGCGCCGCCGGCTATTGCAAGCGTGACGAGCGCCGCCGCCGCAAAAGGCGCGAGGCGTGCGCGTGGGACGGAACCGATCGCAATGGCGGACCGGCTACCGATGGCGACCGAGCCTCGCATCACGCTCATCGCATGCGGTGGCCGCGCATCGGCCCGCGCGTCCAGGTATTCGCGCGAAACGCGCAAGAAACGTTCGACGTACATCAATCAATGCTCCCCATTCGTCCGGATGCTTACCGGACGATCAGCATGGACGATCCATCGGCAAAGCCCAAGCCAGGGCGGCCGAAGATCGTGACGATAGGAGCGTGCTACAGACGGAGCGTCATCGAGACGGTCCGATTGAAAGCGCGCTGACCCGGCAATGCGGGTCAGCGGCGCGGGAGACCCCGGCGTGGCTAACGCGCGATTGCGAATGCGTGGCCGGCACGGGCCGGCAAACGAGATCGACTACAAGAGCCTGCGTCCACGAGGGACTCTCCTCAGAACTGAAACAGGCCGGATTCTATGCGCACCTATTTTCGCGATGCAAGCGCAATCCGATTCGCGCCCCGGCTCGACGCGCGATCGAAGCGGTCGGCGTCCAACAAGATCGTGCCGATGATGCACGCCGGTTGTTGCGCGCATCTGACACGTCGTTCGACGGCGCCGAGGCGGCGCGTCAAGCGATGCGCGCGCAATCGCACGGACCGGCTCACATTTTTTTAGCTGGATCAAAATCGCCGGTTGACGCCCGCGGGACGCGACAACTAAAATTTCAACAATTCCACAAATGGGGCATATGCCTTGGACAGTTGCAGTAGTCGACCTTCGAACAGTGTTTCCGCCTGATCGGCACGACGTCCGCTGAATTCCCTTTAGCCGCCGTCCAGCCAACAGGCAGACGGTGCGCATCGCAGTCCTTCCTCAAGCTTTCTCGCGCATCGATTTCGAATGGCCACCGCGCCGTTCGGTTGCCGCTTTGCGTCCGTTCGCACAGCGCGTCGCCGGCGGCTCGTTGCCGCGCGCGGCTTTCGCTCGCGGTGTCTTACCGAAGCAGCGGCAGCGCGCATGTTTAAAGCCATGCGCGCACCGTGCCGATGAACACGTTCGTACGCAGCTTGCGTTCGGACCTTGCGAGAAAGGAGCCCTCGATGACCGACCCCGACCCTAGTCGATCTACGACACGGCTTGCGCCTATGCCGCACGCCGCCCGCACCGCCTGAACCGCGGCCGCATGCGTTCCTTCCCGTCCGACCCGCTCATCGCGGCGCAGGCGAGCAGAAACCGAAACGGCCTCACGATCAGGCCGCCTCGATCCGGTTTCAACGATGCAAAAAAAGGAAGGAATTCGCCATGCACTTCGCCCTTCTCGTCTCGCAACTGCCGCATCTGAACGATGCGCGCGGCCACTACCCCGACCTGCTTGCGCCGGCCACGCGCCCGCGCGGCGCAATGCGCTGGCTTGCCCGTTTGCGCGCGCTGCCGATCTTCACACGCGCACGCTGAAACAGCGCCTCGAGAGCGCCGGGCCGTCCGGCCGATTGCCGGCGGCCTGAGCCGAACGACGACTACAAGATAAAAGCATCGCTAAGGAATAACGACTCATGTCCACGCCAGCCAACGTCTCGTCCGCACGCAGCGCCGTGCTCGACGACGCCCACATCGGCGATATCAAAGGGGCTTTCGGCACGATCGCCCATCACGACACGGCACCTCGCCGCAACTGGTCCGCGCGCCTGCGCACGCTGCTCGCCATTCTCGGCCCGGGGCTCATCGTCATGGTCGGCGACAACGACGCCGGCGCCTTCGGCACCTACACGCAAGCCGGGCAAAACTACGGCACGACGCTGCTGTGGACGCTCGCCCTCTTGATTCCGGTGCTCTACGTGAACCAAGAGATGGTGCTGCGCTTGGGCGCGGTGACCGGAGTCGGCCATGCTCGGCTCATCTTCCAGCGCTTCGGCAAGTTCTGGGGCGCGTTCAGCGTCATCGACCTGTTCTTGCTCAACGCGCTGACGATCGTCACCGAATTCATCGGCATCACGTTCGCCCTCGACTTTCTGGGCGTATCGAAGGTGCTCGGCGTATGCATCGCGGCCGTGCTGACCATGGCCGCGGTCAGCACGGGCGACTTCCGGCGCTTCGAGCGCTTCGCCATCGTGCTGTGTCTCTTGAGCCTGCTGCTCGTGCCGGTGCTCGTCTCGGTGCACCCGCCGGTCGCGGTCATCGCCCGCGATTTCGCCGTGCCTAGCTGGCCGGCGCATTCGAAACTCTCCGACGTCATGCTGCTCGTCATCGGTATCGTCGGCACGACGGTCGCGCCGTGGCAGTTGTTCTTCCAGCAGAGCTACGTCATCGATAAGCGCATCACGCCGCGCTTCATGAAGTACGAAAAAATCGATCTGTGGCTGGGCATCGGTTTCGTCATCGTCGGCGCCGTGGCCATGATGGCGTTCACCGCCGCGCTCTTTCACGGCCGCCCCGAGTTCGGCCAGTTCACCGATGCGCGCGCCGTGATCACGGGTTTGCACCGCTATGTCGGCGAAACGTCGGCCACGATCTTCGCCGTCGCCCTGCTCGATGCCTCGATCATCGGCGCCGCCGCCGTCTCGCTGTCGACGGCCTATGCGATCGGCGACGTGTTCGGCATTCGTCATTCGCTGCACCGGAGCGTGCTCGACGCCAAAGGCTTTTACCTCGTTTATTTCGGGATCGTGGCGCTCGCCGCGGCCCTCGTGCTGATGCCGGGCAGCCCGCTCGGCCTGCTGACCGAGGCCGTGCAGACGCTTGCAGGCGTCTTGCTGCCGAGCGCCACGGTGTTCTTGCTGCTGCTGTGCAACGACAAGGCCGTGCTCGGCCCGTGGGTCAACTCCAAGCGGCTGAACCTGTTCACAGGCGCGGTCATCGCCGTACTCGTCGTGCTCTCGATCATCCTGACGGCCGCGACGGTGTTTCCCGACATTTCCGGCGCGGCCATCATCGAGATTCTCGTCGGCGGCATCGGATTTTTCGCGCTCGCGTATCTCGGCACGCAACTCGTGCGGCGCCGCGAGGGGGCTGCCTCGGCGGACGATGTGCGGGCCGGGGCCGGACGTGCGCTGCGCGATACCTGGCGCATGCCGCCACTGGATGAATTGCCGCCGCCCAAGCTCACGTTCGCGACGCGCCTGTGGATGGGTGCGCTGCGCGGCTACCTCGTGATCGCGGTGGGGCTCGTGATCGTCAAAGTCGTACAGCTCGCAATGCATTGAGCCGCAGGGGCGGCGTCGATTTCGCCGCCTTCATGGTCATCCGCGGTCATCCGCGGTGATCCACGGTCACGCGCTTCGCGCTTCCTCCTTCGCGTCATAGCATCCGCGCGCGGCCGCGCCGTTCAGCCGCGCACGTTCGAGCAACGCCTGCTGGGCGGCCTTCACGTTTTCCGGCTTGCCCCGCCACGCGGCAAGCGGCGGCTCCTGAAGCGCGCGCCCGTAAGAAAAACTGAGCGGCCATGGGCGCCGCCCGGTCCGATTGATCGCGTTGAGGTGAGCGCTCGCTTCTTGCGGTGTTTGCCCACCCGACAAGAAGTAGATCCCGGCCACCGCCGGCGGCACGGTTCTCCCGAGGATCGACACCGTGCGCGCGGCGACTTCCTCGACACCCGCTTGCCGCGCGTACGTCTTGCCGGGTAGCACCATGCTGGGCTTGAACAGCATATGCTCGAGCACGACCGCATGCCGGTGCAACGCATGAAAAACCTCGTGCAAAACCAACTCGGTCACTTGCGCGCAGCGGTCGATCGAATGGCCGCCGTCCATCAACACCTCCGGTTCGACGATCGGGACGATGCCCGCCTCCTGGCAGATGGCGGCGTACCGCGCGAGCGATTCGGCGTTCGCCTGCACCGCAAGCCGGCTCGGCAGCGTCTCGGACACGTTGTACACCGCGCGCCACTTTGCGAACCGCGCTCCCTGCGCCTTGTACTTCTCGAGGCGCGCGGCAAGGCCGTCGAGCCCTTGCGTGATTTCATCGCCGCTCGCATGCGCGAGCGCGATCTTGCCCGTATCCACCTTGATCCCCGGCACGATGCCTTGGCGCGCGGCCAAGCTCGGCAGGGGCTCGCCGTCGTCGGCATGCTGCCCCAGCGTTTCCTCGTACAGAATGACGCCGCTCACGTATTGGCCGAGTCCGGGCGTGGACAGCAGCAGCGTGCGCCAAGCGCGGCGGTTTTCCTCGGTGGATTCGACGTCGATCGTCTTGAACCGCTTGGCGATCGTGCCGCCGCTTTCGTCGGCGGCAAGCAGGCCCTTGCCATCCTGAACGATGGCGTCGATGGTGGATTGCAATGCGTTCTCGGTTTGCATCGTCTGGCTCCTCAGGCAAAAGGCTGCGCGCGAGTCGCGCTCGCGCCCGCAACGCTCGAGTTCAGTGTGCGCGGCAGCGCGCCGCGGCGCCAGCCGCCGATGTGCGTTCGACCGCGTAGGACGTCAGGCCGGGCGAGCAATCGGCATGCCGCACCTCGCCAGCGCGGCTCGGGCGCCGGGCGGCAGGCCGGTCAGGCATCGCTCGAGGTGCGGCCGATTCGTGCGCAAGCCTGCAAAAAGTGTTCGATTTGTTCCGCGTTGGCTTCAATGCCGCCGCCTTGCACTCGCCGCTGCAACTGTGCGCAGGCCACGCGCGCGCGCCGAGCCCCGACCACGGCGAGTGCGCCGTGCAAACGATGGAGCCGCTCGAGTAAAGCATGGGCGTCGCGCACGGCCGTCGCGGCGCGCAGCACGCGTTCGTCTTCGGCCCAACCGGCGGCGAACGCCTCTTGGAGCGAGCGTCGAGCGGCGCCGCTGCCAAGCCCCCCGCTCCGGCGCAACGGCGCGCCGCCGATATGCTCGCGCAGCAAGCCGCTCAATTGCCCCATCGAATACGGCTTTCGCAATACGGCGGCGAACCCGCACGGCGGCTCGGCCGCGATCGAGCCGCCGTCCGCCGGCTCGCGCCACGCCGTGCCCGCGATGACCGGCATACGCAAACCGCGCTCGCGCATGGCGGCAAGCAGGGCCTGCCCGCCCATCTGCGGCATGCGAAGGTCGGTGATGACGAGGTGGTATCGACGAGTCAGCGCGCAATCGAGCGCATGCACGCCGTCACATGCCGTATCGACGCGGCCGCAACCGAGCGCGTCCAGTTGGTCGGCAAGGATGAAACGCGCGAGCGCGTCGTCGTCGACGACGAGAATGCGTGCGGCGGCAAGCGCGCGGGTTTCGGTCGGATCTTGAATCTCGAGCATGAGCGGGCCTCCGTTGCGTGCGACGCGCCGTGCACCGGCACGCGCGCCGCGAAAGACCGGCGAAGGTAACGCTCGATGGCCTTCGTTACGGCAAGACCCGAAAAAAGAGGACCACGGACCGGCCGCCGAACGACGCGGGCCGATCCGCGGGCCGAACCGGAACTATCTGAGCGAGCGCTCGCGCGCGCGCCAATTCGGCAACTGCCGGAATACGTTGAAGGCGACCAGGTTGCCCAACACGACCAGCGCCAAGCCCACGCCGGCCGGCACGGACCACCGATACCCCTCGAAGACGGTCGATACCGCAAGCGCCACGAACGGGAACAAGACGGTGCAGTAGGCCGCGCGCTCGGGACCGATACGGCCTACGAGCAGCAGGTAGGTCGTGAAGCCGATCACGGAGCCGGGCACGGCCAGGTAAAGCAGCGCGCCCAAGTAGCGCGGGGTCCATTCGGGCTGGAACGAGAAACCCGCCGCGAGGCTGCCCACCGTCAGCACGCTGGCGCCGATCAGCATCGCCCAGCCGTTCGTGACGGTAGGATGCAGCCCCATCGATTGCATGCGGCTAGAGAGCAGATTGCCGACGGAAAAACACATCGTGCCGACTAGCGTGATGCCGAGCCCGAGCCACATGGTGCGGTCGCCGGCGTGCTCCGCCACTTGCGGCGCGAACAAGCACAAGATCCCGACGAGGCCGAGCACGGCACCGACGATCGCGCTCGGCTGCAGCGCGCGCCCCATGAAAATCCGCCCGTTGAGCGCATTGAACAGCGGCGCGGTGGAGAAAACGACGGCCACGAGCCCGCTCGGCACGATCTGCTCGGCGTAATAAAAACACAGGAAGTTGCAGCAAAAGAGGGCGAGACCTTGCCCGGCGAGCAGCGGCCAGGCGGCGCGCGGCGGGCGCATCGGGCGGCGCGTGAGCCGCACCAACGCGAGCATGACGATCGAGGCGAGGATGAAACGAAACGCGATCGACACGGGCGGCGCGACCACGCCCGTCTGCCATTTGATGGCGATCCAGGTGGTACCCCAAATGAGCACGGTGGTGAGATAGAGCAGCAGATTCATGAGGACACTCGAACGACGTTGAGCGAGCCGGCTCGGCCCGCCTTGTTCATCCACTATGCAACCGCGACCCACCCTTTGCGTTGTCTAACTTTGCGGTTTTATTCGGGCACGCCAGGCGTGCTCGCCCCACTTTCTCTATACTCGACCCGTCATGACCCGATCCGCATCGCCGCTGTGAACGCGAGCCCTTTCGTCCCTGCCGCCACCGACGCTTCCCGCGCCGACCCGCCGCCGTTCGGCATGCATTCGGTGGGGGTGACGCTCGCCAATGCCAATGCGACGCTCGAACGTTTCGCCTGGCTCGGCGACCGTCTGGCCGCCGCCGTTTGGCGGCGCGACATCGTCGAGGACGAAACGGCCTACGATAAGCCGGGCCATCACACGCTCTCGTGCTACTTGGACGGTGGCTATCGCACGGAGCGGCAAAAGCTGCCCGGTCAGTACGGCGCGCCCCAGCGGTTGTGCGCCCTACCGGGCGATCACGAATCGCGCTGGTGGGTGCGTGGCCACATGCACTTCTTGCACCTGTATTTCCTGCCGGAGCACTTCACCCGCCGCGCCGTGCACGAACTCGATCGCGAACCGCGCGAACTCACGCTCGCCGACCGCACGTATTTCGAGGACGCCCACATGGCCGCGCTGTGCCGCGCGCTCGCGGCGCTGCCGTGGGAGGGGCCCGACGATCGCTTGCGCGCGAACGAAGCGGCGCACGAGATTCTGAGCCTGCTGCTGCGCAGCCAGGCCGCGCGGCGCGAGGACGCCGCCTTGAAGGGCGGTTTGGCGCCGGCCGTGCGCCGGCGGCTGCGCGACTACATCGATGAACGCTTGGCCGATAAAGTCACGCTGGGCGATCTCTCCGATCTCGCCTGCCTCTCGG
Organism: Trinickia dabaoshanensis; assembly: GCF_002879885.1. Classification (GTDB taxonomy): domain Bacteria; phylum Pseudomonadota; class Gammaproteobacteria; order Burkholderiales; family Burkholderiaceae; genus Trinickia; species Trinickia dabaoshanensis. Next base: position 18,218 of record NZ_PNYA01000036.1, read on the forward strand.
AATTTCACCTTTCGCGGATGTTCCGCGCCTCGTTCGGCATGCCGCCTCATGCATGGATCGCCGAAAGGCGCGTCGAACTCGCGCGCGCGTTGCTGCGCACGACGAGGCTACCGCTCGACGAAATCGCCGCTCGCACCGGCTACGCCGATGCGAGCCATTTCGGTCACCGCTTCCGCGCAACCGTCGGGGCGTCGCCGCTCGCTTACCGCCGCGCGCTGACCCGCGCTTGATCGGCCCGCGCCAAGTACGTGCGCAACGCATCGATAACGGCTGCGACCTTCGCCGACGGCTGACGCGACGAAGGAAACACCGCCTGAATGGCGGCCGGCTCGGCGGCCCATTGGGGAAGCAGCCGCACCAAGCGCCCCGCCGCCAAGTCCTCGCCGATCGAAAAATCCGTCATCAATCCGTACCCCGCGCCCGCCAATGTGGCGGCACGGCCGGCGCTCGCCGTGTTGGCGATGAATGCGCGCCGGCAGCGCACTGTCTCCCGCCGTCCGTCCTCATGGCGCAACGACAGCGTGTCGGGGTGCGCGAGCGTCGATAGCCCGACGAACGGCCACTCGCCGAGCTCGCTCGGCGAGCGCGGCGCTTGCCGCCCATCGAGGAACGCGGGGCTCGCGACGAGCCATCGCATGTACTGCCCGAGCCGCGCGGATCGATAGCTCGAGTCTTTCAAGTTGCCCAAGCGCACGGCAACGTCGATGCGCTCGGCGACGAGGTCCACATACCCTTCGCCGCAAATCAGCTCGACGCCGAGTTCCGGATGCGCACGACGCAACGCCGCGAGCGCGGGTGCGACGACCAGTTCGCCGTAATCGACAGGCGACGCCACGCGGACCACGCCGCGCAACCGTCCGGAGCTTGCGGAGATCGACTCGAGCGCGTCAGTTGCAGTGCGCACGCACTCGCGGCTCGCCTCGTACAGTGTGCGGCCCGCCTCCGTCAAACTCGAGCGGCGCGTCGTGCGCACGATCAGCGTGACACCCACTTCGGCCTCGAGCCGCTGAATGTGCGCACTGACCATCGTTTTGGCGAGGCCGAGCCGCTCGGCGGCCGCACTGAGCGACCCCGCCTCCACGACGGCGGCGAACACCACGAGCCGGTTCAAGTTCACGTCGCGCAGATCGGCCATGTTCGATTGTTCATTCTTGGTGGACTGTAATTGCACGATTATCCACCTTATGGCGCCAATCGTCCGGCGATAGACTTGGGTTCCACGGTGGCGGGATGGTCATTGCCGTTCACGCCGATCCAAAGCCCACGCTATAAGGAACGAGTCATGCCGCTTTCCCGCCCGGACCAACCGATTCGACTTCACGCGATGCGCCTGTCCGGCCACGCGCACCGCGCCGCGCTGTTTCTGAGCCTGCTCGGCCTGCCGTTCGAAACGATCGAGGTGAATCTTGCGGCCGGCGAGCAAAGGCACCCGGCATTCTTGGCGCTGAGCCCGTTCGGCCAGGTACCCGTGATCGAAGACGGCGAGACGGTCGTCTATGATTCGACGGCTATCCTCGTTTATCTGGCCAAGCGCTACGGCGACCCGTCGTGGCTGCCGGAAGACCCGCTCGGCGCGGCGCGCGTGCAGCAGTGGCTGTCGATGGCCTCCGGCCCGATCGCCTACGGCCCATGCGCCGCCCGCCTCGTGAAAGTGTTCGGCGCCCAGCGCGACCATGACGCGGCCGTCGCCATTTCGACGCGGCTCTTCGAAGTCATCGAACCCGAACTGGCCAAGACGCCGTTCGCCGCCGGCGCGCATCCAACCATCGCCGATATCGCCGCCTATACCTACATCGCCCACGCGCCGGAGGGCGGAATCTCGCTCGCGCCGTATCCGAACATTCGCGCTTGGCTCGCGCGCATCGAAGCGCTGCCCGGTTTCGTCGCCATGCCCGCGTCCGCCATCCACGCGACGACGGCTTAACGCTTTTGCCCAAGGAAGCCCGCCATGAGCACCGCGACGCCCCCCTCGCCCATTGCCGCCCCGATCGCCGGTTGGGATCTCGACGAAGCGCCGTTCCATAGCGGCGAGATCGCCGTGCAGGCCCGCGCCGGCGTTCAGGCGAAAGCCGAGGTTGGCGGACGACGCGGCATCCGGCGCTTCATGCCCGAGCAGCATCGGCTGTTCTTCGGGCAACTGCCGTTCATCGTGCTGGGCGGCATCGATACGGCCGGGCGGCCGTGGGCCACGCTGCGCACCGGCGAACCGGGATTCGTCTCCTCGCCCGATGCAAAGACGCTGCGCATTGCCGGCGAGACGCTGGCCGGCGATCCGCTCGCAGGCGCCTGGCAGGAAGGTTCGGCACTTGGCGGACTCGGCATCGAGTTGCCCACGCGCCGGCGCAATCGCGTGAACGGCAAGGTCGCGCGTATCGAACAGGGCGATGCGATGGTCGTGACCGTGCGCCAAAGTTTCGGCAACTGCGCCAAGTACATTCAAAGCCGTACGCCGACGCGCATCGACGCATCGGACGCGGGCGCTCGCCTCGCGCAGGAGCAGCCCATTGAACGAGCCACGGTGCTCTCGCCCGCCGACCGTGCGTTGATCGAGCGCAGCGATACCTACTTCATCGCCACGCGCAGCGGCTTGCTCGAGGACGGTGCGGCCGAAGGCGTGGACGTTTCGCACCGCGGCGGCTTGCCCGGGTTCGTTCGCGTCGAGAACGAGCGCACCTTCGTCGCCCCCGATTACCGGGGCAATCTGTTTTTCAACACGTTAGGCAACCTCGCGACGGATGCGCGCGCCGGCCTCGTCTTCATCGACTTCGAGCGCGGCGATGTGTTGTACGTCGCCGCGCAGGCCGAAATCGTCTGGGACGAAAGCGCGATCCAGGCGTTTCCCGGCGCCGAGCGGCTCGTCCGGTTCTCGGTCGACGAAATCCGCCGCAGCCCCGGCGCCTTGCCGTATCGCTGGTCGGAGGTCGAGTACGCGCCGCAGTGGCGCTCGGTGAGCGCGCCCTAGTACCGGACGCCGCACCGCGGTCCCGGCCACCGCATCGCATGGCATCGCGTCGATTTATAAAAACAATTGTTAAACGAGAATCAATAGCTTTTATCATGGGCACCAAGAGCAAGACGGACGAGGTGCGCCATGACGACTGCGCAGATGCAACTGGGTTTGAGCGAACGCACGACGCTCGCGATCGGCGATGCCCTCGCGGGTCGAGGCGAGCGCGGCCTCCTTTCGCGTGCGCGCTCGGCGCTGCTGTTCGCGGGGCCGGCGGTGATCGCCTCGATTGCCTACGTCGATCCCGGCAACTTCGCCACGAATTTGCAGGCCGGCGCCAAGTACGGCTACTCGCTGCTGTGGGTGGTCGTGGCCGCCAACGTCATCGCCATGTTGTTCCAAGGCCTCTCCGCCAAGCTCGGCATCGTCACGAACCGCAATCTCGCCGAGATCAGCCGCGCGCACTTCCCCTTGCCCGTCGTCTACGCGATGTGGGGCCTCAGCGAGGTCGCCGCGATGGCGACCGATCTTGCCGAATTCCTTGGCGGCGCGCTCGGCTTGTCGCTGTTGTTGCACGTGCCGCTCATCGTCGGCATGGGTTTGACCGGCATCGTCACCTACGCCATCCTCGCGGCCGAGCGTCGAGGATTCCGCCCGCTCGAGCTCATCGTCGGCGCGTTGATCGGCACCGTCGCGCTCGCCTATGTCGTGGAATTGATGCTCGTCGACGTCGATTGGTCCGCCGCGGTCCACGGCGCGCTCGTGCCGCAATTGCAAGGTCCCGGCGCGCTTTCGGTCGCCGTCGGGATTCTCGGTGCCACGGTCATGCCGCATGCGATCTATCTGCACTCCGGGCTTACGCAGAACCGTGCGCCGGCGAGCAACGATACCGCGCGCCGTAAGCTGCTGCGTTTCTCGAATCGGGAGGTCGTCGTCGCGCTTTCGATCGCGGGTCTCGTCAACGTGGCGATGGTCATCATGGCGAGCGGCGCGTTTCATGCCGGCCACGCCGACATCGCCGAAATCGAAACAGCCTATCGCAGCTTGACGCCGCTGCTCGGCGCGGGCGCCGCGGCCGTTTTTCTCGTGTCGCTGCTCGCCTCGGGCATCTCCAGCTCGGTCGTGGGCACGATGGCGGGACAAATGGTGATGCAAGGCTTCGTCGGTGTTCGGACTCCCGTGGGCGTGCGCCGGCTGCTGACGATGGTGCCGGCATTCGTCGTCGTCGCGCTCGGCGTGAATGCGACCGATGCGCTGCTCTACAGCCAAGTCGCGTTGAGCTTCGCCCTGCCCGTGCCGATGATCGCGCTCGTCATCGTGACGAGCCGGCGCGACATCATGGGCGCGTTCGTCAACAGCCGGCGCGTCACGATCGCCGCCGTGGCGGCGACGATCGTGATCCTCGCGTTGAACGTCGTACTCGTCGCGCAAAGCATGGGGCTCATGCGCTGACGCCTCTCGCTTCGCCTAGCGCGCCGATCCGACATGGTAGATCGTCGGATCGGCGCTACCCTGAACCTCGAGCACGCCCACGAGCCCTTTGCCGGCGCGTGTGAGCGCGTGATCGACGAGCATGTACTTGCCGGGGTATTGCATCTTCATCTCGACGATCGCGGCCGCCCCGGGCGGCACGAGCGTGGTTTGCACATCGTGCTTGGCCTCGCTCAGCGAACCTTCCTCGTAGACCGTATCGAATACGCCACCGATGACGTGGAACGACGAAACCTTGTTCGGTCCGCCCACGCCGAAGTAGATGCGCACGGTTTGCCCCACGTCCGCGGTTAGCTCGTGCGTCTTCGTGAGCGACCCCACCGCGCCGTTGAAAACGTAGTATTCGGGCCGTTCGGCCGATAGCTTCGCCATGTCGACTTGTTGATGAACGTGCGCGCCGAAGGGCTGGCTCGTATAGAGCTCGCCTTGCATCACGTAGTACTCCTTATCGACTTTCGGCAAGCCGCCGGCCGGCTCGATCAGAATCATGCCGTACATGCCCGCGGCAATGTGCTCCGGCACGAGCGGCGTGGCGCAGTGGTAGACGTACAAGCCCGGATGCAGCGCCTTGAACGTCACGGTCTTTTGCTGGCCCGGCGCCACTTGCGTATCGGCACCGCCGCCCATCGCACCCGTCACGGCGTGCAAATCGATCGAATGCGTCATCTTGCTCGTCGCGGCATTCGCCAGCGTCAACTCGACCGTGTCGCCCACCCGCGCGCGCAGCATCGGACCCGGCACCCGCTTATCGAACGTCCAATAGGTGAAGCTCGTGCCGTTGTCGAGCTTGCCGGTCACTTCGTCGGTCTCGATGCGGTACTTGATCGTCTCCGGTGCCCGGGCGCCGACCGGCGGCGGAACGGCGGCCGGATCTCCCGCGACGCTCACAGCATTGGGGTCGGCCGGCTGCGCCGCGGCCTCGGCCGGCGCATACACGGCCGGCATCGGCATCGCATGACCGTCCATGCCGCCCGCGGCCGCCGCCGGTTCGACGCCGCCCATACCGCTGCTCGCGTCACGGTGCGCCGCGATCGGCGATGCGGGCGCGCCGGTCACGATCAGTTTGCCCTCCATGCCCGCCTCGCGGTGGCCCGGCACACTGCAAAAGTAGTGAAACTCGCCGGCGCGCGACGCGACGAATTGGAGCGTCGTCGCACCCGTGGCGCCGCTGAAACGCTTCGATTCGACTTTCAAATCGGGAAACGTAATGTCGTGTTCGGCCCCTTCCTTACTGGCAATCGAAATTTCCACGGTATCGCCCAAACGGACTTTCAGATCGGGGTCGACATTGCCATGCTCGTCTTCATAAACGAGCCTACCGTCCGCGATATTCGTTCGCATGACGAAGTGACGAACGTTTCCTGTCGCGGCGCGTTGAACCGCCTGCGTGGAATCGGGGGATGCGTTCGCGGCGAAGCCGATGCTTGCGCCGCCGGCCGCCAGTAGCGCGACGGCGAGATAGATCGGGGCGGTGACACGGAACTTGCACATGCTGTGCTCCATAACCGAATTGGGTTTTTCGCGGCGAAAAACGATTCGCACCCCTAACTACATCGCATATTTAATCGAGTCGAGGAATACGAATCCATCGCACGCGCCGCACTCGATGCATTGCGATGTAGGCCTATACGCAATGGATCGTACGAGGCGGCTCGATTAATTAAATTGACCGCTATCAAGTAAAAAAACAGATGGCATTCGATCCCGATCCGCACAGCATTAAAAGCTGCCATTTCAGGTAGCGGAGCGTCGATACGGATGTGCCGCCGATATCGGCGGAGAACGCCGTGGCAGTGGAGCCTGGGGACGGCGAATCGATTTTTAGCGGATGCCGCTCATGCATGCCGCGCTTTTATCGCGCGCGGTTTTGCCGCACGCCTGGATTTCGCCAGTAGACGCACGAGACGCGCGTCCTCGCGGGGCATATCGGCCTCATTGGACGCCGGCACCGGCACGGGCGATTTTCCATTTGCACGCTTGCGCGTGCGTTCGGCTTGTTTCGCCACGGCCTCGCTACGCTTGGTCTCGCGCTTGACTCGTCTCGCTTCGCGGGCGAGCAGCGTCGCGAACGCCGCCTCGTCGGCTTTCAAACCGCGGCGCGATTCGATCTTCGGCAAGTCGCTGAGCGCGCCGGCTTCGAAAGCCTCGACGACGGCGGGATGGATGTAACAGCAGCGGCAGACGGCCGGCGTATTGCGCAGCGTGGAGGCTACGCTTTTGACCGTTTCCAGCAGGTGCTTGCGCCCCTCGGCGGCGCTGCGCGGCTCGATACGCCTGAGCGCCGCCAACGCGAAGACGCTGCCGGCCCATGTTCGATAGTCCTTGGCCGTGAAATCCGCGCCGCTCGCTTCACGTAAGTACTCGTTGATGTCGGACGAACCCACGGGCCGGCGCTCGCCCTGTTCGTCGATGTATTGAAAGAGTTCGCGCCCGGGCAAATCCATGCACTGGCGCACGATGCGAGCGATGCGCGGATCGTCGACGTCCACGTCGTGTTCGATCCCGCTCTTGCCGCGAAAGCGAAAGCGCAGATGCGCCCCGCGCACGGCGGCGTGCCGCTTGCGCAGCGTGGTGAGCCCGAACGAGCCGTTTTCGCGCGCGTATTCGGCGCTGCCGACCCGTACGAGCGTCAGGTCGAGCAAGCGCACCACCGTCGCCGCCACCTTCTCCCACGGCATACCCGGTGCGCGCAAATCGCGTGCGACGCGCGCGCGTATCTTCGGCAGCGCATCGCCGAACGCCGCCATGCGCTCGTACTTCGTCGCGTCGCGGATTTCGCGCCAACGCACGTGATAGCGATACTGCTTGCGCCGGCGCGCGTCCCGGCCGGTTGCCTGCAAATGGCCGAGCGGATCTGGGCAGATCCACACGTCGGTATAAGCAGGCGGAACCGCGAGCGCGCGGATGCGGGCCAACTCGTTCTCGTCGTCGATGCGCCGCCCGTTCGCATCGACGTAGACGAAGCGCCCGCGCACGAGCTTGCGCGTGATACCGGGTCCACGATCGTCGACGTAACGAAGATCCTTGGGCAGATCGACCGGCACGACGCGCGGCTCGTCCTTGCCGCCGGACGCGGCAGCCGCCGATTCCTTGCCCCGTGCTCCGGGCTTCGATGGTCGAGGGGTGGACATGTGAGAAACGGATACGAGCCGCCAAGGTGCAGTTCGCTGCAACGATGCAAGCGCTGTGCCACGATCCGTGCAAGCCGCCGCATCAGCCGTAAGAGGAATCGGCCCGCGACCGCGCGACCGGCCGCTTGGGGGCGGCCGTCGCAATCCACCATACGAGTGCCGCCGCGAGCGCGACGAGCGCGGCGGCGAAAAGCACCACCCGCATCGCGGCCGAAAACGGCATGTTCGAACCGATCACCGACCCGAATACGGCCACGCCGAGCGCCGAACCTGTCTGACGCGCGGAGTTGAGCACGCCCGCGGCTACGCCGGCATGCCGATGCTCGACCGTGGCAAGCGCGGGCGCGGTCGCGGCGGGCGTCACGTAGCCGGCGGCGAGCCCGATCGAAATGAGCGGCGCGACGGCCGCCCAACCGGGCGCCCCCGAAAGGAGCGCCAATAGCCCCAACGCGCCCGCTGCATAGAGGCCGAACGCGATGCACATCGAGGCGCGCGCACCTTTGAAGTTCGACAGGCGATTCGACAATATTCCGCCCACCGCGACCATCGCCGTCATCGGCAACAAAGCCAAGCCGGTCGCCAGCGGAGAATACGCGCGCACGCGCTGGTAATACAAGCTCGCCACGAACAGCAAACCGTAGAACACGATCGCGGAGCCCATCGACACGAGCGTGGAGCCGGAAAACACGCCGCTGCGAAAGAGCGACATGGGCAGCATCGCGTCCCGGCTGCGCGCCTCGATGACGATGAACGCGGCCCAGGCGAATATCGCGACGAGCGCCCCCGCGACGATCGCCGGGGAGCGCCATCCGAGCGGAGCGCCTTCGATCAGTACCCCGATCAGCGACGCGAGCGCCACGATTCCCGCGAATTGGCCGAGCGGGTCGAAGCGGCGCGCCCCTTGCACCGGAACGTCGCGCGCCACGCGGCTCGTGAGGACGATACCGGCGATGCCGACCGGTACGTTCACGAAGAAGATGCTGCGCCAGCCGATCAGGTGGATGAGCGCCCCGCCGAAGACGGGACCGGCCGCCATCGCCACGCCCCCGCACCCGACCCAGAGCCCGATCGCGCGGGCACGCGTCTCGGGGTTCGGGGAGGCCTGATTGATCAGCTTGAGCGAGCACGGCACGAGCATCGCCGCGCCGATGCCCTGCACCGCGCGCGCGCCGACGAGCATCGGCAAAGTCGTGGACAGCGCGCACAGCGTCGAGGCAAGCGTGAACAGAGCCAGGCCCGCCAGATAGACGTTGCGCGCGCCCACGCGATCGCCGAGCGTACCGCCCGTGAGCAACAACGCGGCAAATACGAGCGTGTAGGCGTTCGTCACCCATTGCAAACCGGAGATCTGCATCGAGAGCGCCGTCGCGATCCGCTCGAGCGCGACGTTGACGATCGACGTGTCGAGAATGACGATGAAGTAGCTGATGCTGGTCGCGGCCAGCACGCGCCGCCGCTGGAGAGCGAGGGGGGAAAGGTCGGCTGTCATGACGGGGAGTCTAGGCGCGCAACGTCCCCTCATGCTTCGATACGGATCGAATCATGCGGACGCCAATGCTGCTATCTTGCTTACGTCTTCGCCCGTATTCGATGGAGAGCGCCGCATGGCCTTGCAGCCGAACCTCACCTCCGCCGCTTTCTTGATCGCCGATCCCGCACGCTCCGCCATGTTGATGAGCTTGGTCGACGGGCGCGCGCGCCCCGCGGGCGAACTGGCCTACGCCGCGGGCGTCACGGCGCAGACGGCCAGTTCCCATCTGGCGAAGCTGCTGGCGGGCGGGCTGCTGACCGTCGAGACCGAAGGGCGGCACCGCTACTACCGATTGGCGGGTCCGCATGTCGCCCATGCCCTCGAAATCCTCGCCTCGATCGGCCCCGAGCAGCCGGTGCGGCGCCGGCCCATCGACGCCGGCTCCGAGCGGCTGCTATTCGCGCGCTGCTGCTACGACCATCTCGCCGGACGGCTGGGTGTAGCGGTCACGCAAGCGCTCGTCACGCGCGACTATCTTCGAAGCGAGGCCGACAAGCGATTCGAGGTGACGACCGCGGGCGCCGATTGGTTCACGCGGCTGGGGCTCGACCTCGCTTCGATGAAGCCGGGCCGCCGCGGCATCGCCCGGCAATGCCTCGACTGGACGGAGCGCGAGCATCATGTGGCCGGACCGCTCGGGACTCGCTTGCTCGGCGCGTTGTGCGAGCACGGCTGGCTGATCCGCTCGAACGCATCGCGCGCCGTGCAGGTCACCCCGAAGGGCGCGGCCTTGCTGCGCGAAACGCTCGGCATCGATGCCGCCGCGCTGATGCGTGCCGCGGCCGCCGGGCATCGCGACGACACCGGCAGCGCGGCCGAGTGCGCCTGCGCATCGTGACGCATTAGCGACGCGTCAATGGCGCGTTAGTGACGCGTTAGAGCGCCGCGCCGAAGTGGTCGTTGAACGCGTGGAATTGAGCCATGTACTTCTCGTACCCCTGCTCCGCGGCGAAGCGCAACGGATGCACGCGTTTGACGAGCACCTCGCGCGCGTCAGGCTGAGTCTCGAGAATCGTCATGACCTCGTCGATGAACTCGGCCAGCGGCATCGCTTGCGGATCGCTCGCTTGCTGCTCGCCCATGAGCTCCGTCTGCACATAGGGCGGTGCGATCTCGATCACATCGACGTTCGTGTCGCGCAATTGATATCGCAGCGCGTCGCTGAACGCGTGGATCGCCGCCTTCGTCGCGCTATAGGCCGGCGTGTGCGCGAGCGTCAAAAACGCGAGGCCCGAAGTCACCGTCACGATCGTCGAGCGCGCCTGGCGCTTCAGTTGCGGCAGCAAAGCCGCCGATAGACGTATCGGCGCGAGCAGGTTCGTCGTGATGGTCGCTTCGGCGGTCGTTAGATCGACATGCTCGGCGCGCCAGTTTTCGAGCTGCATGATCCCGGCGTTATTGATGACGACATTGAGCTTCGGGAATTGCTCGGCCATGCGCGCGGCGAAGCCTTCGATGCCGTTCGCATCCTGCACGTCGAGCACCGCGGTCTTCATACCCGGATTGGCCTCGGCCACCTTGCGCAGCGCGTCCTCGCGACGGCCCGCGATGATGACCTCGTTGCCCCGGCGATGAAAGGCCTCGGCCAACGCGCGTCCGATGCCGGAGCCCCCGCCCGTGATGAGAATGGTGTTTCCAGTCACTTGCATGCCGTTTCTCCTTCGGTTGACGATTGACTGCGGCAAGAATAGCCACAATACTCTCAATCAGGAAGTAGGCACCCGAATGTGCTATACAAACACATTGGTAAGTATTGGACCGCATCAAGGACAACGAGGCCATGCCCAAACGCAAGCCCCCCACCGCCGGACGCGCGGTCGTCTTCGAATCGCCGACGGGCGAACGCTCCACGCCCGAACTCGACACCGTCGTCATGGACGTCATCGGCCGAATTGCCGACAAATGGACGATGTGCGTGCTCGAAGTGCTCGCGCAAAACGGCGTGCTGCGCTTTACGCGCATCGGCGAACTGGTCGGCGGCATTAGCCAACGCATGCTGACCAAGACACTTCGTCAGTTGGAAGAAGACGGATTCGTCACGCGTACCGTCTATCCCGAAGTGCCGCCGCGCGTCGAATATCAATTGACCGATCTTGGGGCTAGCCTGTGCGCCGCGTTTTGCGGCGTCTGGCTATGGGCCGAAAAGCACTACGCGCAATTGCAGTCGCTGCCCAAACGGAACACGGCGGCATAACGGCGCGGCAATACGTCCTGCTTTTCGGAAACGTCGCGCCCGAGCCCCGGCGAGGGAAGAAGATCGATTCGCCCACCTTCGGTGGGCAAACGAAGTAGTCCGCATCGATCAACCCAAAAGGGGCACACCATGAATCGATCATTCACGACCGGGCCATCATCGCGAACATGCGTCGCGGCATCGGCACTGGCGCTGCTTTGCTCGCTCCCGGCCGCCGCCGCCACGGCGCCGGTCATGCCGTCGCCGCAGGTCCAACTCGCCGGGGGCGCGGTTGCCGGCGAGCGCGCGACGAGCGGCGCGCACCCATTGAACGTCTTTCGCGGCATCCCGTACGCCGCGCCGCCGGTAGGTCCGCAGCGCTGGCAAGCACCGCAGCCGCTCGCGCGCTGGAGCGGCGTGCGCGAGGCCACGCAGTTCGGGCCCCGCTGCATGCAAATGGACGGAGCCGGCATCACGTTCCGCTCGCAGCGGATGAGCGAAGACTGTCTGTATTTGAACGTCTGGGCGCCGGTCGAGGGGGCGGACGGGACGCTTCCCGTGCTCGTCTACTTTCACGGCGGCGGCTTCGCGTTCGGCGACGGGTCCGAGCCGCGCTACGACGGCGCGCAACTGGCGGTGCGCGGGATGCTCGTCGTCACGGTCAACTATCGGCTCGGCGCATTCGGTTTCATGATGCATCCCGATGAACCGCGCGAAGGCGGCGCCGGCGCCACGGGCAACTACGGCCTGCTCGATCAGCAAGCGGCGCTGCGCTGGGTGCGCGATAACATCGCCCGCTTCGGCGGCGACCCCAAACGCGTGACGATCGGCGGAGAAACGACGGGCGCGATGGCCGTCAGCGCACACATGGCCTCGCCGGGCTCGCGCGGGCTTTTCGCGGGAGCGATCGGAGAAAGCGGCGGCGCCTTCGCGCCGAACGCATTCTGGAAGCGCGAAAAAGCCGAACGCATGGCGCGAGGATTCGCCGCGCGGCTCGGAGCCGATTCGCTGACCGCGTTGCGATCGATACCGGCCGAGACACTGCAAAAAGCGATGGGGACCTACAAGGAACCCTCGCCGTTCTTTTGGCCCACCATCGACGGGCATTTTTTGACCGACAGGCCCGCGGCGATCTTCGAGGCGGGCGCTCAGGCTCCGGTGCCGCTGCTCGTCGGCTCGAACTCCGAGGAAAGCCACTTCGGAAGAGTGACCGGGCCGCTCGAGCCGACCCCGCAAAACTGGGCCGTCATTTTGCAAGCCGTCTTCGGCAACGAATCGTCCGAGGCGCGCAGGTTGTACCCGGGAAGCGACGCGGATGAAATCAGGACGTCCGCGTCCGCGCTGGCGAACGACCTGACGATGAGCCACAGCACCTGGCGCTGGATGAATCTGCATCGGCAAACCAGCCGCGCGCCGGTCTTCTTCTATTTGTTCGCGCATCGCCGTCCGCCTGCGCTCGCCAACGCCGCGACGAACGCCGAGGAGGAGCGCCCAAGGCCCGGCGCCGGTGCGCCGCACCGGTCGGAAATCGTCTATGCGTTGAGCAATCTCGATGAGGACCGGCACTATGCATGGACCGACGACGACCGCACCGTTTCGCGGATCTTCTCGAGCTACATCGAACGGTTCGTCAAAACGGGCAATCCGAACGGCCGTTACGACAGGCAATCGAACTTCATGAAGGCTCAGCGCGTACCGGACTTGCACGCGGCGCCGAACTGGCCCGCCGCGACGACCGGCCGTGATGGGATCATGCGGCAAGTGATTGCGCTGGACACCCGCACGATCGAGGATCCGAGCGCCGAACGTCAAGCGCTCGTGCAGCGGATCATGAGTGCACGAGACCGGAATTAACTAGAAGACTTCGATAGACGCGCGGGGCGGCGCACCGTTCTCACCTTCCCGCTCGTGCCGCCGCCGCAAAAGAAGCGATCGCCGCCATCCGATTCGAGCCCCGCCACGATCATCCCTTCGGGCATCGCAAGCGCTTCGATGACTTCGCCCGATTGCGGATCGACATGCCGGATTTCGCTGCGCTCGTCCTCCCACGTGCCGTGCCACAACTCATCGTCCACCCAGGTGACGCCCGTTACGAATCGGTTCGATTCGATCGTGCGCAGCACGGCCCCGGTGTCCGGATCCATCTGGTAGATCTTGCGCTCGCCATAGCGCGCGATCCAGAGCAAGCCTTCCGCCCACGCGAGTCCCGAGTAGCCCCCGCCGGGCGGCGTCGCGATCGTCGCCAACACCTGCCCGCTGGCGGCCTCGATCTTACGGATGACATCGCCGTCGATCTGAAACAAATGCTTGCCGTCGAAAGCGGTACCCGCCGACGCGGGTACGTCGAGCGTGCGCCGCAACTCGCCGCTCGCGGGGTCGAGCGCGCAGAGTTTGTCGCCTGCGGCAAACCATACGTTCTCGCCGTCATAGGTCACGCCCGCAACGTTATCGACACCGGGCAATGGCCCGAACTCTTGCTCGATTTGCGCATCCGATCGCTTCATGGCGGCCATCCTAGTCGTTTGTCCAAGGCGTGGGGAGTAACAATGTCGTCGCGAATCCGATCACGCTCGGAAGCATCCAACGGCGCGCACGCCCCGCGCCGACCGATTGAATCTTGCCGGCGCCCGCAAGCGCATCGAGGGCCCGCTGCACGGAACGCTGGCTCGAGCCCAGGGCAAGCGCCAACGCGGAACTGGACCACGACTCGCCGTCGCCCAGCAGCGCGAGCACGGCCGCGTGCTTCTCGTCGACGGGCCGCGCCAGCACCACGACTTCCGACGCAAGCGCCGGCATCAGCGCAAAGCCGCGCTTGGTCGCGGTGACGTCGGCGATCGGCCGCAGCAGCGCGCGCAAGCGTCCGATCTCGACGCGCAGGCGAGCCCGATGCGATTCGTCGATCGCTCTTGCACGGAACGCGCTCGCGATCAACGTCTGCCTGGGCACGTCGCCGGGCCAAGCCTCCCCCAGCAGCGATGCGAGCGAAAACAGCACGGGACGCGAGGCGAGCGAAACGCTCGTATCGGCGACGCGAACCGCGTAGAGGCACGCATCGACGATCAACCGGTGCGGCGACGACAGCGCCTGCGCTTGCTCCAACGTAACGGGCCGCGTTTCGCCTTGGGCAATCAAGCGAGCGGCGGGCGCCGCGAGCGAATGTGCCGCGCGCTCCACCTCGGCAATCAGCGCGGCGATGCCCGATTCGCGCGCGGCTTGCTCCGCCCGGCGCAGCGCATCGCGCGCCTGCGCGGCTTGCAGCCGCCGCAGGGCGATGCCCGCCGCGACCAGCGCGCGCGATGCCCGCAACGACGCGGGCAACGGGGCCGAGGCGTCCGCCGCGAGTGCCCGTTGCGCATCGTCGGGCTGGCCCATCAACAAGAGACAGCGCGCCTGCAAGTAACGCGCGTGGGCGGCGTTGATCCGATCGCCGTGCGCCTCGAGCGCCGCGCAGGCGGCATCGAGCGACTTGCGCGGACCGCTCAAATCACGCGCGGCCAGCGCCACTTCCGCTTCGGCCACGACGCAGCGCGCGCGAGCAAGCGGCTCGCCGCCCCCGAATGCGCGCGCGGCGTTGCGCAGTAACGTCTTCGCGCGAGCAAGCTCGCCGAGCTGGGCCATCGCGATGCCGCGCAACGCCAGCGCGGGCGGATCGTCACGCAGCGCGATGCGGTTCAGCGCACCCAGCGCGTCTCCGGTCGCCAGCGCGCGCCCGGCGGCGGCGATCAACGCGTCCATGCGAATCCCGCCATACTTGTCACTCCCCTTCGATGGGTGCCGGTCACTAATCTAGCACGTGCCATCTCGAGACACGCGGATGGCTCGCCGGCAGCAAGGCTGCATCGCCTCACACCGATGCTCGGCCGCGCTCGACACTCATTCGAAGGAGGAAACGATGACGAAGCATGCAATAGCAACACGCGAACAATGGCTAAGCGCGCGCCTTGAACTGTTGGAAGCCGAGAAGGCGCTGACCCGGCGCGGCGACGAACTCGCCCTGCGCCGTCAAGCTTTGCCTTGGGTGCGCGTGGACAAGGACTACCGCTTCGAGACGGAGCGCGGCGCCGCATCGCTTGCCGATCTGTTCGATGGGCGCTCGCAATTGATCGTTTATCACTTCATGTTCGGGCCGGACTACAAGGCGGGATGCCCGTCGTGTTCGTCGATTGCCGATTCGTTCAACGGCTTCGGCGTGCATCTCGCTCAGCACGACGTCACGTTGACGGCCGTGTCGCGCGCCTCGCTCGAGCAGTTGCAAGCGTATAAGCGGCGCATGGGGTGGACGTTTCCATGGGCCAGCTCAGGCGAGAACGACTTCAATTTCGATTTCAACGTGTCGTTCTCGGAGATGCAGCAGCGCGACGGCGATGTCGAATACAACTATCAGCGCGGCCGCCATGCGATGGACGCCGACCCCGCGCCCGCGCCCGTCGAACAATTCGCACGCAGTTGCGGCACCGATGCGAAGACGTACGCGAGAGACCGGCCCGGCATGAGCGCGTTCGTGCTCGAGGACGGCGTGGTCTACCACACGTATTCGACGTATGCCCGCGGACTCGACGCGCTGTGGGGCATGTATCAGTGGCTCGATCGCGCCCCGCTCGGCCGCAACGAGACCGGCGTCTGGTGGAAGCGGCACGACGAGTATGCGCAACGGTGAGGCCAGCCGCGATGGGCGAGATACCGATGCCGGGCGGGTGGTCGATGTCGGCGATGTGGATGCCGATGTGCGGACAGAGCTGGCTCGGCGCCGCGCTGACATTCGTCGGCATGTGGACGTGGATGATGGCGGCGATGATGCTGCCATTGTGGACACCTGCGTGGCGACGTTTTTTATCCCGGTATCGTTCGCCTACCGTCCATGCGTTCCTTGCCGCGCATCGCTCGCCCATTTCGTGCTGGGGCGCGGCCGCTCGAACCGCACTGTTGACCGGTGTGTGCTACTTGCTGTCATGGGCCGCCGCCGGCGCGATCGTATTTGCGCTCGGCAATGCACTGGCCGCCAACTTGCCGCACGTGCCCATGCTCGCCCGCTTTGTGCCGCTCCTTTCGGCCGGCCTAACCATCATCGCGGGTGCCGTTCAA
Organism: Trinickia dabaoshanensis; assembly: GCF_002879885.1. Lineage (GTDB taxonomy): Bacteria > Pseudomonadota > Gammaproteobacteria > Burkholderiales > Burkholderiaceae > Trinickia > Trinickia dabaoshanensis. The sequence goes on from NZ_PNYA01000036.1 coordinate 34,573, forward strand.
TTCACACCGTGGAAGATGACCCAAATCGCCTGTTGCCGATACGACCACGCCTGCGAATCGCCGAGTGTCGTCGCCCCGGTAGCCGCGTGCAAGCGCGGCGGGCGGGCGGCCCTTCGCGACGGCTATTGCTGTGGCAATTTGATGGCCGTCCTGCTTGTCGCCGGCGTCATGAACCTACCCGCGATGGCGGGCCTAACGGCCGCCATGAGCATCGAGCGGCTAGCGCCGGCAGACGGTCGCGCGGCTTACGGCATCGGCGCGATCGTATCGAGCATCGGCGTATATATGGCCGCCCGCGCGATACTCACGCTCTAGCCGGCTGCACGCGCAGCCGCGGCGCGTCGTACGGCCTGCTCCAGGTCGCCCCGCAACTCGCCGAGCGGCTCCGTCCAATCGCGATATACCCGCTGACGATAAAGCTTGATCGTCGGATACCAAGGACTATCGCGCCGCTCGGTCATCCAAACCCAATGCGGATTGACGTCGAGCAGCAAATACGTGGGCCGCCCCAATGCGGCGGCCAGGTGAGCGACCGATGTGCAAACCGTTACCACCAGATCGAGGCTGCAAATCAGCGCAGCCGTAGCGTCGAAGCTCGCGAGTTCGCTCGTGCGATCGATAAGCGGCAATCCCGCCGCCGCCATTCGAGCGACGTCCTCTTCGCCTCCCACCTGCAAGCTATACCAATCGATGCCCGCGATTCCCGAGAACGCTTCGGCATAACGTTCGGGCGCAATGGCACGCAGCGGGTTGCGCTGATGGTCACGGCTACCGGTCCAGACCAACCCGGCTTTGAGCGTCCCATCGCCGCGGCGATGCATATCGCGACGCCAACGCTCCACCTGCGCCGGATCCGCTAGTAGATACGATGCCGGAGCCAGGAGCGTTTGGAGCGTGACGCCAAGCGTGAGCGGCAAACTCGCCAACGGCAGTTGGTAATCGAACGGTGGCAGCTTTGCCACGTCGCTCGGCAACAGTTCGACGTCATAGGCGGCCAAGCTTCGTTTGAAGAGTTCGAAAAGCGGTGGGAAGCAGCAACAGATAACCTTGCCGCCCGCGTCGCGTACCTGTTGGATGATCGAAGGCAAGAAGCGAATGAATTGGATGGCATCGCCATGTCCCTGCTCCCCCCAGACGAGCAAGGTCTTTCCCGCGAGCGCTTCGCCGTGCCAGCGCCGCTCCGGGCAAAAGCCTCCCACATGCTCGAGTTCCGGCGAGCCGTTCCAGCGTGCTTCGAAATTGATCCAGCCGTTGGGGAAATCGCCGTGCATCAGCTGCAGCATCGCCACGGAAAATTGAATCCTCGGCTCGGCGCCCGACACCTTTGCGGCGTGCACGATCGCATCGAACGCCTCGCTCCATCGCTGCGATTCACGGGCCGCATTGCTCAATGCAAGCTGTGCCAAGCCGAAATCCGGAGTCAGCGTGCATGCTCGCCGCGCCGCGATCAACGCCTTATCCGGCTCGCGCATCTTGAGCCAGACGTTGGCCATATTCGTCCATGCGAGCGCATGATCCGGTTCCGCGCGAAGCGCCTCCGCCCCGAGGGCCAACGCGGCTTCACATTCGCCTCGCGTGTAGTACAGCGCCGAGAGGTTGTTGCGCAGCATCGGAAGGTCGGGGTCGAGCGACATCGCGCGCTCGTATGCGCGCAACGCGGCATCGAGCGCCCCGGCCTGCTGTTCGGTGAGCCCGAGCGAGAACCATGCGTCCGCGCGTTCGGGCTCGCGCTCGCACCAATGCTTGCAAACGGCGACGCCAACTTCCGATCGCCGCATCGCATGAGCAAGCATCGCCCACTCCGAAATCCATTGCGTCGCATCGGGCATCGCGCGGTGCGCGCGCTCGAACAGTTCGAGCGCACGATCGGATTCGCCCATTTGAACCGCCAAACGCGCGGCCTCGACGAGCGCCGGGCCGTGTGCCGGCGCCACGGCGAAAACGCAGTCGAGCCAAGCTCGCGCGTCTTCATAGCGGCCGCAAAGCCGCAGCAGTTCGGCTTGTGCGGTGGCGGCAGCGGCGTCGCCGGGCATGCGCGCCAGCCAATCGGACACGCACGCCCACGCATCGATCAACGCCCCCGCCTCCACTTGCCGACGGAAGTTCGACCATCGCGCGTGCGCGTCGATCATGACCGAATTGCCCGCGGACATGCCCGCGGGTATTGCATCGTCTCGTTGGGAAGCCATGATCGATGGTCGCAATGAATCCGTCACTAGCGGCCAACTTGCGCCTGCGACGCAACGTTCTGACTCGCACGCGGCGCGTAGCCCGTGAAGTACCACCGGCCATCGTTTCCGAGCTGGAAGCTCAGCTTTTCGTAGATCACCTGTCCGTCGGTCCGCCAGGTGGTGTAGTCGACGTTCGCATAAAGGCCGTCGGGGACGACTTTGTCATGCGAATAAGTCAAGCGCGTCACGGATGACCATCCACGATGGCTCACGGTCCCAACCACCTGACGCAACTGCGATAGCCCGCTTTCGAATCCGTTCTCGGCGTATTTCGCTTTCACAAACGGGGCCGTTTCCTGCCACACGGCCGAATACCGGCCCGCGTCGATTTGCTGAATCAGACGTTGCGCGTCGCCGAGCAACTCGTCGGCGGAGGCGCCCGCTTCAGCACCGTGCGCGAGCATCGACACCATCGCAAGCGTGCATGCCCCGGCCAGTTTGTATCCCCGGGCGAAACATTTCATTGAGCGTTCTCCTTCGCGCCGGATGTATCGTCGGCATGGGTGGCGATCTTAGCAGGCGCGAACCGTTCGCACGCCGGGTCGTTCCAGCGCGTGCGGCTAACGCGATTGTGATCGTCGAATTGAATCTGATACTCGCAGGTGAGCGTCTTGCGCGCATCGGTTTCATTGGGGAAATGGAACAGGTAGTTCCACACTCGAACATGGAAGACGCTTTCGTGAAAGTGCGGCGGGCCGATCAACGGATAGACCTGAGCCTTGGTCATGCCGGGCTCGACCCTACGCAAGTTTTCGACGTTCGGAAACGTCCCGTCGGGTGTCGTTGCAAGATCCTGCGAGGGAAATGCCGTATCCGTCGGGCCGGCGCATGCGGCTAGCCCTATCGAGCACGACGCCGCAACGAGGGCCATCTTCACCGATCGATTGTTCATGGTTTTCAGGAGTCCGAGTGGATTCATATCGCCATCACCATTGGTAGCCCGCACCGACGACGGCGCCATAGCTGCCGCGCGTATTCGATGACACGGCCGCCTTGTACACCCAATGGTCGTTTTCGGAAATCGTCGAAATGCCGAGAGCCTGTCCCGATTGTCCGCGATAGACGCTGCCCGCGAGCGCGACCATGCTCCTGCCGGGCCCTGTCGGCTGCGGCAAGCCGGCCACCGCCATCGCCGTTGCCGCACCGCCGTCGGCATCGCGGCGATACGAATCCAAGTTGCTGCGCAGCCCTGCGATCTGATTGTCGGTGTAGGCGTTGGCCTGCGACAGCGTGTTGTTCAACTGCTCGACGTTCACCGCGTCGTTCGCCGCGGTACCCGCTTGGACATTGACGATTTGCCGCGTCGCGGTGCTCGACCCCACCGCCACGACATTCGTCCGCCCGCCGTCGTTACTGCCCGAGCCGATCGCCGTCGAACCGTTGCCCGTCGCGCTGGCGCCGACGCCGACCGCGGTCGCATTATTGCCGCTCGCCGACGCGCTGTTGCCGACCGCCGTGCTGCTGGAGCCGGAAGCGACCGCACCCGCACCGCCCGCGGACGAGTTCGAGCCGCTCGACGAGGGCGTCGTATTGCCGCCGCTGCCGGTCGGCGTCGACGTGAAGTTGCCGCTGTTCGTAATCAGCGTCGTCAACTGTTGTTGAACCGCTTGCAACTGCGAAACGTTCACGGCGTCGGTACCGAGGCGACCCGCAGCCAAGCCGGTTATCTGACGGCCGCCGACGTTGACTTCACCCAACGACGTTTGCGGGGAACTCAAGCCGTACGCGATGTAGTTCGTCAATGCCCCGATCGCCGTGGTCGATCCCGCGCCTAAGGCGACGCTATTGGTGAACGTGGCGTTCGCGCCGGCACCCAGCGCGAGTGCATCGACGGCGCTGCTCGTGGCGCCCGAGCCGAGGGCCACGCTGCCCGTGGAGCCCGCGTTCGCATTCGCGCCTTGCGCGATCGATTGCGCGCCGCTCGCCGTCGATTTGCTGCCGAGCGCGATCGCATCGGCCTGCACCGAGGTCGCCGCTTCGCCGATCGCCACGCCGCCCGGCGCGGTTTGCTCGACGATCGACCCGTTGCCGATGCCCACGCCGTTGTCGCCGTTGACGACTGTCGTCGGCCCGACGGCGACCGATTCCGCCCCGACGGCAAGCGAATCGTTCGCCGTCGAATTGGCGTGGAAGTACTTCGTCGTCGTGACCGAGAACGCCTGCAGCGCGCCGGTCAATTGCCGGATCGTGACCGCGTCGTTGGGGGCGGTACCGTCCGCGACGTTCGTCAATTGCCGGTAGCTCAGGCTGCCGGGTGTGCCGTTACCGAACGAGACCGCGCCGAGCAACGTCGCGTCCGTCGTGTTGACCGGGATCGAATGGGTACCGGCCGTGATCGGGGTGGTGGAGGTGGTGATCGCGCGGTTCGACAGCGAGCCGGAGCCGATCGCAACGCCATCGGTGACGGACACCGATGACCCCGCTCCCAACGCGAGCCCGTTGGTCGCAGCCGCTTGCACCTGGGCGCCGTTGCCGGCCGCGAGCGAATCGTTCGCGCCCGCAACCGCGAGCGGCCCGATCGCGATGCTGTCGGTACCCGTCGCCTGGCTATCGGCTGCCGTCGAGTTCGCGTGGAAGTACTTGATGCCCGCGCCGTTTTGGATGTTGTTGACAGTGGTCGTCAGGTTGCCGACATTCTGGTTCGTCGTAAACAGTTGCAAACCGTTGACCGCATCGGTGCTGGTCGAACTGAGCGTCCCGCCCGCGACGTTCGTGATTTTGTTCGGGCCGGTACCGCCATGGTCGGCGTTATAGGCGCCCGTCCCACCGTTGGCCGTCGGGTCCCACACCAGCGCGTTGTTTTGCGTCTGCGTCAGTTGCGATTCGACCGATTGCAACTGGCTCACGTTCACGGCGTCGGTCGCCGCGGAGCCCGCCGCGACGTTTGTCACGCGCCGCTCATTGCCCGCCGAGCCGACCGAGACTTCGCCGATCGGCGCCGTGCCGGCCAAGACACCCGTGCCCGGGTTGTACGCGGCCTGGCCCAAGTTCGAGGTCGTCGTCGCGTTCGAACCGAGCGCCACGGAATTGGCCGCCGTCGCTTGCGCGTTGTTGCCGAGCGCGACGGCATTCGCGTTGCTCGACGTCGCGCCGGAGCCTACGGCCACCCCATTTGCGCCGGACGCGGTAGCGTTGGTGCCGGCCGCGATCGAATCGTTGCCGGTCGCCCCGTTATTCGAGAAGTTGCCTTGCTGGGTGCCGCCGTCGTTGACACTGTAGTAGTGCGTCGCGCTCGCGGCCACGACGGAAGTCAGCTGCGAAACGTTGACCGCATCGGTTGCCGACGTGCCGGCCGCGACGTTGTGGATTTGGGTCGAACTGCCGCCCGGATCGAGCGTAATGCTGTTGAAGTTCGTGACGCCGCCGGGCGCGTCGTACTTGACGGCTTCGTTGTTGAGTGTGTTGAACGACGTCGTGAGCCCGGTGAGCGACGTCGAAATGTTCGTGACCGCTTGATTGGTTTGAAATAGTTGCGAACCGTTGATCGCGTCCAGGCTCGTGCTGGTGACTTGCCCGGCGGCGACGTTCGTCACCTGCCTCGGGGCCGTGCTCGTTCCCACGCTCACGACGCTCGTCGGGTTGCCGCCGGCAAAGCTGACGGTGTTACCGGCGATGGTGCCCGTCGGCGTGGGATTCGGCGCGGCGCTCGTCGAACCGGCGCCTAACGCCACGTCATTGGCGTTCGTCGCGACGGCGCCTGAACCGAGTGCAACGCCATTGGTATTGCCGGCCAGCGCGCTCGCACCCAGTGCGATGCCGCCCGCCGCTGCCGCGCTCGATGCGTTGCCGAGCGCCACCGACCCTTGGCCTTGCGCGTTGTTGCTATTGCCGATGGCGACGGCACCGTTGCCGTTTGCCGTATTGTTCGAGCCCAGTTCGACGGCGCCCGTGCCGATGGCGGAGCCCGGATCGCCGATCGCTACCGCGCCATTGCCGCTGGCGGTCTGCGCTTCGCCGAGTGCGACGGCGCCGGTACCGCTCGTGACTTGAGAACTATGACCGCCTGCGATCGAGCCGGTGCCCGCCACCGCCGCGACCGTATTGCTGTCGCCGATCGCGATGGTCGATGCAGCCAATGCCTTCGATGTGTTGCCGATCGCGGTGGAGGCCGACGCCGAAGCCGTGGACACGTTGCCCACGGCAACCGCGTTCTGTCCGCTAACCGTGGAAGAAACGCCGAGGGCGACGCCGTCAATACCCGTTGCCGTACTAGCGGCCCCCAATGCGATGCCTTGATTCGCGGAGGATACAGCGCTGGCACCGATGGCAAGCGCGTCTCCCCCCGATGCAGTGGAGTTGATGCCCATTGCGGCCGAACCGATTCCCGACGCGGTCGCGCCGGCTGCCAACGCGATCGACGAGGTGTTGGTCGCCGCCGCCAGATCGCCCAACGCGACACTGAACATGGACGACGCGACCGAATTGACGCCGATAGCGACAGAGCTGGTGCCGGAAGCGACTGCGAGTTGTCCGAGTGCCGCCGCGAAAATACCGCTGGCTGTCGTATTGAACCCGAGCGCGATGGACTGCCCCCCCGACGCCCGCGTACCGGAGCCAGGGACACCGGCGGTCCCGCCCGCGCCGATGGCGATGGAAGCTAGGCCAGACGCGCCGCTGTTGACACCCAAGGCGACCGCGGATGCGGAACTGGCCAGCGCGCCGCTTCCTATTGCGACCGCCGCGGCAGTCGTGCTCGTCGCCTGATTGCCGATCGCGACCGCGCCGGTATCGCTGGCGGTTGCTTGATTGCCGAGTGCGGTGGAAAATGCGCCCGCGGAGCGGGATCCCCAGCCGTATGCCGCCGATTGCTGGCCCGATGCGGTTGCGCCGTTTGCGATCGCGGTGGCGCTGACGCCGCTGGCGTTCGCGCCGCTCCCAATCGCTACGGAGCCCGACTGGGTAGCCGCCGACGCATTGCCGATCGCAACGCTGAAATCACCCGTCGCCCCCGCGAACGCCCCTATCGCGACCGAGCTTGTCCCGCTGGCGGTGACGAAATTGCCGAACGCGCTGGCATTGACCTGCGAGGCCGTGGCCGAAATACCGACCGCGACCGCATTACCCGCGGTTGCGGTAGCGCTCGGGCCAACGTTGTATTGCGCGTGCGCCCGCTCGGGGACGACCGTGCCCCAGAGCGCGATCGCGGCGGCGATCGCCGTGATCGCGCCGCTTGCGCCGGCCCCGCGGCTGTTCGTCCGCGGAGCGTGAGCGCACACCGCGACCATCCCCGGCCTGCCGCTCGCTCGATCCAGTTCGGACGCTGCCACCCAAGCCCCCAAGGCTTCATTCCAGATTGTCTTATATGACTTGTTCATCGTTATTCCGCCACATGTTTGTCATGAAATTCGAAAAAGAACAAAGAGCGCGATCGGAAGCGAGGGCACAGGCTTTCAAAAGTCATTCAGGCGTGCTTCGTCACACCGATGTCATTCGATGAAAAATGCACTAAAAATACAAATTCGCACGCAACCGGCCGCCCAACCAGTTAGGAGTGCTAACTAGTTGATCGACTATAAAGCTCGCCCCGGCCGAGGCAACCGCCTTTGGATCCGCCATCTGCGTTACATGAACGACCGCAAAGCTTCAGCGAACAAGCGCAGTCCCGAATGGGGAGACCTTTCCGCCGGGTGCCGATCCATCGACCGCGTGCCGGTATCGGCCGGCGGTCAATCCGATGGGGAAGGAATCGGACTAAGAAGGGGGCCGCGCATGAAGACATGCATGGGCAGATAGCGCTCGACGCGGGTCGCGCCAAACGTTTGCTTGCGTCTCTGATTGGAGGTGCTCATCGTTATCGTGCCTCAGCAAGTGCTGCAGGTGCCTCTTTGTTCTCGACATGGGCGGCCCGTCCCACGCCTATCCGTCGGCACTCTCGCGGTCAACGCACTGCTTGGGACCGATACCAACGGTATGGTGAGGATTCTCGTTGAAGATGCGTGGGATGGCAATAATTTGTGTGAGAAATCCCACTAAATGGCATTGTTCACAATTGTTGCGTCTTTGAGAATTGTTATGGATTCCTCGAGAATCGATAGGCTCGGGCGGGACTATTCCACGAATGGCAAAGGCGCATCACGGTCTTTCCGCATCGCAAAAACATTTAATGTCATCGCCACTAAAGCGTAATAGCCGAGTAGGCCTACGAGATTGACCGTCGTCTCATGACCGAAACGGTGGACCGCCTGGGTGAATATCGCATCGGACACGCGCTTGGCGTCATAGAGTTCGACCGCGAAGTCATAGATCAGCGCCTCGTCGGCATCGGCGAAATCCGGGCGCCGGCCCGCGAGCAGTGACTGTGCGACCGCATCCGGCAGCCCCGCTTCGATCGCGATCGGATAGTGGATTTGCCACTCGGCTTGTGCGCGCCATTGCACCGCCGTCACCAGGATCGCCAGTTCGGACAGCCGAAGCGGCAACCCCGTTCTATACCGGCAAAAGGCGCCCAGCCGTTGCGCGGGTTGCGCCAGCTCCGGGCTCGCGATCCACGCGAGGAACGGGCCGGCGAGATTGCCGCGCGGGCCCGATAAGATCTCGTCCAGCACAGCCAACTGCTCGGGTGTGGCCACCGTCCGATCGAATGGCGGCAGGCGCGTGTTTTCAGATCCCTTCGGGTTCATTTCATTCTCCGGCTGTTATCGCTGCGTCCACAGCATCGCACAGCCGCTCGACAATCCGCTCGATGTCGTCGGCGGTGCAGATAAACGGCGGTGCCAACAACACATGATCGCCACGCTTACCGTCGATCGTCCCGCCCATCGGATAGACCATCAGGCCGCGCGCCAGCGCCGCTTGCTTGATCTGCGCAGCGAGCTTGCGCCGTGGGTCGAACGGGGTTTTGCTCTCGCGATCCACGACGAATTCGACGCCGACGAACAAGCCCCGTCCGCGAATGTCCCCGATGTGCGAATGCTCACCTAGGCGCTCGCGCAACGCCGCGCGTAGCTGTTCTCCGCGCGCCATCACGTTCGCCAGCAAGTGTTCCTCTTCGATCACACGCTGCACTTCGAGCGCCGCGGCACAGGCAGTCGCATGCCCCATGTAGGTGTGGCCGTGTTGGAAAAATCCCGAGCCGCCGACGATGGCATCGTAGATGCGATCGCCGACGAGCGTGGCGCCGATCGGTTGATACCCGGCACCGAGCCCCTTGGCGATCGTCAGCAAATCGGGCGAGACGCCCTCGTCCTCGCACGCATAGAGATGACCGGTACGCCCCATGCCGCACATCACTTCGTCGAGGATCAAGAGCACGCCGTACTTGTCGCACACCTCACGAATTTTGCGGAAGTATCCGGCCACCGGCGGCACCGCGCCCGCGGTCGCACCGACCACCGTCTCCGCAACGAAGCCCGCCACCGTATCGGGCCCGAGTTCGAGAATTTTGTGCTCGAGTTCGTCCGCCAATCGTTGAGCGTAATCGGCCTGCGATTCTCCGCTCGCTTGCTCGCGATAGGCGTAACAAGGGCTGACATGATGCGCTTCGATGAGCAGCGGCAGGAACGGTTCGCGCCGCCAGGCGTTGCCGCCGATCGCGAGCGCGCCGAGCGTATTGCCGTGATAACTCTGGCGGCGTGCGATGAAACGCCTGCGTTCGGGCTGGGCCACTTCGACGAAATACTGGCGCGCGAGCTTCAGCGCGGCCTCGATCGCCTCGGAGCCGCCCGAGACGAAATACGCGTGCCCGATGCCGCCGGGTGCCGTGGTGACGAGCCGCTCGGCCAGTGCCTCGGCCGCCTCCGTCGTGAAAAACGACGTATGCGCGTAGGCCAGTTCGCGCGCCTGCTTTTCGATTGCGTCGATCACGCGCCGATGACTATGGCCGAGGCACGAGACGCCCGCGCCGCCGCTCGCATCGATATAGCGCTTACCGGTGGAATCGACGATCTCGATGCCGTCGCCGGCCACCGCGACCGGCAGCGGCTTGTTCGGCATCCGATGAAAAACGTAAGACATGCGATACCTCGAAGTCGAAAAGGTAACCGGCTGCGCAAACTACAACGCTCGATGCAAGTAAATATTCTACCGCAACGAATGTTGTCACCACGATTGCAATGATGCCGGTAAGACATCCGGCAATGATTGGACGAAACGCGGTGAGCGGCGGATACCGCCGAACGCATCAGGGCAGGTATGCGCCCTTCGCGTGCAGGGAATGCTCGGCTAGCTCGAGTTGTTCGACTGCCTCGGTTCCTTCCAGAGCCAGCAATTGAGCGACGAGCGATTCGGCAATCGCGGTGGCCGCGACGAGCGACGGAAAAAACGAAGGGCTTTCGTGAGAGAAGATCAGGGCCGCATCGGCATTGAGCGCGATCGGCGACACGGCGCTATCGGTGATCGCGATCAGGCGGCTGCCCTTCTCCAGCGCGACCTCGGCCACGCGCACGGCTTCCACGGAATATGGCGCGAAGCTGATGACGACGGTCGCGCTATCGCGTGCGACGCCGCGCAACTGCATCTCGAGCGTGCCCGCCTCGCCCGTGAGCAACGAGACCGACGAGCGAAACAGTCCATATCCATAGACGAGACCGAACGCGACCGGATAGCACGAGCGAAAACCCGCCACATGCACGTGCCGGGCCTTGCGCAGCACGCGTGCGGCTTGCGAAACGCCGCGTTCGTTATGAGCGGCGGTGACTTCGAGATTGTGTTGCTGGGCAACGAGCAGGTCGCGCGCGAGTGTATCTTTCTTGTTCCCCGCCACGAGCGAACGCGCACGCGCGCTAAGCGCCTCGGGACGCGTCCGCACGCGAGCCACGCACAGATCGCGCAACTCGTTCCACCCGGGAAAACCCAATTGCTGCGAAAGCCGGACGAGCGAGGCCGGCTGAACCTGGGCGCGCTCCGCCACTTTACGCATCGACGTAACGGCGACTTCGTCCGGGTGATCGAGCACGAATGCCGCGCCGGCCTGGAATTGTGGGCTCAGTTGCGCGAAACAGGCGCGAATCGCTGCGGCGAGTTGGTCGAACGTTTCGGGCATGGTGGGCAAGAGCCGGCAAGCGGGAAAGGCAATCGAAAAAAGAGAAAAGAGAAAAGGCGAAAGAACGCCGGCAACGCCGGCGACAACAAATGTTACCATCGCCGCAACAACGCGCTGCGATTTACCCCGATCCCCACCGGCCGCCGGATTCGTTAAACTGCGCGATCCCGGTAGCAACTAGCTGGCCCAGCCTCAGCGCCTTCACATGAATTCACTTCGGCCCGGTGCGCCTTTGCCTCGCTCGCCGCGTTGGCCCGCGCGCATCGCCTCGCGCCTGCCCAGTGTCTCGCAGACGGTGAAGACGCTCGCGTTCGCCGCCCTCGTCGCGGCCGGCGCATGGACGGCCTATCGCTACGCGCAGCGCGCCGAAACGGAAACGATCATCGAACGCGCGGCTCGCCGGCTCGACGTCGACGAAAGCACGCTCAGGGGCGAGCTCACGCGCTACGACTACCTGCCGGCTCTGCTGAGTCTGAACCCCGATATCGCCGATCTATTGCGGCATCCCACCGATGCGGCGCTGAGTGCCCGCGTCAATCGCTATTTGGCCGACGTGACGACCGATTCGCAAGCCGCCGCCATCTACGTGCTCGATTTGAGGGGCACGACGCTCGCGGCCAGCAACTGGGATCAGCCGATCAGCTTCGTCGGGCAGAATTTTTCCTACCGGCCGTACTTCATCGACGCCCTGCACAACGGCACGGGCCACTTCTACGGCCTCGGATCGACGAGCCGCTTGCCCGGCTACTTCTACGCCGCGCGCATCGGTGCGGGCGGGCGCGAACTCGGCGTCGTCGCCACCAAGATCAGCCTCGACTCGATGGAAGCGCTATGGACGCGCGGCGACGAAACGGTGCTGGTGGCGGACGCCAATGGCGTCGTCTTTCTGTCGTCGTTCCCCGGCTGGAAATACCGCACGCTCCATCCGTTGTCGGCCGCGGCGCGCGCCCGCATCGACGCGAAGCGTCAATACGGCGGACCCGGCGCGCTCGCCGACATCGGGCTCGTGCCGCGCCGCCGGCTCGCGGCAAACGCCGAGATCGACACCGTATCGCCGCCCAACCCGCTGCTCGCGAACACGCCGAACCCGCATGCGATGGATTTCGTGGTGGTGAGCCGCACCGTCGCCGGCACGGACTGGCGCATCATGTCGCTGACCGACATCGCACCGGCCCGCAAAAACGCGCGCTATGCGGCGCTCGTCACCGCACTGGGCCTCTCGCTGGCCACGATCGGCACGCTCTACGTGCTGCAACGGCGCAAAGTGATCGCGCAGCGGCTCGCGATGCGCGAGACGCTCGAGCGGATGAACGACGAACTCGAGCGTAAAGTCACCCGGCGCACCGGCGCGCTCGCGCGGGCCAACAAGAGCCTGCGCAACGAGATCGCCCAGCACAAACGCACCGAAGCCACGCTGAAGGCCACACTGGAGGAACTCGTGCAGGCCGGCAAGATGGCGCTCATCGGGCAGATGTCGGCTGGCATCACGCATGAACTGAATCAACCGCTCGCCGCGCTGCGCACGCTGTCGGACAACGCGCTGCTGTTTCTGCAACGCGGGCGGCAAGACGAGGCCGAAAACAACCTACGCGTGATCGCCGGGCTCATCGAGCGGATGGGCAAAATCACCGCCCAACTACGCCGCTTCTCGCGCAAGGGGCCGGCCGAGCTCGAGCCGGTTGCCGTCGAGCGAACCCTCGTCAATGCCCTGTTTCTCGTCGAGCCCCGGCTGCGCAAGGAAGACGTCGAGGTCGTGCGCGACGCGGGCGACGGCTCGAGCGCACACTCCGACCTCGTCGTGCTTGCCGATGCCAACCGTCTCGAACAAGTGCTCGTGAATCTCTTCACCAATGCGCTCGACGCAATGCTCGGCTGCCCTCGCCGGCAACTGTCGATCGCCGTGCGAGCCGATGCGGCGGACGACGCCTACGTCGAGATCGTCGTCGCCGATACCGGCGCCGGCATTCCCGAGACCGTGCGCGAGCGATTGTTCGAACCGTTTTTCACGACGAAGCCGCCGGGAGCGGGGCTCGGCCTCGGCCTGGCGATCTGCGCGGGCATCATGCGCGAGTTGGGCGGCACACTGAAAGCGAATGCTGCCGCGGCGGCAAGCGGTGCGTCGTTCACGTTGCGTCTGCGCCGCGCGCCGGGCGACGGCGTCGGCGAACTCGCCAAGACGGACACGAACCGCGCCCAACGAGGCGCCGCGGAAGGGGAATAGAGATGATGCAAGCGCGCAGCGAACACGATGGGCTCAAGGTCTTGCTCGTGGAGGACGAGCCGGCCGTGCGACTCGGCGGCGTACAAGCGTTGCAGTTGCGCGGTATCGACGTGCAGGCGTTCGAGCGCGCCGAGCAGGCGCTGCGCCAGATCCGTCTCGGCTTTGCCGGCATCGTCGTGACCGACGTGCGCTTGCCGGGCATGGACGGGTTCGCGCTGCTCGAGCGGGTGCGTGCCATCGATGCCGATCTGCCGGTCATTCTCGTCACCGGACACGGCGATATCGCGATGGCCGTCGAAGCGATGAAGCGCGGCGCCTACGATTTCATCGAAAAGCCGTTCTCGTCGGAGCATTTGGCCGACGTCGCCCAACGCGCGCTCGACAAGCGTCATCTCACCCTCGAGCTCGATACGCTGCGGCGCCAGCTCAGCGCCCGCGACCGGATCGACGCGAAGATCCTTGGCCAATCGCCGGCCATCGAGCGCCTGCGCCGCGTCGTTCTCGATCTTGCCGATACCGACACGAACGTGCTCGTGCTCGGCGAAACCGGCGCCGGCAAGGAGGTGGTCGCGCGCGCACTGCACGAAGCCGGCCGCCGACGCGATGCGAATTTCGCCGCGATCAACTGCGCCGGCATTCCCGAAATGCTATTCGAGAGCGAAGTATTCGGCCATGAGGCGGGCTCGTTTACGGGCGCAATGAAGCGCCGCATCGGCAAACTCGAATACACGGACGGCGGCACGCTCTTTCTCGACGAGATCGAGACGATGCAGATGTCGCTGCAGGCGAAGTTTCTACGCGTGTTGCAAGAGCGCGCCTTCGAGCGCGTGGGATCGAACGAGTTGTTGCCGATGAATTGCCGGATCGTCGCGGGCACGAAAGCCGATTTGTTGGCGCTCGCGCGCGAGCAGCGGTTTCGCGACGACCTCTATTACCGGCTCGGCGTCGTGGTGCTGGAGGTCCCGCCGCTGCGCGAGCGGCGCGAGGACATCCCGCTGCTGTTCGAGCAGTTCGTCTTGCAGGCGTCGGCCCGTTACGGCCGACCGGTGCCCGAGGCGGCCAGCACGGAGCAGATGCAGACCTTGATGTCGCGTCCCTGGCCCGGCAACGTGCGCGAATTGCGCAACGTCGCCGAGCGCTTCACCTTGGGCCTGCTCGCCGACCTGAACGACACCGACGATTCGATCGCCACCGCCCCCCGCACGCTCGAGGAGCAGGTGAATCGATTCGAGCGCCATTTGATCGAGGAAGCGCTGCGCGCCTGCCAGGGCCGGGCGTCTCTCGCTTGCGAGCGCTTAGGGCTGCCGAAGAAAACGCTCTACGACAAGATGCGCCGCCTCGCGATCACCTCCGACGATTTTCGTTGAAGCGAGCACGCCCGCGTCGCTAGCCCCGCAGGGTTTACACGCACGCCACTCGTCACGATTTCCGCACAGCGAATAGCTCGCGCTGGGCGGATTTCCGCGCGAGCGTCCCGTGTCGATCGAACGCAAGCCCCGTCGAATCAATACGTTAGCCGCGCACCGCGATTGGCACGCCTCCTGCGTTATTCAGCGCCACGGCGAAGGCGCAACGCCTCGCCCATCGCCACAACTACGATCAATCGACAGGAGACAGTTTCATGGCTTGGACCAAGCAGCAGCGTAGCGTCGCCCTCGCCAGCTACCTAGGCTGGACACTCGACGCATTCGACTTCTTTCTCATGGTGTTCGTTTTAAAGGACATCGCCAAGGCCTTCGGGGCCGAGATCACGAGCGTCACGGTTGCGATCACTTTGACGCTTGCCTTGCGCCCGCTCGGCGCATTGATCTTCGGCCGGCTGGCCGACCGTTACGGGCGCCGTCCCGTTTTGATGGCCAACATCGTGCTGTTCTCGGTACTCGATCTGGCCTCGGGTTTTGCCACGAGCCTCACGATGCTGCTCGTCTTGCGCAGTGTGTTCGGCGTGGCGATGGGCGGCGAGTGGGGCGTCGGCTCCGCGCTGACCATGGAATCCATCCCGCCGAAATCGCGCGGCGTCATGTCGGGGATCTTGCAGGCGGGCTACCCGTCCGGCTATCTGCTGGCCTCGGTCGTGTTCGGCCTGCTGCACGATTCGATCGGCTGGCGCGGCATGTTCATGATCGGCGTGCTGCCCGCGCTGCTCGTGCTGTTCATTCGCCGCAACGTACCGGAATCGCCGAGTTGGGAGCGTGGGCAGCGCGCCGGCGTGCGCACGAGCATCTTTTCGGTACTGGCACGCGAATGGAAGCTGGCGCTGTACATGATCGTGCTGATGACGGCATTCAACTTCTTCAGCCACGGCACGCAGGACATGTATCCGACGTTCCTGCTCGTGCAGCACAAGTTCTCGACGCATACGGTTAGCGTGATCGCGATCATCTACAACATCGGCGCGATCATCGGCGGCATCGTGTTCGGTTCGCTGTCCGAGAAGATCGGGCGACGCAAGGCCATCGCCATCGCGGCCCTGATCGCGCTGCCCGTGTTGCCGTTGTGGGCCTTTTCGACCGGCAGCGTGCCGCTCGCGATCGGCGCGTTCTTGATGCAGATTTCCGTGCAAGGCGCATGGGGCGTGATTCCGGCGCATTTGAACGAAATGTCGCCGCCCGAGGTGCGTGCGACGTTCCCGGGTCTCGTGTATCAGCTCGGCAATCTGCTTGCCTCGGCCAATGCAACGATTCAAGCCGGCATCGCGCACCGCAACGGCGATAACTACGGCATGGCGATGGCGATCGTCGCCGGTATCGTCGCCGTCGTGATTTCGGTATTGATCAGCCTCGGGCGCGAGCATCGCGGGGTGCAGATCGACGCGGGTGAGGGAAGCGAGTCGAACGTTGGGCTAGGCGATGCGAACATCGCAGGCGCGATCCGCTAGCGCGGTACCTATCTGACCCGTGATAGAACGGGCAGGCGGCAAACGCACGATGCGTTGCCGCCTGTTTTTTCATCCGGCGCGACTACACCCCAAGCATCAAATCCAAGTTCTGCACCGCCGCGCCGGAAGCGCCCTTGCCAAGGTTGTCGAACACGGCCGACAGCAAGACCTGGCCCCGCTCCGCGTTGGCGAATACGCCTAGCCGCAAGTCGTTCGTGCCGTTCAGCACCTGCGGGTCGAGATGCGTCGTCGCGCGGGCATCGGCCAGTGGCATGACTTCCACGTGGCGGGCCCCCGAGTACCGTTGCGCGAGACAGGCGTGCAACCGTTCGCCGTCCGTCCCCGCCGGGAGCAACCTCAACTGGATCGGAATCGTCATCACGATGCCTTGCCGGTACGCCCCGTAAGACGGCACAAAGAACGGACGATCAGAAAGGCCCGCATGCAACTCGATCTCCGGCGTGTGCTTATGTTCGAGCGCAAGCCCGTACACCTTGAACGGTGCCGCGACCTGCCCGTGGGCCGCCTCGTATTCGTCGATGGCCGACCGTCCGCCGCCCGAATAACCCGAGATCGCATGAATGGCCAGCGGATAGTCGCGCGGCAACAAGCCTGCGTCGATCAGCGGACGCAGTAGCGCGATCGCCCCTGTGGGATAGCAGCCCGGGTTCGTCACGCGCTTAGCGCACGCGATACGTTGCGCTTGCCCGTCGTCCAATTCCGGCAATCCATACACCCACCCCGGCTGCGTGCGATGCGCAGAGCTTGCATCGATCACGCGCACCTCGGGGTTGCGAACGTAGCTCACCGCTTCGCGCGCGGCGGCATCGGGCAGACAGAGGATCGCGATATCGCAATCGTTGATGGCTTGCGCGCGACGATGCGGGTCTTTGCGCTCGTTCGGAGGCAACGTTGCCAGCCTAATGTCCGTCCTGCCGCGCAAGCGTTCGTGGATTTGCAGCCCAGCGGTGCCCTGGTCGCCATCGATAAAAACCGTCGGAACATGCATGCGATCGCCCTCCTCGAATCCGATCTGCGGAAATGAAGACGTATCGTGCGCCCGCAACCGAGCCTATGAAAAGTTGAATTTCATGACGTGTTGATTCATGATTTCTGAATTTGACGCCAACGGGAAGCGACGATGCGAGAGATCAGCTTGGACCGCCTGCGCACGCTTGTCGCGATCTCGGACCACGGGTCGTTCGCGGCCGCCGCGCAAGTGCTCCATCTCGCGCCGCCGACGGTAAGCCTGCACATCGCCGAATTAGAGAGCCGGATCGGCGCGCCGCTCGTCTCGCGCAAACGCGGCAATGTGCGGCCATCGCCGATCGGTGAAGTGCTCGTCGAGCGTGCGCGGCGGCTGCTTGCCGAGGTGGAATCGACGCTCGACGACGTGAGCCGGCAAGTGCAGGGCCTCGCCGGCCGAGTGCGCCTCGGCGCATCGACGGGCGCGATCGCGCATCTGTTGCCGCAAGCGATCTCGCAATTGCGCGAACACCACCCCGACATCGACGTGCAAATCGCTGTGCTCACCTCACAGGAAACGCTGGCTCGCCTCGCGCAAGGCACGCTCGACGTCGGCATCGTCGCCTTGCCGCAATCCACCGTCGCGGGGCTCGCGATCCGGCCGTGGCGCCGCGATCCGGTCATGGCGTTCTTGCCGGGCGATTGGCCGCTACCGGCGCGTATCACGCCCGCTTGGCTCGCGGCGCGCCCGTTGATCCTGAACGATGCGAATACGCGACTCTCGCGGCTGACGTCGGAATGGTTCGCGCTCGGCGGCTATCGGCCCGCCGCACGCATCGAGTTGAACTACGACGATGCCATCAAGAGTCTGGTCGCCGCGGGCTATGGCGCGACACTGTTGCCGCATGAGGCGGGCGCACCCCGCTCCGATGCACGCATTGCGATGCGGCCGCTGCGCCCCGCGCTTTGGCGAGAACTCGGCATCGCGCATCGGGCGGGCGAGGTCGAGCGCGCCACCGAGCACGTGCTCGATGCGCTGTGGGCGCTCAAGGCGCGCTAGCGCTAGCCCTTCGTATCGGCACCGTCTCGATGACCGGTAGGAAGCAGATCACAACGTCGTGGAACGGACCTTGGCGTAACGGCTACGCGAAGCTCACGTGATAAATGGGCGGAAGATGCGACGATAGCTCATGCCAGCTTTCACCGGCGTCGTCGGACGTCCAAAGCCCGCCCGTCGTCGAGCCCATGGCGAGATGTGTCCCGCTCCCATCGATGGCGAGCCCGTGACGATAAACGAGATCGTAGGCGGGCGCCGCCGGCAGTCCTTCGGAAAACGCCTCGAACGTGCGCCCTCCATCGCGCGTGCGCGTGACGACGAATCGGCCATCCACGGGAAGACGGCAAGCATCCTTGACCGCCGGTACGAACCACGCGGTGTCGGGATCGCGCGGATGGACGGCGGCGGCAAACCCGAAGTTCGACGGCTGCGCCTCCACCCGAGTCCAACGTTCACCACCGTCGGTCGAGCGGAAAATCGCGCAATGATGCTGAGTCCACAACATATCGGGCGCGGCGAGGCACTGAACGACGCGGTGCGGATCTTGCGCGTTTTCTTCCTCGCGCCGCTCGGGCGGCATGTAATCCGCCTGCATCCCTTTCGACGAAGGGCGCCACGTATCGCCGCCGTCGCGCGTTTGCCAGACACCGCCCGACGACACGCCGATCGTCACATGCTCGCTGTCGCGCGGATCGACCAGCACCGAATGAATGCCCGCATGGTCGTAGCCGCCCCCGCCCCACTCCCTGCGCTCGGGACGATCCCAGAGCGCACGGTTCAACGTCCAGGTCTCGCCGCGGTCGTCGGAGCGGAAGAGCCCGCCTGGAATCGTGCCGGCCCAGAGCGTGCCGGGCTCATCCGCGCCGCCGGGCTCGAGGGTCCAAATCTGCTCGAGCGACCACAGCGGCTCGCTCGCTGGTGTGCCTTGCCCGTCCGCCGGCGCGGTGCCGCCGCCGCCCGCCGGCGCCTCGGCTTCCGGCTGTTGCGGATACGCAGGCGACGCGCACGGCTCCCACTCGCTCGCCCCCGCGGGTAGCCGATGCAGCTTCACGCCGAAGTGACCGAGATTGAGCGCGGCATACAGCGTACCGTCGCGCGGGTCCACCAACGCCGAGGTGACGGGCTCGCCGATGAAATGGAGCGCCGCTTGCCTCCATCGGCCCGGGCGCTCGTCGTCGCGCTCGAAAACGAACAATCCTTTGCGGGTCCCCACGATCAAGCGGTAGTCGTTCACGGTCTTGTCTCCATCTGCGTCGTCGTCATCGTCGGCCCGCGATGTCAGCCGCCCGAAAGCGCTTGCACCACGTAAATGCGCGATTGTGTATCGACCGCATCCGATAAGCGCCGGCGGTCGCGCAACGGCTGGCCGTCGACGAAGACGGAGAGGTGCCGGCGCAGGCCGCCTTGATCGTCGAGGATGTATCCGCGCAAACGCGGCTCGTCGGCGAAGACGATCGATAACGCTTCATCGACCGAGCGTGCGTCGACATCGCGTTCGGGCATGGCGATATGCCGTTGAATCGCGGCGGCGAAAAACACGTGCGCCATGAGGGATAGGCGTTTCAAATGAGGTGCTTAAGTGTAGTCGATGCCGACGGGGCGGATTTTTCGCGCGGGAGCGCTTGTGCGCAAGGTATTCGCGCATTTTGGCGGGCGGAGGGAATGTTCGCCGTCGATGGCGGCCGCGCTTACGAACTTGCGTGGTTCCGGCGACGCAATCGACGGGATAAGCGGCTCGCAAGCGCTATCGCCGGGCCGCCCCGCGGTCAACTGTCGCGGGCTGAAACACCGCATCGTCGCATTCTGAAGCAGTCGCATTCGGCGATCGCGTCGTTCATATCGACGCCCGCCGCGGGCAGTGCCCATTACACCGTGCTATGCAGCGATTGGCACACATGTTGCGTCCGTGGCGGCGCATCGACTTAGCACGACATTAGCGGAGACACCTGTGACCAACCCGATCGAATTGCCCCATCAGAAGCAGCGAACCTTCGAGCCGTCCGCCGAGGCGCAAGCCGGCGCGAACGTCGCCGGCATGGAGGCCTACCGCGCACTCGCGGCCGACGCCGAGCGCGACTACGCCGGATTCTGGGGCGGCCTCGCACGCGAGGCGATCGATTGGCGCAAGCCGTTCTCGAAGGTGCTCGACGAGTCCGCCGCGCCGTTCTACACGTGGTTCGAAGACGGCGAATTGAACGCCTCGTACAACTGCCTCGATCGCCATGTCGCTAGCGGCCACGGCGATCGTGTCGCCATCGTCTTCGAGGCCGACGACGGCACCGTCACACGTGTGACCTACGCACAGATGCTCGCGCGCGTCGCACGCTTCGCCAATGCGCTCAAGCGCCGCGGTATCAAACGCGGCGACCGCGTCGTCATCTACATGCCGATGTCGATCGAAGGGATCGTCGCCATGCAAGCGTGCGCGCGGCTCGGTGCGACGCACTCGGTCGTCTTCGGCGGCTTCTCGGCTAAATCGCTGCATGAGCGCATCGTCGATGTCGGCGCCGTCGCGCTCATCACCGCGGATGAGCAAGTGCGCGGCGGCAAGACGCTGCCGCTGAAGCAAATCGCCGACGAAGCGCTCGCCATGGGCAACTGCGATGTCGTGCGCTCCGTCATCGTCTATCGCCGCACGGGCGGTGAGGTCGCCTGGGACACCAGCCGCGACGCATGGATGCACGAGATCGTCGCAAACGAGTCCGACATCTGCGAGCCCGAGTGGGTCGGCGCCGAGCACCCGCTGTTCATCCTGTACACGTCGGGCTCCACCGGCAAACCTAAGGGCGTGCAGCACAGCACGGGCGGCTACCTGCTCTGGGCCGTGCAAACGATGAAATGGACGTTCGACTGGAAGCGCGAGGACGTCTTCTGGTGCACCGCCGACATCGGCTGGATCACTGGCCACACGTATATCGCATACGGCCCGCTCGCGCTGGGCGCGACGCAAGTCGTGTTCGAAGGCGTGCCCACCTATCCGGATGCGGGACGCTTTTGGAAGATGATCGCCGACCACCAGGTCTCGCTGTTCTATACCGCCCCCACCGCCATTCGCTCGCTGACCAAGGCGGCCGATGCCGACGAAAGCGTGCACCCCGCGCGCTACGATCTCGCGAGCCTGCGCATCATCGGCACCGTGGGCGAACCGATCAACCCCGAGGCGTGGCTGTGGTACCGCCGGCATGTCGGCGGCGAGCGTTGCCCCGTCGTCGATACCTGGTGGCAAACGGAGACGGGCGGTCACATGATCGCGCCGCTACCGGGCGCCACGCCGACGGTGCCCGGCTCGTGCACCTTGCCGCTGCCGGGCATCATGGCCGCCGTCGTCGATGAGACGGGCCAGAGCGTGCCCGACGGACAAGGCGGAATACTCGTCGTGAAGCGTCCCTGGCCGTCGATGGTCCGCACGATTTGGGGCGATCCCGAGCGGTTCAAAGCCAGCTACTACCCGCCCGAGCTCGGCGGCACGCTGTACCTCGCGGGCGACGGCGCCGTGCGCGATCCGGAAACGGGCTACTTCACGATCACGGGCCGCATCGACGACGTGCTCAACGTTTCCGGCCACCGGCTCGGCACGATGGAGATCGAATCGGCGCTCGTCGCACACGAGCTCGTCGCGGAGGCGGCCGTGGTGGGACGGCCCGACGCCACCACGGGCGAAGCGGTCGTGGCCTTCGTCACGTTGAAGCGCGCGCGGCCCGAAGGGGAAGAAGCCGAGCAACTCGCCAAAACGTTGCGCGATTGGGTCGGCAAGGAAATCGGGCCGATCGCCAAGCCCAAGGAGATCCGCTTCGGCGACAACCTGCCGAAGACGCGCTCGGGCAAGATCATGCGCCGCCTGCTGCGCTCGCTGGCCAAGGGCGACGCGATCGTGCAGGACACATCCACGCTCGAAAACCCCGAAATCCTCGATCAACTCGGCCGGGCCGTCTAACACCGCCCGCGCTTCCTCGCCGATACCCGCCACCCGCGCGTATCGGCACCCGAGCCTCGGCGCAAGTGCCTAGGCTTTTCTCCGAAAAGCATCGCCCACCGGCGATGTCCGGCCGCGCGAATGCAAGATCGACCACGACTCGGTGCGGTCGAGCATTCGCTTCTTCGCTTTTTCAGCAGTTAATTAGTACTCCTATTTAATCGATAGGACCATTCGTTCCACACGTCCATACCAACCCTTGGAGGTAGACAATGAGCAGCAAAAAGATCCTGTGGTCCGCAGCCTTACTCGGCGCTGTTGCGAGCGCGCCTAGCTTCGCGCAAAGCAGCGTGACGCTTTACGGTGATTTGGACGCGGGCTTCGTCTATACGAACCGCACGCCCGGCGCGAACCCCGGGCAAAACGCCGGCCGTCAATTCTCGTTCATGGATACGGGCCTCACACCGTCGGTGATCGGGCTCATGGGCTCGGAGGATTTGGGCGGCGGATTGAAAGCGAAATTCCAGCTCGAGAGCGGCATCAGCGTCGCCAACGGCGCGCTGAGCCACTCGAACGGTAACTTCTTCGGACGGCAAGCCTGGGTCGCGCTCGACGGCGGATTCGGCGAAGCGAAGCTCGGCTTGCAGTTCTCGCCGTTCCTGCTGGCGATCGACAATTCCGACCCACGCAACTTCGCGCACTTCGGCGGCGGACTCATCAACTATGTCGACAACGTGCTCGCCACGGGCCTGTTCAATTCGAACGCGATCTCCTACACGAGCCCGGCGTTTGCCGGCCTCACGGGCAGCGCGATGCTTGCGCTCGGCGGGCAAGCGGGCAACTTCCAAGCGGGACGCCAGTACTCGGGCGGCCTGAACTATCAGAACGGCGGCTTGATGCTCGATCTGGCGTTTTACGACGGCAACAGCGGCGGCACGGCCATCACGCCGCTCTCGAGCACGGTCGCGTTCGTGGGCCGCACGCTGGGCGCCGGATACCGATTCGGCGCGCTGACGGCTAAGGCATCGTTCACGAGCTACAAGGTGGCGGGATCGTTCAGCAACAACGTGTATAACGCCGGCTTGGACTACCAAGCCACCCCGGCGCTGGACCTCAATACCGGCGTCTGGTTCACGAGCGACCGCAACGATACGAAGAACCACTCGGTCATGGGCGCACTCGGCGGCGTATATAGCCTCTCGAAAGCGACCGAGCTTTACGCGCAAGCCGCGGTGGTGAACAACCACGGGGCGATGAATACCGGGTTCGGCCTCAGCGACAACACGCTGTTCGCGTTATCGGGCACGACGGTAGGGGTGGATCTCGGCGTTCGTCACGCCTTCTGACGTTCTGACATTCTGCCGGTAAGGCTTCGCTCGAGCGCCGCATCGATTGTCCGCGGCGCTCGAGCAACTACTGGCGGCGGCGTTCGATCAGAAGAAGCCCAACGCTTCGGCTTGATAGCTGACCAGCAAGCACTTCGTTTGCTGATAGTTCTCGAGCGCCTTCTTATGGGTTTCGCGGCCGATACCCGACTGCTTGTACCCGCCGAACGCGGCATGAGCGGGGTACAGGTGATAGCAGTTGGTCCAGACGCGGCCCGCTTCGATCTCGCGGCCCATGCGGTACGCGCGCGTCCCGTTGCGGGTCCACACGCCGGCGCCGAGGCCGTAGAACGTATCGTTGGCCAACTCGATCGCTTCTTGCTCGTCCTTGAACGTCATCACCGATGCCACCGGCCCGAAGATTTCTTCCTGGAAGACGCGCATCTTGTTGTTGCCGAGCAGCATCGTCGGTTGCACGTAGTAGCCGTCGCCCAGTTCGGCGAGCGGTGCCGTGCGCGCGCCGCCCGTCAGGCACTGCGCGCCCTCGCCGCGACCGATGTCGATGTACGACAGGATCTTGTCGAGTTGTTGCTGCGAGGCCTGCGCGCCGATCATCGTCTGCATGTCGAGCGGGTGACCCGCTTTGATCTTGCCGACGCGCGCAATCGCCTTTTCGATGAAGCGATCGTAGATCGACTCTTGGATCAGGATGCGCGACGGACACGTGCAGACTTCGCCCTGATTCAACGCGAACATCGCGAGGCCTTCGAGCGCCTTGTCGAGGAATGCGTCGTCTTGGTCGAGCACGTCGGCGAAGAAGATGTTCGGGCTCTTGCCGCCCAGTTCGACCGTGGACGGAATCAAGTTTTCCGCGGCCGAACGCAGGATGTGCTTGCCTACCGGCGTCGACCCCGTGAAGGCGATCTTCGCGATGCGCTTGCTCGTGGCCAGCGCTTCCCCGGCTTCCTTGCCGAAGCCGTTGACGATGTTGATGACGCCGGCGGGGAACAGATCGCCGATCAGCTCCATCAGCACCAGCACCGAAGCCGGCGTCTGCTCGGCCGGTTTCATGACGACGCAGCAGCCGGCCGCCAGCGCGGGGGCGAGCTTCCATGCCGCCATCAGCAGCGGGAAATTCCACGGAATGATTTGGCCGACGACGCCCATCGGCTCGTGGAAGTGATACGCCACCGTGTTGTCGTCGATCTCGGAGATCGCGCCTTCCTGCGCTCGAATGCAGCCCGCGAAATAACGGAAGTGATCGACGGCCAACGGCAGATCGGCGGCCATCGTCTCGCGCAGCGGCTTGCCGTTATCGATCGTTTCGGCCACGGCCAGCAGCTTCAGATTCTTCTCCATCCGATCGGCGACCGCGAGCAGGAGATTGCCGCGTTCGGTCGTGGACGTCTTGGCCCATTTGCGACGGGCCGCGTGGGCGGCATCGATCGCGAGTTCGATGTCTTGAGCACTCGAGCGCGGGATGCGGCAGAACGGCTTGCCGTTGATCGGCGACACGTTCTCGAAGTAGTTGCCGCCGACGGGGGCGACCCACTTGCCGCCGATATAGTTCTCGTATTCCTTGCGGAACGGGTATTCGACGTCCAGGCCGAGTTGTTTGAGGTCAAACAGGTCCATCGCATGTCTCCTTTCGATTGCGTTCTCTGAAATGGAATCACAGCGCCAATCGGCTGTCGGCAGGATGAGGCAACAAGCATGCCAAAGACGAAGCATTGAAAACCGGAGAGCCGCGATAAATCGATCTCCTCGCGGTGTTTCAATTCGGCACAACTACGATAGTCGCGCGCTCGACGTGTTTCAAATTTAGACAGCGGGAGATTTAACTAAGTGCTCGTAGCAGAGCGTTCGAGCACGTAGGGCGGCGTCGAAAGCATTGGCCGATTCAGGCGGTTTTGAAGACGACCGGCACGTGCACCCAGGCGTCGATTGCCTGACCCGCTTGATGCGCGGGCACGAAACGCCAGTCGGCGACGGCTTCGAGCGCGGCGGCATCGAGCGATTCATGCCCGCTCGATGCGAGCACGGTCACTTCGCGCGCGGTGCCGTTCGCCAGCACGTGCACGTTCAGCAGCACCGTTCCCTCCCAACGGCGCGCGAGCGCCGTCGGCGGGTAGTCGGGCGCACGATTGTGGAGATAGGCGGCGTCGAAGAGCGGCGCGGCGTCGGCGGCCCGTGTCGGCGGCTCCGGTGCGCTGGGTGCTTGCCCGCGCTCTTGCGTCGCCGCGGCCGTCGATGCTGAAGGCAATTCCGGCTGCGCCGTGCTTGGTGTTATCGGTGTCGAAGCCGAATGCGTCTGCCGCGGCGATTCGGTTTGTTTCGGCGCTGCGGGGCGAACGGTGTCGGTGTCCGTACGAGCACCGCCTTGCGCGCGTTTCACCGGAGGTTCGTGGCGACGTACCGACCTGTCCGCTTCAGTGCGCTTGGCGACGGGCTCGATGGCCTTAACAGGCGCCGCACCCGTCGCTGGGACAGTCACGAGATGAATCAGAAGAGGCGCGCGACGTGGCACGGCAAGGCGGTCGACATCCAAGTCCCGCCGGAGAAAGGATATGCCCGCCACGACGTGCAGCGCGAGCACGACAGCGGCGATCGCAGTGAGCCGCCTGCGCTCGCCTCGCTCCCAAGTCGATATCGAATACATCGGCGCCGCGCAAGCGAACGCTTCGCGTCCGCTACCCATGCAAGTCGATTCCCCCGGCACGGCGATCCTCCCGTCGTCAATGCCCGCCCGCGCTCACGTACGCCTTCAAACGAGCGAAGCCGGGCTCGCCTCTTAACCGCTCGAACGCCCGCACTTCGATCTGCCGCACGCGCTCGGCCGATAAATTCAACTGCCGCCCGACTTCGCGCAGCGAATGCTCGTCCGCGACGCCGATGCCGAAGCGCAACCGCAGGACATCGGCTTCGCGCGCAGGCAATTGTTCGATCGCGGCCGTCACCGCACGCCGCATGCGATGCGCCGTGACGAGTTCCTCGGGCGTGGGCATCGCATCATCGGCGATGAACTCGCCGATCGTCGCATCGCTACCGGGGGCCGCAAGCGTTTCCATCGAAACCGGATCGCGCACGATGTTCGTCAGCTCGCGCACCTTATCGAGCGGCATTCCCATCTTCTTTGCCAGCGCCGCATGCGTGGGGACGCCGCCCACGCGGTTTACGTGATCGAGCGTGACGCGGCTCAGCTTGCTCAGCGTATCGGCCGTGTGCACAGGCACGCGGATGATTCTGGCTTGATCGCCTAGCGCATAGAGAACCGACTGACGTATCCACCACGTCGCATAGGTAGAGAATTTGAAACCGCGCGCGGGATCGTACCGCTCTATCGCCTTCATGAGCCCGATATTGCCTTCCTGCACGAGATCGGCGAGCGCGAGGCCACGCTCGTTATAACGCCGGGCAATCGATACGACGAGACGTAAATTGCCCTTGAGCAATGACACCCGCGCCTGCTGCGCACCGCGATCGATGGCGGCTAGCTGGTTGCCGATGCGCCGCGCCAAGCGAGGAAGGATCGCTTCAACCGACATCGCATCGACATGCACGGGCTCGGACGTAGCGGCGCCATGCCGCGAGAACGCTTGGGCCATCCGCTCGATGGCGCGCCCGGTGAAGCGCACCACGCCCATTCTCGCCTGCAGCTCACGACGCGCACGCCGGTAAGCCAACGAGCCGTAACCGGCGCGACCGATCGCCTCTCGCAACGTATCGGCGGCTTGCTCGATATAGGCCAATTGCGCCATGAGCGCCGATTGCCGCTCGGGCGAGTCTTCCCCTTCGACGCCGCCTTGCGCGATACCGTCGCTCAGTGCCGCATCGGGCTCGTCCAGCGAAAAGCCGAACACGTAACTGCTGGGCGGCGCCTTGCCGTCCACGATCTCGCGCCTGATCGACGCCAGCTCGTCCAACGCCGCCGGATGACGCGCGAACTGCATCACGCCGGCGACGCGCGCCGCCTCGATACGCCGTGCGAATGCTAGCTCCTCATCGCGGCTGAGCAGTGGCGTCGCAGCCATCTCGCGCAGAAACAGCGCGACGGAATCGGTCGGCGCCGAGCGCGCCGCATGTTGCTCGTTTGCCAGGATGCCCATCGATCACGTACTCATTTTGCCGAGGCCGTGGAGGTGCCGTCGGCCGAACGACCCACGCCGAGCGGCCCGGCGTTCAGCGGAACGGTCGAGGTGCGCGCGCTGTCGGCCGTCAATTTGGCCTTGGCCGGTGCATAGCCGTTCGCGCTGAGCAGGTAGGCCATGATGTCGGCGTATTCGGAATCCTTGAGCTTGCCGGGGCGGTCCGCCGGCATGTTCGTCGACATGTAGGTGTAAATGCCGCCGATCGTCAGATGCGAGCCCGAGGCCGGTGCGAATGCCGGGCCGCTCAGTGCCGGCGCCGTGATGCCCTGCATATTCGCGCCGTGGCATTTGGCGCAACTGCTGCCGTAAAGCGCCTTGCCATGAGCGACTTGGCCGCGGTCGAACGACGGCGCGCCCGAGACCGAAGGCGCGGCCACTTCCGCCGAAATTTTGACGATGTGTCCGGCGCCGGCCGTCGCATAGCCCGCATCGCGCAGCATGCCGTTGCGCTTTGCCGCGACCGGGCCGTCGAGATAGGCGAAGGCGGGCATCTTCGCCTTCGCCTGCGCCGCCTTTCTCGATTCGGGCAAAGTCCAGGCTTGCGTCAACGTCGCCAATCGCCCATCGGCGGCCATCGTGGTGAGCGCGCCATCGAGTTTGCGCTGCAACGCGGCGGCGTTCGAACCGAGCGCGAAGACGAGCTGCCAGTCGGAATAGGGCGAGCGCGTCTTGCGCACATCGAACTGCTGGGCGCCGTGCGCTTGTTGATAAGCGACGACCGCCGGATACCACACGATCGCACGCACCGCGCGCCCGCTCGCCACGGCATCCACCGTCAATTCGGGCGTGTTCTCGAGATCGAAATGCGCGTGTTGCTCTTGCACGGCGATCAGTTGCGAAGGGCTGCCATAGGTTGCCGCCACCACCTGCTCCGCCGCGTGCGCCTGCGAGTGCGCGCTCGCTTCGACGCTCACGTAGCTGGCGTCCAAGTAACCGCGCGAGAACCGCATTGCATTGCCCGAGGCATCGGCCACCGACGAACGCGGGAAGCCCGCGATCACATCGCAGCCGTGACCGAGCGTACGGCGCAATTCCTTCAACGAGACGCCGTCGTCATCGTCGCCACCGCCGATGCCGTTTTCAACGAGCGTCGCGGCGATGCCGGCCGCCTTGAACGCGTCTTTGGCGACGACCTTATCGAGCGCGGCAGAGGGGCTGCCGGGAAACGTGCAGATGCGAATCGGCGCGTCCGCCATGGCGGGCGACGAAGCGATGGCCAGACCGGCGACGGCGATCGCCGCCGCCGCAAACTGATGAAGATGCGTATTCATGATCGTACTTCCGATGAGTGCCGCGCCGCGGCCGCCGCACTAAATCAACGGGCGGCCGCGACATCGAGCGCTTTGGATGAGGCTAACTAACCGAGGCCGAAACGATCAGCCGTGATGCAACGCGAAGACATAGAGCGTGCCGCCGCGCGGTACCTTGTCGGCCGTTTTCGCCATCGGGCCGCCCCAGATCGGGTTTGCGCCGCCGTAGCCCGCGAGCACGGCCACGTACTCTTGCCCGTCCGCTTCGAACACCGAGGGCTGAGCGATGATGCCGCTCGCCAGCTTCGGGCTCTGCCACAGGACCTTGCCCGTCGCCGCGTCGAACGCATAGAGGTGACCGTCGAGCGAGCCGCTGAAGGCGAGACCGCCGGCCGTGCTGGCCACGCCGCCGTTCCAGGGCATCTTGCTCCAGTGACTCCACACCTTCTTGCCCGTGTTCACGTCGATCGCCTGCAACTCGCCGTAGCCCTTGCTGCCCGGTTCCGGCTTGATCTCGAAGCCTTCGCCGAGGTAAGGCAGCCCTTCCATGTAGCTCACCGACTTACCCGACAAGCTCATGCACGCATGCAGCGAAGGCACGAACGCCAAGTGCCGCTCCGGATCGTAGGAAACCGACCACCAGTTCTTGCCGCCGAGGAAGCTCGGACACGTATCGATCGTCGTGCCGACGTTCGGGAACTTGGAGCGATCCTCGATCGGCTCGCCGTCGGCCGTGTAACCCGTGACCGAGGTGGCCTTCACGAACGCGTTCGCATAGATCAGCTTGCCCGTTGAGCGATCGATCGCGTGGAAGAAGCCGTTGCGATCGGCGTGGATGATCGCGTCGTAGTCCTTGCCGCCGTGCTGGATCTTGGCGAGGATCGGCGTGTTCACGCCGTCGTAGTCCCACGTGTCGTTACGCGTGTACTGGTAGTGCCATTTGATCTCGCCGGATTTCGGGTCGAGCGCGAGCAGCGAATCGCTATAGAGGTTGTTGCCCGGACGCAGCGACGCGAGCCACGGCCCCGGATTGCCGACACCCCAGAACAGCGTTTTTGTCGCCGGATCGAACGTGCCCGTCAGCCAGGACGCGCCGCCGCCGTGCTCTTGCATGCCGTCGGGCCACGTGTCGCCGCCCTTCTCCTTTGCGCCCGGGATCGTCGTGCGCTTCCACAGCACGTTGCCGTTCTCCGGATCGAGCGCCGCGATGAAGCCGCGCGCGCCGTATTCGCCGCCCGAGTTGCCGACCACGATCGCGCCGTCGATCGCGAGCGGCGCGAGCGAGAAGGCGTAGCCCGTGCCCGGGTCGAACATCCGCTTCTTCCAGGCGACCGCGCCCGATTGCGCGTCGAGCGCGACGATCTCGCCGTCGAGCATCGCGATGTACGCGTTCTTGCCGTAGAGCGCGACGCCGCGATTCACCACGTCGCAACAAGCGTTCTTGAACGCTTCCGGCCCGAGGTTCGGCTCGTATTTCCAGAGCGCCTTACCCGTGACCGCATCGAATGCATAGACGTTGTCCTTCGGCGTGGTGACGAACATGTAGCGGCCGTTGACGATCGGCGTGGCCTCGAAACCCTGCTGCAAATCGGCCGGGAATTTATAGCTCCATGCGAGCCCGAGCTTCTTCACGTTCGCCGTATCGATCTGCTTGGCCGGGGAATGAGACTGCCCGTCGTAGCTGCGGTAGTACGTGAGCCAGCCCGGATCGCTTTGCGCGTTCGTCAAGCGGTCGAAGGTGACCGCGGGATAGTCGTCCGCTGCGCTCGAGAGCTGCGGGGCGAGGCCGATGGCGGTGAGCGCGCAAGCTGCGAGCGCCTTCTGCCAAGTGGCCGAAGAGGACCTTCGATTCATGTGTGTCTCCTGTGTCGGCCGGCGTGGGCGCTTTCGCTTCGTTGCCCAATGCCGGTCCCATGCCAAGCTAGGTTCGTCGATTTATTGCGGCGCGACGGCGTCGAGGATGGAGACTCAACGCGCGACGAATGGCCGCGGACCACGCTGAACGCAAAGGGTGTGCCATCCGCGCCGCAACGCCGCGTGAAGCGCGAGTGGGCGCTTGCGGCGTCTATTCACCGAGCATGCGGGGCGACCTGTCCACCGATGACCGCCGTCAAAAACTGAAACACCCTCGGCGATCGAAGTGTCGCGAAACGAGACACTGCCTACGCGATGAGACAGCCCACGAAGGACGGGCGGCTTATGGAGACCGCCCGTAGGCAGCTAACGATCGACCGCCCCCTCACGAACCGAGCGTTGGCATGGTTCTCGCCTTGACGAGCCCACAGACGCACACAACGAAACGAGCGAGGCAACGTGGAGGAGACCATGAGACGGTTGACGATAGAGGACGCGCTCGCGCAGCGGATGTCCAATGATTAGGAGTGCTACTCATGTTCTTCGAACGAAACGCCATCGCCCGGATTCTTCGAAGCAACCTTCGCGCGTTGCGTGGAGCATCGTCGCGAGCGCGCTTGCGTGGCCCTCGGCTTCCGCCATCGCGCAGAGCGCGCCCGACCGCGCATTGCCCGTTGCACCCACGCCCCCCGCTACCGTCGTCGCGACCCTCGAGCCGGTTGTCGTAATCGGCACGACGCCGCTCGTCGGCATCGGGTTGCCTTTGAGGCAAGTCGCGGCCAACGTGCAGGTCGTCCACGCTCGCGAACTCGAGCAGCAGCATCGAGAGACGCTGAGCGACTACTTCGAGAAAAACCTGCCGAGCGTGGACGTCAACGACGCCCAGGGAAACCCGTACCAGGCCAACGTCAACTATCGCGGCTTCACGGCGTCGCCCCTGCTCGGGACACCCGAAGGACTCTCCGTCTTTATGGACGGCGTGCGGATCAACGAGCCGTTCGGCAACGTCGTGAACTGGGACTGGATTGCGCAGCAAGCCATCGACACGATCGAACTCGTGCCGGGCTCGAGCCCGATGTTCGGCTTGAATACGCTGGGCGGCGCGCTTGCCATATCGACGAAGGACGGCAAGGCGCACCCGGGCGGGGACATCGAAATCACGGGCGGCTCGTGGGGCCGCAAGACCGCAGCGATCGAGCAAGGCGGCACGATCGGCCACCACCTCGATTACTACGTCACCGGTAACGTCGCGAACGACGGCGGCTGGGCCAGCCACAATTCGAGCCGCGTGCGGCAGGGCTTCGGCAAGCTGCGCTATACCGATGCCGACACCACCATCGCGTTTTCCGCGGGGGGCGCCGACAACGATCTGCAAGGCACGCAGACCATCCCGCGCTCGTTCCTCGACGACTTCCGGCAGGCCTACACCTACCCCGATCGGAACCTGAACAGTGCCGGCTATGCGACGCTGTCGGGCCAACATTACTTCAACGACAACACCGAGTTGAGTGGCAACGTCTACTTTCGCCGGTTCGTCAGCCGCAACTTGAGCAGCAACAACAACACCGACTTCGGGACCGTTAAGCCCGACGGCTCGATCGATACACTCCAGGGCAGCAACGTGAAGTCGATGGTGGGCACCGATAGCTACGGGGCCAGCCTGCAATTGACCCTGCTAGGCAAACTCGGGGGGATGCAAAACCAGTTCGTAGCCGGGGTGGCCGCCGACTTCGCGAACTCGCATTACACCGAATCGACGCAGAACGCCTCGTTCACCGATTCGCGCGCCGCGATCGGTATCGGCGATTTCGTTCAGAAAGTGAATGCGAAAACGCGCGACGCCAACCTCGCCGCGTTCATGCAGGACACGCTATCGCTCACGAAGCAATGGACCTTGACGCTTTCGGGCCGGTACGACTGGGCGAAGGCGAAGATCGGCGACGAAAGCGGCGTACAGCCGCAACTCGACGGCAGCCATGTGTTCTCGCGGCTGAACCCGGCGATCGGGCTCACGTGGAATCCCACGCCGAGTTTGACCGCCTACGCCAGTTACAACGAGGGGATGCGCACGCCGACCGCTATCGAGTTGACCTGCGCCGACCCCGCTGCGCCCTGCTCGCTGCCTAACGACTTCGTTTCCGATCCGGCCCTTGCCCCGGTCGTCTCCAAAACCTTCGAGCTTGGCGCGCGCGGCAAGATTGGCGGCAACACGACGTGGAGCGCAGCCGTCTATCGCACGACGCTTTTCGACGACATCGAATTCATCAGTGCACCCGCATCGGCGCAAGGCTTCTTTCAGAACGTCGGTAAGACCCGGCGCCAGGGCATCGAGCTTTCCGGTCATACGCAATGGGGCAAACTCGGCGTGACCGCGAGCTACAGCTATACCGACGCCACCTATCGTTCGAGTTGGACCGCGAGCAGCCCGAGCAACTCGAGCGCCGATGCGAACGGCAACATCGCTGTTCGGCCCGGCAACCGCCTGCCGGGCATTCCCGCCAATACCGTCAAGCTGCGGCTCGATTACGCGGCGACGCCGAATTCGAAGATCGGCACGAACGTGACTTACCGCGATGGCGTCTATGCGCAAGGCGACCAGAACAATGGAGACGTGAACGGCAAAATTCCCGGCTATTTCTTGATCGATCTCGATACTACTTATGACGTGACGAAGCATCTGCGCGTTTTCGCGACGGTGACCAACGTATTGAACAAACGTTATGCGAGCTACGGCGTGCTCGGCCAAAACTTCTTCAACGGCCCCAACCACACGTTCGACGGTGCGGCGCCGATCAACGAACAATTCGTCGGACCTGGGGCGCCAAGAGGCGCGTGGGTGGGGGTTCGGTATGCGTGGGATTAGGGGGCGGACCGTGAACGATTAGCGCATTCTCGGACGGGATCGGGATATCTCCGGATACTCCTTTGCGCGATCGGGCGTCATCGTATTGGATCGATGCCGATCGATTGCGCTTGGAGTGGACGGTATCGCACGTGGTTGCGAGCTGGCGCATTTTTTGCTCTTATCGGAGTCAAAAGCGTTTTGGCGGCAGCCGACGCTCGATCAGGAGGAGACAATGCGCAACGTCGTTCATCGCCCCGGGCATGCCGTGGCAGGTGGCGAGTCGGGTTGGCCCACGCCGTGCATTCAGAAGGCACATGAACGCTCCCAGGGCTATGGCCTGCTAACAGGCGCACGTCCCGATTACGACATCCTGCCCACATCCGAGCTCGCGCTCAAAGTCGAGCAGAACCGCATCCTCTGCGCGCATGCGATGCCCGTGATGGAAACGCTGCGCGACCAGATCGTCAATACTGAAAGCATGGTCGTGCTGACCGATGCGCAGGGACTCATCCTGCATTCGATCGGCGACGACGATTTTCTCGCTCGCGCCGAGAAAGTGGCGCTGCGGCCCGGCGCGCAATGGTCGGAGGAACGGCAAGGCACCAACGCGATCGGGACGGCGCTGGCCGAGCGCAGTGCGACCGTCGTGCACGGCGATCAGCATTTTCTCGAGGCGAATCGCTTTTTGACGTGCTCGAGCGTACCGATCCTCGATCCGTACGGCGACGTGATCGGCGTGCTCGACGTGACGGGCGACTACCGCAGCTACCATCAGCACACGATGGCACTTGCGAAGATGTCCGTGCAGATGATCGAGAATCATCTGTTTTCCTCGACGTTTCGCGACACACTGCAAGTGGGCTTCCATTCGCGTCCCGAGTTTTTGGGCACGCTGATGGAAGGAATCGCCGCCTTCACTGGAGACGGCCGCTTTCTCTCCGCGAACCGCAGCGCGCAATTTCAGCTGGGCTTGCCGCTGGCGGCGCTGCGCGCGCATACGCTTTCGTCGCTGTTCGGGATGACGAGCGCTGAACTCGTGGATCGCCTGCGCGCGAGCCGAGAGCCGATTCTTTCGCTGAACCTTTATAACGGCGCGGCCGTTTGCGCGAGCGTCACATTCCGGCGCGCCTTGCTGACGACGAGCGGCTGGCCGGCGGAAGGGCGGCGCGAGACTCCGGGCCAAGCCCCGGCGAGTGCGACGCCGAGCGTGCGCACCACGCTGCGGACGCTGCGGCTCGACCAGCTCGATACCGGCGATCCGCAAGTTTCGACCGTCATCGCGAAGGTTCGTAAGGTTATCGGCAAAGATATTCCGCTGTTGATCACC
Organism: Trinickia dabaoshanensis; assembly: GCF_002879885.1. Lineage (GTDB taxonomy): Bacteria > Pseudomonadota > Gammaproteobacteria > Burkholderiales > Burkholderiaceae > Trinickia > Trinickia dabaoshanensis. The sequence goes on from NZ_PNYA01000036.1 coordinate 69,568, forward strand.
GGCGAGACCGGTACCGGCAAAGAGTTGCTGGCGCAGGCCATCCACAACGAGTCGCCGCGGCGCTCCGGGCCGTTCGTCGCCGTCAATTGCGCGTCGATTCCCGAGACGCTGATCGAATCCGAACTGTTCGGCTATGAAGAAGGGGCGTTTACCGGCGCGCGCCGGAAAGGCGCTGTCGGCAAGATCGTGCAAGCGCACGGCGGCACGCTCTTTCTCGATGAAATCGGCGACATGCCGTATCCGCTGCAAGTGCGGCTGCTGCGCGTGCTGCAAGAGCGCATCGTCAACCCGCTCGGTTCGACGAAGACGATTCCCGTCGATATCGCCATCGTCTGCGCCACCCACCGCGATTTGCGCGAGATGATTGCGCAAAACCGCTTCCGCGAGGATTTGTATTACCGGCTGAATGGGCTCGTCGTTAAATTGCCGCCGCTGCGCGAACGCAAAGATCTTGCCGTGGTCATCGGCAAGATGCTCGAACGGGAAGTGCTCAGGGGCGGGGCCGGACAGCATCTATCGGTTGCCCCCGAAGTGATGAGGCTCTTCGAGCACTGCACGTGGCCCGGCAACTTTAGGCAACTGGGCAACTTGCTGCGCACGGCGGCCGCGATGGTGGACGACGACGGTGAGATTCGCCGAGAGCATCTGCCCGACGACTTCTTCGACGACCTGCAAAAGATCGACGAGCAGCCCGCCGCTGTGCTCGCGCCCGTGGAGACGCCTACCCAGCAGGGCACGCGGCTTCAGGACGTGGAAGCGCAAGCCATTGCCGCGACGCTGGCGCTGCATGGCGGCAACGTCTCCGCTGCTGCCCGCGCGCTGGGCGTGTCGCGCGCGACGCTTTACCGCAAGATGCCCGCTATTGCTCCGACGAAGAGCGATAGCGAGGATTGACTCCCCGTTTCCGCTTTCCCTTCCCCCCTTCCTCCGTCTCGCCTCACCTGAACCCCTGTCGCATTTTGCGACAGGGTGTCGCCGATTAGAACACCCGCTGTCGCACGATTGTGTCCATCACGCATGACGGCAGCCCTCATTACCTCATCGGTCCCCTTCATCCTGGCATCGATCGCCGATCGGCTCGTTCACTTCGTGCTTTGAACCTTGCCCCGCATTGTTGTGCTCCCTGCGGGAGCGAATTCGCGTTCGCATCGGCATAGCCCTTGCTTTAACGATTCGACCGCTGAACAAACGATGCGGTTACGCAGTTTCAACGACGTTCAACTCAATGAAGGAGACAGCCATGCAATGGACCACGCCCGCCTATACCGATCTGCGCTTCGGTTTCGAAATCACGATGTACATCGCCAACCGCTAACGGGTAGGTGAGCGCGCCGTGCGCGAGGCCCACTTCCCTCGTGCGCGGCCGCTGCCAAGGGCACTGCCATGTTGATCAAGGTTCTCGGCTCCGGCGCAGGCGGTGGCCTGCCGCAATGGAACTGCAATTGCGCGAATTGCACACGCACGCGCGCGCTGACGAACGGCTTCAAGCCGCGCACCCAGTCATCGATCGCGGTGAGCGAGAACGGCGAGGATTGGTTGCTGATCAACGCATCGCCCGACTTGCTGACGCAACTACGCGCACACCCCGAACTGCAACCGGCTCGCGCGCTGCGCGATAGCGGCATCGCCGCCGTCATGCTCTGCGATGCGCAGATCGATCACGTGACCGGCCTGCTGATGCTGCGCGAACGCACGAGCCCGTTGCCGCTTTATGCGACGCGGCCCGTACTCGATGATTTGTCGAGTGCGTTTCCGCTGATTCCTTTGCTTAGCCATTACTGCGGTGTCGAACAGCATCCGATTGCGCTGGGTGAGTCTTTTGCCATCGAGAGGCTAAGCGGTGTGCGCTTCACGGCCATTGCCATCGACAGCGCCGCACCACCCTACTCGCCGCATCGCAATGCACCCGTCCCCGGCGACAACATCGCACTGGTCATTGAAAGCGTTAAAACCGGTGCGCGTGCGTTCTATGCGCCGGGGCTTGCGCATGCATCGGACGCTGTCGTCTCCGCGATGCATTCAGCGCAACTCGTGCTCGTGGACGGCACGTTCTGGACCGACACCGAGATGATCGATCTCGGCCTGTCACGCAAACGTGCAGCGGATATGGGGCATTTGGCTCAGCGCCCCGCGAACGGCAACGACGGAATGATTGCGTTGCTCGATACGTTGCCGAGCACCACACGCAAAGTACTCATTCATATCAACAACACGAACCCGATTCTCGATCCTCACTCCGCTGAGCGTGCAAGCCTGCGCGAACACGGCATCGAGATCGCGGAAGACGGCATGGAATTAAAGGTGCAGCCTTGAGCGCTATTCCCTTACACGCGACGCCCGTTGCGCCGGCTGGGTCTTATTCTTCGACGCAGACGGACGACGCACCATGGACACGCGAGCAGTTCGAAGCGCAGTTACGTGCGCTCGGGGCTCGCTATCACATTCATCATCCGTTCAACATCCGACTCAATAGCGGGCAATGCTCACCCGACGAGATTCGCGGGTGGGTAGCGAACCGCTTCTACTATCAAATCAATATCCCGTTGAAGGATGCGGCGATCTTGTCGAATTGCGGCGATCGCGAGACGCGGCGGCTTTGGGTGCAGCGCATTCTCGATCACGATGGGTATGGGGACGACGCTGGTGGGATTGAAGCGTGGGCGCGGCTTGCCGATGCGGTGGGGTTGCCGCGCGACGAGCTCTGGTCGCTCAAACATGTGGTGCCGGGCGTGCGGTTCGCCGTGGATGCCTATGTGAATTTCGCGCGTCGTGCTCCGTGGCAAGAGGCTGTGTGCTCGTCGCTCACGGAGATGTTTGCGCCGCAGATTCATAAGGACCGGCTTGCTGGGTGGCCCTCGCTTTATCCTTGGATCGAATCGACAGGGCTTGGATATTTTCGGAGCCGGATTCCGCTTGCGACGCGCGATGTCGAACACGGTCTCGCCGTCACGCTCGATTACTTTCGGACGAGCGCGATGCAACAGCGCGCACTCGAGATTCTTACGTTCAAGCTCGACATTCTTTGGTCGATGCTCGACGCCGTTGAAAAGGCGTACTCGCGATGACCTATGCCAACGCCATGAGCGGGGCGCCGCTGCGGCCCCGCCTCTTGCCAATGTTCCGGCTGCAATGGGAAACGGAGCAGGATGCTTACGTGCTGCTCTATCCCGAGGGGATGGTGAAGCTCAATCCTAGCGCCGGGCAGATACTGGTTCGATGCGATGGGACTCGGGAGCTGGATGAGATCATTAGCGAGCTTGAGGAGCTTTTCAATGCGCAGGACTTGGCGGCCGATGTTTATCGGTTTTTAGATCACGCGCGTCAGCGTGGCTGGGTGGCTTGAGATGGATACGCTTGCTCAGGGTTATGGGTCGGGGACGGGAATAGGTTCGGATGGGACGTCGGCGCCGCTTTGGTTGTTAGCCGAACTCACGTACCGGTGTCCGCTTCACTGCGCGTTTTGTTATAACCCTGTGGATCTTGAAAGCCATGGGCCCGAACTCGATACCGAGGAATGGCTCCGGGTGATCAGCGATGCACGTAAGTTGGGGGCTGTGCAGATTGGGTTTTCCGGTGGAGAGCCTCTTGTTCGTGATGATCTTGAGGTGCTCGTTGCGCATGCTCGCGGGCTTGGGTTTTATACGAATCTGATTACGTCAGGCGTCGGGCTGACGGAGACGCGCATCGCCGCGCTCAAGCTCGCCGGGCTCGATCATATTCAACTGTCGTTCCAAGACTCGACTCGGGAGTTGAATGACTTTCTTTCTAGTACTAAGACGTTCGAGCTCAAGCGCAAGGTCGCGCAGTTGATCAAAGCACACGGATATCCGATGGTGCTCAACTGTGTGCTGCATCGGTTCAATCTGCCACACGTAGGGCAGATCATCGAGATGGCCCTTGATATCGGGGCCGAGTATCTGGAGCTGGCGAATACGCAGTACTACGGTTGGGCAATGCTCAATCGCGAGCAGTTGATGCCTACTAAGGAGGCCCTGCGCGAGGCCGAGGATACGGTTAATCGGTATCGCGCTATGGTTGGGGAGCGGTGCCGGATTTTGTTTGTCGTGCCCGATTACTTCGAGACTCGGCCCAAGGCCTGTATGAATGGGTGGGGGTCGGTTTTTCTTGGCGTGGCGCCGGATGGGACTGCTCTGCCCTGTCATGCGGCTAAGACCCTGCCGGGCTTGCAGTTGCCGAATGTGAAGGATGCGTCGCTCTCGCAGGTTTGGTATGAGAGCGGCGCGTTTAACGCGTTTCGTGGCGAAGATTGGATGCAGGAGCCTTGCCGCAGTTGTGACGAACGCGGCAAGGATCACGGAGGGTGCCGGTGCCAGGCTTATGCGCTAACCGGCGATGCGAGAGCCGCGGATCCGGTTTGTTCGAAGTCGCCGAAGCATGCCGAGGTGGAGAAGGTTGTGGCGTTTGCTCGGGATGCCAGGGCTGTTGAGGAACGGCCGTTGGTGTTTCGGAGTATGCGGCGGGGGTGAGGGGCGATTGCCATTATGGATTTGCCCCCGTACTTCCGGACACCGCCTCACACTTGAGTTGATGATTCGGTCCTGCGCCGGAATTCGCGTGGCGAACGGTATTTCAGCGCGCTATGGGGATGATGCTCGTTATAGTGCTCGAA
>NZ_PNYA01000037.1 GCF_002879885.1 Trinickia dabaoshanensis
GCGGCATCATACGACGCACCAGGGCTTCTTTTCGTTCTGCTGAGTAGGCTTTCATTCATGCCGATTCTACCGCCCCCGGACCTCGTCTAAGATTCAAACGACACGACAACTAGTCTGACGCCGGGGGTGCGCGCCTCGACATCTACGATGCCCTCGATATGCCGCGACGACACCGCGGTGCGCCGTAGGTCGTACAGGACCAACGCCGCCTTGAGCGCTTCAATGGTCATATCCGCAAGCGAGAGATGATCGAGCGCAAGGTGGGTCGCGAGCCTCAAACGCAACGCGTCGGTTCGATCGAAACGCAGCGTCGGCGTGGGACGGCGCAGCATCGCGGCGCCGATCGACAGGCCGCCGCAGTCGTCGCTGCCCCGCAAGAACAAATCACCGCCGTCGAGCCCGATGGCCAGCCTCGCCGGCAGATCCCGGTTCGTGCACGTCAGCTCGAGACTCAACGTATCGGTCTGCGACGCCATCGGATCGAAATCGGTGTCGATCACCGAAATCTCGGTGTCGTAGCCAGGACTCGCCAGAGCCACAGCCGGGTCGCGACGGGCGAACCAATAACGCACGGATCGTGGATCGTCCCCGTGGCGCTGCGAGAAAATCGGCCGAAACTCGATCACGCGGTCGCGCTCTTGCGTTTGGCGCACGAGTTGCACCGAATCGATCGAGTAAATGTCGTAAGAGGCCGCGCGGCTTGCATCGGCCACGACCGGATATGCGACCTCTCGGTGTGCGACGCGGATCGGTTCACCAGGCCGGCGAAATAGGTTGATGACCGGCGTTGAGAACAGGCGAAAGTGAGTGGCAGACAACGAGTCCAGGAGGCGTGCCGCGTGTGGATTACCGTGGGCCTCCTTGAGCGCCACGTGGAGCGTCACACGTCGGCATGCGCCCGCCGCATCGAGTATCGCGTTCAGATCGATGTCGGCGAAATCGTGTTTCTCCGGGAAGCCAAAATATTCGGCCAGGGGACGGTATGCTGGGTGCGACTTCCATGGATAGTCGAGCAGCGCATCGTTCTTATCGAAACCGGCCTGCGTGACGGGTACGGACCGCAACGGTTTCCAGCGGCCATCCCCATCCGCTTCCACATAGCTTGTTAGCGCATGGATGAATAGGCCGTCGCTGAGTGCCGCAATGAACGAGGGTTCGCCATTCAAATGCGTGCGGACAGTACGCAGGCCGAGCGGTCGCAAATCCAGATGTGGCGCAGTCGATTCGAATGTCACCGACACGATGCCCGCAGCGTTCACGGGCAAAACGACAGGAGCCGCAGCTGCCGGCACATAGCAAGCTTCGCTGACCTTGAGCGGTGCCAGGGTCACGTCGTAGGCGGTCTTGAATCGACATTGGACACCGTTGATCGACCGACTGACCAATTCCGTGCCCCGTGCCAGCTTGTGGATATTCGGCTTACCGCCTGTGGCGGTCGCGACGGAAAATTGCGCGATCGAGCATCCCGGGAACGGCCGCAGATAGTGCGGGTGCATCACATCCAATAGCGCTTCAACACCGTGCAGATAATCGTCCTTGAGCTTCTTGCCGATACGTGCATCGAGCATCGCTATCGCCTGGACCAATTGCTCGACGTACGGATCGTCGCTGTGCTCATCCGCCGGCAAAAGGTGCCCCGCAATCTTGGGAAAGCGCCGCGCGAAGTCCCCGGAATAGTGGCGCAAGTGCGATAGCTCGCGCTCGTAGTACGGCAGCAATTCTTCCATCTAGCTCTCTGGATTGTTTGCGACTCGAGCGGAGCGCCGCTATCGTGCTCGTGGACTTTCCCTGAAGCCCTCAGAGCCTTTTTGGGCGCGCGCGTATGACCGAATACTGCAACGTTGCCGGTTGCAGCATCGCATCGAAGCTGACCGGCTCCGCAGCCGGATGCACGACCAGCATCGCTTTAATGGCGAAGCACAGCACGTTCGTGGACTGTGCGTTCACCTCTAGTTTGACCTCGACCTGCTTTAGCCTGCGCTCGTGGCGTTCAATGGCGCGTCGAATCGAATTGCAGATGGTCTGTCGGTCGTCGTGACTGGCCAGACTGAGCCCTGCGAAGTCGTTCAGCCCGTAGGTCAGCACCGACCGCTGGCATTCGTTGAACCCGGCGAGGCGTTCGTCGGTGAATGTAATTCGCGCGTTCAGAAGCGACTCGATATGGTGCGCGACCGAGCCTTTGAGTTCGTCCAGCGATAACTGCCGCACGATCGCCGAGGCCGGCGAATGCGCGCCATCGCCGAACAACTTATCGAGTAGTCCAGGTTCGAAACGGCTCATCTATTTTTTAAGAATCATTAGGTGATGCACCCTCTCAAGTGCGAGCCGTATGATACAGGACTGCATTTCATCCCAAAATGCTCGCCCTTGCCGAAGGCATCGAACAGCAGTGCTTTCACTTCGTGCAAGCTTAGTGCACTTCCCATTCGTGAATCGCGCGCGGCCCGCTCCCCGCGCACGATTTTCGACGCCGGTGTACGCTCCCGCATCGAACCGCATAAAAACGAAGCCAGCCGCACACCGCAGATGACCACGCTCTCTATCGCCGCCGCACGCACGCTTCATCTCGCCGCTCAAGGGCTCCTATCTCCGCCGCGCCGCAAAGCAGTCAAGCAAGACGTACTCGCCGCGATCCGGTGCATGACTCAATTGCAGATCGACACGATCCACGTCGTCGCCCGCAGCCCTTATCTCGTCGTGTTCAGCCGCGTCGGCCCCTATCCGCCGCAATGGCTCGACGAACTTTTGGCGGAGGGACATCTATTCGAATATTGGTCGCACGAGGCGTGCTTCGTGCCGATCGAAGATTACGGCCTCATGCGCCATCGCATGCTCGACCCGAGCAAGATGGGTTGGAAGTACCCGGCCGAATGGCACCGGCGCCATCGAGACGACATCGACCGGCTGCTCGCCCACGTGCGTGAGAACGGCCCTGTGCGCGCGGCCGACTTCGAGCGCGAAGCGGGGCGCGGCAACGGTTGGTGGGATTGGAAGCCGGAGAAGCGCCACCTCGAAGTGCTCTTCACGCTAGGACACCTGATGGTGGCGGAGCGCCGCAACTTTCATCGCGTCTACGACGTCGCGCAACGCGTGCTGCCCAATTGGAACGACTCGCGCGACCTGCCCGCCGCGGCAACCGTCACGCCGACGCTCGTCGCACGCACCTGCCGCGCGCTCGGCATCGCGCGCGCCGATTGGATCGCCGATTATTACCGCCTCGAGCGCCGCAAATACACGGCCGAATTGCATGCGCTGGCCGATGCCGGCGAAGCGGTTCCGGTGAAAGTCGAAGGCTGGAAGGAAGACGTCTTCGTTCCGATCGAATTGGCTCCTTTGATCGAAGACGCGGTGCAAGGCCGTCTGCGTTCGACGGTGACGACCGTCCTTTCGCCGTTCGATCCCGTGGTTTGGGATCGCAAACGCGCGGCCACGCTATTCGGCTTCGATTACGCGATCGAATGCTACACACCGGCAGCCAAGCGCAAGTACGGCTACTTCTGCCTGCCGATTCTGCAACGGGGGCGATTGATCGGCCGCGTCGATGCGAAGGCGCATCGCGCCCAAGGCGTCTTCGAATTGAAATCGGTCCATCTGGAGCCGGGTATCCGCGTGAGCGCATCGCTGCTCGCGGATATGCGCCGGGCGCTTGCCCGTTGTGCCCAATGGCACGGCACACCCGAGCTGGCCGTGAGCTCCGCCCCGCGCGAGGTTGCGCAAGCCCTGCTCGCCACCGATTGAACGGTAGAGCGACGCGCGCGCCGCTCGTCTAGGCGAGCGGACTCATCCCGATCAGCCAGCGGTGCAGCACGAACGCGAAGATCGCCCACGCAACCAGTCCGACGAGAACGACCTTGGCGTCGCCCGATACCGTGCCGGCCGGGTACCGCACGCCCGCCGCGCGATCGCGGCTACGCGAGACCAGCACGCCGACGGCGCCCCACACGAGGAAGACCCCGAATAGGACGACGGCATTGACCGTTCCGTTAGCGAGAAGATGGCCGAGCCCCCACATCGCCGTGCCCGCCATCATCGGATGGCCGATAAGGCGTTTGATCCGATTGCCGGGGATATACGCCGCGGCGATCAAAATGAATGCGACCGCAACGAGAAGCGCGGTGAGATGGCGGATGCCGGCGGGCGGAATCCACAAGACCTGCGGTACGCGCCGCGCCATCCCGTAGCCCCAGACGATCAAAACGAAGCCGACGAGCGACGTGACGGCATAGATTCCCTTCCAGCCGTTTTCGCCCAAGCGGGCCACTTGGGCATCGCGCCAAGCAGGCGAAACGAGCCGTATCGAGTGCACGCCGATGAAAATGAGCAAGCCCAGAATCAATATCGCCACGTCGAACTCCTTCGTTATTACCGGCTTAATCCGCGTGTCGCGGGTGAGGTCCACGGGCGCGCCACGGCGCCCGCTAGGCGGGCTCGTCGAGTCAAGGCGCGGAGGCGATCACTTGCGCCATTGCCGCGGTCAACTTCTTGGCGTACGGCACATGCAGAAATTCGTTCGGCCCGTGCGCGTTCGATTTCGGCCCCAGCACGCCGCAAACGACGAATTGCGATTTCGGGAAGCCTTCCTGCAGCACGTTCATCAACGGAATCGTGCCGCCCTGCCCGATGTACGCGCAATCCGCGCCGAAGTGGTCGCGTGATGCGTCGTTCACGGCGCTCGCGAGCCAAGGCGCGAGTTCCGGCGCGTTCCAACCATAGGCGGCGGCTTCCGGCTTGAACGTCACCTTGGCGTTGTACGGCGGATCGAGTTCGAGCAAAGCCTTCAAATCGGCCACGGCGCGCGCCGCATCGACGAGCGCCGGCACGCGCAGCGAGAGCTTGAATGCCGTGCGCGGCCGCAAGACGTTGCCCGCGCTTTCCAAAGGCGGAAGCCCTTGTGCCCCCGTCACGGAAAGCGAGGGGCGCCAAGTGGCGTTGAGCAACGCCTCATAGGGATCGGCCGTGACCGGCAGCACCGGTTTGCCGTCTTGCCCGCAGGCCCAAGGCGATGCCTTCCAAACTTCGTCGCCGAGGATCGCCGCGGTGGCACGCGCTTCGTCCAGACGGCTCGCCGGAATCTCGCAGTGAAACGTGGACGGCAGCAGCTTACCCGTTGCCGAATCCTCGAGCCGTTCGAATAGCTGCCGCATGATGCGAAAGCTCGACGGCACGATGCCGCCGAAACTGCCCGAGTGAACGCCTTCGTCGAGCACCTGCACTTCGAGCGAGCCGCCCACGAGACCCCGTAGTGAAGTGGTCAGCCAAAGCTGATCGTAATTGCCCGCGCCCGAATCGAGACAGACGACGAGCCCGACGTTGCCGAGCCGCTCGCGCAGCGCATCGACATAGGGCAGCAGATCGTAGCTGCCCGATTCCTCGCAGGTCTCGATGATGCCGACGCAGCGCGGCCGTTCCACACCTTGCGCATCGAGCGCCGCCAGCGCGCAGACGCTCGCGTAAATGGCATAGCCGTCGTCGGCGCCGCCGCGGCCGTAGAGCTTGCCGTCTTCGAGCTTGGGTGTCCACGGCCCGAGGTCGCGCCGCCATCCGTCGAATTCGGGTTGTTTATCGAGGTGACCGTAAAGCACGACCGTATCGGTGCTGCCCGAACGCGTGGCCGGCGTCTCGAAGAAAATGACCGGCGTGCGCCCCGGCAAGCGCACGATCTCGAGCTTGAGCCCCTTGACGCGCTGCGCCTGCGCCCATGTGGCCGCGTCCGCCACGACCCGCTCGAGGTATCCGTGCTTATCCCAGTCGGCGTCGAAGGCCGGGCTTTTCGCGGGAATGGCAATGTAATCGGTCAGGGCGGGAACGATCTCTTCGTTCCATTTGCGCTCGACGAATTGGGTCAATGCGGGGCGGTCGAGCGAGACGTCGTTTTGCTGCTTCGCATCAAGTGCGGTCATGGCTTTGGGCTGTGGCAGTCAAAGCGCACATGATAGTCCGGATTCGCGAGTCCTGATTCGCAAAAGCGCTCAGCGCAACCAGGCGTCGCGCGCAACCCGCATGCCTTCGAGCAGAAACCGGCGGAACGCGCGACAATCTGTCATAGCCCACTTCATGGTAGGCATCATGTTGGATCGAATTGCCCTACAGGTCGTCGAGGTGGTGTTTGCTCTGGCGATTTATTTCCTGCCGTCCATCATCGCGGACCATCGCAAACGCCACGACATCCTTACGCTCGCGCTATTCAACGCGTGTATGGGGTGGAGCGTCGTGGGCTGGCTGCTCGCGCTGTATTGGGCGCATCTGCCCAATCCCCCGGAGAGCTTGGCACGCGACGTCGCGGCTCAGCGGCGCCTTACACGGATGACGGCCTTCTCGAGCGCGTTGATGGCACGAATCGACCGGCGCGCGGCCAAGCACGACGGCGCGCATCGATAGCGCCACGAGCCGCGAGCCGCGAGCGCCACAGCGAACCATCCATCGGGGCCAATGCCGGGGCAGCCTCTGCGCCTCAAAGCGCGGACTTGAACGCCGCCTCGACGAACGGCATGCTCACCGCCACCGAGCCGGCCATCGCCGCCGCGTACAACCGAACGTGGACGAGGCCGGGAGAGATCGAGCGCGGCTCGCGCCCGAGCGCTTCGCGCGCGAATCTGTCTTGCCGGAACTCGCCCTGTTCGTCGAACCATTGGCAGACCACGGCGTCGCTCGCGACCGCCGTCACCGTCATGCGTGAACCGCCCGCCTTCAGCGTCACGACATCGCCAACGCAAAACTCATCAACTAGGTCACGGGTAGCCGTCGACATGTGTACTCCGTCGCAAAGCATTGGAACGTCCGGTCACGGACTGGTTAAGCAAATCGTGCGGTAGCAAACGGAACGGAAACCCAAAAACCGCTTGCTCTTTCATTGCCTCGCCATCGCGTCGAGGTCAAGGACAGACTAACAATAGAATTATTATTCTACAAGCGATTTTAGGGAAAACATGGAGTCGAATTCGACATTCGATAATCCTAAAACCGATCTAAATCGTTTACCGTTTTTTGAGGGACAGATAAACATAAAAATGCAACAATCGTACTTTTACGGCCACCGCTCTAACCCTCCACACCGTTGCCCGGCGCGGCATTGCGCGCGGACTCAGGCCGAATGACCGTCGATTTCCGCGCTAGACGCAGACAATATAACGAGGGGCATTTCTCAATTTTGATCGAGATCAATACTGCATTGCAGCATTAGCCAATTGCAGTAAATCGAAGTAAATGAATTAGTCAAACAGGATGAAAACGTTTTCAGCTTCCAATAATTTATCCTGAAACTGTCGCGATCATCTGCGCAAGATGGTCGCGACCCGCTCACGCGTGTGTCAGTCGTGAGCGCCCAGCAACGCGCAGCTCCGGCGCGATGCCACCACGATGAGCTTCATCGTCGCGCGGGTGGCGCCGACGAAGAGCTTGCGGGCCGCCCGTTCGTCGAACGAATCGAAGTCCACTTCCGTCAGCACCACGCACGGCGCCGACTGTCCCTTGAAGCGGTAAATCGATTCGAGCAGCACGTCGCCGTCGCGATACTCGGGATTGCCGAACAGATCGTATTTGCCCGTGAAGCTGCGCAGCCGATGTGGCCCCAACTGCTCGAGCGCCGTCAACGCCGATCCTTCGCGCCCCCGGAACGAGAGCACGGCAATGTCCTGCTTACGAAAGCCCAGCGAGAGCGCTTGGGTGATGGCGCGTTTGGTCGCATCGATCACCGCCTCGTCCTGCGCGTCGTCATACGGCATGAACGAGATTTGCGAGCCGTCGAACGGACTGCCCGCGACGAGACCCGACGCGCGAGGTTCCGCCGAGCCAATCTTCTCGCGCACGAAATCCAGGATGTCGCGGGGGCTGCGGTAATTGGTCGTCTCCGTCAGCACGGTCCATCCCGGCAAGGCGACGCTCTCGCGCATGTAGAGGTTTTGCAGCGGATCCTCGAGCCACCACCACGCACCGTTCGGCCGGACGAGCCGCGAGAGCGCCTCCACCCAGGGCTCTTGGAAATCCTGCCCTTCGTCCACGATCAAGACGTCGAACTGCCAGCGCTCGTCGATCGGCGCATCGGCGAACGCCGTCTCCAATCGTCCGAAGACATCGGGCGCGCGGAAGTCTTGCACCGCGCCCACGTCGCGGGCTACCCAATCGCAGAGCTGATGGTAGTTCGCGACACGCGAGCCCTCCGGGGCGACGCGGGCGATGTGGTCGGCCAGCGGCCGATTGAAGCAGACGTACAACGCGCGCTTGCCGCTCGCCGCCGCATCCTTCATGACTTGCACGGCCAGTTGCGTCTTACCCGAGCCCGCTGTGCCGATCACCCTGAGCCGGAACGGCGTGAACTCGAGCCGGCGTGCCCAAGTCGCCAAGCCGCCCGACAAACGCGTGACGAGCGTTCCCGCCTGCCCGACGAGCGCGCTGGTATCGGGCGTCAACGCCAATTCGTCGGCCAAAAAGTGATGAATCTTCGCCGCGCAAGGCAATTTCGGTTCGTCGGCGGGCAGCGCCGCCAAGATGACGGAGGCGAGGCGGTCCTTGCGGGTCGCGTCGACGATGCTCTCGGTCGGCACGCCGGCGATCGCGGCGTTTTTGACGATGTAGTCGGGACAAAACAGCAGCGCTTCGATACAGTACGTGCCCGCGCCGAACGCGGCCGTGAAGCGGCGATGCAGATTTTCGAGCGTCCTCGCGAGTTGAATCGAAACGTTGCGCTCCGTTTGCAGGTAGACCTTGACGAGCCCTTTCGGCGTCTCGCGTAAGAAGCCGGCCTTTTGCTCGACGAGCATGAGACGCCCCGCCGGGCTCACGATCACGAAGTCCGCTTCGCCGAATACGGAGAAAGCCCGATTCAGGCGAGTCCAATGCACGCCGTGATACACGGTGTAGTCGTCGGGCAGCGCGTGCTCGAGCAACGTGAGCGTTTCGCGTTCACGCTCGGCGGCGCCGGTCGCGGCTAGATTCTTCCAATCGTCGGGAATTAGGCGTGCCATGGGGCGGTAATCCTCGCTTTGAGGTTCTCGGTTCGGCGTATTGTACAAATCGCGCAGCGCAGGCTCACTTGCCGGCGCCGCAGCTTTCTTCCGGAGGAAAAATCAAATGCTGAAGATTTGGGGACGAGCGAACTCGGTCAACGTACAAAAACTGCTCTGGTGCTGCGACGAGTTGGGCCTTCCGTTCGAGCGCGTGGACGCCGGCTTGCAGTTCGGCCGCGTCAACGATCCCGACTATCGGGAACTCAATCCCAACGGTCAGATCCCCACACTCGTGGACGGCACGTTCGTCCTCTGGGAGTCGAACTCGATTCTGCGCTATCTAGCGATGCAGTATGGCGCATCGAGCGCGCTGTATCCTTCCGATCCGAAGCTGCGTGCCAGCATCGATCGTTGGCTCGATTGGTCGCTCTCGAGCCTCGTGCCCGCGGAGCGCCCCGTATTCCTCACGCTCGTGCGCACGCCGCCCGAGCAGCGCGACATGGAAGCGCTCGCCGCGAACATGAAAACGCTCGTCGCTCGCTGGAAGGTCCTCGACGGCCATCTGCAAGGGCGCTTTCATCCCGAGGGCGACCGCTTCACGATCGCCGACATCGTGCTGGGCGCATTCGCGAAACGCTGGTTCGGGCTGGAGGGAATCGAGCGCCCACCGATGCCGAGCCTCGAACGCTGGTACCAACGGCTGACGCAGCGCGCCGCGTTCAAGAAGTACATCGATCTGCCTTTGACTTGAGGCCGCGCGACGTCAATGCCCGGCGCGGCGCTCTCCCGCTTGCTCGAGCAGCGTATCGAGCAGCGGCAGTTGTACGGGCTTGGTCAAATGCAGATCGAAGCCCTGATCGAGGGAGCGCGCAACGTCGCTCTCCTGACCGAAACCGGTCATCGCGGCAAAGCACGCATCGCCGAGGGCCTTCGTGCCTTTGAGTTGCCGCAAGACGGCGAAGCCGTCCGCACCGGGCATCGCGATATCGATGAGGGCGACGTCGATGCGCTCCGAGCGCTCGGCGGCGTCGAGCGCCTGCGCCCCGCTGTAGGCCACTTGAACGCGATGCCCCTTCATACGCAGCAGCATCGCCATGCTGTCGGCGGAATCGCAATTGTCGTCGACGACGAGCACGGCTAAGGCCCCCAGCTCGGCGTGCCCCGTCGAATCGCCGCGCATGCCTTCGTCGTTCGCGGCACCTTGCACCGCGTAAAGCGGCAGGCGCACGGTGAACGTGGCCCCGCGCCCGAGGCCCTCGCTCGCGGCCTCGATCGATCCGCCGTGCATCTCCACGAGCCAGCGGCACAGCGTCAGTCCGATCCCGAGACCGCTTTCCTTCCGCTCGAATCGATTGTCGGCCTGAACGAACAAATCGAAGATCGAATCGAGCGCTGCGGCATCGATGCCGCAGCCGTCGTCCGACACCCGCAAACGAGCGAACGCGCCCACCTTGTCGATTTCGATGCCGATACGGCCGCCATGCTCAGAGAACTTCGAGGCATTGTTGAGCAAACCTTGCACGACTTGCACGAGCCGCGTGCCGTCGCCGTTGACCATGATTCCCGTCGGCGGCACGTGGACTTCCACCGCTTGCTGACGCAACGCCACGTGCGGGCGAATCATCTCTATCGCGCGCACGACCACGTCCGAGAGCTCGACCGGCTCCAAACGCAACGCCACTTTTCCGGTCGTCACGCGGCCGGCGTCGAGCAGGTCGTCGACGAGACGGGTCAAATGCGAAATTTGCCGATCGATCATGTCGCGGCACTGACGCAGCGTGGGACTGACGAGCGGCTCGAGCATCATGACGCTCAGCGCGTTGCTGACCGGGGCGAGCGGATTGCGCAACTCGTGCGCGAGCGTCGCCAAGAATTCGTTCATGTGCTGGCTAGCGGCTTCGAGTTCGCGCAGCCGCTTGCGCTCCGTCATGTCTCGCGTGACTTTCGCGAAACCGCGCAGCCGCGGCCCGTCCTCGCTTGGCGTATAGACGGCTCGAATCACGACGTTGGCCCAGAACATCGTGCCGTCCTTGCGCACGCGCCAGCCTTCCTCTTCCACCCGCCCCGTGCGCGCCGCCGCACTCAGTTCCGCCTCGGGCGTACCGTTGGCCACGTCGTCCGGCGGATAAAACATCGAGAAGTGCTGCCCCAGCACCTCCTGCGCCGTATAGCCCTTGATCTTCTCGGCGCCGCTGTTCCAACTGACGATGCAGCCGTCGGTGTCGAGCAGATAAATGGCGTAGTCCTGAACGGACTCGAGCAGAATCCGCAGACGTTCTTCTGACGTCACCGCCGGTTCGGGTGGCGAAGACAAGGGGTGGCGATCGCTGGCGAAGCTATCCGGACGCATAACGGCGGCGTTTTCATTTTGGAAGAATGCGACACTGATTGCCGCTGGGAGAAGACAAAAGCACAACTCATGCCTAGCGATGGCACGTGCTTATGCAAGCGAGAGCGCAGCCCGCCGCGCGCGGGCCCCGCCCGCGCTTCATCGCCGAATTAGCCCAAGCAAGCAAAGTTCGGATGGATGTCTATCGTTGCGAGAGCAACTTTGACATTCGCTTTTGCAAAAACTCCACCAGGAAACAACGCGTATCGACCGTCAACCGACGGCGCGCGTCGCGATCGCGTCGGCGAGCAACGACACCAGTTGCTCGGGCTCGGCGGGCTTTCTCATGAAGTGATGAAAGCCTTCACCGATACTTCGCAACCGGTAGGCTTCGTCCGTATGGCCCGTGAGCGCCACCGCCACGGCGGGCGGGCGGTCGTTGCGGATTTCGTCGTCGCGCAGCCGTTGGATCAGGTAAAACCCGTCCATCGCCGGCAAGTCGATATCGCACACCACGGCGTCCGGCGCCACTTTGAGCGCGGCTTCCACCCCTTCCTCGGCATCGGCGGCGGCCACGACACGTGCGCCCTCGGATTCGAGCATCATCGCAAGCGACTCTCTACTGGACGGGTCGTCTTCAACGACGACCACCGTCATCTGTTCGAGTCTCATCAGTCCGTTCATACCCTTTGTTGTCGCTATCGATACTTACGCCAGCTCCTCGGACCGTTTCACCCTCGCGGAAGTTGCATGCGAGATTCGGTCGCGGCCCATGCATCGGCTGATGGCCGATACCTGAGCCCGGAATCGCGGCGGACGATACCACGCCGTTAAGTTACGACGATGAAATTCCCGGTAAGAGCCAAAAACGTGCGCGCGACCCGCCGATGGCGCTTGCGGACGGTCAAATGTCCGAGGAAGCAGAGGCCCGCCCTCGCAATCCCTGCGCGCCCGTCGCTGCCGGGGCGGCACTGCCTCACGTTACAATCCGCGCATGCCGAAAACCCCCGCCTCCGAGCCCAACGAATACACCGTCGACGAACTCGCCCGCGTCGCTGGTGCAACCGTTCGCAATATTCGCGCTTACCAGGATCGGGAATTACTCGCACCTCCGACCAAGCGGGGGCGCGTCGCCGTATACGACGATACTCACGTCGCGCGGCTTACGCTGATCAATCATCTGCTGGCACGCGGGTATACGCTCGCGAACATCCAAGATTTGATTCAAGCGATCGAAGAAGGCCACGATTTGCGCTCGATTCTCGGCCTCGAAAGCGCGATCGGTTCGCGCTGGTCGCACGAACGAGCTCAAACGTATACGCTCGCCGCGCTCGCCAAAATGTTCGGCGACGTCTCGCCTATTCGATTGGCCAAAGCGCTCAAATTGGGCCTGCTCGAACGGGACGGGACCCGATTCGTCGCGCGCAGCCCCGCCGTCGTCAATGCCGGCGCGGCCCTCGTCAAAGAGGGCGTCCCGCCCGGCGATTTGCTCGAAGCCGTACGCCTCTCGCGCCCGCACTTCGAACAAGTGGCCAAGGCACTCGTCGATTTGGTCGTCCGGCGCCTCGATCGCTACGAGCAAGACGCCCTTCCTCCGCCCGCGGACGTGCCCGCACTCGTCGATGCGATCTGGCGCCTGCGTCCGCTTGCGATGGTGCTCGTCGAAAGCGAAATGAACCGCGCGCTGGAAGAAGCCTCGGAAGGCTATCTCGCCGATCGGGTATCCGCCATCCTCGACAAACGCCTCGATCGCGCAACGGCAACCGGCGCGCGACGCACGCGCCGCAAACGCTCAGGTTGACTTCGCCTCCCCTGCTTCATGCCGGTTTTTCCCTCACGATCAGTGCCTTGGCGACGGCCGATTCGCTTCGCAACGTTTGAATATCGCTCCGCGAGCCTTGACCGGCCGGCCTGCGCGATATCGCGCGCGTTCATAGAATTTCGCGTCTAAATGCATCCTTGAACAGCGGTGCGGCGCATCGTATCTTTACATCGATCAATGTAACGATAGACGCCAATCAGGGAGGGCGCGGATGGAGACGGTCGACGTTGCCATCATCGGATCGGGCTTTGCCGGACTCGGCATGGCCATTCGCCTCAAGCAAGCCGGCACGCACGATTTTCTAGTCATGGAAAAGGCCGATTCGATCGGCGGCACCTGGCGCGACAATCACTATCCGGGCTGTGCTTGCGACGTGCAATCGCACGTCTACTCGTTCTCGTTCGCGCCGAATCCGCACTGGACGCGCATGTTCGCGCCACAGCCCGAAATTCGCGCCTACCTGCAAGCATGCGCCGAGCGCTTCGGCATCGAACCGCATCTACGTTTCGGCAAGGCGCTCTCGCAGGCCACCTACGACGAGACCGCGCAACGCTGGCGGTTGCGCTTTGCCGACGGCACGCGTGTGAACGCGCGCGTGCTGGTGTCGGGGATGGGCGGGCTTTCACGCGCGGCGCTGCCCGACATCGCCGGGCTCGATTCGTTCGAGGGCAAGACGTTTCATTCCCAGCAATGGGACCACGCGTATTGCCTCGACGGCAAACGCGTTGCCGTCATCGGCACGGGGGCCAGCGCGATTCAATTCGTGCCGCGGATCGCGCCGCGCGTCGCGCGGTTGTCGCTTTTTCAACGCACGCCGCCTTGGATCATGCCGAAGCCCGATCGCTCGGTGACACGCGCCGAGCGTTGGCTGTTCGAACATGTGCCCGCCACGCAAAAGCTCGTTCGCGCGGGTTTGTATTGGCAACTCGAATCGCGCGCGCTCGGATTTTCCGTGCATCCGGCATTGATGAAGCAAGTTCAAAAGCTGGCCATGAAACACCTGCGGCGGCAAGTTCCGGATGCGAAGCTGCGCCGCACGCTCGAGCCGAACTACACCATCGGCTGCAAGCGCGTGCTGATATCGAACGACTACTACCCGGCACTCGCGCGTTCGAACGTCGAGGTCGTCACGTCGACGATCGTACGAATCGCCCCCGACGGTGTCGTTACCGGCGACGGCACGCTCCATCGCGCGGACTGCTTGATTTACGGCACCGGCTTTCATGTCACCGATCCATTCCCGCGCGGCCTCGTGCGAGGCCGCGGCGGCGTGGACATCGTCGATGTCTGGCGCGACGGCGCGCACGCTTACCTGGGCACGACGCTGCCGGGATTTCCGAACTTCTTCATGATCGTGGGCCCGAACACGGGCCTTGGCCACCATTCGATGGTCTTCATGATCGAATCGCAGATCGAATACATCCTGGGCGCGCTGCGCGCCATGCGAGACGAGCGCGCCGATGCGATCGAAGTCAGAGGTAGCATCGAGCGTGCATACAACGAACGCATTCAGAGGAAGTTGTCCCATGCCATTTGGTCGACGGGAGGATGCAATAGCTGGTATCTCGATCCCAAGACCGGCAAGAACACGACGCTGTGGCCGGGATTCGCCTGGCGCTTTCGCCAGGCCACGAAGCGCTTTCGCATGACCGACTATCTCGCCTACGCCGAGGTGGACGACAGGCAAGCAGATACCGGCGCGCCCGAGCCCGATGGCGCACCGGCCGCCGTCGCCCACCCTACGGCCCACTCCGCATAGGAACGCGCATCGTGAAAACCTTCAACGACAAAGTCGCGGCGATCACGGGGGCGTCGTCCGGCATAGGGCGGGCCCTGGCCTTGGCGCTGGCGCGGCAAGGATGCCATCTCGCCCTCTCCGATGTGGATGCACGCGCGCTGGCCGAGACGGCCGCTTTGGCCGAAGCCGCCGCGTGCTCGGCCGATGCGGCGAGCCCGGCTGGCGTGCGCGTGACGACTTCGGTCGTCGACGTGGCCGAGCGCGCGGCCATGCTCGAGTGGGCGCGTGCAACGCATGAACAGCATGGGCGCGTGAATTTGATATTCAACAACGCCGGCGTCGCGCTTTCGAGCACGGTGGAAGGCATGGCCTACGAGGATCTCGAATGGATCGTCTCCATCAATTTTTGGGGCGTCGTACACGGTACGAAAGCGTTTCTTCCGTATTTGAAGGCCTCGGGCGACGGGCATATCGTCAACACGTCGAGCGTGTTCGGCCTGTTCTCGCAGCCCGGCATGAGCGCCTATAACGCGACGAAGTTCGCCGTGCGCGGCTTCACCGAATCGCTGCGCGAAGAGCTCGATATGCTGCGATGCGGGGTGTCCGCCACGTGCGTTCACCCGGGCGGCATCCGCACCAACATCGCTCGCACGAGCCGCATTTCATCGAATATGTGCGGCTTCCTCATCGAAGACGACCGGCAAGGCCGGCGCGACTTCGAGCGGCTTTTCATCACGAGCGCGGAGCAGGCTGCCCGCGCGATTCTCGACGGCGTGCGGCATAACCGGCGCCGCGTGCTGATCGGGCGCGATGCGCACGCGGCCGACTGGCTGGCACGCATACTGCCGTCGGCCTATCAAGCACTCGTTGTTCGATCGGCGCTGCGCATGAGTCGCGCCGCGCGCAAGCGCGCCTCACGCGCGCACGCCGCCACCATGGAGAACGAACTGCCATGACGATGCCCGTACGCCGCGATTTGCGGTTCCCCCTGCCCTCCGAGCGCGCGTGCGACTGGCATGCGTTGGGCCCCTACGTCACGCATTTCTTCAACGCGTTGTCGCTGCTCTTTCCGGCCGGCGAGCGCTACTTCATCGATAGCGTGCGTTACTATCGCGACCGTATCGAAGACCCCGAACTGAAGAAGCAGGTGCTGGGCTTCATCGGACAGGAAGCCATGCACACGCGCGAGCATATCGAGTACAACGAAACGCTCAAAGCCGCGGGACTACCCGCCGCGCACCTCGAGAAGTATGTCGTGAGGCTGCTCGATTTCGGGCGCAGAAATGCACCGCACTCGGTCCAACTCGCTCAAACCGTCGCACTCGAACACTACACCGCCATGCTGGCCGGCATGCTGTTGGACGACGAGACGCGGATCGCAAGCGGCGTTCCCATCTACGCGCAACTGTGGACATGGCATGCGCTCGAGGAGACCGAGCATAAGGCCGTCTCGTTCGACGTTTGGAATGCCGTCATGAGACCGGGACTGAAGCGATACCTGATAAGAGCCGCCGCGATGTTGCAGATCACGCTGATGTTCTGGACGATCGTGTTTTGGTTTCACACCCGCTTGCTGATCGCCGACCGGCATCGAGGCGGTCACGTGCGAGGCATCTGGACCCTGATGCGCTTTCTATTCGGACGGCGCGGCGTGTTTCCGACCATCGCCCTCGATTGGTTGCGCTTTTTCAAGCCCAGCTTCCATCCGTGGGACCACGACAATCGCAGCCAGCTCGCGCGCATCGATTCCGTCGTCGCCGCCGTCGAAGCGGCGGGCGGCCGCGATAAGCCGAGCGCGGTGCGGGCCCGCATGATGGCGCGATCGCAAAAATCGGCATGACGCAGGCAGGTGCCATCGATCGTGCGCATCGCGCCTGCGAGACGCTGACGGTGCCATCGGGCGACGTGAGTCTCGCCGTCTATGCGAGCGGACCGCCGGATGCGCCGTGCATCGTGCTCGTGCACGGCTACCCCGATTCCGCGCGCGTGTGGGACGCCGTGCGCGCGCGGCTCGATAACCGCTTTCGCGTGATTGTTTATGACGTACGCGGTGCGGGCGCCTCGTCGGCGCCTGCGACACTCGCTGGTTACCGTCTGGAACACTTGGCTTGCGACCTCGCCGCCGTTGCCGACGCGACGTGCGGCGCGAGGCCGTTTCATCTCGTAGGACACGATTGGGGATCGGTGCAAAGCTGGGAATCCGTAACGAGCCCGGCGTTCGATGGACGCATCGCTTCCTTCACGTCGATCTCCGGGCCTTCGCTCGATTACGCGGGCGTCTTGCTGCGCGAGAGCAATCGATGGAAGTCCGCGCGCGCTCTCTTTGCAAGCATGCGGCAGATGCTCCAATCCACCTATATCTATTTCTTTCTGCTGCCGCGGCTGCCCGAATTTGCTTGGCGCCGGCTGTGGGCTCCGACCTGGACGCTCTGGCTTCGAGCGACCGAGGGCTTGAGTACGACGGCCGACCCGGCCCTATTGCGCAATGCGATCAATGGGCTCGGGCTGTATCGCGCTAATTTCGTCGAGCGGCTGCGCAAGCCTCGCGCACGCGCTACCCATACGCCCGTGCAGTTCATCGTGCCGATGCGCGATCGCTATGTGGGCCCGTCGTTATCCACGGGCTTGGATCGCTGGCTCGGCCCGCATCGCCGGATCGAACTCGACGCGACGCATTGGGTGTTGCTCAGTCACGCCGACGCCGTCGCGCGAACGGTCATCGAATTTATCGACGAAATCCCGCCGCGCGACGCCCCGCTGACGCGGACAATCAGTTCGGTTGCGCCCCCGGGCTTTTCCACAAATTGAATTCGAACGATTGGAACAACTGAAAGCGCTCCTCGGCACTCGTGCAAACCGTGCCTTCGGCCGCCCTCATCGCCGCCGCGTCGAATGACGGGTTCCCGCCCGATTCCGCCAACGTCAGTTGCTTGACGATGTTCGGCGGCCACACGGTGATGCGGACGATGACCGTTCCGGTCTGGTGGGCCCGCTGCGCATCGATGGGATATTCGGGGAGCGGGATATGGCAGGTGACCTGCTTGCCTGCCACCTCCTTCGTGACCACGCGTTCGTGCAGCGGGGCCGACGAGGGCAAAGACGCGGCCGGTGCCGGCAGAGCGAGGCTAGGCGACGGGTCCGCACTCGGCAAAGCTTGCCCCGAATGCGCCGGGGCCGGCGGAGACAGCGCTTGCGATGCGCAGACCGGCATGCGCTGACCGAGTCGAAATTGAACGGGACATTGATCCGAGTCGCGGATGCTGGCGCAACCGGTAAGGATCAAAGCTGCGGCGATGCATGCTGTTTTCTTCATTTTTCGTTCGATTTGGGCAATGGTGACATGCAGTCGACGAGCCTACAGTCGATGCGCGCCTGTAGTTAACGGCAACCGAACGAACAATCTTTAGGGTTTCTCGAGGGAAGAATATCTATCAATTATTCAATACGACCTCAATTTCATCGATTCATTCATGGCACAAAATCGATCGAATCAAAAAGCCCATATTGGGATCGAACTCCCCCAATGGGGACGATTCGAACTCGCATCACCAGTGTCATCGGTCGGGTATCCATACCAGAGCCATGCGTGCGGACATCGCCGGCGCGGCTACGAACCGTCCTAGGATCGATAGCTGAATTCAATTGGCAAGGCCGAGCCCACCCAACTTAAATAACGAGACGCGCCCGGGGCATACGATCTCCGTGCGCCTCCCACGGAGATCGAAATGACGCAACCGAACGTGGACGACCTGGTGCAATCCATCGCAAGCGACACCGGCGCCCCGCCCGAAACCGTGTCGCGGATGGTTTCGCAGACTTGGCAAGCCTTCAGCGACGGTGCCCGCATCACCGACTACCTCCCCGTCCTCGTGACGAAGCGCGTTCGCGAAGATCTACGCAGCCAAAGTCGTCACAACCACCACTGATTCATCAGACATAAGCATGCGACAGCGTGCCACACCGGCACGCTATCGTCGTTTCTGCCGCCCCATCCGCGCTCAGGCCGGCTCTCGGCTGAACTCCTAGCCGGCCGCGTGCGGCATATATCGCAGCTTCCCCTCGATCCGGCGCGCAGAACGATTTATTGCGCCGATGCCTTATCCAACGCTCACGATAAAGCATCCACGTAGGTACAGACATGACTGTCTGCCCATATCGCATGTCAGCCAATTGAAAATATCCGGCGTTTCAAGGCGCGTTTGTTTTCAATCGATTTCTTTTCATTTCCCAGTGAGGCAAAATCGCCGAACTGCCGCACGGCCGAGCGCATCGATTCGCAGCCAAAAGAGGGGACCAGAACGAAGCTATCCCATCTCATGGAGGAGTCATGTTCGAATCGTCCCTTGCGCGCCGCGCCTCACCCGCCGGGGCACGCATGCGCGCGCCGCGCCTCGCTTGCCTCTTGCTTTTGGCCGGCCTCGCCGCATCCCCGTTGTGTCATGCCGATGCCGCGTCCGCCTTGCCGCCCCCGCCGTCCGTGCTGTACGGGGACTTGTTCGTCGCCGTACAGATGCAGCAAATCTTCCCCGACCAGAAGACGTTCGTCGATGCGGTACCCAAAGGCGACCCGGCCGCGATCGTTCAGCAGTACGAACAATCGAAGAATCAACCGAACTTCGATCTAAAGCAGTTCGTCCTCGCGAATTTCACCTTGCCGAGCGAGCCGGTCATCACGCCGCCGAGCGGCCAAACGCTGCGCGAACATATCGATTGGCTCTGGCCCAAGCTGACGAGAACGACGACGGCGGCCGATGTCCCCCCGAACAGTTCGCTGATCCCGCTGCCGAAGCCGTACGTGGTGCCGGGCGGGCGCTTCCGCGAAGGCTACTACTGGGACACCTATTTCACGATGCTGGGCTTGCAGGAATCGGGGCATGAGGACCTCGTCGACGACATGCTCGACGACTTTGCCTACGAGATCGATCAATTCGGACACATCCCCAACGGCAACCGTACCTACTATCTCAGCCGCTCCCAGCCGCCGTTCTTCGGTCTCATGGTGCAGTTGGCCGCCAAAGCGGAAGGCGAGCGCGCCTATAAGAAGTACCTGCCCGAGCTGAAGAAGGAGTACGCCTACTGGATGACGGGCGCGGATACGACGCCGCGCGGGCAAGCCACGCGCAACGTCGTGGTCTTTCAGGACGGTACCGTCTTGAACCGGTATTGGGACGAGCGCGACACGCCGCGCGACGAGTCGTACTACGAGGATGTCTCGACGGCCAAGCAAGCCGCCGGCCGCGATCCCAAGCGGGTCTATCGCGACTTGCGCGGCGCCGCCGAATCGGGTTGGGACTTCAGCTCTCGTTGGTTCGGCGACGGCAAAACCCTCGCGACGATCCGCACGACGTCGATCGTCCCCGTCGACCTGAACAGCCTGCTGTTCTCGCTCGAGGCGACGATCGCGAAAGCCTGCGCGCTCTCGCTCGATTTCCGATGCACGGCCGACTACGTCCAAAAGGCCGAACGTCGCGCCTATGCCATCAACCGATACCTTTGGAATCCCAGCGGTTATTACGGCGACTACGATTGGCGGCTCGGCAAGCTGACCGGCCGCGTGTCGGCCGCGGCCGCTTATCCGCTATTCGTGCGTGTGGCGTGGCCCGATCGCGCCCACAAAACGCTGCGCATGCTCGAGGCGCAATTGCTCCAGCCGCGCGGCTTGGCGACGACGACGGTCGACACCGGACAGCAATGGGATGCACCGAATGGATGGGCCCCGCTGCATTGGCTGACGCTCAAGGGCGCCCGCCATTACGGCGACCAGCCATTCGCGAAAGAAGTCGGTACGCGCTTTCTCGCGGATGTGAAGCAAGTTTATGCGTCGGATCAGAAGCTCGTTGAAAAATACGTCGTCGAAGGCCCCAATGCCGGCGGTGGCGGCGGCGGTGAATATCCGCTGCAAGACGGCTTCGGCTGGACCAACGGCGTCACGTTGAAACTGCTCGACATGTACGCCCCGGGCGAATAGCGGCACGCGCCGATTCGTATTCGGCGGCGCCTATCGCGCCGCCGAGCCGGTTCGGCCTCGTATCGGTAGTAATATTCGAGTCGCCCGATATCGCCGCAATGCCGCGGCTCGAATTGGCACGTTTTCTCAATTCGGATTTTCAATGGAAGATTTGCTGCCGCACTACGAACGCGAACTCGCCATGCTGCGCCGCTCGTTGCACGAGTTCGCGTCGCGCTATCCCAAGATCGCCGCGCGACTGGCGGTGTCGGGCGAGCACTCGGACGACCCTCACGTCGAGCGGATGCTGCAATCGTTCGCGTTGCTGGCCGCGCGCATCGATACCCGGCTCGACGACGACTATCCGGAATTCACCGAGGGGATGCTGCAGACGCTGTATCCGCACTACCTGCGGCCCTACCCGTCGTGCTCGATCGTCGAATTCGACATCGAAGGGTTGTTCGAGGGCCTGTCGAGCCCGGTCACGATCGCGCGCGGCACCGACATCGTCACGAAAGACCGGCCGTGCCGCTTTCGCACGGCTTACGACGTCACGCTCGCACCGATGCGCATTAGGAGCGCGCGTTATCTGCGCAGCGCGGCGGCGCCGGCCAATGCCTCGCTGCCGCCCGACACGTCCGGGCTCGTCGCCATCACGTTCGCTCGAGCCGCGGGCGCGGCGGGCTTGCATGCCATCTCGCCATCGACGATCCGCCTGCATGCGCACGGCCAGCGCGAGATCGTCACGACGCTGACCGATACGCTTCTCATGCGCGCCACGAAAGCGTTCGTCGAAGCCGACGGGAGCGGACGCTGGATCGCGCTCGATCGGTTTCCCGTGAAGGCGGCGGGGTTCGACGCCGACGACGCGCTCGTCGAAACGGGCGCGACGGCCAGCGCGCAATTCCGGTTGCTCGCGGAGTACTTCGCGTTTCCCGACAAGTTCGATTTCTTCGATGTCGATGCGGCCTCGATGCTGGCCGCGACCGGCCCCTGCTCGACACTGACGCTGTACTTGGTGATCGAAGGCGTCCACGACGATTCCTGGGCCGGACAGCGCATGGCGCAACTGAGCGAGAAGCACCTCAAGCTCTTTTGCACGCCCGTCGTCAACTTATTCGAGACGAAAGCTGAGCCGATCAAGATCGATCCGCTGACGCAGGCCTACGCCGTCACGCCCAAGGTGCAGAAATCGACGAGCACGTCCGACTTCGAAATCTATTCGGTCGATGCCGTCTACCCCGAAAAGCAATCGCCCTCGAGCCCCGGCGCGTTCCAGCCGTTCTTCGGGCTCATGCACGGAAGCGCCGCGACGCTGGGCGGCCCCTACTGGGTCGTGCGCAGCGACGACGACCCGGAACACCGAGACATCGCGCATACGACGCTGGCGTTCGTCGGCCTCGACGGTCACCCGGCCGTGGTTCCCGTCTCGCAGGTGGCCGTGGACGTCACCTGCACGAACCGCAATCTGCCTTCGACGCTGCCTTACGGCTCGGCCACGGGCGACTTGATGATCGAGGGCGGTTCGGTGGCATGCCGCCTCGTATTGTTGCGCCGGCCGACGCAGAGCGTCCGCGCGCAGCAAAGTCACGGCGCGCTATGGCGGCTCATTGCCCAATTCACGCCGCACGCCATGTCGCTGAGCCCCGAAGGGCTCGACGAGATCAAGCGTCTCTTGCGCCAATTCGCTACGCTCTCGCCCGCGCCCGCGCGCCAGATCGAAGGCGTCGCATTCATCGGCTCGCGCTCGACGATGCAGTGGATCGTCATGGAGCCGTGCCCCGCCCTCGTCCGCGGCATCGAAGTCACGCTCGCCGTCGACGAGCAAGCGTTCTCGGGCAACAGCGTAAGCGCGTTCATCGAAGTGATGGACGGCTTTTTCGCTCCGTTCGCGCCGGTCAATAGCTTCGTGCAACTCGTCGTGCTCTCCAAATCCACGGGCGCCTTGCTCCGCCGATGCGAGCCGCGTCAAGGAGCGGTCGCGCTTCTGTAGCCGCGGGACGTTTGCCGCGCGGCAAATGTCCCCGCAAGGCCGATCGCTAGCACCGTAGCCCATGCGCCGCAGCCGACTTGCATCAAGCAATCCGCGCGGATATGCGCGGTGTATTGCCGCACATCGCCGCGCGCGGCATGCTTCGGCGATGCTGCAATGCGTCGATTTTTTGCTTACTCGTCAGTGCGTTAATCGAAGTCGATACGGTAAATTGCCGCATGCTGCGCGCTCGGCGCACGCCGCATGCGGTGCAGCATTTTTTTCTCCGCTGATCTACGCTTGCGACCGGCTGCTCATGCAGTGCGCGTCGACACCGGCCGGCGCGCGTCGCTCGTCACCAGCATCAGGTATCAGCTATGGAAACGTCTTCGTTCAACGCTTTCGACCTCGCGCGCATTCAGTTCGCCTTTACCGTTTCGTTTCATATCGTCTTTCCGGCTTTGAGTATCGGGCTGTCGAGCTTCATCGCCGTGCTCGAATGGCGATGGCTCAAAACAGGCAAAGCCTATTACAAGGACCTGTGCCTGTTCTGGTCGAAGATCTTCGCCGTCGCTTTCGGCATGGGGGTCGTCTCGGGCGTCGTCATGGCCTACGAGTTCGGCACCAACTGGGCCAGCTTCTCCAAATTCGCGGGCCCCATCACCGGCGCATTGCTCACCTACGAGGTCATGACCGCGTTTTTCCTCGAGGCAGGCTTTCTCGGGATCATGCTGTTCGGCTGGAACAAGGTCGGGCCGCGGGCCCATTTCGCGGCGACACTCACGGTGGCTGTGGGCACGCTGATGTCGGCGTTTTGGATCCTCGCATCCAATAGCTGGATGCAGACGCCGCAAGGATTCGCGATCGTCGGCGGTCAGGCAGTGCCCGTCGATTGGTTCAAGATCGTGTTCAACCCTTCGTTCCCTTACCGCCTAGTCCACATGACGCTCGCCGCGTTCCTCGTGGCCGCGCTCGTCGTCGCCGCGACAGGCGCTTGGCACTTGCTGAAGGGACGGCGCGATCCCGCCGTCAAGAAGATGTTCGCGATGGCCATGTGGATGCTGCTCGCGCTCGCGCCGCTGCAGGCATTCGTGGGCGATCAGCATGGCTTGAACACGCTGCGCTATCAGCCCGCGAAGATCGCCGCCATCGAAGGGCTGTGGGATACCGAGACGGGCGGCACCGCGCTCAATCTGTTCGGCGTGCCCGATATGCAAGCGGAAACGACGCGTTACGCGCTCTCCGTCCCGCACTTGGGCAGCCTGCTGCTGACGCATACGTGGGACGGCGAAATCCGTGGCCTGAAGTCGTTCAAGCCCGACGAACGCCCGAATTCGACCGTGGTGTTCTGGAGCTTTCGCGTGATGGTCGGCCTCGGCATCTTGATGATCGTTCTAGCCGTCTGCGCTTGGCTCCTGAATCGGCGGGGCCGCCTTTACGACACGCGATGGTTTCATCGCTTCGCACTCCTCATGGGTCCGAGCGGCTTCGTCACGCTGCTGGCCGGCTGGGTGACCACCGAGGTCGGCCGTCAACCTTGGGTCGTCTACGGCGTCATGCGCACGGCCCAGGCCATGTCTCCGCTCACCGCGCAGCAAGTCGGCCTCTCGCTGATGACGTTCGTCGTCGTGTACTTCCTCGTGTTCGGTACGGGCGTGTACTACATGCTCAAGCTCATGCATGCGGGGCCGCGGATCACGAAGGCAGGCGAGGATACCCGCGAAGCCGGAACCGGCGGCCGCCGCGCTCTGCCCGTCACCGCCTGAGCGATCCACGCAGCGCCACCGTTACCGAACTTTCGTCATTCGAGGATGCATATGGATTTCACCGTCGTCTGGGCCGCGATCATCGCGCTCGGTCTGCTGCTTTACGTCGTGTTGGATGGGTTCGATCTCGGCATCGGGATCGTCTTTCCGCTGTTTCCCGACGAACGCGAACGCGATCTCATGATGAACACCGTCGCCCCTGTGTGGGACGGTAACGAAACATGGCTCGTGCTGGGAGGCGCCGCGCTGTTCGGCGCATTCCCGATCGTCTATGCCACTGTGCTGTCGGCGCTTTATCTGCCGCTCGTCGCCATGCTCGCGTGCTTGATTTTGCGCGGCGTGTCGTTCGAGATCCGGGGCAAAGCCTCGCGCACGAAGCACTTGTGGGACCTCGCTTTCATCGGCGGTTCGACGGGCGCGGCGTTTTTTCAGGGCGTCTCGCTCGGCGCGTTCGTGCAAGGCATTCCACTTGCAAACGGGGAATTCGCCGGCGATGCGTTCGGCTGGCTGACGCCGTTCGCGCTGCTCACCGGGCTCGGCGTCGTCGCCACGTATGCGCTGCTCGGGTGCTGCTGGCTCGTCGCGAAAACGGAGGGCGACATCCAACGCCGTCTGCATCGGCTCGTGTGGCCGCTCACGCTCGTGCTGGTCGCGTTCATCGCGGCCGTCAGTATTTGGACGCCGTTGCAAGAGCCCGGTGTGGCCGCGCGCTGGTTCAGCGCTCAGTGGTTTTATCGCATGCTGCCCGCACCGTTCCTCGTGGCTCTGTGCGCGTATTTCATGCGGCGCGCGGCGCGCGAGCGTCACCATACGCGCCCGTTCCTGCTGGCGATGGGCTTTGTCGTGCTCGGCTACGCGGGGCTGCTCGCCACGCTATGGCCGTATGCCATTCCTTCGTCCGTCACGCTGTGGGAAGCGGCGGCACCCGAGCGCACCCTCACGTTCACGCTGACGGGCGCGGTCGTCATCTTGCCGATCATTCTGGCTTATACGATGCTCGGCTACTGGGTCTTCCGTGGGAAGGTACGTCATGGCGAGCATCACTATCACTAAGCGGCGCGGCGCGCTGCCGCGCTGGGTTTGGTTCGTCGTCCTCTGGGCCGCTGGCGTGACGGGCGCCGTGCTGCTCGGCGAGGCATTCAAGCTCTTAATGAACCTCACGCTGTTCGCCGTCGCGAAGTAACGCATTCACGTTCGGTCGCGGCAGCGCGCGTATCCAATCGCACACGGCGGCGATGTTGCGCGCGCTGCCGCCGTGCCTCGATGCGTCCGGGTAGACGAGCCAGAAAGAGAACCGGTGCAGCACAGGCCCGAACGGCGCGACGAGTTCACCCGTGCGCAGTTCCCGCTCGATCAGCGGCAGATTCACGAGCGCCACGCCCTGGCCCGCGATCGCCGCGCCGATCGCGTGCGACTCGTCGGAGAACTTCAGATCCTGCCGCTGCGTCAGTGTCACGCCGGCCACGCTTGCCCATGCGGCCCAATCGGGCACATTGCGCAGCTTCGCCTGCCACTCCGAGTGAATCAATGCGTGCGTCCGCAAATCGCTCGGATCGCGCAGCCCCAAACGCGGATGCCATACAGGCGCATAGGCGTCGTCGAACAGGTGTTCGGCCACGAGCCCCGGCCAATGACCCGCCCCGTAACGAATCGCGACGTCGGCATGTTCGCCGGGAATCGTCACGGGGCTATCGGCCGCATGGATGCGCAGATCGAGTTCGGCGCACGCGGCTTGAAACGATGCGATCGACGGTGCGAGCCACCGCGCGGCCAATGCCGTCGTCGTGCTGATCGTCACGGTTTCGCGCGGGCTGGCTTGCCGAATCCCGGCAAGCGCCGACTCGAATGCGTCGAACCCTTTCGAGAGCACGGGCAATAACGCCGCGCCTTGCGGCGTCAAGACGAGCGAGCGCACACGGCGCTCGAAGAGCGGCGCGCCGATCGACTCCTCCAATTGCCGCACTTGATGGCTAATGGCAGTCGGCGTGACGGCCAACTCCTCTCCCGCCAGCTTCATGCTCATGTGGCGCGCGACGGCTTCGAACGCGCGCAAGGCGTTCAACGATGGCAGGTTTCTCATACGCTTCGGTGCGCCGGCGGCACGGATGAGTTTTTCTTGGCCGTGTCGACGCAAATTCCTCGTTTGTCGGATCGCATCGTGCGTTCGTATAGTCGTGACGCATGCGATAGATCGCTTCACATGCGCATTCCAACCCGAACGAGCGAGCATCATGACACGTATTTTGCATTTGGATTCGAGCGCCCGCGCCGGCGTATCCGGCGTTTGCCCGCATGGCTCTCACACGCGCCGGCTATCGGCGCGCTTCGTCGCGCGCTGGCGCGAGTCGATGCCCGGCGCCATAGTGACGCGCCGCGACATCGGCGCCGCGCCGCCCTCACCCGTCACCGGCGAGTGGATTCATGCGGCGTTCACACGTCCGGCCGAGCGCGATGGATCGATGCGGGCCGTATTAGCGCCCAGCGATGCGCTCGTGGACGAACTGCTCGCCGCCGACATCGTCGTTGCCGGGGTGCCGATGTACAACTTCGGGCCTCCCGCGCAATTCAAGGCCTATATCGATAACGTGGTGCGTGTCGGCCGCACGTTCGGCTTCGATCGCAATCGTCCGGGCGATCCGTATTGGCCGTTGCTGGCGGGGCAAGACAAACGTTTGGTGCTATTGAGTTCGCGCGGCGACTACGGCTACGATGCGCCACGGCTTGCCGAGCGCAACCATGTCGAAGCGAGCATCGCCACCGCGTTCGCCTATATCGGCATCGACGAGGTGCATTGCATCGCGATCGAATACGACGAGTTCGGCGATGCGCGGCTCGCGCAATCGATCGAGGCGGCCGAGCGCGACGTGGACGCGCTCGTCGATCGGCTCATCGCACGAATCGGATCGACGACGATCGATGCGTGAAGCCGACCGAGGCCGTATCAGCGCGTGGACGGAGACGGTAGCGGCACGTCGCGAAGGCCGGCCGGCAGATCCTCCCCACCAGGACCGCCGGCTTCGCCAGTCAGCCCCGTTGGTCCCATCAGCCCCATCAGCCGAGCGAGCACGGGCCATTTGACGAGCGCTTCTTCATAGGCAAGCCGCGCTTGCTCGTCGAAATAGCGATTCGGATCGACCTCGGGCACATGGCGCGCGAGGCCGCCGATATCGTTGATGGGCCAGCCCCGGCCCCGTGTGTCGTCGACGTTCAATTTTGATCCACCCATACGCCGTCAGGCGTTTTCACGGCATACCCGTTCGCTGTCTTCAGCGTCACCGTGCCTTCGTTCTCGCCGACCATCTGCGTTTGCGGCAAACCGGCCGCATACTGCGAGAGCGCCACACCGGGCTTGAACGGGCTGTTCGACACGAGGTTCGACAGCAATTGCGCGAGCGCAAGAAAGCTCGTGGGCGTATCGATGACGGTGGTCGGGCCGTGCGCGCCCGGCAGTCCCACGATCCGCACGCCCACGGGACCATGGATAATGCGAGGGGTGGGAATCTCGCGCAATCCCGCGATCTGGTTCGCATCACCGCGCAGCGCCGCGCCATGCTCGGGCACGAACACGATCACGGCGCGCCGGCCCGACTTCGCGATAAGGTCCGCCAATTGATCGACCTCGTTCATCAACGTATTGACGCGGTACGGATACGACTCGAGGCTCGACAGCTTTTCCTTGCCGATGACCCGATTGCCGTCGTGCAAGCTGATCGTGTTGTAGTAGAGCGCCACCGGCCCGGGCGTCTGCGCACGTTTGGCGTACCAATTCGCCCATGTCGAGTAATCGTCGTGGACGACCGACCCGTCGAACGCGTGCATCGTCACCGCCGCGTCGGCATTCGATTGAACCGTCACGCCCGGCACGGCCGCGTTTTCCTTGGCGAGATCGAGGAAGTTGTCGAAGTGCCCGTCGTGATTCATCAAGATCTGCGGCGTAAAGCCCGCACGCGCGAGATCGCTGAGCAAATAGCACTGCTGCGGCGCCGGTTTGTACAAGTCGGCATGCGCCTCTTGTCCGCAGCTCGCCCGCAGCACGCGTATCGCGGCCGGGCCGCTGTAACTCGCCGCCGTGCTGAAGTTCGTCAGCAAATAATCGAAGTGGCTCAGCATCGGGTTGTCGCGCGCCTTCGCGACATCGAGGTCGTCCCAAGACAACGAGCAAATGTGCAAGATGATGACGTCGAATTGTTCGTTCGGGTTGGCGCTGAGTTTGCCGAACGTGACTTGACGCTGCGATTCGGCCGTACGGAACGCCGCGAGCGCTGCATTATGATCGAGCGGTTGCTCGACCACGGAGGTGGTGCGCGCGCCGTTGGCCGAAGCGCTTTGCGCGGAGCTAATCGCGAGGCTGGCGAAGTGCCAAATCGGCAACGCCACCAACGCGACGACGACGAAGCTCGCCACGCGTAGCCAGCGATTCACGAGCCAATGCCCGAGCACGACAGCCACGACTGCGACGATGATCGCGGGCGGTAGGAATCGACTCGCGAGCTCCACCCAGTAACCGGCCGTGAACGATTCGAGACCCGAGGCTTCCTCCATCACGCGTGAGAACGGCGGCACGATGGCCTCGTGGTAAAGCAGCGGCACACCGATACCCAGGCCGGCGATGAAACGTACGATGCGCCAAGCGCGCTGCCGAATCGGGCTCGTCAACGCCAATACAGCCACGAACGCGAGGTTCGCCAGCCACAAGGGCTTGAGATGTCCCGTCGCGAACAACGACAGCTTCAGGATGAAATAAAGATTCCAAAACGTCATGAACTGATTTCCTTGCGCATCGGTGTCAATACCGGGCTCGATCGAGTGCCAACAGCGAGCGCACCGAGCGCATCGCCCCTTGGGCCAAACGAGCGTATCCCTCGACACCCATCAGCATCACTTCCTTGAAGCCGGCCAACGGCATGTCCTCCATGGGCCGCTCCTCGCCGCTCAGCCATGCATCGGCGCGGCCGAACGTGCACTGCACGAACTGGCGCTCCTGCTCCAGCGTCAACGCCTCGAATTGCAGGCCTAAATGTCTGCCCGCCAACCGTGTGACGCGAGCGGGAAAATGGAAGATGCGATCGCCGCGGCTGAGCGTGACGTGCAACGTCTGTCCACGCTCGAACGCCATGCCGTCCGCGGGCAATTCCAGCCCGAGCCCGCCCGTCGAATAATCGCTCGTCATGCATGCGAGCGTCGTGCCGTCGGCGAGCAACAGCGTGGCGGGCACGCGCATGGCGATCCGATGCGTCACGCGCACCTGCTTGGCCTCGCTGGCCACGCTCACCGCGGCACCGAGCAACGCGAGGTTGTAGATCGTCCACACCATGTTCATGAGGATCGTCGGCCCCTCGCCGTTCGCGTTGAACGCAAGCCGGTACGCGCCCGCCAAGAAGGCCACGAGATTCAAGCCGAGCAGCACGAGATAGGGCTTCGAGACGCTCCAGTCGAAATAGCCTTCGTCGACGCGCCCGCCTTTCTCGGTCACATTGAACTTGCCGTGTTTGGGACTGAAGAAGGCAAACGTCGTCGGCAAGGCGATGTACCAGGCCAGCACGGATTCGTAGACTTCCGCCCAGAACGAATGCCGGTATTGGCCTTGCATGCGCGAATTCGCGATGTTCGAGATGAAGATGTACGGAAGCACGTAGCTCGCGATCGTGGTGGCCGCCGCGTTGATGAAATACAACTGGAAGAACAGATACGCCATCGGCATGACGAGGAAGATCAACCGCGGCACGCCGTAGAAGAAATGCATCATCGCGTTGCCGTAGCAAAGCCGCTGGAAAAAGCCAAGGCCGCGCCCGAGAAACGGATTGTCGATGCGAAAGATTTGCGCCATGCCGCGCGCCCAGCGCGTGCGCTGTTTGATGTGGCCGGCCAAGCTCTCGGTCGCGAGACCGGCGGCCTGAACCGTCGGCAAGTAGGCCGTCGTATAGCCTTGCCGATGCAATCGCAACGCCGTATGCGCGTCCTCGGTCACCGTTTCGACGGCGACGCCGCCGACGGCTTGCAACGGCCCGCGCTTGATGATCGCGCAAGAGCCGCAGAAAAACGAGGCGTTCCACAGATCGTTGCCGGCTTGCACGAGACCGTAGAACAGCTTGCCCTCGTTCGGCACGCGATTGAACGTGCCCAGGTTGCGCTCGAACGGATCGGGCGAAAAAAAGTGATGCGGCGTTTGCACCATCGCGCACTGGGGGTCGCGCAAGAACGTGCCCATCGTCATCTGCAAGAACGAACGCGTCGGCACGTGATCGCAATCGAATATCGCGATGTATTCGCCCTTCGTCACCTTGAGCGCCGCATTGATGTTGCCCGCCTTGGCGTTGCGGTTATCGGCGCGCGTCAAGTATTCGATGCCCGCCTCGCGAGCGAATGCTTCGAATTCGGGGCGGCGTCCGTCGTCGAGCAGGTACACGCGCAGTTTCGAGGACGGCCAATCGACGCCCTGCGCCGCGAATACGGCGGGACGCACGACCGACAGCGGTTCGTTATAGGTGGGAATGTAAATATCCACCGTCGGCCACGTCGACGGGTCGGCCGGCAAACGCGCCACCGTGCGGTTCAGCGGCCACGCCGTTTGGATCATGCCGAACGTCATGATCAGCCAGGTATACATCTCCGCCGAAAACAGCGCGTAACCGACGATCGCCTCCATCGGCGTACGAAACGTCAACGTTTCGGTCACGCGCCAAAGGATGTAACGCCCCATCGCGAGCAGCGAGAGCGTGGCGAGGATCAGCACCGGCAAGCGTCCCGGGAAACGGCGCACGATGAGCGCGACGGCGATCGTCAGCGCGAAAAA
Source organism: Trinickia dabaoshanensis (assembly GCF_002879885.1). Taxonomy (GTDB): domain Bacteria; phylum Pseudomonadota; class Gammaproteobacteria; order Burkholderiales; family Burkholderiaceae; genus Trinickia; species Trinickia dabaoshanensis. The sequence goes on from NZ_PNYA01000037.1 coordinate 31,310, forward strand.
TTGCACTTGGCCCGCGGCCTGGAGCGGCGACGCGCCCACGCCGGTCCATAGCAACGCGCCGAGCACGGTCAGCAGCGGCAACAACCAGCGCACGTGGCCGATGCGCTCGGTCCCGCTTTCGAGCGCTTCGCCCCAGCGCTGCCACGGGAGCAACGCGAGCAGCGCCTCGAATCGCCGCCACGCGGCGCGCACGGCGAGCACCGCCGGCAACAAGATGCGTTCGATGCGATCGAACGTTTGTCTGGCGCGCGATATCCCGGGCTGCGCCCGCGGCCGTGGCGGCCGAACGAATGCGCGCCATAGCCACGAACGCCCACTGCGCGGATCGAGCACGCCCCAGTGCGCGGCCAGCGCGAGCAGCGCGGCGCGCGCCCACAGTGCCGGCCGATCGGGCTTGCCGGCCGGCGGCGGTCTGAACCATAGCCTAACGAGCCAATCGAGGGGCGTGCGCTGCTCGGGTAGACCGAGACCGAACGCAATCCAATCGATCGCACGGGTGCGCGCGCCGCGGAACGCTTCGACGAGGCGCGCTTTCATCGCGTGTGCTCCGAATCGACTGCCATGCCGACGTCGAGCGTGCCGTCCAGCCACGCATCGATCCAGTTCGCGAGTCCGTGCAAATCGTGCGAGGCCTGCGAATGCGGCGCTTCATCGAACAACCATTCGCCGCGGGCCAGCGACTCAGGCATCGCGGCATCGAAATGCACGCGGTGGGCTAACTCCAACGCGTCGCCGACGGCCGCGCGCAGCAAGACGAGCGCGTCGCGCTGCATATCTCGCGCGGGGTTGAGGCGGTTGACGACGACTTTCACGAGCGCGCCCGTCTCACGTAGGCTAGGAAAGCAACGGGCGAGCGTCGCGCACCCGGCCGGATCGGGCGGCGTCACGCACAACACCAAATCGGCCGCGCGCACGGCTTGCGCCGCCTGCTGCGACGGAAAGCGCGCCGTATCGAGGAGCGCGACGCCGCGCGCGGGAAAATCGATACGAGCGAGCGCATCGACGAGCCAGTGCGGCTCTTGCGCCAGTCGCGCTTCGTACGCCGTACGCTCGGCAAGCGTCGTCTCTCCATGCGGCGCGAACAAGACACCGTCGGCATTGCGCCACGTGTTGCCGTGCCAAGGCTCCCCTTGCCCCGCCATCGCGTGACCGAGCCCCGCGCGCGCGAACGTATCCAAGCCGAGATGCGCGCCGAGCATGTTTTGCGGATCGAGATCCGCGGCGGCCACGGGGCGCCCGCGACGCGCGAGCAGAACAGCCAATGCGGCGGTCACGGTCGTCTTACCGGCACCGCCCACCGTCGACACGAGCGCAATCGTCTTCATCGCGCGTCTCCTTGCGCTTCTCGCCCGGGTTCGTCGGCCGCACGCTCGAGATCGGGCATCAAACGGCCCTTCAGCGCGACAGGCTCGATGACGCAGGGGATGGCGTCGTCGGGATTGAATCGGCGTGCGGCTTGCAAGCCGCGGCGAGCACCGAAGCGCTGCGACACGATCCATACCGGAACCGCAATGACGATGCCGGCCGCGAAGCATAGGAGCAAGAAGAACGTCATTTCGGGCTCTCCTCGCCGCGTAGGGGCATCGGCCAAGGTTGCGCCGCGCGCCGCGCGACGGTTGCGGCCCGGACCGCTCGTTGCGCCGGCCGCGTGCCGGCCGCGCTCGCTTCGTCCGGCGCACCGTTCGCGCGGCGAGCGGGCGAACCTTCGCGATTGATTTTTTCCAGCATGCTTTCCACGGCCATCAACTGCGATGCGGCATCGCCCGGCGTTGCCGCATCGGGCGGCGTATCGCCCGGCTCGCCGATCGCCGCGGCCCGTCGCGGTTCGCGCGACGGCGCGGCCTCGCTGAACAGATCGCTGTAATCGGCGATCGGTGCGCGGCGGTTCGCCTCGGCCAGTGCCTCGATCTCGCGCTCGATGCTCGCTTCGGCCAAGTAGACGACGCGATCCGACAGGTGCTCGACCGGCACCGTGAAGATATGGGCGAGCGCAACGTCCGCATCGGGCAAGCGGCACGCGAACAGGAAGACGTAAAGATGCGCGGCGTCGGCGGTGGCCACGTCGCCCGCCCGGCGCGGCGCGCAGTGTTTGAGCGCCTGCGCGTGAGCGATGTCCGGCAACAGCGTCACCTTGGCGAGCACATGGGGCAAATCGAGCACGGCGCCGCGCGCCAGCACCGCCTCGATACGCTCGCAAAACGCGGCGACGGGCAGATAACCGCGCACCTCGTCGGTCAGCGCGGCGGCTAGCGCGGCCCGGTAATCGTGCGCGATGGGCCGCGTATCGAGCTGACCCTGTAGCGAGCGGAGCAGCGACTGCACGCGCGAAAACGGCAACTCGCGGCCGACGATCAAGTTGGCCCCTAGGCTCAGCAGCAGCAATTCGTACTGATGACGAAGCGCCTCGCGGCGTTCGACCACGACGATTTTCAGCGCTCGCCCGCACTCGCGGCGCAACGCGTGCACGGCCGCGCACAACGGCTCGAGCGTCGAGCGGTCGCGAAAATCGAGCAGGACGGTGGCGGCTTGCGCGCCCACGCAGGCCGCTACCGCGGCCTGCTGGTCGTCCACGAGTTCCCACTCGGGGGGCACCCAGCTTTCGTTGGCGACGACGGCGCGCGTGACGACCACACGCGATTCGTCGCGTGCCAAGCGCAAGGCGGCTTGCGCGTTGCTATCGGCCACTTCGGGCGCGACGCTCAATCGTCCGTCTTCGGTGAAGCGCAACGCACGCGTTTCTCCCGTGGCCAATGCCCTGCCCGCGCGCCAAAACTCGACGTGCCAAAGCAGCTCGCCGTGCGTGCGTCCCATCCGGGCCACGCCGCCGCAGGCGCCGTGCAATTCCAGATAGCCCGGCTGCTGCGTGAGCTCTTGGCTCATGAAGCCGTCGGCGTTCGAATCGCGGGGTTTGCCGTCGTCGATCTTGGTCGGATCGAGCAGTAACACCAGCGCGATCCGCCGCGCCGCGCACCAGTTCGCGAGCAGATTCGCCTCGCGCGCGAGCGCATCGGGGTCGCCCCAGGTCAGCCAACGCTCGGCGCCCTCCACCAAATACAACGCGCTTTGACGAAAGCCGAACCGCTTGAGCGCACGCAAGCCGCCAAAGAGGCGCGCGAAGGCGACCCGTGTGCCCGGCGGCGGCGCGCCCGCGGGGACGGCGCCTGCGTCTTCACCGTCCGTCGCGCCCTCCGGCATCGCCAGCACGTTCAAGTTGCGCGGCCAGCCGCGCGCCGCGCCGCTCGCGCCGAATCCCAACTCCCGCATCCGCGCCGCCGCTCGTTCACGCGTGCGCGCGAGCACGAGCGTGACGTAGCGCGTGCGAGCGGCTTTCGCGGTACCCCAGATCAACGCATCGCACGCCGTCGTGCGCGGCTTGGCGTAGATCGCATAGAAGTGCCCCGGCGCCAATAGGGCCACTTCGTCGGGCAACGCTTCGATTGCGAGACGGCTGCCCGCCGGCACGGTTGCGCTCACGGCATCGCGCAACAGCACGCCGAGCCCGCGGCCGGCCGGCGCGTCCGCGGCGATCCCGCCTGCCCCGTGGGGCCGGTGCGCATCGTCGCGCTGCGGTGCGGGTTGCTTGCCTTCTTCCATCTTCCTAATAGTCCGAATAAAGGCCGACCGGCCTGGGCGACAGGCTCGTGTCCGGCTTGCGCGCGTCGAACGAATATCGCAGGTAAATCATCCCCGAACTGGGCGCGTAATCGTGCGCATGATCGATGTCGAAGCGCAGCCCGGCGACGAGCCTACGATTGAATCGATACTGCACGACGCCGCTGACCCCGTACGAAAGGCTGAGGCCCGCCGTCGAGCCGCCCGTAAACACCAAGCTGCCGGGATTGTGCGGCGCAAGCCCGGGCGGCGCGTTCGGGAGTCCTTCAGGGTAATACGGCGAGTCTTTTTCGTAGGAATTCGACGCACCGACCGTGGCCGTCAGATCCCAGGTGAGGCCGCCGCGACGCCCGATCCATTCGAACGGTACGCCCAGCGACGTATAGCGTTGCGGACTGTAGTAGCCGCCCTGCCCATACGTGTAAAAGCGCAAATTGTTCGTGTAGTGCCACCAATTGCCGACGAGCCCGGTGCTCACACGCATGTCGCGGCCTCGATAGACGGGGGTCGTGAAACCCGCACGTATTGTCACTTCCTGGTTCGATGCAACGTTCTTGCCCGTCAGCACGCCCGCGCCGAGTTCGGAGAACCAACTCATGCGGCCCACGTCGATGCCGGTATGCCAATCGATGCCGTCGCGGCGCACGCCGCCCCACACCGCATTGGTCCACGGATCGCGCAACCCGGCATACGAAAGCTCGCTGCTCGTTTGCGGCCGGCGCGATGCGCTGACCGAAAAACTCGCGGGCCCCGCATCGAAACGGTAACGTACTCCGCCCACGAGGTAATGCACCGGGAACCCGAGCGGCGTCGTGCCCAGATCGAAGCGCCATGCATCCGAGGTGTATCCCGTCCCGAGCGCCACGCCCGTTGCCTGTTGATGCGAAAGATAGACCGGTGTCGTCGCGGGCGGCAAGAACGCCGAATAAGTCCCGAACGTGGTCAACGCATACGACGGCGGGTCCGTGATCGACAGCGTGCCCGCATCGAGGTGCACGGTGTCGAGGTGCAAGAAAAAGTGCCCTTGATAGCGATACGGCACTTGGATGTAAATCGGCACTTGCTGTGCGTGATAGTCGGAGATGCCGGGATCGCCCGCCTTGAACGCCGGCATCCATCCCGCCTCGATCTCGGGATCGCGCCGCTGCTCGAGGTCGGCCAGCGCCGCTTGCCCCGGCGTGCCGGCCGGATCGCGCGCTATCACGCCGGCGGCGCGCTCTTGCGCGATCGAGCGCCGGAACAATGACGCCGCATCGTCGTATTCGCCGAGATCCTGCGCCAAGCGCCCCGCCTCGATCGTCACATCCGGACGCTGCGGATAGTTCTGCTGCAACGCGTCCGTCAGTGCCTGCGCCTCGCGCGGACGACGCAGGGCCGCCAAACGGCGCGCGGCCGACAAGCGCGTATCGATATCGTCGGGCTGCGCCGACTCGAGCACGGATCGAACGAGACGCAACGCTTGCTCTCGATGGCCGCTATCTTCCAGGACTCGCGCCAGCGCCAGGCGCGCATCGGGATCGTCCGGCGCATGAGCGAGCACCGGCTCGAGCGCCGCGCGTGCCGCACCGTAATGACCCTGCGCGCGTTCGAGATCGGCCAGTTCGAGCGCATAGCGCTTGTCGCGCTTGCCCGCCGCACTCGCTTGCAGCAGGGTGCGGCGCGCCTTCGCGAAATCGTTTTGATCGAGCGCCGCATCGGTCTCGCGCAACACGGAGCGCAACGATTGGTCCTCGAGGCGCGCGCTCTGCTGCGCGGTCAACTGCCGCTCGCGACGCAGCTTCGCAAGCCATTGCGCCAACGCATCGTTGCGCCCGGCGCTGCCGAGCAAGTCGCCGTAGCGAAGCTCGACATCGGCATCGGTTTCTTGCGGATGGCTCGCCATCCAATCGCGCATCAACGCGAGACCTTGGTCGGCTTGGCCCTCGTCGATCAACATGGCGGCAACCGAAGCGGTGACGTAGGGATCGTCCCTTCCCTCGGTCCGCGCATTCGCCAATGCTTGCTCCGCCGTCTCACGATCGCCGCTCGCGAAAGCCGCGCGCGCTTGGCGCAATGCAACTTGCGCGTCGAGCTTGCTCGCGAGCGCACGCATGCCTTGCGTGCGCGCCTCGGGGGCAATGCCCTCGAGTGCGGCTTGCGCGCCGGCCCAGTCGTCGATCGAATTGCGGTAGAGCGCCGTCGCATAGCGCATTTCCGGCGATGCCTGCACGGCTAGACCGTCGTCCATGACCGCCCGCCCGAGTTGCGGCAAGCCGAGGTCGCGGTAGATGCGCGCGAGCGCGAAGCGGGTCCACGGCGCATCCGGCGCCAAGCGCAGGGCCTTTTCGTAATCTTCGGCGGCGGGTCCGAACCTAGCCAACGACGTCAGGCGCTGCGCATCGAGCGTCAGGGCGTCGGCACGCAGCCCCGCGAGTCCCCGGCGATCGGCCTCGTCGCGAAAACGTTGAGACAAGGCTTCCAACAGCGCGGCGACCTCGCGCTCGCGCCCCGTCTCGCGCAAAAGCGTCTGCATCCCTTCGACAGCGCCCAGGTTCAACTGCCGGCGGGCCAGCAATTCGCGCAGCAACGGCTCGGCCGCCGCCCAATTGCGTTCGGCCAGCCAGGCGTCCGCCAACAACTGCTTCGCTTGCGCGTTGCCCGGGTCGATCGCCAGAGCGGCTTGCGCCTCGCGTCGCGCATCGGCCGGCCTGCCCGCCGCAGCCGCCTCGCGCCCCTTCGCAATCGTGCCCCATAGGAGCGCCGTGCGGGCAAGGCCGTCCCACTTCGAGCGATTGTCCGGCGCCAGCGCCGCCGCGCGCGAAAACAGCGTGCGCGCTTCGTCGTGCCGCCCTTCGCGCAGCCGCACGAGCCCTAGACCGCCCACGGCATCCGCATCGTTCGACCGGGCCTTGGCGGCGCGCGTGAGCAACGAATCGGCCGCGGGCAGGTCGCCGCGCGAGAGCGCTTTCAAGCCCTCGTGCTGCGCGATGTAATCCGGGTTGCGTTCGAGTTCGAGCCGGGCTTGCCGCTGGGCGTCGAGCGTCTGCGCCCGGTCTTTGAATTCGTTGTCGTCGGGCTCGAGCGCCAGATACGCATGCACGGCATCGAGATAGGCCGGGTCGGCACCCGCCGATTGCAGCACGCTTCGCCACGCGTTCATCGCCTCGGTATGATCGACGTCTTCGCGCCGAGCAAGCGACCACGCGAGCCGATTCGCCTCCGCCCTGGTCGCGCCGTTCTCGTTCAGCAAACCCACGAGCGTGAGCGCCGCCGCCGTATCGCTCGGATCGCCGGCAATCCGGCGACGCAATCCCTCGACGGCTTGCGCATAGCCGGCCGGGGTACCGGACAAAATCCGGTAGTACTCGGCGCCGAGTGCCCCGGGCGGCGCACCATGCGGAAAGAGAACTTGCAACCGGCGCACCGCCTCCTCGCCGTGCCCGCTGCGCGCGAGCAAGCGAATCGTCGCCAGCTCGCCTCGGCCGCTCGTGGCCGAGCGGTATTCGTCTTCGAGCTGCAATGTGGTCACGGCATCAGGCGCACGCGCCTTCAGGCGGTCGAGCTGCATCGCGGCCTCTCGCGCTTGGCCCAGCCGCAATTCGATGCGCACCGCCTCGCTGAGCAGCACGGGATCGTCGGGCGCGATCAGCAACGCCTTTTGCACGGCTTGCAACGCGAGGTCGTCGCGATGTTTGGCCGCCCACAGACGCGCCGTGGCAAGCAGGCGCGCCTCGGGTGTCACCGGCCGCGCGGCGGCATCCGGCGCTTTCGGTTCCGCCGCGTGAGCGGCGCCGCTGCCGGCCGCCCCGATCAGCGCGGCCAGCGCCGCGCATCGGACGAGGGCGGCCGCGCTCGGGCGCACGCTGTCCGTCATCGTCCCTCGCTCGAGCATGCCGCTCGCCAACGAAGGTCCAAGGTGCCATTGGCCTTGAAGCGATAGCGGCCGTCGCGCCAGCCGAGACCGAACAAAGTCAACACGCTCGAGTAATACCCGGGAGGATCGCGCGCTTCGAGCGACTGCACGCGATCGGCTTGCGCGCTAGCGGCGGACGATCGTCCTAGCGCGCTCAAAAAAGGCACCGCCGCGGCCGAAAAACCGGAATTGCCGGACTGTTTCGCCTGCCCGTTCGTCGTATCGATCGACTCGTACGGCGCACCGTGTTCGGCGATGTAATCGGCAAACGGCGTCAGGCGCGCGAGCAGCGGCTTCGCACCCGGCTGCGCCGGATCGAGCATGCCCGCCCAGAGATAGACGCGAATCGCGTCGTAACTACCCCGCGCCTGTGTATCGGTGTCCGGCTCGAAGCCTTTGCCCGTGACATAGCGCGCCCAGTCGGGCGCAAAGCCTTGCGGCGCCGTACCGAGCAAGAGCGCCGATGCCGACTCGGTCAAGCGCGCCCATCGCCCATCGTCGCGCAGCATGCCGGCCAGCGCTTGCAACGCCTGCAGCGGCATATAGCTGGGATTGATCCGCCATTCATCCGGATTGGGATGGAAACCTTGAGGACCGGGCAGCAACGTCAGCCCCAGACCCGGCAGGATCGCCGTTTCTTGGTCGGCGATATGGCGTGCGAGCACGACCCCTCGCGCCGTATAGCTGCGCTCGTGCCAAACCTCGCCGGCCTGCAAGAGCGCGTAGGCGATCCACAGATCGGCATCCGAGGCCGCGTTCGCGTCGAGCACATGCCAGGCGCCGTCTTTATCCCGGCCCCACAGCCAAGCGGGCAAGTGACTCGTCAGATCGCCCTGCGCGAGGTTGTTCTCGGTCCAGCGCAACACTTCGTCGAAGGTTGCCCGGTCATTCGCGATAAGCGCGAAAAGCAACGCATAGGCTTGCCCTTCCGACACCGTGCGATCGTCGGCCGAACCGACGTCGATCACGCGTCCGTCGGCGGATAAAAACCCGTGCTTGAACGCGTCCCAGCGCGGCCAGGCCGGCGTGCACGCCGGGGCCGTTCCGGCGCTGGCCGCGCCGGCCGTGCTCGAGCCCGCGACGAGGCCCGCCGCGATACCGCGCAGCACCCAACGCTTTGCAGTTCCGAGCGCGCGCCGCCGATCGGTCGACACCATCGGTCAGATCCCCCGGCGCCGCGCCGCCAGTTCTTGCAAGGCGGTGAACGCGCCGATAGCGAGCAGCAACCCACCGATCGCGCCGAGCACGCCGAGCACGACCGGGTGCCGAATGGCGCGGCCCCAAATCTGCGCATACCAAGGCACGTAACCGACCACATAGGTATCGCCGACGCGCATGCTCTCGATACGTTCGCCCTGAACGAGCGCGACGTCGCCTTGCAGCTTGGCGACGCGATCGGGCTTTTCGAGCGCATCGAGCAAATCGTCGAGACGAGCGGGCGACGTGCCGGTCATGGCGACGACGCTGCGTCCGTGGCTGCCCGGCAATTCGAAGCCGAGCAAGGCCGCGAGCGGTCCGCTTTCGCCGAGGCGCGCGCTGCCCTCGGGCACCTGCACGCCGTCGCGCCAGTACTCTTTGACGGAAAAAGCCGTCCGCGTGATATGGCCGTTCGAGTCCGCCGCGATCGAGAGCGGCGACACTGCGCGCCAGCTCGGCGGCAACACATCCGACCGGCTATCGCCGATGACGAGCAAGTCCTTGTCTTTCACGGCTTGCGCTTGTCCCGCGCGCAGCACCTGCACGCGCAGCGACGGCAGGCCCGTCCACTGCCCCATATGGCCGAGTACCGTTAGGAGCGCCTCGAGGTCTTGCGGCGCGGGGCGATCGGGCACGATGACGGCCGTCTGCGCCAGATCGGCATACCGCGTAAACGGAAAGCCGCTGTTGGCGAAGTACGCGAGATTCGGCATCCGCGCGTAGTGCACGAAATGCGAGAAATCGATGGTCGAATCGGGATCGACGGCGGCGCGAACCGGGTTTTGCGCGACGCCTTGGCACAACCCGGTCTTTTGCGAGTCGAGATCGAACTTCAACTGAAGCTGATTCGCGCTGCCGACGCGGAACGCCGGGATATCGAGCAGATCGGCCGTGCGCGCGTCGGAACCGCCCAAGATGGGCAGTTGCAGCCGGCCCTTGCCGTCCTTGTCCTCCGCCGGCGGCAAGCGCAGCGACTTCACGAGCAAATCGTTGATCGAGATCGCCAGAGCCGAATTGTTCTGCACCGTCGGCGCCGTATAGCGGTACTTCAAATCGAGCGGCACGCCCTGCCCGCTCCACGAATACAGATCGGCCGGCACGCGCAGATTGAGTCGAATCGCGTCGGGCCGGCTACCGGAGACTTGAAGTTGTTTGGGATCGTCCACCAGGCGCTTGAACGGGATCGGCCGCCCGATCGGCAACCAGCGCGGCGCATCGTACGGTTTGCGCTCGGGCCCGATGTCCACGTGCTCGATACTGGCCTGCGACCCGGTCAGCGCGGCTTTGCCCAGCACCAGCGCATCGGCCGCTTGTTTGACTTCGGCCTCGGTGCGGCCCGTCACGATCAGCAGCTTCATATTCGGCGCGGACGGATTGTCGGCCATGATCAGCATCGGCCCGTCGATCGTGGGCAGTGTCAAACCCGCGGGCAACTGCGCGCGGGTGCCGACGACAACGGCATGGCCATCGGTCGGCAGGCTGCTCGAGACCGAGAACCGCGCCTGGCGATAATCGGCCAGTTCGCCGAACCACGACGCTAAGATGCCGGCGCTTTCGAGCGTCGAATCGTCGGGCGACGCGGGCAGCACGAACGGCAGCCGCAACTCCCGCGGATCGCGCCGATCGAAGAAAGGCGCGGGCAGCAAGCTCAAGTCGTCGGGTAGCTTGAGCGGCTGGGTGTCGAGCAGGATTTCGCTGGTTGGGCTGATGTCGGCCCACAGCGCGGAGTTCTCGGGATCTTCGCAGTGATCGAGCGTGTAGTGCGCGATCAACTGCACGTTCAACTGGTTGAAGTCCGTCAGAAAGCGCGGGTCCAGCGCGATGTCGCGCGTAATCATTTGCCCCGCGTGCTCGCTATCGAACGGCACCGTCGCCACGGCCTCGCCGTTGATCGATACCTTCAGATGAGAGAGCGGAAAAACGAGTGCCGGCGAGTAGGTGTAGCGTAGCCGCAACGTCGCGGCCGTCACGACGCGATCGAGCCGCACGCCCACGTTGATCGTGCGCGTATCGTCGGGCCCACGCAGATGCAGCGGCTCATAAGCGCCGAGCGTCGCGAACTTGAATGTCGTGGACGCCGCGGGCACCGCGCTATTGGCGGTTGCCGAAGGCGAAGCGGCGCTCTGGGGCGCGGCGAGTAACGAAGGACTGAACGACCAGGCGGCCAAGACGGCCGAACAAAAGTAAGTCGATAACGCGAGTTTCTTCATTGACGGCCCGTTTCATGCCGAACGGGAGGACGCCCCACCGACGGCCTGTCCTTGCGCGGCGTGCCATCCGGCCAATTTCCCGCGGCCTTGCTCACAGACGGCCGGGCGCACGCCGATTTCGGCTCATTCGTATACATGGCTTATATAGTCGGAACTTTGACCTGCGACAAATGATTTGAACCTAGCTGCGACCTTGACTCGATGCCCCGCGCAATGGGGGCGTGTCGCTGCGCGAAGCCGCCAAGCATAGCAGACAAGTGTGACAAACTTACCGTACTTTTCAGCACAGCCGGCTGCGGCGTTCGCGGCCGATCGATAGGTACGCCCGATGGTCCGTCAGAGCAAATCGCCCAGCGCCTCCCCTTCCCACGACCCACTCGTATCGCCCCCGAAGCGAACCGGTATCACGCGCGCACTCTTCGCCCTGAAACATTCGTATGACGGCTTGCTTGCGACCTTCCGCGCCGAAAGTGCTTTTCGCCAGGAGGTCGCGCTAGCCGTCGTGTTACTGCCCTGTGCGGTGTTGCTGCCGGTTGCCGCGATCGAACGGGTCATGTTGATCGGCTCCGTGCTGCTCGTCTTACTCGTCGAATTGCTGAACTCGGCCGTCGAGGCCGTGGTCGACCGCATCTCGCTGGACCGGCACGAACTTTCGCGCCGCGCGAAAGATTGCGGCAGCGCCGCCGTGCTCATCGCGCTCGCGATCTGCGCCACGACCTGGGGGACGCTGCTCTGGCCGGTGTTGAAGCAATGGTGGCGTGCGCATCGATGATGCCAGCCATTCGAACGCGATCGGCCGACCGGTAGGATGGGGAATTTTTACTCGCGGGCGACGTTTTTCTTTCTAATTCATTACAAATCGAGCCGCAACGGGTAGCGCGTAACACTTACCCTGGGCAAATGCCTGATTGAAGCCGGTCAAGTTTTCTTGTTACAGCAACATGAAAAAATTGCCGAAAACCCTAAGCGTGCTTTTTTCCTACATTTTATTAGGAAGGGATTGCTTTCGGTAAAAGCGGTTCTTAGAATGGCCCCCATGGTGTTACAAGTTGTAACTGGCTGTATCAAAGAATGCACCGGGGTCGCGCAAACGATGTCGTCCCCGCGAGCGACAAAATTACACGGTAGAAAATACCGGACTGGGTCAACGGGGCTTCGGAAACGTGAGAAATGGACCGCAGCAGCGAGACGCTGGACTCTATCCGCGAAATTAATTTGTCGTACATCATGCTTGCGCAGCGCATGCTGCGCGAGGACAAGGCCATCGGCATGTTCCGTCTTGGCCTGTCGTCGGAGTTGGCCGATTTGCTGGCCGGGCTTTCGCTCGCGCAGAGCGTGAAGCTTGCTTCCTCCGACCAACTGTTGTGCTTCTTCCGCTTCAACGACCACTCGATGCTGTCGGCTTTGACGCAGACCGCGAAAAACGCCGAAGTGGCCGCCACGCACACCGCTATCCTGCTGGCCAGCCAGCCGGCCGAGCAGTTCGCGTAAATCGACGAGGCAAGGTCATGGTCCAGAAAAAGAGCCTCACGGAAGACGCCCAGGAAGTATTCCGCGCCATCGCGCTCATCGAGCTCGGGGCGCGCATGCAGGTGCTCGAAAGCGAGTTGACCCTCTCTCGCGACCGCATGATCCGCCTGTATCGCGAAATCAAAGGCGTATCGCCGCCGAAGGGGATGCTGCCCTTCTCGGCCGACTGGTACATGACGTGGCTCGCGAACATTCACGCATCGCTGTTCTACAACACGTACGTGTTCTTGAAGCACGAGGCGGGTTGCTCGCATCTGGATGCGCTCACGAAGGGCTATCGCCTGTACCTGGAGCATTGCAAGCATAGCGACGCCGAGCCCGTGCTCGACCTGACGCGCGCCTGGACGCTCGTGCGCTTTTTCGACGCCGACATCTTGCAATTGACGCCCTGCTGCCGTTGCAGCGGCAAGTTCGTCGCGCACAAGCACGATTTGCAGAACAACGTCGTATGCGGCGCATGTCAGCCGCCGTCGCGCGCGGGCAAGACCAAACGCGCCGCGATAGCCAAACACAACCGCGAAGCGGCGCAAGCCGCGTAATCGCCGCCCCTTGCCGTAGCGCTTGCCCAATACCGCCTGCCGCGCGACCCGCTCCGATAGATAGGGTCGCGCGCGGGCGCATCCTCTCAGGCGGCTCCCGTGGGACCGCAACCGCAACTCGGCAAATAAAAGCTAAAAAAAGCCGATTAAGCGTTTCGTGAGCCACTCATTCGACTCGGGATTTTCCCTGAGTGGCCTCCTCGATTGCCGCAACGCAATAAAACCGCTTTTCCCCCGCCGGGGCGGCCTTCGCTCGCCATTAGACCGAATTGTCTTTTTCGCACTGCACCCAACGACCGTCCTTGACTCCGACCGTTCGCGCTGCTGTACTAAATCCACGCAGTTGATTTAATCGAGCAGCCGAAGCGACGCGCTGCCAATTCGTTGTCAATCACCCGGAGGAGAGCGTTCGATGAAAACCCGTCCTTACCTGGCCGCCGCCCGGCACTTGATGCTCGGCGCCGCTGTTGCCTCGGCTGTTTGCGCCGGTGCGGCATTCGCCGATGAGCCGATCGTCGGCCTCATCACGAAGACCGACACCAACCCGTTCTTCGTGAAAATGAAGCAAGGCGCCCAAGCCGCTGCCCAAAAGGACGGCGCGAAGCTGCTGACCGCCGCCGGCCGATTCGACGGCGACAACTCATCCCAGGTCACCGCCCTCGAAAACATGACGACGGCAGGTGCCAAGGCGATCCTGATCACGCCTAGCGACACGAAGGCCATCGTCCCGTCGATCAAGAAAGCACGCGACGCCGGCGTCATGGTCATCGCGCTCGATACGCCCACCGATCCGCAAAGCGCCACCGACGCGCTGTTCGCCACGAACAACTTCAAGGCCGGCGAGTTGATCGGCGCGTACGCGAAGAAGGCACTCGGCGGCAAGCCCGCCAAGATCGCCACGCTCGATCTCGCACCGGGCATCTCCGTGGGCATCTTGCGCCACGACGGCTTCCTGAAAGGCTTCGGCATCAAGGCGGGCGATCCGAGCATCGTCTGCAGCCAGGACACGCGCGGCGATCAGTCGAAGGGACAAGCGGCGATGGAGAACTGCCTGCAGAAGTCGCCCGACATCAACGTCGTCTACACGATCAACGAGCCCGCCGCGGCCGGCGCCTATCGCGCGCTGAAAACCGCGGGCAAGGAGAAGAACGTGCTGATCGTGTCGGTCGACGGCGGCTGCGAAGGCGTGCGTAACGTGAAGGCCGGCGAAATCGCGGCAACCTCGCAGCAATACCCGCTGAAGATGGCCGCGCTCGGCGTCGATGCCGGTGTCGAATATGCGAAGAGCGGCAAGAAGGTGAGCGGCTATACCGATACCGGCGTCGAGCTGATCACCGACAAACCGATGCCTGGCGTCGACAGCAAAGACACGGCATACGGCCTGCAAAACTGCTGGGGCAAGTAACGCAGTCACGGCGCGCGGCGAAGCGCCGCTTCGCCGCCGCGCCTGCGCTGTCAGTCATTTCGATCGTAGGAGAAGACGCATCATGACGACTCAATCAGCCGGGCCGCTAGCGCCGGCCCCCGTTCCTCACTCGCGCGGACATCGCATGCCGAGCCTCGCGGAGGCCGGTCCGTTGATCGCCCTCATCGCCGCGTGTGCCTTCTTCGTCTCGCAAAGCCATCGCTTCCTTTCGTTCCAGAATTTCTCGCTGATACTTCAGCAAACGATCGTCGTCGCCGTCATCGCCATCGGCCAAACGCTCGTGGTGCTGACCGCCGGCATCGATCTCTCGTGCGGGATGGTCATGGCCTTCGGCTCGATCATCATGACCAAGTTCGCGGTCGTGCTCGGCATACCGCCCGTGCTCGCGATCCTGTGCGGCATCGCCGCCAGCACATTGTTCGGTCTCCTAAACGGCGTGCTCGTCACGCGGGTCAAGCTGCCCTCGTTCATCGTCACGCTCGGCACGCTGAACATCGCATTCGCCTTGACGCAGCTTTATTCGAACGCCGAGACGGTCTCGAACCTGCCCGACGCGATGATGTTCTTCGGCAATACGTTCCGAGTAGGGCCGGCGGAAGTGACTTACGGCACGCTGCTCGCTCTGTTCATGTACTTCGCCGTTTGGTTCGTGCTCAAGAACACCGTGCCCGGCCGCCATCTGTACGCGCTTGGCAACAACCCCGAAGCGGCGCGCCTGATGGGTCTGTCGTCGCAACGGATCTTGCTGACCGTCTACTCGCTGTCGGGGATGATCTACGGCATCGCGGCGCTGCTGCTCGTCTCGCGCACCGGCGTGGGCGATCCGCAGGCCGGGCAGACCGACAACCTCGACAGCATCACGGCCGTCGTGCTCGGCGGCACCAGCCTCTTCGGCGGACGCGGCTCGGTCGTGGGCACGTTGCTCGGCGCGTTGATCGTCGGCGTATTCCGCAACGGGCTCACGCTGATCGGCGTCTCGTCCGTCTATCAAGTGCTGATCACCGGCATTCTCGTGATTCTCGCGGTGGCGGCCGATAAGCTCACGCACCGTCGAGGCTGATCGTATTCGCTCGCCACCTGCATTCGTACACGTATTCGTATTCGCCAAGGAAACGTCATGTCGACCTCAAGCTCGCGCGCAGCGACTCCCGTGCTGCAAGCACGCGGCCTCGTGAAGCGCTACGGACAAGTGACCGCGCTCGACGGCTGTGATTTCGAAGTCATGCCCGGTGAAATCCTCGCCGTGATCGGCGATAACGGCGCCGGCAAATCCTCTCTGATCAAAGCGCTCTCGGGCGCGACCGTCCCCGACGAGGGCGACATCCTGCTCGACGGCGCGCCCGTGAAGTTTCGCAGCCCGCTCGATGCGCGCGAAAAAGGCATCGAGACCGTCTATCAGGAATTGGCCGTCGCGCCGGCGATGAGCATCGCGGAAAACCTGTTCCTCGGCCGCGAGCGGCGCATGCCCGGCTGGCGTGGCGCGCTGCTCAAAATGATCGACAAGCGCCGCATGCTCGAGGAAGCCACCTCGCATATGAAGGATCTGCAGATCGGCATTCGCTCGATGCGCCAGCCGGTGGAGACGCTTTCGGGCGGACAACGCCAAGGCGTTGCGGTCGCGCGCAGCGCGGCCTTCGCGCGGCACGTCGTGATACTCGACGAGCCGACAGCCGCGCTCGGCGTGAAAGAAGGCAACATGGTGCTCGAATTGATCCGCCGCGTACGCGACCGAGGCCTACCCGTCATTCTCATCAGCCACAACATGCCGCACGTGTTCGAGATCGCCGATCGCATTCATATCCAGCGGCTCGGGCGGCGCGCCGCACTCGTCAACGCGAAGGACATCCATATGTCCGATGCGGTCGCGATCATGACGGGCGCCAAACAAGCCGACGTGCGGGCCATCGCATGAGCACTCGCCCGACCGCGCCGATGGCGATGCTCGAGGACGAGCCGACATGAACGCGCGAACGCATCCGCACACGACGAGAACAGTCGGCTCGAACCAGGTGGGCATGCGGCAATTCAACGAGCGTATCGTCTTGCAGGCGATCCGCTTGCACGGACCGTTGGCGAAGGCCGACGTCGCTCGACTCACGCGGCTCAGCATGCAAAGCGTGTCCACGATCGTCGATCGGCTCATCGACGATGGCCTACTCGCTAAGCAAGCGCGCGTGCGCGGACGCATCGGGCAGCCTTCGGTGCCGATCGCACTGCGGCCCGAAGGGGCGTACACGATCGGGATCAAGGTGGGGCGACGGAGCCTGGACGTGCTCGCGATGGACTTCACCGGCCACATCTGCACGCGCGATGTGCTCGAGTACGCGTACCCCGATCCCGATACGTTGTTTCCGGCTCTGGAAAGCAAAGTGGCCCGCGTGACCGCTACGCTCGGCGCGCATGCCGATAAAGTGGTCGGCATCGGCGTGGCCGCGCCGCTATGGCTCGGGGGATGGCGCGACTTCCTGGGTGCGCCGCCCGCCGCGCTCGAGGCGTGGAACGCGATCGATATCAGTGCGCGCATCGCGGCGCTGACGGGGCTGCCGGTGGAGTTCGCGAAGGACACGACCGCCGCATGCGCGGCCGAGTTGGTCATGGGACAAGGGCGCGGGATTCGATCGTTCCTGTACCTGTTCGTCGGCACCTTCATCGGCGGCGGGCTCGTCGTCGACGGGCGCTTGCACGGCGGGCCCCACGGCAATGCCGGCGCGGTGGGCTCGATGCCCTTGGCGCTAGGCAACGGTCATGCGCCGCGGCAGTTGCTGCATACGGCCTCGGGGTTCGTGCTCGAGCAACGCTTCGTCGCCGCGGGCGCCACCGCCGCGGCGGCGCACGATCACCGCGCGCTCAATGCCGACGTATGGGCCGTAACCGAACGATGGCTCGACGAGGCGTGCCCCGCCATTGCGATGACGATCGCAAGCTCGACCGCCTTGCTCGATTTGGAGGCCATCGTGATCGACGGGGAGATCGACCGTCAACTCGTCAGAGAGATTATTCGGCGCACGCAGCGTGAACTCGATCGAATCGAATGGGAAGGGATGGTCAGGCCGCAGTTGATCGAAGGCACGATCGGCGCGGATGCGAGAGCGATGGGTGGAGCCATCTTGCCGCTCTATGCGCATTTCGCGCCGATGCATGAATTGTTCTTGAAGGATTGAGTCGATTCGGGGCCGCCGGCTCAGTTCACAAACGGGTCGTGCTTCCAGCCTCCGCATCCGTCTCCTCCCCCGCCACCGCCGCCATGCCCGCCGTCGTCGCCGCCATCGTCACCGTCCGCGCATTTGTCGCAGTTGCAGAAAATATTGAACGGCATGTGGTAGACGACTTCGCCTTTTTGCAAAACCTTCGCTTCCCAATACACGTCCGTCAACTGCGTGCGGACGATCTTCTCGGTCGCCGGATCGATCTGCCAACTATTGACCGTTTCGATGACTTGCTTCGGAGGCGTTATGTTTTGCGCACCGGCATTGATCACGAAACCTCTGATGAACGGCCGATAGGCGACGGCCGGTTTGAGTTGGGTGCCCTGCTCCGTCTGCCCAGACTGATGAGCCGGCGCCATATGGCTATCGGCGGGGACACCGTCGGCGACACCTCCCATCGATAGCGTTTGAATGCGCCAGCGAATGCGGTTTCCCGGGTTGCCGAACACGCGAAATTCGGAACCGCCTTCGCCCTGCGAGTCCCACCAGGTGGAGACCATATAGACGTAACCGACGCCTTCGCCATGCGGGCCGAGCTGAACGTAATCGGTGAACTGCACGTTGTCGCGCGCCTTATTCGGTCCGTAGTGATAGAGGATGCGCGGGGCATCCACCATCACGGCGACATCGATGATCTCGGGGTAAAACCTCGCCAAAGTCGACATACTCTCCTCCTTTTTGTCGGATAGGGAACGGCACAGCATCGACAACGGTAGGTCAGTCGAAAATGCAGTGCTAGCCCGGCCTCCGATCCGCGGCGGAGAAGTCCCGGAATATGAGAACAATCGGCGGTCGAACGCGGCGTCGAGCCCGCCGGGTCCTATGCGCCGGCCAACATGCGCATAGGACGCGAGTCGTACCCACTAGCTACCGAAGTACGGCGAGCAGAAGCCGGCGGGGCCGACGCAGCCCGATTGCATCGGCGTGGCGGACGGCAATCCCGATCCGGAGGACCCGCTTTGCGCGACGCCGCCGACGTCCAGCCCTGTCGAGCCTGCCGCGCCTTGCGCGGCGGCCTTCGCTTGCGCTGCTTGTATATCGGCGGGATAGTTCGGATCGTCCCCGCGGGCCGGGTTGTAGCCCGCCTGCTCGACCCTGATCAAATCCGCGAGCACCTCGGCTCGCGTCAACGGATGGCTCGCCTGCGCGAAACTCGACACCGGCGCGCCGAGGGAGGCCATTGCCAGCGCGACAGTCCAGCCGGACACAATCTTCAACATGATTCGTACTCCTAATTAAATGTGAAAATATCCGTGCTGTAGACAGGAGAACGTCCATGGGTGCCGTCGTGCTTCGGTGCTTCGGTAAAGTTGGGGCAGGAACGGCTCGGTCTCTGTCTACACGACGGTAAACTCGAGAACCCGGCCGTCTATTCCCGTTTTCGTCGACGAGATCTCGAGCTACCGCCCCGGCGCGGCCTTGTGACGGGCGAGAAAGCGATCCAATTGTCCCGCGAACACCTTCGCGTCTTGTGCCGCGTACGGTCTGGGGCCACCGGTCGCGACGCCGGAATTGCGCAATTGGTCCATGACGTCGCGCATCGTCAAGCGCTCCTGAATGTTCTCGCGTGTCATCCATTCGCCACGCGGATCGAGAACATAGGCGCCTTTATCGAGGGCCGCGGCGGCCAGCGGTATGTCCGCTGTAATGACGAGGTCGCCCGCGCCGGCGAGTTCGACGATGCGATCGTCCGCCACGTCGAAGCCGGATGGCACTTGGAGCGCTTTGATGAAGGGCGACGGCGGCGTACGAAGATATTGGTTCGCGACGAGCGTGACGCACACTTCAGTGCGCCGTGCCGCCCGAAATAGAATGTCCTTCACGACTACTGGGCACGCATCGGCATCGACGAGTACTTGCATCGAACGCCCCTCAACCGTTGAAGGAACGAGCGGCGGTGACGCGAACCGCGCGTCCTCCCACCTGCACCGCCCCATTCAAGTATCGCGCGACGAGCGTGCATGGCTGACCGAGTCCGTCGCCTTGAAGCAGCGTCACGCTTTGCCGCAGGACCAGCGCCAACGCCCCGGCGGCCACGCCGGTTGCGGCGTCTTCCAAGCGCGGTTCGAGATGATTGAAGTTTCGCCCGGCGTAGACGCCGTCGCGAAGACGGCAGTAGACATAGATGCCCGAGATGCCGTGCTTTCGGCTCCACTCGGCGATACCGGCAAGGTTCGGGCGCATGGAATCGAGCAACGATCGATCCGCGACCTCGACGAGCAACTTAGGGCTGCCGACCGATGCCGGTCCGCGTATGCCGGCCAGATCCGTCTCGGCGACGCGCAGCAGCGCGGCCGTTTCGGCCAAGTCGGCCGTCATCGCTGGGCAAGGCTGCGGACTGACGCCTATGAAGATGGTCTCCTCGACGCGTTCGACTTCGAGCGCTTGCCGATGCACGCTCGTGATAAATCGGATCGAACCCGCGCGGGGATCGCGCTCGAAGCACACGGCGCTCGCCGCCAACGTTGCATGCAGACAAAGGGGGCTACGGGCGTGCGGGTAGTAATAGTCGAGTTGGACGTCACCTGAAGCGTCGAAATCGACGAACACCGTCGCGCTCGCGTCTTGCTCGTGCGCGAACGCTTGCCGCTGCGACTGCGTCAACGTCGAGCCTTCGACGACGATCGCGGCGTTTCCACTCTCGTCGGTGCGGCCAAAGCAATGAATGCGATGTGTTTTCATCAAGATCAACTAATAATGACGGTAACCCGGTTCCAGCGCGCTTGATATTGTTTCGCTTGGACGCGCTCGCGGAATGTCTCGACGCCGACTCGCGTCGGGTTATGGCGAACCACCATCGCAAACAGATCGCTCAATCCATGCGGCGCGATCGTTTCGATCGAATCGTCGGCGCGCAGCGTCAAGCCCACGCATGTCGCGAGCTCAGGCCATGACGAAACGGCTTCTTCCAACGATCGGAACGGCTGCACGGGATGCCCGAACTTCGATTCATACCATAGGTGCACGCCCGCCTGATTTTTGACGTCCCAACGCACTGCCGGATAGGCGGCATTGAGTCGCTGTTCCAGGGCTGAATCGCGCGCGGCGGAAATCTGTCCAGGATCGAAATAGGCCACATCGATATCGGCCAGTGCCGAGCGACCGTCGAAACCGTGGAGCCAATCCCAGACGAGATTGCGAACGGCACCGGCACCGATACACCACGACGACAAGCCCAGATCGCGCACGGCGACGAGCGCAGGATGAAACCAGGAAGACTCTGCGGCGAGTGCTGCGAGTTGGGTCGTCAGTACGTTTTCAGGTGCCACGGTCATGCGCGCTTCTTTAGCGATTTCATTGTTGCAGGCCCGGTTCATGCCTCGACTAACGCCTTCGGCGGATAGCTTGCCAGCACGACCGAGGTGGTCACGGACCCGAATTTCGCCAATGCGTCGATCGCGGCTTCGAGTGCCGCCATCTCTCGAACGACGATGCGCACGATGAAGCAATCCTCGCCGCTGATCCGATGCGCCTCGACGATCTCCGGCATCGTCTCGAACGCGTGCAAGCACCGTTTGATCTCGGCATGCGTCGTGCGGATTCTAACCATCGCGCCGATACCGCGACCGGCGAGCACCGGATTCACGCGCGCCGTATACCCCTCGATCACGCCGCACTCCTCGAGCCTTCTAATGCGCGCAGTGACAGCGGGCTGAGACAGTCCGATTTGCTTACCCAACTCCGTGTTCGTCATGCGAGCGTTTCGCTGGAGCGCCTCCAGGATCCGCCAGTCAAGTCGATCCAACGACACCGGCTTTGCTTTCATTCGTCAACGCCTTGAAATTCCGTGGATTCCCAAGCAAACAACCTTCAATTCATTCGTTTCGTCATGTTGCCCGAATTCTTGCGCTTTTACACTCGTTGCTGTTTAGCTCACGGAGATTTGACGAATGAATTGCCCTGTTTTCATCGTGCCCGGCATCGGAAACTCGGGCCCGTCGCACTGGCAAACGCTATGGCAGGCCGCGCACTCGGATTGGCAACGCCTCTCAGTGGACGATTGGGACCACGTGGTTTGCGATGATTGGGTGCATGCGCTCGAACGGCAGCTCACAAAGAGCGGAGCCGAAACCGTCGTCGTGGCCCACAGCCTCGGGTGTCTCGCGCTCGCGCATTGGGCAGCTCGATCCAGCCGCACGCTTCGGGGCGCTCTGTTGGTAGCCGTACCCGACCCCGCATCGCCCGCGTTCCCCCGGACAGCCGCCACCGGCTTCGAGCCTATCCCGGCCAAGCGGTTGGCCTTTCCGTCCGTGATCGTGGCGAGCACGAACGATCCTTACGGCAACCTGGACCATGCGCAAGCTTGCGCGGCGGCATGGGGCAGCGAGCTTATCGAGGTGCGCGAAAAGGGACATCTGAACGCTGATAGCAACCTGGGCCATTGGCCCGAAGCGTTGCAATGGCTCGAGAAACTTCGGAATCGATAATCGCGTTGGCTTGCGTTCTCGATCGCCACTCTCCGATGGACGCCGCGCGTCGCCCGCGGTGCTCGCCTGCAGAGCCCAGCGATTCGCGTTACGCTTGAGCGCTCTGGCGAAGTACCCTCCATGCACCCGCCAGGTCATCTTCGGAAGCTCGCAATGACAGCCCAACAGATTCAAATCGATTTTGTCTCCGACGTCGCGTGCCCTTGGTGTGCGATCGGCCTTTCCTCGCTACAGCAAGCGCTTGCGCAACTGGGCGATTCGATCGATGCGCACATCGTCATGCATCCGTTCGAACTCAATCCCACGATGACGGCCGGCGGCCAGGACGCCGTGGAATACCTCAGCCGGAAATACGGCCGTACTCCGGAGCAGATCGCCGAGACCCAGGCGATGATCCGCGAGCGAGGCGCGGCCGTCGGTTTCGAGTTCGGTTCGCGTACGCGCGTGTACAACACGTTCGACGCGCATCGGCTGCTGCACTGGGCCGGCGTCGAAGGCAAGCAAGTTGCGCTCAAGCAGGCCTTGCTGCGGGCCTACCATACCGACGGCAAGGACCCCGGCAACCACGACGTCCTCATCGAGGCCGCGCGCTCGGTCGGGCTCGACGCCGAGAAAGTGCGCGATGTGCTGGAAAACAATCGATTCGCCGACGAAGTCCGCGCCGAAGAGCAGGAGTATCAGGCGATGGGCATTCAGTCGGTGCCGGCCGTCATCTTCAACCGGCGCTATCTCGTGAGCGGCGGCCAGCCCGCGGAAGTGTTCGAGCAAGCCATCAGGCAAATCGTTTCCGAATCGGCCTGATGCGGCGCATCGGCTAGACGGCGCCGCCGTCCGTCGATACCGTAACGTCCTCCCACGCGCGGATTTCACCGGCGAGCACGGATAGTTTGTCTCGCACGAGACCGAGCGCATCGCTACCGAGCAATAGGTGCGTGGGCGGATGCTCCGCACCGATGACGGCAAGCATCGCACGCGCCGCTTTTTGCGGATCGCCCAATTGCTTGCCGCTTCTTTCCTCTCGCGCTTTGCGGATAGGATCGAAAATCGGATCGTAGTCCGCGATCGATCGAGGTGTTCTCGTCATCGACCGCCCTGCCCAGTCAGTGCGGAAAGACCCGGGCGCCACCGCCGTCACGGCAATGCCGAAAGGCTTCACTTCTTTACCCAGGCTTTCGGTGATGCCCTCCAGCGCGAACTTACTCCCGCAGTAATACGCAATTCCGGGCATCGTGATGTGGCCGCCCATCGACGTGATATTCAGAATGTGGCCGCTTCGGCGATTGCGCATGAAGGGAAGAACGGCTTTCATCATGGCGACGGCGCCAAAGACATTCACGTCGAACTGACGCCGCATCTCCGAGAGCGGCGATTCTTCCAATATGCCTTCGTGTCCGTATCCGGCGTTGTTGACCAAGACGTCGATCGGCCCGACGTCCGCTTCGATTCGCGCAACGACGCCATCGATGGCATCGAAGTCGGTCACGTCCAGAAGGTACGCGAACGCGGCTCCGTCCGACAAGGCTTCGAAATCGCGTTTTGCCTCGGCGCTTCTAACCGTGCCGACAACTTTATGTCCCGCGGCTAGCGCCTCTCGCGCGAGTGCGCGGCCAAAGCCGCTACTGACGCCGGTGATCAGCAAAATCTTACTGGATGACATCGATCTGGCTCCTGAATGTCGATAGGAGCATGCATACTAGTCTTACCGATGAGGTCGAATAAGCCCTATTTCACTGATTCTCTTGCACAAAACTATGAGCACGAAACGCGCGACGGCACATCGTCCAACCGGCTTCGCACGCAGTTCCAAAGATCGCATCGCCAAGCTACTGTTCGATTTGGCTCCCGACGAAGGCTATAACCTCACGGCGTTGCCGAGCGTGCGCATCCTGCGTTCGAATCGTCCGCTTTCACGCACGCCGGTCTTATACGATCCCGGCATCGTGATCGTTTGCCAGGGACGCAAGCGCGGCTACTTCGGCGACCAACTCTATCTTTACGACGAGCATCACTACTTGGCCGTCTCCGTGCCGGTGCCGTTCAGTATGGAAACCGACGCGACACCCGAGCGCCCCTTGCTTGCACTGTATCCGCACCTCGATTTCCCGATGGCGGCCGAACTAGCGGCGCAAATCGACGGCGAAGGCGCAACGCGCTCTGAGCAGATACCGAGAAGCATGATGTCGACGCCAATCGACGACGCCATGCAAGCTTCCGTGTTGCGGTTCCTGCAGGCGCTGCACGAGCCGCTCGAAGCGGCGGTCCTGGGTCCGAGCTTGCTGCGCGAGTTGTATTTCCGAGTACTCACCGGGCCGCAGGGCGGCTCGATGCGAGAGGCGTTGGCGACGCGCGGGCAATTCGGCAGGATTGGTAAATCGCTGCGCCTGATCCATGCGCGCTATGCCGCATCGCTCGACGTTGCGCGACTCGCCGAGGAAGCGGGGATGAGCGTCCCGAGTTTTCACAGCCATTTCAAGGCCATCACACAGGTATCGCCGATGCAGTACGTGAAGACGACGCGTCTACATCAAGCTCGCCTGCTCATGGTCCGTCAAGACTTGACCGCGGAAGCGGCGAGCCATGCCGTCGGTTATACGAGCCCGTCACAGTTCAGCCGGGAGTTCAAACGGCTGTTCGGACTGACGCCCGCCGCGGAAATCAAGCGTATGAAAACGAACTTCGCCATTCCGGAAGCGTTTGCCGATTCGGCATTCGTTTCGTCGCATTGAGGGCGACGTCGTTCTAATCGACGGTGTACCCCCGGTACCCTAAAGGGACGGACATCCTTGGCGGCATAGCGTTCTGAATCGCGACAGGCCAATGCTTCACAGCCAACCGGCCGCCTTGAATCGCCACCAAAGGATCACATCGATCGCCAGCATCGCCGCCAGGCAGATCGGATACCCGTACGCGTAATGCAACTCGGGAATACTTTGAAAATTCATTCCGTAGATGCCGGCGATCATCGTCGGCACCGCGAATAGCGCGGCAAAGGCACCGAGACGCTTCGTCACTTCGTTTTCCGCGAGGGAAATCATGCCGAGATTCACTTGAATCGCCGTCACGGTCATTTCGCGGCGCCCTTCGATCGTCCGTACGATCCGTTCGAGATGGTCGTAGACGTCGCGGAAATACGCACCCATTCCTGAGCACGCTTGCGGAATGCGCCCGCCCGTCAGCTTTCCGACACTCTCGAGCAACGGCGCGATATGGTGTTGCAACGCGACGAGCCGGCGCTTGAGCGAATACAAGTCTTCGATGATGGCGCGCGACGCAGTCAAGCTATGTTTCTCGAAGATGCGGTCTTCGATTTCCTCGAGTTCCGATCCGAGCGCTTGCAGGATCGGAAAATAGCGATCGACGATGCTATCGATCAACGCATAGAGCACGAAACCGGACCCGGATTTCAATAGATCCGGCTGCCGCTCGCAACGCGCGCGAACGTCCTGAAAGCCGTGGCGCGTTCTGTTTCGGACCGACAACACGTAGTTGGGCCCGACGAACACGTCGACCTCGCCAATCAGCAATTCTTCCTCGTCGTCCATCTCGAGCGTATGCAGTACGGCGAAAAGCGACTCTCCGTACTCTTCGATCTTCGGGTGCTGGTGCCCATGGCGAACGTCCTCGACCGCAAGCTCGTGCAACCCGAACTCCTCCTTCATCGTCTCGAGCTCGCCCGGCTCCGGGTCTTTCAACGCCACCCAAACGAAGCAATCGGGTTTAGCGAGGTAATCGCTGATGTCATGAATTTCGATGTCGGCGAGTTTCCTGCCGTCTTGGTAAGCAGCGCAATTGATCAACATGCTTGGGTACCTTGGAGCGACTACACGGGCGGGTGTCCGCGGTCAGGCAATGCGCAGCCCGCGGAAACGAGCATATTAGCCGAGCCTCGTTTCCCGAGCCGATCCCGATGCGCCGCCGCCAGGCAAAGATCTCGGCGCCTGACTGTCGATAACTGTAGAGTTTTGTGCTGCGCCGGAACGCACTATCGGAGTGGCCTGTACGATAACGCGTTCCACCAACCGAAGGCGTGCGTCATCGAGAAAGACAGTCCGCGCACGCCCGGCACAAAAGGAGAAGCCCCCGATGAAAATTGCACGCACCCTGTGTGGCGCCGCGGCGGCAGTACTATGCGCGACAGTACTGCAAGCCTGCGGCGGCGGTTCATCCAATTCGCCGGCCGCGCGCGCGGTCTCCGCGTCGCAGCAGCCGAACACCGCGACACGTTGGACGCCCGTCGCATCGGATACATGGCAGTGGCAATTGCAAGGCAAGATCAAAACGTCGTATGACGTGAAGATCTACGACATCGACCTTTTCAATACCGATACGGCGACGATCCAATCGCTGCACAACGCGGGGCGCAAGGTGGTCTGCTACTTCTCGGCGGGCAGCTCGGAAAACTGGCGGCCCGATTACAACCAGTTCAAGAGCACCGATATCGGCAATCCGCTCGATCCGGAATGGGTCGGCGAGAACTGGCTCGACATCCGCTCCGACAACGTCCGCTCGATCATGAAGCAACGGCTCGATCTGGCCGTGTCCAAGGGCTGCGATGGCGTCGAACCCGACAACGTGGATGGATATGCCAACGATCCCGGTTTCCCGCTGACGGCCCAGGACCAGATCGACTACAACACGTTCCTTGCGAACGAGGCGCATAGCCGCAATCTCGCCGTGGCGCTGAAAAACGACACCGACCAGCTCGCCCAGCTCGAACCGCTGTTCGACTTCGCGCTCAACGAAGAATGCAATGAGCGAAACGAATGCGACTACGGCGTATTCACGTCGGACAACAAGCTTGTACTGAACGCCGAGTACGCGGCTAAGTACCACACGGCCAGCGAGCAAAGCGCGCTGTGCGCCGCTGCGCACGCGGCCAACATGCGCACGCTCGTCCTGGCGAAAAAGCTCGACGACAGCTATCGGTTCAGTTGCGACGCGTCGTAAGCCCCTCATCGCATCACGCGTAAGGCCACACGAACCGGGACGGCGACGTTCCGGTTCGGCCATTGGCCGCCTCGCGCCGCCCCCTCCGACAGCCCGTCGGCCGGCCCGCTCCTCTACTTCACACGGTACCTTGCATAAAACACTACCGCCTGCTACAGTTCGCACCATGTCAAACCAAGTACCTTGCGATGCATAGCAAACAGCACGGTCGATACGTCCGCCGCCGCGCATGAAGACACAACTGAAGAAAGGCACGCTCGACATGTGCGTCCTGGCCGTACTCGCGCGCGGCGACAGCTATGCCTACGAGCTCGTCTCCACGCTCTCGAAAACGATGGAGATCAGCGAGGGCACGATCTATCCGCTGATGCGGCGGCTGCAAGCCGAAGCGTGGGTATCGACGTATCTCGTCGAATCCACTTCCGGTCCGCCGCGCAAGTACTACACGCTGACGGACTTGGGCCGTCGCAGCCTGCAAGAGATGCGAGGGGAATGGCGCGATTTTGTCGACGAAGTGAATAGCGTGCTCGGCTGGTCCGGCACGCGAGAGGACGAAGGGGAAGCTCAATGAAGCAGGACGCATTCATCCAGCGGTTGCGGCAAAGCCTGGCCAGTTTGCCCAAGCAAGAAGTCGAGGAAATCGTCGCCGACTACCGCGAATACATCGGCGATGCGATTGCCGCCGGCCGCAGCGAGGAAGACGTGATCGCCGCCCTGGGCGACCCCGACAAGCTGGCACGCGAAATCAAGGCCCAAGCGACCTACCGCCAATGGCAAGCGCGCCGCTCGTTCGGCAATCTCGCGCGCGTCGTGGCGTCGGTCGCGGGGCTCGGGTTGCTGAACCTGATCCTGCTCGTGCCGTTCATCATTTATCTAAG
Source organism: Trinickia dabaoshanensis (assembly GCF_002879885.1). GTDB lineage: Bacteria > Pseudomonadota > Gammaproteobacteria > Burkholderiales > Burkholderiaceae > Trinickia > Trinickia dabaoshanensis. The sequence continues at coordinate 59,174 of NZ_PNYA01000037.1, forward strand.
TCTGTTGACGGTCGGCTACGTCGTATCGGGAGCATTGGCGCTCGCGGGGCTGCTCGCCGCGGTCTACGTCGGCAGTCATCAGGCATTCGGCTGGCCTGCCGCCGACAAGCCAACTATCCACGTCAGCAAAGGAACGGGGCGCGCGGCGTCCGCCGCGTCCAGCGTCAACGGCCATGAAGGAAGCGATCAAGCACCGGATCTCGGCACCGTCAAAGTCGACGGCGACGATTTCGTGCTTGCCCTCGATGAAGGCGACAAAGCATCCATCGTGACACACGCTGGCGTGCTCGAACTCAAGAACGACGACGGCGACACGAAGATCGTCGCCCTAGGAAACGGCGCGGACAAACTCTTGACGAAAACGGGCGAGAACACCTATCGGATCGCCACTAGCGAGGTCAAAGCGCTGGAGGCCAATGACGAAGACGGCAAGGCGGTTTCGGTGACCCATGCCAACGACGGCAAGACGCTCCTATGGGACATCCGCGACGAAGACGGATCGGGCCGGGTTCAATTCGAGCAGGACGCGAAGGGCAATACGAGCCGCCTCGCGGTCGAAAGCGGCGCGCATTCGGTCGTGATCGATCCGAGCAAAGGGATCACCGTGAAGAGCAACGACGACATGGTTCATATCGTCGCGCCGATGGGATGGTCGCTCGGCGGCATGACGTTGCGCTATGCGCTGGCGATGTTGATCGGCGGTGCGCTCGGCTTGTTGATTTGCATATGGCTGACACGTTTGACGTGGCGCGCCCTTTCCCGCTACGTGAATCGCCAAATCGCCGCCCTCTCGGCGCGACTCGACGAACCCGGACAGACGTCGTAACACCCGAAATACGCAGCACCCGAAATACGCAACACCCGAAATACGCAACACCAGTCGTCGCTTCGGCAAGACTGGCCGCCTACTAGTTAGTAGTCCTACTTATTTCATTCACGCAACATCGAAAGAAAGGAATCGCCATGAGCCTGCACTATCTCGCCGATGTTTCAAAAACCGCCCACCGGCGGCCCGCCCCCGCACCCGCTCGTCTCGAGGGGCTACACTTCGACGCCATGTATATCCTCGATTGGCTCGAAGCAGGATGGCGAGCCGCTCGCACGCAGCCACTGCTCTGGCTGGGCACGTTCCTCGCCTGCGCCGCATTCGCGCTCGCCTGCAAGCAAATGCCGCTGCTTCGTCCCACCATCGTGCTGATTGCGCCGCTTCTCGTCGGCGCGTTGATGATCGCGCAAGAACGCGTGAGGATCGAGCGGCCCGCGCGGCTCGGCGACATCGTCGCTACGCTCTCGCAGCACTATTACCCGCTGCTCGCGATCGGGCTGGCCAGCGCGGCATTGATCGTGATCGGATACGTGCTCTCGGCCTTCGTCGTGGACGCATCGGTCCTCAAGTCGTTCGTGACCAGCGGCGCGCATCACGTCACGATCAGCTACGGAGGCCCGGGGTTGCGCGGGACGATCGCGACGCTCGTCGCCCTGCCGATCTTCGCCGTCGCACTCGCCGCGGCTTGGTTCGCGCCCGCGTTGGTCGTCCTGCGCGGCGCCAGTCCGCTCGATGCGATGGCGGCCAGTTTGCACGGTACCATTCGCAACTGGCGCACCACGCTCATTTACGTCGTGGCCGTGGCCGATGCGGTGCTGCTGGCCCATCAGGTGCCGCTCATCGCCTCAGCGCTCGTGCTTGCGCCGGTGATGCTCCTCACCATCTACGGCGGCTACCGCGAGGTGTTCGCCTCCCCTGCCTCACCCTTTACGCGATGATTCGATTCGACGATCTCACGGTGTTCGTACTGGCGGCCGATAACGGCAATATGTCGGCCGCCGCGCGCCTGCTCAATATCGCGCCGGCTGTGGCGAGCGCCGCCATCAAGCGGCTCGAGGCGGAACTCGGGGTACGCTTGTTCGCCCGCTCGACGCGTAGTTTGCGGCTGACGTCCGACGGTGCGCGATACGTCGAATTCGCACGCAATGCGTTATCTCAACTGCGTGCGGGGCAGGACGCGCTGATGCAAGAGCGCGACGAATTGCACGGCGCGCTGACGCTATCGATTCCGTCCGATATCGGACGCAACGTGCTCGTGCGCTGGTTCGACGATTTCATGGCGCAACATCCCGCGCTCGCCCTGAACGTGCGAATCGGGGATATGCGCGTCGATATGTTCCGCCAGCCCGTAGATGCGGCCATCCGCTATGGCGTGCCCGACGATTCGACGCTCGTCGCCTCGCCGCTCGCGCCCGAGAATCGGCGCGTACTATGCGCATCGCCCGCCTATTTCGCCCGGCACGGCAAGCCGGCTTCGCCCGACGAACTGCATCGCCACAACTGCCTGCGCTTGGCGCTCAGCGAGACGATGCATGATCGATGGACGTTCGGCAAAGACGGGGAAGAACGGGTCGTCAAAGTCACGGGGAACCGGGTCAGCGACGACGGCGAACTCGTACGCCGCTGGGCAGTGGCAGGACAGGGGCTTGCCTATAAGTCGCACCTGGACGTGTTGGCGGATCTACGCGCCGGCCGTCTCGAGACGGCGCTGGACGACTGGGACGGCGAACGCGCGCCCGTCAATCTCGTCAGCACCCATCGGCTTGCACCGACGCCGGCGCTCAGCCGCTTGCGCGATTTCCTGCAGGAGCGGATGCTGGCGTATGCGTCGGATGGGGAGTCGAACTAAAGGGGCATTTCCTGCGAAACGATGTACTTGAGCACATCGTCCGTCCGCCCACCCGAAACCAGTTGTTCGGCCGTCTTGTACTCGAATTCCGACAACGGCTCGTTGCGATACCAAAACAGCGCCTGCTTCACGCATCCGTGAATATCGGTGGCGGCGCGAATGACGCGCAGCGCCTCGCGCAAGAAACGCTGCACGCTCTCCGACGAAGGCGTGCGGCTCAGCGTATTCCGATGCACGCCTGCTTGCCGGGCCAACGTCTGCATATCGATATGCAGCGCTTCCGAAAAACGCCGCGCCGATACGATCGGCGCCGCAAACGCGGGATCCCGCAGCGAACTCATGAACTGCTCGAAGCTTTCGCCTTGCGCGATTTCCTCCACTACGACCGTCGAGTTCATCCTATTACCTCGCATCCTTCGTGCACGCGCGGCGCACGGACATGGCGATGATTACGCGCCTAAGCTAGCCCAGCCTTACAGCGCCTCAACGCCCTGTCGATTCGAAACGCGCCGCCCCCGGTAGGGCCGAGGGCGGCGCACTGCTTGCCTTCATCACCGCATTACTGCTTCGCAACTTGCTCGGCGTCGTTCGCCTTCATGTCGCCCCAGCCGCCACCCAGCGCGCGGATCAGGTTGACCGTCGCCACGGCCTGCGATCCGGCCAATTGGCTCGCCTGGCGCTGCGCTTGCAGCGTCGTGCGTTGAGAGTCGAGCACGTCGAGGTAGTTCACCTGGCCTTCGCGGTATTGCGCCTCCGACAGATGCTGAGCACGCGCGGCCGCATTGACCGCATCGGTCTGCGCGCGAATCTGATCGTCGAGCAAGCGAAGATCGGACAAACTATCCTCCACTTCGCGGAACGCCGTCAGCACTTGCGAGCGATAGTTCGCCACTTGCTCGTCGTATTGCGCGCGCGCCTGCGCGAGTTCAGCCTTGCGCCGGCCGCCGTCGAAAATCGGCAGCGTGAGCGCCGTACCGGCGAACGGCCCGAGCAAGAACGTGCGGCTCGACCACAAGAACAACTGGCTCAAGCCCGACGACTCGTAGCCGAAGGCACCCGTGACGTTGAGCTGCGGGAAGAACGCCGACTTCGCCAAGCCCACGCGCGCATTGGCCGCCGCCATCGCACGCTCCGCCGCCGAAATATCCGGACGACGTTCGAGCAACGCAGACGGCAACCCTGCCGGCACGCGCGCCAGGACGGGCTCGAGCGGCTGCTGCGGGAACGAGAACTCCGCGGGCGGCTTGCCGAGCAACACGGCAAGCGCGTGCTCGGCCGCCGCGCGCTGGCGTTCGACGCCGGCCGCTTCCGAACGCGCGGTCGCCAGCGAATTCGTGGCTTGCTGAAGATCGAGCTCGCTCACTTCGCCCGCATCGTAACGATGCTTGACGAGCTTCAAGCCCTCTTCGCGCGAGGTCACCGTCTTGCGATACAGATCCTGCTCCGTATCGAGTTCGCGCAGCGAGAAGTAGTTCGCCGCGACGTCCGCTTGCAGCGCGAGCTGCACGGAACGGAACAGCGCCTCTTGCTGCTGCGAATCGGCCCGTGTGGCCTCGACGTTGTCGCTGACGCGGCCGAACAGCGGCGCCTCGTACGAGGCCGTCGCTTGCGCGCGCCAAAGCGTCATCGGCGGCACATAGGCGTTTTGCGGCAGCCCTTGCGAAGCCGGCGAGACGCGCTCGCGCGTCGGGCCGAAGCCCGCGTCGAGTTCGGGGAACCAGGCCGAGCGAGCGGCATTGAGCGAGGCGCGCGATTCACGCACCCGTGCGGCCGCCGCCTTCAGGCTCTGGTTTTCCGCGAGCGCTTGCTCTTCGAGCTTGTTCAACGTCGCATCGCCGAACACTGTCCACCACTGGCCGCGCTCGAGCACTTCCGAAGGCTGCGCGCTCTTCCACGTGCCCGCCTCGGAGGCCGGCAGTGGCGCTTCCTTGAACGCGGTGGGCGTATCGATATCGGGCCGCTTGTAGGTCGGCCCCACCGAGCACGCGGCAACCAGCGTCATCAACAACCCGCTCGCCAGGGCCCGCTGTGCAAGGCGGGAGGCTGAAGCTACCGAATCAAACCGTTTCATCTTTATGTTTCTCCTGGCCTCAAGCATCCGTCAACTCGGGCTCGAGGTCCGATTCCTTGTGCGAGTCTTTACCCGCCACGTGGATCTTGCCGCCGGCCAGCGTCCGCAGCACCACATAGAACACCGGCGTCAGCATGAGACCGAACAGCGTCACGCCGAGCATCCCGAAGAACACCGCGATACCCATCGCATGGCGCATTTCGGAGCCGGCGCCCGTCGACAACACGAGCGGCACCACACCCATGATGAACGCGATCGACGTCATCAAAATCGGGCGCAGACGCAGCCGGCTCGCCTCGATCGCCGCGGCGACCGGCGAGCGGCCGTCATGCTCGAGTTCGCGCGCGAATTCCACGATCAGAATCGCGTTCTTCGACGCCAAGCCAACGAGCACCATCAAACCGATCTGCGTGAAGATGTTGTTGTCGCTGCGCAGCAGCCAGACGCCGGTCAATGCGGACAGCACGCTCATCGGCACGATCAAGATGACGGCGAGCGGCAACGTGAGGCTCTCGTACAGCGCCGCCAGCACGAGGAACACGAGCAGCACGCTGATCGGGAAGACCCAGATCGCCGAGTTGCCGGCCAGCACCTGTTGATACGTCAAGTCGGTCCACTCGAACTTCACGCCGCGCGGCAACGCTTCCTTCGCGATACGCTCGATCGCCGCTTGCGCCTGACCGGACGAGTAGCCCGGCGCCGGGCCGCCGTTGATGTCCGCGGCGGTATAGCCGTTGTAGCGCACGACCATCTCCGGCCCGAACGTCGGCGACACCGTCACGAGCGACGAAAGCGGCACCATATCGCCCGAGGCATTGCGCGTCTTCAACTGCAAGATGTCGTCCGGATGCGCGCGGAACGGCGCATCGGCCTGCACGCGCACTTGATACACGCGCCCGAAGCGGTTGAAGTCGTTCACGTACAACGAGCCGAGGTAGATCTGCATCGTATCGAAGACGTCCGTCACCGATACGCCGAGCTGCTTGGCCTTCACGCGGTCGAGATCGACGTTCAACTGCGGCACGTTGATCTGATAGCTCGTGAACAGCGGGCCGAGCTCGGGCGCTTGTTGCGCGCGCTTGATGAACGCTTGCGTGGCCGCGTCGAGTTGCGCGTAGCCGAGCGCGCCGCGATCCTCGAGTTGCAGCTTGAAGCCGCCCAGCGTCCCGAGACCCAGCACCGGCGGCGGCGGGAACACGGCAACGAACGCGCCCTTGATGCTCGCGTATTTCTGATTGAGCGCGCCCGCGATCGCACCGGCCGACAGCGCCTTGGAGCCGCGATCCTTGAACGGCTTGAGCGTCACGAACACGATGCCCGCGCTCGAGCTGTTCGTGAAGCCGTTCACCGACAAGCCGGGGAACGCCACGGCGTGCTCGACGCCCGGTTGTTTCATCGCGATCTCGCCCATATCGCGGATCACTTGCTCGCTGCGATCGAGCGTCGCGCCGTTCGGCAATTGCGCGAAGGCGATCAAGTACTCCTTGTCTTGCGCCGGCACGAACCCGCCCGGCACGATGTGCGTGACGAACAGCGTCGCCCCGAGCAGCACCGCGTAGACGCCGAGCATCAGCGATTTGCGGCCGAGCACGCCCGTCACACCGCGACCGTACGACTGCGAGCCGCGCTTGAAGACCTTGTTGAATCCATTGAAGAAGCCGCCGAACACACGGTCCATCGCACGCGTGAGCCAATCTTTCGGGGCGTCGTGGCCGCGCAGCAAGATCGCGCACAGCGCCGGCGAGAGCGTCAGCGAGTTGAACGCCGAGATCACCGTCGAGATCGCGATCGTCATCGCGAACTGCTTATAGAACTGCCCCGTCAGCCCGCTCATGAACGCGAGCGGCACGAACACGGCCACGAGCGTCAGCGCGATCGCGATAATCGGTCCGCTCACCTCGCGCATCGCCCGGTAAGTGGCCGCTCTCGCGCTCAAACCGGCCGAGATGTTGCGCTCGACGTTTTCCACCACGACGATCGCATCGTCGACCACGATCCCGATCGCGAGCACCATCCCGAACAGCGATAGCGCATTGATCGAAAAACCGAACGCCAGCAGCAGCGAGAACGTCCCGACGATCGACACCGGCACGGCCACGAGCGGAATGATCGACGCGCGCCACGTCTGCAAGAACACGATCACGACCACCACCACGAGCGCGATTGCCTCGAGCAGCGTGTGGATCACGGCTTCGATACTCGAGCGCACGAACTGCGTCGGGTCATAGACAATGCTGTAATCGACGCCGGCCGGGAAGTCCTTCTTCAAATCGGCCATGTCCCTGCGGACTTGATCCGAAATGGCGAGCGAGTTCGCGCCGGGCTGCTGGTTGATCGCCAATGCAACGGCCGGCTTGTTGTCGAGCAGCGAACGAAGACCGTACTCGGATGCGGCCAACTCGACGCGGGCGATGTCGCGCAGGTACGTGACGCCGCCGTCGGGCGCAGTCTTGACGACGATCGCGCCGAACTGCTCCGTCGTTTGCAAGCGCCCGCGGGCATTCACCGACAACTGCAAAGGCACGCCCGGCAACGACGGCGAGCCGCCGATCACACCGGCCGCCACTTGCACGTTTTGCTCGCGAATGGCGCTCACGACGTCGCTGGCGGTCAGATTACGCTGGGCCAGCTTGTTCGGATCGAGCCAAATACGCATCGCGTAGTCACCCGAGCCCCACAGTTGCACCTGGCCGACACCCGAGATCCGCTCGAGACGATCCTTGACGTTGAGCAGCGCGTAGTTGCGCAGATACGTCATGTCGTAGCGGTTATCGGGCGAGATCAAGTGCACGACCATCGTCAGCGTGGGCGAGCTCTTGATCGTCGTCACGCCGAGGCGCTGGACGTCGTCGGGCAGACGCGGCATCGCTTGCGAGACGCGGTTCTGCACGAGTTGCTGTGCCTTGTCCGGATCGGTGCCGAGCTTGAACGTGACGGTCAGCGTCATGTTGCCGTCGCTGTTCGCCTGCGCCTGCATGTAGAGCATGTTCTCGACGCCGTTGATCTGCTCTTCGAGCGGCGAGGCCACGGTCTCCGCGATCACCTTCGGATTCGCGCCCGGATACTGCGCGTGCACGACGACCGACGGCGGCACGACTTCGGGGTACTCGGAGATCGGCAACTGGAACAGCGCAATCACGCCGGCCAGCAGGATCAGGACCGAGAGCACCCCCGCGAATATAGGTCGGTCAATAAAAAATTTTGAAATGTTCATATCGCTTTCTGAGTCACGAATCTCAGGAATTCTTCGCCTGGGCAGCCTGGCCTGCGTCGGCAGTCGGGTTGCCACCGTTGCCGCCTGCGGGATCGTCGGTCATCGGCACCATGTGGGCTCGCACCGTTGCGCCCGGACGTACGCGCTGGATGCCGTTCACGACGATGCGATCGCTTGCGCTCAGGCCCGCCGTGATGACGCGCAGGTTGCCGTGTTCGGCGCCGAGCTTCACTTCGCGGTACACCACCTGACCCTTCGGATCGACGACGAGCACGTACTTCTTGTCTTGATCGGTACCGATCGCGGCTTCGTCGATCAAGAGCGCGGCGTGCGGCTCTCCGCCGCCCACCTTGACACGCGCGTACAAGCCCGGCACGAGCGTGCCGTCCGCGTTGTCGAAGCGCGCCCGAACGCGGATCGTGCCCGACGACGTATCGAGCCGGTTGTCGACCGAGGCGATCGCGCCTTTGCGCGAGTAGCCGGTTTCGTCGGCAAGGCCGAGATCCACGGGCACGTTCGCTCCGTTGCGCGCACGGCCGATGTACTTCAAATACGTCTGCTCATCGACGTCGAACGAGGCGTAGATCGGCGACACCGAGACGAGCGTGGTCAACGGCGCGGCGCTGGCACCGGCCGAGACGACGTTGCCGACCGTGATTTCGGCACGCGAGACGCGTCCCGCGACCGGCGCGACGATCGTCGTATAGCCGAGATTGATCTGCGCCGTCTCGAGCGCGGCCTGCGCCGCTTTCACATCGGCCGCCGCTTGCAGGGCGGTGTTTTGCTTTTCGTCGTAATCGCGTTTGGCGATGGCGTTGTCGCTCATCAAGCGCTGCGCGCGTTGCCAATCGGTTTGCGCGTAGCTGTTGCGCGCCTGCGCCGCGGCAAGCTGCGCCTTGGCGCGATCGACTTCCGCCGCGTACGGCCGCGGGTCGATCACGAACAGCGTCTGTCCCTTCTTGACGAGCGCGCCGTCCTTGAAGTCCACGGCCACGATCGTGCCGGAGACTTGCGGACGAACGTCCACCTTGTCGACTGCCTCGAGCCGGCCCGAGTACGTCTGCCAATCGGTCACGGTCCGGTTCAGAACCGTGGCGACATCGACCTCCGGTTCCATCGGCGCCGCTTGTGCGGGCGCGCTCGCATTCACGCGAATCGCGCTGAACGCCCCGATGCCGGCGACCGCTGCGACGGCAAGGACCGCGTAGGCGATACGATTACGAGAAAGAGGTTTCTTGGACATTGTCGAGGCTCCGGGGTGTGATGATTTGTTGTATGACGTTCGAGATCAGCCTGCCGTTACAGCCAGCGGCTCGAGATGACGCTCGAAAAAACGGACGGCATCTTGCAAAGCTTGCGGATCGTACGCGATTCGCTCATGCGTCGCATTCGAGTAGCGCATGACCTGCGTCGGCACGCCCGCGCCGATCAAACGGGCGGCGTACGTTTCGGCTTCGACGTGCAATACGTCGTTGCGCGCGGTCGCGATGAATGCGGGCGGCAACCCCGCGAGCCGCACCGATTCGAGCGGCGCCGCGTACGGGTGCATTCGTTGCGAGGCTTTGGGCAAATACGCCCGGTAGCTCGCTAAGCACTGACGCGGCGAGATATCGGACTCGACCTTTCGCTCATCGGCCAGACACGTCATGCTCGGATCGAGCATGGGACTGAACAACGCGATCGCACCGATACGCACGTCGCCGCGATCGCGCGCGATGAACGCGAGCCCGTTCGCCACGTGGCCGCCCGCGCAATGACCGGCCGCGAACAGGCGCTTGCCGTCCGCGCCGATCGACTTGCCCGCGGCCTCGGCCCAGCGGGCCGTGCGATAGGCGTCTTCGAGCGCCGCGGGAAACGGGTGCTTGGGCGCCAGCGAATAACCGACCGAGACGACCAAAACAGGTAAATGCTCCGCGAAATGCCGAGCGGCGAATTCGGCGTCGTCGAGCGATCCGCCGACAAAAGCCCCGCCATGAAAATAAAGCATGACCGGCAATGAGCCTACGCCGGCGCGGCGATAAAGCCGTACCTGAATATTGCTCTCATAGCCTGCGATCTGAGCTTCGTCGACCTGAAGCGGCTGTCCGCTCCAGGGCGACCCCACCTGCAGACCACGGGAATGCGTAGTTGGCATGTTCGAAACGCGCAATGCGCGGCAGTTTCACGATGCCCGAATTGTGTGGTCGGCAGACTTGCGGATAAATGCCTATAATCCGGCAACACAATTCACCGCGTCCGAACAATTGATCCCATTACTTGGGAATGTCTCGGATTGGCGCCTCAGTGCACGAAAGCGGTGAATCATAGATTCTTCAGTTGGAGAACGAAGATGGATCGCCTCCAGGCCATGCAGGTGTTCACGCGTGTGGTCGACACGAACAGTTTCACGAAGGCCGCGGAAACGCTCGACCTGCCGCGCGCCTCGGTCACCACGATCATTCAGAACCTCGAGTCGTACCTCGGCGTGCGTCTCATGCACCGCACGACGCGCCGCTTGAGCCTGACGCCCGACGGTGCCGCTTATTATGAGCGCTGCGTGCGGATTTTGGCCGACGTGGACGAAACAGAGAGCAGTTTACAAAACGGCAGCAAAAAGCCGCATGGAAAACTGCGCGTCGACATGCCGGGCTCGCTCGGCCGCACGGTCGTCATTCCATCGTTGTGCGAATTCCACACGCGCTACCCGGATATCGATTTGCAACTGGGCTTTTCCGATCGGCCCGTCGATCTGCTGCAAGAGGGCGTCGATTGCGTGATCCGCGTCGGGGCGCTGCAAGACTCTTCGCTCGTGGCGCGCCGTATCGGCTTGTTCGAATGCGTGACCGTTGCCGCACCCGACTATCTCGCGCGCGCCGGCGAGCCGCGCTCGATCGAGGAGCTGAGCCAATATCAAGCCGTCAATTACTTCTCGAGTAGAACGGGGCGCGTCATCGATTGGTCGTTTCTCGTGAACGGCCAGGAAGTCGAGGTGAAGATGACGGGCTCGGTCTCCGTCAACGATGCCGACGCCTATTTGACGTGCGCCCTGGAAGGCTTCGGTCTCATTCAAGCGCCGCTGTACATGGCCCTGCCGCATCTGCGTTCGGGTGCGCTGAAGGAAGTGCTGCCCGAGTGGAAGCCGCTGCCGATGCCGATTTCGACCGTCTACCCGCACAGCCGTCATTTGTCGCCGAAGGTGCGCGTATTCGTCGATTGGGTGGCCGAGGTGTTCGACCGCTGCCCGCTGCTGAGCGGCCGTCAAAGCCTGGATGCCGTATGCAGCAAGCGCACGCCGGAAGAGCGCGAGAACGCGCCGGCGCTCGATACGCCCGTACTTACGGAGTGGGTGGTCTGAAGATTGCCGGCAGGACATCGAACATCGATTGTTCTGCCGAGCCGACAAATTATTTCGCAAAACTCGGGTTTATCCCGATATCGAACGCGCCTACATTTGCTCCTACCGCGACGCCGATCACCGGCAACGCACTCGATACAACAGGAGCAACATCATGAAGCGCACCATCGCAGCCGCCCTCTTCGTTTCGCTTTTCGCCAGCACCGCCGCTTTCGCCGACGGCGGCATCGGCCATAACGGCTCGTATCAAGACCAATCGTGGGCCGGTAAGAGCACCAAGACGCGTGAAGAAGTGCGCGCCGAACTCGTCGCCGCCCGGCGCGACGGCACGCTGCCTTCGATGAACAAGCAGAGCTATCCGGATCTGAGCCTTGCCGGTCAAACGCAGGCAGCTCGTGTGGCGCTTAGCGACGAAGGCAATGCGCGCGTCTCGCTCGCTCGTGCGGGCAATTAAGCAGGTAAGTAGGTAAGTAGGTTCGCCACGGTCCATCGCCTTAAATAAGGAGTCCTAAATGTTCGATGTAGCACCCTCCATGCTCGATCATTGGGACAGCGATACGCCCGTTTGGACGCCATTCGAGCCGCGGCGGCACGATGCCGCCGCGCTCGACGCGCCAAGCGGTGCGGGGCGCCGTCTCGACGTTCGGCCCAATGGGTCGCAGTCTTTTGCACGAGCGGATTGCCGCGGGCGAATGGGTTCTGGATCGCGCGCGTAACGCCGCCTTGCGCGGCGTAGTTCAGCGGGTTGTCGGCGCTTGTTTGGCCTGCGTACGGACGGTCGAAGTCGGACCCCGTCCGTGGGTCGGTCACCATAGCGGCGTTTTAATTTGGTATGGAACTCCCCGGTCCCGGTCGTTCTCGTCGTGCGTTACTTAATCAATTTCATTCCTGCAACCTTCGAAGCCGTCACGTCCAAAGTCGCCGTGTATTCGCACTCGGCGATATGTCCCGATCGCTCGATCAGGCAGTCCGAAAAATCGCCCTTAGCAGATGCCACGAAAACCCGAAGCGCCTTTCGAACCGTGTCGGCAGCTTCAACGACCAGCTCCTTCGTACCGATCATCGAATCGACGATGTCCTTCATCTGCTCACGCTCAACGCCGTAGCAGCGCCCGAGCACCCACACGACCTCGATCAGTGCGGCCTGCGAAACGTACCCCGGTCGTTCAGCCGAGAGGGACTCCATCAGCGCCGTCGCCTTTTTCGACTGCACGGCGTCGTCCTGTGCGAAATAGCGGACCAATACATTCGTATCTAGTCCGATCATCGCGCTGATGCCCCCTGCTCCGCGATGGCCCGGTTCATGTCTTCGATCGACACCGGTTTCGCGGGCTTCTTCACGATGCCCTTGAGCGAAGCCAGCGAGCGCGTCGCCGGATAGAGCTCATACCGTCCCGTCGCCTCATTGAAGCTGAATTCGATCCGGTCGCCAGACTCGAGGCCCAGCTGATTGCGCACGTCTACCGGAATGGTGACCTGGCCCTTTGAAGTGATAGTTGCTGCTGTCATGGTGACACCTCCGATGCTCCTTACTTTGAGGTAAGGAACTCAGAAATGCAAGGGCAGGCGGTGGACGATGGTGGTCCTCATGCGAAAGGCGGCGCTTTTGAATTGAGGGCCTCGCAGCCGTGATCGCTGCCACTAACGTAGCCGCGTGTGTCCAAAATGTTCGACGTGTCGCCGTGCCCAATCATCGTGACAGCTACACGCCCGTTCGAACTCCGTTCTGGCCGCGGCGGCATGATGCCGCCGCGGGCCGACACACTCAGCGTTGCGGCACGCCGTCTCGCCATACACCCCAATACGTCACGATCTCTTGCACGAGCGGATTGCCGGCCGCCAACGGGTTTTGAATCGCGGGCATGAAGCCGCCTTGAGTCACGTACGCTCGAGTTGATGCGCAACGCGTCGTCCAGCCTCTCACGCGAAAAGTGTTGGACAATCCTTGCACAGCCATCGGGATAGGGGACGTGCGCCCGGCCGCCGTTCACGGCAACTACCGCCCTCGGTCGATGACGCGCTTCAGATTGGCGCGAGCCTCGGTGAACGGGATGGTACGCATACGACTTGTCAGCGTTCAGCCCGTCGTCCGCCGTCACTTAGACGCCTGACTTCTCGACGCAGTCGCCGGTTTTCCAAGAACAACGCGACGAAAACGACAACGCCCAAAATCAACGAACTCCACTCTCCCGCGGCGTGCCCGAAAGCCCAGGCCAGCGACGCCAGAATCAATGAGACAACAACAAGCAATGTGCGGTCTTTCCACCATTCAGCAGAACCGAACTTCATAGTTACCTCGCTGTTGTCAATGATCGCCGCTATGGAGCCAAACCGGGATCGGCGTATTGGAGCCACCTCAGGATCGGCGTAAAGGAGCCAGCGGATGATCGCCGTAATGGCGCCACTTCAGGATCGCCGTAAAGGCGCCAC
>NZ_PNYA01000038.1 GCF_002879885.1 Trinickia dabaoshanensis
GCAAGCGGCGCCGCAGCCGTCGAAAAAGCTCGAAGCCGATCTATGCTGGTTCGACGAAGAGCCGCTTTCGACCCAACGCAAATATTTGCTGAAGCAAACCACGAACACGGTATTCGCGCGTATCGGCGCCATTCAAGAAGTTCTCGATGTCCATACTCTGTCGACTATGAGCGACATTCGTTACCTGCGGATGAACGATATCGGGCGCGTCACCGTGACGCTGCAAAAGCCGATCGTTTGCGATACCTATGATGCACAACCGGCAACCGGCGCCTTCGTCTTAATCGACGAGGCCACGCACCATACCGTGGCGGCCGGAATGATTCGCGCGGCAGAGGAATAAATGTATTGCTGAAATTGAAATAATGAGTGTGGACATTTCGCCACGTTAAACAAAAAGTTCATAAACCGGCCAGAGAAATCGGCAAAAATTCGCCCCGGCGCTATTGGGGCCGCTACCAATTCAACAAAGACCACTCAAGAGAAATGATGAACAAACGTATTCTCGTGGCTGCCGTGCTCGGCAGCATCGGTGTTGCCGCGCATGCGCAAAGCAGCGTTACGCTTTACGGTTTGATCGACGCGGGCGTGAGCTATGTCAACCATGCGGGCGCGAACTCCAAGAGCCTGTACAAGTACGACGACGGTGCCGCACAAGGCACCCGCTGGGGCATTAAGGGCAGCGAAGATCTGGGCGGCGGCCTGAAGGCGATCTTCACGTTGGAAAACGGCTTCAACAGCGGCAACGGCACGCTGGGTCAGAACAGCCGTGAATTCGGCCGCCAAGCCTTCGTCGGTATCTCGAAGAACGGCATGGGCTCGGTGACGTTGGGCCGTCAGTACTCGCTCTCGACGGACGTGCTGTCCAACTACACGACCGGCGGTAACACGGTTGCCGGCAACTACGCCTACCACATCAACGACATCGACCAACTGACGTCGAGCCGCATCGACAACTCGATCAAGTTCACGAGCGCGAACTTCGCGGGCGTGACGTTCGGTGCGTTGTATGGCTTCTCGAACCAAGCCGGCGCGTTCGCGGGCGCACCGGGCTCTGGCGCGACGAACTCGGGCGGTTCGGCTCGCACGTACAGCTTCGGCGTGAACTATGCGACGGGCCCCATCGGCGTCGGCGCGGCGTACACGGACATCCGTTTCCCGAGCCAACAAGCCGGCGTCCCGACGACGATCGCGAACGCCCCGGTGCCCGCGAGCATCAAGGAACTGCGTACGTTCGGCCTCGGCGCGCGCTACTTGATGGGCCCGGCGGCATTCTGGGCGTCGTGGACGAACACGCGCCTCGTGCAACTGCCGGGCTCGGGCCCGTCGAACCTCGTGTTCGACGCCTATGAAGCCGGTGCCAAGTACTCGTTCACGCCCGCTTTGACGGCAGGCCTGGGCTACACGTACATGCACTTGAACGACGAAGCCTCGGGTCACTTCAACCAAGTCGACCTGAGCCTCGACTACGCGTTGAGCAAGCGCACCGACGTATACGCCCTCGGCATCTACCAAAAGGCCTCGGGCAACAACGGCACGACGGCACTGCAAGCGCAGATCGGCGACTCGCCGAGCATCTTCGGCACGTCGGGCACGGGCTCGCAGTCGCAAATCGCAGCGCGCGTGGGCATTCGTCACAAGTTCTAAAGCGTGACGCGATGAGCGGCATGCGCCGCTCATCGGGTACAACGACAAAGGGGGCGCCATCGAGCGCCCCCTTTTTTTCAATGCGAATCCGTTATTTGCTCAGTTCGTAGCCCACGACGCCGCCCGCCACCGCGCCGCCCACCGTACCGAGCGTGCTGCCGTGCGTGAGCCTGTTACCCGCGACGCCCCCGACGGCCGCGCCGCCCAGCGTGCACCCGGTCAAGAGCGCGAGCGTGGCCGCGCCCGCGACGCAAAGGAATCTTAGTCGTCCTAATCGATTCATGATCGTCTCCCATCGGCTCGACATTGCGCGTCGACGCTCGATCGAGCCCCATGTAAGGTTGCGATAAGCAAACCACGATCATGCAAGCTTCATGCCGAGCGACTTACGCGCCCCGGTGCGCGACGTCGTTCAAACCCGCGAAATCGAGGATGCGCACTTCCTTGCCGTTCACTTGAATGAGTCCTTGCTTCTGAAAGCGCGACAGCGTGCGGCTGACGGTTTCGAGCTTCAGCCCGAGGAAGCTGCCGGTTTCCTCGCGCGTCATCCGTAACACGAATGCACTTGCGGAATACGAGCGTGCCTGCCAGCGGCTCGACAAATCGAGCAAGAATGCGGCAACGCGCTCGTCGGCCGTCATCGTGCCGAGCAGCATCATCGAGTTGCTCTCGCGGACGAGTTCGGCGCTGAGCATGCGAAACACGTGATGCTGAACGGCCTTGACCTCGCGGGTCAGCAACTCGAGCAGATCGAACGGCATGACGCAGACGCTGCTGTCCTCGAGCGCGACCACATCGCTCGCGTAATGGTCGTTGGCGATACCGTCGACGCCGAGCGATTCGCCCGAGACATAAAAGCCCGTCACTTGCTCGCGCCCGTCGGCGAGCAGCGTCACTTTCTTGAACGAGCCCGTGCGGACCGCGTACAGGTTGGTGAAGACGTCGCCGAATCGGTACAACGCCTCGCCTTTCTTGACATGCCGGTAGCCGAGCACCAAGTCTTCCATCTGCTGCGAACATGCGAGCTCGTCGGGATTCACGGCGCAAACGGGTCGCAGCGAGCAACTCTTGCAGGAGGACGATGGACCGCCCAGCGCCGATCGAGGACGCGCGGCAGGCTCGGTGTGTACCTCGATGGACGCGATGCCCCGGTTGGCCGCGTTGTATTTGCTGGCCCGTTCGCTGGTCCCGAACATTCGTTTTCTCCTTTTGCATCGATAAACGCGAAACACGTCGCTGCCGGCCTCGCCCGTCGTCCGCAGACGAGAGTCATGCCGGCATCTCCGCCCGAAGCCGTAGGCGAACGCCTACATAAATCGCTCGGATGTGCGACAACGGCCGATATGGCTAGCTTCTTGTGTCTCGGCCACTTTGTCACGCATCTGCGGCGTGGCCAACGGTCGCATGGTGGAACCCGCTCGGGACGAGAACGCAGAACGCATGATCCAAATCAAGCCTAGGTGCATATCCATCTGTTGTAATTGCGCGGTTTTGGCGATCGAATCGGCGATCCCGGTTTAACGGTCTCGATTCGAGTGCGTGCTCTTGCCGCATGCCGTGCTTCCGTTTTCGTCTGTATTGATTAGAATCGACGGCACAGCAACGAAAAGATGCATTGCCGTTCCAGTCCGCACGGCTGCAAGTCGAAGGCTCGAAGCCGTGGGCGCGCCGTTTATCGTTCGTGTCCCCCGGAGACGATGACGTGATGCTTAAAAGAAAAATCGCCGCTGTGATCTTCACCGCGCTCATCGGCGTGACCGCTCGGGCGCAAGATGCGCAAACCGAACGGGCGCCCGATACCATGCAAGCCCGCGTGCTGGCTTGCGCCGCTTGCCATGGCGAGAAAGGCCAAGGCACCGACAACGACTACTTCCCACGTTTGGCGGGCAAACCGGCCGGGTATCTGTACAACCAGCTCGCCGCGTTCCGCGACGGCCGGCGCCAGTACCCCCCCATGAATTACCTGCTGGCCTACTTGCCCGATGCCTACCTGCATCGGATCGCCGAGTACTTCGCCGCCCAGCGTCCGCCTTACCCGCCCGCCGTCACCGCCGCCGTCTCGGCCCCGTTGCTTGCGCGCGGCGAGCAGCTCGCGACGCAAGGCGACCCGGCCAAGCACATTCCCGCCTGCGCGGCATGTCACGGCGCCGCGCTGACGGGCATGGAACCGGCCATCCCCGGGTTGCTCGGCCTCCATGCCGATTACATCAGCGCGCAGCTCGGCGCATGGCGCTACGGCACGCGCAAATCGCTCACGCCCGATTGCATGCACGAAGTCGCTTCGCGCTTGACGAACGACGACATCACGGCCGTTGCCGCGTGGCTCGCGGCGTCGCCGGGTGCGGCCAATCCCGCGTTCGCCCCGGCGGGAAGCTTGAAGATGCCGCTGCGTTGCGGCAGCGAACCGCAATGACGGAGTCTTTCGTGCCAGCCAACTATTCTTTTTCACGCACCCTCGCGCGCGTGGGCGCGGGTCTCGTCCTTGCCGCATCGAGCGCGCTCGCGCTCGCTCAGGGCCCCACGTCGGACATCGTCAAGCAAGGCGAGTATCTCGCGCGCGCCGGCGATTGCATCGCCTGTCATACCCAGCCCACCGGCAAGCTGTTCGCCGGCGGCCGGCCGATGCCGACGCCGTTCGGCACGCTGTACTCGCCCAACATCACGCCCGACGACGAGACGGGCATCGGCGCTTGGACGGCCGACGAGTTCTACCGGATGATGCACTCGGGCCGTTCGCGCGACGGCTCGCTGCTCTACCCGGCCATGCCCTACGGCGCCTATACGAAGGTCACACGGGCCGACTCCGATGCGATCTTCGCCTACTTGCGCTCGGTGCCGCCCGTGCATCAGCCGAACCGGCCGCACGAGCTGCGCTTCCCCTACAACAACCGCGAGTTGCTGCTCGGCTGGCGCACGCTGTACTTCCGCGAAGGCGAGTATCAACCCGAGCCCACGCGTTCGGTGGAATGGAATCGCGGGGCTTACCTCGTGCAAGGCCTCGGCCATTGCTCGATGTGCCACACGGCGATCAACGCGCTCGGCGGCAGCTCGGAGTCGAAGGCGTTCGAGGGCGGCTTGATCCCGATGCAGGATTGGTACGCGCCTTCGCTGACATCGAACAAGGAAGCGGGGCTCGGCGATTGGAGCATCGCCGATATCGCCGATCTGCTGCAAAAGGGCACATCCAAGCGCGGCGCGGTCTACGGCCCGATGGCGGAGGTCGTCTACGACAGCTTGCAATATCTGTCCGACGACGACGTCAAGGCGATGGCGGTCTATCTGAAGTCGTTGCCGCAGCACGGCGGGGAAAGCACGAACGGCAAGAGCGCCGTGACGGGCGAGGAGCGCAACCTGCTCTCGCAACTCGGCTCGAAGATTTACGCCGCGCAGTGCGCAACGTGCCACGGCAAGCATGGCGAGGGCAAGCTGCCCGACTTCCCGCCGCTCGCGAACAATCAGTCGATCCAAATGACGTCGGCCGTCAATCCGATCCGAATGGTGCTCAACGGCGGCTACGCGCCGGGCACCGCCAAGAACCCCTCGCCTTACGGCATGCCGCCGTTCGCGCAGTCGCTCTCCGACGAGGAAGTGGCCGCGGTCGTCACGTTCATCCGCACGGCGTGGGGCAATCACGGCACGCCGGTGACGGCGAAGGACGCCAACGCGCTGCGCTCCGCGCCGCTCTATTGAATCGAGGACGTCATGAATCCGAACAACGAGGCGCATGAAGGCGCCAACGATCCCGAGGCGCAGCAGATCGACGAAATCGTGCGCTCGGGGCCGGCGGGCGCGATCGCCGTGGCCGGCATCGCGACCGCGATCGTCGTGGCGCTCTGGTTCGCGTTTTATTTTCTGGTCTTTTTGCCGCGCGGCGTCATCCACTGAGCGAGCGACATGTCGAATACTCCTCCTTCTTCCGGCCACGCCGGCAGCGCCGCGGTTGCGGCCCGCGTCGAGCGCAAATGGGCAGCGGTCGTCGTCGCGATCATCTTGCTGCTCGTCGCGATGGTCGTCTTCACCGGCTTGCATTGGGCCATGATGCCGCCTTCGCGCGTTGAGACGATCGATCCCACGACGTTGCATGTATCGGGCGAATTCATCGAAAGCAATCTGGGCAGCGCGGTGGAGACCGACGGCTCGGTGACCGTGCGCATCGTCGCCCAGCAATATTCGTTCACGCCGCAATGCATCGTCGTGCCGGCGAATACGCCGATCACGTTCCGCGTGACGAGCGCCGACGTCGTGCACGGTTTTCTGATCGCCGATACGAATATCAATTCCATGGTCGAGCCGGGGTACGTCTCGACCTTCAAGACGAGTTTTCCGACGAGCGGCGAACACCTGATGCCGTGCCACGAATACTGCGGCACCGGCCACGAAGGCATGTGGGCGCACGTGAAGGTGCTCGATCGCGCCGCATTCGATACGCTCGCGGCCAACGCGCGGAGGCTTAGCTGTGCTCAATAACAAACGACTCGTACTGGCCCACTTCTGGTTCGCGTTCGCCACGTTCGGCGTCGCGCTCCTGCTCGGCGCATGGCAGATGTACGTGCGCAGCCCCATGCACGCATGGTTGCAGCAGCCCGAGCTCTATTACCGCTCGGTGACGGCGCACGGCTCGGTCATGGGCTACGTGTTTCCGACCTTGATCGCGATGGGCTTCGGCTATGCCATCAGCGAGATCTCGCTCGAGCAGCCGCTCGTGGGCAAGCGCTGGGCTTGGCTCGGATGGTGGCTCGTCGCGGTGGGCTCGGTGATGGCGGTCATTCCGGTCGCGCTCGGCCGCGCCTCGGTGCTGTACACCTTCTATCCGCCGATGGTCGGCAATGCGTTCTACTACATCGGGGTCGTGCTCGTCGTGGTGGGCTCGTGGATTTGGGTGGCGCTGATGTCGATCAATCTGCGCACCTGGAAGCGGGCGAATCCGGGCAAACCGGTGCCGCTGGCGATGTTCGCCAACGTGGCCGGATCGTATTTGTGGGCGTGGACGGCCGTGGGCGCCGCGATCGAAATTCTGTTTCAGATCCTGCCGGTCGCGCTCGGGTTGAAATCGACGATCGACGCCGGTCTCGCCCGCGTCTTCTTCTCCTGGACGCTGCACGCGATCGTCTATTTCTGGCTGATGCCCGCCTATATCGCCTACTACACGCTCGTGCCGCGCGCCGTCGGCGGCCGCTTGTACAGCGATGCCATGGCGCGCATCTCGTTCATCATGTTCCTCGTGATCGCGATGCCGATCGGGATCCACCACTTGTTCGCCGATCCGCAGGTCGGCTCGGGCTTCAAGTTCCTGCAATCGGTCTTCACGGCGCTCGTCTCCGTGCCGACGCTGCTGACCGTCTTCACGATCTGCGCATCGGTGGAAATCGCGGGACGCCTGCGCGGCGGGCGCGGCCCGTTCGGCTGGCTGCGCGTGCTGCCGTGGCACGAGCCGATGATGCTGGCCGTGGCGTTCTCGTTCGTCATGCTGGGCTTCGGCGGCGCGGGCGGGCTCATCAACATGAGCTACCAACTCGATTCGACGATCCACAACACGCAGTGGATCACGGGCCACTTCCACCTGATCTTCGGCGGCGCGATCGTGATCATGTATTTCGCGATCGCCTATGAATTGTGGCCGCAGCTCACGGGCCGCGCGCTCACGAGCGTGAAGCTCATGCGCTGGCAATTGTGGCTGTGGTTCATCGGCATGATCGTGACCACGTTCCCCTGGCATTACGCCGGGATTCTCGGCATGCCGCGGCGCATGGCCTACTTCGACTACAGCAATCCGGCGATCGCACCGGAGGCGATCACGGTCGATATGTCGGTCGTCGGCGCGGTGATTCTCGTGGTATCGGCCGTCTTGTTCTTCCTCGTGCTGGCGCGCGGTCATCGCGGGGCGCCCGGTTCGCAGCCGAAGTTCACGTTCGCCGCGGCCGTGCACCCGCCCACGACGCTGCCCGTCGCGCTCAATAGCTTCGGCCTGTGGGTCGGGCTGATGATCGCGCTGACCGTCGTCAACTATGGCTACCCGATCGCGCAATTGCTCGTGCTGAATCAAACCTCGGTACCCGCGATCTATATGGGAGGCGCGCGATGAGCAACGAACGTCTGTTCTCCCTGCGCAACCGCTGGTTCAGCATCAGCGTCGGCCTGACCGCTGGTGTCGCCATCGTTTCGATTTTGATCGGTTTCATTTGGCTGCCGTCGGTGCAGACCGACGCGCAGTTCACCGGAATCTGGAACGCGATCTGTAGCGCGGCCGGCGTCCCGCAGCAGTGGTTCGTATCGACGCCCGTCACCTCGCGCGTGAAGACGAGCGATGTCGTCGTCACGCCGACGATGTTCGCGCAGGCCGACGCGCTTTCGGTCGGCCGCGGCGCGACGCTCGCGCTACGCTGCTCGATGTGCCACGGACCGCAGGGCATCAGCCAAGCGAATTCGCCTAATCTCGCGGGCCAGTACGAAACGGTGATCTACAAGCAGCTCAAGGATTTCCAGAGCGGTGCGCGGACCAACGCGGTGATGAGCCCGATGGTGGGCACCTTGTCCGATCAGGACATGCGCGATCTCGCGGCCTATTACGCGAGTCTGCCCAAGCTCGTGGGGTACCACCCGGGCAATCAGCCGGTGCCGCCGATCGTCGCCACGGGTTCACCGATGCGTAACATCGCACCGTGCGCGTCCTGTCATGGCGCGGCCGATCACAAGGTGGGCGCGCCCTGGCTCGAAGGCGAACCGGTGGTGTACATCCGCACGCAGTTGCAGGCATTCGCGGCCGGCGATCGCCACAACGATATCGGCGAGCAGATGCGTAACGTGGCCCGGCAGATGACGCCGGCCGAGATCGACGCGGCCGCGCGGTACTACTCGAGCCAGCCTTAGACCCGCGCGTATCGATCGATAAGAACGCGACGTGCCGGAGCCGGAAAGGGCTTCGGCCGTCGCGTTTTGCTTAGGTGGGTACGCTTGCTCACCGGCGCGCTCGCAAGCCGTCAACTAAGCGCCGAAGTTTTGACCATCATGGCGATGGCGATGACGGGTGCGAACACGGCGAAGCCTTGCTGAAATCCCCCGCCCACGCCCAGCGGCCCCCGACAACGGCCCCGTCACTGCGCCCAGGAACGTCAGCGTGCGGGCGTACGGCAACACGAGCGCGAATGACGGCAGCAGCGGCGAGATGCCACCGCGACGGCAAGTTGCAGTCGCATGCTCATGCTTGCGCCGTGAGAGTCAACGAACGGCCCAACGCGCGGCCTGCAAGCTCGAACAAACGATGGGCTCCGGGTGTCACGCCCAGCATGTGGATGCAGCCATGCACCATGCCGTCCAGACGATGACACTCCGTGGCGACGCCAGCCGCGCGGAGACGAAGGGCATAGGCTTCACCCTCATCACGAAGCGGGTCGTATTCGCAAACCAGGATCGTGGCGGAAGGGAGGTTTGACAGACTTACCGCTTTGAGTGGGGACGCCCACTGCGAGTCACCATCCGCCTTGTCGTTCAGATAGGCGGACCAGCAGAACTCCATCGTACTGCGGGTCAGGAAGTAGCCCGCGGCAAACTCGCGATAGGACGTTGACGACATCGCCGAATCCAGGGGCGGATACAGCAGCAGTTGGTGCGCAATGGCCGGGCCTCCCGCGTCATCCCGCGCACGCAACGTCGCAGCGGCAGCCAGGTTGGCCCCTGAGCTATCGCCACCCGCCACCAGGCGCGTGCGGTCGATCCCCAACTCGTCCGCATGACTCACGGCCCAGCACAAGGCTGTGTAGTAGTCGTCCAGGGGAACCGGAAACTTGTTTTCGGGTGCCAGTCGATAGTCAACTGACAAGACGACACAGCCCGTGGCGTGAGCCAACGCCCTGCAAGGGTTGTCGTACAGATCGAGCGAGCATCGGAACCAACCGCCGCCATGCGCGTAGACGATGGCTGGCAAGGGCACGCAATTTGACGTGACCGGCGTATAGGCGCGAATCCGGATCGGATGGCCGTCGCTGCTCGGAACGCTATATGTTCGAACGTCGGCGATGGATTCCAGCGGGCCATGCAAGCGCCGCAATTGCACTTCGCCGGCGGTACGGAGGGCGTCCAGTGAGGCAGTGGGCCCGCCCACGGACGGAAGTTTGGCGAGAAAGCCGGCGATGAGTGGATCGAGCGCCATGCTCAGGCCCCCGGTTCAGTAGAAGCCACGGAGGCAAACACATCCTTGGCTGTTTGGATTGCCAGCAAAGCCGCCGGAATCCCGGCGGTAAAGCCGACTCGAATGAAAGTCTCAACGATGGCCCCTCGGGTGAGCCCTAAGCGCAGGGCTGCTCCGACATGCAGTCGCGATGGATCAAAGCGGCTGCCAACCGGAGGTGCCGAAGGATGTTCAGAAAATAAATTTAGGGACATGCTGCGCTCCATAAGCTGCACAGTACAGTGCATATATTATTGCACTGTACTGTGCAGTGCAATCGTCGTCAATGGGCGTCGAGTTTGAAGAAGATCGTTGCTCCAACTCCCGCGCTTCGTGTGCGTTTGGATTTGTGTGTCTTCAGCTATTCCTTGTCGCGGGTGATACGTCCTCGCTGGTGATTGCGCTAGGAGTGAACCTGCTCGACTGTGGCAGTCAGGCGCGCACTTTCCACCCAGATTCCGTAGCGCGCGCCTGAAGTAGCGCCGTAGCCGGCCAGGTAGCGCAGTCGGCCACGTACAATGGGGCGTCATCTCGATTCTGGCACCTGACATTGTGAGAAAGAACACCGTTCCGACTTCCGAAAGCGAAAGTGAAAGCGCATCCTCCACGCCAGCAAGTAAGACCGCCACGTCCATCCGCCGTGCCACACGCCGGCCGCGCGGTGCAGCGTCGACTAAGCGCGACCAGATACTGGATGCCGCGACGCGTGTCTTTCTTCAGCATGGCTACGAAGGGACCAGCATGGACCGTGTTGCCGTTGAATCGGGCGCCGCACGCCGCACGCTGTACAACCAGTTCGAGAGCAAGGAAGACCTGTTCGAAGCCATGACGGCGCGCATCTGGGCGAGCTTCCCAGTGTTCGATATCACGCGCGACGAAGAGTCGCTGCGCGACCCCAGAGTCGGCTTGACCCGACTTGGACGCGCCGTCTCGGATTTTTGGATTCCATCAGAGGCGATAGCCTTTCTGCGCATGGTGATCGCGGAGGGACCACGTTTTCCGGCACTGACCAAAACGTTCTTCGAAAAAGGCAAGGCGCCAGCGATGGGCGCGGTGGCCGACTACCTCGAGGCGCTGGCCAAACGCAAGCTCATCACGGTCAAGAACCCGACCCTGGCCGCACGGCAATTTCTGGGGCTCATTGACGAACCGTTGCTTTGGGTACGTGTCGTTGGCCCAGAAGAGCGCTTCACGAAGCAGGAACGCGATCTTGTCGTGCAACAAGCCGTCGACATGTTCTTGAGCTTCTATCTTGCACGGGCTTAGACGTGTTGTTCGGCATCAGAAGGGGCGTGAATGTCCAAAACAGGACTTACCTGGTACCGCTTCTTAGCGGATCTGCGGGACAGCGCTCGGCGCCTTGTAGTCCATTGCGAGCCGACAGGCCGTCGCCGAACGAATCGAGCGCCCGCACGAACCAACGTTGCTCCTCGGGGATGCAACGGCTCAATCAAACTTCAGCCCACTGATGGCCTCGAGGTGCCGCAGGTTCGGAATCCACGCCGTGCCCTGATTCGGTAAGGTGCGAAGGCAGGCGCAAGATCGTGATCCACAAAAAGTGGAACACCGTTTGTGACACCTGTCGCATGAATCAAATGAACAGCAGATACGCAACGTGGCCTGGCAGATGACGCCGGCCGAGATCGACGCGGCCGCGCGGTACTACTCGAGCCAGCCTTAGACCCGCGCGTATCGATCGATAAGAACGCGACGTGCCGGAGCCGGACAGGGCTTCGGCCGTCGCGTTTTGCTTAGGTGGCTACGGTTGCGCTAGCAACCCGTCAAATCAGCGCCGAGGCTTTGACCATCATGGCGATGGCGATGACGCCGGCGAACACGGCGAAGCCTCGCTGAATATGGGCGCCGCTCAAGCGCCGCGCGACGAGGCGTCCGCTCAGCATGCCCGCGACGGCGCCGCCCGTGAACGGCAACGCGGCCGCCCACGCCATATGGCCGCTTACGCTCGATGCGACCACCCCCGACATCGACACGAGCGCGATCACGGCGAGCGACGTCGCGACGATGCCCTCCATCGGAATGTCGGAAATACGCCGTAGCGCCGGGACGATGACGAATCCCCCGCCCACGCCGAGCAATCCCGACAACAGCCCTGCTATCGCGCCCGAAAGCGTCAGCGCGCGGGCGCACGGCAACGTCCAGGCGAGCTTGCCGCGCACTTCGTCGATGCGACAAGCGGCGCCGGGGTTGCGATCGGGCCGGTTCGGCTGCCGATGCGCGCGATGCTGCAGGAGCATGCGCGCGGCGACGTACAGCAGCACGAGCGCGAACAGCAGCATGAGGGGCGCGTTGGGCACCCGGCGTGCGAGCCACAAGCCGAGCGGCGAGACGATCGCGCCGGCGCCCGCCATCAACGTGGCGGCCTTGTAGCGCACGCGCCCTTCCCGCAATGCGAGCAGCGCGCCCAGCGCGGCCGCGATGCCGACGGCCGCCAAGCCGATGGGCCCTGCCGTGGCGACATCGAGCTTGAGCCCGAACACGAGCAGCGGGACGGCGACGATGCCGCCGCCGGCGCCCGTCAAGGCGAGAATGACGCCGACGAGCGCCCCGAGCGCGGCGCTGATTAGAAATGGTTCGGTCATGGTCGGGAGCGAGTCGTCAAACCGTCGTGTTCGTGAGCCATTCGCGAGCTTTGAGCATGCCGTTCCAATAGAACCACGGCAGCAGCTTCGCCTTGAGCACCCAGCCGAGACTGCTGGGCCGAGTGGGATCGAGCGGGAACGTGGGCAAAAGCTTGCCGCCATAGCCGAACTCCGCGAGCACGACCTTGCCCCGCTCGACCGTCAGCGGGCAGGCGCCGTAGCCGTCATAGCGGCGCGGCATCGGCAGACCCGCGCGCATGGCGAGCAAGTTCTCCGCGACGACGACCGCTTGTTTGCGTGCGGCGGCGGCCGTCTTGGCGTTCGGCGCCGAGCAGACATCGCCGAGCGCGAACACGTTCGGGTAGCGCGGATGCTGCAACGTGGCGTGATCGACTTCGCACCAACCCGCGGCATCGGCGAGTTGACTGTCGCGAATGAAGTCGGGGGCGACCTGCGGGGGCACGACGTGAATCATCTCGAACGGCTTGGCGACGCGCGAGACGATGCCGTCGGCGTTCGTCACGTCGAAATGGGCCACCTTCCCGGGCCCGTCCACCGCGACGAGGTTCGAGCTGAACGCAAGGTTCGCCCTGTAGCGCGTGACGTATTTCATCAGCGGCGGCACGAACGCTGCAACGCCGAACAAGACGGCGCCGGCTGTGTTGAATTCGACGTTGATGCGATTGAGCACGCCTGAGCGTCGCCAGTGATCGCACGCGAGATACATCGCTTTTTGCGGCGCGCCCGCACACTTGATCGGCATGGCCGGTTGCGTGAACAACGCCGATCCGCTTTGCATGGAACGCACGAGTTCCCACGTGTACGGCGCCAGGTCGTAGCGATAATTCGACGTCACCCCATACTTGCCGAGCGCTTGCTCGAGGCCTTCGATGCGCTCCCAGGCGAGGCGCAGCCCCGGCGCGACGATGAGATCGCGATACGGCAGGGTCTGACCGTTATCGAGCCGCACTCGATTTTCGTCGGGCTCGATGCGCGTCACGGCGGAGCGAATCCACGTGACGCCCTTCGGCAGCACCTCGCTCATCGGGCGGCGCGTTCGGCGGGCATCGAACAGCCCGCCGCCGACGAGCGTCCAAGCCGGCTGGTAATCGTGCGTGTCGCGCGGATCGACGACGGCGATCTTCAAGCCGCTTTGCCGGCGCAGCAAGCTCGCGGTGACGGCGATGCCGGCCGACCCGCCGCCGATCACGACGATGTCGAACGAGCTGTCCCACGTGCACGCGGGCGCGACCGTCGGGGCGGCTTGCACCGGCTCGGCGGTATGGGCCAACCGATACAAGGCGGCCGACCGGTTGCCCGTGCGGCAATAGGCGAGGATTGGCTTGGGCAGCGTTTGCAAGAGGCGGCCGAATGCTTGCGCTTGCCCGGGGGCGATCCGGCCCGGTTCGACGGGAAGGAACGCGAACTCGATGCCGGCGGCCTTGGCGGCTTCGCGTATGGCTTCGGAGGTGGGCTGCCCGGGGCCGCCTTCCCCATCGGGTCGATTGCAGATCACGGAGCGGAAGCCCGCGGCGGCAATCGCGGCGAAGTCCTCGGTGGCGATTTGGCCGCTCGTCGAGAAGGTTGGATCGTGCCGCACGAATTGTGTCCCCATCTGCGATATCTCCCAATCAGGTGCGCGCGGCGGTGCGCCGCGTGAGAAACGAATGAAGCGCCATGCCCGCGAGCATCGCGAGCACGAAAAGCCAAGCCTTCGATTGGCCGCTCGATGCCGCGACGAGCGCGGGGCCCGGGCAGAAGCCCGCGAGCCCCCAGCCGATGCCGAACATCGCGCTGCCGACGATGAGCGGCCGATCGAGACCGGTTGCGCTCGGCCAGGACATCGGCGCGCCGAGCAGGCTCCGGCTTCGGCGGCGAGCGATCGCGAACGCGATGGCCCCGATGGCAACGGCACCACCCATCACGAAGGCGAGCGAAGGGTCCCACCGGCCGGTGAGATCGAGAAAGCCGAGTACTTTCGCGGGGTCGGCCATGTGCGAGACGATGAGCCCGAGACCGAACAGCAAACCGGCGGCGAGCGCGGATAGAGCGAGCATGTTAGAGGTGCTTGAGGATCAAAACGGTTAGGAATCCGAACGACATGAAGGTGGCCGTCGCAGCGAACGATCGCTTGGAGGTGCGGGAGATGCCGCACACACCGTGGCCGCTCGTGCAGCCGGATCCGTACCGGGTGCCGAAGCCGACCAGCAGCCCGGCCGCAATGAGCGTGGGGTTCGATGCGGCCACGGTAATTTCGGGCATGGGCTCGAGCGCTCGCCATAGCCAAGGCGCGGCCGCCAATCCGACGATGAAGGCCAGCGGCGAGGCGTGATCGACGGTGGCCCTATCGATCAGCCGCCCGAGCATGCCGCTGATGCCGGCGATGCGCCCGTTCAACAGCATATAAAGGGCCGCGGCGACGCCGATCATGAGCCCGCCCGCCAAGGCCGATGCGGGCGTGAAGTGCAACATATCGAGAGTCATGCGTTCTTGCCTTGGGCCTTGCCGCAAAAGAGTTCGGACAGCGTCTGCATGACGCGCACGACTTCATGGCTGGCCAGGCTGTAGTAGATGTACTTGCCCTCGCGCCGCGCGGCGACGAGCCCTTCCTCGCGCAGCACGCCGAGATGCTGCGACAGGCTCGGCTGACGCAGCCCGACGCGCGCTTCGAGTTCGCCGACGTTTTGTTCGCCGGCCGTCAATTGGCACAGCAGCATCAAGCGATCCTCGTGCGCCATCGCCTTGAGCAGAGCGCAACATTGCGCCGCGGATTCGCGCAACGCTTCCGAGTTTTGTGGACTAAGCTGGTCTTGCATCTATGTCGCACCCTGTCTAACAATATGTTGACCGACATTATATGAATGTATATATTGTAGTGCAACATCATATTTGAGCTGGAGCGTAACGATGCATCCCTGCGTAGAGCCCTTCTTCGATACCGCGACCTCGACCTTCACCTATGTCGTCCACGCCGGCGATGGAACGTCGGCCGCGATCATCGATTCGGTCTTGGATTACGACCCGAAGTCGGGCCGAACCTCGACGCAATCGGCCGACCGGGTGATCGCCTTCGTGCGCGAGCATGGTTTGCAGGTTCAGTGGGTGCTCGAAACGCATGCGCATGCCGATCACCTGTCCGCCGCGCAGTATTTGAAGGCTCGGGTCGGCGGCCAAATCGGCATCGGCGAGCAGATCCGCACCGTTCAGCACGCGTTCAAGGGCGTGTTCAACCTAGGCGCGGACGTGGCCGAGGACGGCGCGCAGTTCGACCATCTCTTTGCCGACGGCGAAGCGTTTCCGATCGGTGCGTTGGACGCGCGCGCGATTCACGTGCCCGGCCATACGCCGGCCGATATGGCCTATCAAGTGGGCGATGCGGTATTCGTCGGCGATACGCTGTTCATGCCCGACGTCGGCTCGGCGCGCTGCGATTTTCCGGGTGGCGATGCGCATCAGCTGTACCGCTCGGTGCAAAAGCTGTTATCGCTGCCCGCGGATACGCGCTTGTTCATGTGCCACGACTATCCGCCCGCATCGCGCGAGCCGCGATGCCAAACCACGGTGGAAGAAGAGCGCCGCGAAAACGTTCATCTGCACGAAGGAATATCGGAGAACGAGTTCGTCGACATGCGCCTCGCGCGCGACCGCACGCTCTCGATGCCCGTGCTCATCTTGCCCGCCGTGCAGGTGAATATCCGCGCCGGCGACATGCCGCCGCCCGAAGCGAACGGCGTGCGCTATCTGAAGATTCCGCTGAACGCGCTTTGATGCGTGCCGCGTCCGGTCCGTGCCGCGCTATTTGCGGGCGAGGCGCACGAGCGGTTGTTCGTTGACGCTAAGGCCGATCAGCCGCGACAGCTTGCCCTGCTCCGCGGCGATATCGGCCAACGTGAATTTGTCGAGCACTTCGAAATAGGCGCGCAGCGCACTGCCGAGCACGCCTCGCAAGCCGCATGCGGCCGTAATCACACAAGCGTTGCCCTCCGTATCGAAGCACTCGACCATCCGGAAATCGGGCTCCATCGTGCGCACGACGTCGCCCACCGTGATGCGCGAGGCCGGCCGGCCAAGCTTCAATCCCCCCGTCCTGCCGCGCGTCGTGCTCAAGTAGCCCGCGCGGCCCAGCGCGTGAACGATCTTGACGAGATGCCCGCGCGCGATACCGAGCGCTTCGGAAATTTCGCCGATCGTGACGAGTTCGTCCGAACGAACGGCCGCGTACATCAGCACGCGCAAACTGTAATCGGTGAAGTCCGTGAGTCGCATAGGGCACCTATAAAGTCGATCGATTGTATATCTTTTAGGCGGGTCGGTGACCGGCTCACACTGTCCCAGTGGGGCCCTGCGTACGAATCTGTTCGAAACATAGCTGACATACATCAAGTTTCCGATAAGCGGCGGCTCGATAATGATCGAGGGCCGGCGCGCAGCCGGCGCGTCCACGAGAACGAACATGTCAGCTTATACGCAGCCTAGCTGCGAGAACCCGGAAGGCGGCGCGCCCGCCGACATCGCGCGCTTGGCCGATATCGAACTGTCGGAGGCGCTGATCCGCCGCTTCGACAACGCCGGGCCGCGCTACACGTCTTACCCCACGGCCGATCGCTTCTCGCCCGAATTCGACGAAGCCGCGTACCGCGCCCACCTCGCCGAACGCGCGCAGGCGGACGCAAAGCCACCGCTCTCGGTCTACTTGCACCTGCCCTTTTGCGAGTCGCTCTGCTACTTCTGCGCGTGCAACAAGATCATCACGCGCGACCATAGCCGCTCGGCTGAATATCTCGGCTATCTATTGCGTGAAATCGCGATGGTCGCGCCCGAGATGGGCGGCGCCCGGCGCGTGTCGCAACTGCATCTCGGCGGCGGTACGCCGACCTTCTTCTCGATCGAGGAACTCGCCCGCCTGACCGACACGCTGCGCCACCATTTCGATTTCGATGCGAACGTCGAACAGGGCGTGGAGATCGATCCGCGCACGGTCACGGCCGATACGTTGTCGCGATTGGGCGCGCTCGGTTTCAATCGGACCAGCTTCGGCGTGCAGGATTTCGACCCGGCCGTGCAACAGGCCGTCAATCGGATCCAGCCGCTCGCGATGGTCGAACGCGCGCTTGCCGCGAGCCGCGATGCCGGCTTCGAATCGATCAACGTCGATCTGATCTACGGCTTGCCGCGGCAAACGGTCGCCAGCTTCGATCGCACGCTCGACGAAGTCGTGCGGCTCGCGCCCGATCGCATCGCGCTCTACAACTATGCCCATCTGCCGAGCCGCTTCAAGGCGCAGCGGCTCATCGACGCCAACGAGTTGCCGCTCGCCGAGGACCGTCTACGCATCTTCATGCGCGCGACGCATCGTCTGCTCGATGCGGGCTACGTCTATATCGGCCTCGATCATTTCGCGAAGCCCGGCGACGAATTGAGCCGCGCGCTGCGCGCAGGCAGCCTGCACCGCAACTTCCAGGGTTATACGACCAAAGCCGAATGCGATCTGGTCGGCTTCGGCGTGTCGGCCATCGGCAAGATCGGCCGCAGCTACTGTCAATCGACGCGGTCGGTGAAGACCTACTACGAGCGTCTGGACGAGGGCAAGCTACCGGTGGAGCGCGGCCTCACGCTATCGAGCGACGACATGCTTCGGCGCGACGTGGTGATGACGTTGATGTGCAGCGTGCCTTTGGACTTCCGCGCGATCGAGGCGCGGCACGGCATCGATTTTGGCCGTTACTTCGCGGCCGAGCTCCAGGCGCTCGCGCCCCTCGCCGAAGCCGGGCTCGTGCAATCGAGCGACGACGGGATTCGGATCTTGCCGAAGGGCCGCCTGTTCGTCCGTGCCGTTGCCATGACGTTCGACAAATACCTCGGGCTGCCGAGCACGGCATCGTATTCGAAACTGATCTAGACCGACGGAGTGCAGATGCAAAAGGCGAAGATTCGCGTCCAGGACTTTCTCGCCCGGATGCCGCTTTTCAACGAGCTGTCCGCGGTGGAGCTCGATCGCATCGCGCAGGGGACGACGCAGCAGCCGGTCGCGCGCAAGGAGACCGTATTCAATTGCGGCGATCCGTGCACGGGGCTGCACGCGATCGTCTACGGACAGATCAAACTCAGCGTGATTTCGCCGCTCGGCGAGGAGAAGGTCGTGCGCCTCGTCGGACCCGGCGACAGTTTCGGCGAAGCGCTGATGTTTCTCGGCAAACCCTATTTCGTCTCGGCGCAAGCCCTGGCCGATTCCCTGCTGCTGCACGTGAGCAAAGCGGCGATCCTCGACGAGTTGCGCGGTCAGCCCGATTTCGCCTGCAAGATGCTGGCGGGCATGAGCGAGCGCCTGCATGCGCTCATGCGCGACGTCGAAGCCTATTCGCTGCGCTCGGGCACGCATCGCGTCATCAGCTATCTGCTCGCGCAGCCCGGAGAGGCTCAAGCCCAAACCGATGCCGAGCAGCCGGGGATGCGCGTCCAATTGGAAGCCGGCAAGAAGATGGTGGCATCCCGCCTCAATCTGACGCCCGAACACTTTTCGCGCATCCTGCACGAACTCGGCACGCGTGGTCTCGTCGCCATCAACGGCCGTGAAATCGTCATTCCGGACCCTTCAAAGCTGCGCGCCGCTTGCGCGTACTGATACGAGTTCGCGTTTTACGCTGAGGTAAAGCCGCAGCGCCCGCGCCATGTTGACGCCGAGCCAAGCGTTCGACACGCCGAGCGCCAGCGCGGCCGGACGGGCCAGCGCATCGGGCAGCGCGCATGCGGCAAGCAATAACGCCAGCGCGCATAGATGCGCCCAGTACTGTGCCCTCGCGCGCGTATCGGGCAAGATGGCCTTGACCTTCGGCACGAGCGGCGAGCGCATATCGAGCGCAGCTTGCAGGTGATACCAAAGCAGGAACGGGACGATCTTGTAAAGCATGCCGCTGATGGCCGATTGTATGGCGCCGGCGAGCAGCATCACGCCGAGCGCGACATCGAGCGAGGGCGAGTCGATCGTTCGGCCCGCCGCCCACAACATCGCACCGCCGATGACGCTTGCCATCGACGTGCGCCAATAGAGCGTCGTCGCGTCGGCGGACTCACGTTTGCGCCCGTGCAGGAGGACGAGCGTGACGACGGCGAAGACGATGTAAGCGAAAAACGGCAGTCCGGCAAGCGAGCGTGCGATCAGCGGGCGCAGCAGGCTCGACCCTGCGATTGCCGGCGAGCCGGCTACGATTGCCGCGAACAGGATCGGTGCGAATAGGCGCGCGAGCGGGCGAGGATACGGCTCGGTAACTTGAAACATCGGAATGACCTGGTAGGCCACGCCAGCCGTTAGGAGTCCGATCCAACCTGCGAGCCCCCACGTCAAGTGCATATCGGTCAACGCCACGGCCGGCAACGCGATCGGATGAGCGAGCGAAACGGCGAGCACGGCACCGAGCGCGACGGTGCCGGTCAGCGCGGCCAGCGCTAGCCGAATCGCGCTAACGATGTCGAGGACGCCGCGGGCCCCACGCGCACCGGTACCGTTCAGACCGAGAAGGCAGGCCGCTACGAACCAAAGAACGGCCGCGCCGCAGGCCAGTGCGGCGACCGAGAATAGTTCGGGCTCCGAAGCAATGAAAGCGCTGGCGAGCGCAACAGTGCCGGCCGTGAGCAGCGCATGGATGCCCGTCGCGCTCGTTCGCGCCGAGGCGAGCCGCACGCCCGCCACGACGGGCAGTATCTGAATGAGCGCCCCCATCATGACGCTGGCGAAGACGCCGAGGGTCAACAGATGCGTGGCGGCAAGGGTGAAGGGCGACCATCTCGATTCGAACGCGGACGGCCCCGCATAGCACAGTAACGCAGCGGCCAGCAGCCCGAAGGCGGGTGCGTTCAGGAAAAAGCGCAGCGGGGCGGCGAGGGTGGGGGATGCGTCCAGCGCAAGATCGCGTCGCATCATCCGTGGCGCCAAATGTCGATTTCGTATCGGCCGCTTGCGGGCCCCCGAACTTCATACTCGAAGCCGCCGCGCGATAGCAGCGCGAAGAGCGGAACCGGCTCCCGATCGATGACCATGCGCAGATAGGCGTCGTGTGCCAGGGTACGCAAAGCCGCCAGCACACGCTCCATCGGCTCGGGCGGTTCGAGCCCGCATAATGCGAGCGTCGTTTCACAGGCCAGCGGCTTCATACGTGGTGTTTCGTCGCACCGTCAGCGGTGGCGGAAAAGAAATGGGACACGCCGGCCACGATAGCAAAGGGCAGGGCGCATGCGGGCAATGACCTCGTCGACGGTAAGCATACGACGCGCGCGAAGCGCCTTCTTGACCCAGGTTAAGGTCCGCTCGTGCGGCTCGCTCCACACTGTCGTGTACTTCGATCGTCGTGAGGTTGTCCTGTGTCAGTGCCGAAGGCTGGATTCGAACCCCTGCATATCAAGGGCAAAACGCTGTTGCCCATCGTGCAGGGCGGAATGGGGGTGGGCGTATCCGCGCATCGCTTGGCGGGCACCGTCGCCTCGCTCGGCGCGCTCGGAACGATTTCGAGCGTGGATCTGCGCCGGCATCATCCCGATCTCATGGCCAAAACGGCGCACTCGCGCGACCGCGCGCTCATCGATGCCATCAATCTCGAAGCGCTCGAGCGCGAAGTGCACGCCGCGCTCGCGCTATCGAACGGCAAAGGCGCGGTCGCTGTCAACGTCATGCGAGCCGTGTCCGCCTATGCCGACTACGTGCGTTGCGCATGCGAGGCGGGGGCCCATGCGGTTGTCGTAGGCGCCGGGTTGCCGCTCGACTTGCCGGAACTCACGAGCGAGCATCCTAACGTCGCGTTGATTCCGATTCTCTCGGATGCGCGCGGTACCGGCCTCGTCATCAAGAAATGGATGCGCAAGCACCGGCTGCCCGATGCCGTCGTCATCGAAAATCCGCGTTATGCGGCGGGGCACCTGGGCGCGCCGACGCTCGACGGTATTTCCAATCCGCACTTTGCTTTTCCCGAAGTGATCGAGGGCACGCTGGCGTTGTTCAAGGAACTCGGTCTCGAGCGCGAGAAGATTCCCATCATCGCCGCGGGGGGCATTCACACCCATGAGCAAGTTCGCGAACTGATCGGCCTCGGTGCGACGGCCGTGCAATTGGGCACGCCGTTCGCGGTGACCGAGGAGGGCGACGCGCACCCGAACTTCAAGAAGGTGCTCGTCGAGGCATGCCCCGACGATATCGTCACCTTCATGAGCGTGGCCGGTTTGCCCGCGCGTGCCGTGCGTACGCCCTGGCTGGCCGACTACCTGGACAAGGAAGCGAAGTTGCAACGCGTCGCCAAGGCGCGCAAATGCACGGTGGGGTTCGATTGCTTGCAGCAATGCGGCCTGCGCGACGGGATCGCCAAGCAAGGACAGTTCTGCATCGATCAGCGGCTCGCGTACGCGCTGGCCGGCGACGTCAAACGCGGGCTCTTCTTCCGTGGATCGGAAGCCTTGCCTTTCGGCAAGGCGATTCGCCCCGCGCGCGAGTTGATCGAGTACATGCTGACTGGAACGGTCGGCGCGCAAGGCACGGACGGCGCGAGCGATGCCACCGCGCGTTTTGATGAGGCGGCCTGAACCGGCCGCCGCGATGTCGACGATATTCGAATAATGAACGACCGCATGTCACCGATGGAACTCGTATGCCCGGCCGGCAGCTTGCCGGCGCTGAAGAGCGCCGTCGATCACGGCGCCGATTGCGTCTATCTAGGGTTTCGCGATGCAACCAACGCGCGCAATTTCGCGGGCCTGAATTTCGACGAGGCCTCGATCGCGAGCGGAATCGAGTATGCGCATGCGCGCGGCCGCAAGGTGTTTCTCGCGCTCAATACCTACCCGCAGCCGGCCGCGTGGCCGGTATGGCGCGCGGCCGTCGATCGCGCGGCCACGGCCGGCATCGACGCCGTCATCATGGCGGACCCGGGACTCATGCGTTACGCCCGCGACCGTCACCCCGATTTGCGGCTGCATTTGTCGGTGCAAGGCTCGGCGACGAACTACGAGGCGATCAACTTCTACCATGCACGCTTCGGCATTTCGCGCGCGGTGCTGCCGCGCGTGCTCTCGCTGTCGCAGGTCGAGCACGTGACCGAGCACACCCAGGTCGAACTCGAGGTATTCGGCTTCGGCAGTTTGTGCGTGATGGTGGAAGGGCGCTGCGCGTTGTCCTCGTATGTGACGGGCGAATCGCCGAATACCCATGGCGTGTGCTCGCCGGCCAAGCACGTCCGTTGGCAAAAGACGCCGCAAGGCTTGGAGTCGCGGTTGAACGGCGTGCTGATCGACCGCTACGCCGACGATGAAAACGCCGGCTATCCGACGTTGTGCAAGGGGCGTTTCGACGTCGCCGACGAAAGCTACTACGCGATCGAAGAGCCCACGAGCCTCAATACGCTCGAATTGCTGCCGCGTCTCATGGCGATGGGCGTGCGCGCGATCAAGATCGAGGGGCGGCAGCGCAGCCCGGCCTACGTCGCGCAAGTGACGCGCGTCTGGCGCGAGGCCATCGACCAGTGCCGGGCCAATGCCCAGCGCTACAGCGTGAAGCCGGCTTGGATGAGCGAGCTGGACAAAGTGGCCGAAGGGCAACAGCACACGCTCGGTGCCTATCATCGCCCATGGAAATGACGCGGCGCGGCCGCTCGAGCCGCCCGCCGGAGTGCACTCAGTGAAGATCGCATTAGGTCCGATTCATTACTACTGGTCGCGTGTCGCGACGCTGCAATTTTACGAGGCGATGAGCGCGACGAGCGCCGATATCGTTTATCTGGGCGAGACCGTTTGCGCGCGCCGCCACGAGCTGAAGCCGTCCGATTGGATGGATATCGCCGAGATGCTGACCGAGGCGGGCAAGCAAGTCGTGCTCTCGACGCAGATCCTGCTCGAATCGGGCAAAGACGTCGCAACGATGAAAGCGGTCGCCGGCAACGGCCATTATTGGGTCGAGGCGAACGACATGGGCGCGGTACATTGCACGAACGGCGGCGCCTTCGTGGCGGGGCCTTGGCTCAACGTCTACAACGAACCGACGCTGCGGGTGCTGGCCGAGGCGGGCGCAAAACGCTGGGTGATACCGCTCGAGATGGGCGCGGACGCGCTCGCGAGGATGCAAGCCGGCCGCCCGGCGGAGATGGAGACCGAGGTCTTCGCTTACGGGCGCATGCCGCTCGCGTTTTCGGCGCGATGCTTCACGGCCCGGAATCGAAATCTGCCGCGGGAAAATTGCCAATACGTCTGTCTCGATCACCCCGACGGGTTGACGCTGCGCACGCGAGAGGGCGAGCCGTTTCTCGTGCTCAACGGCGTCTCGATTCAATCGGCGCGCGTCTACAACCTCGTCGACTCGGTCGATACGCTCAAAGGATTGGGCGTGGACGTGCTGCGTTTGAGCCCGCAATCGAGCGGGATGAGCGAGATCGTCGAGATCTTCCGGGACGTCATCGACGAGCGGGCCACCGGGACGCAAGCGCTCGAGCGCATGGAGCGGCTCATGCCCGAGTCGCGGTGCGATGGCTATTGGTACGGTATGCCGGGGCTCGCGCAGCATGAGCAGACGTGGGTGGAACGATAAGGACTAATGCATGAGCCAGACTGCCTATCAAGTGCCTTCGTTGATACGGGGTGTGCTGTCGAAACTGCCCGCCTATCCGGGGTCGATATTGTTTTCGGGCGGGTTGAATCTTGCCCTCAAGCCGCACTTGCAGGCCGACACGCTGCGGCACCTGGAAAGCCGCTCTCTGCGTATCGAAGTGCGAGATGCCGGTGTCGCATTCGATTTCGTCTGCAAGGATGGCTCGTTTCGCGCGGCGAAGCACGATGGAGAGGTTGCGCTCACGATCGGCGCGAGTGCATACGATTTCGTCCAATTGGCGCGCCGCGCGCAAGATCCGGACACGCTTTTCTTCAGCCGCCGCCTCACGATGGAAGGCGATACCGAACTCGGTCTGCTCGTGAAAAATTCGCTCGACGCGATCGATTTGCCGACGCTGCTGAGCGGGCGGTTCGCGCCGCTCGCGGCCTTGCGTCGCATGCGACCGCGGCAGCAGTCGTAATTAGGGCGTCTTCGTGGCGCCGGCCCCTCGCATCGCGCGGGGCATCGATGATGGAGGTTCGATCATGAACAACGAACGTCGCGCGCTACCGCTCGTCTACTCGTGCTCGGGGTGCTCGAGCGCGGCGCAGATGGCCAACTACGTCGCCGTACGACTCGATCGGCGCGGCGCGGCCGAAATGTCGTGCATCGCCGGAGTGGGCGGCGACGTGCCCGCGCTACTGAAGCTCGCGCAATCGGGCCGCCCGATCATTGCGATCGACGGCTGTCCGCTTGCTTGCGTGAAGCACTCGCTGGGGCGGCACGAGATCGAGCCCGACGAGTACGTCCAGCTTGCGGAACATGGCGTGAAAAAGCGCTTTCATGCCGATTTCGATGTGGAGCAAGCGCAGGCGGTCGTCGGTGAGGTCGAGCAATTGGCGCACGAACTCAATGAAGCGCGGTTGAACGATGCGCAGGACGCGAGCGTCGACGCCTGACGCCGCGTAGGGACGGTCAACGGACCGGCTAACCGCGCCGTATGTCGAACGATGGAAACAATGCGCGAATCCGGTCGATGGTCGCATCGCCCGGATATCCGGCTGTGCCGACCGCATTGAGCGCCGCGTCGCGCGATCCCTGCTTCCGGAAGATTTGAAGCACGTACTTCTCGACGCCCATCGACGATAGCGTCGAAGCGAGCGATAACAGGTCTTGCTCAGGCAGCAAGCTTGGATGCGCGGTCGTCCTGCACTCGTAATCGATGCCGCTCGCGATCAACGCCTCGAGGCTGCGGCGAGCCGGCTCGCCGCTGTCGCGCACGCGCGTCACGCGCTCGTATTCATCGAACGGCGCCTTGACGTCGAACCCCACCCAATCGAGCAGCGGCAACACGCGTTCGAAGCGGCGCCGATGCGTGCCCGCGCTATGCATGCCCACTTTGAAGCCGAGCTTGCGCACGTCGCGGATCGCATCGTCGAGACCCGGATCGGATGTCGGCTCGCCGCCGCTGAAGACGATGCCGTCGATCAGCCCGACGCGACGCGAGATGAGACGCATCACGTCGGACCAAGCCACGGCACCGTTCTTCGTGCGCGGCTGCAAGTGCGTGTTGTGGCAATAGCCGCAACGCCACGGGCATCCTTGCACGAATACGACGGCCGCGAGCAGACCCGGGAAATCGGTTGCCGTAAACGGCGTCACCCCGCCGATTTTGAGGAGGCGGGGCGGTGCGACGCGTCGCTCGCCGCGCAGGCGGGCCGCTTCAGGCTGCAAGCGAGGCCTCCTCGGTAAAGTACCGGCGCTCGTGGAACTCGCCCTTTTTACCGGTATTGAACGACGAGACGGGGCGGTGATAGCCCATCACGCGCGTCCAGATCTCGCAGGGTTGGCGCTCTTCGTCGTTGAGTTCGATTGCCGTATCGAGGGGCCGGTTCATTGCATTCATGTGTGGGACTCCGTGGTGTGAAGTTGAGCGGATTTGCGCAGAAGCAGTGCCTCGTCGCATTTGGGACAAAACTCGTGGCGCCCGGGCAGATAGCCGTGCGTGGGGCAAATCGAAAACGTCGGCGTGATCGTGATATAGGGCAGCGAGAAGCGGCTCAGCGTGCGCCTGACCAGCTCGCGACACGCATGCGCGGACGAAATCGGCTCGGTCATATACAAATGGAGCACCGTGCCGCCCGTGTACTTGCGCTGCAAGTCGTCTTGATGCTCGAGCGCTTCGAACGGATCGTCGGTGAAGCCCACCGGCAATTGCGAGGAATTCGTGTAGTAAGGCATCTCGGCCGTGCCGGCCTGCAAGATACCGGAATAGCGCTTGCGGTCTTCCTTGGCGAAGCGATACGTCGTGCCCTCGGCCGGCGTTGCTTCGAGGTTGTACATATGCCCCGTTTGCTCCTGGAACGCGAGCATCCTCGCGCGAATGCGATCGAGCAGCCGAGCGGCGAACGCATGCCCCCATTCGGTCGTGAGATCGTGCTCGTCGCCCGTGAAGTTACGGATCATCTCGTTGATGCCGTTCACGCCGAGCGTCGAGAAGTGATTGCGCAGCGTGCCGAGGTAGCGCTTCGTGTAGGGGAACAGCCCGTTGTCGATGTGGTGCTGGATCACGCGGCGCTTGATCTCGAGGCTCTCCTTGCCGAGTTCGAGCAACGCGTCGACGCGCGCCATCAGTGCCGCTTCGTCGCCCGCGTGGAGGTAGCCGAGCCGCGCGCAGTTGATCGTCACGACGCCGATCGAGCCCGTTTGCTCGGCCGAGCCGAACAGGCCGTTGCCGCGTTTGAGCAATTCGCGCAGATCGAGCTGCAACCGGCAGCACATCGAGCGAATCATGTTCGGCTTCAGTTCGGAATTGATGAAGTTCTGAAAATACGGCAGCCCGTAACGCGCCGTCATTTCGAAGAGCCGAGTCGCATTGGGGCTATCCCAATCGAAATCGGGCGTGATGTTGTAGGTGGGAATCGGAAACGTGAAGGCGCGGCCTTTCGCATCGCCGGCCTGCATCACCTCGATGTAGGCCTGGTTGATCATGTCCATCTCGGCTTGCAGATCGCCGTAGCAAAAGTCCATCTCGCGGCCGCCGATGATCGGCACCTGTTCGCGCAGATCCTCGGGACAAACCCAATCGAACGTCAAATTGGTGAACGGCGTTTGCGTGCCCCAACGCGAGGGCACGTTCAGGTTGTAGATCAGTTCCTGAATGTATTGGCGCACCTCGTCGTACTCGAGCGCGTCGATGCGCACGAACGGCGCCATATATGTATCGAACGAGCTGAATGCCTGCGCCCCGGCCCACTCGTTTTGCAGCGTGCCGAGGAAGTTGACGATCTGCCCGACCGCGCTCGACATATGCTTCGGCGGCGCGGCTTCGACCTTGCCGGGCACGCCGTTCAGCCCTTGCGTCAATAGCGTGCGCAGCGACCAGCCCGCGCAGTAACCCGAGAGCATGTCCAAGTCGTGGATATGCAGATCGGCGTCGCGGTGTGCCTGGCCGATCGCGGGCGGGTAGACGTGGCTGAGCCAGTAGTTGGCGACCAGCTTGCCCGAAATGTTCAGGATGAGACCGCCGAGCGAATAGCCTTGATTGGCATTTGCATTGACGCGCCAATCGCGTCGCTCTAGGTATTCGTCGATGGCGGAAGCGACTTCGACGTGCGGGTTGACGCGCGTGGCCGGCTGCGTGTGACGGTCGGCATGACGAAGCGGGGAGCAGGACGGTCGGCCGTTCATGCGATTCCTTGGTTGGCACAAGATGTTGTGGTGATGTGAATCGTATGCACCACCTATCGTGTGGTCAACGCTGGCGACCGCTAATGTTGCATGTGCTTGATCTGCGTTAAGTTCGGCTCGGTGGGTGGGCGCCGCGGACGCGACCGATTGTCCTCGCGCCCGCGGCGCCTCAGCGCCTTGACTCGTTCAAACCGCTTTCGCTCTGTTAGCCGCTGCAACCGCAGCCGCCGCCCGAGCCGCTGCCGCAGCCAGCGGCTTGTGAGGCCTGACCCGAGGCCGCGTGTTCATCGGTCGTGAGTTGGATGCCGAAATCGATCACGACGCGCTCGGGTTGGCGTTCGACGTACTGAATCCGGACC
This sequence comes from Trinickia dabaoshanensis, assembly GCF_002879885.1. Classification (GTDB taxonomy): domain Bacteria; phylum Pseudomonadota; class Gammaproteobacteria; order Burkholderiales; family Burkholderiaceae; genus Trinickia; species Trinickia dabaoshanensis. The sequence goes on from NZ_PNYA01000038.1 coordinate 28,018, forward strand.
TGGTCGCCGTAGCGGCGCTCGATCTGATGCAGCAGGGGTATCGGGTCGTGGTCGTTGACGAAGCGCATCGTCTCGCCGTGATCGAGCGTTTCGATCGCGGCGAAGATCGCCGCATGGCGGAAGCGCTTGGCGATGCCGCGCGCGTCGAGGACGTAGGTCGTATCGGGATTGCTGAGGGTCATGCGGTACTCCGTTCGATGAGGGGAAAGCGCGGTGCCGGCGGGGACCGGCCCGACGGAAATCGATTGCCGAGGTGAAGGACGATTTGAATAGCGAACGATGCGCATCACCTCCTGTTCGATACGGTGAGGCGGTCGCGCCTAGCGATCGCGGCTGACGCGACCATCGCGGCGATGAACGTCAGCAGCGCGGCCGCATTGGCGAGCGCGCCGGTGCGGCGTAGCGCGAACGTTTCGAAAAGCGACCCGCTCACGCGAACCGCAAGCGCGGCGTGAAGGGCGACGAGCGGCACATAGAGGAACGGACGGTAAGCCACGCGCACGCGCGTGAGCGCGGGCAACACGATCGGCGCATGGCCGAGCGCCATCGACATCACGAACCCGAGCGTCAGCGCGTGCAGCGCGGCGTCGTGCCACGGGTGAGCGGCGCTCCACGCACCGGCGAGTCCCAGCGCGCCGCTCGAGGCCAGCCACCCGTACCCGGAGAGCAAGCACGCGGCGATGAATCGGGGCAGGCCGCGCTGGCGCACGGTGACGCGCGCGATGTCGTAGCGCGCGAGCCAAGCCGCGAGCGCGACGAGGCACGCCGAGAACACACGTAACGCAAGGTCGGGCGAGCGCGGCGACGCAGCCACGGCGGCGAGCATGAAGGCGATGACGGCGACGAAGCCGACCCGCGCCCGCCGAGGCGTGGGGCGCATTCTCGTCAGTTCGAGCCGCTCGGCGGCGATCGTCAAGACGAGAAACGCGACCCAGCTCGGTACGGCTTGCAGCGCCGAGCCCGTGAGGAGCCAGAGCAGATCGCCGAACCACCAAGCGAATACGCCGAGCGCGAGTACGCAAAGATGCAGGGCGAATTGACGCCGCAACAGCGTGAACGCGCTAGCGCAGGCGAGCGTCGCGGCGCCGAGTAAAAGGGCTTGCGTGAGCGCGGGCGGTGCGCCGGCCAGCAAGAGCGCACCGCCCATTGCCGCCCCTATGGGGGCGAGCAGATGCTGGCCGCCGCCCAGTGCGACGGCGCGTTCGAGGCTCACCACCGCGCCGAAGAACACCGGCAGCATCAGTACGCCATGCCAAGCTGCTTTCGAGAGTGCGTGGTTCGGAACGGCAAAACCGAAACGCGCGAGACCGGCGAAGACACCACAAACAAACGTCCCCATGATCGCCGCGGCAAAAACGAGCCGGACGATCGCAAGGACTCGACGGCGCCTAGGCGAAGCCGCGCCGGGCACCGCCGATGCCGCGTGCCGCGAATCGTTCAATCGTCGCTCCATCCCAGCGCCTCCCGGGCGGCGTCGCTCATCATGGCGGGCTCCCAAGGCGGCTCCCAGACGAGATCGATGTCCACGCTCGTGCCGATCGCGAGCGAGGCGTCGATGACGGCGTGCACGTCGTCGAGAATCGACTGGCCCATCGGGCACGCCGGCGAAGTCATCGTCAGCGCGATGCGCCAGCCATCGCTTTTCGATTCGACGTCGTAGACGAGACCGAGATCGACGATATTGACGCCGATCTCGGGATCGATGACTTGCAGCAGTGCCGTGCGGATCTGCTCCTGCGTCATCGCTGCATTTGAAGCGGTCGATAAGGCTGGCATGACGTTCCTCCATGAAGGTGCGGTACGAATGCGGCGGTCCGGCCAATCCGCGCGGCCGCCGCTTGGATCTCCTGCGAAGTCAGACTCGGCGAGCGGCGATCTGCTGCGTGGCGGGTTGGGCCGCCACCTCGGCCGGACGCGCGGGCTCCACGCGGCGCAACAAGCGCAGCGCGAACCAGCCCAGGTAAAGCACGCCTACCGCGAAGATCAAATCGCCGGGCACGCGTACCCATACGAGGGCATGCATGATCGGGGCATGGATCACTTCGGGCGAGCGCGCATACCAAAGTCCCTTGCTCACGCTGGCCCACGCTTCATAGATGCCGGAGGGCAGGATCGAGAGGAAGACCATCATGAACAGCCCGACGTTGAGCATCCAGAACGCGGGCTTGAGCAGTTCGTCGTCCCATGCCGCGCGCGGCGAGAGACCGCGCAGGCAGAACAGCATGAGCCCGATGCCGAGCATGCCGTACACGCCGAACAGCGCCGCGTGGCCGTGGGCGGGCGTCATGTTGAGCCCTTGCACGTAGTACAGCGAAATCGGGGGATTGATCGAGAACCCGAGCAGACCGGCGCCGACGGTGTTCCACACGCCCACGGCGACGAAGCACAGGATCGCCCACTTATAGGTTTGCACCCACGGCGCGGCTTTCGTCTTTTGATACGTTTGCCATCCTTCGAGCCCGATCAGCGCGAGCGGCACGACTTCGAACGCGGAGAACACGGCACCCACCGCGATCACGGCCGTCGAAGCGCCGGTGAAGTACAAGTGATGCAGCGTGCCCAGGATGCCGCCGAACAAGAACACGATCGTTTCCAGCACGATGGCGCGGTTGGCGGTTTCGATGCGGATCAGACCGAGGCGCGAGAAGATCAGTGCGATCACGGCGGTAGCGAACACTTCGAAGAAGCCTTCGACCCATAGGTGCACGAGCCACCATCGCCAGTACTCGATCATCGAGTAGTGCGTGTGTTGACCCCAGGCAAGCGACGTCGAATAAAAAGCCCCGATGCAGGCAGCCGAGAGGAACACCATGCCGATGAGGCCACGGCCGTTCGTCTTGGGATCCTTGAGTGCCGGCATCAGTCCACGGCCCATCAATACCAGCCAGAACAGCAAGCCGATGAACAGCAGGATTTGCCAGACACGGCCCATGCTCGTATAAGCGAGGCCTTGATTGCCGATCCAGAAAGCGAAGTTGGTGCCGCGATGCTGGAGCGTGCCGAGCCAACCGCAGACGGTCGAGCCCACGACGATGAACAGCAGCGCGTAAAAGAGCACGTCCACGCCGAGCTTTTGGAACTTCGGCTCACGGCCGGAGAGCAAGGGCGAAATGTAGAGTCCCGTCGCTAGCCAAGCCGTGGCGATCCAGAGCACGCCCAGTTGTGTATGAATCGTGCGGCTCACTACCCACGGCAGGATTTCGGCAAGCGGCAGCCCGAAGAAGCTGTGACCCTCCACCGCGTAGTGCGCGGTGATCGCGCCCATGCCGACTTGCGTCAGCAAGAGACCGATGACGACGTAGAAGTACTTCTTCGTCGCCCGCATCGACGGCGTCGGCTTTACATTGAACAGCGGATCTTCAGCGGGGGCGGCGACATGATGCCCGCCGTCGTCGTGCACGCTGTGGTACCAAATCATGCCGGCGATACCGCCGAGCAAGAGGATCACGCTTACGATCGACCACATGCCGTTGGCGACCGTCGGCTCGTTGTCGACGAGCGGCTCGTGCGGCCAGTTGTTCGTGTAGGTGATGCCGGTTTGGCCGGGGCGATCGGTCGTGGCCGACCAAGCCGACCAGAAGAAGAACGAGGCCAGCGCGACGCGATCGTCGGCGCTCTTGACCGAGCCGGAGTTCATCGCGTATTGATCGCGTAGATGATCGAGCGCGTGATCGCTGCCGAACAGGGCTTCATAGTGCGAGGCGATGTCGCGCGCGGCGTTGGCTCGCGCATCGGTCAGCGTAATGCGGCCGCTCGCGGCGTCGTATCGATTGGCCCGCATCTCGCGCTTCAGGCGTGCATCGAGCATGCCTTGTTGATCGGGCGTGAGCGCCGCATAAGGTTTGCTAAATTGCTGATTCGCCCAGTTTTCGCGCAGTTGCAGCGCTTCGCGATGGAGCCAGTCGGCCGACCAATCGGGGGCGACGTAGCTCCCGTGTCCCCATACCGTTCCGAGTTGCTGGCCGCCGGCCGCCAGCCAGACTTGTTGTCCGCGCTTGATCTGATCGCCCGTGAACAGCGTCTGTCCGCTCTCGTCGACGACCGCGCTCGGAATGGGCGGAGCGGCCAGATAGATTTCCTTGCCGAGCCACAGCAAGGCGGCGAACGATAGCAGGCAGACCAGCCCCAGCCATCTCCATAAGCGTCGTGTCGATTGCATATCCTCTCTCCTAGAGGGGTGAATTGCGGCGGCCTTCATGGTTCTCGGTGAACCGCCCGTGTCTGCTAAAACATACATTTAAGATGCATGTTAACGGCGATGATATGTTTCGGTATTGATCTATGTAAAGGTGAGGATGTTCGGGACGTTCCGTTTCGGCTTCTTTAAACATCGATTGGAGATCGATGTTTAAAGGCGCATCCGGGTGCTTCGCGCCATTTCGCCGCAGGGGCTTGAAGCGGGTCTTAGCCAGTGGCGCCGGACGTTAGCCGGCTGCTTGAATGGCGCGGCGTCCGCGCATCCCTTCGGCAAGCGAAATGATCCGGGTAGCCGGCAGCCGCAGGATCGAACAGTAAACCTCGCGCTCTTCCCAATCCGCGTAGGCGGGGTAGCGCACGGCGAACGCCCCGAGCGTATTGGGGCGTTTGGGCGCGCGGCGCGCTTGGATCGACTCGAGCCATGGGCGCACGGTTCTCCACATGCGGGTCAGCGCGTCGTGCTCGGCATCGAGCGCGTCGAGCGATCGCGTGATTTGGGGATCGCGCAGGCGCCGCAACGCGGGGAACAAGTCGCCTCGCTCATCGGCGTGGTGCAGCGGCACTTCGTGCTCGAAGTAGTCGAGGATGCCGTGCGCGGTGGTTCGTGCCGACTCGTCCAATCCGTAATGAATGAGGTGAATGTCGAGGCGCAACATGCGCTCCGATAAACGGCGGATGTCGGCGTGGCATCCGAGCAAGCGTTGCATTGCTTCGGCGAGGCCGGGATGGTCGGAAAGGCTGGGCAGTTGCATGCGCGGTACCCGCAGGAGGAATGCTCCAGCATTTTGGCAGTCGCGCGGGCGCTTTCCGCTGATGTAAATCAAGGGATTTAAAAGGCGTCGAATCGGTGTACGGCCGTCTCCGTTGCACGGCCTAATAGACGCCACCCCATGATCGAGGTACACTCTAGCCTATCAAAATGATAGGTGAGTGTGAATCATTCATCCTTCCAAGCGTCAACTCGAAAAGCATGTCCGCTCTTGCGCGCAGGTCACCTCGAATATCGTCTTCGTGCACCACGCCCGCGAGCGAATGCGGCAGCGCAAAATCAACGACCCTATGGTGCTCGAAACGCTGCGCAAGGGCGTGCTCGACCGAGAACCGGAGCCGGACATGAGGGCCGACGGCCTGCGTTGCGTGATGGAGCGTTATGTTGCCGGCGTTCACGTCGGAGTGGTCGTGTTGGTCGAACATCCCGCGCCGGAATTGACCGTGATCACCGTTATCGACATCAAGAAAGGGTGAACATGTACCACTACACAGACGGCGGTCTCAAAAACGTGTGGTTGGTCAACGGCTACAGAATCCACAAGACTCCCTATGGCGAGGGCGTGTCGATCGAGGACCTAGACGGCCTTTGCGCAGCAATTTGTCTTGCACTGGCGAAGAAGTGTTCGCCGTTGAGCGGCGCGGAGTTTCGTTATATTCGCAGCGCCGGCATGAAGCAATCGCAAGCGGGCTTGGCAAAGTTGCTTGGCAACAATGAGCAGGCCGTAGCCCGGTGGGAAAAATCCGGAAAGGTCCCTCGCTGGGCGGACAAGCTCGTTCGCCTTCTTTATCTCGCTCATGCGGACGGCGACGCACCCATAGCCTCGGCCATCGAGCGGATCAACGCGATCGAGCGCGCGGCGAGAACGAAAATAGTGTTGCGCTCCGCCAAGTCGGGCTGGGCCTCGAAGCTCGAATGCGAGGATGTGCGCGAGCGCTCGCTCACCTGACTAGCTGTCAGTTCCCACCCACCCTCGGTACAAACCCTGGGAAGCCGCGGCTCGCGCCCTTCCGTGCGGGCGTTGGCGTGGATCGGCCGGCCGCGGCGCGTCATCGGCCTATTGCCTCGATGCGGCGAGCGCATTAATAATCGCGCTCGCACGAGCGACGCCCGGTCGCGGCGGTCGGAATCGCCGCCGCGCGGCAGCGGCGCTCGGCATCGAGGAGGCGAGGCATGACAGACAAGCACCGAATCTTGGTTTTGGACGACGATCCGCAAGTGCGCGAATGGCTGCACAAAGTGCTGGAGGAAGCCGGGTTCGACGTATCGACGGCCGATACCGCCGCATGCATGCGCAGTTGCCTGGCGGCGGCGCCGCACGCGCTCGTGATCCTCGACCTGAAGCTGCGCGGGGAGGACGGCCTGACCATCGCGCGCGATTTACGCCGCCAATCGAGCGTGCCGATCATCATGATGAGCGGTCTCGGCGATGAGACCGACCGCGTACTCGGGCTCGAGACGGCCGCCGACGACTTCGTGACGAAACCGTTTTCGGGGCGTGAGTTGCTCGCGCGCGTGCGCGCGCAATTGCGGCGTACGACCGAACTGTCGATGCCGCGCCCGGCGAACGGCGCGGCGGGCGGCGGCCCGCGCTTCGGCTTCGATGGCTGGCTGCTCGATATGTCCTCGCGCACGCTCACCCATCACGGCGAACCATGCGCCCTCACGCAAGGCGAATTCGCCTTGCTGGCCGCGATGGTCCAACAGCCGTCGCGCGTCTGGTCGCGCGACCAACTGCTCGAACATACGCGCGGCTTCGATATCGATGTGTACGATCGCACGATCGACGTCCTGATTCTGCGGCTGCGGCGCAAGATCGAGCCGAACCCCGCGCAACCTCAGTACATCCGCACACAGCGCGGCGCCGGCTATATGTTCGCCGCGCAAGTCGTGCGGGCCTGACGCCATGCGCCCGCCCTTGGCTCGGCTCGCGCCGCCGAGCGTGCGCGCCAAGCTGGTCGCGACGTTCTTGCTCCTGTTCGCGATCACGCTTGCCGTGGTCGTCGTCGGCGTGCGCGGCATGCAGGCCAATCAAAAAGCGCTCGACGAATACGAAGCCAACGTCGTTCCCGAAATCGCGCGCGCGCTCGAATTGTCCGATAAGGTCGCACAGCTCGCGGCGGTGGCCCCCAGCACGACGATGACGGCATCGCCCGACCTCTTGCATAGCGATACGGATCTGCTGCGCGGGCTCTTGGCCGATATCCGGCGCTTGGCGCCGGACCCGCGCGGCAAATCCGGTGCCGACCTCGAAGTGCTCGATGACCTCGACGCGATCGACGAAGACTTGCCCCGGCTGCTCGCCGTGTCGGGCCGCCAACGCCAACTCGCCGACGAACTCACGAAGTTGCGCGCCACCGCGGACCGCATCGGCGACAGCATCGCGCGGCGCAAACAGATCGTGGCGCAAGGCGCGCCGACCTTGATCGAGGTGTGGGCGCGCACGACCGGCGCGCTGCAGGCAGCCGATTCCGCCGAGCTCGGCAGCGCCGAAAGCGACAACGAAGCGCTGTGGCTGCAGGTGCGCGCGCGCGGCGAAGACAAGCGCGAGCCGGAACTGGCCGCGGCACTGGAGCGGATCGACGGCGGCGAGCGCAGCGTGTTCGACGTGCGCCGCGAGTTCTTGGCCAGCGAAGCGCAGACGAATTACCTCGTTACGCTATTGCGCGGCCACGCGGATCACCTGAGCGGAAAATCGGCGCGCTACGTCGAGCGCTTACGGCAATTCGCGCACGAGCGCAGCGAAAAAGTGCGGCGCGTCGCCGTATCGAGCCAATCGGGGCTGCTGTTGCTGGCGGTCGCCGGCGTCGCCGTGGCGTTGGCAGGCGTGGCCTACGTCAACCGGATCTTGCGCAAATTGCAAGCGATGACGCGCGTGATGGCGCGGCTCGCCGCCGGGGATGCGTCGGGGCAAATACCGTCGACGCATCGTCCCGATGAAATCGGCGAACTCGCGCGCGCATTCGAGGTGTTTCGCACGAACTTGCACGAGAACGAGCGATTGACGCAAGGGCTCGAGGCGCAGCGGCGCTTGCAGGCGTCGGTGTTTAACACGATGAACGACGGCGTCTCGGTTCACGATGCGCGCGGCTGCTTGATTGCATGGAATCCCACCTTCGCCAAGCTGCTCGGGTTCGCGCACGATGCGCCGAGGAAAGGAATGACGCTCGCCGAGTTGCGCCACGCGATCGCCGCGCCGGCGCGCTGGCGGCAAGTCTCGCGGCAAACGGCAACCCACAGCGCCGACGGCGTGCGCATCGCCGCTTCGGCCGAGCTGCATATCCGAGGGCGCTTGATGCTCGAGTTTCACTGCCAGCCCTTGCCCGACGGCGGCTGGGTAGCGGTGTGCCGCGATTTGACGAGCCGCCGCGCCGTCGAAGCCGAGCTCATGCACGCACAAAAAATGGACGTCCTCGGCCAACTGACGGGCGGCGTCGCGCATGACTTCAACAACTTCCTCGTGGCCATACTCGGCAATCTCGAGTTGCTGCTGCCGCGCTTGAACGATAGCGGGGCCGAGCACGTGATGGCCGACCGGGCGCGGCGAGCGGCCGAGCGCGCGTCCCGCCTCACACGCCGGCTGCTGGCGTTCGCGCGGCGCCAGCCGTTGCAGGCGGAGCGGATCGCGGTCGATACCATGCTCGCCGAGATGCTCGATCTCATCGAGTACTCGGCGGGGCTGCGCACCGAAGTGGCGCTCGCCCAATCGGAAGCGGCGAGTTGGGTCGAAGTCGATCGCGGCCAACTCGAAAACGCGATCCTGAACTTGACCTTGAACAGCGTCGCGGCGATGCCCGAAGGCGGCAGGCTGACGCTATCTGTGCGCCGCGACGACGCGCTGCCGACGATGAACGCCCAGCACTCCGTCGTGTTGAGCGTCGCCGATACGGGATGCGGTATCGCGCCGATGTTGCTCGATAAAGTCGTCGAGCCGTTCTTTACGACGAAAGCCGCCGGCGAGGGCAGCGGCCTCGGCTTGAGCAGCGTCTACGGCTTCGTGCGTCAAAGCGGCGGCGACTTGCGCATCCAAAGCGTGGTGGGCCGCGGCACGACGGTCGAGCTATGGCTGCCGGCCAGCGAGGGCCCGCCGGCGAAGGCCGCGCGTGCCGACGCCACGCGGCGCGCAAGCGGCTGTCACGACGCGGCCCGTCAAGGTATGCGCGTGCTCGTCGTCGAAGACGATCCCGAAGTGCGCGATACGACGCTGACCCAATTCCAGGCCCTCGGCGCCGAGGCGCAGGCGGTCGCGACGGTGGACGAAGCGCTGTCGTGGCTCGATCTGCACGGCATCGTGACGCTCGTGCTGTCCGACATCTCGCTCGGCGCGAGCGGAAGCGGTATCGATCTCGCCGCCCGCATCGCCGCGCGCTGGCCTGCCCAACGTATCGCACTGACCTCGGGTTTGCCGCCGGAGGTCCATCAAAGCCATCCCGACTGGCGGCCCGATCTGCCGTTCGTTCCCAAGCCCTTCGATCTCGCGGCGCTCGCCGCGCTGCTGCCCTGAGCGGGGGCGATGCCGCCATCGTTGCGCAATTGTTTCGATTGTTAATGGCGCGCATGGTTTTCGCAATTTTCGATTAACGCGGCTCGTGTCTCATACGCATGACGGCGAAGCGGCAATGCGAAGATGCGGCGCCCGGCAGCCGGCGGCGCGGCCCTGTCAACGCGCCGCAGCCTATACCCATTCGAAAAATACAGGAGACACTCGATGTTCAAGTTCAGGGCAGGCGCGGTGGCCATCGCCGCGGCGCTCGCGGCCGGCAGCGCCGGTGCGGCAACGTTGCGGCTCGTGTGCGGTTCGAGCGGGATCGATCAAAATAGCTGCGAAAGCGCCGCCAAGGCATGGGCGCAAAAGACCGGCAATCAGGTCGAATTCGTCAGCGTGCCCAACAATTCGAGCGAAGCGCTCGCGCTGTACGAACAATTGCTCAGCAGCGGCTCCGATAAGCTGGACGTCTTGCAGATCGATACGGTGTGGCCGGGAATCTTGGCCAACCAGCTCGTCGATCTGAAGCCCTACCTCAAGGACCGCGTTGCCGATTATTTCCCCAGCGCGATCGCCAACGATACGGTGGGCGGCAAGCTCGTCGCCGTGCCTTGGTACATCGACACGGGGATGCTGTACTACCGCAAGGATCTGCTCGAGAAGTACCACATGAAGGTCCCGGCCACGTGGGAGGAACTGGCCGCGACGGCCCGCAAGATCCAAGACGCCGAACGCGCGGCGGGCGACGAAAAAATGTGGGGCTACGTATGGCAAGGCCGAGCCTACGAGGGGCTGACCTGCGATGCGCTCGAATGGGTGAGCAGCTACAACGGCGGCGGCATCATCGACGCCCAAGGCCACGTGACCATCGATAATCCGGGCGCGGCCAAGGCGTTGGAGACGGCCTCGAAGTGGGTGGGCACGATCACGCCCAAGGCCGTGCTGAACTACGGCGAAGAAGAAGCGCGCGGCGTGTTCCAGTCGGGCGATGCCGTGTTCATGCGCAATTGGCCGTATGTCTGGTCGATCGCGAACAAGGACGGCAGCCCTGTCAAAGGCAAGATCGGGGTCGCGCCGCTGCCCAAGGGCGGCACCGACGGCCAGCAGGCGGCCGCGCTAGGTGGTTGGCACCTGGCGGTCTCGCGCTATTCGCCCAATCCCAAACTCGCTGCCGATCTCGTGCTGTATCTGTCGAGCGCGGAAGTCGAGAAGCAGCGCGCGGTCGATGCGTCGTTCAATCCGACGATTCCGGCGCTCTACAAGGACAAGGACGTCCTCAAGGCGAACCCGTTCATGGCCGACATGCTGCCCACCTTCAGCACGGCCGTCGCGCGCCCGTCCACGATTGCCGGGACCAAGTACAACCAGGTCAGCAATCAGTTTTGGAATGCCGCGCACGACGTGCTTTCGGGCTCGGCGAGCGCCTCGGGCGCCCTTGCCCGGCTGGCTGCTTCGCTGCAACGGCTCGCGCCGGCCGGCGATTGGCATTGAACGCCGGCCCGCGAGTCGGCGGGCCGAATCGAGACACGCAGGGCTCAGGACGCGAGAACGTGAGCAGCATCGATGGAGACGATCGACGTGAGAAGCGGAACGCTGACGCTTAGGACTCCTACCTACTCGAAAGAGAAGGCAAGCGCGGGTACGCGCGAAAGTGCGCTGACCCGCGCGCGCCGCCGCCAAGCATGGCTCATGATGCTGCCGGCGCTCGCGGCCTTGACAGCGGTGGCCGGCTGGCCGTTGGCGCGTACCGCCTGGTTCAGCTTGACCGACGCGCAATTGTCCGACCTCGCGCATTGGCATTTCGTCGGGCTTGCGAACTACATCGGCCCGGCGGGCGTGCTGCGCGATCCCGATTGGTGGCATGCCTGCGCGACGACGGTCATGTTCGCGCTCATGTCGGTGTCGCTGGAGACCCTGGCCGGACTGGCGGTGGCCTTGTTGCTCGATACGCCCTCGCGAATCCGCACCGTGCTGCGCGCCGCCGTGCTCGTGCCGTGGGCGATTCCGACGGTGGTATCCGCGAAGATCTGGAGCTGGATGCTCAACGACCAGTTCGGCATCGTCAACGCGATGCTTCAGTCGGCCGGCTTTATCCACGCGCCGCTTGCGTTCACCGCCGACGCCCGGCTCGTGTTTCCGACGATCGTGCTCGTCGATGTGTGGAAAACCACGCCGTTCATGGCGCTGCTGATGCTCGCCGCGCTGCAAACCGTGCCGCGCGATTGCTACGAAGCCGCGCGTATCGACGGCGTGCCGCGCGCGCGCGTCTTCGCCCGTGTGACGCTGCCGCTGATCTGGCCCGGCGTGCTCGTTGCGATGGTGTTTCGTTCGCTCGATGCGCTGCGCGTGTTCGATCTCATTTACGTGATGACCTCGAACAGCCGCGCGACCAAGAGCATGTCGGTGTACGTGCGTGAACAGTTGATCGATTTTCAGCAGGTGGGTTTCGGGTCCGCGGCGGCCGTGCTGCTGTTCCTCGCCATCGTCCTGTTCACGGTCGGCTACATGGCGCTGAACCGCAACCGCATGCAAGGCAACTGACATGAAAAAGCATCCGCTTGAGCGTGCGTCGTACGCGGTCCTCTCGGCGCTCGTACTCATCGTCGCGCTGTTTCCGTTCGTCTACATGATCAGCACGTCGCTCAAGCATGGCGATGCGCTTTACGACACGTCGCTGCTCGTGGCGCATCCCGCGCTCGACAACTACCGTCAATTGTTTCGGGACCAGCCGTTCGGCGCCTATCTGCTGAATTCGGCCGTCGTCGCGGGGGGCACCGTCGCGCTTTCGATCCTGGTGTCGGTGCCGGCGGCCTATGCGCTCGGGCGTGTGTCGTTCAAGGGGCGCGGGGTATTGCTGATGTGCATCCTCGGCGTATCGATGTTTCCGCAAGTGGCGATCCTCTCGGGCCTGTTCGAACTCGTTCGCGCGATGGGGCTATACGACCACCTGGCCGCGCTTGCGCTGTCCGATCTCGTCTTTACGCTGCCGTTCACGATTTGGGTGCTCGTGACGTTCATGCGCGAATTGCCGCGCGAGCTCGAGGAAGCAGCGCTCGTCGACGGCGTAGGTGTCATGACGATGATCTTCCGCGTGTTCATGCCGCTGCTGCGGCCGGCGCTGGCCGCCACCGCGCTGCTGGCGTTCGTCGCAGCGTGGAACGAGTTTCTGTTCGCGCTGACGTTCACGATTTCATCGAGCGAACGCACCGTGCCCGTGGCAATCACGATGGTGAGCGGCGCCAGCAGCTTCGAATTGCCGTGGGGCGCCATCATGGCCGCCTCCGTCATCGTGACCGTGCCGCTCGTGGCGCTCGTGCTCGTATTTCAACGTCATATCGTGTCCGGGCTGACCGCCGGTGCGATCAAGGGATGAGCGCGAGCCCATCGACGATAGAACCGATAGCTGGAGAGAACGAATGAGCCGTATCGAACTAACGGGTTTGCGCAAGAACTTCGGTACGACGCCGGTGCTGGCCGACGTCGATTTGGATATCGCCCCGGGGGAGTTTTGTGTGTTCATCGGGCCGTCCGGCTGCGGCAAATCCACCTTGCTCAGGCTCGTCGCCGGATTGGAAGAGCCGAGCGCGGGCGACATCCTGATCGAAGGCCGGCGCGTGAACGAACTGGCGCCGGCGCAGCGCGATATCGCGATGGTGTTCCAAAGTTATGCGCTGTATCCGCACATGACCGTCTACGAAAACATGGCGTTCGGCTTGCGCCACCTGCGTCTGCCGAAAGGCGAGGTCGATCGGCGGGTGCAAGTCGCATCGTCATCGCTGCGCCTAACGGAGTTGCTCGAGCGCAAGCCCGCGGCGCTTTCGGGCGGCCAGCGGCAACGCGTCGCCATCGGCCGGGCGATCGTGCGCAAGCCCAAAGTGTTCCTGTTCGACGAGCCGCTTTCGAATCTCGATGCCTCGCTGCGCGTCAAAACGCGCGTCGAAATCGCGCGCCTGCATCGCGAACTCGGGCAGGTCAGCATGATCTACGTGACCCACGATCAGGTCGAAGCGATGACGCTGGCCGACAAGATCGTGCTGTTGCGCCCGCTCGAAGGCCGTACCGGTGTCGCGAGCATCGCGCAAGTGGGAACGCCGCTCGAGCTGTACCACCGGCCCGCCAACTCGTTCGTGGCCGGGTTCATCGGCTCGCCGTCGATGAACTTCGTGAGCGCGGCGGCGGCCGGGACCGCCGCGGGCGAGGTGCGGGCGGTCGCCGGCGAGACGGTGCTGCGCGCGGCCGTATCGGGAGAGGGATTGATCGCGGGGACGCCCGTGACCCTCGGCATTCGGCCCGAGCACGTGCGTGTCGGCAGCGGCCCGATGACGGGCCAGGTCACGCACGTCGAGCGCATGGGCGAGCACACCTATGTCTACCTCGATACGTCGCTCGGCGCGCAACCGATCGTCGCCAAGACGGCGCCGTCCGTCGTCGGCATCGGCGAGCGTCTTCGTTTCGATCTTCCGGCCGATGCGCTGCACCTGTTCCATGCGGACGGACACGCGGCGCAGCGCATCGCGCTCGAACCCGACGAACGGTGGCTCGCGACGGCTTAGGCTGAACGATCAAAGACACGGCGACACCCATTTCACGCGGCCTCGGGCGCATGGCCGCACCCTCTTTTAGCGCCTCAATTGTCCATGAAAGGTTAGGAATGCTAAACAACAAACTTTCGGTGATCGTTTGGAACGAGTTCGAGCACGAACGCGAGAATCCGGGCGTCCGGGCGATTTATCCCGACGGGCTGCATACCGTCATCGCCAGCGCGTTGGCCGAGACCCCGGCCCTAGTGCACGGCGCGCTGCCGCTCGAAATCGGCACGGCAACGCTCGACCAGCCCGAGCACGGCCTGTCCGAAGAACGCTTGGCGTCGTGCGACGTGCTGATTTGGTGGGGACATAGGGCCCATCAGAAAGTGTCGGACGAGGTCGTCGAGCGCGTACAGCGGCGCGTGCTCGAAGGGATGGGGCTGATCGTCTTGCATTCGGGACACTTCTCCAAGATATTCCGCCGCTTGCTCGGGACGAACTGCTCGCTCAAGTGGCGCGAGGCCGCCGAGAAAGAACGGCTGTGGGTGGTCGAGCCGTCGCATCCGATCGCGGCCGGCCTAGGCGAGTACTTCGAATTGCAGCACGAAGAGATGTACGGGGAGCGCTTCGATATTCCGCAGCCCGACAGCACCGTTTTCATCTCCTGGTTCGAGGGCGGCGAGGTATTCCGCTCCGGTTGCTGCTGGGAGCGCGGACATGGCCGCATCTTCTACTTCCGTCCGGGACACGAGGCTTACCCGACATATCACGACCGCAACGTGCAACGCGTGATCGCCAATGCCGTGCAGTGGGCCGCCCCGCGCGTGAACATCGTCGACCGCTGCCCTGAATCGGCGCCCCTCGAGAAGTTGAGCGAGCGCAGCAAGACCTTCGCGAGAGTCGGCATCGCGCAACGCAATGGAGAGAACGTATGAACGACGACTACAAAGTCGAGCTCCCTCAACTCGACGCCGTGCTCAGAGGCCGCCGCTTGCGCGTCGGCGTGATCGGCCTCGGGATTGGCCGCAAGCATATCGAGGGTTGGCGCGAGCACCCGGACGTGGACGTCGTGGCCATGGCCGATCCCGATACGAAACGTCTGGCCGAGCGTGGCGAGGCGTTCGGCATCGCCGCGCGATACACGAGCGCGCAAGAGATGTTGGCGGCGGAAAAGCTCGACGTGGTGAGCGTCTGCACGCCGAACAAATTTCATCGCGACTTGACGATCGCGGCATTCGAAGCCGGTTGCCACGTGTTGTGCGAAAAGCCCATGGCCATGAACGCCGAGGAAGGGCGCGAGATGTTGCGCGCGGCCGATCGCGCCGGCAAGCGCCTGATGATCAATTTCTCGTATCGCTTCAGCGCGCAGTCGCGCGCATTGAAGGCGCAGGTCGATGCGGGCCTATTCGGCGACTTCTATTTCGGACGCACCGTTTGGCATAGAAGGCGCGGTCTTCCCGGATTCGGCGGGTGGTTTGGAACCAAAGCGCTGGCGGGTGGCGGACCGCTCATCGATCTCGGCGTACACCGGCTCGATTTGGCGCTTTGGTTGATGGGTTATCCGAAGCCCGTTTGGGTGTTGGGCAGTACCTACGATCCGATCGGACGCGAGTTGGCGGCGCGCACGGGTAAGACGTTCGACGTCGAAGATTTGGCGGCCACGCTGATCAAGTTCGACAACGGCGCAACGCTCGTGCTCGAAGCTTCGTGGGCAACGAACATCCAAGAGGCCGAACTGATGGAAACGCGTTTGCTCGGCACACGCGCGGGTCTTTTGCAGAAGAACTTGAACGAAGGCTACACGTTCGACGCGCAGGTCTTCATGGAACAGAACGGTGCGCAATTCGACATGCGTGTGAGTCCGGCATCGACGGCGCATTCGGCGATGTACGACTACGCCGAGGCGATTCTGACCGATCGGCCTCATCCGGCACCCGGTGAAGAGGGGCTCATCGTCATGGAGATTTTGGACGCCATTTACGCCAGCGCGGCGGCCGGCGAGCCGATCCGTCTCGATGGGCAGAAGAAGGCGGCAGTGCCGGTGGCGGATCTCGACATGGCGGGCTGAGGAGCGCCGGCAGGGGCGGCGTGCGGCGCGCCGTCCCTCGATATCACCTATACGCCGCGAGAAAAACGCGCTGCGCGGGCACGCAGCTCGATAACGATATTTGGAGACATTCGATGACCGAACGAAAGGGCGGCGCGCGCCATGTTGCCGCGCACCGATTGACTCGCCTGGCGCTCGCGGCGATCTGCGCGACTTCGTCCTCGGCGCTGTACGCGGCAACCGAGGACACCGCCGTGCAATCGGCGCAAGCCGTGACGGTTGCGGCGGACGGCACCGCGGTGGCAGCCGCGGGCAATGGCCCGGTGGGGATCAGCAAGGCGACCGGCGTGGTGCCGGCCGATACCAGCGCGGCGAATGCGGCGCCATCGACGCCATCGACCGCTTGGAATCAACTGACGCCGTGGACGCAATTTCACGGTTATCTGCGCGCAGGCGTAGGCACGAGCGAAGGCCACAATCAAGCGTGCTTCCAATTGCCGGGCGCGCAGAGCAAGTATCGTCTCGGCAACGAATGTCAGATCTATAGCGAACTCGAGATAGACCAAAAGCTGTATCAGTTTTCGAACGGCATGCAGCTTTCGGCCGTGGGTATGGCGAGTCTCGTGAACGACGTGGGCTATACGCCGACCTTCCACGGCGACCACGGCGCCATCCGTCTACCGGAATCGTACGTGCAACTGACGAACTTGCCGGGGCTCGGCGATATGCGTGTGTGGATGGGGCGCATCTACTATCGACGCAACGACGTTCATATCAACGATTTCTTCTATTGGAACCCGAGCGGACTCGGTGCGGGCGTGGAGAACATTCCGATCGGCCATGGCCTCAAGCTGAGCTACGCGCTGTTCCGCGAGGACTACATCGATCAACCGAACTACGCGACGCGGCACGACTTGCAGTTGTCGGGCGTGCATCCGAACCCGGGTGGCGAGCTGCAATTCGGTTTGTCGTACATCCCTTCGCGCGGCCCGATCTATGGCAGCAATGGCCAAGACACGCATAGCGGCTGGTCGTTCACGGTGCAGCATATTCAAACGAACCTGCTGGGCGGGAAGAACAAGCTCGCGTTCCAATACGGTCAGGGACCGGGGACGGGTTTGAGCTACACGGGCACGCTGACGAACGATAACCAATACAAGAGCTTTCGAGTGCTCGATGCATTCGATTGGCAAGCGACACGCGATTTCGGCGGGCAGGTGCTGGGATTGTACGAACGCGACATCGCGCCGGCGGGTGGATCTTTGACTTGGGTGTCGATGGGTATTCGTCCCGTCTATGCGATCACGCAGCACATCAAGATTCAAGGCGACTTGGGTCACGACCGCGTGACACCCGACAACGGACCCACGCGGACGCTGCTCAAGGCTAGTGTCGCGCTGACCCTGGCGATGGACCGTTCGTTCTGGTCGCGGCCGGAACTGCGGGTGTTCTATACCTATGCACACTGGAACCAAGCCGCTCAAAACGCGGCGGCGCCGGGCGATCCTCTGTCGAACACCGGGATCTTCGGCTCGTCGCGCACGGGGTCGACGGTGGGGGCGCAGGTGGAGTGGTGGTGGTGAGGTGATTTCGATTTGATTCGAGGTGTGGTGCCCGGCTCGAAGGGATGGAGCCGGGTTTTTGCCGTTTTTATGCCGAATGTTGGATCGAGTGAATTAAAAAATTTCGAGATAATCGCGATGCATAGACGGATCAATATAGATAATTTAAAGATCCGATGTTGTAGTGACCGAGTGTTGTAGGGCTTGAGGCTTTCGATGGGATCCAATAAAGACGGTGCCTGCAATACCGCTCGGGAGATATTGCTGATGCTAATCGGCTTATAGGAATATTTCCCGATTCCGTATTATTTGACACATTCTTTCGCTACTGCTAGTTTCCGCTTTCCGAATTGAAAGGCCGACTCTGGTGCTCGGTGTACGTTCCGACGTACGTGTGCGTGGGCTGCCGGTCAAAGCGCGTGGTGACGCGCCTTCAGCGAGAGAACGAGTGGTGAACTATCCGAGCTTGGCGCGCGCGTCGGCGGGGCCGTTGCCGTCGCAAAGGAACCGTGCCGTCCGTCTTAAGTGGAGTGTTCAGCAGCAAGAACTGGAGCACTTGCTTCTACCGCAGCGCGTCGACGTTCGCGAGGCGTTGTGCGGCGGAGTGGAGGGCACCATTTCATGCGTTTCCACCAATGCCGGTATTCCGTTGAATACGTTTATTGGATTGCCGGTCCAGGTTCAGCTCGTCACCGATCGCGGCGGTTTGCATCCCATTTGCGGCATCATCGTCGATGCTCGGGAGGGGGAGTCGGATAGCTCGCTGGCAACCTATCAGTTGTTTATTCGCGACGCGCTTTCCATATTGGAGCGGCGCTTCAATACCCGAATCTTTCGTCAACAGAGCGTGTTGGACGTCATCCAGACACTCATGTGGGAATGGCGCGGCAACAGTACCGTTCTCGGCGGTGCCTTCTATTTGGACGTATCGAGTGTCGATCCGGCGAGGCTTCCCATTCGGGAGCAAACCGTTCAGTTCGACGAATCCGATGCCGCTTTCATTCGACGGCTATGTCGACGGGAAGGGATTGGATGGTTCGTGCGCGCGGGCAAGCCAGGCCAGGCCGACGCTGGTAAGGCCGGCGATCCGGCCCATACGTTGGTGTTCTACGACAACGCGATCAAACTGAAGCAGTCGGCTATCGGCTCGATTGCTTATCGGCCGGACGCGACGATTGGAGAGCGCGATGCCGTGACCCTGTTATGCGCGGCTAGGCAACTGGTGCCCGGTTCCGTGCGGCGCTTTAGCTGGGATCATAAACCGGGGCGAACGGATCGCATCCAAGGGCAGACGCGGGTCGATCAGGGCAGCGCGGGGAACGATTTGGGCCGCTTGCTGATGGACTCGCGCATCGATGCGCCGCATATCGCGGACTCATGGGCGCACTACGATCGGATTGGACTTGCTCGCGTCAAGTCGCATGGAGCGCGTGCCGCGCACGTGGACGGCGCGAGTGGCGTGCGCGATTTGGCGGTCGGCGAATGGGTGGAAATTTCCGGGCATGCCGACTTGGATCGGCTATCGAAGAACGATCGACGCATCACGATCACGAGCCTGCATCATCGCGCCGAAAACAACTTGCCGAAGGATTTACACGAGCGCGCCCAGGCTTTGTTCACGGCAAGTCGCTGGGCATCCGAAGCGCCTCCGGTCTCGGTCAATACGCCCTCGAGGCCTAGCGTATTCGGCGATTCGGCGCCAAGCCGATACGAAAACACCTTCAGTGGCGTGCCGCGCGGGATGCCGCTTACGCCGACCTACGATCCGCACGTCGATCTGCCTCGCGTGCATCCGATCGTCGGCGTCGTGGTAACGCCCGAGGGCGAAGAGGTGCACTGCGACCAATACGGGCGAATCAAGGTGCAACTGCAAGGGCTCGATCCTGCCGATCACGAGCACGCCAATGGCATGGGGACGAGCGGCACGCAAAGCGACAGCGCATGGGTGCGCGTAATGACGGGGCTTGCCGGGGACAACTTCGGCGAGAACTGGTTGCCGCGCAAGGGCATGGAAGTGTTGCTGGATTTTCTTTCGGGCGACCCCGACAAGATGTATGTGGCCGGGGTCTTTCACAACGGTCCGAACATGCCGGCGGCGTTTAGCGATACAGGCTCGCTGCCGGGCAATCGCTACGTGTCGGGCAACAAGACGAGGGAAGTGAAGGGCCAGCGGTATAACCAGCTTCGGTTCGACGACACACCCTCGCAGATCAGCGTTCAACTCGCGAGCCAGCATCAAGCGAGCGAAATCAATCTCGGGTTTTTGACGCATCCGCGAAACGATGGGGTAGGCGAGGCCCGCGGCGAGGGCGCGGAGGTGCGGACGGATGCCGCAGCGGCGCTGCGTGCGGCGCAGGGCATTTTGCTGACGACGTATGCGCGTGCGCAGGCTAGCGGCAATCACCTCGATCGCGACGAACTCATTCAGTTGCTTGGCGAATGCACGGAGCTATTTAAGTCGCTCGGGGATTATGCGGGGCAGCATGGTGGGCAGGCGATGGACGCGTCGGGCCAAAGTGCTGCCGCGAGCGCGCTCAAGGCTTGGCAGGCGCCGGGCGGCGAGCCGTTGATGGCGTTCGGTGCAAAGGCCGGTTCTGTGACCGTGACGCCGAAGACGCATGTGACCTACGCGGGCGCGAACATCGACCAGGTCGCACAGCAGCACGTTCAGGTGACTAGCGGGCGGCGGATCAATCTGCAGGCCGGGCATGGCGTGACGATGTTCGCGCAGGCCGAGGATGTGACGGCAATCGCCAATCAAGGCAAGGTGAAATTGCAGAGCCAGGCCGGCGATACACAGATCGACTCGGCGAAAAACATTCAGATGACGGCGGCGGGCGGAAAACTTGCCGGCATGGCGAGCGATCAAGTCGTGTTCGTCACCTCGGGCGGGGCTTATCTGAAGCTCCAAGGCGGCGACATCGAATTGGGATGCCCGGGCAACTTCACCGTTAAATCGGCTGGGCATACGTGGAGCGGGCCGGCCAGTATGAGTACCGATATGCCGAAGTTCGATCACGCGCCGTTAGGACGGGTGCCCAAGCTTGTGCGGGCGACGGATGGGCAGGCGGCCCCGGGATTCGATGCCGAAGTCATGAAGGTCTCCGGCGATCTACTGAACCAAAAGACGGACAGCGCGGGCAAGCTCGAGCCGATCAAAAGCGATCAATTCGAATCGTTGGCCGTGCAGTTCATCAAGAAAAAGATTTGAGTATTCCGCGAGAACCTATTCCAATATGAGTGACTCATTTCTGAATCCAACGACCTTCGATGTCGATTCGCCGAGTGCGGCTACGCAAAGCGCGCCCCCGCGCATCGTCGTCGGGGGCGGCCAAGGTTCAACCCTCTTCGACTCGGCCAGCGAGTTGATCTGCGTGAAACAGCAGCCGTTGCCCGGCCTCATCATCTTCGTGCATGGCGTGAACACGGAAGGCGAATGGTTCGAAGCCGCGGAGCAAGGGCTGTGCAATGGGTTGAACCGGCGGCTGGCGCGGCTCGACGATCAGATGACACGTAGAGGCGTTATCGGCGGGCAGCTTACGCCTGCGCAGTACACCGGGGGTTTGACGCCCGATGGGTTTTTGAATCCTAAGTTGTGGGCGGGGTCCTATATCCGGCCTGACCCGTCGTTCTCTCCCGTCATTCACTTTCGGTGGGGATACAAAGCCAACAAAGAGGAATTGAAGGAGTACGGCGACAAGATCTTTCTGAACGAGCAGAACTATTGGGGAGGGGGACCGTTCGCGAATGGTACTTCCAGCTTGCCTGACCTGTGGCACGAGGGCTTGGACGACCGTATATTCGGGTTCATTTCAGTGCAGTCGGTCAACCCGACACAGCGGCCGCTATTCCGAACTCCACCTCGCGCCTACTGTGTGCTGGCCGCTTTGCGCCTCGCCAAGCTGGTGGAGTCGATCAGGCGCAAGCAGGCCAACGTGCCGATCACGATCGTCTGCCATAGCCAGGGCAACATGGTGGGCCTCGCCGCGGCGTTTTTCGGCGATGCATTGGCGCCCGTGACAGACCCATGGCAGAACACCGGACGCTGCGTGGCCGACGCGTATGTATTGGCCAATCCGCCATACAGCTTGGCGAACACCAGTACCGGAATGGAGAATTGGTCGCAACGAAAGGCTCGCGACGATAAAAACCGCGGTGGCCGTGAGACCTATGCAGCACGTACAAAGACGTTTCGAGCGTTTCTAGATATTATTCGCGACCGCGCGGCGTTTGAAATGCCAGCCGACAAAATCGATCAAGAGATGGGCAATACGCGTCCTTCGGCAAGCGGCGGCAAACCGTATGCGGCAGGAGAAGACCGAACCGCGCATGGCCTGAACGGCCAGACATACGGACGCGTGACGCTCTATTGCTGCCCGCACGATCAGGTGATTTCAGCGGCTACCGTTCAAGGCATGGGCTGGCGCGGGCTGGGTTATGTCGGCGGTGAGCCGTCGCGGGAGCTAAACGACGTCGGTGCGCAGGGCGTGCTCACACAGCGTGTATTTGCGAGCGGCATCAAGGTAGGCGTGTGCCGCGAATATCGGTATTGGGAGGACGACTGGCGCTATGAGAAGGGCAAGACGTCCGGCTTCTGGTATCCCCCTTCACCTCCCGCCAAGTACGGATTGACCCGCGCATGGAGTGGCAATGAAAACCCCATGGCTAAACTGTTTTCGACAGCCGCGTCGCCTGTGCTGTACATCGTGACGCTTGCGACCTCCGCGTTCAAGATGTTCCGCGTCAACGCCGATCCGCCGAAGGGATGGACTGTGAAAGTCGATGCTCCGCCGCTTGACGAGCCGTTCGAGCCCGAGGCGTCGCTTTATGGTCATCGCATTAGCGTTAGCGATGGTCCTCACGCTACGAGCGTTTTCAACGAGGGGAATGATCCGCCCGCTGCCGCGCGAGATGGGGAAAAGCAGGACAAGAACGCTGCCGATCCCTACGACAACTACAAGATCAAGGAAGAGGACCAGAAGGCGATCGGCAATGTGGACAGCGAAGCGTCACAACGCTACGAGGACCATGCCGTTCTGCGTATGCGGGCGCGCAGGGACGGCAAGTCTTCGTGGGTGGATAGCGATGGCAACGTGATTGGCGAGGACGGGAAGAGCGCCGCGCCGGAGGGCTACGAGAAGTGGCACAACAAGCAGATCACGGAGATACTGGACGCTGGCCGGACGAACAACCCGACCAATCACTCGACGATCATGACGAATGCTATGCATGCGGAGAAGGCACTCGCTTACGATGTTGCGATCGGATTGTGCTATCTGACGCCCGAGCAACTTGCCGATTTGCGGATTGAGGCCGACTGGAGGTTCGGAAAGGGAATGAGTGACGGCAATCCTAATAAAAAATACCGGGATTACTTCGACCAAGGCGTCATGGGGGGACATTCGCTGTCGCGATGGGCTAAAGACGACAGCGAGGCACGTCGTCCTGAGAAGATCGCCGATGAACGCGAGGGCGAAATCTTTCTGAAAGTCGGGGGAATGGTATGAGAATACTGATCTCAACGTGGCCCCGGAGAGCGGGAGTCGCTTTGCTGGCGATGGTGTTGGTCATGCTTATCATGCTCACGTTAAGTGCACGCGAACCTGCGAGTGAGTTAGATATGGGAGATTGGATGAAACGACTGGCTATTCTGCCGGGCATCCTGGGCGCCGTAACGTTTCTCGTCGCCACTGTCGTGATGCAAGCGTCCGGTTACGCTGCGACACCTCTATCGGGCTCGGGCACCTCGTCTGCGGGCGGCGAATCGGCGAAGCCTTTCATGGCACAAGTCGTTGGTCTCGAATGGCTGAACCCGTTGCAGCGCCGCGACTACCCCACCGAATGGCAGGTGTTGTGGACGATGGGGTTGGCTCAACCGAATAAGCATGACGACATGGTGCGGACCGACCCGAAGTCATTCACTACGCTTCAGGCGGTGGCTGGCGTCGCCTACGGCAACCGCGGTACAGAGACTTTCAAGGGCTACTATCACAAGTATGTTGATGAACTGCTCGGAATATTCGGTGACCGCTATGTGATGAATGCGAAGTACTTTTATACGGTCAAGTCCGCGCACAAGAAGGACTGGCGAGAGCTTGCGGGCATCCATGTGGAATTCGCAATTCCCGATCGACTGGATTCGCCGGAAGCGCAGTCTTATCTAAGCAAACGCATCATCAGCGAATTCAATATAGGTAACGATGAGTTCACCGACCTGTGGAGCCGGGATACGCCGCCCGACATCCACCTAACCCCAGGCGGCGCCAACGCCGGCTTTACCTCGTTGAACGCGGCGCTCGACTATCTACAAGCGAATCCAGACAAAAGCGTTTGGGTAATGAACTGGGACGCACCGAGCTTTCCGCCCAAGGACGGTCAGATCAACGAAAACATGGTGCTGCTGTTCCTGGTTGGACCGGACTTTAAGACCGAACGCGCACCGCTAGCCTGGATTGGAAAGGCAGCAACGGCTAACGTTCACGACTTCGAGGCGAAGGCAGGGACCACACGTGCTGTCGAAGCATGGAAGACCGTGATCGCGGCGGCTACCCGCAACGCCAACATTCAAGCAACCGCCATCAACTATGTGATCCACGATGCAGGAAAGGGTAGTGACGAGGCGTCGTCTCGTATCGGCACACTCGGTCGCACCTTGACTGAAACGCTGCCAGAGTTCGATTTCCAGAAGCAGACGTTCAACACACCGGGGTTACTCGGCGAGATGGGCGCCGGCACGGCATTAACCGATGTCGTACTCGCTATCGGCCGCGCGAACCATCTCGGCGAAACGGTGATGGTCGCCGGAACGACTAACGCGGATCAACCCGTTGCAGTCGTAATCGCCCCCCCGGCACAGCCGGTCCCGATCGACTCGAACGCCGACTGGTTCCGTGCACGCGGCGAGAACAATGCCTATCTGCCATGGTGGGGCCGCCGCAACGACACGCAATACGGTCAGCAAGGATGGTCTTGGTAAGAAGGGAACGAGGCCCATGAGAGGAATCATTCGAGTCGGCGATGCAACGAGCCACGGTGGCCAAGTGATCACCGGCAGCGGGGTGAGCAACGTGATGGATCGCCCCGTTGCGCGGCAAGGGGATCAATGCATCTGCCCGATGCAGGGTCATCAAAACTGTGTGATCGCGGAAGGCGATCCTACGTTCATCGTCGACGGTAAGCCGGCGGCTTTCGACGGTCACGAAACTTCCTGCGGTGCGACGCTGATATCAAGCGTACCGTCCTCGGGGCGGGACTGACGATCTCCGCTTAGGGCAAGATAAGGCCGCGGTCTGACGGCGGATCGCCGCCAAGCGCGAATGAGCCTTGGTCCGAATCCTTCCATATATGGTGCTCTGTAATGGGCCGGGCAATACAATGCGCGCGGTAAGTTCAAGGGACCGCCGGTTGCCAGCGCCCAACGCCAAAAAAACCGACCCAGCCGCCACCGGTATCGCCACGGATAAAGGCGTCACTCACCCGGAAGAAAAACCAACCCGATGGACGACCTGCTTCCCGAATACGAGCGCCAACTCGCACTACTGCGGCAATCCCTCGGCGAATTCGCCGAACGTTACCCCAAAGCGGCCGCCCGTTTGGCCATCTCCGGCGAGCATTCCGAAGACCCCCACGTCGAGCGACTGATTCAATCCGCGGCGTTGTTGAACGCGCGGGCAAGCACGCGCATCGACGACGATTTGCCCGAACTGCCCGAAGCCATGCTCGAGATACTCTATCCCGAGTATCTACGTCCGTTTCCCTCATGCTCGATCGCGCACTTCGAAGGCTCGGGCGCGGTCGCGAAACTGACCAAGCCACTCACGATCGAACGCGGAGTCGAACTGAAGACGCGCACAGGCGAATACTTCTTTCGTACCGTCTACGACGTGGTATTCGCTCCGATACGGATCGCTCACGCGCGTTATTCGCCCGCTACCGTCGCGCCGGCGAAGGTTCGATTGCACGAACACACCACGGCGATCGTTTCGATAACATTTACCGCCCACGCTGCGAATGCGCCGATCGCTGACGCGATACCGAAACGCGCGCGCGTGTTCGTCGACGGCACCCGCCGCATGGTTGCCGCCACGATCGACACACTGTTACTTCGCACCTCGAATGCGTTCGTCGAAGCCGACGGCTGCGGAACTTGGATTGCGTTAGACGCCGTGCCGATATCGGCGTGCGGCTTCGCGCTCGATGAGTCGTTGATCGAACGCCGCGACGGCAATCAATCTCAGTTTCGATTGCTGCTCGAATACTTCGCTTTCCCGGAAAAGTTCGACTTTCTCGACGTCGACTTATCTGCGTTGATGCAAGCCGCTGGCCGTTGCCATAGCGTGACGCTGCATCTCCCGATCAAAGACCTCTCGCACGATAGCGCGACGGCTCACCTCCTACAAACGCTAGGTGCGACGAACTTCAAACTGTTTTGCACGCCGGTCGTCAACTTGTTCGACTCGCCCTCCGAGCCGATCCCAATAGAAAACATCGAGTTCCCGATCTTCCCCGTTGTGCCGGGCACATTGAACTGCGCCGATGCTTCACCGTATTGGGTCGAGGCCGTGCGTGTGATCGAGGAAAACGCCACAGGCGTGAAGACGCACGAAATCGAGCCGTACCATTCGCTGTCACACCACGGAGCGCAGAGCGGACTCGGCACCTTTTGGCTCGCGCAGCGCGACGGCCGGCTTGCCGAGTTGCTGCCCGGTCATGACATGGTGCTGTCGCTCGTCGATTCGAGCGGTCAGCTGAGCGAAGCGACCGGCAAACAGATCGAGATGGATTTGGCTTGCACGAATGGCAGCCTGCCGTCGCAGTTGAGAGTCGCGGACGTAGATGGCGATTTAATTCATACGGATGAATCCATGACCGGCCGTGTCATGATGCTGCGCGTACCGACGGAGAGCGCAGCCAAACCGAACGCGCAGCGCCAGTTGTGGGACATCGTCGGAACGATGTCGGCGGGAGATCTGAGCTTGAACCAGGCGGGTTTGCCGGCGCTCAAAAAGCTGATGACAGCTCACGTATCATCGCGCTCATCCAACGCGTTACGCCATATCGACAGCATCATGCATCTCGCGCGAGAATCCGCGCTCGAATGGGTGACGATGGAGCCGCAACCGATGCTGGTGCGCGGAATACGCGTTCGTCTGGCTGTCGACGATACGCAGCTTGGCGATTGTGTGATCAGCGCCTATGCCCGTGCGCTAGAGTCCATTTTTAAGCACTTCGCGCCGGTCAATAGCTTTGTGCAACTCATACTCATATCGGGTCGAAACGGCGCGCAATTGATTGAAGGACGCCCCTTGCCGGGAGCCTTGGAACTCATTTGAAGGGGGCGCCCGCGGTTCATTCGAACGCCGAAGCCCGCTTCAGTGTTGCTCCGCGCACGCGGGATTGAATATGCGCTTGGTCGAGGCCGGGTTGTTCGCCAATTTGTTCGCGGGACGCCGAGGCCGGCTGACGAGGTCGCCGCCGCAATTCGGGCACTTTCCCTTCAGTACGTCGGTCGCGCAATGCGTACAGAACGTGCATTCGAACGAGCAAATCAGCGCATCGGCCGAATCGGGCGGCAGATCTTTGTCGCAGCATTCGCAGCCGGGTCTGAGTTCGAGCATCGGTTTCTCCGTAACGGGCCACGCGGTCGCAACACGCCGAATGGCAATCGCAACCACGAGCGCGATGATTCTACCTGTGCCGTGCTGCGCGGCCACCGGCCAGGACCGTCAATTCAGGACAATTAGCGGCCGCTGAGTGCCGCGCTCCGCGACCGGTTTCGTTCGATATTTCGACGCGCAGGGAATAAAGTACCTGCTCGAGTCGTTTATTTCCTATCCCTCACCGTCAGGAGGCGGAAATGAAATCGATACGGATGCTCTCAGTCTTGATCGCGGCGCTTTCGCTGGTGCTATCGGCGGGCTGCATGTCGTCGGGCGGCTCCGATTCGTCTTGGCATTCGACGAATGGCAGCAGCGGTAGCGGGTCGGGTAGTGGCGGTTATTGAACTCGGCGCCATCCCGAGCACATGAGCTTCGAAGCCGACGTCGTCGCGTGGCTGCCGCAGTTGCGGCGGTACGCGCGCGCGCTGACGGGCGATCCGGCCTGGGCCGACGACCTCGTGCAGGACACGGCCGAGCGGGCCCTGACACGCGTGCATGCTTTCCGGCCCGACACCAATCTGCGCGCCTGGCTGTTGACCATCCTGCGCCATCTCTATGTCGATCAACTGCGCGCACGCAGGGAACTCGCCGTCGATGACGACGATGCGCCTTGGCATGGCCTCGAAGTCCCGTCCGGCCAAGTCGACTCGCTCGCCCTGCGAGACGTGCAACGCATGCTCTATCGTCTGCCGTTCGAACAGCGAGAAGTGCTTTTGCTCGTTTGCGTCGAAGAGTTGAGTTATCGGGAGGTGTCGGCGGTGCTCGACGTGCCGGTCGGAACGGTGATGTCGCGGCTTTCGCGTGCCAGAGAGCACATGCGATCGCTGCTTGCCGACGGTGCGCAGCGACGCCCCACCGCGCTAAAAGCCGTGAGGAATTCATGATGACCGGCGATCCGAACCTCGCGCCCGGGGATGGCCTCAGCCAAAGCGAGCTAGACGCGCTGTCGGCCTTCGTCGACGGCGAGTTGCCGGAAGCCGAAAGGCGGGCTATCGCGGAGCGACTGGCCGCGGACCCGCGCGCGGCAGCTTGCGTGATGCATTTTCGCGCTCAACGGGCCGCCTTGCGCGCGTTGTTCGCCGATCCTGCCGCGCAAACAAGCGGCCCATGCATCGTACTGCGCATCCGTACGCCATGGTGGCGGCATGCCTTGGTGGCCGCCGGCTCGCTCGCGGCCGGCGCCGCGCTCGTCTGGCTCGCCGGTGCGCTTCAAATATATCGCTCGCCGCCGGAAGCGCAGATCGCGTTCGCTCGGCAGGCCGATCGCGCCTATGCGCTGTATGCGCCCGAGCGGGAGCACGCGGTGGAGGTGGCCGCCACGCGCGAGGGGACCGTCGTCAGTTGGCTTTCGAAGCGCTTGAATCGGCCGCTGTCGGTGCCGTCGCTCGCGGAGTACGGCTATGCGTTCCTGGGTGGACGGCTACTGCCGAGTCTCGCGGGTCCGGCGGCGCAGTTCATGTATGAAAACGCACGCGGCGAGCGACTCGCGCTCTATATCAGCGCCGCTTCGCGAGGAGAGGAGCCCGTGCGGACGTTGCGCGAGGGCGATCGCCGCACGTTCTACTGGGTGAGCCGCCGCACGGCGTATGCGCTGTCCGGCGACGTTTCCGACGACCGGCTCCGCGAGATCGCCGTGGAC
This sequence comes from Trinickia dabaoshanensis, assembly GCF_002879885.1. GTDB lineage: Bacteria > Pseudomonadota > Gammaproteobacteria > Burkholderiales > Burkholderiaceae > Trinickia > Trinickia dabaoshanensis. Next base: position 56,903 of record NZ_PNYA01000038.1, read on the forward strand.
GTATGCGGCGATCTGGGCGGACACCCGGAACAGTGGCGATGACGGACAAGCCACTACCTTCCCCCTTTTATCCAAGGAGACCCACCATGATCAAGAAGACTTTGCTATGCCTGTTCGCCTGTGCCGTGTCCACCGCGTCGTTCGCGGAACCCCCGAAGGTGCAGGGCGGCATGATCGTCGACGACGAGGGGATGACGCTGTACACGTTCGACAAGGACACCACGGCAGGATCGAGCGCCTGCACCGGCGGCTGCGCGGGCATCTGGCCCGCCGCGCTCGCCGATTCGTACGATAAGCCGACCGGGGACTGGGGGTTGATCGGCGCGGAGCAAGGCAAACATCAATGGACCTACAAAGGGCATCCGCTTTATCGCTTCTCGGGCGACAAAGCGGCCGGGCAGAAAAACGGCGATGGCTTCAAAGGCATCTGGCACGTGGCGCACCCCGGCTAAGCCCATTTATTTCTTGGCGATTCGGAAGTCGTTGTGTAGAGTGTGTTGCATCAACGTAACGAACTCTACATGAACGAATCGCCAAACTGGATTCTGCTGGTCCTCACGCTGCCCACCGAAAACGCCACGGCGCGGATGCGCTTTTGGCGAGCGTTGAAAGCGAAGGGCTGCGCGGTGCTGCGCGACGGGGTCTACTTGCTGCCTTCGCGCGACGAGCACGAGCGCGCTTTGCAAGAACTTGCCGCGGCCATCGTGGAGAGCGGCGGCGTCGCGCACCTGCTGCGCGCTCCGAGTTCGGACGCGCAGCAGGATGCGGAATTTAGAGCGCTGTTCGACCGCGGCGACGACTACGCCGCTTTCGTCCGTTCGCTCTCCGAGGCGCGCAAGACGCTCTCGGGCCAATCGAGTACCGAACTGGCGCGGCTGGTGCGACGGCTGCGCAAGGACTTCGACGCGATCCGCGCGATCGACTACTTCCCAAGCGATGCCGTGACGCGTGCCGAGGTGGCTTGGCAGGATTTCGTTTCGCTCGTCGATACCGTGCTGTCGCCGGGTGAGCCCCACGCTGCCGATCGACCGATCCCGCTGCTCGCACGCGGCGACTACCAGGGGCGGACCTGGGCGACGAGACGGCGCCTCTGGGTAGACAGAGTGGCAAGCGCTTGGCTGATCCGGCGGTTCATCGATCCGGGCGCGCGCTTTGTCTGGCTCGAATCGCCGGCCGCGTGCCCCGCGCAGGCGCTGGGTTTCGATTTCGACGGGGCGGCGTTCACGCATGTCGGCGAGCGCGTGACCTTCGAGGTGCTGGCCGCCAGCTTCGCGCTGGAAGCCGATCCCGCGCTCAAGCGGCTGGGTGACATCGTTCACAGTCTCGACGTCGGCGGTCCCGCGGCGCTCGAGGCCGCCGGCTTCGAGGCGATTCTGGCCGGTGCGCGCGAGCGTGCCGGGGATGACGACCGTTTGCTTGCCGACATGAGCCAGGTGCTCGATTCGCTGTATGCGCACTTCGCGTCGGGGGCCCCATCGGAGAAGGACAAGCGCATATGAACACCGCGGCCACGCTCGCGCCGGGTTATTCGCTCGGTCGATTGCTTCGCTATATGCTGCGCCTCGGCACGTTCGGTTTCGGCGGGCCGGTGGCGCTGGCCGGCTATATGCGCCGGGACCTCGTCGAGCGCCTCGGCTGGATCTCCGAGGCCGACTACAAGGAAGGGCTCGCGCTCGCCCAGCTGGCGCCGGGACCGATGGCCGCGCAACTCGCGATCTACCTCGGCTATGTCCACTACCGGATTCTCGGTGCGACGCTCGTAGGCTTTGCGTTCGTGCTGCCGTCGTTCCTCATGGTCGTTGCGCTCGGCTGGGCATATGCGCATTTCGGTGGGCTGCCGTGGATGCAGGCCGTGTTCTATGGCGTAGGCGCCGCCGTCGTGGGCATCATCGCAATGAGTGCCTACAAACTGAGCGGCAAAACGGTAGGCCGCGATAAGCTCTTGTGGGTCATCTTTCTGACGCTGGCCGTCGTGACCTTCGTCACCGAGTCGGAGATCGCGTGGCTGTTCATCGCCGCAGGGCTCGTCGGCTGGCTTTGGCGTGCGCCGCCGAAATGGCTGCGCAGGGGCAATATGAATGCGCTAGCGGCCGCGGGACTGCCCTCGGCGGGCGGTCTGCTATTTCATCTGAACGTACCGCTGCTTGTGCAAATCGGGGCGTTTTTTGCGAAGGCCGGTGCGTTCGTGTTCGGTTCCGGTCTTGCGATCGTGCCGTTCCTGTACGGCGGCGTGGTTTCCGAGCACCACTGGCTCAACGACAAACAGTTCGTCGACGCGGTGGCCGTCGCCATGATCACACCGGGGCCGGTCGTCATCACCGTGGGGTTCATCGGCTATCTCGTCGCGGGCCTACCCGGTGCGTGCGTGGCGGCGCTCGGCACTTTCTTACCCTGCTATTTGTTCACGGTCCTCCCCGCGCCGTATTTCAAGAAGTACGGTGGACTTCCGGGCGTGAAGGCGTTCGTTGGCGGGATCACGGCGGCCGCTGTCGGTGCGATCACGGGCTCCGTCCTCGTGATCGCCAAGCGCTCGATCGTGGATTTGCCGACCGCGGCCATTGCCGTCGCGACGGTTTTGTTGCTATGGCGTTTCAAGAAGCTGCAGGAGCCGGTGATCGTCGCGGCCGCCGCCCTGATCGGGCTAGTCGCTTATCCGATCGTTCACGGTTAATCGGCGTCGCGTATCGCGCGGACATGCGTCGATAGGGCCACGGTGCCGTCACCGTGCTCGCTTGTTTGCATGTCCCAACGGGAGTGTCGATGAACTCGCCGCGGAAACGACGTTGGGCGGCACCGGCGTTCGCCGCGCTGTGCGGAATCGGTGTGGTCCTCGCTCTGCTCGCGTCGCGCGCCCCGAGCGCCGCGGATAGCGGGCCGTCCCATGACTTGCCGCTCAAACACGTGGCCGATGTCGTGCTGCCCGGTGGCCCGACGCGCTTGGATTACGAAAGCCTCGACCCTACTCGCCACCTGTTGTTCATCGCGCATTTGGGCGACGGCGACGTGATCGCGTTCGACGTGCGCTCGCAGCGCGTCGTTGCGCGGATCGAAAACGTCGCCGATGTCCACGGCGTGCTGGCGGTCCCGGCGTTGGGACGGGTCTATGCATCCGCCACGGGCTCGAACGAAGTCGTCGCGATCGACGACGCCACGATGAAGATCGTCGCTCGCATGCCGGCCGGAGCGTATCCCGACGGCATGGCCTATGCACCCGATGAAATGAAGCTTTATGTGTCCGACGAAACCGGCGCAACGGAAACGGTCATCGACACGCGCACGAACGCGCGCATTGCGACGGTGGACCTGGGCGGCGAGGCCGGCAACACGCAGTACGATCCGGTGTCTCGTCATGTATTCGTCAACGTGCAGACTCGCAACGAACTCGCCGAAATCGATCCAGCCACCGACCGCATCGTTCGCCGCATCGCTCTGCGGGGCGGGCGGCACAATCACGGACTGTTGATCGATGACCGCGACCGTTTTGCCTTCGTGGGATGCGACGGTGACGACAAGCTGCTCGTCCTCGACATGCGTTCGCTACGAATCGTTGCCTCGTTGCCGGTCGGTAAGGATCCGGACGTGCTCGCGTTCGATTCTCGGGCAAGCGTGCTTTACGTGGCCGGCGAATCGGGCACGGTGTCGATGTTCAGTGTGAAACCCAGCGGTCTTACCGAAATGGGCAGCGGTCGCCTCGCGCCGAACGCGCACGTGGTTGCCGTCGATGAAGCTACGCACCAGGTCTACTTTCCGCTCAAAAACGTGGACGATCGGCCCGTGCTGCGGATCATGGCGCCCTCGCCATAGGCGGCTCGCCGCAACCGGCGGCGTCAATCGGTGCGCCGGGCCCGCGCAGCGCATCGGCCCTACTCGTCGAGCCGCGCAAGCACACCGGCCACGATGCGATCGCACCGATTGCCCGCGAACGAGAAGACGTCGCGCTCGGCCAAGCCGATGTCTTTCGCGAGCGATTCGCGCAAGAGGGCACGTGCGCGGAAATGGCGCGAACAGACCGTGGCCTCGGGAATGCCGAGGCACTGCGACGTCTCCTCGACGCTGAGTTCTTCCACGCAACGCAGCACGAAAACCAGCCGGAATGGCTCCGGCAACGCATCGAGCCTACGTTCGATCAGTGCGCGGATTTCGGCGCGCATCGCAGTCTCATCGGGTGATGCCGAACGCCTCGTATCCATGACATCTTGCTCCACTTCGGCGAGCGACGACGTGCTGACCATCGGAGCGATGTTCTCGCGCCGTGTTTGGCGGCGCTGTCGCGCCAAGCACTGGTTCAATACCAAGCGCGACAGCCAGGTCGCCAGCGTGGCGTCGCCTCGATATCCGCCGATTGCGCGGAAAGCCGCAAGGTAGGCCTCCTGCACCGCGTCTTCGGCCTCCGTGTCGTCGCGTAGCGTGGCGCGCGCGAGCCGGTACAGGCGGCGGTTGTAGAGGCGCATCATGTGCTCGAAGGCGGCGCGGTCGCCGGCCGCGATCCGCCCAGCGAGCGCTCGATCGTCATCACACGACGGCGCGGCGCCCGATGCGGCGGCGTTACCGGGAAGCGGGACGGCCACGTTTTTTCTCCACGATGAGCACCGCCTTCATGCCGGGATGCAGCGAGCATCCGTACGCGTAGCGGCCGGGAGTGCTTGCCCGATACGACCAAGATCCGCCTTGTGCGATGGCAGCCGAATCGAACATGCCGGCGGCCGTAGCGGTATGCGGCACCAGATCGCGATTGACCCAAACGAGCTTGTCTCCGCGCTCGACCACCACGGTCGAAGGGTGGAATTGCATGTTCCCGATCACGATGATGCGCTTTGCCGCGGCGGCCGGCAACGCGTGCGCCAACAGAGCGGCGCTTGCGGCGCAAGCTATGAGCCGTGCCGCCGCACGCCATACGTTCGCAAGGCGATTAGTCATTGCCGTTACTCAATTCGCGCTGAATCTGGCGGGCGTGCTCCAGATGGGCCGCGAAGGTCGGTCGTGCCTTGAGCAATAGCGCCTTCAGCTCCTGGTTATGTGCGTTTGGAATCAGCGTTTTGTCGACGGCGCCGAGCACCGCTTCGTGATACGCCACCTCGTGATCGACATAGGCTTTGTCGAAGGCCCTCCCCTTCAATGCGTTCAACGAAGCGAGATTGTCTTGCCCACCTTGTTTCAAGGAGCGGCTCGTCGGGTTCTCCTCCGGCTTGAGATTTAGCTTGTGAGCGAGCGCGACGGCGGCCTCGTTGACACTGCGATGGTCTTGGATCATTAACTGGGCGAATTCCTTGACGTCCTTCGCTTGGGCGTGCGCCGTCGCCAACTGGCCGGCATCGACATCCACTTGATTGGCGGTTAGAACGATGGCGGCGATTTCCGGATCGGTGGGCGGGTTTTGCTGCGCATACCCGTTCGCCGACAGCGCGGCGAGCAAGACTAGGGCGGTGCTCTTCAAGATGTTCGACATAGTGATTCTCCCGAGTGGCGACGATGGAATCCGGCATCCGTTGCGGCTCGGGTGCCGGGTCTCATGTCGATAGATGTCACGTCGGGACCGTCCATTCCCGCGATGGGCACATTGCCTGTTTCCACGCCAAAAAGCAGCCGTTGGCGAAACTCAGTATTCGTATTTAGGTATGATGCATAGGCAGTTCGAGTGTTTTCGCATTTAGATTCGATGAATTAAGCAGGGCGCCGAGGCGTTTTTCTTATACCCGGGTAGCGCAATGCGTTGATATTTAAATTTGTGGGTGGCGCCCGCAGCGTGGCTCTTCCTGAAGGAGGCTATGCCCGCGAGGCGAATCATCGGGGTATTGATCGGACTGTTGGGAACGGCGCTGTTGTTCAAGCCCGCCTCGCTCGATTGGCACAATCAAAATGCGGTAATCGGCAATGGCATCTTATTGGTTGCCGCGCATTGATTTCGGCGGCCATGATCATTTTTGGCATTGCACTGGGCACGACGGCTGGGACCGGCAGGCGACGCGCGCCGGCGATCGCACCGGTGGGCGTCGATGACCCTACGCCGCGTACTCGAGTATCGGAACGTTGAACACGGACATGGGCGGTATCACCTTGGCGATACCCGGTCGCTCTGGGCGCTACCGTTCCGCTTTTTAAATGCGCTACATGCTAACGCGCGCCGTGACAACCTCTCAATATTGGCAGGATTTGTTTGGGCGAACATCGCATTGTTAGACTATGCCGCTTTATACGGCAGTTTCAGGTAAAGTCCCGTCGCAGATAGGTGCACGTCAAAATAACTATTTCATAAAGCCCTGCTAAGAACGGAGCATTCATGAAAATCTACATAGCCGGTTTCCAGCACGAGACGAATACGTTTGTCGAGACGCCTGCGGGCTACGAGGCGTTCAACGAAGCATTCGGACCCGTCCGCCGCGGCGAGGCGGTTAATCAGCTCATTTCGCTGAACGTACCGATCGGTGGATTCTTGTCGGCCATCAAGGAGACCGACCACGAAATCATTCCGGGCGTGTGGGCGGTCGCCACTCCGTCGGGCCGCGTCACGAAGGATGCCTACGAAAGAATCGTAGGCGAGATTCTCGACGGCATTCGTCACGCCGAAGCGGACGCCGTCTATCTGGACTTACATGGTGCGATGGTCGCCGAACATTTCGACGACGGAGAGGGCGAGCTTTTGCGGCGCGTTCGCGAGATCGTGGGCCCGGCCATCCCTGTCATCGCGTCACTCGATTTGCACGCAAACGTCACCCAGTGCATGCTCGAGCAATCGGACGGACTCGTCGCCTATCGCACCTATCCGCATGTCGATATGGCCGAGGCGGGACGGCGCGCGGCGCGCTTGCTGTACTCGCGCATCGATGCGGGCGGGCAGTGGCGGAAATACGCTCGGCGTGTGCCGTTCCTCATTCCGATCAACGCCATGTGCACGGATGCCGAGCCGTCGCGTGGGCTCTATGCGCAGTTGGAATCCCTCGAACACGGCGCGGTGGCCTCGTTGTCATTCACGCCGGGCTTTCCGGCGGCGGATTTTCCGGAGTGCGGACCGTTGGTCTTCGGCTACGGCACGGACGCGGACGAACTATCGCGCGTGGTCGATGCGCTGCACGAACGAGTGGTCTCGAACGAGCGCGATTGGTCGATCGCGTTTCTCAGTGCCGATGAGGCAGTCGTCGAGTCGATGCGTCTTTCGCAGGAGGCAGACCGACCGGTCATCATCGCGGATACCCAAGACAACCCCGGCGCCGGGGCCGCGTCGAACGCGACCGACCTGCTTCGTGCGCTGGTGATGCACGGGGCGCAGCGCGCGGCGGTGGGGCTCTTTTGGGACCCGGACGCGGTCGAGATCGCGCATCGAGCGGGCACCGGCGCGAGCGTTGAATTGGCGCTCGGTACCGCGTCCGGCAACCCGTTCTCGGGCCGCTTCGTCGTGGAGGCGCTATCGACGGGGCGCTGCGAGTGCGATGGCCCGATGCTCAAGGGGGTGACCGTCGAACTGGGCCGAACCGCGTGCCTGAGAATCGACGATGTCCGAGTAGTCGTCACGTCCAACCGGATGCAGATCATGGACCGCGCGCTGTATCGCGTCGCCGGCGTCGTGCCTGAAGAGATGAAGATTCTCGTCAACAAAAGTTCCGTGCATTTCCGCGCCGACTTCGAACCGATTGCTCAGGCCGTGTTGATCGCGAAGTCCGACGGGAGTATGGCAGCCGATCCGGCAGACCTGCCGTGGACCGCTCTTGGTGATGGCATGCGCGTGTCGCCCGGCGGACCGCGCTTCGAGCGCGGAAAGCGCCACGGCGATGCGACGAACCGCTGCGCTTAGGAACGAGGGACGAATCAGGTGCGCATGGCAGCGGCAACCGGTTCGGGGCTCAGTGCGGCGAGCCCCGGCCATGGCAGATCGCGCCACGCGTCGCGCTTGCTTAACCAACCCGCCAGTGCGCCGTCATCGAATCCCTTGCCGAACGGGTCGGCGCGAAATGCGGCGACCCATTGATGCCGGCCCGCCATGAACGCTTTTCCGAAGTCTTGCCAACTCGTGAAGCAGTCCTGAGCGCGTTGTGCATTGAGCAGTAACACGCGCCAGGCGATTTCAGGCTCGACCCATTGCAGCAGCATGACCGTACGCGCGAAGAAGGCCATCCGTGCGCAGGCGAACGCGAGCGCCGCCCGCGGCTCGTCGCCCGGCAAAAGATCGTCGAGATCGGCGCGATACCAATGCGACTCGAACGTCGAGGCAAGATGCGCGCGCACATCGTCGTCGCTCGAGTCCGTACGCAAGCCCATTTGATGCAACAGCGGTGCGCGGAACTGTGTGCGGGTGGCTTCGTTGACCGCGTCTGCCGACGGTGAAGCGAAACCGGCGAACTGTGTCGCATCGACGAACGGGTGAGCGAGCGCGAGCGCCCAATGCTTGCGCGGGCCTAGCGACGGTGTGTGAATGCGGCGCACGAAGCGATAGAGGCGCCAAAGCACGAAAATGACGACGAGAAGCTTGTACAGCATAGTTCGGGTGATTGCCTCAAGGTAGGGTTCGCGCTGCTTGCAGCGCTTGCGCTTCGGCGACGTCGAGCCCCGGCCACTTCACTCCCTCGGTGCAGAAAGCCGCTTCGCTGCCGGACACTTTGTCGCGCACCGCGTATCGCACGCTCGGCGTACGGGCCCCGTTCGGCCCGCGCAAAAGCTCCGGCTGCCGCGCGGCGACGAGCCATTCGACGACCGGCGCCGGAGCGGCCAGCCGCGGAAAAAGCTGAGGATAGCGGCCGATGAGCTTTGCTTGCGAGGCGGCGTCTCTCACGTTTTCTATGCGGCCCCAGCCCGATTCCGTTCGCACGATGCCGATCGCGATGCAGTCGGGCGGCGTCGCGTCGTTCGTGTCCAGCGCGTTGAGGCAAGCGAGCAGATCGTCGATGTAGCGCGCGATCGGCGGCCGGTTTTGCTTGCCTTTCACTTGCTCCACCTTCGGCTTACCGCCCGCGCGCACGATCAGGCTAATCGTGATGTGCGGTTGGCCCTGCTTGTCGCGGAAGCTGACGAGCCGAAGACGCTTCGCCTCTATCGCCTCCGCATAGCGTTCGCCGTAGCCGCCCGTCAGCGCCTGCCGATCCGCGAACTGGCCGAGGCAGTGGCGCATCACGTAAGTCTCGAATGCCATTTCCGCCCGCAGTAGCGCGCAGTCATGACGGAACTCGACGAAGCGTCCGCTCGGCGTGTTAAGCAGCTCGACGAGCGCATCGGGCTGGCTTTCGCGCCATCCGCGCTCGAGTCGTGCCGCAATTCGCGCGTGTTCCTTTTCCCACAGTGCGAGAGCTTGCGGACAATTGATGCGATCGAGCTTGCCGTCCAGCGACGTACCGGTACGCGATTCCAGGAACTCCACTAGGCGTGCTTCGAGTACGAGCAGCTGCGGTGCGGCGGGATCGACCCAGACGACGGGCGCCGGTGCATCGTGCGCGGCCGTTCGCGGCACGGCGAAGCGCGCCTGTACCCAAGCCGGGATCGACGTGCCGCCCAGTGCGTCGCGCGCGTCGTCGATGGACTCGATCGGCCGGGCCGGTTCGAAGTTGGCGACGACGTGGCGATAAAAGTGGTTCAACAGCCATGAACGCACCGCGTCGTTATCGCCTCGTGTTCGGCTGCGTGCTGCGATCGCGGCCTTGAGTGCGTCGGCATTGAGCGCGTTGCGCGGCGCGTAGCCGAGCTTCGAGTCTCGCGTCGTCATCGCCAGAATTTCCACCAGGGCTTGCTTGCCGCGCCGCGTTGGCCCGATGCGCCGGCCGCTTGACTGCATTCTGCGATGCGGGCTTCCAAGATGTCCGTTTTGTAGCGCGCCGCTTCGGGCAGCGTATGGTTGATCGCTAGCGCGCGTTCGTACCAGGCCTTCGCATCGTCGTGCCAGCCGAGGTAATAGAACGTCGAGGCGGTCCGATAAACCACGGGGTAGTGGTCTCGGTTCTCAGCCTGCGGACGCAGCCGCTGAACGAGCCCGGCCGCGTCGGCGTGCCCGCCCAACGCCAAGTGCACTGTCACGGCCAGTCGCGCCGCCAGCGCGTCGTCCGGCAAATTCTCCTCATCGACCTCCAGTTCTTGTTGCTGCCACTTCACGAGCCGTTCGAGCCAGATCAGCATTTCATTGGTACGACCGAGTTCGTAAAGCGAGTTGAGCACGTCGGCAATGTAAGCATGCGGATCGTGCCGGCTATAGCCGTGCTCGTCCGCGAAATGCCAGAGTCGTTCGGCCGCCTCGACGATGGCCGCATCGTCCTCCATGGCCCTGCGCACGCTCAAAATACCGTCGAAATGCTCGGCGAACGGACTCGCGGCGATTCCGCATTGATGCACATCGAGCGCTTCTTCGTACCGTTTGGTATAGCGATATGCGATCCCAAGGTTGTTGCAGAGCATCGAGTAAAGGTGCGCACAGCCGTCGAGCCAATGCCCCTTGCCCGTTTCGAAGAAGCGCTCCAGGTGAGCGCGGCCCTGTTCGTAGACGGCGATTTGGATCTTCTGGATGTCTTCCCACGTTTGTCCGTGCTCCGCCTCGGGTACCGAATCCTTGTGCTCCACGAAGTAATCGCTGATCGCGCAGCCGAACTGATAGCACCACATGCCGCTTTCGAGCGTCGGCGCGGGCTGCTTGAAGGCGGCGCGCAGGCCGATCGCTTCATGCTGAGCCATCAGCAATGCACTCGCGGTGCGCTTGTTCCCGAGTCCGCCACGCGCGATGGCGTCGGTGATCCTCGCCACTTGCGTCTTCGCGTCGATGCGCCCCGCGCGGAAGTCGTGCACCGCGCCGAGCCGGGCCGTCCACGGGTGGCCCGGCGCGCGCTGCTCGGCCAGCGAGCGGGCCGCGTCGGAGACGGTCTCTAGCGCCGCTTCAGCGGATCGCGAGGCGAGTGCCGCGAACAATTGCGCATGAACGGGGGAGCGCGCCGCGAGATCTTGCCCTCCCTCGCTACCGATTGCGGCGAGGCGCGCGAGCGTCGGCGCCGTATTGCAGGCACGCACGGCACAGAGCGCCCACCAGACGGAGGTATCGGCCGGGTCTGCGAGTCGCTCGTGCACCGTGCGACCCACGCTCTCCCACATCTCTTGTTCGAATTCGTAGATATGGAAGAAGGCGCGCTGACCGGCCTCGTCGAAGCGACCCGCTTCGAGAAGCCACGGCAGTTCGTATTCGAGGAAGTCGTCGGAGCCGTTCGGCTCGAGGCTGATGTGCGCGAGATCGCACGCGCTCAAAGCCCCGGCCAGATCGCCTTGCGCGTAGGCGGCACGCGCGGCGAGTCGCGCCACGCGCACCTCGGTCTCGCGCCGCTGCGGCAACGACCAGTCGGCCGTCAACGCCGTGACGGCGCGTTCGATCGCCGCGAGTTGTAGCGGGGCGATCTCGATCACCGCGTCGCCGACGCGTAGCCAATCGGATGCGTCGATCGACTGATCGGCGCTTGCCGATGCGAGCGCTGTTACGCCCGCCTCCGCGGCTTCACGTGCCGCATCGGCGTCGCCTTGCCTATGGTGGACCCAGGCACGCCGAACGTGATAGTCGGCTTCGTCCCAGGCGCGCACGGGCGCGCGTTCGGCTACCGCGAGATTCAGTGCGTTGCGCAATTCAATGGCTGTCAACGCTTGCGAAGGCCGCTCGCGCTCGATGTTATCGAGCACGCGCACGCGCCGGTATCGATCGGCCACCAGTGCCGGTTCGGTTTTGACGACGTCGCGCATCTGCGCGAGTGCGGACGATACCGCGTCCTCCTCGTCCAAATAATGCGCAATCTGCAGGCGATAAAGCGCGAGCTGCATCCGGATGTCCGCATAGGCGGGTCCCGATGCGCCGCTCAGTAGGCGCGTGCCGTCGGCGTCGAGCACCGCGCGCGCGGCAGCCGCATCTCCGGCTCGCATCCACAGCGTATGCAGACGCGCGACGGCGTCGATCGAGTCCGGGTGGAGCGGTTGTGCGCGCAGCCTCGTCAGTAAATCGGCGGCCGCGCTCGAGTTGCTTTCCTCGAGATCGGCTTCCAGCCGATCCATCAATTGTTCGAGTGCTTGGCCTTTCAATGCTTGTGTGTTCTCGGCGATTTGCTCGTCGATATTGGTATTGGGAGTCATCGGCTCTCTCCGATTTTTGACGCGCGTTAGCTTAACAGCCTTGACGGGAAATACCAATTTAAAGGGGGGCGAGCCGATAATCACGGTGAAAGGCATTGACCTTTGGTCGGTTAGTCGTTGGTTTTCGCCGGAGCTTCGCATTTTCGGACATGACTTCCTGTCAGCCGGTATCTGCCGTCGTGCGCCCGGTACATTGGACGTCACCCGCGTCCACGGAGCATCCCATGTCCTCGCTCACGATTTCGCCCCAGAACCTCGATACCGGTTACGGATTCGATGCCTCATCGTCGAGCCGGCAATCGCAAGAGTTGCAGCAATTCCTTCTCCAGTTGATCAGTGAACTCGCGCCGTTGCTGCTTGGCGCCATGCAGCCGGGTGCGTCCGGAGGTAGCGGGGGCGGTGGCGCGGGCGGCGTTTCGCCTGGCGCATTTCCCGAATCGTCGGCGCCGGCGTCCGTGCCGCCCGTGACGCCAGCCGCGGGTGGGAGCGGCCCTTCGGCCGCCACACCGCCCGTTGGCGGCGTATCCGGCGCGTCGGGGTCGTCCGGCTCCGCATCCTTGACCAACAATGCGGGCGGTGTAGCGCAAGCCGCCGCCGTCAGCGGCGTCAGCCCCGCCTCGACACAGGTTCTCAATACCGGCACCGGTAACGATAAGACGTTCAACGTCACCAACAATACGAGCGGGCCCGAATCGTTCACGTATTCCGTTCAAGGGAACAACAAGGCGACGATGACGTTGCAGCCGGGGCAAACCGGCACATTCGTCGCGGGCTCCGGCGATATCGGCGTGCGAATTTCGCCTTCGGATGCGAACGGCAACACGCACCCGAACGAGGTGCTCTACGAGGATGGTGGTGCGGATAACGGCCAAGCCGCCGGCGAAGGCAATCCGGACGTGAGTAAGGTCGACGGCAACAAGGATTTCAACGGCAATGCGATGAATATGACCGTAACCTTGTCGAACGGTCGCACGGCGGGCGACGGCGATGCCATCAGACCTTATATGTACTCAACCGATGACGCCGCCGCGATGGGTCTCGCTGGCGACCCGAGCAAGACGGTCAACATCGTTATGTCGGATGCGCACTGACCGCGGAGGGCGGTGCGTGACAAGAGCCCAACGTTCATTGGTCGTCGGCGAAGATCCCTCTGACGATGGTCGATCGTTGCGTCCGCAACTAATGCGGCCCTGACCTGCTTATTCATCGAATCCATGGATTGAGTCGGGGCGCCTTCTTTCCTTCGGTGCGGTGTGCCCACTCCGGCAATTTTCTCGCAAAGGTCAGTTCGCGCCACCCGCCGGCAATCGCCCCACCATTAACGCGAGTCAAAAGTCGGGACTATGCCGCAGCCAAGAGCCGCTGTTTCGGCGTCATGCCGCCGAGGCCCATATTAGGGGGCTCGTGATTGTATTGCCACATCCATTCGGTCGCGAAGCGGTCAATGCAACAACACAACGATGGCCGGCAGCCGTGGGTCGCACTACGCCAGTCATCCGTCGCTGCTTGTATGTCTGTCGACGCAGAGCGAATGAGCCGGCAGCCCGCCGGAAGCGGCCGATCACCCATGCCCATCTAATTGTTTATGGTCGGTTCGCCTGACGCGCGATTGCTTCGCATTGCCGGACTCCCCGCATCACCGACGACGTAACTTGAAGTCATTCGTCATCTTCATCGTGCGAATCCTATGCGAACCGAATCGTCCGGCCGCTCGACCGATACCTCGATGCAAATCACTCCGGCGCCGCCCCGCGCCGAAAGTCAGGTCGCGCGCAACGCGCGAACGTCGCGGCGCGAGATAGCGGGTGCGCCGCCGCCGCGGGGCAGCTCGCCGTCGGACACGTCGAACGCACCCGATACGGCAGGTGGCCCGCGCCGTGTCGCGCTGCCGGCGACAGCTCCGACCGCAACAGCTTCGACCGCAACAGCACCTTCCGAAACAGCGGAACAGCGTGCCGCTCGCCGGGAGGGCGTGCACGCCGTCGTCTCGGGCTACTTCCAGCCGCACGTCACGGAAGCCGAAAACAGGGAAGCCGAAAGCACGGACGGCGAAAGCACGGACGGCGAAGAATCGCACGCGGACGCACTCAACCGACTGATCGGCGATCGCGTGCAGGGATTGATGGATATGGGCGAAACGCGTGAGTCCATCGAAGCGACGTTCGCGAAGGCACGGCGGCACGACATCGGCGCCGAGGGAGCGCGCGGCTTCGTCGGCTCGATCCCATTCGGTGTGGCATCGCGTCTGCTGGACACGAAGCCGGCGATCGGCGACACGGTCGTCTCGGGTCTCAATGCGTTGCCGGGCGTCAAACACACGCCTGATGCATTTAAGGGCGGCGTCGCCGCCGGCCTTGTGTCGGGAGTCGCGGATCACATCGGCTCGGAAGCGCTTAGGCCAGCGATGGAAAACGTTCAGTGGCTGGCGTCGTCGGCAGACCAACTTGAAGAGCCGATGCAGGAGGCCAAGGCGCGCGCGGAGTCCGGTATGCTGCGCGCGGTCGGGCAGAACGCGGCGGCAATCCAGACGTTCACTGCGCGTAACATCATCCGAGGCATCGTGGGACCGGCGCTCACCGCGGCGGGTCATGTGGCCGCCGCAACGCAAACCGATTCGTGGCTCGCCGCGATCGGCTCGCCGCTCGCAGGCGCGGGCTTCAACCTCGCCAACCGGCACTTCGCGGAGCAGGACCACCGGGTCGGCCCGGAGTATCTGCTGGGACGCACCGACTGGCAGGACCAGTATCAGGCACTGAAGGAAGCGACGTGGAAAGGTGCTGTTGCGAACGGCACGGGGCGCGTTGCGAAGGCCGTCGTCAATACGGTGGACGCGACCCTTAGCGGGCCGCGAACGATACTATCTGCGCCCAGCATCACGACGAACGTCGGCGCGCTCGGGGTCGGCCTCGGCGCGGTCAGCATGGCGACGTCGGCTGCGGGTGCGCTCGCGCAAAAGCACGGTGCGAGCGCGGCAGGTATTGTCGCAGCAGAACATGCGGCACGCACCATTTCGTCGGCGGGAGTATTCGCCTCGTGGACCACCGCGGCGGTCGTCACGCAGCCGGCAGTCGACGCGCTGCGCGGCGTGTCGGACGCAACCGGCGATTTGGCGAAAAAGGGAGTGTCGAGCGCAGTGCAGAATAGCGCCGAAGCGATCGGCAGCACGGCCCAGCAAAGCGCCGACTATATGGGGCCGAAACTGGCCAGTGCACGGGACGCGACGGTCCGGACGGGTCAGGAAGCCATCAGAGGCGCGAGCGCGGCGTTCGACAGCGTTAAGACGACGACCAGCAACACGATCAGCGACGTGAGCGCCGCCGTGGGCACCGGCTTCAGTAACGCGGGTACCCGTCTGACCGGCATGCTGGACAGCGCGTCCAATAATTTGAGCGATGCGGTGGCCAACATGCGCAGACGCAATCGCCCGCAGACGGACGATCCCGCCCAAAACCCGCAGAACAACATTCCGCTGGGCAATATGAACGTGTAGATGGCGAAGGTGAAGCGTAATAAGCCGTGCTTACACAAGGCCGCAAATGAAAAAGGGTTCCAATCGCTTGGAACCCTTTGAATTCTTTGGTGGGGCGTGAGTGACTCGAACACTCGACCTACGGATTGAGAGGCATTTGTGCAATCAGTGCCATAGAGGTAGTGCTGTTCTGCAAATACGATGCAAAGTGTAACTTTTGAGGCCGCGACATTGCAAGGTTGCTTCGTGAATTGTAGACGCCCTGTCCGGGGCAGGAGCGTGCAAAAACGCATGCCGAACGCCGGGTTCGAGGCGTTTAGCAGGCTGTTGAAGTATCGCCGTCGTGGCGCAGCGGTGGCTTTCCACAGCGCTGCCGTGCCGATTCGGGTCATGTCGTTTTGATGCTGGATTTCTTTAATTCTGACCGATTCGATGTCATTTGCT
>NZ_PNYA01000039.1 GCF_002879885.1 Trinickia dabaoshanensis
GCAAGCGGCGCCGCAGCCGTCGAAAAAGCTCGAAGCCGATCTATGCTGGTTCGACGAAGAGCCGCTTTCGACCCAACGCAAATATTTGCTGAAGCAAACCACGAACACGGTATTCGCGCGTATCGGCTCGGTGAAGGAAGTGCTCGACGTTCACACGCTCTCGCATACGAGCGACGTGCGCGACCTGAAGATGAACGATATCGGACGCGTGGCCCTCACGCTGCAAAAGCCGATCGTTTGCGATGCCTATGACGCGCAGCCGGCCACGGGCGCGTTCGTGCTGATCGACGAGGCCACGCATCACACGGTCGCGGCCGGTATGATTCGTGCATATTCCGCGTGAGATAGAACGAGGCGGCGCGTGACGCGCCGCGCAGACACGCGAGAGGACGAAAGCGCAATGGGCAAAGTGTATTTGATCGGTGCAGGACCGGGTGCGGCGGATCTCATTACGGTGCGCGGCGCCCGGTTATTGGGCACGGCCGACGTCGTGCTGCACGATGCACTCGTCGAGCCCGCGATGCTCGAATACGCGCCGCACGCCCGTAAGATCGCCGTCGGCAAACGCTGCGGGCAGCGTTCGACGGCGCAGCAATTCATCAACAAGCAGATCGTCGATGCGGCGCGTTCGCACGACGTGGTCGTGCGCCTGAAGGGCGGCGATCCGATGCTGTTCGGCCGCGCGGACGAGGAAATGCGCGCGCTCGAAGAGGCCGGGATCGACTATGAAGTCGTACCCGGCATCACGGCGGCGCTGGCGGCGGCCGCGTCGGTCAAGCGCTCCCTGACGCTGCGTGGCGTATCGCGCAGCGTTGCGCTGGCGACCAAGAGCCGCGCCCCGGATACCGAAGCGATTCGCGAGGCGGTCAACGCCGATTCGCTCGTCTTTTATATGGGCCGCGACAGCGCGCCCGATATCGCACAGCAGTTGATCGACGCGGGCCGCGCGGGCACGACGCCCGTCGCCATCGTCGAGGCATGCAGCACGCCGCGCGAACGTACGCTCACGCTGACGCTCGATGCGCTCGCCATGGGCGAAGCGCAAACGTGGCTCGATGCGAGCCAGCCGAGCTTGCTGATGATCGGAGAGGCGTTTGCCGAGCGCGGATCGTCCGCGGAAAGCGCGTCCCATGCGCAATCGCGCGACGCGCGGGCCGTCGAGCGCGATCCCTACGCGCACGCCGCTTGACCGGCGCCGCGCATCGAGCCTACTACCCGCTCGGCGCTTAGCGCCCGCTCAACTCAACTGCCGCAAACAATACGCGGCCAGCGCATCGAGCACGGCATCGTCCTCGCCTACGGGCACGGTGCCGCGAATATCCACATGGGGATGCGCCGCGCGGCACGCGTCGATCGCGAGCGGCAGATCGCGCCGCACATGACCGCCTTGCCCGAAAAATACCGGCACGACGGTAATCGAGGTGCAGCCCGCGGCGACCTGCGCCGCGACGGCGCCCGCCAGATCGGGTGTCATCAATTCCAGGTATGCCAGCGACACCTGCGTGCCGGAGCCGCTCAGCGCGCGCAGTTTGGCGGCGAGCCGCTCGAAGGGCTCGGCCCACCGCGCATCGCGCGCACCATGCGCGAAAAGCACGATGCCGCGTGGAGAAAGGGCGTTTGCGTTCATCGGCTCCTACCTCCCCGGCGTTAGTGCCGATCGACCCACTTGAGCCCCGCTAGCCCGAGCGCTAGGTAGATCAGACCCGGCGTGGCCGCCGTCACGGGCGCCGGCCACGTATTGAGCATGCCGACGTGCGAGAACAGCGTGTTGATGAGCTGAAAGCTCATGCCGAGCATGATGCCGCCGAACACCTTCGCGCCGACGACGCCGGCGCGCGTGTGCAGATAACCGAACGGCAGCGCGAGCACGAACATGACGAGCACGGCGAACGGATAGAGCAGCTTCTTCCAGAGTGCGATTTCGTAGCGCTGCGTATCCTGCTGATTCTCGACCAGGTGCTCGATATAGCGGAACAGATTGAAGATCGACATGCGGTCGGGCGAGACCAGCAGAACCGACAATATCTGCGGCGTGAGTTCCGAGCGCAGCGAGTATTCGGGCAGCGTGACTTGCGCCGCGCGATACACGGGATTGAGCGCGTCGGCGGGCGTGGCGGCCGCCGCGGGCGGCAGGCTCTTCAGTTGCGTGTCGGTCACCCCTTTGAGCAACCAGTGGCCGTTGCCTTCATAGCGGCCCGTCTGCGCCGTGCGCAAGTTCGTCAGCCTGAAGCCCGGGTCGAATTCGTAGATGCGCACGTTCGCGATGCTCGCATCGGGCATCAATTCGCCGACGTTCACGAAGCGCGTGACTTGTTGGCCGTCCTCGCGCGCCGTGAGCGTGTCCTTGACCCAGACGCCCGAGGCGAAGTTGCTCGAGACGGCCGAGCCGAGCGCTTCGAGCCTCACACGTTCGGAAAGCTGATCGGAATAGGGGCCGACGACTTCGCCGACGAAGTACGTCATCGCAACGAGCGGAATGCCGATCTTGAGCAGCGAGCGCAGGGCTTGGCCCGTTGACAGGCCCGAGACGCGGAAGATCGTGTACTCGGAGTTCGCCGCCATCTGCGCGAACACGTAGATCGCGGCGATCAGCGCGGCGACGGGAATGATCTCGTAGAAGCGCGACGGCGTTTGCAGCGCCACGCGCAGCACGGCGTAGCCGAACTTGTAGTTGCCGTGGCCGACGGTGTTCAGCTCATTGATCAGATCGAAGAAGAAGAACAGGCCAGAAAACGCGAACAGGATGAAGATGAACGCGAGGTACACCTGGCGCGCGAAGTATCGTTCGT
This sequence comes from Trinickia dabaoshanensis, assembly GCF_002879885.1. Classification (GTDB taxonomy): domain Bacteria; phylum Pseudomonadota; class Gammaproteobacteria; order Burkholderiales; family Burkholderiaceae; genus Trinickia; species Trinickia dabaoshanensis. The sequence goes on from NZ_PNYA01000039.1 coordinate 2,790, forward strand.
AGAGTCGCATCGTGTCAGGCTCCTCGCGAGAACGCGAACCATGCGCGCGGAATCAACGGACGATTGCGCACCCGTAGCCAGAACACGGTCACGACGACGAGGGCCGCCACGATGTGCAAGCCCACGAGCGCCACGACGAACGACATCCTGCCTTGCTCGAGCCACGACTGCACGACGTTGAGCAGATTCGAATAAGTGAGGAAGATCAGTACGGCCATCACGAGGTTGATCGCGCGCCCGCGCCGCGGGTTCTGATAGGCGAGCGGTATGCCGAGCAGCATCAGGTTGATGGCCATGAGCGGCAGCCCCGTGCGCCAGGCGAACTCCGCGAGATTGTCGCGCGAGGGATGCCGCAGCAAAGCGGGTGTGGACAGACTGGTCGTGCTCGGGGTGGTGACCACCGGCTGATGCGTGATTTTGACGCCGTAGTGCTTGAATTCCATGATGCGGAAATCGGGCTTGCCCGGTTCGCCGTCGTAGCGCCGGCCGTTTTCGAGCACGACGAAGCGCGAGCCGTCCTTCATCGTTTCCGTGTGGCCGTTTTGCGAGACGACGACGCTGACTTTGCCGTTTTCCGTGCTGGTGACGAACACGTTTTGCACATGCGCTTGGTCGGGCGTCATCTTTTCGATGAAAAAGACGCGGTGCGAGGCGGGCGATTCCCGAAATTGGCCGGGCGCGAGCATCGAGACTTCATCGCGCTGCTGGAAGCGCGCGCGAATGAGCTTGCTCTGCGCGTTGGACCAAGGCCAGCCGACATAGGCGAAAAACGCGACGAGCAAGATCATCGGGCCCGCGAATTTCGCGATCGGCTTGATGAATTGCGTGAGGCTCACGCCGGATGCGAGCCAAACGACCATCTCGGAGTCGCGGTACCAGCGCGTCAGCACGAACAAAATCGAGACGAACATCGTGACGACGAGCATCACGGCGATGTAGCCGATGACGGTTAGGCCGATGAGGACGACGACATCCTTGGGGTCGACCTCGCCGGACGCGGCGTAGCCGACGATGCGGATCATCATCGTCGTGAGAAAGATGGTGAGCAGCACCATGAATACGGCACCGGCCGTATACGCTAGCTCGCGCTGCAGGGAGCGTTCGAAGATCATCGTCGATGCGAGAGGGCGGGCGGCGTTCGCGCTTGCCAAGCGCGCAGGTTCCGACGCCGGGGAAAAAATAGCGGATAATTGCGGCTTTCTTACCAAGTTAAGCCGATTTTATCCGAGGACAAGCGCGATGGACTTTAGCATAAAAGCCTGTGACTGGACGAAGGGCACGACGGGCGGTTTTCTGACGGGGAAATCCGATTGCATCGTGATCGGTGTATTTGAGGGGCAATCGCTTTCGGGCGCGGCGCTGGAGATCGACGCTGCCACGAAGGGGCTCCTCACACGCATCGTGAAAGCGGGAGACATGCAAGGCAAGAGCGGCTCGACGCTGTTCTTGCACGAAGTGGAAGGAATCGGCGCCTCGCGCGTGCTGCTGGTCGGGCTCGGCAAGCAAGACGCGTTCGGCCAGAAGGCTTACATGGACGCCGCGCGCGCCGCCTGGCGCGCGATCCTCGGCACGAAGATCGTCCAAGTCACGTTCACGCTCGCGCAGTTGCCCGTCAAGGAGCGCACGGCCGAGTGGAACGCTCGCGCGGCGCTGCTGGCCTTGCGCGGCGAGACCTATCAGTTCGTCAAGCTCAAGAGCAAGCCGGAGCCGGCCAAATATGCGCTCAAGCGCATCGTCGTGACCGTGGACCCGGCCGACGAGAAGCTCGCCAAGCTCGCGCTCAAGCAAGCGCAGGCCGTGGCGAACGGGATGGATTTCGCACGCGATCTGGGCAATCTGCCCGGCAATATTTGCACGCCGACCTACCTCGGCGAGACCGCGAAGCAGTTCGGCAAGGATTTCAAGCTCAAGGTCGAGGTGCTCGGACAGAAGCAGCTCGAAGCGCTGAAGATGGGCTCGCTGCTGTCGGTTTCGGCCGGTTCGGTGCAACCGCCACAGTTCATCGTCATGCAATACCAGGGCGGTCCGGCCAAGGCGGCGCCGATCGTGCTGGTGGGCAAGGGCGTCACGTTCGATAGCGGCGGCATCTCGCTCAAGCCGGGCGAGGCCATGGACGAGATGAAGTACGACATGTGCGGCGCGGCTTCGGTGTTCGGCACGCTGCGCGCCGTCGCCGAGCTGGGCCTGAAGCTGAACGTCGTCGGCATCGTGCCGGCCGTCGAGAACATGCCGAGCGGTGAGGCCACTAAACCCGGCGACATCGTCACGAGCATGTCCGGGCTCACGATCGAAGTGCTCAACACCGATGCCGAAGGGCGCCTCATCTTGTGCGATGCGCTGACCTACGCGGAGCGCTTCAAGCCGGCGGCCGTCGTCGATATCGCGACGCTCACGGGCGCGGTCATCATCGCGCTCGGCCATCACAACGCGGGCCTGTATTCGAAGGACGATGCGCTCGCCGGCGAGTTGCTCGACGCGTCGCGCGAAGCGGTGGACCCGGCCTGGCGTATGCCGCTCGACGAGGAATACCACGAGCAGCTGAAGTCGAACTTCGCCGATTTGGCGAATATCGGCGGCCGTCCGGCGGGCAGCGTGACGGCGGCATGTTTTCTGTCGCGCTTCACGCAAGCCTATCCTTGGGCGCACCTGGACGTCGCGGGCGTGGCGCACAAGGGCGGCGCGGCCAAGGGAGCAACGGGCCGTCCCGTCCCGCTCCTGACGCAGTTCTTGATCGACCGCGCGGGGCAGTGATGGCGCGGGGCAGGCAAGCAGCCGGAGTGTCGCAGTGACGCGTATCGACTTTCATACGAACGTCGGCGATCCGTTGCTGTATGCCTGCCGGCTCGCTCGTAAAGCGTATCAGGCCGGCCAGCCGCTCGTCGTGCTGGCCGACCCGGGGCGCTTGCGCGCGTTCGACGAGCGGCTCTGGACGTTTTCGCCGCTCGATTTCCTGCCGCATTGCATGGCCGACAGCGCGCTCGCCGAGCGCACGCCGATCGTGCTGACCGCGGATCTCGCGCGCGTGCCGCATCACCAGATCTTGCTGAACCTCGCACCCGCGGTGCCGGCGCAGTTCGCGCGCTTCGAGCGCTTGCTGGAAATCGTCGGGACGACCGAGGACGAACTCGGCGCCGGGCGCGAACGGTATCGCTTCTATCGCGATCGCGGCTATGCGCTCAACAATCACAAGCAAGGCGAGAACCAGGGCGCATGAGCGCCGCCGCCCGCGCGTTCATTGATTTAGGGAGAGACGCATGACCGATCCCCATGACCCGAATTCGATTCCGATGCTGACCGACGTGATCGTGCCGGGCCGGCCGCCGCTCGGCCGCCCTGGCGAGACGCACGCTCAGGCCCAGGTCGAAACACCGCACGAACCGTTGCCCGCATCGCAGCCCACCGCTCAGCCAGGCGCGTACACGCCGCCCGCGGCGAGCCTGAGTGGGACGGCCCCGCTCGATGCGCGCGAGATCGAATTCATCGCCGAGCGCTTGCGCGGGCGGTTCGCGAACTACTTGCGGCAGGACGCCCGGGCGGTGATTGAAGCGCGCTGCCGCGATGCCATCGAAGAGCATACGAACTGGCTCGTGCGGCAAGTGAGCCGCGAGGTCATGAGCGCGCTCGAGCAGGAAGTCGCGGGCTGGGTGCGCGATGCCGTGAGCGAGGAACTGGCACGGCATACGTCGCGGCGCTAGCCGCCTCAGCCTGTCACGGCCCCCTTGTCGGCCGGCTGCGCGAGCGCCGCGAATTTCGCCAGCACGCCGCGCGTATAACGCGGTGCCGGCGGGGTCCACGCTGCCCGGCGCCGTTCGAGTTCCGTATCGTCGACGTTCAGTTGCAGCAGCAGCTTATGCGCGTCGATCGTGATCGAATCGCCTTCGTGCACGAGGGCGATCGTGCCGCCCACGAAGGCCTCGGGCGCCACGTGCCCCACCACCATGCCCCAAGTCCCGCCGGAGAACCGGCCGTCGGTGATGAGTCCGACCGATTCGCCGAGCCCCTTGCCGATCAGCGCGGACGTGGGCGCAAGCATTTCTGGCATGCCCGGCCCGCCTTGCGGGCCTAGGTAGCGCAGCACGAGCACGTCGCCCGCGCGGATCTTATCGTCCAGGATCGCCGCGAGCGCGCTTTGTTCGTCGTCGAATACGCGCGCGGGCCCCGTGATGACGGGATTCTTCAGGCCCGTGATTTTCGCCACCGCGCCGCTTTGCGCGAGGTTGCCCTTCAAAATGGCAAGATGGCCTTCGCTGTAGAGCGCTTTCACGATCGGAAAAATCACGTGCTGATCGGCGCGCGGCTCGCTCGGGACGTCTTTCAGTTCCTCGGCGATCGTCTTGCCCGTGATCGTCATGCAGTCTCCGTGCAGCAAGCCCGCATCGAGCAGTATCTTCAGCACCTGCGGAATGCCCCCCGCGCGGTGCAGGTCGGTTGCGACGTACTCGCCGGACGGTTTGAGGTTGCAGATGACGGGCACGCGTTTGCGGATTCGCTCGAAGTCGTCGATCGTCCACGGCACGTCGGCCGCGTGTGCGATCGCGAGATAGTGCAGGACGGCGTTGGTCGAGCCGCCCGTCGCCATGATGAGGGCCACGGCGTTTTCGATCGATTTGCGCGTGATGATGTCGCGCGGCTTCAGATCTTGCTTCACCGCTTGCACGAGCACGCGCGCCGATTCGGCGCTCGAGGCCACCTTTTCCTCGTCGGGGTTGGCCATCGTCGACGAGTAGAGCAGCGACATGCCGAGCGCTTCGAACGACGAGCTCATCGTGTTCGCGGTGTACATGCCGCCGCACGATCCCGTGCTGGGACACGCGTTGCGTTCGATCCCCTCGAAGTCCTCTTGCGACATGCGCCCGGCCGTGAACTCGCCCACGGCTTCGAACGACGAGACGATCGTGAGGTCTTTGCCTTTCCAATGCCCGGGGCGAATCGTGCCGCCGTAGACATAGATGCCGGGCACGTTCATGCGGGCCAACGCGATCATCCCGCCCGGCATGTTCTTGTCGCAGCCGCCGATCACGACCGCGCCGTCCATCCATTGACCTTGGACGCACGTCTCGATGCAATCGGCGATGACCTCGCGAGAAACGAGCGAGTATTTCATTCCCTCGGTGCCCATCGACATGCCGTCCGAAATCGTGGGTGTGCCGAACGTTTGAGCGTTCGCGCCCGACGCCTCGACGGCCGCCACGGCGGCATCGGCGAGCCGTTGCAAGCCCGCGTTGCAGGGCGTGATCGTCGAGTGGCCGTTGGCGATGCCGATCATCGGCTTGTCGAAATCGTCCTTCTCGTAGCCGAGCGCATAGAACATCGAGCGGTTCGGGGCGCGCGCGACGCCTTGCGTGATGTGCTGGGACCGACGGTTGTAAGCCATATCAGGACTCCGGTTCGTGGATCGGAAACGGGGGGGGCGGCGGGCCGTGGTGCAAGGGAGCGCCGCTCGCGCGGCAAGCACCGCGCGTCAGGCTGAAGGCAGCATGCCGCGCTCGGTGGTGCGTGTCCAATATATGATTCATGCCGAACTAGGTCGAATCGGATATCAATGACATTTGCCCGGAGCTTCGCCATGACCCCCGATCTGCGTCAATTGCGCTATTTCGTCGCCGTCGCCGAAGAGCGCCACTTCGGACGCGCGGCGCGCAAGCTGTCGATGACGCAACCGCCGCTCTCGCAGGCGATTCGCGCACTGGAGGAGGCGCTCGGCGTCGAACTGTTCGCGCGCACGAAACGCACGGTCGAACTCACCGCGGTGGGCGCCGACCTGCTGCCCGAGGTGCGCAAATTGCTTGCCGCGGCGGATGCATTGCGCCCGCTCGCGCAGAGCCTGGCGCGCGGCGAGGCCGGCGCGCTTTCGCTCGCGTTCGTCTCGACGGCCGATTACGGCTTGTTGCCTCAGCTATTGCGCGAGTTCGCCGTGCGCCATCCGCGCGTGCGTTTGAATTTGACGGAAGCGACGAGCGACGTGCAGATCGAGGAACTCGTGGCGGGCCGGATCGATGCGGGCTTGATCATTCCCCCGCTGCCGCCTCGCCATGCGGCCACGCTCACCTATCTACCCGTCATGCGCGAGCCGCTCGTGGCGGCGCTGCCCGCGTCGAGCGTGCGTCATCGCGGCCGCGGCGAGCCGCCCGACTGGGCGGACGAGCCCGTCTCGCTCGCCGAACTCGAGCAATTGCCGCTCGTCATCTTTCCGCGTCGTTTGGCACCGGGCTTTTATGACATCATTACGGGCTGCTACGGTGCGGCCGGCCTCACGCCGCGCATCGGCCAAGAAGCCATTCAGATGCAGACGATCGTAAGCTTAGTGTCGGCCGGCATGGGCGTCGCGCTGGTGCCTCGATCGTTACGTAATTTGCGGCGCACCGGCGTCGTGTACCGGCCGCTTGCCGGACGCACGCCGCTGGTCGAGACGGGGCTGGTCTGGCGCACGGCCGATGTGAGCCCCGTGCTGGCTGGTTTCATCGAGATCGTGCGTGCGTTGCATCGGTCGCTCCGTCCAATGCCTCAATTTTCAATGCCGAAGAAAGCCTGACGATGCTGATTCATCCAAATTTCGATCCCATTGCGATTCATCTAGGCCCGCTCGCGGTTCGCTGGTACGGCCTCATGTACCTCGTCGGATTCATGCTGGCGATCGTCGTCGCGCGGCTGCGGTTGCGGATGCCTCACGTGGCCGCGCAGGGCTGGACCGCGAAGGACATCGACGACATCTTGTTTTACGGCGTGATCGGCACGATTCTAGGCGGCCGGCTCGGTTACGTTTTGTTTTACAAGGCCGATTATTACTTCACACACCCGCTCGATATCTTCAAGGTTTGGCAAGGGGGCATGTCGTTTCACGGCGGCTTTCTCGGCGTCACGCTGGCGATGGTGCTGTTCGCCTATCAACGCAAGCGCACGTGGCTGCAAGTGACGGACTTCGTCGCGCCGATGGTGCCCACAGGGCTCGCCGCGGGCCGCTTGGGCAATTTCATCAACGGCGAACTGTGGGGTCGCGTGACGAGTCCCGATGCGCCGTGGGCCATGCTGTTTCAAAGCGCCTCGCCCGACGATGCGATCTGGCTGGCGAAGCATCCGCAACTCGCCGCGCAGTGGCATTTGGCCGATGTGTTCGCGAAGTACCACATGTTGCCGCGCCACCCGTCCGAACTCTACGAGATCGCGCTCGAAGGCGTGACGCTGTTTCTCGTGCTGTGGTTCTTCACGCGCAAGCCTCGTCCGGTCGGCGCGGCCTCGGCCGTGTTCCTGATCGGCTACGGGCTGGCCCGCTTCATCGTGGAATTCGCGCGCGAACCCGACGATTTTCTGGGACTGCTCGCGCTGGGATTTTCGATGGGGCAGTGGCTTTCGCTGCCGATGATCGTCGCGGGTATCGCGCTGCTCGTCTGGTCGTATCGGCGCCGGGGCACGGCGCCGGCCGGCGCCGTATCGAATTGACCTGTGCCCGAGCGCGCGGCTTTTCGGCCATGCGCTCGGCGCGCCCTTCCCGCGATCTTTGATGCGAGTCGAGCCGCGCCGGCGTCGATTACCGCGTCATCTGCACGGAGCCCGAGACGTTGACGGTCACCGTCGACGTGCCGCCTTCCACGGGCACCGGCGCGGCCGCTTTGGCTTCGGCTGCCATGGCGCGCATGGCGAACATCGGGCGCGGCTGCGAGCCGCTATTGCTGTTCACGTCCACCTCGCGAATCGTGAAGGCCGCGTAACCGAACGCCTTCGCGGCCGTCTGCGCTTGGTCCCGGAAGTTTTGAATCGCTTGACCGGCTAGGCTTTGCGCCACCGTGCGCTGCGCCTCGGGCGAGAGCGAGAACGCGACGCTGCCCACTTGCATGACGGAGGTGAGCTCGCCCGCGAGCCGCGACGCCGCGCCGAAATCGTGCGACTTCAGAACGATCTCCGTGCGGCCGCGCCATGCCGAGATTTTTCCATCGCGGTCGGTCATCGGATAGATCGAGAACGTGCCCGTGCGCGCTTGCACCTCGCTTACGCGCTTGGCTTGCGCGAGCGCCGTCTCGGCATGCTTATTGAGTGTGCTCGTGAGAGAAGAGGGATCGGACGCCTCCTGCTCGTAAAACAGCGTGATTTCGACGGTGTCTTGCGCGACTTCCCGGCTCGCTTGCGCCGACAGCGACAGCACGCCCGACGGCACCGGCTGCGTCAGCACCGTATCGGCACTCGCGGGCTGCGCGGCCAGTGCGAGCGGCAAGGCGGCCGCGAAAGAAAGCGCTGCGATTGTTTTTCTCATTCGATTGAACTCCGCTTCATAACATGGCGTTGGGACCGGGACCATGCAAAACCCGGGCAAGGGCGCCCTCGTCGCCGCGCTACGCCAACTGCTCCGTGATGAAGCGCCACTCGTCGTCGGTCACGGGCGTGATCGACAACCGGTTGCCCTTGGCCAGGACGCGCATGCCGGCAAGTTCCGGATAGGCGCGTAATTCGGTCAGCGGCACGAGCGGCGTTTTTTTCACGAAGCGTACGTCGACGAGCACCCAGCGCGGCGCTTCGCGCGTCGATTTCGCATCGTAGTACGCGCTCTTGGGGTCGAATTGCGTCGGATCGGGATAGGCGCCCGACACGACTTCGGCAATGCCCGCGATGCCAGGTTCCGCACAGCTCGAATGATAAAAGAGCACGCCGTCGCCAATTCCCATCATGTCGCGCATGAAGTTGCGCGCTTGATAGTTGCGCACGCCCGTCCAAGGCAGGGTTTGCTCCGGGGCCGCGTAAAGGTGATCGATGCTTGCTTCGTCCGGTTCGGACTTCATGAGCCAGTAGCGCATAGTCGAATCGAGTCAGTGGGGCGAGAATCGAGCGGGCGGCGCCGCGGCCACGCGCCGGATATACGCGGCGGGTCGGGCCGGGACTCGCGCGGCGCGCGCGCCCCAAATGAAAACGGCATCGGGAGCACCGATGCCGTCGAATAAAGTCCCCGCCTTAGCCGCTAGGCCGGCATCCTGAACCGGAGGTTCAGAATTGGTCGCAGTTAGCAGCACTTCGGGTACATCAGACAGAGTGACGCGCACACCCGTGCTACAAATTTCCGCAACCGTGCACATGGCATTGGTTCAAGGAATCTATGACCTTGGCGAACCAGGCAGGGAAGCCGTAAAACCTGTTGTTGAAACTTGATGAAGCTCGAAACCGCCGCTCGTTACAGCGCCTCGTGTTGATCGAGTACCGCACCGAGCTTTTGGTTCATTTGGTGCATTGTACGCCGGATTTCTTCCGCGGGAAACGCTTCTCCGTGGCGCACGCTCTGTTGCAACTTCAGCAACTCCGAGGCCAGCGAAAGCGCGGCCATCACGGCGATGCGATCGGTGCCGCGCACGTTGCTGGCGTTGCGGATCTTCGTCATTTCCGCGTCGACGCGCGCGACGGCCTCGAGCAATGCCGCTTCCGTTTCCGGCGAGCAGGCGAGGCGGTAGCTTTGTCCGAGGATCGTCGCTTCGATTTGTTTCGTCGTCATGCGTCTTCTCCGTGCTGCACGGCGCCGCCCAAGGCGTTGCGTTCGATTTGCTCTTGCTGCGTGGCGAGCAGATCGAGTTGGCTGTCGGATTCGTACGGGCCCTTGCCGCGCGGCAGCTTTTCGAGAATGGCGTTCAGGCGCACCTGCGCATCGTCGATTTTCGCGACGAGCGCATCGCGTTCCGCCTGCAACGCATTACGCGCTTCACGCAACTGTGCGAGTTCGGCCTGGGCCGTTTCGTTTTCTTGACGCAATTGCGCGAGCTGTTCCTCGAGCGCATGGCGTGCCTGCTGCTGGCGCTCGTTGATCGCGATCAGCCGGCCAATATTCTGTGAGAGGGATTCGAGTTCGTTGAGCATCTGCTGCGTCCTCTAAAGACCCCGCATTTTAGCGCTAAATAGCCGCAGTTCCGATCGTTCTCTCGTATCCAGACGTAACCGTTGTACGTTTTTCTTCGCTTTGGTGGTTTCGCGCGGCATTTGCAGGGGTATTTTTCGATCGATTGCACAGGGTCGATCGATTCTTGACGCTCTCATGACCCGCTCCTACACTGGCGGCACTTTGGTGCTCGCGCGCCTGGCTGACCTCGCGCGCGGTTAAACGGGAAACAGGGAGCGAAGTCCGCCCGGACGAGCCAACCTGTGCTGCCCCCCGCCAACGGTAAGCGACCTGCGCGGCCCGGCGAATAGCCGCCGCGCGCCCGCGCCATCGCCACTGCGTGATCGACGCGGGAAGGCGGATGCGGTGCGTCGCCAGCCCGGATACCGGCCAAAGGGGGAGTGCGATACAAGCGCTCGATGAAGCGCGGTCTGCGGGGAGCAGCTGCGTGCCGGTCCCACAGGAAAACCACACGATGTCCACGCCTACCGTGCGCGCGGCGCTTGTTGCGCTCGCGTATTCGCCGTTGGTCGCGCTCGCGCAAAACGCCCCCGCCCAGTGCGATGCCTCGCCCAACCCTTCCAGCCCTTGTGCAGCGACACCGCGCGCCAAGCCGAGTTCCGCCGATGCCGCTCTCGGCGGCCCGCCGGCCGCGAGCGGCGGCGAACTCGAGCCGATCGTCGTGACCGCGCAGCGTGGGCCGCAGCCTATCTCGGAATCGATCGCGCAGACGACGCGCTTTTCGCCTCAAGACATCGCCGATACGACGGCGACCGATCTGCCCGGCTTGCTCGCGCAGGCGCCGGGTGTGCAGGTCATCCGCAACGGGCCGCCGGGCTCGAATGTCACGATGTTTCTGCGCGGCGGTTCGGGCCCGCAGTCGCTCGTGCTGATCGACGGCATGCGAGTCGATTCGGTGAGTCTCGGCCAGAGCCAGCTTGGACAGATTCCCTTATCGCAAGTCGATCATGTCGAAGTGGTGGGCGGCGACGTCTCGGCGCTTTATGGCTCGGCTGCGATGGGGGGCGTCGTGCAAGTGTTCACGAAGCAAGGCGGCGATCATCCGCCGCGTTTCGACTTCTCGCTCGGCTACGGCAGCTATCGCACGCAGACGCAGCAAGCGGGCGTGAACGGCGCGTTCGACAAGGACGGCAAGACGACGTTCAGCTTGCACGTCGCGCGCTCGAAGGACGACGGTTTTTCGGCGATCGACCCGGCGCTTGCGCCGAATGCGAATCCGGGCGCAGACGGGTATTTGAACGAGAGCGTTTCCGCATCGGTGCGTCACACGTTCGACAGTGGCTGGGACGCGGGCGTACGGTACTTTCAATCGAACGGCAAAGCCTCGTTCGACAACGCCTACGGCGTGCCGACCGACGTCAACTTCCTCACGAGCGTGGTGCGCATGGCCTCGGTGTTCGCGAACGGCAAACTCAGCGATTGGTGGACCACGCATCTGAGCGCGGGTCTCGGCGACGATCGCGCCGTGGACACGACGAACGGCGTTTATAACAACCGTTTCGATACCGGCAATCGTCAATTCACATGGCAAAACGACTTCAAGCTGGCCGCGCAACAAAAGTTGCAACTCGGTTACGAGCGGCTCGATCAAAGCCTCGAGTCGGACATGGTCTTCGCGCCCGATCGCCATGTGGATTCCGTATTCGCCGGGTACACGGCGCGCTTCGGCGCGAACCAAATCCAAGCGAACGTGCGGCGCGATCGATATTCGGATTTCGGCGGCGCCAATACGTACTATCTCGGCTACGGGTTCGACTTCACCGATCACTGGAAGGCGAGTGCGAGCTACTCGAGCGCGTTTCGCGCCCCGAGCTTCGACGATCTTTATTTCCCCGGCAGCGGCAATCTGTCGATTCGCCCGGAGCGCAGTCACTCGGTGGAGGTGGCGCTGCAATATGCGTCGGATACGCTGGGCGTCGCGCGGCTTACCGCGTTTCAAACGCACTACATCGATTTGATCAACTATGTGCCCACTCAAGGCGGCTTGTTCTATCTCGCGGAAAACGTCGGCCGGGCCAAGGTCCAAGGGCTCGAAGGTTCGTGGCGCGGGCGTGTGGGCAAAACCGACGTGCGCGCGGCCCTGACGGTGCAAAATCCCGTCGACGAGGTGGCCGGCACGGATCTGAATCGCCGGGCCCGGCATTTCGCCTCGTTCTCGGCCAACCGCTCGTTCGGTGCGTGGCGGGCCGGAGGGGAGTGGATCGTGAGCGGGCCGCGCAGCGATAGCGGCACGCCGCTCGGCGGCTTCGGCCTCGTGAATCTGTCGGCGCGCTACGACATCACCAAAGCCTGGTATGTGAGTGCCCATATCGACAACCTGTTCGACAAGAACTATGAACTCGCTTATACCTACAACACCCCGCGCCGCAGCGCCTTCGTCACGATCGGCTGGCGGGAGCGGTGACGCGCCGGTCCACCGCTGCGCATCGTTGCGCACGCCGCCGAAATGAACCGATCCGCTACGCACGCGCATGCGCCGATGAACGCCAAGCGCGCGGCCCTCGTATGGATCCTGCTCGCGCTGGCCGCGCTCGCCGTATTCACGGCCGCCTTGATGCTCGGCAGCGTGAGCGTGGCCCCCGCTCGCGCCTTGCTCGCCTTGGCGCATTGGCGCGGGCACGAGGCCGCGGCCCCCGACCTCGCCGGCGAGATTGTGCGCACGCTGCGCCTGCCGCGCGCCCTGGCGGGGTTCGCGTGCGGGGCGTTGCTCGCGCTTGCCGGGGCATTGCTGCAAGTGCTGCTGCGTAATCCGCTCGCCGAGCCGTACGTGCTCGGCGTCTCGGGCGGCGCGGCCGCGTTCGCCGTGGCGGCGCTCTTTGCCGGGTGCGCCTGGTGGCTCGTCGATATTGCCTCGTTCGGCGGCGCGTTGCTATCGGTCGCGCTCGTGCTGGGCCTCGCACGCCGCGAGCTTTGGCGCGGCGAGCCGCAAGAGGCGTCACCGCGGTTGTTGCTGACGGGTGTCGTCGTCGCCACGGGGTGGGGCGCGATCGTGACGCTGCTCATCGCGCTCGCGCCCGACGATCGATTGCGCGGCATCGTGTTTTGGCTGACGGGCGACCTGAACGGCGCCGCCAAGCCGTGGATGGCGCTGGCCGCGCTCGCCGTCGCGCTCGGGGCAAGTTTGCCCGTCGCGCCGCAACTGAACGTGCTGTTGCGCGGCGATGCGCTCGCCGCGTCGCTCGGCGTGCCCGCCGCCCGGCTGCGGTTGCGCATTTACCTCGTTGCGTCGCTGGCCGCCGCGGCGAGCGTGACGACGGCCGGTACCATCGGCTTCGTCGGGCTCGTCGTGCCTCACGCCTTGCGGCTCGTGCTCGGCAACGACCAGCGCATGCTCGTACCGGCCAGCGCGCTCGCGGGCGGCGTGGCGGTCATGGGCGCCGATCTTCTCGCGCGCACGGCGATCGCGCCGGCGCAATTGCCCGTCGGGGTCGTGACCGCGCTCGTGGGCGTTCCCATGTTCTTGTGGATGCTGGGCTCCGTGCGCAAATGAAATCGCTCACTCGAATCGACTCCGGCCGCCGCCCCCAGTCCCTCAGCGCCCAGCATCTGACGTTGCGCGCGGGCTCGCGCACGCTGCTCGAGGATTTCACGCACACGTTTTATTCCGGCGAGATATGGTGTGTCGCCGGGCCGAACGGCGCGGGCAAGACGACCCTGATCACGACGCTCGCCGGCCTCGCGCGGCCGGCCGGCGGCTGCGTGCAAGTGGACGGAGCGGATATCGATACGTGGTCCGGCGCGATGCTTGCGCGCCGGCGCGCGTTGATGCCGCAGACCTCGCACGACGCGTTCGGCGCGAGCGTGCTCGATATCGTGCTGCTCAATCGCTTTCCGCATTTGACCGGATGGGGTTGGGAGGGGGCGGCCGATCGCGCGGCCGCGCTGGCGGCGCTCGCGCTCGTCGGGCTCGAATCGTTCGCCTCGCGCAACGTGCTGTCTCTCTCGGGCGGTGAGCGTCAGCGTGTGGCGCTGGCCGCGGCGCTATGCCAAGAGGCGCCGCTGCTGCTGCTCGACGAACCGCTCGCATTTCTCGATTGGCATCACCAGATCGAGTGCATGAACGCACTCGTGCGATGGACGAAGGCCATACCGCGCACGGTTGTGTTCTCGTGCCATGACCTGAATCTCGCGCGCCGTTTCGCGACGCATGCCTTGTTGCTGGAAGGCAACGGCGTCGCGCACACCGGGGCCGCGCGCGACGTGTTGACGCCGGCGTTGGCGAGCCGGGCGTTCGGGTATCCCCTGGTGCTCATCGAGCAGGGCGGCTATGAGGCATTGGTGCCGGCGTTATCGAGCGTTCCATGCTCCGAGTGAAACGAAGCGCCGCACGGCATGCCACATAGTGACATGCTCATTGCCCCGCGGGGCCTTGGCGGTTTTACCGAATTGAAGCGAACCCGCGCATGCGGGTATGGTGACACCTTTGCTGCTTGCGTTTGCCTCACCGGCCCGCGCATCGTCAGCCTTGAAATTTGAACCGAGTATGAACGCATCGCTCCCTTTGCCCATCGTCGAACCGCTCGATCGCTCGTTGCGCGGCACGCTCTCGCACATGATCGATAACAAGACGAAGCCGCTCGGCAGTCTCGGCATGCTCGAGACGCTCGCGCGCCAAATGGGCATGATCCAACAGAGCACGCGCCCCACCGTGGCGCGCCCGGCGATGATCGTATTCGCCGCCGACCACGGCATCGTGCAAGAGGGCGTCAGTCCCTACCCGCAAGAAGTCACGGCCCAGATGGTGGCGAACTTCCTGACCGGCGGCGCGGCCATCAACGCGATCAGCCGCGTGTCGGGGCTCACGCTCGAGGTCGTCAATGCCGGCGTGGCGACGTCGATCGCGCCGCTGCCGGGTCTCGTCGATATCGCGATTCGCCCCGGGACCCGCAACTTCGCCCACGGGCCCGCGATGACGCGCGACGAAGCGCTTGCGGCGATCCGCGCGGGCGCCGCGCGCGTCCGTCATCATGCGGCGCTCGGCACGAACGTGATCGGCTTCGGCGAGATGGGCATCGGCAATACGTCGTCCGCCGGCTGTCTGATGAGCCGCTTGTGCGGCGTGCCGATCGACGACTGCGTGGGTCGCGGCACCGGCCTCGACAATGCGGGCCTCGCGCGCAAGCGCAACGTGCTCGCGAACGCGCTGGCCACGCATGAGGGCGTCACCGAGCCGATCGATGTGCTGGCAACGTTCGGCGGCTTCGAAATCGCGATGATGGCCGGTGCATACTTGGCCGCCGCGGAAGCGAAGATGACGATACTCGTCGACGGATTCATCGCCACCTCCGCGCTCGTCGTCGCCGATGCTATTGCGCCGGCCGTGCGCGATTACTGCGTGTTCGCGCATCTGTCGAACGAAGCAGGCCACCGGCGCATGCTCGATTATTTCGGCGCGAAGCCGCTGCTCGCGCTCGATATGCGGCTCGGCGAAGGTACGGGCGCCGCGCTGGCGGTGCCGGTGTTGCGCGCGGCCGTGGCGATGCTCAGCGACATGGCGAGCTTCGAATCGGCCGGGGTGGCGGGCCCAGAGGCTCGATGAAAGACGAGCGCTCGGTCAGCGATCTAGCCGTTACATCCAACGCCGGCGCCGGCTCGCTCGCGCGCCGCGCATGGTGGCGCGTGCAACTGCGGTACGTCGTCGCGGCGCTCGGCTACTTCACGCGCATCCCGATTCCTCGCTCGGTCGCCCTCGATGCGGACGATCTCGCCGGGGCGGCGCGTTATTTCCCGCTCGTCGGGGCGCTCGTCGGCGGTTTCGGGGCGTTGATCTATCTCAGCGCACTCGCCGTATTTCCGGCGTCCGTCGCGGTGTTGCTGTCGATGATCGGCACGCTGCTCGCCACCGGTGCGTTGCACGAGGACGGTCTCGCCGATTGTTGCGACGGCTTCGGCGGCGCGGCGGGCCGCGAGGACGCGCTGCGTATCATGCGCGACCCGCGTCTCGGCGCGTTCGGCGCGATCGGGCTCATGATGGCGCTCGCGCTCAAGTGGCAGACGCTCGCCGCATTGCCTGCGTCCACCGCGGCGTGGACGATGGTGGGTGCTCACGCGGCGAGCCGCGCGCTGGCCGTGAGCTTTCTGGCCACGCACGAATACGCGCGCGAGCAGGGCAAGGCCAAGCCGGTCGCACAACGCATGTCCGCGCGTGCGCTCGCGTTTGCGCTGGCGCTCGGTCTCATCTGGCTCCTCCTACCGGATTGGCGAGCCGGCGCGCTCGGGCTCGCGGCGGCATCGGCGCTGCGCTTGTTGATGGGCCGGTATTTCACGCGCCGGCTCGGCGGGTACACCGGCGATTGCCTCGGTTTCGCCCAGCAAGGATTCGAACTCACGTTTTACTTGGCCGCACTCGCGTGGACCTCGTTCTGATCCGCCATCCCGCGCCGGCTATCGATGCCGGTGTCTGCTACGGCAGGACCGATGTGCCGTTGGCCGGCGACGCGGCCGAGTCGGCGCTTGCGCTCGCGGCGCGTCTCGCCGCGCTCGCCGTGCCGATGCCGGCATGCCTCTCGACCAGTCCGTTGCGCCGTTGCGCCGACGTTGCCGAGCGGCTCGCCGTGCTGCTCGGCAGCGCGTGCGACACCGACGCGCGGTTGCGGGAGATCGACTTCGGCGAATGGGAAGGGCAGCGCTGGGACGCGATCGATCGCGATGCGCTCGATGCGTGGGCCGCCGATCTACGCCATGCGCGCGCGCACGGCGGCGAAAGCGTGGCCCAATTCGAGGCGCGCGTCGATGCGTGGCTCGAGATGTGCCGCGGTGCCTCGTCCGCATCTGCCGCGAGCGTGCTTGCCGTCACGCACGCGGGCGTCATGCGGATGATCGCCGCTCGATTGCTCGGCGAGACGATCGAGACGACGTTGAAATGGCCGCTCGAGATGGCGGCTGTCGTTTGGCTGCGGCGCGACGAACCCGCGGGCGATTGGCGCCTCGTGCATTGGAACGTCTGAACGAGCCGTATCGATGAGGGACGTGCTCAGCGCGAGCGGTCGGGGGCGGTACCGGCGCTCGGCCGACGCGTGCGCGCCAGATCCAAATCGCGGCATAGCGCGTTGGCGCCTTGCGCGAGCCGCGGTCCGGGCCGCGTGATGAGGTCGCCGTCGATCGCGAACAAATTGCCGCGCGCAACCGCCGTCATACCGGGCCAAGCACGCCATGCCGCAAGGCTCGGCAGCGGCGCATCGGTCTTCGTCGCTCCGCTGCTCGAAGTCACGATCGCTTCCGGATCGGCTGCGACGACGGCTTCCGTCGAGACCGTCGGCACGAGCGGCGCTAGGTTCGCGAAGACATTGCGGCCGCCGCACAGCGCGATGACGTCGCTGATGATTTGCGCGCCGCTCAGTGTCATCAACGGATCGGCCCAGACTTCGTAAAACACGCTGACCGGCGGTTGTTGCGCGTAGCGCGCGCGCAGCGCGGCGATCTGGCCGCGATACTGGGCCGCGGCCGCTTGCGCCGCATCGCCGGTGCCCATCAGCGTTCCCAGGGCGATCAGGTCGGTCGCGACGTCATCGAGTTTGTGCGGCTCGCTGCGATACAGAGGGATGCCCAGCGCGCGCAGTCGATCGAGTTGGCGTTGGCTATTGCCGTGGCGCCAGACGATCACGAGGTCGGGCTTCAATGCGACGATGCGCTCTAGATCGAGGGTCGTGTTCGTACCCACGCGCGGCAGCGCTTTCGCGGCGCTCGGATAGTCGCTGTACGACACGGCACCGACGAGCTTGGCGCCGCCGCCGGCCGCATAGACGAGCTCGACCGCGTGCGGCGCGAGCGCCACGATGCGCTCGGCCGGCGCGGCGAGCGTGACGCGCTCGCCCGCGTCGTCGGTGACCGAGACCGAGGCCGCGGC
This sequence comes from Trinickia dabaoshanensis, assembly GCF_002879885.1. Lineage (GTDB taxonomy): Bacteria > Pseudomonadota > Gammaproteobacteria > Burkholderiales > Burkholderiaceae > Trinickia > Trinickia dabaoshanensis. The sequence continues at coordinate 20,504 of NZ_PNYA01000039.1, forward strand.
AGGCCGGGCGCCTAGCAGCGCGAGCGCGCACGCGCAGCCAAGGGCGGCGGCGCGCCGCACGATTCGCGCACCCGCGCTCATCGCGCCCGCTCGCTTTTGACGGTCATCGGCAAGCCCGCCACCATCAGCGTAACCTCTTGGGCGATCGCCGCGACGCGCTGATTGAGCCGCCCCAGTTCGTCGACGTAATGACGCGTCATCGCGCCCATCGGCACGACGCCCATGCCGATCTCGTTGCTGACGACGATGACGGGGCCGCGCGCGCGCGAGAGTGCCGATTCGAGCGCGTCCGCCCGCGCCGCGTAGTCAACGCTCGGGGCGCCGCTCGGCGCTCCATCGGCCGGGCAAATGACGTTGGCGAGCCATAGCGTCAGACAGTCGAGCAGGATGCAGGTGCGGCCGTCGTCCGCTTCGACGACAGCTTGAGCCAGATCGACCCCCGCCTCGACCACGCGCCAATGCGCGGGCCGCCGGGCCCGATGCTGAGCGATGCGTGCCGCAAATTCGGCGTCGCCCGCCTCGCGTGCCGTGGCGATGTAAGTGACGGACAGGGCGCGTTCGGCGGCGCGCGCCTGCGCGAGCTGCTCGGCGTGGCGGCTCTTGCCGGAGCGGGCGCCGCCGAGCACGAAGGTAAGGTCGGGTGAAGTCATCGCGCGATTGTAGCCAGGCCGCGCGCCTCGCGCGACAGTAGCCGGCTACGAGAGCGCGAGAGGGCCGTGGTGAGCGCCGGTGTTCGACGCGCCGCACTTTACGTTCGCGCTAGGCCAGAATCATCTGCGTGCAACGAAACAGGGCGATCGTGTGTCCATCGGGATCGAATACGCTGGCGTCCCAGACGTGGGTGCTGCGGCCGAGGTGAACGGCGCTCGCGACGGCGCGCACCGTCCCCGCGCGGCACGTACCGAGAAAATTGCTTTTCAGCTCGACCGTCGTGAACCCGCGCGCATGTTCGGGCAAATGCGCCATGCAGGCATAGCCGCAGCAGGTATCGGCCAGGCCGATCACGGTGGCCGCGTGCAAATAGCCGTTCGGCGCCAGCAACTGCGGCCGGACGGCCAGCTTGCCCGTGAGCGTGCCTTGCCCCAGTGCGACGATGCGCACCCCTAGCAAATCGGGCAACGTGCCCTGCTGGTGCTCGTGGATGGTCTCGATCGTGTAATCGGGGCGTAGCGTCGACATCGAGAGAACCTCCTTGCGGCCGAATTTGCCGATATTATCGGGAGTCGCGATGCTTTTTGATAGCGTGACGGGCCGATACTCAAGCGTAACCGCAATCGGTCCGGCGGCGTGACCGGCTAACCGGCCGTATCGAGCGGCCTTCTACTCGGGAGTGTTCATGACGGTGATCGTGGTAGCGAACCCTAAGGGCGGCGTGGGTAAGAGCACGTTGTCGACGAACTTGGCGGGCGCCTTCGCGGCGAACGGCGAATGGGTGGCGCTGGCCGACCTCGATCGGCAGCAATCGTCGCACGGATGGCTGGCCCTGCGCCCGGAAGCCTTGCCGCCCATCGAAACCTGGCACGTCGATCCGGAAGCGCCGGCCAAGCCACCCAAGGGTTTGGAGCGCGCCGTCATCGATACGCCCGCGGGCTTGCACGGCGCGCGGCTTGCCGCCGCGCTCGAGTTGGCCGACAAGGTGATCGTCCCGTTGCAGCCGTCGATGTTCGACATCCTGGCCACGCAGCACTTTCTAGAGCGGCTGGCCAAGGAGAAGGCCGTGCGTAAAGGGATGATCGAGGTGGGGGTGGTCGGCATGCGCGTCGATGCGCGCACGCGTTCGGCGGAGCAATTGCATCGCTTCGTCGAAAGCCTCGAGCTGCCCGTGTTGAGCTTTTTGCGCGATACGCAGAACTACGTGCAACTCGCGGCGCACGGCTTGACGCTGTGGGACGTCCCGAAAAGCCGCGTGGAAAAAGACCTCGAACAGTGGGACCCGATCACGGCCTGGGTCACGAAGTGAGCCGCGGCCGGCAGGCGCTCAGCTCCAGCTTTGCACGGGCACGTGGCCGCGGCTGCCCTTGACCTTGTTTTGCTCGTCGACGAACACGAGCTTGGGCTCCCAGCCCGCCTTCAACTCGGCGTCCTCCACCATCGCGAACGCCGCGATGATGACGAGATCGCCGAGCTGAGCGCGCCGCGCCGCCGAGCCGTTCAGCGAGATCATGCCGCTGCCGCGCTCGCCGCGGATCGCGTACGTCGAGAAGCGTTCGCCGTTGTTGACGTTCCAGATATCGATGCGCTCGTTCTCCACGATGCCCGAGGCGTCGAGCAGATCTTCGTCGATGGCGCACGATCCTTCGTAATGAAGTTCGCAATGCGTCACGACGGCGCGGTGTATCTTCGATTTCAACATGTGTCGCTGCATGGTCGTTCCTTCGGACACCGAGGCGGCGTCAAATTTCAAGGTTATCGATGAGGCGCGTGGCGCCGAGCTTGGCCGCCGCCAGCACGACGAGCGGGGCATCGAGTTCGTGCGCGCCGGGCGCAACGAGATTCGAGCGCTTGCGCACGGCAATGTAATCGGGGGCCCAGCCGCGTGCCGCGAGGCTTTCGACCGCCTCGCGCTCGATCGCCGCGAAGTCGCGCCGGCCCGAGAGCACGGCGTCGCGCACGCGCGCGAGCGTCACGGCCAGCATCGGCGCCTCGGCGCGTTCGGTATCGGTCAAATAGCGGTTACGCGAACTGAGCGCGAGCCCGTCCGCGTCGCGCACCGTTTCCGCCGCCACGATGTCGGTCGGCAGCGCGAACTGCTGGCACATCTGCCGCACGATCATGAGCTGCTGGTAATCCTTCTTGCCGAAGACGGCCACGCGCGGCTGCACGCACGACATCAGCTTCATGACCACCGTGCACACGCCCGTGAAAAAGCCGGGGCGGAATTCGCCCTCGAGAATGTCGCCGAGGTCATGCGGCGGATGGACGCGGTACTCCTGCGGCTGCGGATACATGTCGCGCTCGGTCGGCGCGAACAGCACGTAGACGTTTTCCTTCTGCAGCTTTTCGATGTCGGCTTCGAGCGTGCGCGGGTATTTGTCGAAATCCTCGTTCGGGCCAAACTGCAGACGATTGACGAAGATGCTCGCGACGACGGGATCGCCGTGCTGGCGCGCGAGGCGCATCAGCGACAAATGTCCCTCGTGCAGGTTGCCCATCGTCGGGACGAATGCCGTACGGTTCTGGCCGCGCAATTGGTCGCGCAATTCCTGGATCGAGCTGATGACTTTCATGATCGTGCTTGACGGGCGCGCCGCCCCGCGAGTTGAAGGCGCGCCGATTGTAGTGGATTTGACGGCCACTGACATCGAAAAAAGACGGTCGTTCGATGAGCGGGGCGAGTGTGCGCGGCGCTCGCGCTAGGCGGGCAGATACGCGAGACGGACGTAAATCGGGGCGAACGGCTCGGGCTGCGTGATTTCGATCAACGATTCGCGCGCCAATTCGAGCATCGCGATGAAGTTCACGACGACGACCGGCACGCCGCGCGTGACGTCGAACAGTTCGGAGAATTCGACGAAGCGCGCGTTTTGCAGACGGCGCAAGATCATGCTCATGTGCTCGCGCACCGATAGCTCCTCGCGCGAGATCTTGTGATGCTGCACGAGCTTGGCGCGTTTGAGCACGTCGGACCAAGCCGCGCGCAGATCGTCCATCGCCACGTCGGGAAACCGCGGCGCCATGCTTTGCTCGATGTAGACTTCGGCGCGCAAAAAATCGCGCCCGAGCTGCGGCAGTTGGTCGAGCCGCTGTGCGGCGAGCTTCATGCGCTCGTATTCGAGCAAGCGCCGCACGAGTTCCGCCCGCGGATCCTCGGGCTCTTCGCCCGTATCGGCCTTCTTGACCGGCAGCAGCATGCGCGACTTGATCTCGATCAGCATCGCGGCCATCAGCAGGTACTCGGATGCCAATTCGAGGTTCGTCTTGCGCAACTGCTCCACGTAGCCGAGGTACTGCGCCGTCACGTCCGCCATCGGGATGTCGAGCACGTTGAAGTTCTGCTTGCGGATCAGGTAAAGCAACAGATCGAGCGGACCTTCGAACGTTTCGAGGAAGACCTCGAGCGCGTCGGGCGGGATGTACAGATCCTGCGGCAGCTTGAACAGCGGTTCGCCGTACAGGCGCGCGAACGCGATGCCGTCGACGGTGTCGGGCGTGGTGTCGGTTGCGGGTGCGGTCAGCGCCGCATCGGGCGCCCCCGTGCGCTGCCCTTCGTCGGCGGCGGCCACGTTTAGAAGTTCTGGTAGTACACGTACGGGGTTTGCTTCACGCGCGAGAGCTGCTGGGCCGAACGCTCGTCGAGGTCGATCGGCTGCTTGTCCCAAAGCAGCGCACGGCCGCGGCGCTGTTCGTCTTCCAACGTCGGTTTTTGATCCTTGAGCTGATTGATGAACTGCGTGATATCCGATTGATACAACATGATTCGGTCATCCTGAAAATAGGGACAGGGCGACAGACGTGCCGCCTCGAACAAACCGCGATTTTACCGCATGCCGCCGGGGCGGAACACCGCGGCGTCTTTCGGCGTCGAAGGCGGGCACGCGAATCGCTTCGTGCGGCGCGCGCCGTGCCGGCGATTGGGCGCAATACCGTTCGCTCCATGGCTCGATGCTCGGCGGTTATGGTCAAATGGTCGCTTTCGTCGGTGGTTTGCCCGAGGCCGGGCGTCGTTCAATCTGAGGAGGTCTTGTTTGCGGGGAGCCGTGATCGCTTCGTCTTGCGCCGCGCGGGGTTCGCGCCGCCGAACCGCGCAGCGCGCTCGGGCGCGGTGGCCGTCTCTCGTGTGCGGGTTCGCCATCGCATTGGCGTCGATGCCGGCGGCGGCCAAATACGACATCTCCATCGATGCCCCGCGCTCGATGCGCAAGCTCCTGGAAAAGCATCTCGATCTCGCTCGCTTCGCCGCGCGCAGCGACGTGACCGACGACCAGTTCGAATTCCTCGTGACGGCCGCGCCGCAGCAGGTGCGCGACCTGGCGGCGACCGACGGCTATTTTTCGCCGATCGTGCGCACCGACGTGCGCGCGGCCGGCGCGGGCAAACGAGCCGTGATCGTGCACGTCGATCCGGGGCCGCGCACGATGGTCTCCTCGGTCGAGCTGAGCTTCGACGGCCCCGTCCGAACCGAGGAGCCGACGCGCGAGAATGCCGCGCGCTTCGCGTTTTCGCTGCATACGGGCGACCCCTTCACGCAGGCGGGCTGGAGCGACGCGAAGGACGCCGCGCTCAAGGCCCTGCAGGCGCGCCGCTATCTCGGCGCCAAGATCGCTCACTCGCAAGCGCTGATCGATCCGCATACGCGGCAGGCCGCGCTCACGGTGGCGTTCGCGAGCGGACCGACCTTTACGCTCGGGCCGCTCGATGTATCGGGCGTGCGGCGCTACCCGGGGCGCATCGTCACGAACGTCAACCCGCTGGCGGTGGGCGAGGTCTACGACGCCGAGCGGATCGCCGAGCTGCAACGCCAGCTACAGAACACGCCGTATTACGCGAGCGTGGCGATCGACGTGGGCAGCGATGTCGCGCACCCCAACGACACGCCCATCCATGTGAAGGTGAGCGAGTATCCGTACAACAGCGTGCGCGGCGGCGTCGGCTATGCGACCGATACGGGCGCTCACGTGCAAGGCTCCTACACGTATCTCGATACCTTCGGTGCCGCCTGGCCGCTGTCCGTGCAGGGCCGGCTCGATCAGATTCAGCAGTATGGCCAGATCCAACTGTCGATGCCGCCGGGCCAGCGCGGCTGGGTCAACAGCGCGCTGGCTTCCTACACGAACACGCAGGTGTCCGGCACGCGCATCTATAGCGCGCGCGCCGGCTTGCAGCGGACGCGCACGGCGCAGTTCATCGACTACAACTATTCACTTCAGTACTACGCCGACCGGCTCGACCAAAACGCGGCAGGACCGACGACGAGCCACGCGCTCGTGCCGCAGTGGTCATGGACGCGCCGCAACGTCGACGATCCGCTGTTTCCGCGCAAGGGCAATCTTCTCCATGTCGAGACGGGCTTTGCGGTCAAAGGCATCGCGACGGATCAAACCTTCGTGCGCGGCTACGCCCGCGGCGAGCAGTACGTGCCGCTCTTCAAACGCGATCTGTTCCTGGTGCGGGCCGAGTTGGGCGGCGTGTTCACGAGCGGCAGCTCGAGCGGGATTCCGGCCTCGCTGCTGTTCCGCGCGGGCGGCTCGAACTCGGTGCGCGGCTACGGGTTTCAGAGCATCGGCAATTCCGTCGACGGTTCGGTGCTGCCGACGAAGTACCTCGTCACGGCCACGGCAGAGTTCCAGCATTGGTTCACGCACGATTGGGGCGCGGCCGCCTTCTACGACATCGGCACGGCAACGGATACCTGGGGCGAGCGCGTCTTCTATCCGGGCCTGGGCGTGGGCGTGCGCTGGCGCAGCCCGGTCGGCCCGATCAACGTCGATTTGGCGTACGGCACGCGCAATCACAGCGTACGGCCGTATCTGACGCTAGGCATCGCGTTCTGAGCCTAGGGGACTGGATAAACGTATGGACCACGACGCATGACGCACGAATCGCCGCCTACCACCGACGAGCCAGCCGACGGCGTTGCCGCAGCCGGGGCTGGCGGCGCGGGCGCGCCGGCGGGGCCGGGGCCGCGCGAGCCCGATGCGCCGCCGCCCGCACGGCGGGTGCTGCGCGCACTGATATGGACAGCGCTCGCGTTCCTATTGCTGGTCGCCGGCATCGCCGCCGCACTGTACGGCGCGATCGCCACCGAGCCCGGTACGCGGCTCGTTTGGCGGGCGGCCGTCGCGGCGACGGGCTCGCGGCTCGCGGGGACGTTCGAAGGCGGGACGCTCGCGCGCGGCGTGCGCTTGGCGAACGTGCGCTGGCACGAGCAGGCGGGGGCGGCCGGCGCACCGCCGACCGATATCCGCATCGATCGCTTGGCGGGACGCTGGGCGCTCACGCGCGCGCCGTGGCGCTTCACGGTGGACGAGCTGCGGGCGGGGACGATCGACGCCCGGCTCGGGCCCTCGAAAAGCACGGCGCCGCTGCGGCTGCCGGCGCAGTTGCGCTTGCCGATCGAATTGGACCTGCGCGCGCTGGCAGTCGACAAGCTGCTCGTGCGCAACGGCGCGGCGACGACCGAGATCGATCGGTTACGCGCGCACGGACGCAGCGACGGCCTGCACCACACGCTGTCGATCGACGGGCTCGACACGGCCTACGGGGCGCTGGCGGCGCAGCTTTCGCTCGGCGGGGCGCGCCCGTTCCCGCTCGCGGGCACGCTGAGCGCATCGGGTGCGCCGGGCGGCACGCCGGTCGAACTGCAAGCGCGCCTATCCGGTACGCTCGAAGCGCTGGCTGCCGATGTGACGGCCAGCGGGATGAAGCTCGCCGGACGCGCCCATGTCGAAGCCATGCCGTTCGCGGCCGTGCCGCTAAAGCGAGCGACGATCGCGTTCGATCACGTCGACCCGCGCGTACTCAGCGCGGGCGCGCCGCAGGCCGATCTCTCGCTGAAGGCGACGCTCGCGCCGGTGCCCGGCGCCGGGCCGCTCGTGGTCGCGGGGCCCATCGCGATCGTCAACGCCAAGCCCGGGTTGCTCGACGAGCAGCGCTTGCCGCTCGTCCAAGCAAGCGCCGACGTGCATCTAGACGCGCGCGAGCAGCGGCTCGACCATTTGGCGGTGCAACTCGTACGCGGCGCGACGCTCACGGGAAGCGGGACCTTCGCGGGCGGGCGCGGACAGCTGAATCTGAGCGTTCGCGCGCTCGACTTGGCGACGATCACGCCGTACGCGCGATCGACGTCGCTGTCCGGGCCCATCGCGGTCACCCTCGACGGGCCGGCGCAGTCGCTGTCGCTCGACCTGGCCGATGCGGGCGCGCGTCTTCGCGCACGGGCGCATGTGGCGTTCGAACGCGGCCGCATCGCGCTGCACGAGGTGCGCATCGATGCGGGCGACGGCCGTCTCGAACTGAAAGGCGCATTGGCGCACGACGCATCGTCGAGCTACGACCTCGGCGCGGTGCTGACGAACTTCGATCCGCGGCGGGTGCTCGCGGCCGAGTTGCCGGCGGTGCATTCTGCGGGGGCCGCTTCCGCGAAAGCGGCGCGCGCGCCGTCGAAGTTGCCCGAAGCGCGTGTAACGGGGCGTTTGAGCGCCGTAGGCACGCTCGCCCAGCCGCTCTCGACGAAACTGCGCTTCGAACTCGGCGACAGCGTCTACGACGGCTTTCCGCTGACGGGCCAAGGCACGGTCCAACTCGTGGGGGCGCGCTTGCTGCCGAGCGACGCCACGCTATCGATCGCGGGCAACGACGTCGCACTGCATGGCAGCTTCGGCGGCCCGGGCGACCGGCTGCGTTTTCACGTGGATGCGCAGCGGCTCGACCGGCTCGGCTTCGGGGTGGCGGGCACGGTGCTCGCGGACGGTGACTTGACCGGCTCGTTGGCCCATCCCGATGTGACGCTGCGCTACGATGCCCGCGGGGTGTCGATCGGCGCGAACCGTATCGGCACGGCAACCGGTAGCGCGCGGGTTCGCGACGGCGCGACCGGGGCACTCGAATTCACGACGGACGCGCGCGACGTCCATGCGGGCCCCGTCGATTTGACGACGCTGGCCGCTCATGTGACGGGCACGCGCGGGAAGCACGCGTTCGACGCGCAGGCGAAGGGATCGGTGCGCGGCCGGCCCATCGACATGGCGCTTGCCGGCACGGGGGCATTGACCGACACGCGCACCGGCCCGCGCTGGGACGGCGTGCTCGCGCGCTTGACCAACCGCGGCTTGCCCGGCCTCGAATTGCAGGCGCCGGTGGCCGTGTCGGCCGCTAGCGAGCACGTGACGCTGGGGCCGACGCGGCTGACCGTCGAGGGGGCGACACTCGATATCAAGTCGCTCGCCTACGACCATGGGGCGATCCGTTCGGCCGGCAGCGCGTCGAATCTGTCGATCGCGCGGCTCATCGCGGTCCGCCAAATGCTGACGGGTCAGCCCTCGCGCGTATCGAGCGATCTCGTGCTCGCGGCCGATTGGGACTTTACGCTCGGCCGCACGGCGAGCGGGTATGCGCGGATCGAACGCCGTAGCGGCGATGCGACGCTTTCGACGGGCTACGGCACCGCTTCGTTCGGCGTCACGGCCCTCGCGGCGCGCGTCGAACTGAACGGCGCACGCGCGGTGGCGTCGGTGCATGCGGCGGCCAATCGCGTCGGCACGCTCGATGCGAACGTCGGCGTGGGGCTCACCCCCGATCCGGCGCGAGGCGGCTTGCTCGGCCTCGCCGACGATGCGCCCTTGACCGGCAAGCTCGCGCTGGACGTTCCGGCGTTGAAGGCGACGGGCGGGCTGTTCGGCCCGAGCTACGTTCTGGACGGCCACCTCGCGCTCAACCTCGTCGCGGGCGGGACCAAAGCGAAGCCGGCGATCTCGGGCGCCCTCGTCGGCGACGATCTCTCGGCGACGCTCGTCGACCAAGGGATTCAGTTGAAAGACGGTATCGTGCGCGTCGCGCTGACCGAGAATCTCGTGGATTTGCAACGCGTCGAATTCCACGGCGGCGAGGGGACGATCCGCGCCACCGGGCGAATCCGGCTCGATAGCGCCGAGCCCGATCTGACGGCGAGCATCGTGGCCGACAAGCTCGAACTGTTCGCGGCGCCCGATCGCCAGCTCTCGCTGTCCGGTAGCGCGACGGTCGCGAACGGCGGCGCGGCCGGCGGACTCGACATCAACGGCAAATTCACCGTCGATCATGCGCTGTTCGATTTGCCGGAGCAGAGCGCGCCGCGCCTGTCGGACGACGTCGTGATCGTGCGGGACCACGGTTTCGTCCGGGGCTCGCCGCAGCCGGCCGAGCCGACCAACAAGCCCGTCGGCCGTTTCGCTCCGCGTGCGAGCGTGGACATCGATTTGGGGCGCGACTTCCGTTTCCGCGGCCAAGGCGCCGATCTCGGGTTGCGCGGCACGGTGACTGTGCTCTCCGCGCCGAATCAACCGCTGCGCGCGATCGGCAACGTGCGGGTGACCGAAGGCTCGACCTATACCTCCTTCGGCCGCAAGCTTGCGATCGAAAACGGCTATTTCACGTTCAACGGTCCGGTAGCGAATCCCGGCGTCAACATTCTCGCGATGCGCCGCAATCAGGAGGTGGAAGCCGGTGTGCAAGTGACGGGCACGGTGCGTACACACATCGTGAAGCTGGTCTCCGAACCGAACGTCGCCGACAACGAAAAGCTCTCGTGGCTGTTGTTCGGCCATGGCACGGACCAGGGCAACAACCTCAGTCAGCAAAGCTCGATGACGACCGCGCTCGCGTTGCTCGGCAGCGCGACGGGCAAACGCGTGGCGCAAACGTTCGGGCTCGACGAGTTCTCGGTCGGGCGCAGCGACGTCGGGCTAACGGATTCGCAAGTCGTCATGCTTTCGAAGGCGATCAACGATCGGCTCGTGCTCGGCTACGAGCAGGGGCTTCAATCGGCCAGCAATGCGTTCAAGGCGACGGTGAACCTCTCGCGCTTCTGGTCGGTGCTCGTTTATACCGGCACCTTCCAAGGCGTGGATGTCAACTACACCCGCCGCTTCGACCGATGGCGGCGGTAAGGGCCGTTTGGAACAATTGCGAAAAATGCCCATGCGCGAGGGATGCGTAACGTGGTCTGATTTGCGCTCGATTCACTCGAAGGAGTTGTGCAATGACGACCGTATCCATGTGGCGCTGGCCGGTATCGGAGGTGAAGCTCGGCAAGGGCGGTTCGCTGGTGGAGGATCGGGGCGTACTGCGAAAGGCGATCAAGAACAGCCGGGGCTGGTTTCAGCTCTCCGAGACCGGCGAGGGCCGCAAGCCGCTCGTCGTCATCGGTAGCCGTTCGCAAGTGCTCGCTTTTTTCCGGACTCACGCCGCGAGCGGCATCGAGAACACGGTGGCCGAACTACCGCATATCTACATGGGGATCTCACGTTACGCGCCGGCGGAGCGGTATCGCAAGGTCACGCCCTACAACGACACGGCACTGACCGTTGCGAGTACGGCGACGTGGACGGCTGCCGGGCCGTCCATGCAAAACGCGGGCAATTTCGCGTCGGTTATCGGGACATTGCAGGAGTACGTACGCAAGGTATTGCGGCCGGGGATCAAGGAGTCGTCCTCGGAGTCGGAGGCGATTTGCGTGAGGTTCAGTTGCTTGCCCGGGCCCGGTATGCGCCCGGTGGGCCGCCGCACGCTGGCGTTCGGCGCCTACGGGGACGGCGCGGGAGTGGAAGCGCTCTTCGCCCAATGATGCGGGCAAACTGGCGAGCGCGCCAAGCGCGCCCGCCGGCCCGCGTCGCTTAGCGTACGCGCATGCCGGGCTTCGCGCCGCTATGCGGCTCGAGGATGTAGAGGCCCGGCTCGGCCTTCTCGTTCGCGCTCGACGCCGCGAGCACCATCCCCTCGGACATGCCGAACTTCATTTTGCGCGGTGCGAGATTGGCGACCATCACGGTCAGCTTGCCCACGAGATCCTCGGGGCGATAGGCCGACTTGATGCCCGAGAAGACGTTGCGCGTTTTTTCCTCGCCCACCTCGAGCGTCAGTTGCAAGAGCTTGTCCGAGCCTTCGACGGCCTTGCAATCGACGATCAGCGCGACGCGCAAATCGATCTTGGCGAAATCGTCGATCGAGATCGTTTCGCTTTGCGCTTCGGCCGCGGGGGCGGCCGCCTTCTGCTTCGTCTTGCTCGCGGCGTCGGCGGCGGCAGCGGCGGCACCCGTTTCGGCCGCTTGCAACGAGCCGCGATTGGCGGCGACGAGCGCTTCGATCTGCTTGGCGTCGATGCGGGTCATCAAATGCTGATACGCGTTGATCGGCTGGGCCGACGAGAGCGGCGTACCGGCATCGGCCCAGGTAAGCGGGGCGACGCCGAGGAACGCTTCCACCTTGGCGGCGAGCGCCGGCAACACGGGCTTGAGCGCGATCGAGAGCAAGCGGAACGCTTCGAGGCTCACGCTGACCGTTTCGTGCAGCAAAGCGGCATTGGCCGGATCCTTCGCTTGATCCCACGGCTTGGCCGCATCGACATAGGCGTTCACGGCGTCGGCCGACTCCATCGTCTGCCGGACGGCTCGGCTGTATTCGCGCGCTTCGAAGTGCGCCGCGATTTGCGGGATCGCCGCGCGCAGCGTCGCGAGCAGCGGATGGTGCATCGCGCTGTCTTGCACGCGGCCGTCGAAGCGCTTGATCAAAAAGCCCGCCGCGCGGCTCGCGATATTCACGTACTTGCCCACCACGTCGCTGTTTACGCGGGCGAGGAAGTCGTCGAGATTCAGATCGAGATCTTCCATCGTCGCGTTCAGCTTCGCGGCGAAGTAGTAGCGCAGCCACTCGGGATTCAGGCCGGTTTCGATATAGCTGTTCGCCGTGATGAACGTGCCGCGCGATTTCGACATCTTCGCGCCGTCCACGGTCAGGAAGCCGTGTGCGAACACGTTCGTCGGCGTACGGTAGCCGGCGAATTCGAGCATGGCCGGCCAGAACAGCGTATGGAAATACAGAATGTCCTTACCGATGAAATGGTATTGCTCCGTACCGGTGCCGGGCTTGATCCATTCTTCGAAATCGAGGCCGCGCTTGGCCGCGAGATTCTTGAAACTCGCGTAGTACCCCACCGGCGCGTCGAGCCAGACGTAGAAGTACTTGCCGGGCGCGCCGGGAATCTCGAAGCCGAAGTAGGGGGCGTCGCGCGAGATGTCCCAATCGCCGAGCTTCGCTTCGCCGGCTTCGCCGAGCCATTCGCGCATCTTGTTCGTGGCCTCGGGCTGTGCCAGTTTGCTCACCCATTCGCGCAGGAAGTTCTCGCAGCGCGTATCGGACAGCCGGAAGAAGTAGTGCGTGGACTTGCGGCGCACGGGCGTCGCGCCCGAAATCGCCGAATACGGGTTGACGAGATCGGTCGGCTGGTAGGTCGAGCCGCATACCTCGCAGCTATCGCCGTATTGGTCCTTCGCGCCGCACTTCGGGCATTCGCCCTTGATGAAGCGGTCCGGCAGGAACATTTCCTTGACGGGGTCGTACGCCTGCTCGATCTCGCGCGCGTCGATGAAGCCCGCTTGCTCAAGCTTGCCGTAGATCGTCTCGCACAGCGTCTTGTTTTCTTCCGAATCGGTCGTGTAGTAGTTGTCGAACGAAATCAGGAAGTTGCCGAGGTCGCGCGTGTGCTCGCGCCAGACGCGCTCGATCAGTTGCTTGGGCGTAATGCCTTCCTTCTCGGCGCTCAGCATGATCGGCGTGCCGTGCGTATCGTCGGCGCCGACGTAGTAGACCTCATGCCCGTGCATTCGCATTGCGCGCACCCAGACGTCCGTCTGGATGAACTCGACCAGGTGGCCGAGGTGGATCTGTCCGTTCGCGTAGGGCAAAGCGGACGTCACGAGAATGCGGCGGCGGGCGGCGCCCGTGCCGGCTTGCGCGGCTAAATGAGGGGCGGATACGGTCATGTGCGTATGGGAAGGTGTGCTGCTTGAGGGAAAGCGACGATTTTACCAGGCACGGATGCCGGCGCTCATCGAGGCGAACCGGCCCTGCGCGTCGGAAACGCCGCGGGAACCCGAGGATGTGCGCCGAATTTCCGCCGGCATGGGCCGCGACGCGCCACGAGTTAAGAAATTTCCGGCGCCGCCGGGCGGCGGTAGGCAAAAAAAACCGGGGCGTTCGGCCCCGGAGCAACAACGACAAGAGGAGAATGGTGACGCAGCGGCGTTGGCCAGCCACGTACCGAATATACAGACAAGCGAATTGCCGGCGAGTTCGAAAAATTTTTTCGGAACGTTTACCGCCGGCTTCTAGGCCGCTTCCGTCACGGTTTTCGCTTCACCCGGGCGTGCGTTGCCGCACCGGCCCGGGCGGGCAGTCCCTTCTTTCGTTCGGCCGCTGCTCAGCCCGGCTGCGCCATGGCGCGCAGGTAGATCTCGACCCGGCGGTTTTGCTCCCGGCCGGCCGCTGTGTTGTTGTCCCCGATCGGATTGCTCGAGCCGAAACCCTGCGCCTCCAAACGGTTCGGCTGCACGCCGTGCTGCGTCAGATACGTCGCCACGCTTTGGGCCCGGTTGACCGACAGCGTCTGGTTATGCCCGGCGCTGCCCGTGCTGTCCGTGTACCCGCGGATTTGCGCGACCACCTGCGGGTTTTGATTCATCTGCGTGGCCAGCTCGTTCAGCGTCGCGTACAACTGCGGGTTGATCTGGTAGCTGTCGGTGGCGAACGTCACGTTGCTCGGAATGTTCAGCTTGAGCGAGCCGTCCGGCTGCTCGGTGATTTGGGTGCCGGTACCCTTGGAGGCGCCCGAGAGCTTGTTGTGAATGGTCTGCCAGTTGTAGCCCGTTACGCCCCCGGCCAAGGCGCCGACGCCGGCGCCGATCGCGGCACCCTTGCCGCCGCCGGCCAGCGCGCCGATCCCGGCGCCGAGCGCGGCCCCGATCCCGGTACCGGTGGCCGTATTGGTTTGCTGCTGCGTGGCGCAGCCGGCGAGTATCGAGCCGGCAATGGCCAAAACGGTGAGACGGGTGACGATTTTTGCGTTCATGTTGGTGTCCTCTCTCGAAAACGGTCGCGCGCGCGATGCGGCGACGAAACCGGCAAGCGGGCCCCCACCTTTACCGAGGCGAGGCGCGCGCCCCCGCTAACCACTACAATAGTGCCTACGAGTGCTGATCGGCACTGCGTTTGCTTGCCGCTGGGCGAAATTGCCCGTTGGCTTGCGCTTTGGCAATGGTGCGCAACACTTTCTTTCACTTTTCCGCGGTTTGGCCACGTGTTCCAAGCGCATCGCGCTTGCGTGCGCGCGTGGCGCCGCGTGCATCCTCCCCTTGGAGTCGAATCGATGAGCATTGATCGGGCCTTGGTCGACGCCGCACTTGCGGCCGTCACCGATCCGAACACGGGCAAGCCCGTGACAAGCGGCAAGGGCGTCAAAAGCGTCGCGATCGACGGCGCCGCCGTGAGCGTCGAGATCGTGCTCGGCTATCCCGCGAAGAGCCAATTCGACACGTTGCGCTCGCTCGTCGAAGCGGCCCTTTCGAAGGTGCCGGGCGTCGAGCGCGCCCAGGTCACGGTGTCGCAGTCGATCGTCGCGCATACGGTACAGCCGGGCGTCAAACTCCTGCCGAACGTGAAGAACATCGTGGCGGTGGCCTCGGGCAAGGGCGGCGTCGGCAAGAGTACGACGGCCGTGAACCTGGCGCTTGCGCTCGCGAGCGAAGGCGCGGCCGTCGGCATCTTGGATGCCGACATCTACGGTCCGTCGCTGCCGATGATGCTCGGTATCGAAGGCCGGCCCGAGTCGCCCGACGGGCAATCGATGAACCCGATGAAAGGCCATGGCGTGGAGGCCAATTCGATCGGCTTTCTCGTCGATCAAGACAATCCGATGGTCTGGCGCGGCCCGATGGCCACGTCGGCGCTCGAGCAGTTGCTGCGTCAAACGCGCTGGGGCGAGCTCGATTACCTGATCGTCGATATGCCGCCCGGCACCGGCGACATCCAGCTCACGCTCGCGCAGCGCGTGCCCCTCACGGGCGCGGTCATCGTCACGACGCCGCAGGACATCGCGCTGATCGACGCCAAGAAGGGGCTCAAGATGTTCGAGAAGGTCGGCGTGCCGATTCTCGGGTTGGTCGAGAACATGAGCATCCACATCTGCTCGAACTGCGGGCACGCCGAACATATCTTCGGCGAGGGCGGCGGCGAGCGGATGGCCAAGGAATACGGGGCCGAGTTGCTGGGCAGCCTGCCGCTCGATATCGGCATTCGCGAGCAGGCGGACGGCGGTCATCCGAGCGTCGTGGCCGATCCGCTGAGCCCCATCGCCGAAAGCTACCGTGCGATTGCCCGCAAGGTCGCGATCCGCATCGCCGAGCGCGCCCGTGACATGAGCGCGAAGTTCCCGACCATCGTCGTTCAGGACACGTGAAAGCGCGTTCCCGCCCAACCGGCACGCCGCGTGCGCGGCCGCTCGGCCCGATTGCCGCGGTTCACGGCCTCAATCGTGCTTGCGCGGCGCGCGTCGCGGTATCATGTCGCCTTCGCTTGAGTCCGGCTCGGCGGCGCCAGTGGCGCCGGGCGCCGGCATGAGGATCGCATGAGAGAAACATCCGGCTGGCGGCGCGCCCGCCGTCCGAGCGTGGTGATCGCCTCCCTGGTGCTGGCGAGTACGGCGCTCGGCGGCTGCGCCGCCTTCTTCGGCCCCCACGAAAAACGCGCGGACGCGCAGGTGTTGCCCACGGTCGGCAATGCGGCGCGGGGCACCGTCACGTTCATCGAACGCGCGGACGGTGTGCAAGTGACGTACAACCTGGTCGGTCTGCCGCCCAATAGCGATCACGCGCTGCAAGTGCACGAGCGCGGCGATTGCAATGCGGCCGACGGCTCGAGTGCGGGCGCCGTGTTCGCGCCGGCCGCCGATCGGCTCAAGACCGGGGTGCGGCGCGCCGGGGATCTCGGCAACATTCATGCGGACGCGACAGGCGTCGCCGCGGGTTTCGTCGTGGCGACGGAAGTGTCGCTCGACGGGGTGCGCTCCGTTATCGGCCGTTCGGTGCTCGTCGCGCGCGAACCCAGCGATCCGGCATTCCCCGATCGCGGCGTCGGCACGGCGCTCGCGTGCGGCGCGATCCGGCAGTAACTCCGCTTATTCAGCGTCTTTTTATGACCATAAAATCCGACAAGTGGATTCGGCGCATGGCCGAACAGCACAACATGATCGAGCCGTTCGCGCCGGGTCAGGTACGCCTGGGCGACGACGGCCGTAAGCTCGTGAGCTACGGCACGTCCAGTTACGGCTACGACATCCGTTGCGCCGACGAATTCAAGATTTTCACGAATATCAATTCGACGATCGTCGATCCGAAGAACTTCGACGAAAAGTCGTTCGTCGACTTCAAAGGCGACGTTTGCATCATTCCGCCGAATTCGTTCGCGCTCGCGCGCACGGTCGAATACTTCCGCATTCCTCGCAACGTGCTGACGGTTTGTTTGGGCAAATCCACGTATGCGCGCTGCGGGATCATCGTCAACGTGACCCCGTTCGAGCCCGAATGGGAGGGCTACGTGACGCTCGAGTTCTCGAATACGACGCCGCTGCCGGCCAAGATCTACGCGAACGAAGGCGTGGCGCAGGTCCTGTTCTTCGAGAGCGACGAGGTGTGCGAGGTGTCGTACGCGGATCGCGGCGGGAAATACCAAGGGCAGCACGGCGTCACGCTGCCCAAGACGTAGCGTTCGCCGCCGTCATACAACGGACGCGTAACGCGTAGAGACTCTAGGGTTTGTTTGATTAGCGCCTAGGCACCGAGAGCGGCCGCTGGCACGTGGGATGCGATGACCCCGTGCCCGCGGTCCTTGTTTTTGGAGATTCGTCCATGAAGTTTCGTTTCCCCGTCGTCATCATCGACGAAGATTTTCGCTCCGAGAACATCTCGGGCTCGGGCATCCGCGCGCTCGCGGAGGCGATCGAAGGTGAGGGCGTGGAAGTGCTCGGCCTGACGAGCTACGGCGATTTGACCTCGTTCGCGCAGCAGTCGAGCCGCGCGTCGTGCTTCATTTTGTCGCTGGACGACGACGAGTTGATGCTCGGAGAAACGGGACCGGATGGCGAGCTGCCCGAGCTCGCCACGGCCATTCTCGAGTTGCGCGCGTTCGTCACCGAGGTGCGCCGCCGCAACGCCGACATCCCGATCTTCCTGTACGGCGAGACGCGCACCTCGCGCCATCTGCCGAACGATATTCTGCGCGAGCTGCACGGTTTCATTCACATGTTCGAGGACACGCCCGAGTTCGTCGCGCGCCATATCGTGCGCGAGGCGAAGGTCTACCTCGATTCGCTCTCGCCGCCGTTCTTCAAGGAACTCGTCAAATACGCCGACGAAGGTTCGTACTCGTGGCACTGCCCGGGGCACTCGGGCGGCGTGGCGTTCTTGAAGAGCCCGCTCGGCCAGATGTTCCACCAGTTCTTCGGTGAGAACATGCTGCGAGCCGACGTGTGCAACGCCGTGGACGAGCTCGGCCAACTGCTCGATCACATCGGTCCGGTGGCCGCCTCGGAGCGCAATGCCGCGCGCATCTTCAGCGCCGACCACCTGTTCTTCGTGACGAACGGCACCTCGACGTCGAACAAGATCGTTTGGCATGCGACGGTTGCGCCTGGCGATATCGTCGTCGTCGATCGCAATTGCCATAAATCGATCCTGCACGCCATCACGATGACGGGCGCCATTCCGGTGTTCCTTACGCCCACGCGCAACAACTTCGGCATCATCGGCCCGATTCCGCGCGACGAGTTCAAGCCCGAGAACATTCGCAAGAAGATCTTGGCGAACCCGTTCGCTCGCGAGGCGCTCGAAAACAATCCGAATCTGAAGCCGCGCATCCTGACGATCACGCAGAGCACCTATGACGGCGTCGTCTACAACGTCGAGATGATCAAGGATCTGCTGGGCGACTTTCTCGATACGCTGCACTTCGACGAAGCGTGGCTGCCGCACGCCGAATTTCACCCGTTCTATCAAGACATGCATGCGATCGGCGCGGGACGGCCGCGCACGGGCGCGCTCGTGTTCGCGACGCACTCGACGCACAAGCTGCTCGCCGGTATTTCGCAGGCCTCGCAGATCGTCGTGCAAGACTCCGAGCACGGCGTATTCGACCGGCATCGCTTCAACGAAGCGTATTTGATGCATACGTCCACGAGCCCGCAGTACGCCATCATCGCCTCGTGCGATGTGGCGGCGGCCATGATGGAGCCGCCCGGCGGCACCGCGCTCGTCGAGGAATCGATCGCCGAGGCGCTCGATTTCCGCCGCGCGATGCGTAAGGTCGACGCCGAGTATGGCGAGGACTGGTTCTTCCAAGTGTGGGGCCCCGAAGCGCTGGCCGACGAAGGTATCGGCTCGCGCGATGACTGGATCTTGCACGCCGACGACCAGTGGCACGGGTTCGGCCCGCTGGCCGACGGTTTCAACATGCTCGATCCGATCAAGGCGACGATCGTCACGCCGGGACTCGACATGGCCGGCGATTTCGGCGAGACGGGCATCCCGGCCGCGATCGTCACGAAATATCTGGCCGAGCACGGCATCATCGTCGAAAAGACGGGGCTCTACTCGTTCTTCATCATGTTCACGATCGGCATCACGAAGGGCCGGTGGAACTCGATGGTGACCGAGCTGCAGCAGTTCAAGGACGATTACGACTCGAATCAGCCGCTGTGGCGCGTATTGCCCGAGTTCGTCGCTCAGCATCCGGCCTACGAGCGCATGGGCTTGCGCGATCTGTGCCAGGCGATCCATAGCGTCTATCGCGCGAACGATATCGCGCGACTGACGACGGAGATGTATCTGTCGAATATGGAGCCCGCGATGAAGCCGTCCGAGGCGTTCGCCAAGCTCGCGCACCGCGAGATCGATCGCGTGCCCATCGACGAACTCGAGGGTCGAGTGACGAGCATCTTGCTGACGCCGTATCCCCCGGGCATTCCGCTGTTGATTCCGGGCGAGCGCTTCAACAAGACGATCGTCAACTACCTGCGGTTCGCGCGCGAGTTCAACGAGCGCTTTCCGGGTTTCTCGACCGATATTCACGGCCTCGTGGCGGAAACGTCGGGCGGGCGTACCGAATATTTCGTCGACTGCGTACGCATTTGACAATGTCCAAGCCGAACCTTTTCATCGGCGCGTTCGGGGCTCGAGCCTTGCGATGCGCGCTGCTCGCAGTGCTTTCGATCGTACCGCTCGCGGCGCGAGCCGAGGCGGCGCGCGCCGATCCGATCGACACGGCGATGCAGAACTGTTCGGCGCGCGCGGATCGTTCGTCCACGCCGGGCCAGGTCCAGTGCATCGAGGCCGCGCGCGACGCGTGGCAGCAAGCGATCGATAGCGCGATGCGCTCGATCGCCGCGAATGCGCCCGAGGATCAAAAGCGCGGCTGGGCACAGAGCCAAGCGCGCTGGCTCGCGTGGCGCACGGAGGAGCAGGCGCTACTGCGCGCGGTATTCGCGACGACGCGCGGCAGTTCGTACACGATTACGCAAGCAAACGTTTTGCTGCAGTCGGTGCGCGATCGCGCGCTCGCCGTGCGTCATGCCGCGGCGCGTTTCGCGCCGCCGGCGCCTGCCGTGGTGGCGGCGTCCGGGGCTTCGTCGGCTTCGGTTGCGGCCTTCGGAGGCAGCTCCGTCCCCGACGCGCCGGCCGCGTCGAGCCCGGTCGCGCCGCGCTCACAGAGCGAGGATGCGCGCGCGCACGAGGAGCGCATGCGTCCGTGCAACAGCGATGGCGCTTGCGAGCACGCTCAGTTCGACTTGCGCCGCTACGAGCGCGCTTTGCGCGACAAACTGCCGGCGCGCGCGCGGCCCACGCTCATGCGCGCGCAGCGGGCATGGTGGTTGTATTTCGATGCGACCTCGCCGCTCGGCACCGAGGCCGAACGCGCGGACTTGATCGGCGAACGCGTGGCGACGATCAAGCGATTGTCGGAGACTGTGGGAAGCGATTGACGAGAGAGGGAGCGGGGCGGCGCCGGCTGGCTGGGCGCGACGGCTTCGGTTCTCGATCCACCGCCGCGCCGGGTGCTCAAAGCGTCTTGCGCACCGCTTGAACCGCCGCGCGCACTTGCTCCGGCGCCGTGCCGCCAGGATGATTGCGGCTTGCCACCGAACCTTCCAGCGTCAGATAAGCGAACACGTCCTCGCCGATGAGGTGTGCGACGTTCGGCAACTCGGCGCGCATTTCTTCCAGCGTCAAATCGGCTAGATCGCAGCCGCGATCGACGCAGATGCGCACCGCATGGGCCACCGCTTCATGCGCGTCGCGGAACGGCAGGCCGCGCTTGACGAGATAGTCGGCCAAATCGGTCGCCGTCGAAAAACCTTGCAGCGCCGCCGCGCGCATCGCTTCGGGCTTGACGGTGATGCCGGCCACCAATTCGGCGAAGATCCGCAGCGTGTCGGCCACGGTATCGACCGTATCGAACAGCGGCTCTTTGTCTTCCTGATTGTCTTTGTTGTAGGCCAGCGGCTGGCCCTTCATCAACGTGAGCAGGCCCATCAAATGGCCGTTCACGCGGCCCGTTTTGCCGCGCGCCAGTTCGGGCACGTCGGGGTTCTTCTTCTGCGGCATGATCGACGAGCCCGTGCAGAAGCGATCGGCCAGATCGATGAACCCAACGCGCGGGCTCATCCACAGCACGAGTTCTTCCGACAAACGCGAGACGTGCGTCATGACGAGCGCGGCCGCCGCCGTGAATTCGATCGCGAAGTCGCGGTCGGACACGGCATCGAGCGAATTGGCGCAGATCCCGTCGAAGCCGAGCGTCTGCGCGACCGCGTGCCGGTCGATCGGGTAGCTCGTGCCCGCGAGCGCCGCCGCGCCGAGCGGCAAGCGGTTCACGCGCGTGCGGCAATCGCGCATGCGCTCGCCGTCGCGCCCGAACATCTCGACGTAAGCCAGCAGGTGATGGCCGAACGTTACCGGCTGCGCCACTTGCAAATGCGTGAAGCCGGGCATGATCGTTTCGGCGTGTTGCTCGGCCAAGTCGACGAGCGCCGTGCGCAAATCCTTGATCAGCCCGCCGATGCGGTCGATCTCGCCGCGCAGCCACAAGCGGATGTCCGTGGCGACCTGGTCGTTGCGCGAGCGGCCCGTGTGCAGACGCTTGCCTGCGTCGCCGATCAGCGCGGTCAGACGGGCCTCGATGTTCAGGTGGACGTCTTCGAGGTCGAGTTGCCAGACGAATTCGCCGCGCTCGATTTCACCCTTGATTTGCGCCATGCCGCGCTCGATCGCCGCGAGGTCGTCGGCACCGATGATTTTTTGCGCGGCCAACATCTTCGCGTGCGCGAGCGAGCCTTCGATGTCCACGAGCGCCATGCGCTTGTCGAAGAAAACCGACGACGTGTAGCGCTTGACGAGCTCGGACATCGGCTCCGAGAAGCGAGCCGACCAGGCTTCGCCTTTTTTGTGCAGTTGAGACGTCATGATGATGGGCGGTGAGGAAATGAGCGGATTGGCGGTAAGCCGAAACGGCGATAAGCGTTCGATTTTATCACCGCCGCCCGGGCCACCCGCCCACCGGCTTCAAGCCGTCGCCATCAATGCGCCCTCGCAGACGACTGGGCCGGTCGGACCGTCGGTGCGGCGCGAGCCGCCCATCGGTTCGACGGAAACGGCCAGCTTCACGTACGCGTTCATGCCGTGCACCTTCATCGCAACGACCTCGCCGGCCGGCAGCATGCCGAGCGAGACCATCCGGCCGTCGCGCATGACGCCCCACAGTTGCTCGCTCTTGCCGGGCGGCGGCGCGTTGCCGCCGGTCATCCGGTGCACGCTCGCCATCGCGTTCTTGTCGTCCCACATCACGAAGGCCATCGTCGCGCTCTTCGGTTGATCGGGCGGCACGAGCGCCGCGACGTACGCCACGCGTTCGATCTTCGCGGCGCTTCGTCCGGTCGTTGGCGCGGTTTGTGTCGTTTGTTCCGTTTGTGCCGTTTGTTCGGCCGGTGCGCCTTGCGGTGCGAACGGTCGCAGCGTTACCGCAAGCGCGACCGCGGAGGCGAGCGCCAGACCCGTCGCGCCGATCGACCAGCCGCGCCAGAACGCGAGCGATTCGAACCAGCGCGATCGGGCGCGGCCGCGGGCGGTTTGCGCGCCGGCTGCCCACGCGGCCGCGGGCGCGGCAACACCGGCCGCGCTCAGTCCGAGCCTGCGCTCGACGCCTTCCCACGCGCTCGCCGGCGGCGCCACGCTGGGCGCCAGCTCCGTCATCGCCGCGATGCGCGCTTGCCAGCTCTCGGCCGCCGCCCCGATGCGGCGATCTTCACGCGCAAGCGCCTCGAAGCGTTTGCGCGCGCCGCCGCGCAGCACGCCGAGCGCATATTCGGCGGCGAGGCGGTCGATCAATTCAGGATGCCGGTGCAAGTCCATCTCACTTGCCCCCCATGCAAATCTTCAGTTTTTCAAGCCCGCGGCGCACCCACGACTTGACCGTGCCGAGCGGCACCGATAGCTGCTCGGCGATCTCGCTGTGGCTTTGATCGCGCAGGTACGCGAGTGCGACCGCTTGGCGCTGGCTCGCATCGAGCCGCGCGAGGCAAATGGCCAACTGCTTCGCTTGTTCGGACAAAAGCGCCGTATCGGCCGGATCGCGCTCGTCGCCCGCGATGACTTCGTCGAACGAGTCGCTCCATTCGGTGAGCAGCGCCGAGCCGTCGGCTGCGACGGCTTTTTGCCGGCGCAGGCAGTCCAGCGAGCGATTGCGGACGATCGCGGCCATCCACGTGAGCGGGGCCGCAAGCGTCTCGCGATAATCGCCCGCATGGCGCCAGATGTTGACGAACGACTCTTGCAATGCTTCCTCCGCCCACTCGCGCTTCACCAATATACGCAGCGCGACGCCAAACAGTTTCGCGCTGGTGAGCTCATAGAGCGTGCGCAGCGCGCGGGCGTCGCGTGCCGCGACGCGCTCGAGCAGAGCCGCAAGGGCGGGCGGCGTGGGTTCGTTGGGCAATGTGGTCATAAGGCGGCTTTCGCGCCGTCGTGGGTTTAGGGCGCTATCTTACTGCCTGCGTAATGGCGGCCGCGCCCCGGGTTACGCGCGCACAAGGACCACGAGCAGCAGGTCTTCGCGATGCGCGGGACGCAGCGTGATCTGATCGTAGACGACGCGGCCGTATCGCGGATGGTCGAACGCACGGCTGCCGCCTTCGCGTTCGCCGACATCTTGGGACGCCCAGAATTGCACGAATTCGTCGCTCGCGGCGGAGAGCGCGTCGATCAGCGCCCGGGTAGGGCCGTCGCTCAAATGGCGGATCGAATCGGCGCGAAACTCGGCCACGAGGCGGCGCGCACGGGTTTCCCAATCGACGATCAGTTGGCGCGCCGCCGGCTCGCAGAAGGTGAAGCGCAGCAAGTTGCGTTCGCGCGCGGCATCGGGCGGGCCATCGAGCCAGCCGACGAAGAGTTCGGCCGCTTGGGCGTTCCACGCGAGCGCGTTCCATTGGCGATCGAGCACATAGGCGGGCGCATCGAGCAGCCCCACGGTCGCGATCAGCGCGGCGGGCGCGTCGTTCGACGCCGGCGTGGGTTCGGCCGGGTCGCGTTCCCCGGCCAACTCGAATAGATACGCGCGTTCGGCGCGCGACAAGCGCAGCGCCACGGCGATGCGGGCGAGCGCATCGGCGGAGGCCGAGACGGGACGGCCTTGCTCGATCCATGTGTACCAGGTCGGACTCACGCCGCACATTTGGGCGACTTCCTCCCGGCGCAGCCCCGGCGTGCGCCGCCGCGGGCCCGGCGGCAGGCCGACCGCCTGCGGGGTGAGCCGCTCGCGATGGGCGCGAATGAACTCGCCGAGGGCGCGCGCCGGCGAGGCTTCCAGTGCCGTTGCCGGTGTCGCCGCGGCAGCGGGCTGAGCGGTGGTCGTCATGGTTGGCGAAATGGTCGAGTGGGGTAAATCGGACGAATCGAGTCGAGCGGCGCGGCGGCCGAAGCCGGGTAGATCCGATACCGGGATATTCGCTTAGCTTGTACCGGTACCCGCGCGGTCATATTGTAGCGGGACGCGTCGTCGACATGGCCGTTTTTGGCGGCCATCGGGCGACGCCCACGCCGGTCTGCCGGCTTTTCCCCCTCATTCGCCGCCCAAGGAGTGCACCGATGAAACACCACGACCAGGTCGCAGAAGCATTCGGCTCGACCGCCGCCGCCTATCTGACGAGCCCGACTCACGCGAGCGGCGCCGACCTGGAGACCCTGGCGCAAGCGGTCGCATCGACGCCGGGCGCCGATGTGCTCGATCTCGGATGCGGGGCGGGGCATGCGAGCTTTGCCGTCGCGCCCCACGCACGCTCCGTCGTGGCCTATGACATCGCGGAACCGATGCTCGCGACGGTTGCCGCGGCGGCCCGCGACAAAGGGCTCGCCAATATCCGCACGCAACAAGGCCCGGCAGAGCGGTTGCCGTTTGCCGATGCGTCGTTCGATTGGGTCGTGAGCCGCTTCAGCGCACATCATTGGCGTGACTTGCCGCGCGCCTTGGCCGAGCTGCGCCGCGTGCTCAAGCCGGGCGGCCGAGTGCTCTTCGTCGACGTGGCCGGCGCCGACGATCCGCTGTTCGACACGCATTTGCAGGCCGTGGAAGTGCTGCGCGACGGCTCGCACGTGCACAACTATCGCGCCGGCGAATGGCTCGCGCTGTTTGCCGCCGCCGGCTGCTCGGCAAGCGTGCGCGGCCGTTGGCGCGTGCCGATCGAGTTCGCTTCGTGGGTGGCGCGCATGCGTACGCCGGCCGAGCGCGTCGAGGCGATCCGCTCGCTCTGGCGAAGCGCGCCCGACGAAGTGCGCGAGTACTACGGCGTGCAGCCCGACGGCTCGTTCATGCTCGACGTCGTGATGATCGAGGCGCGTTGAGCCGGGGACTCATGACGGCGCGCCGGCGGCGGCAGCGGCACACCGCCGGCCGCCCGCCCTCAAGGAGCGATGGCCGCGTAGCGTGCCGCCCAAGCGCGGGCCCACTCGGCGAGCGCGTCGCCGGCCATCGGCGGGCCGACGAAGTCGCCTTGGGCCACGTCGCATGACAAATCGCGCAACACCGTCCAGTCGTCGAAATCGTCGATGCCGTGCGCGATCGTGCGCATGTTCAACTGGCGCGCGAGCACGAGGCTCGCTTTGACGATGGCGCCGAGCGAGTCGTCGCGGCTCGCGCCGTGGACGAAACCGCCGTGCAACTTCAACTCGTCGAACGGCACGTCGCGCAGGTGGGCGAGCGACGCTTGGCCGGTGCCGAAATCGTCGAGCAACAGACTGACGCGCTTCAAGCGCAATCGCGTCAACACATCGAGCGATACGAGCCCGTCGCGCGTGATGTGGGCCGTGTTGATTTCGAGGACGATGCGAGACAGCGGGAAACCGGCCCCCTTCGCCGCATCGACGATGAAGTCGGGAAAATCGAGCGCCGCCAGATCGTCCATCGACAAATTGACGGCGACGCGAAAATCGTCGCCCAAGCCTTCCCATCGCGCCGCTTGCTCAAGCGTCTGGGGCAGCATCGTGCGCGTCAAATCGTTCAGGACGCCTAAGTGATGGGCGTCGAGCAAGCGTTCGGCCGAGATCAAGCCCTCGCGAGGATGTTGCCATGCGACGATCGCTTCGACGCCGGTCACGTCCCCCGTGGCGAACGCCACTTGCGGCTGATAGCGGGTCACGATTTGCCCGGCGGCGATCGCCGCGCGTAGCTCCTCGGCCGAATAAGCGCCGCGTGGTTCGCCGATAGGCGCGGGCGGCTTCACGCAGTGCAGCCGCTGCTGCAACTGCTCGCGTGTGGCCGGTTTCGCGAGCGAGCCGAGCACGTGCAGGCCGCGCGAATAGGCGAGCTTTTCGGCGCTCTTGAGCACGCGCGCGTCCTCGCCGCTCACGAGCACCACTTGGCCGTCGTAGCCGCGCTGGACGAGTTGCCGAAGAAACTCGACGCCGTCCATGCCGGGCATCTGCAGATCGGTGAAGACGACATCGACCTGATGATCTTGCGTTTCGAGCACGCGCAGCGCGTCGTGCGCATGCTCGTACGAAAGGATGTCTTCGTAGCCGAGGGCGGTCAGCTGCCGCACGAGGACTTTCAAAACGAACGGCTCGTCGTCCACGACGAGAATCTTGCGGGGACGTGTGCTGTGCTCCATGTGCTGGGCCTAAATCGTTACCTGTTGCATCGCTTGGCGGGTGTTTCGTTCATGACGCCAAGGCGGGCAGGAACTGCCGAAGCTTTTCGTGCAGCGTGTTTTTGTCGAACGGTTTGACGAGAAAATCGGCGGCGCCGGCCTTCAGACTGTCCACCACCACGTTGCGCTCGCTATGGCCCGTCACCATGAGGATCGGCACGTGTCCGAACTGGCCGATCGATTTGATCTTGCGCGTGGCGTCGACGCCGCTCGTGTCGGGCAGGCCCACGTCCATGAGGACGAGGTCGGGCTTGTGCTCCCACATTTGTTCGATCGCTTGCGCGCCGGTGCCGGCGAAGAGCACGTCGATATCGAGTCCGTTCATCAAGCGGCCGATCAGCTTTTGCTGAAACTCATCGTCCTCGACGACGAGCACCGCCAGCCGTTGCGGCTCGACGCCCGCTGCCTTCGGCAGCGGCGTGTGGGCCGGCGCGCTGGAGTGCGTCGATTGCGCGGAGGCGGTGGGCACGCCGAGCACCACCGTATCCGTGTCGGCTTCGACCGGTTTGGCCTGTTGCTGCCGTGGCGCGGCGACCCCGGTCGGCGCCGCGCGCGGCGCGACGTCGCCGGCTTGCGCCTTGGCCGTCATGATGCGCAGCGCTTGATGCACCGACATGCGCAGGCGGGGCGCGTCGTTCGTCGCCGGCCAGAACAACACGTAGTCGTCGAAGTGGCCCGTGCTGCATAGGTCGTAGACGGTCCACACGTCGTGCTTGTTGCACAGCACGATCACGCGATGACGGGTTTCATGCACGACACTACTCATTCGATACAGCCCGATGTAGTAGCGTTGCGCCGCATCGAGCGTATCGAACGCGAGCACGAGCACGCTGGGACGATGCGTTTCGAAGTCGTCCACGGCGAATTCGGCTTTCGTCGATAGCTTGACGTTATGAAATTCGTCTTGCAGCAGCTTGCCGACGAGCTCGGCATCGGCCACCGATTGGCTGGCGACGAGGACCGCCGCGTGCTTGGGCGTCAGATCGTTGAGTTCCGTCATGATTAACCGTCCTGGTTATCGTGATTCCACGGCGAGCAGTTGATCGAGCGATTGTTCGACGGCGGCCAAGGCTGCATCGAACTGCTTGGCCCAATTGGCCAGCAAAGCGAGATCGCCGGCTTTCCCCGCGTTTTCGAGTTCCGCGCACAAATCGCCCAACGCCAGCGCACCCACCGAACGCGAGGACGATTTGAGCTTATGCGCGATCGCGCCGGCTTCCCGGCCGCGGCCTGCTTCGCAATGCGCGCGCAGTTCCGCGGCCAGACGCCCGACCGACTGCTGATAGTCGGAAAGCAATTCCCGCACCGTTTCGGGATCGTCACCGACGATGCCTTTCAGTACGTCGATATCGACGGCGCGCGCAAGGGCTGGCGCGGGCTCGGGCACAGGCGGCGGCTGCGTCGCACTCGGGCCGTCTTGCGCGGGGAAATGCGAATCGAGCACGGCTTGGAGCCGAGCGAGTTGCAGCGGCTTGGTCAGGTAGCCGTCCATCCCGACTGCCTTCGCGCGCGCCGCTTCGCCTTGCACGGCGTTGGCCGTCAGCGCGATGATCGGCAAGCGGGTGGCGCCGCCTTCTTCGCGGCGAATCGTCTCGACGAGCTCGTACCCGTCCATCTCGGGCATGTGCAGATCGGTCAGCAACAAGGCATAGCGGTTGGCGCGCCACAGCGCGAGCGCCTCGCGCCCGTCGCCCGCGATCTCGGCGGCATGGCCGAGCAGCGCGAGCTGCCGCAAAATCACCTTCTGATTGATCGCATCGTCCTCGGCGACGAGAATCAGTTGTCCGAGTTCGCGCGCCTGCGCGATCGACGGCGCGGGGCGGTTCGCGCCCAAGCCGCCGCCGCGCTCGGCCGTCTTCGTGTTCGAGAGCGCGCGATGAACGTCCGGCGCCGCTTCGCCGATATCGAACGGCAGGCTCACGGTGAAGGTGGAGCCCACCCCCTGTTCGCTCACCGCCGAGACCTCGCCCCCCATCAACTCGCACAGCCGGCGGCAGATCGCGAGGCCTAGACCGGTGCCGCCGAAGCGGCGCGTCGTCGATGCCTCGGCTTGGGTGAACGGCTTGAACAGCTTGGGCAGCGTATCGGCGGACATGCCGATACCGTTGTCGCCGATGTGGAAGCGAATCTGGACGCGGCCCGCGTCCGACGGATGCGGCTCGGCCTCGACGGTCACGCTGACCGCGCCGGGTTTGTCGGGACGGCCGCCCGAGAATTTGATGGCATTGCCGACGAGGTTGTAGAGCACCTGCCGCAGCCGCGTGTCGTCCGATAGCACGACCTTGGGCAACGCGGGCGAGATCGACTTCGAGAGCTTCACGCCGGCGCGCTCCGCCACGGGCGTCAGCGATTGACACAAGCCGTCGACGAGGTGAGCGATCGAAAGCGGGACGCGTTCGATATGGAGCCGGCCCGCTTCGATCTTGGAGAAGTCGAGAATGTCGTCGATGAGGGTGAGCAAGGCGTTGGCCGATTCGCGGATCGTCGTGACCATGTCGCCCTGATCGGTCGAGAGCGGCGATTGCGAGAGCACCTCGATCATGCCGATGACGCCGTTCATCGGCGTGCGGATCTCGTGGCTCATGGTGGCGAGGAACGCGCTTTTCGCGCGCGATGCGGATTCCGCATCGACGCGGGCCTGTTCGAGTTGACGCGTGGCGCGACGGCTTTCGGTCACATCTCGCGCTGTCGCGTAAATCAGCCCTTCGAGTTGGATCGCCTTCCACGAGAGCCAGCGCGAGCTGCCGTCCTTGCACATATAGCGGTTCTCGAACTGATCGATCGGCTCGCCGGGCCGGCGGCTTTCGATCTCGTGCATCGTGCGCGTCCGGTCCTCGGGATGGACGAATTCGATGAACGGCCGCGAGAGCAATTCGTCGGCGGACCATCCGAGCACCTTCGTAAATGCCGGATTCACGCGCTTGAAGCGGCCCGCCGGATCGGCGAGGCAGGTCAAGTCGAGCGACAAGTCGAACAGCCTGTCGCGCTGGGTTTCGGCTTCCTTGCGCCCCGTGATGTCTTGCAGCATGACGAGGGCGCCGCGCACGCCGTCGAGCTCGTAGGGCACGGCCGTCATTTCGCCGATGAACGCGCTGCCGTCGAGCCGCAGCCACTTTTCCTCGCGCGCCGGTGCGGCGGTATATCGGCGCAGGAGCCGGCCGATCCGCTCCTCGATGACTTCCCGATGCTCGGCGTGCACGAATTCGACGATCGACAAGCCGCGAATCTGCGCGGCGGAATAGGCCCCGAGCATTTCGAGCGCTTTGGGATTGGCGAAGGCGATCTTGAAATCCTGAATCAGAAAGACCGCGTAAGGCGACAATTCGATCAGTTGCCGGTAGCGCGATTCGCTTTGCATCAGCGCTTGTTCGTTCAGGTGTTCGCGGCTCACGTCGCGAATGAGCGCAACCACGCCGCTCGAATCCGCGCCGCGTCGCTCCACGCGCATTTCGTAGACGCTGGGCAAGGGCGTGTCGAGATGAAAGACCTCGTTGGCCGAATGCGCGAGCATCGTGCCGTCGAGCATCTGTTCGAACCGTTTGGTTTTGCCGTCTTGCGTCGCGCTCGGGTCGTCGCGGAAAAATGCCTGGGCGATTTGGGCCGGGGTGGCCGCGGCGATTTCATCGGCGCTCCAACCGAGCAATTCGAGCAGGCGAGGGTTGTAGCCGTCGATGTGACCGTCGGCGGACAAGCCCAGCGCGCCATCGGGAATGGCCTTGAACAGCGCATCGGCGCGCTTCGCTTCGACAGTCGTGCGTTCGAGCGCTTCACGTTCGCGGCCGGAGGCGGCCTGTAGGCGCCGAAACAGCCGGCCCTGCTTCGCCTCGGCCACGAGGATCAACACGGTCAGCACGACGCCCGCGATCACGAGCGCAAGCATGCGCATACGGAACGCGGCCAAAAACTCCGCGTTCGAGAAACCGACCAACACGACGAGCGGGTAATCGGGCAGCGTTCTATAGCTCACGCTGCGCCGGACGTGGTCGATCGGGCTCACCGCATTGAAATGCCCCCGGGGCGAGGCCGACAGCGCGCGGCGCAGCGGCGAGTTTTCGGGCAGCCGCAGCCAATCGAGGTTACTCCGGTCGCCGCTGCGACGGGCACGAATGTCGAAGTCATAGGTGCCGACAACCGAGACGAGGCCGTCGTGCCCGAGGCGCAGCGTGTCGTAAAGCTCGGTGAGATAAGAGGGCGGCATCGACACGACGATGACGCCCAGGAAGCGCCCTTGCGAGTCGTTCACGCGCTCGGACAGTTGGATCGATGTTTTGCCGCTGATGCGCCCGATCACGGGGCGGCCGATGAAAAGCCGAGTACTCGGATCGTCGAGGTGAACGCGGAAGTGTTCGCGGTCGGAAAGATCGATCGGGCTGAAATCGGGAAGCGTCGAGGCGCGCAAAATGCCGTGTTTGTCGATCACCGCGACTTGGACGAAGACGTCGAGGTCGATCAGGCCCGAATGGACGTATTCGTCGAGCGGCAAGCTTACCCCGTCCCGGCGGACGAGCCACGCGACGACGGATGCGGCCTGATTCGCCTCGCGTATCACGCGCGACGTGTGCGCGGCGAGCGCATCGGCAAGTGCATCGGCTTGCAGGCGCTCGTTCGTCAATTCGGTTCTGACATCCCAGACCGAAAAGGCCCCTAGGGCTAGCCATAAAGCGAGGATCAAACCGAGCGCCGTCGCGTGATTGACACGCAACGTGTGCGGGAATCGGGCCAGCGATCGAAGAAGGGACGACACGTTGATCATAATTCGACAAGCATTATTTACCGGCTTCGCTTGCTCGAAGCGGTGCGCACGGCGTCGCTCGCCCTCGGCGGGCGTGCCGGCGTTTTTGCTTCGCCGACTGCGTCCGTCCACGGGCGCAGGCCAAACATTGACATAGTAGGAACGGCAAAACCGGCTATTGCTTTTTTTAACGACCGGAAGTCCACAAAACTTGAGCGGATCGCAATGGGATAAACGCTTAAGGGTTATCGACCCCAATATGTGCGGCGCAATAAAAAAGGCCGCCCGCTTTCGCAAACAGCCTTTTTAAACGCACACCGCATAAGCCGCCGGTTAGGCGCTAAATCATATTGCGCTTAACCCGTATTACGCAGCCCCGCGGCAATACCGTTGATGGTCAAATGAATGCCGCGGCGCACACGCGCGTTCGAATCGCCCGCGCGGTGCCGCTTGAGCAGCTCGACCTGCAAGTGATTAAGGGGATCGAGGTACGGGAAGCGGTTCTTGATCGAACGCGCGAGCAGCGGGTTGTCGGCGAGCCGCTCGGCCTTGCCCGTGATTTCGGCGAGCGCATGCGAGGTCCGCTCCCATTCCGCGACGATGCGTTCGAACACATGTTTGCGCAGTTTCTTGTCTTCGACGAGCTGCGCGTAGCGCGAAGCCACCGCGAGATCGGTTTTCGAGAGCACCATGTCCATGTTCGAGAGCAGCGTCGAGAAGAAGGGCCAGCTCTTGTACATCTTGCGCAGCATGGTGAGCCGGCGCGTACGGTCGGCCTCGCTCGCCGCGCCTTCGAGATGCGCGGCGACGGCGCTGCCGAAGCCGTACCAGCCCGTGAGCAGCAGACGGCATTGTCCCCACGAGAAACCCCAGGGAATCGCGCGCAGGTCTTCGATGCGGCGGTTCTTCGCGTCTTGCAGCTTGCGCGAAGCCGGCCGGCTGCCGATGTTCAACTCCGCGATTTCGGAGATCGGCGTGGACGAGAAGAAGTAGTCCTTGAAGCCGGGTGTCTCGTACACGAGCGCGCGGTACGCGGACATCGCCGCGTTCGAGAGCGACTGCATCGTCTCTTCGAAGGCGGCGAGGTTCGCCGGTGCGTTGCCTTGCGGCACGAGCGAGGCTTCGAGCGTGGCGGCGACGACCGTCTCGAGGTTACGCCGCCCGATCTCCGCATTGCTGAACTTACTGGCGATGACTTCGCCTTGCTCGGTCAACCGGATCTGGCCGTTCACCGTGCCGGGCGGCTGCGACAAGATCGCCTGATAGGTCGGACCGCCGCCGCGGCCCACCGTGCCGCCGCGGCCGTGGAACAGGCGCAGCGTGATGCCGCGCTCGCGGAACAGCGCGACGAGCGCGAGTTCGGCGCGATACAGCTCCCAGTTCGACGTGAGAAAGCCGCCGTCTTTGTTGCTGTCCGAGTAGCCGAGCATGACTTCTTGTTCGCCGCCTTGGTGGGCGAGCAGCGCATCGACGCCCGGCAGCGCGAAGTACTCGCGCATGATGACGGGCGCGTTGCGCAAGTCGGCGATCGTTTCGAACAGCGGAATGACCATGAGCCCGTTCTTCGCCGCGGCGCCGCGGCCGCCGAGTGTGCCTTCCAGCAGTCCCGTTTCCTTTTGCAGCAGCAACACTTCCACCAAATCGCTGACGGTCTCCGTGTGCGAAATGATGTAGTTGCGCACCGCGCGGGCACCGAAGCGCTGGCGCGTGACGCGCGCCGTTTCCAATACGGCCAACTCGCTTTGCACGAGCGCCGAGTACTCGATGTAAGGCGAGCGCAGAAGCCGCGGCTGTTCGAGCTCGGCGAGCAGCACGCGCAGTTTGTCGGCCTCGGAGAGCGACGCGTAGTCGCGCTCCACGCCGGCGCGCGCGAGCAATTCCGCGATCACGGCTTCGTGCACGTCGGAGCTTTGGCGCAGATCGATCGACGCGAGGTGAAAGCCGAACACCTGCGCGGCGCGCGCGAGCGGCGCCAGCCGCGGCGTGGCGAGCGAGCTGCCGTGATGCGCCGCGAGCGAATCGACGAGCACATTCAAATCGCGCGCGAACGCCTGCGCATCGGCGTAGGGCTCGCACTCGCGGTGCACGCCGCTGCGCGTATGAACCGTGCCTTCGCCGAGCAGCGCGCGCGCCGTCGCGGCGAGCCGCGCGTAGACGCCGATCAGCGCGCGGCGATACGGCTCGTCGACGCGATGCGGCGATTGGTCGGGCGAGGCGGCGGTCAGTGCCTTGAGCGCATCGCTCGAGCCGGCTAGCAGATTGGACACCGAAAGCTCGGCGCCGAGCGCGTGGACCTCTTCGAGATAGTGTTCGAAGATGACCGTGGCTTGGCGCGTGATCGCGTGTTCGAGCGTCGCGGCGGTGACATTGGGATTGCCGTCGCGATCGCCGCCGATCCAACTGCCCATTTGGAGGAACTCCGGTACATGGGCGGGCGCGCCGGTATGCTCGGCCAGCGCGGTTTCGATATCGTCGTACAGCGCCGGAATTTCGTTCAGGAACGTGGCGCGGTAGTACGACAGCGCGTTCTCGATTTCGTCGGCCACGGTCAAGCGCGAATCGCGCAGCATCCGCGTTTGCCACAGCGTCGTCACGCGCGCGCGCAGCATCGCTTCGTTATGGGCGCGTTCGCGCTCGGTCAGCTGTTGATCGCGTTCGGCCAGCAAGCGCGCGATGTCGTGCTGCGCGTCGAGAATGCTCTTGCGCTGCACTTCGGTGGGGTGGGCCGTCAGCACGGGCACGATCAGTGCGTCGTCGAAAAAGCGCTTGAGCGTGTCGGTGTCGAGGTTGCCCGCCAGCGCGAGCCGGCTGAGCGCATACGCGATCGTGCCGGCCTGAGGGGCCGAGCCCGCCAGCGCGTGAATGCGGCGGCGCCGATTGTGATGGCGATCCTCGGCGATATTGGCCAGGTGCGAGAAAAAGCTGAATGCGCGTACGACGCTGACGGTTTGCTCGGGCGTGAGCGTGCGCAGTTGTTTCTCGAGCGCTTGCGCCGCGCTCGTGTCGTCCTCGCGCCGGAATTTGACGGCGTTCTGGCGAATCGTTTCGACGACGTCGAAGACGGCATCGCCTTCCTGCTCGCGCACGACGTCGCCGAGCAGGCGGCCGAGATAGCGAATGTCCTGGAACAGCGGCTGGTCTTTGTCCTCGCGGCCGCGAGCCGCCGCTTTAGGCGGCGTGGCGCCGTCGGCGCGCGAGGTAGCGGCGGGGGCCGCGGCGGCTAGCGCGGCGGATTTCTTTTTGGACGAGCGAGGCGATGCATCGTTGCGGCGGGCGGTGCGCGCCGATCCGGAAGACGTCACGGTGGGTTCCTCAGTGAAGCCAGGTGAAAAAGGGGGGCTGACTACCGACAACTACTCAAAACTGACCAAACGACTGCAAAACGTGCTGGCTTGCGCTCATGTTTCCGTGGGCGAAACGCTCGTGGCGGTCCGCGCCGGGCGCCGAGGATGTGCTTTGCGCAGGCATCGCCGGCTAGCGCGAAAAATGGGGCAAGGCGTGCGTGCTACCATTTCCCGATGTTCGATCCCGTCATTCGAAGTGTTGACTCATGAATTCCGAGAAGCTTTCAGCCGCACCGCCTACCGAACTCGTCATAGCGTCGCGAGAGAGTCGTCTCGCGATGTGGCAGGCTGAGTTCGTGCGCGATGCGCTGCGGAAATTATATCCATCTTGCGACGTCCGAATTCTCGGAATGACGACACGCGGCGATCAAATTCTCGATCGGACGCTGTCCAAGGTCGGCGGCAAGGGCCTTTTCGTCAAAGAACTCGAGAGCGCGCTGGCCGAAGGCAGGGCCGATTTGGCCGTGCACTCGCTCAAGGACGTCCCGATGTCGCTGCCCGAAGGGTTCGAACTCGCGGCCGTCATGGAGCGCGAGGACGCGCGCGACGCGTTGGTCTCGAATACGTACGATTCACTTGCCGCGCTGCCCGCGGGCGCCGTCGTGGGCACCTCCAGCCTGCGGCGCGAGGCGATTTTGCGCGCGCGGTACCCGCATTTGGCCGTGCAGCCTTTGCGCGGCAATCTCGACACGCGGCTCGGCAAGCTCGATCGCGGCGACTACGCGGCGATCATTTTGGCCGCCGCCGGATTGAAGCGACTCGGGCTGGCCGCGCGCATTCGCGCGTTGCTCGACGTCGAAGATAGCCTGCCCGCCGCGGGGCAAGGGGCCCTCGGTATCGAAATCAGCGCGGGGAGGCCCGAACTGCAAGCGTGGCTCGCGCCGCTGGAACATGCGCCGACGAGGCTCGCGGTGGAAGCCGAGCGGGCCGTCTCGCGCGCGCTGGGCGGAAGCTGCGACGTGCCGCTCGCCGCGCATGCGTCTTGGCAAGACGGCCAAATGCACCTCGCGAGCCGCGTCTCGATGCCCGACGGCAGCCGCCAGGCGTTCGCCGAGGCATCGGCGGCGGTGGCGAGCGCAGCCGATGCGCGCGCGCTCGGCGATGCCGTGGCGGGTTCGCTCGTGGCGCAAGGGGCGCGAGAGGTCGTCGCCGAACTCGCGGCCGCGCGCGGCGCCGAGCCCGCGGCCTGAACGCCCGCCCTTATCGATGGCGAGCGTCGAGCCCGGCCACCCCTTTTCGGACGAACGCGCCGGCGGCGCGCGCTTTACGGCGGTGCTCACGCGCCCGGCCGGGCAGACGGCCGCGCTTGCCGCTGCGCTCGAGCGGCAGGGCATCGACGTTTTAGACTTTCCTCTGATCGAAATCGCGGCCGCGCAGGACGACGCGCCGCTTCGCGCCGCATTGGCATCGATCGAACGCTATGCGCTCGTGGTCTTCGTCTCCCCCAACGCGATCGAACGGGCGCTCGATGCCGCGCCGGACCTAGTCTGGCCGCCGGCGGTGCCGATCGGCGTGGTGGGGCCCGGCAGCATCGCTCAATTGGCCCGCTTCGGGATCGCGGCGCCCGCACACCGGGTGATCGCGCCCGCGGGGGCGGATTCTGCCGATGCCGAGAACAACGGCGACGCGGACGCGCGCTTCGACTCCGAGGCGCTGTTCGCCGCGCTG
Source organism: Trinickia dabaoshanensis (assembly GCF_002879885.1). Taxonomy (GTDB): domain Bacteria; phylum Pseudomonadota; class Gammaproteobacteria; order Burkholderiales; family Burkholderiaceae; genus Trinickia; species Trinickia dabaoshanensis. Next base: position 56,961 of record NZ_PNYA01000039.1, read on the forward strand.
AGCGCTCGGCTCGGCCTCGAAGCTTTGACCGGGCGGCCCGTGCTGATCGTACGCGGGGACGGCGGCCGCGAGTGGCTGGCCGATCGCTTGCGCGAGGCGGGTGCGCAGGTCGAAGCGGTATGCGCTTATCGGCGCGTGGTGCCCGCACCGTCGGCCGACGCGTGGGCACGCGTGCGGGTGTTGCTCGGCGGCGCGCCGCATGCTTGGCTACTGACGAGCTCGGAAGGCGTGCGCAACTTGGATGCGCTCGCCCGCGGCTCGCTCACCCCCGCCGAGCATGCCGCGCTGCTGCGCGCGCCGCTCGTTGCGCCGCATCCGCGCATCGCGGAGACGGCACGCTCGGCAGGTTTTGATACGATTACGGCATCCGGCCCCGGCGATGCGCGCATCCTCGCGGCCTTGCGCGCTTTATCCGCATCGTCTCGCGCCGCACTCGACCCACCGGTTTGGGCCCCCACGGCTCAGGCCTCATCCTCGACTCATTCGCGCATGACTGATACGAACCAAGAATCGTCCTCCGCCTCGTCCCAGCCGGCCGCGACGCCGCCGTTTGTTCCGCCGATGCCGCCGGTCTACGACGCGCCGCGCCGCCGCGGCGGCGGCTTCGTCTGGCTCGTGCTGCTTTTGTTGGCCGTCGCAACGGGCATCGCCGCCTTCGCACTGAATCGCAAGCTCGATCGGCTCGATACGGCGCTCGCCGCGCGGCAGCAAGCGCTCATCGCGCAGACAGCCGAGTTGCGCATGAAGACCGAGCAGGCGATCGCAACGGCCCATCAGGCGGATGCCCAGTTGCAGCAGCTCGAAGGCAAGCTGGCCGACGCGCAAACGGCGCAACAGGCTTTGCAGCAGCAGTACCAGAATCTCGCCGCCAATAGGGACGATTGGACGCTCGCCGAAGTGGAGCAGATCCTTGCGAGCGCGAGCCAGCAGTTGCAGCTCACCGGCAACACGCAACTCGCGCTGTTCGCGCTGCAAAGCGCCGATACGCGTTTGGCCGCGTCCTCGAGCCCGCAGGCGCTCGTCGTGCGGCGCGCGATCGCGCAGGACATCGACAAGCTCAAGGCCGCGCCGTCCACGGATCTGACGGGGCTTGCCATCAAGCTCGACGACGCCATCGCGCAAGCGGACACGCTGCCGCTGCTCGGGGAGGTTCAGAGCGAGCGCTCGGCGAAATCGGCCGCGTCCGCGGCTGTGGCAACCAGTGCAACCGCGCCCGGGGAATCTCGCGCGGCGCACTGGTGGCGCGTGTTTTCGAGCGCGGCGGGCGACGAATTGCGATCGCTCGTGCAGGTGCGCCGGCTCGACAACGCCGACGCGATGCTCAATTCGCCGGAGCAAGGCGAGTTCATTCGCGACAACGTGAAGCTGCGCCTGTTGTCGGCCCGCTTGGGACTGCTCTCGCGTAATTCGGCGACGCTCGAGTCGGATTTGAAGGCGGCCGACGCGGCGCTCGCGCGCTACTTCGACGGCACGTCCAAACGGACGCAGACCGTGCGCGCGCTGATCAAGGACGTCTCGCAGGGTGCGCAAACGGTCGCGGTGCCGAACCTGAACACGAGCCTGCAAGCGATTCACGACTACAAGAGCCGAGGCTGACGATGGCACTCAGAGGACTCTTGTGGCTAGCCTTGCTGTTCGTGCTCGCGGTCGTGTTGGCGACCGTCGGTCATTTCGACGCCGGCCAGGTGCTGATCGTCTACCCGCCGTATCGCGTCGACGTCTCGCTCAATCTCGTCGTCGTCGGCATCGTTGCGCTGTTTATCGTGCTCTATGCGGCGATCCGTATCGGGCGCAACGTCTGGACCATGCCGCAGCGCGTGGCCGCCTACCGCGTGCGGGCGAAAGAGGCCAAGGCCCATGCGGCCTTGCGCGACGCGATCGGCAATCTGTATGCGGGGCGTTTTTCGCGAGCGGAGAAAGCGGCGCGCGAGGCGTTGTCGCTCGAATCGAACAAGGGCGCGGCCGGCATCGTCGCCGCCGTGGCAGCGCATAGGATGCGCGAGTACGCGCGCCGCGATGAATGGCTCGCCGCGATCGATGCGCCGGAATGGCAAGACGCGCGGCTGATGGCGAGCGCCGATATGCGTGCCGACGGACGCGATCCGGACGGCGCGTTGATGGCGTTGACCGAAATGCAGGCGCAGGGCACGCGCCGCATCCACGCGCAACAGATCGCCTTGCGGGCGCAGCAGCAGTTGAAGAATTGGGCGGAGGTGCTCAAGCTCGTCAAGACGCTCGAAAAGCGCGAGGCGCTGCATCCGACCGTCGCCGTGCGTTTGCGGCAGCAAGCGGCGGAGAATTTGCTGCGTGACCGCCGCCATGATCCCGACGCATTGCTCGCGCTGTGGAACTCCTTGGCCGAGGTGGAACGGCAGTCGCCGCGTTTGGCCGATTTGGCCGCCGAACTGTTGATCGGTTTGAACCGGCAGCAGGACGCGCGCAAGATCGTGGAGGAAGCGTTGGCTCACAACTGGGACGCGAGGCTGTTGCGCCGCTATCCCGAGACGGCGCAAGCCGATGCGTTGCCGTTGATCCAAAAGGCCGAAGGCTGGCGCAAGGAGCGCACCGAGGACCCCGATCTGCTGTTCGCTTTGGGGCGACTGTGCTTGCACCAGCAGCTCTGGGGCAAGGCGCAATCGTTTCTGGAATCGGCCCTGCGGCTCGCCGGCGACAACGATGCGCTCGTCATCCGTACGCACCGCGCGCTCGCGCGGCTGTTCGAAGAGCTAGGCGATGCCGAGCGCGCGGCCGAGCATTATCGGGCGAGCGCGCTGGCGATGAAGATCGTTTAGTGGACTGCGGGGCACGTTTGCCGCATGTTTCGGGCAAGCAAGCGTGCTTCGAAGTCAGCCGATCTTAAATGCGAAATTGTGAAGATTGCCGAGGTTGAGCGGCTGCCTGTTGATCGGATGTTCCGGCTTGCTCGCGAGGAATTCGGCCAACTTGTTCATATCCATAAAGACGACCTCTTTATTGACGTCGGCACTATAGGCCTGCTTTCGGTCCGACGGCAATTGAGCCAAACCGATGACACGCTGGTTGGGATTGGCGGTAGACAGCGGTTCTCCGAACAGGCAATCCGTCGCTTCGTCCTCGTCGTGCGTCGCTGCATCTTTGAACCCCAGACGCTCGGCATCGGCTTTCGAAATCGAGCGCAAGCTGCTGAAGGCCGCGTGAATATCTTTGTGCAGTTTGACCATCGCGTTGAGCTGGTGGAGCGTCGGTCGTAGATTCAAGTGGCCGCCTGGGCCGACCGTCGCGGCTGCAAGCCGTTCCAACGACACCCCCGGGTTCAGGTTGTGCAATCGCCAGGCGTATTGCGCGTTGTTTTCTCCTTGTACCCGCGCCGGCATCGTCAGCCCGGCGTGCGCATTGATCAGATCTGGTCCGCGTGAGCGGCTGGTTTCAACGGTAGGGATGCCCAGTCGTGGGCGCCGGATCGTTCTGGGCATCCGCTGCGCACGGGGAGGCGACGGTTCGCGCTCCTCGGGAGTCGCATCATGGATCTCCCGTCTGAGCCGCAGCAAGGGATGACCCATGTCAGGACGGCGGCCGAGCTCGGTCTCGATACCGGCACGCTGCAGGGCACCGCGTATATCTTCGGGCAACGCGCTGCCGTTGCGCACCGCATTGTCGATCGCCGCCGCGACACGGACCATATCGATCCCCGAGCCCGCAAGCCGCCCCATTAACGAGGTGTTCGCACCGCGCGCCGGACGGCCTGGCGCCGAGGTTTGCCCAATCCGTGGCGGTGTTTGCGCGCTGCCACTGGAGCCGCCGGTCGTCCGGCGTCGCGGCTCCGCTGGTGAGAGACCCCCCCGGGGCGCGGCGGCTGATCGTGGAAGCGCATGATGAAGCGCTGCTGCAAGCGGATTGCCCTCGAGTCCCACCTGGAACATTTGAGGGAAATGGCGGTTCAAAATGCGCACCGCATCCGCGCTGAATCCAACCGGTTCGTTGCGCATGGCCGCGGCGACACTTTCACGAACTTCGGAGAGGTCGGCGCCCACGTCGCGCAGCTGCTGGACGATTGCCGCAGCTTCCGATTCAAGCGCATTCCGGCGTCCGGGCTGCGGTGCGAGGGCACCTCGGGCCGGCGCTCTCGAAGCGGAGCCGCCCGTCGTGCTGCCTCGGGCCTCGCCCGAAGCGCCTGTCACGCGCGCCATGACCTCTTCGCCATGGCCGCGCGCCAACGCAGGGGTCCGGTGCAGCAGTGCGGCTGCCGCCCGGGGCGCCGCACGCGACCCAGACGCTTGTTCGCGTTCCGGCGACGAACTCGCGCCGGAACTGCCCGTGGCGCGCGACCCCCTAAACGGGCGCGCTAGAAAACCGAGCAGGCCGTTCCGCTCCCGCCTGCCGGCACCGCTGCCGCGGGCGTCGGGACTCGGCGGGGGCGTTGGATTGGCGGCCCGCTCGGGCGAGGGCGAGTTGGTTGGGTTCGATCTACCGATTCTGGGCATGGCGCACGGATCCTCTGAGGCGACATCGTGGTTAGCCCGCAGGCTACGCCAGGATGCATAACCGGCCGTCTCGATGGAGCGAAATCCATCGGACGGCGGCGAAGATGACGAGGAGGACGGCGCACGCCCCGGCGAGCTACTTATTCACGAGCCGCGCCGGCACGCTGAGCGCGAGCACGGCGCCGAGCACCATGAACGCCGCGAGCATGTACATGCCCGAATCGTTGGCGCCCGTCTCTTGCTTGAGCCAACCCACGGCGTAGGGGCTCAGAAAGCCGGCCAGATTGCCGATCGAATTGACCATCGCAATCCCGGCCGCCGCGCCCGCGCCGGCGAGAAACGCCGTCGGCAGACTCCAGAACAGCGGCAGCGACGTGATGATGCCGGCGGTGGCGAGCGTGAGCGCCGCCAACGCGAGCGTCGTGTCGTGAGCCCATACGACCGAGAGCACGAGCCCGAGTGCGCCCGCGAGGCCGGGCAACGCGACGTGCCAGCGCCGCTCGCGGCGTTTGTCGGCGCTACGCGCAACCAGGATCATCGCGACGACGGCCACGGCGAACGGAATCGCCGAGAGCAAACCGATCGAGAACGCGTCGGTCACGCCGGTCGCCTTGATGATCGTCGGCAGCCAAAAGCTCACGCCGTAAAGGCCCATCACGAACGACAGATAGATGAGGCTCATCAGCCATACGCGTGCGCTCGCGAGCACGGCGCCGAGCGGCAGTTCTTCCTTGCCGGCATCTTCCGCGCCGATGTTGCGTTGGAGCAAGTGCTTCTCTTCGGAGCTGAGCCAGGACGCATTGGCGATACGGTCGTCGAGCATGAAGAAGACGACGATCCCGGCTACGATCGAGGGCAGTCCTTCGAGCAGAAACAACCACTGCCAGCCTTGCCAGCCATGCGTGCCGTCGAATGTTTTGAGGATGTAGCCCGAGACAGGGCCGCCGACGACGCCCGACAGCGCAACGGCCGTCATGAACCAAGTCGTCATGCGCCCACGCCGATGCGCGGGGTACCAATAGGTCAGATAAAGGATGATGCCGGGGAAGAAGCCCGCTTCGGCGAGCCCGAGCAGAAAGCGCATCGCATAGAACATCGCGGGCGTCGTGACGAACATCGTGAGCCCCGAGATCACGCCCCACGACACCATGATCCGTGCCACCCAAAGCCTTGCGCCGACGCGATGCAAGATGAGGTTGCTCGGAATCTCGAACAGAAAATAGCCGAGGAAAAAGATGCCCGCGCCGAGACCGTAGACGGCATCGCTCAAGTGCAAAGCCGAGGCCATCTGTAGCTTGGCGAAGCCGACGTTGACGCGATCGAGATAAGCGACGAGATAGCAGACGAGCAAGAGCGGCAGCAGCCGCCAAGAAACCTTGCGATAGGTGGCTTCTTCGAAGCTCGACGACGGCGCGCGGGCGTCGGGCATCGCGAGCGGATCGACGGGATTGGGGCTGGCCATATGGATTGTCTCCTCTTCGTTATGTGGTCGGACGTCGGGTGAAACGGTGAGGCGAAGCGATTACACGCAGCGTCCGCCGTCGACTTCGAGGCTGACGCCGGTAATGAACGCCGCGTCGTCCGACGCCAGATAGAGCGCGGCGTTGGCCACATCCTGCGGCGTGGAAAAGCGGCCGAGCGGAATGCCGGCCAAAAAGCGCTGGCGGTTCTCCGGCGTATCGTCGCAGCCCATGAATTCGGTGAGCAGTCCCGTTGCGCCGATGACGGGGTTCACGCAGTTCACGCGAATTCGGTCGGGACCGAGCTCGGCGGCGAGCGCTCGACTGGCGACGACCACGGCACCCTTGCTGCCGTTGTACCAGACGAGGCCGGGGCGCGGACGTACCGCGGCCGTCGAGGCGATGTTGACGAACACGCCGCCGCCTTGCTGGCGGAAGTACGGCACGAACGCTTGCACGCTCCAGTAAATGCTTTTGACGTTGACGGCGTAGACGCGATCGAATTCGGCCTCCGTCACTTCCATGACCGGCTTGTTGCGATGCGTCGTGCCCGCGTTGTTGACGACGATGTGCACGAGGCCAAAGTCGCTCAACGCCGCCTCGCGCAGGCTGTGCCAGTCGTCGATTTTCGTGACGTCGCCCGCAACGGCGATCGCGCGCCCGCCTGCAAGCGCAATCTCGCTCGCGACGCGCTCCGCCGCGGCGCCGTTCAAATCGTTGATCACCACGTTCGCGCCTTCGCGCGCGAACGTCTTGGCGATGCCTTCGCCGAAGCCCGAGCCCGCGCCCGTAACGATTGCCGTTTTGCCCTCCAACCGCATGATGTCTGCCTCCTGGCCCGATCGGCCTGTCGATGTGTCGAGCGTTGTTCTAGGTCCGGCTTCGGCGCTTCGAGCGACCGGCTAGCCGTGCTTGATTGCGATCGTCTTGAGGGTCGTGAAGCCGTACAGCGCCTCGAACCCTTTTTCACGCCCATACCCCGATCGGCCCGTGCCGCCGAACGGCAGTTCGACGCCGCCGCCGGCGCCGTAGTTGTTGATGAAGACTTGGCCCGCGCGCAGCCGTCGCGCGAGGCGCATCTGCCGCGCACCGTCGCGTGTCCAAAGCCCGGCAACCAGTCCGTAGCGTGTGCCGTTTGCGAGTGCGAGGGCCTGCTGTTCGTCCTCGAAAGGCAGCGCGGCGAGCACCGGACCGAAGATTTCCTCCTGGGCGATACGGTGCTCTGCGGGGACGTCGGCAAATAACGTCGGAGCTTGATAGAACCCGGCGCTCGGCGCCCCGGCAACGATCTCGCCCTGAGCGGCGACGCGCACCCCGTCGCGCTGCGCTTCGGCGACGAATTGGGCCACGCGTGCCTGCTGCTTGGCGTTGATGAGCGGACCGCAGTCGAGGTTGCTTGCGCTCGGGCCGACGCGCAGCGCGCCGAAGGCCGCGGCCAGGCGCTCGATCAACGTGTCGTAGACGGCGCGCTCGATCAGGACGCGGCTACCAGCGGAGCACGTTTGACCGGCGTTCTGAACGATCGCCGCCATGAGCGTGGGCAGGGCGGCGTCGAGGTCGGCATCCGCGAAGACGATTTGCGGCGATTTGCCGCCGAGCTCGAGCGTCACCGGCGCGTGGTGTTCGGCGGCCAATTGGGAGACGAGCGTACCCACGCTCGGCGAACCCGTGAACGAAATGTGATCGACGCCGGGGTGACGCGCGAGCGCGGCGCCGGCTTCCGTTCCGTAGCCCGTGACGATATTGAGGGCGCCCGCCGGCAGGCCGGCTTCGTCGGCCAGCGCGGCCACGCGCAGCAGCGACAGGCATGCGTCCTCGGACGGCTTGACGACGCACGCGTTGCCGGCCGCCAGCGCCGCGCCCACACTGCGCCCGAAGATTTGCATCGGGTAATTCCACGGAACGATATGACCGGTGACGCCGTGGGGTTCGCGCACCGTCATGACCGTGTAGCCCGATTGATAGGGAAGCGTTGCGCCGTGCAGTTTGTCGCACGCGCCGGCATAGAACTCGAAGTAACGGGCGAGCGCTGCCGCGTCGGCCCGTGCCTCGCGTAGCGGTTTGCCCGTGTCGCGAGCTTCGAGCTGAGCGAGTTCCTCGCCGCAGGCCGCGACGAGCATCGATAGGCGATTGAGGATGCGGCCGCGCTCGGCGGCGCTCGTTTGCCCCCACGCGCCCTCGTAGGCGGCGCGGGCGGCGTGGACGGCCGCGTCGATGTCGGTGGCGTTGCCGCGCGCGATGCGCGTGAAGGGCTGGCCGTCGGACGGGTCGATCGTGTCGATCGACTCGCTGGAGGCGGGTGCAGCCCACTTGCCGCCGATGAAGTGCTTCGCTTCTTCCATCCAGGCCTCCTACTCAAAGGATTCGAAACCTGCGACTAGCGCGATTATGGCCCGATCCGCGCGCGAAGTGCGCATGCTCCGCTCCGGCTATAATGGCGCGCAATGCCGGCCACCTGCTTGGCTAGCGAGCGCCGCACGCGGCGCGTCGCAATCCACCGTGCACCGCTGCCGCGCGCGGCGGCGCGAGCCTCACGTTTTCCCGTTTTTATTTCCACTAGAGAACGCCATGAGCTTCAATCACGTCCCCGCGGGCAAGGATCTGCCGCAAGACTTCAACGTCATCATCGAAATCCCGGCGCAAAGCGACCCGGTCAAGTACGAAGCGGACAAGGAATTGGGCATGCTCGTCGTCGACCGCTTCATCGGCACCGGCATGCGCTACCCGGTCAACTACGGCTACATTCCGCAGACGTTGTCGGGCGACGGCGACCCCGTCGACGTGCTCGTGATCACGCCGTTCCCGCTGATCCCCGGTTGCGTCGTGCGCTCGCGCGCCCTCGGCATGCTGCAAATGACCGACGAATCGGGCGTGGATGCCAAGCTCGTTGCCGTGCCGCACGACAAACTGTGCCCGATGACGGCGCACATGAAATCGATCGACGACGTGCCCGCTTACCTGAAGGACCAGATCAAGCACTTCTTCGAGCAATACAAGGCGCTCGAGAAGGGCAAGTGGGTGAAGGTGGAAGGCTGGGCCGGCATCGACGCCGCGCACAAGGAAATCACCGAAGGCATCGCGAACTTCAAGAAGTAAGCACCGATGCGAGCGTGCGCGCGCCGGCCGCGAGCGCACGCTTATCGGCCGCCGACAGTTGCTTGACCCGGTATTCGGCGCGCAACGCGCTGGAGTGGTCGGCCAGCTCGAACGACGCAAGCAGCGCGACAGGCTTGCGCGCGCGCGTATAGCGGGCGCCCTTGCCCGTCGCATGTTTCGCATAGCGGGCTTGAACGTCGGTGGCGATGCCCGTATAGACGCTGCCGTCGTCGCATTCGATCAAATAGAGAAACCAGGTCATCGGCGGCTCGCGCGCTCGGTCTTGTTGTCTTTCATCGGGTCCATCTCGTCTCGCTTTAAGCGCGCTTCTTGAACGGATCGTGCTCGCGCAGCTCGTCCACGTGCGCGTGGATCAAATTCGCTTCGTTGTCGAGGAAGCGCGCGACGGCGTCGGCGAACGCGGGATGCGCGAGCCAATGCGCCGAGTGCGTGACAGTCGGCAGGAAACCGCGCGCCATTTTGTGCTCGCCTTGCGCGCCGCCCTCGAACACGGCCAGTTTCTCCTCGATGCAAAATTCGAGCGGCTGATAGTAAGCCGTTTCGAAGTGCAGGCACGGCACGTGTTCGAGTGCGCCCCAGTAACGGCCGTACAGCGTTCCACCCGTCTTGGCATCGCGCTGATAGACGAGCAGCGAGCTCGCGATCGGCCGCCCTTCGTACTCGGCGATGACGAGCAGCAGATTCTCCGGCATCGAGCGCCCGATCGTCCGAAAAAAATCGAGGTTCAGGTACGGCGACGAAAAATGCTCGCGGTACGTTTGCCGGTAGCACTTGTTGAACAAACGCCAATCGGCGTCGGTGGCGTCCTCGCCGCGCACGCGCCGGAACGTGATCCCGGCGTCGCGCACCTTGCGGCGCTCGGCTCGGATGTTTTTGCGCTTCTTTTGTTCGAGCGTCGAGAGGAAATCGTCGAAGTGGCGATAGCCGTCGTTGAGCCAATGGAACTGGATGCCTTGACGGCGCATCATGCCCATTTGGGCAAGCGCGTCGGCCTCTTGCTCCGTGGGGAAGAGCACATGCAGCGACGAGACGTCCGATTGCTCCGCCAGCGCGACGAGCGTCGCGGCGAGCCGGCGCCGCGCGGCGTCGTCGACCGCCAGCAGCCGCGTGCCTTGCACGGGCGTAAAGGGCACGGCGCAGACGAGTTTGGGATAGTACGGGAGCCCGTTGCGTTGATAGGCATCGGCCCAGGCCCAATCGAACACGTACTCGCCGTACGAATGATTCTTCACGTACAGCGGGGCGGCGGCAGCCAGCGCGCCTGTATTCTCGTCGACGAGCGTGACGAAGCGCGGTCCCCAGCCGGTGTCTTCCGTCGCGCATTGCGTGGCCGTGAGCGCGCTCAAAAACTCATGGCGCAGGAACGGTGTTGGCTGATCCTGGCGCGCGACGAGCGCGTTCCACTCACGTGCGTCGACTTCGGCCGGCGAGCCGAGGAGCCCCATGCGATAATCGATGCGTTCCTGTTTCAACTGTCTAACCGTGTTCCGCGGGACGGCACGCTGCGTGCACGCGAGCGTCGTTCCTTTTGTCGAGTCATCCGGTCGCATAGGCCGCTTGCCGCTCACTGCCCATGAAGACCCGTATCGCTTTAGCTCAAATCAACGTTACCGTTGGCGATTTCGCCGGCAACATCGCGAAGATCGTCGAGTGCGCGCAAGCCGCGCACCGAGACGGTGCCAAGCTCGTGATCACGCCCGAGCTTTCGCTATCGGGCTATCCGCCCGAAGACCTGTTGCTTCGTCCGGCGTTCTACGAGGCCAGCGCCGCGGCGCTCGCCGAGCTGGCGCAGCGCCTGAAACCGCTGGCCGGACTGCATGTGATCGTCGGCCACCCGCACCGCGGCTCGAACGGCGACGGCGCGAGCGGTCATGGTAATGCAAACCGGCCCATCGAGCGCGGCGTGGCACCTGTCGATACGTACAACGCGGCCTCCGTACTCGTCGACGGGCAGGTTCTCGGCACTTACATGAAGCAAGACCTGCCGAATACCGAGGTGTTCGACGAGAAGCGCTATTTCGCCTCGGCCACCGCGCCGTTCGTCTTCACGCTCGACGGCATCAAATACGGGATCATCATCTGCGAAGATGCCTGGCATGCGTCGGCCGCCCAGCTTGCTAAAGCGGCGGGTGCCCAGGTGCTGTTGATTCCGAACGGCTCGCCGTTCCACATGAACAAGGAAGCGACGCGGGTCGACATCGCGCGCTCGCGGATCGCGGAAACGGGCCTGCCCGTGGCCTACGTGAACATGGTCGGCGGCCAGGACGAATTGATTTTCGACGGCGGCTCGTTCGTGCTCGATGGACAGGGCGCGATGGTCGCGCGCATGCCGCAGTTCGTCGAAGGCCATTCGATCGTCGAATTCGAGGACGGCCGCCCCCTTCCGGGCGAGGTCGCACCGGCGGATTCGCTCGAAGCGCAGGTGTACGCGGCGCTCGTGCTCGGCGTGCGCGATTACATCGGCAAGAACGGATTCCCGGGGGTGATCATCGGGCTGTCCGGCGGCGTCGATTCCGCGCTCGTGCTTGCCATCGCTTGCGACGCGCTGGGCGCCGAGCGCGTGCGTGCCGTCATGATGCCCTCGCGCTATACGGCCGAGATCTCCACGTCGGACGCCGCCGAGATGGCGCGGCGCGTCGGCGTTCGCTACGACGAGATCACGATCGCGCCGATGATGGAAGCGTTTCGCGGCGCGCTGTCGAGCGAATTCGCGGGCTTGCCCGAGGATGCGACCGAGGAGAACATCCAGGCGCGCATCCGCGGCACGCTTTTGATGGCGCTATCGAACAAATTCGGCTCGCTCGTGCTAACGACGGGCAACAAGAGCGAAATGGCCGTGGGCTACTGTACGCTCTACGGCGATATGGCGGGCGGCTTTGCCGTGATCAAGGACATCGCCAAGACACTCGTATATCGTCTGTGCCATTACCGCAACGGCGCGTCGCAGTTCGCTAAACGCGACGTCATTCCGGAGCGCATCATCACGCGCGCGCCTTCGGCCGAATTGCGCGAGAACCAGACCGATCAGGACAGCTTGCCGCCTTACGAGGTGCTCGACGCGATCATGCGCATGTTCATGGAAGAGGATTGCTCGCTGGCGCAGATCGTCGCGGCCGGCTATGCGCGCGAAGACGTGGCGCGCGTCACGCGGTTGATCAAGCTGAACGAATACAAGCGACGCCAGGCGCCGATCGGCATTCGCGTGACGCATCGGGCATTCGGGCGCGACTGGCGCTACCCGATCACGTCGCGCTACACCGAACCGGTTCAATGAACTTGCCGCACCGCGGCGTAGAATCGATCCACTTGTTTGTCGGACTCACACGAGGCACATCATGAAACGCATTACCGCCATCATCAAACCGTTCAAGCTCGACGAAGTCCGTGAAGCGCTGGCCGAAGTCGGCTTGACGGGGTTGACGGTCACGGAAGTCAAGGGCTTCGGCCGTCAGAAGGGGCATACGGAGCTGTATCGCGGGGCCGAGTATGTCGTCGATTTTCTGCCCAAGGTGAAGATCGAGGTGGTGGTGGCGGCGGCCCAGTGCGACCAAGTCATCGACGCGATCATCGGCGCCGCGCGCACGGGCAAGATCGGCGACGGCAAGATTTTCGTGACGGAAGTCGAGCGGGTTATCCGGATTCGGACCGGGGAAGAGAACGAAGCGGCGGTTTGACGGTCGAAGCACTTCGTTGAAACGACGGGCCGGGTATTTTGTGGCACGTGAGCGCGGCGAGGCTCCCGTGCCGGCATCGGCTCCGGCTCGCGGCGATGTGCGGTGAGTCGTACCGACGCGATCGGCACTAGCCGCTATAGATAACAAGAACGTAGATACAAAAAAAAGGTGCGACGCCCTGACGGGACACCGCACCGATACGCGCCTCTCGCAGCAGCGTGAAACTTGAAACTGTGAAACTCAGTTAAATCTGTTCTTTTTCGCTACGCCACTCGCTTAGAACGAGTGTTGAATACCGGCGTAGACGCCCGTTTGGCTGTGGCCGGGCAGCGGGTTTTCGTTGTACGACGTCGTCGTGCCCGACGTGATGTTGCCGCCGTTGCCGAACGCGTTCGCGTCGAGGCCGAAGTTCGCCGACTTGCTGTTACGCACCGTTGCGATCTGGATGTCGAGCAGCGTGCGCTTGGACAAGTTGTACGAACCGCCGATCGTGAAGATCGTGGCGTTGCCGAAGCCGTTGTTTGCATTCACGTGATAAACGGCGGCGATTGCAGCTGCTGCCGGCGTGGCTTGCCACGTGATGCCACCCCATTCGTGATCGAGCGAGGTCGGAGCCGCAGCGGCGCCGTTGTAGCCCGACGTACGAAGTGCTTGGTAGACGCCTTGAATCTTGAATTGGCCGAGGAAAACGTTGACGCCGGCGGTGTATTCACGCGAATACGAGAATGCGCCGTCGCCGCCGTTCAGCGTGCCGGTACCCGGGTTGCGGATTTCGTCGTACATGCCGCGCACTTGGAAGAGCGGGCTCGTGTAGGTCAATTGCAGACCCGCTTCGCGGCCTTGCGGCGTCGTGCCGTTGCCGTTCCAGTTCGTCGCGTTCGACAGCGCGTACTGGCCGTAGACGTCGAAACCGTTCCACTTCGGCGATTGGTAGGCAATGTTGTTGCTCGACTGCGGCCAGTTGCGGCCACGCACGAGCGACGCCGACGACCAGTTCGATTGACCGAACGGATCGAAGTCCCACACGCCGTTGGAGATGTAGAGCATCCGGCCCAACGAGAACGTACCGTACGTGGGGTTCGACAGGCCGATGGTTGCCCAGCGATTGAACAGGCCGTTGTTGCCCGGGCCCGTACCGTTCATCGTGCTAAAGCTGCCTTCCAACTTGAACAGGACTTGGTTGCCGCCGCCGATGTCTTCGACGCCCTTCATGCCCCACAAGCTCGTGCCCCAGTCGCCGCTTTCAGCGCGCCAACGCGAAGTCGAACCCGTGTAGCTGGCGTTCGGCAGGCCCGACATGTACTCGAGGCCGGCATCCAAGCGGCCGTACAGCGTCACGCTGCTTTGGGCGTGCGCGATGACACCAGCCGACATGAGCGCCGCGGCGAGCAATGCTTTCTTCATCTTCTCCTCCATTTACCCTGTCAAAAGTGAAGCCACTACTGCGAATAGCGCTCGGGCGAGGCCATCGCCCGAGCGGGAATCCAGTATCAGGGAGATCCTTCGGAACGCTCGAGGGCTAGCTGCTGGCTTGGTGGGCCTGATGCGCCGCGCTCGGGTTCGAGGCCGCTCGTGGGCGGTGTCTCCTCGTTTGAAGTAAAACTACATTTGCAGAACTTTGTTTTGCTACTTTGGTTACTAATTTAGCAAAAATACATGCCTGTGGCCAAGCAAATCGTAGTCTCGCTAGCAGGTGTCTCTTAATTGCCATATTCATATGCTGGGACCCGGCGCCGCGCCCGCCCGCAGCGCCTTGTAGCTCGTAGTGCGACAACGGACGCACATGTTGCGCAAAGTTGTCGTTGAGGGTTTTAGGGATTGACGAGAAATATTGGTGAAGGTAGAGGCGAGTTGGGCTGTTTAGTGTAGAAGGTCGTAAGTGGTGCTCATTTGAGTGCTCATCCGAGGCGCAATCGGGTAACCGGGGTGCTCTGCACGATGCATGGTGTCGGGAAGCAGTGAAAAGATCGGTCGGTCGGCTCGGAGGGCGGAGCCACGTTGGCACCATGGCCTTTGATCCGACGATTCGATAAAATCGGGCCCAATAAAACGCAAAAAGGCTGAGAGGGCCGATCTCCATGGGATCCAACGCGCTATCTGAAGCGGCCTATGCCGGGGGCAGTCAACGCGGCCGCCTAATTCGGCTCGATACGCCACTCGGTGAAGATTGGCTGCTTCCTTTGTATGCGAAAGGTGTGTCGCGACTCGGCCGCGATTACGAGTTCGTCGTCGAAGCCGCATCCATCAAAGGCCGGGAAATCGATCTGCAAGCCATGATCGGTAAGCCCGTCACGCTGTGGCTACAGCAGACCGACGGTGGCTATTGCCCGCATCACGGGTTTGTGACGACGTTCTCCCGTCTGGCTAGCGACGGCTATTTGTCCTTTTATCAACTGCGGTTCTGCTCCTGGCTGTGCTTCTTGCCGCTGCGCAGGGATATGCGCGACTGGCAAGAGCAGACGGGCGAGCAGATCTTGGCGGACGTCTTCGATCAGCACCCGCAGGCGAGCGGGGCGTATCGTTTCGATTTGCGCGAATCGTTGCCGCAGTACTCGAACCGGGTCCAGTGGGAGGACGACTGGAACTTCGTCCACCGCAGCTTGGAGGAAGCGGGCGTGTTCGGCCGGTTCGAACAAGCGAGCGATGGCAAATCGCATACGCTGGTACTGATGGACGACTTGTATTTCGTCCCTGAGCTTGAAGACAGAACCGTATGAACCGCCCCGGGAATCGTGGAGGCTGGTTGGTTTAAGTTGATGCCGGCATTGCAACTGGGTTGCAGAGTTGCCGGTAGTAGTTTGCCTCAGCTTCAGCGGGCGGGATATAGCCGAGCGGTTCCAT